>NZ_JBXHAP010000002.1:0-848512 GCF_056895175.1 Dyadobacter sp. HNCC25DJ183
GTGGTTTGTGTGACCGGCACGCGGGCTACTTCCTCATAACCTGATCCTGCGGGTATACCCGTGATACAAACGTCCTCGGGGATGTCGGTACACCCTTCTTTTCTGTAAATAACCACCCTTGCGCCTTGTACCTGGCATTTATAGGCTGCCCAGTTGAGCCTGTAAGCAGTACCTGCCGGGTCAGTGGCCGCTACGGCAACCAGCCCGGTGGGCTTAGGCCCGTAGACACGGATGTTCAGGGTCGTCATATCGACGAGCTTGCGGAACAAAGACGGGTTGGGGGTACCACTTGCCGGGGCATCTTCTACCTTGAAGAGCACATCATAGGGTTCCATCCGGATGTGGTTGCAGGAAGTCTGCCAGGTAAACTGGCCCACGACGGTGTTCTGCGAACCTTGCTGGGGGACAGTGAATGCAGCCAGGGCAGGCGGTACCAATGCACTCTGGTACACCCCTCCGGTGGAAGTAAGTGTAAGCCTGTCACCATTCTTGTCAGTGGCCCTGATCTGCTGGTTGATGAAAGTACCTGCTTCCACACAGATGTCATTCAGCGGGTCCATTAACGGGCGGTCATTACGGGCGTCTTCGACCAAAATCTGCATATCCCGAACAATCTGGCCGATTAATATACCATCCCTCCATTCTTCCACGATAAAGGCGACATTATACTGTCCCTTCAATGCAGGCGCATCCCAGACAAGGTCACCTGTGAGTTCATTGATGCTGAAATTAGCGGGTGAAGCACCTGCCTCAGTGCGGCCCGGCGCGCCGATTGCATTGGGGGCGGCGTACGGAATGTTGATTCCAACTCCACCGCCATTACTTTGCTGAGGAACGAAGAGTTTATACGCAAGACTATCGCCATCGGCATCAAATGCATTGGGATTGTGAATGTAACGCTGTCCTACTGCCGCAAGATCAATCGGCGGGTTCAGTAAAACGGGAGTTTGGTTCGGGCCGAATTGCGAGTTGATTTCAAGTGTACTGTGGACAAAGAAGTTGAGCCTGTCGGTCTGCACTCCGTTGTTGAGGTTAACTGTATTTGCATTCCGGTTTTCCATCCTTACGGAAATCTCGTAGGTACTGGCGGCCGGAAATGTGTAAGTGGTGACGTACTCGTTGTAAGTGGTATTGTTGCCGATGTTCCTTATTGCGCTGGGTATGCGGTCAACGCGGCGCGGACCATCAGTTCCGAAGAAGAAATCAACATTGATAGCTGCGTCAGCGGCAGTCTTGCCAGGAGGCGAAACGTCGAAATAGGCAGACAGCTTAATTTCGTAAGTCAGTCCTGATAACCTTTTCGCTGTTATTTCCCCCGCCCGGAAGTGGGTGGCTTTTACCTCGGAAACAGAAAACAGCAGAACGATAAAACTGATTAATGATAGAAGGGAACGTAAAGTACGTGACATATAAGAATAGATAATAGTCTGACCTGAACTCTCAACGAAATTCTTGCTATAAAATGTGTACGGTATTATCAAACAAAAGTAGGTTTTTCGGTGTTCTAAGGCTGTTTCGAACACACTGATTAGCACTCGCTTGCCGGGATCAGAAATTTCTTAATAATGATTATAAATAATACCCCATTCAGCAAAAATGGACAGGTTTTTTTGCCTGACGAGCGTTTGTGATATACCTTTGAATGGTTCTAAATATACCTCATTTTTTTGCACTAAAACCATTTGTGTTTCATATGTCGTGGTTTTCACAAACGTTAACGAGCTCGATCGGGAAAAAGCTTCTGATGGCTCTTACCGGTCTTTTTTTAATTGTCTTTCTGGTCATTCATGCCACCATCAATGCGATGATCTTCTATAATGATGGCGGAGAAACTTTCACCCACTGGGGTCATTTCATGGGTACTAACCCGATCATCAGGACACTGGAAATCGGATTGGTTGCAGGTTTCCTGATCCACATTGCCGACGGCCTTATTTTATGGAAAAACAACAGAGAAGCACGTCCGATCGGGTATGCAGTCACTAATGCTTCTGCAAACAGTACCTGGTATTCCAGAAGTATGGGATTGCTGGGCACGTTGCTGCTGATCTTTCTTGTTATCCACACGGCGCATTTCTGGATTCCCAACCGTTCCAACCAGTTTGCCACAGGCGAGGAGCTGAACTTGTATCAGATGATGCTGGATATATTTCAGAATGAGTGGGTTGTGTTGATTTATGTGTTGGGTTGTATCTCATTGTTCTGGCATTTGCTGCACGGATTCAAAAGCGCTTTCCAGACATTGGGAGCGAACCACGTGAAGTACAATGGTTTGATTTCATTTATAGGAACAGCTTTTTCGATCGTTGTGCCTCTTCTTTTTGCCTTGATGCCGATCGCGATGTATTTGGGTTGGGTCAAATAAACGAGTACCGGTAATACCGGTGATTCTTTCATTTCTAATTTCGATTAAATAAAATTTATATGGCGACTTCATCTCGTCTGGATGCCAAAATACCTCAGGGACCGCTCGAAACTAAATGGAGCAAATACCGTTCTTCGGTGCCGCTGGTAAATCCCGCGAATAAACGTAATCTTGAAATTATCGTTGTTGGTACCGGTCTGGCAGGCGCTTCTGCAGCTGCCACACTGGCTGAGCTTGGATATAAGGTAAAAGCTTTCTGCTTCCAGGATTCACCACGCCGTGCGCACTCCATTGCAGCGCAGGGAGGTATCAATGCTGCCAAAAACTATCAAAATGACGGGGACTCGGTTTACCGTCTTTTTTATGATACAATCAAAGGAGGTGACTACCGCGCAAGAGAAGGAAATGTGCACCGCCTTGCCGAAGTTTCCGGTAGTATTATTGATCAGTGTGTAGCTGCCGGTGTGCCTTTTGCACGTGAGTACGGCGGTTTGCTTTCCAACCGTTCTTTCGGTGGAACGCAGGTTCAGAGAACATTTTACGCTGCCGGACAAACCGGTCAGCAGTTGTTGCTCGGCGCGTATTCAGGTCTGCAGCGTCAGGTTGGTATGGGTACAGTTAAAATGTACAACCGCCACGAAATGCTGGATATCGTAAATATTGACGGTAAATGCCGCGGTATCATTGCAAGAAACCTGGTTACAGGTGAGCTGGAAAGACATGCAGGTCACGCTGTATTGCTTTGCTCGGGAGGTTACGGTAACGTATTCTACCTTTCTACCAACGCAATGGGAAGTAACGTTACCGCCGCATGGAAAGCGCACAAACGCGGTGCATTCTTCGGAAATCCTTGCTTTACCCAAATTCACCCGACCTGTATCCCCGTATCTGGTGAGCACCAGTCTAAGCTGACGCTGATGTCTGAATCGCTTCGTAATGATGGACGGATCTGGGTACCAAAAGCTAAGAACGACAATCGTCCGGGTAATGAAATTCCGGAAGAAGAGCGTGATTACTATCTTGAAAGACGCTACCCTGCATTTGGTAACCTTGTTCCCCGTGACATTGCGTCGCGTGCGGCTAAGGAGCGTTGCGATGCAGGCTACGGAGTAGGAACTTCCAAGCTGGCCGTTTACCTCGATTTCGCTGCTGCGGTTGAGCGTTACGGTAAGGCAGAAGCAAATAAAAACAATATTCACAATGCATCCCATTCAGATATTATTGCCTGGGGTAAAGCGGTGGTGAAAGAAAAATATGGTAACCTGTTTGACATGTACAAGCAGATTACGGGTGAGGATCCTTACGAAGTTCCCATGCGTATTTACCCGGCTGTTCACTATACAATGGGCGGACTTTGGGTTGATTATAACCTGATGACAACCGTACCAGGATTATATGCACTGGGTGAGGCCAACTTCTCTGACCACGGAGCAAACCGTCTCGGTGCTTCCGCTTTGATGCAGGGTTTAGCCGACGGATACTTTGTGATCCCTTACACCATCGGAGCGTATCTGGCTAATGAAATCAGAACAGGTAAAATCTCTACCGACCATGAAGCGTTTGTTCAAACGGAGAAAGAAGTGCGGGACAGAATTGAAAAACTGTTGAGCATTCAGGGTAATACATCTCCTGAATTATTCCACCGCCGGTTGGGTAAGATCATGTGGGATAAGTGTGGAATGGCGCGTAATGAAAAAGGGTTGAAGGAAGCAATCGTAGAAATACGTCAGCTGAGAGAAGAATTCTGGAGGGATGTAAAAGTAATGGGAACAGCTACCTACTTCAATCCGGAGCTTGATAAAGCCAACCGCGTAGCCGACTTTATTGAATTAGGTGAGCTGATGTGTATTGATGCTTTGACCAGGAACGAATCTTGTGGCGGACACTTCCGTGAAGAGTTCCAGACCGAAGAAGGAGAAGCAATGCGCGACGATGATAATTATATGTTCGTGTCTGCGTGGGAGCACAAGGGAGTTGAGCAGTGGGAGCTTCACAAAGAGGAACTGATTTACGAGAACATTAAGATTGCCCAGAGGAGTTACAAATAATTAGTAAAGCCGGATATTGTCCGGGTGTACAATTTATCACAGCATAAAGAATAAGATAGATATGGAAGGAAATATGAGTTTGTCTCTGAAAGTCTGGAGACAAAGTAATAAAGATACAGCGGGCGGTTTTGAAGACTACAAGCTGGATAAAGTTTCCCCTGATATGTCATTCCTTGAAATGTTCGACGTGTTAAACGAACAACTCATTGAAGAAGGAAAAGAACCGGTTGCATTTGACCACGACTGCAGGGAAGGTATTTGCGGAGCTTGCTCAATGTTTATCAATGGACGACCGCACGGTCCGCTGAAAGGAGTTACAACCTGCCAGTTGCACATGCGTTCTTTCAACGATGGAGATACGATCGTAGTAGAGCCATGGAGAGCGGCGGCATTCCCGGTTATCAAAGACCTGGTTGTGGATCGTGATGCATTTGACCGCGTGATTTCAGCAGGAGGTTTTATTTCTGTAAACACAGGAAATGCGCAGGATGCCAACAGTTTGCCAGTTCCGAAGGAAGCGGCTGACGAGGCATTTTCAGCGGCAGCCTGCATTGCATGCGGTGCTTGTGTAGCTGCTTGTAAAAATGCTTCTGCGATGTTGTTTGTATCTGCAAAGATCTCTCAGCTTGCATTGTTGCCACAAGGTCAGGCAGAGCGCAGTATCCGTGCTGAGAAAATGGTAGCGCAAATGGATGCGGAGGGTTTTGGAGCTTGTACCAATACAGGGGCATGTTCGGCTGAATGCCCGAAAGAAATTAGCATGGTGAACATTGCGCGTATGAACCGCGAATATATCGGCGCGAAGTTTTCTTCTTCGGCTGTCTAATAGATTTAATAAGCAACAAAAAAGGTGTCGGTTCCATTGAACCGACACCTTTTTTGTTGGTAACCTGCCAGCTTATTTCTTGGTAGAATCTGCTGCTGCCGGTTTGCCTGATGATTTATATTCTTTGTTCAAGCCGTCCAGAATTTTCTGCGTAACATCCAGCGAAGGATTTGCAAAAAGGATTCCGCCTCCAAGTGAGTAACCAAGGACGTACTCAAAACCATTTTCCTTATTATATTTCTCAATGTAAGAGCGGATGTTTTTATAAAGCTCTTCATTTTTCTTAGCTTCTTCCTGGCCCAATGCTTGTGCCGACTGATCGCGGTACGCCATTAAATCCTGCTGTTTTTTCATCAGCTGCGCCTCAGTGGATCTTGCTTGCTCGGGTGTCATAGTCTGCGCTTTTTGCTGAAAGAATGCAACTTCATTCTGCAGAGAGCGACCTTTGGTATTCAATTCGTTTTCCAGCTGGAAGTTCTTGTTTTCAAGTTCCTTTCTTGTGTCTTTGAAGAACTCGTAATTTTTCAAAAGAGAATCTACCTGAACATAAACTGTCTTGCGGCCTGCCACTACATTACCGTCTGCTGCTACGCCGGCATCGCCCGACGATTTACTTGAAAAGTGAAGGAAGAAAAGTACGGCTACAGCCAATGAAAGCACAATGTTCCAGATCAACGAAGTATTATTGTTCACGTCTTTAAGGTTTAATTTTTTTGCATGAGCCGCAAAGATAAGGATTTGTGTTTAAGTACAATGAATCTTATAGAACCTTAAAAAGGCATTTTTGCAGTGGCTTAACTTTCTGCATTCCGCACGAAAATGTCGCGGATCAGGAATCCCGATAACCCTCCGAATCCGCCCACAAGTCCACCGATTATGCCGCTCACAAGCAGTAGTAAAAGGCCGTCAGGCAGGAAAAATATCTGCGCAATCCGGTCTGAAATCGCGCCGTTTGATATCAGGTGAAAATAGTAGCCGTAACCCAGCCACAACACGCAAATTGCCAGAAAGCTGATCCAAAATGATTTGAAAGCCGCTGTGGGCCACCACAGGTGAACTACAAACGGGACAATGGCGACTACCCACCAGGGAGCGAAGAATTGCAGTATGGCCGTGATGATCAGAATGACGAGGAAGTTCATCTTTATTTCTTTTGAAGGGTGATCCGGGCTGTAAGGCGGGAATGTTGCTGGTCGGGTGCATTGAGGAAGAGCAGTTCATTCAATTCCCCCTTCTCCCATTTACCAAGCATATTAAGGTAATATGGGCTACCCGGATTTCCGGATTGTCCGCCTGGATAGATACCGTAGGCGCGCGGCGTCGGCCCGAGCTCGACGACCATTCTCCATGAAGGTCCATTCCGTTTTGTGATCGCATTGACGATACTACTGCCGCCTCCGGTCGTAATGGGAGGTGCATTAAAGGATTTCAGGCTTCTGCTCAAATGCCGGATTTCGGTACCTTTTACTTTCGACCACTGCCAGGTAGGGCTCATGGTTCCGTGTCGCGCTTTCAGGCTGTCAAGCGTAGCTTTAAAGCTGCCGTAAACAATGTCCGGCATTGTCTCTTTATTAGAAGTAGTAATGTTATCAAACCATTTTTCTTTCGTTTGTTTCAAAAGCAAATACAACGTCCGGTCCCGGCTTGGCAGCTCAGATCCGAATTCATCGCTCCATATCGCATTTCGTAATGCAGGTATCCATTCTTCGAATATGGAAGCAGCAACCGAGTTTGGTGCATTCTGGTAGTTCCAATTGGCTAAAATGATCTTGGCCGCTTTTTCAGACGGAGATAATGCCGTTGTGGATAGTACTTCCAGAAGTTTGGGCAAAATGGTTCTGGCGAGGACACTGAAATTGTCGTTTTGCAAAGCACGGAGGCTGTCTGCATTCGCCTGTGTCATAGCCTGCAAGCGTTCGTTGATTCGGATCGCGCGTTCGGAAGGTGCGAAAACCCAGTTGATATAATAAGGATAAGTCGTGTCTGTACTCGATTGATTGGCACTGCTCACAAATCCTCTCTCAGGATTTTTGACGTAAGGGTTCTGTTCAGCCGGAATCCATCCCTGCCAGTCGTTCCGGTGATCGGTACCATCGAGAATGAATTTACCTTGCTCCTTGTATTTAACAGGCATCTTTCCATTCACGGTAATGGCGATGTTCTTGCTGTTGTCCGCGAAAACGAAATTCTGCGCGGGCCCCACGTATCTGGTTAATGCACTTCGGTAATCGTCATAATTCTTTGCCTTATTCAGCTGGTAAAATGTCATGAAGCTGTTGCCAGGCTCGTGCCCGATCCAGCGGATCGCCAGGTCGGGCTGCTTCGAAGTATTGTCCATTTCGGTAACCGGCCCGTGGTGGGTGTAAACCACCTCTTCTGTCACAGGTGATTTTTCACCTTTGATATAAACCACTTCTTTCCTGATGCGGGTGTTTTTCCATTGGTTTTCATGCCAATATTGCTTCCTGCTGCTGTCTTTGAATTTGATTTTGTATAAATCATAAACGTCAGCGTCCACATTGGTAACTCCCCAGGCTACATTTTGATTGAAGCCGATAATAACACTGGGGATACCTGGCAAAGAAACGCCATACACATTCATCTCGGGCGTATGCAGCTGTACCTGGTACCAGATCGAGGGGAGTGTGAGTTCCAGGTGCGGATCATTGGCCAGGATCGGGTAGCCGGTAATGGATTTCTCAGCGCTGACCGCCCAGTTATTGCTTCCGATCCCTTCTACTTTTTCAAACCTTTTCGCTGGTAAACTAAGTTTTTGAGTTAGGTGCGATCCGGAATTAACACTGTCGGTTGAAGTTAGTTTTTCAGGAATGGCAATTGGTTTAAAATCCCATTTTGTGCCTGACGGAATAATGGGGCTTTCCTGCAATAGCGGATAATCGGGGAAAACCTGATCGATTACCTGTTTACCATATTTTTGAAGCAACTCTGTCATACCTGTCTCATTCGAGCGCCCGGCAAGGGTGAGCGTCATTTGTTCGAGCATGTACATGGTATTAATCGGCTTCCAAGGCTCGGGTTTGTAGCCCAGCAGCTTGAATTCGATAGGATAATCTTTGGGCGCAAGCTGCCTGATGTACGCATTTACTCCGGCAGTGTAGCCCAGCAACGCGGTGCGCGACTGCGGTTCGCTCATGGCCATTTTGAAGTTTGCCTCAGCTCCATAGCCCATTCCGAGCCGGCGGCTCTGCAGATCCATTTCAAGCGTTACCTTGCCGAGTATCTCCGACAGCCTGCCCGAAGCAGCACGAATTTGCAAGTCCATTTGCCACAACCGGTCTCTGGCTGTGATATAGCCTTGGGCGTAGAACAGGTCGAAATCGTTTCTTGCAAAAATGTGCGGCACGCCGGTGTCGTCAAAGCGGATGATCACTTCGCTTTGCAGACTATCGAGTTTAAGTACCAATTCAGTGTCTGAACCCGAGGCATCTTCACCATTTTGGCTGAATCCCGTGAATGGGCTCAGGAATGGTCCCAGTGCAGGAGCAGGTCCGAGGGGTTTGTCGAGAAAATAAATCAGGGCTATGGCAATGGCCAAAGAAACAATCGCTTTAACAATCTTCATAGAGAGGGGACACTTTTGCAGAAAAAGGTCTTTTTGACTACGAAACTACTTGAACCATAGCTTCTATCACTTCAAGCTTACTATAAAGCACCGAACGTTCATCAGGAATTTCACCCGCCATTGAAACGGCTGCCGGGAAGTATTTCTGTCTGGCCGGACGGAATGCTTTTGCGGTAAGGTGCAGGGAATGTACGCCGGCTGCGGCCAGCTCAGCGGCATTTTCAGGATTTACTCCGCCTCCGGCCATAATCTCGATTTTGCCGTTTGCTTCCTTTGCAAGTGCTGCTAGCAGGTCAATCCCCTGAATGGCGCTGGCTTTCTGACCTGAGGTCAGGATTCTTTCAGCGCCGGTTTCTATTACCGCCTTTAATGCTTTGTGCGGATCAGGTGTGAGGTCAAATGCACGGTGGAATGTTACTTTCATTGGAGCGGCATAGTCCACCAGCGCTTTCGTACGTTGCACATCAACTTGCCCCTCTGCATTAAGTATCCCAAGCACAACGCCATTTGCGCCCAGCTTTTTAGCTACATCAATGTCTTTTTTCATGATTTCTTCTTCAAAAAAATCATAGACAAAGTCACCACCGCGTGGCCGGATCATTACATAAAGAGGGATTTCTATATACTGTTTGACGATTTCAATCAGACCGGCGCTGGGGGTAGTTCCGCCTTCACCCAGCCCGCCGCAAAGCTCAATGCGGCCAGCACCTCCGGCTTGTGCGTTAATGCAGGATTCAAGAGAGTACGCGCAAACTTCGATAGTCATAATAATGGTATTTAAGGAACGAAACAGGGAATTTACAAAAAGGTTTGAGGCGACGGACGGCTGTTGAAAGAAATGATTGGAACAGGTAGAAATTAAGGTTCGTCTGGAAGATTTGTCACCGTATTTTCAATAAAGTGATATCTGTAATAACTTGATAAACAGGTGGTTGCTTGGTTGTGGGAAATATTATTTTTAACCAGGCAATTATTTTTGCTTTTTTTCGCTTTAAGCTTTTAAAAGATGTCAAATTTTTTACTTTTGCAAAAAAGTAAAGTAACCATTAATAGGCGAAAATATTATGTACTGGACTCTCGAACTTGCATCGTACCTTGAAGATGCTCCCTGGCCAGCTACCAAAGACGAGCTAATTGACTTTGCAATCAGAACAGGCGCTCCGTTAGAGGTAGTTGAAAACCTACAGGAGCTTGAAGACGATGGTCAACCCTATGAAAGCATTGAGGAAATTTGGCCTGATTATCCGACAAAAGACGATTTCTTTTTTAACGAAGATGAATATTGATAAGAGACGACACTGAAAGGTGTCGTTTTTTGTTTTATAAGGGTTCAGATTTTCGTGAAACTCGCTCCTGAATATTTTTTTTAAATCTGGCAAAACGAATGTATATTGTTAGCGTTAAGAAAGGAAAGACGAGGATATAACCGAAGGTGAGTTTGTCATAATTCAGATATCTATCCATTCTAACTAATGGAGCTTCGATTGTTAAAAGAGCTGGTAAAGAAAGGGGAGGGTGAGCATGTGGAGTTCAAATTGAAATCCAGCCATCCTGAGAAAATTGTCCGCGAAGTTGTCGCTTTTGCCAACACAGGCGGCGGGAAGCTCTTCGTAGGAGTTGGCGACGACAAAACCATCAAGGGGCTGAAAGATGCTGATGAAGATGAATTTACGCTCACCCGGGCGATCGACAAATACATTTATCCCAAAATAAGCTACAAAAAAGAACGCGTTCCCGTCAGCCAGGACAGGGATGTGCTTGTGCTCACTATTCCGCGCAGTGTTGACAAGCCGCATTATGTGGTGGATGAAACCGGTACCCGCCAGGCTTACATCCGTGTAGAAGACAAATCATTGCAGGCGAGCAGGGAGATGAAGGAAATCATGCGCCGAGGCAGAGGTGAGCGCGATATCCGTTTTCAATATGGTGACAAGGAGCAGAAGCTGATGAAGCTGCTGGATGAAAAGCAGTCAGTTACAGTCGATCTTTTTGCAACGGTAGCCGGAATACCCCGGAAAATTGCCTCTAATACTTTGGTAGTGATGGTACTGGCGCGCATTCTGGATGTTCACCCTCAGGAAATGATCGACAAGTTTACAATGTCGATGAGCTATCAATCCAACTGACGTTAAAACACGATCAGCTGTCTTCCCAGCCATAATCCGGCGAATGTGGCAAAGAAACAAAGCAGCAGACTTACAAAAATGTTGAGGAATGCTTCTGTCCAGCGATCACTGACGAAGAGCTGGATCGTCTCGTTGCTGAAAGTAGAAAAGGTACTGAACCCGCCACAAAATCCGATTGCTACGAAAGCGCGGTAGTCCGGAATGTTGGTCGAATTACTTAAAGTTGCCCAGCCGGATAGCAGCCCAAGCAGCAAACAGGCAAGAATATTGGCCGTCAATGTACCAACAGGGAAAATTGACGACCATGAAATGAATGCTCTGGCAACACCATATCTTGCCAGACTACCCAAGCCTCCTCCAATAAATATCAGTAATATATTTTTCAAGTCGGCCTGATGTAAGTGTCAGCTTGATTAGAAAGGAAGATCGTCGGATTCGTCCTCTGTGAAAGTAGTAACAGGAGGAAGCGGGCTGCCGCCGGCAGACGAAGAAGAGCCGCCGCTAGTTGCTTTGTCTACTTTCCAGGCTTTTACCTCTGTGTACCACCGGGAATTGTACTCGCGGCTTTCGATATCAATGGAAGCTGTAACCGACTGGTTAATTTGAAGATCAGCCTGGTCTATTTTATCCCCCCAAAGCGAAATGCAGACTTTTTTCGGATACTGAGAAGGTATTTCAAGAATAAATTCCTGTTTACGCCACATTCCATTCTTGCCCTGGCCTGTTACTTCAGGAAGCAAAGCGATCACTGTTCCCGTTAATTCCATTTATTGTTTTGATTTTTAGTGTTTCAAAAAAGGTGATCCAAAAGTAAGATTTTTGAGATTGAATGGCAACAATCTGCGACTAGCCAATTGCCTGTTCCAGGTCGGCGATCAGGTCCTCTGCATCTTCGATACCTACGCTCAGGCGGATCAATGTGTCTTTCAAGCCCACCTGCTCCCTTTCTGCTTTGGGAATGCTGGCGTGCGTCATACTTGCAGGATGCGTACAAAGCGATTCCACGCCGCCCAGGGATTCGCCGAGAGAGAACAACGTAAGTCGCTCCATGGTGGCGACGGCCTCTTCATAAACGTCGCCTTTTAGCTCAAAAGAAAGCATTCCGCCAAAATCCCGCATTTGCTTCCGGGCTATTTCATGACCAGGATGCGAAGGGAGCCCCGGATAATAAACCTTGCCGACCTTTGGATGGTTTGAAAGCCAGGTCGCAATCTGCATGGCATTTTCACAATGCCTTTGCATCCGGATATGCAGCGTTTTCAGTCCTCTCAAAACAAGGAAGCAATCCTGCGGACCGGGTACCGCGCCAGCTGCATTCTGGATGAATGCAAGTTGCTTTGCCAGTTCCGTATCGTTGGTGACCAATGCGCCCATTACAGTATCCGAATGCCCGCCGAGGTACTTGGTTACGGAATGCATTACAATATCTGCTCCCAGGTCAAGCGGGTTTTGCAGGTAAGGCGAGGCAAATGTGTTATCGACGGCACAGAGGATATTTCGTCCGTTACAAAGCGCAGTGATTTGTTTGATATCAATGATTTTGAGGAGCGGGTTCGTAGGTGTTTCGATCCAGATCATCCTTGTTTTGTCTGAGATAGCTTCTGTCACATTCCCGGCATCGGACATATCCACAAACTTGAAAACTAACCCATAACCTTCATAAATGCGCTTCATGATCCGGTAAGTGCCGCCGTAAATGTCGTTGGTGACGATGATTTCGTCGCCCGGCTTGTACAGCCTCAGTACCGCGTCGGTAGCAGCCATTCCGGAGGAAAAACAAATCCCGTGCTGCCCGTTTTCCAATGCTGCCAATGCATTTTGCAAAGCAGTTCGGGTCGGATTGTGGGTGCGGGAGTATTCGTAGCCTTTATGCTTTCCAGGACTTTCCTGTACGTAGGTGGAAGTCTGGTAGATTGGCGTCATAATAGCGCCGGTAGTCGGGTCGGGTGTTACACCTGCGTGTATTGCTTTGGTTCCGAATTTCATTGGGATGTTTGTAGTGCCACGAAGACACGAAAATACACGAATAAGACAATTGATAATGCACTTTTATGCTGCCCGGAAATTTAGGCGGCCTGCATAAAAGGCAAGCCCATTAAAAACCTTTTGTACAAACAAGTGGTTATCTGAATGCAGAGACAGCATACTTAGCCGCACTACAGCCGTGGAAAAATCTACTCCCAAAAAATTCTCGTTACCCGTGGTTATCAGTGTGCTGATGACCATTGTTCCACTGCTGACTACTTCGCTTCTCACTGCCTGGGCAATCAATAACGAGCAGTTTCTGCGAGCCATGCCGCTGGGCTGGTGGATTGGGATTACCTTAATACTGACGATTGCGTCTTCAGTAGCACTTACGCCGCCTACCTTTCTTGCACTTGTTTACGGTTATTTTTTGGGTTGGAAATCAATTCCGATGCTGTTCGGGATGAACCTGGGTGCTATCGCATTGATCTACGTTTCTGCCAACTATTTGCATGCTACTTCACTGAGAAAGCACTTAATGCAGATTTATCCGCAGGTTGGAAGCTTGTTAAGTCGCTTTTACAAGAACGAACTGCGGCTGATCTTTTTTGCCAAACTTTCACCTGTTCTTCCATTTGCGATCACCAACCTCTTTTTTGCAATGGCGGGCGCGCGTTTCAAGCAGGTACTTGCCGGCGGTACACTGGGAATGATCCCACGCACAGTTCTAGCTGTTTGGGCTGGGAGAGAAGCTCAGGATATCAGGTACCTGCTGGAGCATCCCAATGAGGGACTTGCTACCAAAGTGGTTTTGGTCCTGCTGATCATCGTTTCTACAATTGGGGTGGGTTATTTCTTTCGGGAGCGAAAAATAGTAGGATAGTTACGCTATCCTTTGAGGAAAATAGCTTTTCTTGCTAAGATCCTACAATAATACGCTACGAAACCATATAAACCCATTGACTTCATCCTGTTTCTTTGTGGTAAAGTTATAATTCATCCAAAATCAGAATGAAATCCTTACCATTTATAGATCTGGTTATTGTGCTAGCCTATCTGGCAGGGATGGTGGGTGTAGGAATTTACTTTTCAAGAAAGAATACGACTGCCGATCAATTCACAAAAGCTTCGGGCCGGATACCGGGCTGGGCAATCGGGATCAGCATTTATGCTACCTTTTTAAGCAGTAACACCTTTCTGGGAGTTCCGGGAAAAGCATTCGGGAGTAACTGGAATTCATTTGTATTCAGTTTATCAATGCCGCTGGCAGCCTGGGTTGCAACGCGGTTTTTTATACCATTTTACAGAAATACGGGCGCTGTTTCGGCCTACACCCATCTTGAACACAGGTTTGGTCCCTGGGCGCGGACTTACGCTGTTGTCTGTTTTCTGCTGACACAGCTGGCGCGAATGGGATCTATCTTTTTCGGGATTGCACTGAGTTTGCAGGCATTGACAGGATATGAAATGTCGACGATCATGATCGTAGTCGGGATTTGTATTGTGTTATATACAGTAATGGGCGGAATGGAGGCGGTAATCTGGACAGAGGTGGTACAGGGGGTGATCAAGACCGTCGGCGCATTGGTTATCCTTTATCTGGTGATCGCAGGAATGGACGGAGGTGTATCCAGGATTATGGATATCGGCAGTGCCGAGAACAAATTCAGTCTCGGAACATTTGCGCCGGATTTTACGCAATCCTCTTTTTGGGTGGTGTTGCTCTACGGGTTTTTTATGAACCTGAACAATTTTGGAATGGACCAGAATTACGTGCAGCGCTACCATACTACCACATCGGTAAAAGAGGCTGCCGGGTCGGTCTGGCTCTGTGTTTATCTCTATTTGCCGGTTTCACTGATGTTTTTCTTTCTCGGATCCTGCCTCTACGCATATTACCAGAGTAATCCCGAGCTTCTTGAAACGATTAAAATGCAGGTTGCGACGGAGCGGCTGCCAACCGGAAGTCAGGAAGCGATCAGAGGATTGGCGGCTACATTGCTACCTGCTGATTACGGCGACAAGGTAATGCCGCATTTCATGGTAACGAAAGTGCCCGTAGGATTGCTAGGGCTCATTATCGCAGCAATTATGTCGGCTGCAATGAGCACGATCAGTTCGGGAATGAATGCCTCCGCTACGGTATTTTCAGTTGATATTTATCAGAAATACATCAAGTCAGACTTGTCTCAGAAAGAGTCGCTGCGGCTGTTATACATTGCTACAACGGTGTTCGGCTTGCTGGGCATGCTGACAGGAATTGCGATGATCGGAGTGAAAAGCGTATTGGATGTTTGGTGGATGCTGTCGGGTATTTTTGCCGGCGGAATGCTCGGATTGTTCCTGTTAGGGATTATTTCAAGACAAACCCGGAATGCGGAGGCATTAACCGCCACGCTGATCGGCATTGTGGTGATTATCTGGATGACATTCTCAGGCCAGCTACCCGATGAATACGCATACCTCCGTAACCCATTGCACCAGAACATGATCATGGTGGTAGGGACGCTCACGATCTTTTTAATCGGAATGCTCCTGACCAGGCTGAAAAGAAAACGAACTGCCGAAAGGGAAGTGATACTGGACAATAAATAAATGCGCTGAGCAAAAACGGAGAGTCAGGCTTATATTATTTCAATAACAACACCAATTTTAATTGTTACTCAACATGACAAATGCACAAACGTCACGTTCGCTGCCGCAGGGGTTTATTCCGGTTATGCTTACACCCTTTCTGGAATCAGGAGCAGTCGATTTTGAAGGGCTGAAAATGCTGACTGAAATGTACCTTGAAGCCGGTGCAGCGGGGCTGTTTGCCAACTGTTTGTCGAGTGAAATGTTTGAATTAACGGAATTTGAGCGTCTGGAAGTAACCCAGACCGTTGTGGACCAGGTCGCCGGAAGAGTGCCGGTGGTAGCCACAGGAACCCTGGGCGGATCGGTTGAGCAACAAGCAGATTTTGTAAAACGTATATACAATACCGGAATAGATGCTGTGATCGTAATTACAGGTTTGCTGGCTGAGGAGCATGATCCGGAGGAGGTATTTGAAACAAATGTGAAAAAGCTGCTGGCTCTTACAGAGGAGATTCCGCTTGGCTTTTACGAATGCCCGGTCCCGTACAAGCGGTTAATCGACAGCAAATTGCTGGGTGAGCTGGTACAGACCCGGCGAATTGTTTACCATAAAGATACCTGTCTCGATATCGGAGAAGTTGTTAACCGAATTAAAGCTACGGAAGGATTCAGGTTTGGCTTGTATGATGCATATATGGTGAATGCAACTGCCTCGCTCCGGGCCGGGGCTGCCGGGTTATCATGCATTCAGGGCAACATATATCCCGAACTCGTGGTGTGGATATGCAATCATTACAATGATGCATCCCGCGTCGCAGAGGCAGACAGGTTGCAGGCATTCTTTAATGATTCAATGGATATCGTGCATACAGCCTACCCGGTTATTGCGAAGTACTGCCTTCAAAAACGAGGTTTCCCTATTTCACTTTATACCAGGAGAGAAGTGGATGCATTGACCGAAGAAGTGAAGGATCGTGCCGATAAATTACTGGCAGAAGCGGACCAGCTTCGCAGTGAGCTTGGAATTGACAGCATTTTTAAGAACAGCTTCGCAGTGCCTTTGAAATAATACAAACATTTAAATCAAAAAAATCATGGCCTTCCCGACCCAGCAGATTTTGCACCGCATTACCGAAGGAGATAAGGTCGCGTTTACGCAGCTTTGCACCTATTTTCGTGAACCTGCCATGAGCCTTTGCAGGGTTATTTTGAAAGATGAAGGCGAGGCAGAGGCAGTAACAAGCCACGTTTTTGAGAAGATCTGGGAAGACAGGATCAGGTTGGAGGCGGAAGAGAATTTTCAATCATACCTGTTCCTTAATTTGAAAAATCAGATTTTTACGGAGATGAGGAAGTACCAGGACCTTGACGTGCGGCAAGCCTACCTCGACAAAATGGGTGCAGTCCACAGATCCTAGTGAAAGTGCACAGGCTTGTAGAACTTTTTGACAAAAGACCGGATAGATAAACAAATATTACTCTTTAAATGAATAGCAGACAGATACCTAAACCCTGTCACACTGGACATTTGAAATGAAACCTCATTTTCACAAAGTTCCGATACCTTCGCGAACTTCATTCAGCATCCGCCATGAAAAAGACGCCGGCTTTGGTACAGTCTGGCACTATCACCCTGAGCTTGAATTGCATTATCTGGTAAGAGGCAAGGGAGTACGCTTTATTGGTGACAGTATCAGCAATTTTTCAGACGGCGAGCTGATCCTTTTGGGAGAAAATCTGCCGCATACCTGGCGCGTAGAGGAAGGCGCGGCCAACACAGCTGTTGAAGTAGTTATTATCCATTTCCTGCCGAATTGCCTTGGTGGTGATTTTTTGCTTCTACCGGAAGCTTACCAGATCCCTAAACTTTACGAAAAAGCGAAGCGCGGACTTCTGATTTCGGGCAGTGCAAAAGAGAAAATAGTCGAGTTGATGTATTCCACCGTGAATGCACAAAACCTTGACCGGCTGATCGCGCTTTTGTCTATTTTGAAAATACTGGCGGAAACAACGGAATACGAGACCATTGCTTCTGCTCACGCATTTTATAAGTCGAACGATTCTGAAACGCTGCGGCTTAACAAAATTTACGCATACACATTGTCCAACTACCGGAATGACATCACATTGCAAGACGTGGCTTCTATCGCTAATCTTGGGATAACATCGTTTTGCCGGTACTTCAAGTTAATGACCAAGAAGACTTACAATGACTTCCTCGTGGAAATACGCATTAGTCAGGCTTGCAGGTTATTGATTGAGGATAAGCTGGCAACGGAGGTAATCTGCTTCGAATGCGGTTTCAACAATGTCTCCAATTTTTACAGGCATTTCAAGAAGGTAACAGATATGACTCCGCTTGAATACAAAAGGAAGTATTTGTATAAAACCACACCTGAGATGATCTGAGAGCTGTTTATGTGTTTTTAAGATTAAATATCAGCTGTTGCTACGGAAGGTTAATGGTCTTCGATGAGGGAAGTATGTTTTGTGTCTTTCATGCGGATATAGATCACCAGCGATATGAAAATGCAGATGGTCACATACCAGTAATAGTAGCTTTCGTGTCCCAGGTTTTTAAACCAGAGCGCAAAATACTCCGCCGTTCCTCCGAAGATTGCGACTGTAAGCGAGTAGGGGAGCCCCACGCCCAGTGCCCTGACTTCCACTGGAAATAGCTCGGCTTTTACCACTGCATTAATGGAAGTATACCCGCTTACAATGATCAGCGCGGCCATTAAAAGCGCAAAAGCCGACCACATATCCGTTGTTTTGCTCAATGTAGTTAAGAGCGGGTAAGTGCAGATGGTACCCAATACACCAAAAGATATCAGCAATGGGCGCCTGCCAATGCGATCGCTCAACGCGCCGAAAAGCGGCTGCAAAGCTGCGAAAATAAAGAGAGAGCAAAAGGTGAGGATCGTAGATTGGTATTTGGTAAGCCCGACGGTGTTAACCAGAAACTTCTGCATGTAAGTGGTATAGGTATAAAAAGCGAGCGTGCCGCCGAGTGTCAGACCGATTACAATCAATATTGCCCGGGGATGTTTGAGCAGCTCTTTCAATGAGCCTTCTTTTTTTACTTCCTGTGTTTTTGTCTGAAATGCTTTTGTTTCAGTTAAATGTGCGCGCAGGTACAGGGCGATCAGTGATAATGCGGCACCGAAAATGAAGGGAATGCGCCAGCCCCATTCGTGCATTTGCTTGTCAGTAAGAAATATGTTTTGAAGGATCAGCTGCAAGCCAAGTGCAATGAGCTGTCCACCGATTAATGTCACATATTGAAAACTCGAATAGAAACCACGCCGCTTCTCAGTTGCTACTTCGCTCAGGTAAGTGGCCGAAGTACCGTACTCGCCGCCTACGCTCAATCCTTGCAGCAAGCGCGCGATCAGCAGCAGGATTGGCGCTAAAATACCGATGCTGTTGTACCCCGGTAAAAATGCGATGAGCAGAGAGCCGAATGACATCAGTAACACCGACAATGTCATCGCGACTTTCCTGCCTCTCGTATCAGCCAGTTTCCCGAAGACATACCCGCCGATTGGTCGCATTAAAAATCCGACTGCAAAAATACCTGCTGTGTTGATCAGCTGTACCGTCGGGTTGGAGTCCGGGAAGAAGGTACTTGCGAAATAGAGCGAAAAAGCGGAGTAGGCATACCAATCGTACCATTCAACCAGGTTCCCGGCGGAGCCGCCGATGATCGCCTTTAACCGCCAGTTGGTGTCATTTTGAGGTAAATGTTGCTGCATAACGTCAGATGGGTGTCTGACAAGTTACTCAAATAATGTACAAATCCACGCAGCAGAATGTGCAACCAGTTGCGAGTGGCCGCTTTTTAGACGGATAGTCTGATTAGCAGGCAGCAACCTGGCTAGCTTGCTGACGGTGTGAGGTTTTAAGAGCTTGTCAAACTCGCCGGTAAACAGAAATATACGTGCGTTGTGAGCCTTTGCAAGCCTGCCTATTTGGGGAATGTCAAACCGGAGATTCTTGAATGCAATCCACGAACGTAGAATAGTGCTCCGTTTTTCTGGTGTGTTGAGAACGTGTTGTGTAAAGCGGATCAGGCTGCTGTTAACGAGGTTCAATTTTTCGAGAATCAGGATTGTTTTAAAGAAGAATGCAGGTTTTTGCATTAGCTGTCGAAAAAGTGACCGGCCGAATGCATTCCGCGTTGCAATAGAGTATAGGGGATTTTCAGAAACTCCGTCCGGGGCAATGAGATAAACATGCCCGATCCTGTCGGCAAAAGCTTCCAGCGTAGCCAATGCAAATCTGCCGCCCATGCTGAAACCTATGACATCGAAATCGGCAATGTCGTTCTTGATTAAAAAGTCGCTGAGCAACTCTTTCCAGAATGGTTTTGAAATGACGTCAACTTTTGAGTTTGCATTGCTTCCGTGGAAAAAAAGGTCGAATGCGTAAATGGTATAGTGCTTTCCCAGTAAGTGTTCGACAGGCTTAAAACAACTCAGTCCATCCTGCCCGATACCGTGAAATGCGAGGAGAATGCGTGGGCCGTGGCCGAGTTTGTGGTAGGGGAGATTTTGAGCTATATAATTACTCATAAGCATCTCGGCGGTACTTAACACCGGAAATTTCAACAATCCGGATTGTATCTTCAATTAAATATAGCACCCGATATTCTTCCTTCTGATTTCAATTGAGCAATAAGCTCTATATCGGTCTTTTGACCTTTGTCATTTGTGATATATCTGATACCAGTCATAATTCTGCTGTTTGATTAGAAATTTAACAAAAAACAGTAAAACCTCCAACCCCGATAATCCATCGGCGATCGGAGGTTTTTCAATTACTCAGGATTCCATCAAATAAGCCTTGATAAAATCATTGATTTCACCATTGAGTACCGCATCCGTGTTGGAGGTCTGATGGTCAGTCCGGTGGTCTTTTACCCGGCGATCATCCAGTACATAGCTTCTAATTTGGGAGCCCCATTCAATTTTTCGTTTGGAAGCTTCCACTTCTGCGCGTGCTGAGTTGCGCTTTTCAAGCTCAATCTGGTACAAACGCGACTTCAAAAGCCTGATTGCGACTTCTTTGTTCATCAGCTGCGACCGCTCCTGTTGGCAGGCGATGATAATGCCCGAAGGTTTGTGATGCAGACGAACTGCAGTCTCAACCTTATTCACATTCTGTCCACCCGCGCCGCCTGAGCGATACGTATCCCAGGTAATATCAGCCAGGTTTACGTCAATTTCGATGTTATCATCAGCCAGCGGATACACATACACGGAGGTAAAGGAAGTGTGGCGCCGCGCATTTGAGTCAAACGGCGAAATGCGCACGAGCCTGTGTACACCGTTTTCAGATTTCAGGTTACCATAAGCATATTCGCCGTCGATTTCCAATGTTACAGATTTTACTCCTGCCACATCACCGTCCTGCAAATCCACTTCACGTACTTTGTAGCCATTTTTCTCCGCCCACATGATGTACATCCGCATCAGCATCGAAGCCCAGTCCTGCGACTCGGTACCACCGGCGCCTGCATTAATTTCGATCACGGCAGGCAGTTCGTCGCCTTCTTCGCCCATCATTTTCCGGAATTCAATTTCTTCCAGCTTGTCTGAGAGCTTTTTGCCTTCTTCGTCTACCTCTTCTTCGGTAGCTTCTTTGGCTTCATAAAATTCCCAAATGGTATCCAGATCGTCGCGGAGGCGCGCCAGTTCTTCGTAGCCATTTGTCCAGAATTTCAGTCCGCGAATTTCCCGCATTGTTTTTTCGGCACGTTCTGAATCATTCCAGAACTCCGGTTGAACAGTTTGCTGTTCAAGATCTTCTAGTTGTTTTTTACGGTTACCGTAGTCAAAGATACCTCCCCAAAGCCTCTACACGGGCCTTCAAGTCTTTCAATTGCTCTGCTGTCATTTGAAGTTTTTGAATGTTAAGTTGAAAAAATGGCAAGCTAAAACGTTGTTGAATACTTTGTCACACTGAGCGGAGTCGAAGTGAAATAGCGTAGTGCCTTCACTTCGACTCCGCTCAGTGTGACAAAAAGTGGTCAACAGCGGTATCAGCGGGCACTGTTAGTTACAAAGGTATAACAATTCACAAGAATGGTCGGTTTCAATCAAATAGGAGCTACTGTCCGTGTAGGCATTCCGGCAAATCGTCTTAACTTTGCGAGAAATTTAGTGTACCCATTTCTTATCAATAAAAATACCAGAAAATGGCTCAAACATATGATGTGATTGTAATTGGTAGCGGCCCCGGGGGATATCCGGCAGCCATTCGTGCTTCCCAATTAGGACTTAAAGTTGCAATTATCGAAAAAGAAAGTCTGGGTGGAATATGCCTTAACTGGGGTTGCATTCCTACCAAAGCGCTTTTGAAAAGTGCTCAGGTTTTTGAATACATTAAGCATGCAAAAGACTACGGGATCAATGTAGGCGAATCATCTGCTGATTTCTCTGGGGTAATCAAACGCAGTCGCGGGGTTGCCGATTCGATGAGCAAAGGGGTATCCTTCCTGATGAAAAAGAATAAGATCGACGTTATCATGGGCGCCGGTAAGGTGAAGGGGCAGAAAACGGTTGAGGTTACTGATAAAGACGGTAAGAAAACGGATTACACTGCCAATAAAGGTGTGATCATTGCAACAGGTGCACGTGCGCGCGAGTTGCCAAATATCAAGATCGACGGACAGAAAATCATTGAATACCGCAAGGCAATGAGCCTTGAAAAACAGCCTGCATCTCTATTGGTGATCGGTTCTGGTGCAATCGGAATGGAGTTTGCGTATGTATACGCTTCCATGGGCACGAAAGTTACCGTGGTGGAATTCCTTCCAAACCTGGTACCGGTAGAAGATGAGGAGATCTCAAAAGAGATCGCCAAGCAATACAAAAAGCTGGGTGTGGATACCTACGTAAATTCTACGGTTGAGAATGTAGATACCAGCGGAAACGGCTGCGTTGTTTCGGTGAAAACGCCGGACGGACAAAAGTCTTTCCAGGTAGATGTAGTGCTTTCAGCAGCAGGTATTGTTTCCAATATCGAGAATATCGGTTTGGAAGAAACAGGTATCAAAACCGAAAAAGGCAAAATCGCGGTTAACGAATGGTACGAAACCAGCGTTCCCGGTTTCTACGCAATAGGTGACTGTACACCTGGCCCGGCATTGGCGCACGTCGCTACTGCCGAGGGTATCATTTGTGCTGAAAAAATTGCAGGACACAAAACAGAGGCACTCGACTACGGTAACATCCCAGGATGTACTTACTGCCAGCCGGAAATTGCGTCTGTTGGCTACACAGAAAAGAAAGCAAGAGAAGCAGGTTACGATATCAAAGTGGGTAAATTCCCATTCAAAGCTTCCGGAAAAGCAACTGCTGCCGGTGCAACGGACGGTTTCGTTAAAGTGATTTTTGATTCTAAATACGGCGAATTCCTTGGCGCGCACATGATCGGTACCAATGTAACCGAGATGATCGCCGAGGTAGTAGTAGCCCGCAAGCTGGAAACAACTTCGCACGAGATCCTGCGGTCAATCCACCCGCACCCGACTATGTCTGAGGCTTTGAAAGGCGCAACAGAAGCGGCTTACGGAGAGGCGATTGACTTGTAAGAAATAGCCTTTAATGCTGAAAGTAGGGTATTCAAGAAATTGGATACCCTATTTTTTTAATGATTTTGTAAATTTGGGTTACAAGACCTTCTGCATCATATCTCAGCGTTTAAAATCTTTATTCTTGAAAAGTGCCACTTACACGGGTGATTTCGACATTTTGTGGAAAAAAGAACGGGAAATCAAGGCCCGTTGGGGGAACCTCATCTTTTGCATAGCGTTCCTCCTGGGTTACCCCGCCACTTCACTCCTTTATCTGCTGCGGAACAACCCTGCATTCGCCGAAATACTCACAGTTGAACTCGTTTTCAGCTTTGTGTCGCTCGTGCTCCTGTTTCTGCATCTGAGTGGCCGGATTTCCAGTCAGAGATCTTCATTTCTGACCTACTTAGCCCTCATTCCTATTCACGCATACATTCTTGCCACTGTTCCACACGACTATTACGGCCGGGCTACATTCAATATGACGCTCGCTCTAATATTTACATTCTTCATGGTGCGTTGGCCGGTTTGGAAGGCGGTAGTAGCCACTGCGCTCATTTTAATCAGTTTTCCCATTGCCTTATACGCGCGACACCCGGAGTTTTTCTTTCAATTTTTACGCGAAGGCGGCTTGTTCTTTTTTATGGGGCAGCTACTTTTTCCATTTATCATGCTGCTTAATGAAAAAAGAGACAAGCGGGAGTTTTTTTACAGATATACCCTGGCTACCCAAAACGAAAAGCTTGAAAAACAAAAGCAAATCGCAGAGAATGCAACCATAGCAAAGTCGGAGTTCCTGTCCACGATGAGCCACGAGATACGTACTCCGCTGAATGGGATTGTAGGTATCGTCCATCTTCTGCAGGAAAATAAATCAAGGGATAGTCAGGAGCAGGAGCTCATTGAAACATTGAAATTCTCGGCCGCGCATTTGATGGCGGTAGTCAATGATATTCTTGACTTCAACAAAATCAATTCAAACCACGTCAAGCTGCATTCCGAGAGCTTTGATCCCGAATTATTGTTCAAAAACCTCTATAACACATTTGTCCCGAAAGCGAGAGAGAAAAACCTCGAACTGCTGTTTAATATTCCAGAATCCCTGCCGCAGCTTACAGGTGACCAGACGCGATTGAGCCAGGTAATTACAAACCTGGTACATAATGCGATCAAGTTTACAGATCGTGGTTTTGTCAGCTTTTCAGTAGCAGAAGTGAGCCGGACTGACTCCATCATTACGCTTGCATTCAAAGTTTCCGATAGCGGGATCGGTATATCAGAATCGCAGCAATCGAATGTATTTCAGATTTTCACGCAGGTTAAAAGCTTGGTTAAAAGGCAGGATAGTGGTACCGGGCTGGGATTGGCAATATCCAGGGAGCTTGTTCGCCTCTTTGGCGGAGAGATCAAGCTGGAAAGCCGGCTCGGCAGCGGCTCTTCATTCTCATTTCAAATTGAACTGCCTTATTCTGTCAAAAAGATGCCTCAATTGCCAGTCGAGAAGTTGCCTACTGCCCATTTCAATCTCAACTCCAGAATATTGCTGGTCGATGACAACGCCACCAACCTGATGCTCGCGACAAGACTTCTTGAAAGAAAAAAAATCCCGTTTGACCTGGCGGCAAACGGGAAGCAGGCGGTGGATCTGTATCTCGACAAAGGCCACGAGCTGATCTTCATGGATCTGAGAATGCCCGTAATGGATGGTTTCGAAGCCACAAAGCAAATCCGGACGCTGAATCCTGATGTGCCGATCGTGGCATTAACTGCTTCTGCATTTGAAGATGAACGGGAGCGGGCATTATCCAGCGGGTTCAGCGACTATCTTGTCAAACCGTTCCTGCCGCCTGATTTTTACAAGATTATCGCACTTCATATCGGAGTCGAAAATGGCGGATTGCCATAATTCGCGCCTACTTCACTTTTTGCCTGCGCTGCATTGCTTCGCGCCAGGTAGTCAGTACAATGCCTTCTTTTTCAATGTATTTTTTCAATTCAGGATCTATCATCGCGAGAAAATCACCTTCTCTCGTCGGCCATGAATCTGATATTTTCGGGAAAACTTCGGTGTGAATGGTGCAATGCATGATCACCATTGTAAGTCCGGGTTTTAGTTTGCCAAAAGCTTCAATGTACTTTACTGTCTTGTATCGTTGCATTGCCTTCTCCGACTTATCGCCATTTTCAGGGCCTTTCCAGCCATAGCTGCTGTTTTCCAGATCGTCGAGTACGGGCAGGCCTGCATTCCAGAGTTGCTGTCCAACTTTTTGTGTCATTTCAAATTGCTCGGCAACCAGTTTTTCTTCCGCACGCACCGCAGTATTGTGACCTCCGGGAAACATGACTGGGATTTTTTCCTGCATTCCTACTTTAAGATACCGCTCTATGAACTGGGGTGTAGCAAACAATGTCCCCATATGTGAATCAAGGTGCGTAGGTTCAAAGCCCATTGACCTGGCACGGTCGAGCTGTGCACGGATCTCCTGTTCTACTTCGTCAGGTGATGCATTCTTTACTACTTCGGCAACACTGGGCCACAAGGCGCCCTCGGGGTCTGTTAAGCCTTTTACCTGTTGTTTCCCGGCCAAAGGTCCCCAGCGATAGTCTTTCCATTCAGAAGTCAGCGTCAAATGTAATCCCGCGTCGAGGTCTTTATTTTCTTTCCAGTATTTGACAAAGCCCGGTACCCAGCCGCACGGCATCATCACGCTCAGCGAATTGGCGACTCCCTCCCGGATCGCACGGATTGCGCCCTGGTTTGACTCGTAACTCATTCCTACATCGTCGACATGGATAATCAGGACCTTTTTACCCTTGGGATAACCCAGCTTTTCGGCATAGGTCTGCCCGGCGCTTTGCGAAAAGGCAACTGTTGAGAAACAGATCATGATCAGGAGCAGTGTTACGTTCATCATGCATTTTGGTTAAGTTTATGACTAACAACCTTACATGCCATGAAGAATTATGTACTACTGATTCTACTGTTTTAATTATCCGCTCAGGTAGGCAAGATGAGTCGGGATATTACCTTATCAACAGCACTCCTTCTCCAAAATAATAATCTGTGCCCTGGTTAATGGAAGAAAAAGCAATTGCTACATCTTCATTAGCACTTGTGTACCGGATCATCATTTCGCTGGCCGGTACCGAATCGAAGTTATTACCGTAAGCAGATTTCAACGTTCGTATCTTTTCAGACAGATCCCAGGTGTTGAGCTTACTTCCATTTTTATAAAGATGAATAAACCGTCCATTTGCTGAAACGTCAAGTTTGTATGGACCGGATTTTAATTGCGTTGACTGATTTAGCTGAAAGTATGCAAGTTGGTTGAAGCCTGAGATCGACAAGGTAGCATTCTCATTTTCAGGGGATCGGGACGAAAAATTGGCGTAATTTCCATATCGTCCCAAGTTATCGGGCTTGTTCACCACGTGCCCGGCCAAGATCTGCCGCATTTCTTCATAATGCTGATAATCCGTTTTGTATTTCTTTTTTAATCCTGGAAAATACTTTTCCAATCCTTTCTGTTTGCGTGTATTGAAAAACTGAATGATCGATTCTAATTGCCGGAAATCTTCTAGATCAACGGATACTTTCCCGGATATATGTCCACTTGAATTCAGCATTTTGTTGTCTTGAAGTATTTTCTCAAAAGTCCGGATTTGGCTATGTCTGGCGACAACAAAGATGTTCCACGGTCCGATTGCCAGCAATAATGCGATGGCAGAAAGGGAGACCGGTATCCACCTGATATCCGCCAGTTTATTGACCAGGAAATAAATGGTGGTTCCCGCCAGCCAGAATGCCAGAACAGCTATGATATACCTGTTTTCAGTAATACCGTAATCATTGATCCTTCTGAAAATACCTATAAAAAGCAGTACAATAAGGGGGAGGAGCGCGAGGTAAAATCTTTTGGAAAATAGCCTCACCCATTTTTCCCTGACCGATTCCCTCAAAGGGTGCAGGAGCAATAACGCAAGTATCCCCGCAATCGAGAACGCCATAACCAGATAGGCAACTCCTCCATCCGGCAGTTTCCATTTAAAAAGAATCCGTACTGTGTAGGCGTACAGGATGACCATGTAAACTACTTCCAATGGCAGCAGAACATATTGTGTAAATATTTTCAGTCCCGCGGGATAGTTGGTTTCGTCGTTCAGTGAATGCAGATTTGCAGGGATCTTACTAAGAAAGAACAGCGAATGAAAAACAACGGCGATTAATACAAAGAGGTCGCTTTCTATTTTAATGAGATAGGTAATGTTAAAAAGGTATTCGACCGTTTTTACAGCAATGAGCAACCCGATATATAAGGTAATGGCATACAATGATGCATTCAGAAATTGGAGAAAAAGTGTCTTGTTGAACTGCCAGAAGCCATTTGACTGACTTTTACTTAAAAACGGGGCGTATGCAACGAAGAAGTGACACGCAACCATGAAAAGCATAAATCTGTAAAAATCGATCGAAGAGGGTTCATTGGGAATAGTAAAAAAATAGAGCGTGAGAATTGCTGAGAGCAACAGGTTTATCCCAATCACCAAAGAAGGTTTCCATTGTTTTTGTTCCGAAATCAGCTGAATAGCGATCAGCAGCGGAGTTGCCAAAAAAAGCGGGTACACCAGGCGGATCATCAGATTTACTTCCTCAGCATTACCTACCGATTCAATATACCGCCATAACACAGCCGCTTTACAGATCGCTGCCGCTGCCACCCAGGGGAAACGCCTGATCGTGTGGGTAAGTTGGTCGGTTACTATTCGAATGGAGGGTAATTTGATCATGGCTGGCGGGATTCTTAACGTGTGAAATGTATTCAGAAATCCAGGTCAAATTAGTCCCTCATAGTTTCAAACACAATACCCCATTTTACTTTCACGTTATCTGCCAGATTAACGCACCCCCTAATTTTGCTTTATGATAAACATCCGGTACTCCCTGGCGTGTCTTTTGTTATTGACGATAACAGCTGCCAACGCGCAACATTTTGCATTAAGCCGGCTCTTTTATCCTAATCTTACATTAAAAGCAGATTACTATGTGCCTTCCAGCCTCGACGGCGTGCAGGATTATGGCATGTCAAGAACCGGGTTCCTTGGAGTTATTCCTTTGCAAAGTGAGGTGCAGCTGGGATTCAGCTTGCGAAAAAAGTTTGATTTACGTGCGGTACATACCGTAGCTATCGCACAATACACGCAGATCCAGCCTACTATCGACACTAAGAATGTTCCTGGAAATGGCTACAAGACACTTTCACTCGGCATTATCAGGTTGCAGGCGAGCATCAAGGACCGGCTCTGGGCCTATGGCGGGGGTTTGGGGATGACGGAGACAAACGAGACATTTTTTAGTCCGCAGCCATTTTTCTGGGGAGGTGCCGCGCGGATGCATATTCTTGGTTTAAGAACGCAGATTGCCTACGGATCAGTCATTGCTTACAATCAGAAATTGCGTTTCGTGCCGGTATTCGGGGTCAATAAGGGTTTGGGAAAACATTGGCGGGCTTCTGCATTACTGCCTTTTGTGGCCAATGTAAACTATAAGGCAACCAAGTGGTTCAATGTGGATATGTTTGGCGGGCTGAATGGGTACAGCGGCGGTTTTCAGTTTCAGACACCCGAAGAGAAAACCCTCAGAAGAGAAAATTACCGGCATATCAAAATCGGAATGTCGGCCAATGCTCACCTTTTCAGCGTAATAAATGTCTCACTTGAAGCTGGTGTTACTACCTTCCGGCAGCTTCGTACATTCAACAGCGCAAGGGAAAATCTGACTTCCTACACACCGGCTACAACGCCTTACATTGGAGCGAGCGTACGCTACATTACAAGCCGGTCAAGTCTTTCTTCCAAGTTTATCAAGAGAATGGGCCTCGGACAGACTGGTATTAACTGGTAATCGCGTTGTTTTGGGGATCACGCCAGGTTTAGTTTTTCTGCCTCGGCTTTCAAAAGTGCCTTGTTAATAGGTACTACGCCTACCATTTCACAAACCAGTCCGCCACCGAGATTTGAAATCGCCGCGATCGACTTGGGCGGCAGGTTCAATGCAACACAGCAGGCAGCAATGCTGATCACGGTATCACCTGCACCGGAAACGTCGGCGATGTGGCGAATGTGCGCAGGCAGCTTGTGTGTTTCTCCATTCAGATCAATGAAAACACCGCGTTCAGAAAGTGTGATCAATGCACCTTTTACATTCAAAGTCTCTTTCAGCTGCTCCACAGTCGCGCGCAATTCCTCCGGCTTGTCGACATTGAATTCTACTTTCAAACCTTCCCTAAGCTCCTTCAAATTTGGCTTGAAAAGGGTAGTATGGTTATAGGAAAGGAAGTTGCGTTTTTTGGGATCTACAACTGTCGGGATATTAAGCGAGTTGGCAAATGCAGTTATTTCGCCGATGGACTCAGCCGTGAGAACACCTTTATCGTAGTCTTCGAATATAATGACGTGACAGGTCGGGATCAGCTCTTTCGCTTTTTCCACCAGCTGCTGCGTTTCGCTCCTGGAAATAGGGCGGTCCGTTTCGGTATCAATGCGGACTACCTGTTGTGAGCCCGCGATAATGCGTTCTTTGATTGTGGTTATGCGGGCATCGCTGCGAATCAGCCCTTCACAGTTCAAGCCTTTTTCTTTGAGACTATTTTCAAGCAAATCTCCGGAACTGTCAGCACCGATCACCGAGCAAACAATCGCTTCCGCTCCGAGTGATTGTACATTCAAAAGCACATTCCCGGCTCCTCCGAGGCGGTATTCGCGCCTTTGAACAGTTACAACCGGCACCGGCGCCTCAGGTGAAATCCTGTCTACTTTTCCCCAGACGTAAGAGTCCAGCATAACATCGCCGATCACCAATACACGCAGGGAATCGAACGCTTCAAAGATCTGATTAATGTTCATTTGTAAAATAGGCTCACTTGATCCATTGCAGTTTTCGTGATCATCACACTTTGGCTACAAAATGGAGGCTGGTAATTTGAAATCTTTTATTGAGATAGAGTCTGTGCGCATCCGCTCTTGCTTCTGAAACGCCCGAATCAAGGTGTACCTGATCAAAATTGCCTCTCTGGGCATAATCCATGATCCAGTCCAGCAGCATTCCGGCACAACCTTTTCCACGATGTTGCGGAAGCGTCGAAAGATCGTCTATATAGATGTATTTGCCCCGAAACAGGTTATAACCCGTTTCAAAAACAGCTACTGCGGCCGCTTCGTTTTCCGTTTCTGCAAAAATGATTTTCCGGTTGTCTACCAGTGTTTTTGCAACTTCCGAAAGATATATTTCATCCGACAAACCCGGTCTTAGCGCCTGTATAGCGCCGCGGCATTTGAGAATGTCAGCTTCTGTTTCAGCGGTCCTGATGGTTATCATCCTTTATTAACAGGAATGGTAAGATTGCTCAGGTTATGTCCCATTTTGTCCCTTTTTGTAAGAAGGTACTTCTCATTAAATGGATTCGCAGGAATTTCCACAGCCACGGAATCAATGATCTCAAGTCCGTATCCGATCAGGCCAGCGCGCTTTTTGGGATTGTTTGTGATGAGTTTGATTTTGGTAACATCGAGGTCACGCAGGATTTGCGCACCAACACCATAGTCGCGATCATCCATTGGAAAGCCCAGTTCGAGGTTAGCCTCAACGGTATCACGGCCCATTTCCTGTAACTTATAAGCACGCAGCTTGTTCAGGAGCCCGATTCCGCGTCCTTCCTGGTTCATATATACAATCACACCTTTGCCCGCCTTATCTACCATATCCATTGCGGCATGCAGCTGCGGACCGCAGTCGCAACGGCAGGAACCGAAAATATCTCCGGTAACACAGGAAGAATGGACACGTACCAGTACAGGTTCGTCTTTTTCCCAGGTTCCTTTTACCAAAGCCAAATGGAGATCGCCGGTGTTGATCTGACGGTATGCAATGAGGTCAAAATGACCCCAGGCAGTTGGCATATCCACGCCAATTTCCCGTTTGATCAACGATTCTTCGCGGAGCCGGTACTCGATCAGATCTTTGATACTGACCAGTTTGAGATTAAACCGATTGGCAATTTCGCGCAGTTGAGGAAGGCGCGCCATTGACCCGTCTTCATTCAAAATCTCGACTAAAACGCCAGCAGGAGATAACCCGGCCAATCTCGGAAAATCAATGGCCGCTTCTGTGTGCCCCGTTCTCCGGAGTACTCCGCCTTTTTTTGCCCTCAAAGGAAAAATATGTCCAGGCCTGCCCAGATCTTCGGGTTTGGTCGCAGGATTTACAAGCGCCTGAATGGTTTTGGCACGATCACTTGCGGAGATACCGGTCGTGCAACCGTTGCCTAAAAGATCGACGGAGACGGTGAATGCAGTCTCGTGCAATGCAGTATTGTTGCCAACCATCATTTCGAGATCCAGCTCAACGCAGCGCTCTTCCGTGATGGGAACGCAGATCAGGCCGCGACCTTCACGCGCCATGAAATTGACGATTTCGGGGGTAACCAGCTCTGCTGCACAGATAAAGTCACCTTCATTTTCACGATCCTCATCGTCCACTACAATGATCAATTCACCTCTTTTGACAGCCTCAATGGCATCTTCTATGGAATCCAACTTAATCGGATTGTTAGTGCTATTCATTAATCGGGTTGATGAAAAATAGTTTTAAACCAAAACTCGTTTTTACCGTACAAAGGTATATTGTTAATATCGAAAGTTCTATTTTTGAACTTGGTCGAATGGTTAACAATGGATTTATCTTAACCGTTTCAAAGTTTGGAGCAAGACGACTTATCAGCGGACATTTCTACTCATCTATGAATTTCAGGCAGTTGATCGCATTTGTATTGGGCTTATTCCTGGCTTCGTCCTACCAGGTTTCAGGTCAAAGCTTTTGCGGAAATACGGGCGGATTTTCCATCACACCCTCGCAGGGTTGCGCGCCGCTGACTGTCACTTTGAAAAACTTGGTCCCGAAAGCTGAAAGTGTTACATATGCTTACAACTTCGATCGTTCGCAGACGACAGCCCCAAACCCACCGTTGGCAACACCGGATTCTACTTTCACCTACAATCTGCCGGGTAGCTACACAATTCTGCAATATGGAAGCGCCAATGGGACGGGGTTTAGTCAATGTGCGGATGTGATTGTGAAAGAGACGCGTGCGCCGAATGCGGAGTTGATCAGGTGTTCCGATGGAAAAGTGAGATTAACATTGATCAGTGACAGTATTTCCAATGCATACGATGCGATTATAGTTGACTGGGGCGATGGTTCTGCGCAGAGTTGGAGTCCCAAAAGCAGCAGTTTATACCTTGATCATAGTTACGCATCTAATGCCAGCCGGCCCATTACTTTAAAAGGAAGCTACCGGAATGCGGATTGCCAGCAGAAAATGGGAGTAAGAACTTTGACCGGAACTACTCCGCAGTCTTTGGCCAGAATTGGAATTAAAAGCGTGGAAATGCTGGAATCAGGTGAGGCAAAGGTGTTATATGAAGGCGTAGAAGGTGTTGTTACCGAAGTTTTGATGGACAATGGGGATGGTCAATTTGCTTCAACCGGAAAGGTCGGGGAGGATGGGGGAACTCAGCTTGCCACCATCGCAGGCCTGGACCCGAAGAAGCTGTACAGGTTCAAGCTTTCTTCCAAAAACATTTGTGATGAACTGGTAGACAGCCCCATCGTAAGCAGTATTAGTATTCAGGAAGCTGCGCTGTCGTTGGATGAAATCATTTCACTTTCCTGGCGAAATTTGCCTAATACAGGGGATTTGACAATGTATCAGTTGAAAAGAGATGGTTCTATTATCTTTTCGTCAGCTACTGAACTTTCCTATTCTGATACGGATGTGACTTGCGGAAATAGTTACAAATATGAAATTGTAGCGATCATCGGCAACGATATCCGCTCTTATTCAGCACCGATTGTAATGGAACCTAAAACCTCCATTCCCGGTGTGATCAATCGCGCGAGTGTTACAGTTCAGGACAATAGCACGATCACCACGCAGGTTACATTAGTTGGTGAGGGACTGACCAGTTCGTACGATCTCATTATTGAACGCGCTCCATTAGGTAGCAGCGATTTTCAAAAGATATCTGCGGCGGACAATCAGAGCCTGCAATTTGTGGATACCAACGTTAATCCTTCCGCAGAATCTTATTGCTATCGTTTTCAGTATGAGAATGCATGCGACCAGAAATCACCAGATTTCAGTAGCCCGGTTTGTTCCATTCTGTTGTTGAGCAAGGCACCGGAAATAGTCTGGAATGCAGAATCACCTTTTACAGAGCCGGTAAGTTCCTACAATTTGCATCAGCTTGATGGCCAGGGCAACATTGAAGCTGTAATTCCCAAAGATCTGGGCACGGCACATGTTCTGGATCTTGCTAAACAGTCTTCCTATTCTTTCCGGGTTGAGGCGCAGTCGGCTGACGGCTCGATGACCAGTTACTCCAATCTGCTTCGATTCAGAAGTGATCCGATCGTACTGGTACCGGATGCATTCACACCAAATGGGGATACTCACAATGAACGCTTTGAGGTGAAAGGGTACTTCATTTCCGAGTTTGAAATGTCTATTTTCAATCGTTGGGGTGAAGTGGTTTTTCATACCAGCGATTTGTCGGGAAGCTGGGACGGAAAGGTTGATAGCAAAGAGGCTGCGGGAGGCTATTACATTTACCAGATCAATGCAACTGACAGTTCAGGTCAAAAACTGGCGCGGAAAGGTAGCTTTTTATTGATAAGGTAGGATTTTTCTAATCCATTGATTGTACGGATAATAGTTTGGAGTCTCTCCCGTTAATTATTTGCGTAGATTGCGACCCTGTTTTCAAGATCTCCCCGATACTCTTCACAATTCCATATTGCTCAATGTTAAATTGACTGTCGTTATAGCCGAAGCTTAATATTGCACACTTATGAAATTATTGCTACCTCTTCAATCAATTCTAGTTGTTCTTCTTTGTTTACTTAAATCGCCCGCAAATGCACAGGATCCTACAATTGGTCTATGTAAGCAAGGTGGAGGTGGTTTTGATATAGATGTTTCAGAAGGATGTGCGCCTTTGGCTGTAAAGCTTACCAATACTGTTTCGAACAGTCTGAATGTGTCATACAATTACGGTTATGACGGCAGATCTGCGCCAAGCCTAAGTACTATCACTTCAAATGTTTATAACATCAGGGGAAGTTTTGTAGTACTTCAGCAGGTAGTAGTTCCAAGCGGTGTAATTTATGCATGCAAGAGCGTGACAGTCTTCGAAAATCGTCAGCTTACAGCAGCATATTCTTCTTGCGGAGGCGGAAAGATAACCCTTAGTTTAGGGGAAGACCAGATAATTGCAGGTTATGATGAGGCCAGGATTGAATGGGGGGATGGTGAGACTTCAACATGGAGAAGAGGCGACAGCTATATATTTGAACATAACTACACAAATACAAGTACAAGCCCGACAGTAAAAGTGACAGGGCTGCATGTTGGTAAATCCTGTGCACAGGGCGCAACTGCCAACATCCCGATTTCATTTCAGCAGGCCCAGCTTAACGATATATCAATTAAGTCGGTTGAAATGCTGGGAAGCGGAATTTTGCGGCTGAATTATCTGGGTGTAACTGCCATACCTACTGAAATCAAGTATAGTACAGACGGAAACACATACGGAACTGCCGGAAGAAGATCCTCAGGCGGCTTACAGCCAGTGGATATCAGCAATGTTAATGTAAACCAAAGCTACAAGGTCAAGCTTTCTTCCCAAGACCTTTGCCAGGGGTTGACAGACAGCAAAGTCATTACAAGTATGACGCTGGCGGGGAAGTCGGAGGATGGGAAGAATGTTTTAACATGGAATAAATATCCCGCCGATGCTGATTTTGTCAGCTACGATCTGCTGCGGGATGGAACGATCATCAAGAGCTTCAGTTCAATTGAAGAGATCACTTATACGGATGAGGATGTTGCCTGCGGAAGCTATTCAGAATACCAGCTAATCGCTAAACTTAAAGAAGTAACATCTACTTCTGCACCTGTTGGTGTGAAAACGGAGGTTTCCTCTGCCCGGCCGATATTACAAGCTTCTGTTTCTGTTGCGGGGGACAATATGGTTGTTATAAAAGCAAATGTGCCGGGAGCGGGGCCAAATAGTACCTACGATCTCTCCATTGAAAAAGCTGAATCCGGAACACCAACATTTCGAAAGATAATTACACTTTATAATCAAAGTGAATACTCCGATCCTGAAGTAAAAACAGCCGAGACTTCTTACTGCTACCGCTTCAATTATCAGAATTCCTGTGGGCAGAAGCTTCCCGTTACTCAGCCCATTTGTACGATCCTTTTAAAAAAGAACCTGACTACACTAAACTGGTCTCCTGAATCTCCTTTACTTGAAGGTACAGAGAGTTATGAAGTAAGCCAGATTGCCTCGGGTGGCGCTACTGCCATTCCCAATCAGCTTAAAACAAGCTACACCGTGCAACTCAATGCACAGAGCGATCTTGAATATAATTTCCAGATTCGCGCGAAATCGGTTTCGGGGAATTTTGAGAGTTTGTCGAACATTATCAATTACCGCAGAAGTGCAGGGGTTTTTGTGCCTGACGCATTCAGCCCCAATGGAGACGGCTATAATGACGTGCTGGAAGCAAAATCAACCCAACTTCAATCTTTTGCATTCTCTGTGCTAAACAGGTGGGGTGAGGTGGTTTTTCATTCAGAGGATATTGCCAAAGGCTGGGATGGAACGATCAATGGCGAAAACGCACCCGTAGGGTCCTACGTTTACAAAATGACTTTCGTGGACGACATCAACCAAACAGTTGAAAAAAGTGGTACTTTTATGCTTTTAAGGTAGAAATCTTCAAAGAAATTTGTAGAAGCTAACACTTAACGGTTTAAAGATATGTTTGGAAATATGGCAGACATGATGGGCATGATGGGTAAAATGAAAGACCTGCAGGCCCGGATGAAAGAAGCTCAGGAACAACTCATCACAATCACGGAAACAGCTGAATCAGGCGGCGGGTTGGTAAAAGCCACTGTAAATGGACAAAAGTCGCTGATCAGCCTCGATATCGATCAGGACCTGATCAAACCTGAGGATAAGGAAATGTTACAGGATCTTATCGTTGCAGCGGTTAACCGTGCTTTTGATAACATTGAACCCAAAATCAAGGCGCATTTACAAAAAGCAACTGACGGTGTGTTACCCAATATCCCAGGGCTAGATCTGAGTGGGTTTATGAAATAATAATTCCTCAATGACCTCCTCTGTTGCGATCGTAATCCTGAATTACAACGGTAAGTACTATCTCGAAAAGTTTCTCCCCAACATTGTCCGTTATTCGGTCGGCCACGACATTTGGATAGCGGACAATGCTTCTACCGATCATTCACTCGATTGGGTAAGTGCAAACTTTCCCGAAATCAAGACATTAAGGATTGCCGAAAACAAAGGATATGCAGGAGGCTATAATGAAGCGCTCAGGCAAATTACCTCGGATTACTACATACTGCTGAATTCAGATATTGAGGTAACGCCCGACTGGATTGAGCCCGTCATTTCCTTCATGGAATCTGACGCCAGCATTGCGGCTTGTCAGCCCAAAATCCTTGCTTACGACCTGCCTACGCACTTTGAATATGCAGGTGCTGCGGGCGGTTTTATGGATTACCTCGGATACCCCTTTTGCAGGGGAAGAATTTTTGATACCCGTGATCAGGACCTTGGGCAGTATGATGACGAAAAAGATGTGTTCTGGGCAACAGGAGCCTGTCTTTTTATGCGAGCTTCCGCTTTCCACAAAGCAAATGGGTTCGATGAATCCTTCTTCGCGCACATGGAGGAAATCGATCTCTGCTGGCGGCTTCTGAATATGCAGTATCGCGTTACTTATTGCGGAAAATCAGCTGTTTACCACGTTGGCGGCGGTACTTTGCACAAATCCAATCCGCGAAAAACCTTTCTCAACTATCGTAATAACCTGATCATGCTTTTTAAAAACCTGCCGAAAGGAAGGCGGTGGAAAACGGTGTTGATAAGGGTTACATTAGACGGGATATCGAGCGTGCGATTCATGGCAGCGGGCGCCTGGCCTGATGTACTTGCCATTATCAGAGCGCATTTCGCGTTTTACAGGATGATCCCGTCGCTTATGAAAGATGTACCACGTACAACGTACAGGGCGCCGCTATATTCAAGGAGTATTGTTTGGGATTATTTCGTGCGTGGAAAGCACCATTTTGATCAACTTTCAGGGATAAACCCGCCTACAGCTCCCAAATCGTAGGACTATTGCTCTTTCTCCAATGCTGCCGGATCTCCATCCAGAATGCAAGTACCAGATACAATATGATCGGTGAGCCAAAAGTCATGAAGGTGGCGTAGATGAAGTATTTTCTAATGCTGCTCGCCGGAAAATTAAGCTTTTCACCTAGCTTGGCACATACTCCAAATATTTGATTCTCAACGTAGTACCGAAGTTTGTTCATGCCTTTCTCGAATTGTTAGTTCATAGTTACCAATTTTAGAGGGGATAAACAATCAACCTGACGGATTTTTATCAAAGGGTATGGTGAAGCAAAATACCGCTAAGTCGTTACTTTACAAATTCTTTTATCAAATAAATTGTTTTACAAACAATTTTTGTTTCTTTGTGATTAAAGATTTTGTAAGTTGTTCATTATAATCAAGATGTCTTAACAAGAATTTCCAAAATTTCTTTTGCCATTGCGTTGAGCCTCCCTCAATTATTTGGTGAAGGCATTTCGAATATCTACTGAATCGCGAATAAAATCCTTGTGTTTTCACCTTATTTCAATTTTTTTATTTCAACATTATGCCAACAGGTACTGTAAAATTTTTCAATGAAGCTAAGGGATACGGCTTCATCGTTGAAGACGACACAAACAGAGACATCTTTGTCCATGTGACAGGATTGGGAGGACTTACTATCCGTGAAAATGACCAAGTAGAATACGAAGTCGTTGAAGGTAAAAAAGGACTTAATGCTGTACAGGTAAAAAAAATATAACTGTATTTTTTTTGCATGAAACGAAGAAAGCCACTCGCGAGAGTGGCTTTCTTCGTTTTTACTCTATTCAACCCAGGCTTTTACATCGTCAAGCTGAGGCATCTTCTCGTCTATTTTCAGCTTCTTTCGCATTCCGCCCAGATCATTAAAGATCTTGTTCGGGTTTGCCGCTTTTAGCTGCTCGATCGTCAGAATATTCATTTTCTGCAAAGCCGGTATCCACACAGCAGGTACGCCTGCATTGATATAGTCGGCCTCCTTCGCCATTTCAGCTTTTTTCTCAGGCCGCATTTGCGGGAAGAATATCACCTCCTGAATGCTCGAATTGTCTGTCAGCAGCATCGTAAGTCTGTCGACCCCTATCCCGATCCCTGACGATGGCGGCATTCCGTATTCAAGTGAGCGCAGGAAATCGTCGTCCATTTCCATCGCTTCGTCATCGCCGCGTTCTTTCAGTTTCAGCTGATCTTCAAACCTTTCACGCTGTTCAAGAGGATCGTTCAGCTCAGAATATGCATTGGCGATCTCTCTTCCGTTTACAAATAGCTCAAATCGCTCCACCATTCCCTGTTTGGTCCGGTGCTTTTTCGTAAGCGGCGACATTTCAACAGGATGGTCGGTAATGAAAGTAGGCTGAATAATATGCTCTTCTACTTTCTCACCAAAAATCTCGTCAATCAGCTTTCCTTTACCCATGCTTTCGCTCACTTCCATTCCCCATTGTCTGCATTGCTCACGTATCGCTTCTTCATCAAGTGCTTCCACGTTAAGCCCGGTATATTGATGTATCGCATCTGTGATACTCAGCCTTGGGTAAGGTCCTGCAAAGTCAAGCTCCACATCCCCAAACTTCGCCTTGGTTGTTCCGTTAACCTGAATGGCCACCTTTTCAAGCAGCTCTTCGGTCATTTTCATCATCCAGATATAATCTTTATAAGCTACATACAGCTCCACTGTCGTGAATTCCGGGTTGTGCGTCCGGTCCATTCCTTCATTCCGGAAAAGCTTTCCAAACTCGTACACCCCATCAAATCCCCCAACGATCAATCTTTTCAAATGGAGCTCGGTAGCGATACGCAGGTATAATCCAAGATCCAATGCATTGTGGTGTGTGACGAATGGACGTGCAGCAGCACCTCCGTGAATGGATTGCAGCACAGGTGTTTCTACTTCCAGCCAGCCATTTGAATCGAAATACGACCGCATCGTGGTGATAATCCTGGCGCGTTTTACGAAAATCTCACGTACATCCGGATTTACGATCAGGTCTACATAGCGCTGGCGGTATCTTAGTTCAGGATCAGTAAAACCGTCGTAAATGTTTCCTTCTTCATCGCGCTTTACAACAGGTAGCGGGCGAAGGGATTTATTTAAGATCTTGAACTCCTGCACATGGACCGAAATCTCACCCGTTTGCGTAGTAAATACAAACCCGGCAACTCCAATGATGTCACCAATGTCCAGCAGTTTCTTGAAAACTGTATTGTACAAAGTTTTGTCTTCTCCGGGACAAAGATCATCCCTTCTGAAATATAGCTGAATGCGACCTGTGCTGTCCTGAAACTCGGCAAATGCGGCGCTTCCCATAATGCGGAAGCCCATAAGCCGGCCGGCCATTGTCACATGTTTGTAGTCGATCTTATTGTTCTCGTAATTTTTAAGGATATCCCCTGCGTATGTGTTAACCACAAACTCCTCAACCGGGTAAGGCTCAATCCCCAGCTTTATCAATTCTTCGCGCTTTTGGCGGCGCAATATTTCCTGTTCGCTTAGTAGCATTGTTGCTGCGATATGTTTGACTATTTGAAACTGATCTCAGAAAGAGTCGGCAAAACTACGATTTTTTGCCTTGAATAGCGAAGGTGAACCTTTAAGATACCTCACTTGGTTGATGGGATATAAGCTGGCACGTTATTAATGGATGTATATTGCTGCAGTCGGCGCTACAATGCTATCCTGCTAAGAGCAATTGCGTTAAACCCCTCGTTTCATGTTTGCAAGAGTATTGAAAATCTTTGGAATTGTTGTCCTCTGTGCCGTTTTCATGTTTGCAGCAGTCGAAATATGGGTGGACAGGAATAAGGAAAGAATATTCAGGAGTGTTCAGGAAGTGGTGAATGAAAACCTGAATGGAAACCTCGAAATAGATGATTTCAAATTCCGCCCTTTTTACGGCGGCTTGGGCTTGAATTTTACCTTATACAAGGTCCGACTTACCGACAGCCTTTTTACTACCCACCAAAAACCATTTCTGGAAGCTGAGCTCATCCACGTTGCTTTGGATCTGAAAGGATTTTACAAGGGAAATATCAAGATCAAAAACCTGGTGTTGCAAGACGGTTCGCTGAACCTGTTTACAATGCGCAATGGATATTCTAACCTGACCATTTTTCAATCCGGAGAAGGAAAGGACAAGAAGAAAAAGTCGGGTAGCAACAATATAGTCGAGAAGTTTGGCCACCTCCGGTTTATCAATTTCGGCGTGATGTTTGCCGATTCAGTCAAGAAAAAATACTACGGCGCGCTTTTCCACGACGCTACCAACATTATAACAGTAACAGACAGTACATCCAATTCCAGTTTCAAAGGATCTGTTTTGTTCAGGGGACTTACTTTCAAACCTGAGAAAGGCGGGTTTTTGATTAACCAGGAAACCAGCCTGAACCTCGCTCTTGCATTTGACAGTGAAAACAAGAAGTTAAAAATATATCCCTCGATCCTGGAAAGCGCCACGCACGACAAGATCAACATCAATGGAGAATTTGACTTTTCAGATACGATCAGGAAGTTTAGAATGAACTTCTCTGCCAATCAGATCGAAGTGGACAATGCATTGCCGCTGTTAACCAAAAAACTCCGGAGCCAGATTGACTCTCTCGGTGTTAAAACCAAAGTTGATACCAAGGTGAATGTAGTAGGGCAGTTGTCCGCGGTACAGCCACGTGTAGATGTGAGATTTGAAACAGATACATTCAAATATGACCTGCCCGTAGGAACACTCAGGCAGATCAAAGCTTTTGGAACATTTACAAACCAGGCAGATACCTCACGCATTCCCGATGTGCGCAACTCCGCTTTAACCGCGCCTAAAATCACGGGTTTATTTGAGAAAATACCGTTTCACTTTAAGTTTTCGGTTAAAGATTTCCGGTCTCCGCGGGCGGTGCTCGAAGGACACGTTCTGGCAGACTCTACTAACCTGGGCTCGCTGCTTGACCCGGACAGGTATGTTTTCAAGAAGGGGACTGCGAGGATCGATTTTCATTTTGATGGCAGCCTGAAAAACTTCTATAATGCCCGGGAAGACAAGTTCGACGGAAAAATAACAGGTAGAGCAACCGTCAATAACATTGCAATGGATTACCTGCCGCGGAAAGTCCATCTTTCCAAGATCGATGGTGAATTCAATTTCAATGAAAAAGCGCTGGTATTTCAGGATCTGCATTTTTCTGACGGGCAAAACATGCTCTACATGCGTGGAAAGCTGATTGACCTGATACCTTACCTTTTTGGTTCGCCCAAGCCTTTGCGCGCTACGGTGGATATCAATATCCCGAAATGGAAGCTTAACTGGCTGGAAAACCTGTTTGCTGCAAGAACGAATGCGCCGGAAAACAGGCGGCGGAAATTGAGATTGTCGCAGCTGCTCGATAATGCGATCGATCAAATGGAGATTACCGCAAAACTGGATACCAAAGAGCTGCAATACCGTCAGTTCACCGCAAGGGATGTGAAAGGCGAGTTTACAATTAAGGATAACGCGGTCAGGATTGAGTATTTCGTGATGAAAGCATTTGGCAAAGGCAGTATGCGGATATCGGGGAATATGGATAACTCCGGGCGCGGACAGCTGCCGCGAATGGCGGTGAAGGGAAAGATCGTCAATGCAGATGTGCATTCCGTGTTCTATTCCTTCGACAATTTTGGTCAGAAAGCGATTACTAGCGACAACATCAAGGGTGTTCTCAATACCGATTTCAAGTTCGAGGCTAACCTGAATAATAACGTGCGGTTAATGCCCTCCACTATGCGTGGAGAGCTGTCATTTGACCTTTCAAACGGGTACATTATCAACTTTGAGCCTTTCATGAAAATGAAGCGGCTTATATTCAAGAAGCGCAATTTTGAACGCGTTCGGTTTGCTCCTATCCGTAATGATATCAGGCTGGTGGGTCAGGAAATCCAGATTGCACCCATGGAAATTGAGTCCAATGTGCTTACACTTTATCTGGACGGCGTTTACAGCTTTGGTAATAAAACGGACATTAACATTCAAATCCCGCTGAGTAACCTTAAAAAGCGCGACTCAACCTACGTCCTCGATCCAAACAACGAGGAGAAAAAAGATGGCTCCAAAATCTTCCTGCGCGCAATCGACGAGAATGGCGAGGTGAATATCAAGCTCGCCTTCCGTCGGAGAAAGGACAAGAACAAGCAAAAAGAGGAGCAGACCGAAGCGGATTCGGTAAGTATTCAGAAGTAAGCGTTATGCGGGCTCGTTACTGAACATATAGCCTACGCCTTTTAAGGTTTTGATGTATTGGTCGCCCAATTTCTCCCTCAGCTTTCTGATATGTACATCAACTGTGCGCTCCAAAACGTAAATGTCAGCTCCCCAGATCTTCTGAAGCAGCTCGTCGCGGCTGAAAACCTTGTTAGGAGTTTGAGCAAGGAAAAACAGTAATTCGAATTCCTTCTTAGGTAACACGATCGCTTTCTCGCCAGCCTGAGTTACCGTATAGTTCTTGCGGTTGATCGAAAGGTCGAGTATGTCAATCGTATCTCCTGATTCAGCTTTCTGGGCTTCGCGGCGGAACAATGCATTAATGCGGCTCATCAACGCGCGTGGCTTGATCGGCTTGGTAATGTAATCGTCTGCGCCAACATCAAATGCAGCTACCTCAGAATACTCTTCGGAGCGTGCGGTGAGAAAAAGAATGTAAGTATTTCTGATGTCGGGATTCTGGCGCAAAATCCTTCCTGTTTCGATACCGTCAAGTTGCGGCATCATGATATCCAGAAGGATAAGGTCCGGGGTAAAAGTCTTCACAATTTCAATTGCTTTCTTCCCATTGGAGGCTGTGAGTACTGAATAGCCTTCCTTGGTTAAATTATATTCGAGGAGCTCAACGATATCGGAGTCATCATCCACTACAAGTACTTTCGGTGCTGATACAGCGGATTTAGTGGTGCTCATTGCTAGTATGATTAAAACGCACTTCGAAATTAGAGGATGTGATGTTCACATTACATGTATCGCGCTATTATTAACACAAACTTAATATCAACGATAAGTAATCCGGTACATATCTCCCTGCTCGGCGGTGACAAGCATATCGGTATTGTTCAAAAACAAGATCGCCTCATTTTGCTTTTTCACCAACCGGAAACAGCCCACTGGTTTGCTAAAATTAACGCCCTCGTCCGACACTTCAAATACCAGCACTTTTCCATAAGTCAGGAGTACAAACCTTTTACCGTCGGGACTGATATCTGCAGAGGTTACCTGCGCATTGACGGGGATACTGTCTGCCACAGTGACTACATAATCGCCTGGCTTATCCGAAATGCGGTACATTCTCACAACCGGATCATCTCCCCAATTTTTGGAAAAAAGATAAAGGCTGTTGTCGTGATGAAAAAAGGCTTCTGAATCGAAAATGCGGCCTGCGCTATTCTTTGCAGGTTTTTGCTGCTCAGCGTATTTGAATTTGATTACCTGTGTTGTGGAATCCAGCGTATTGTGTTTGTATATCTCATATTCCGAGCGTATTGCTGCGTTGTTCCCGAAATCACCAATGTAGATGTTACCAAGTTTGTCTTCCGCCAGGTCCTCCCAGTCTGCATTCCTTGCCTGGGGAATGGTTTTTATTGAAATGAGTTTACCGGAAAGATCAAAACCATATAATTCGGGTTTACCGCCACTGTCATTGTGCGACCAGAATATGTTTGTATTCTGCGACCTGGCGAGCCCCGAACTTTCAGATATCAGGCTAGGAAGCTTGCCTATTTTGCTAATTTTGTACTCAGACCGTACTCTCTTGAAATTGTTGACTTTGTGATCAGAATCGCAGGTAGAAAAAAGCGTCTTCACAGCAAACCACACGTACATTAACTTATTCATGAATTCAACATTACGCCCTGTTCCGGACAAAAGTAAAGAAACCCCCGTTTACCTGAAGATAGCCAGCACACTTGTGGCATTAATCGCAACGGTTTACATTCTGTTTGTTCTTCGTGAAACTATCATTCCACTTGCGTTTTCAATCCTGCTGGCAATTTTGCTTTACCCGGTCTGTGCCTGGTTGGAAAGAAAGAAGGTACCCCGGATAGGCGCAATCCTGCTTAGTATTCTGACGCTTTTTACGGTCATTGTTATTCTGATCTACGTTGTGTCCATTCAGATCGGAAGTTTTGCAGAAGAGCTGCCCCGCATTACTGAAAAGGCAGAGACGATTATGGATCAAACGCTGACTATGGGCGAGCGCTACCTCAATATCAGCCGGAGCCAGCAGGTAAGTGAGGGTAAAAAATACCTGGTCAATGCATTAACCGAAGGTCGCGCTTTTCTCCTGAATACACTTGTTACCACAACAGGCGCAATCTCAACATTCGTACTGATCCCGCTTTATATCTTCTTTTTCATGCTCTACCGCGACTTTTTCAGAATGTTCGTGCACAAAGCAATCCGGAATGTACCTAACGAAGATCTGAATGCATTGTTGAGGAAAATATATGAAGTAATCCAAAGTTACCTGTCCGGATTATTCCTGGTAATCCTGATCGTAGGTGTTTTGAACAGCGTCGGATTACTGCTTTTAGGAATTCCCCACGCGATATTTTTTGGATTTTTGGCCGGCTTCTTAATCCTGATTCCTTACATCGGGATTTTGATCGGCTCGGTTCTTCCTGCACTTTTAAGCATCGTGACGATGGATTCACCCTGGTATGCAGTAGGGGTGATCGGGATAATGAGCTTTGTTCAGTTTCTGGAAGGTAACTTTATTACGCCCAATATCGTAGGATCGAAAGTAAGTGTGAATCCGCTGGCGGCCATTATTGCATTGTTTTTGGGCGGCCAGTTGTGGGGGCTGTCAGGTTTGATACTTGCACTTCCCGTAACAGCAATCCTGAAAGTGATCCTGGATACAATTCCAAGCCTGGAACCTTACGGATTTCTCTTAGGCGAGCCGGTTCACGAAGTAGCGGCAGAGCAAGCAGAAATGCAGCGGGAAGCAGCTGTTCCCCAGGAATTCAAGAAAAAACCCTACCGAAAATACCGCAACAAACCGCGAAAAAGGCCAGAGGGATCTCCCGGCAACATCCAACCCGGATCAGTAGATAGCTAAAAAAGCTGATAGCTAATAGCCAATAGCAAACGACTAACAGCTAAAACCTACTTAACCGGCACTTTCTCCACACTTACTCCCACACTCATTACAAATGGAAGCGGGTTTTGGCGCATGGATTGCGAGAGCGTTATCGTGTAAGTCCCGGACCTGGGAAAACGGTAGTTTTTAAGGAAAGGGATTTTATGGTCAAACAAATCACCAAGTCCATGACCGTAAGGCTTGCCGGTAACTTCATTGGACAGGTAAACTTCTTCCAATGTATTTGAAATCACTTTCTGGTCGGGACCAACAAAGTTTCTTGTCATATACAGATTGTAATAAGGATACTGCAATGTATTCCTGAGCAGGTAATACAGATTGTAGGTCTGCGTAGTATCCGTGATTTCTACTTTGAAAGTAGGCCTGTTCTTGATATACCAAAGACCATCGTCAATATCTTCATGCGCCTTGTAAACTACATTTTCATCACAGGCAACAAGTGCCAGGCAGAGAATCAGGACAGCAGCTATTCCGGAAAACTTCATGAAAGGATCAACTGGTTGGACTTCAAAACTATCTATTTTTCCTTTAAACTGGTCTGCGCATTGAAATAACGGTTCAGCCAGGAATTGGAAGCAGCGATTTTCCAGCGTGTCATCCATTGCGCCTTTGTGGCAACCTGGTTGTCAAAAATGGTAGTAAATGGTTGAATGATCTCTTCCTGAACAGATTGTTTGATCCTGGCAACCGGTATGGTTTGTACTCCGCCATTTTCATCCAGGTAAGCCAGCGACCGGTCGAAAAAGTCGATCTGCATACGTTGTCCGATCTCCTGCAACCAATGTACAGACTTGTCAATGGAACAGCCGCTCGGAAGTTCATCCCTTTCGTCAACCGCGATGACTACAAAGCGATGTTCAAACACCTTTCCTGAGGCTGTCAGCGGTTTCCCGTGTGCTTCCCAGCTATCGAGTGAGGCTTTCAGGGTTTCTGTGATGATGCCTGTTTCTGTTTCAGTAAGCTGGCGGTTAGCCTGGTAAATCCAGACCCTCGCTTTAAGATCTATATCGCTGAATGGAATGTACATGGTTTCAACTTCAATTAATGTTCCGACAAATATGGTCGTCAAAATTCAACAATGAATAATCGGACTAAGTTCTTACAGGAAAAGTCGCTTTAAAGCCCATTTGCCTGTGCTACCAACTCTGCAAGATCATAGATTTTTACAGAATCCTCTTTTTCCTTGTTTTTCAAACCATCGGTCATCATGATCATACAAAACGGACAAGCTACTGCAATCGTATCTGCGCCGGTTGCAAGCGCTTCTTCAACCCGCTCGATATTGATGTCTTTGTTGCCTTTTTCGGGTTCTTTAAACATCTGGGCGCCGCCCGCACCACAGCAAAGTCCCTTAGCGCGCGAGCGTTTCATTTCGGTAAGATCCGCATCAAGCGTTTCAAGAACGTGACGCGGTGCCTCGTAAATATCATTGGCACGACCGAGGTAGCAAGAATCGTGAAAAGTTATTTTTTTTCCTTTGAATGGAAGTCCGTCTTCCGGTCTGATTTTTCCTTCTTCAATCAGTTGCTGTAAAAACTGCGAATGGTGAATAACGTCGTAATTTCCTCCGAGCTCCGGGTACTCATTTTTGAGTGTATTAAAGCAATGCGGGCACGCCGTAACGATCTTTTTCACGCCATACATATCCAAAACCTGGATGTTGGACATAGCCAGCATTTGAAAAGTAAATTCGTTACCAGCGCGTCTGGCGGGATCTCCTGTGCAGCTTTCTTCGGTGCCGAGTACAGCAAACCTGATTTTCGCTTTGTTCAATATTTTCGCAAATGCGACTGTAACCTTTTTGTAACGGTCATCAAAAGAGCCGGCGCAACCCACCCAGAACAGTATCTCGGGCGATTCATTTTTCGCCACCATTTCCGCCATTGTTGGCACCCGGTAATCTGCTTGTTCCATATTCAGACTTTTTACAATTTCTGATTAAACTTATCGCACAGCATCGGCCCAATTGAAACGGTCTCCCGGCGAGAATTTCCAGGGCGCCTGATTTGTTTCGAGGTTTTGAAACATCGCATTCCACGAGCCTGGCGCATGCGCTTCGTCCATTACTTTATATCTGCGTAGCTGTAAGATAATGTCCAGCGGGTTTATCAGCACCGGGCATTCCTGAACACACGCATTGCATGTTGTACACGCCAGTATTTCTTCTTCAAGAATATAATCTCCGATCAGACTCTTGTTGTCGGACACAAATTCACCCTTGTTGGCCTGCATGATCTTGCCTACATCTTCAAGCCGGTCGCGCGTGTCCATCATGATTTTGCGGGGAGAAAGCTTTTTGCCGGTAATGTTTGCCGGACAAGCGGCGGTACACCTGCCGCATTCTGTGCACGAATATGCGTCCATCAGGTTTTTCCAGCTCAGATCAGTCACATCTTTCGCACCAAACCGTTCCGGAACAACCGCGTCGGCATTCTGATTTTCGAGGCCCAGCATCACTTTCACTTCATTTGTGATCTCGGGCATATTATACATTTCCCCTTTCGGTTTAAGTCTGGCAAAATATGTGTTTGGGAATGCGAGAACGATATGCAAGTGCTTGGAGTAAGTCAGGTAGACTGCGAAGCCTAGAATTCCCAGGATATGCAGCCACCAGGCCACACGTTCATAAATCACCAGAGCCTCAGTACTCCAGTTTGAAAATAGAGGTTGTAAAAAACTGCTTATCAGAAAGTCGCCGGTAGCGGTATAATGCAGATGCCCGGCTTTCTGAAGAACGCTATCTGCTGCATTCATGGTCAGGATTGCGATCATGAGCACAATTTCGAGGACCAATATCAGCTTACCGTCGAGCTGCGGCCACCCATTCATTTCCCGGTGCCGGGCAGGTTGCAGCCGCTGTACGCCTGGATTGTATCTGCGGATAAGAAAAATGGAGCAGGCAATGAGAACACCCGCGGCGAGGATTTCGAAAAAACTGATCAGATAATTGTAAAGGCTGCCTAGCAATGGAGCCAGGATCCTGTGCTTACCCAGAATACCGTCCAGGATAATTTCAAGTACTTCAACATTGATTAAAATGAAGCCGATATAAACTGCAAAGTGAAGAGACCCTATGAGCGGCCTGTCGAACATCTTCTTTTGTCCAAAAGCAATGCGCAACATGGTCGAAAAACGTCTGGAAGGCTGATCGCTCCGGTTTTCCTCTTTGCCTAGCAAGATGGTTTTCCTGATCAGACTAACGCGCCTGAGGAGTATCCATGAAGTGGCGGCTAAAACCGTTATGAATGCAATTTGCTGTAATACTGCCATCTATGCCATTGAATTTGATTCTAAGCTCAATAGTATGCAAGCATACCATAACAAATATGACGAAAATGTATTTCGAAGCAAACGGTTTTAAGATAAAATATAGTAACGTGAGTCTAAGTATCAGGAACTGAGGCAAAAGGCTTTTCTGACTCTGATTTTGGAGAAATATTTTTGAAAATAATTTGTAAACCAAAACCAAACTTCTAGCTTTGCAGTCCCAAAGGGAACCAATTGAGCCTGGTGATGTAGCTCAGTCGGTAGAGCAAAGGACTGAAAATCCTTGTGTCGGCGGTTCGATTCCGTCCATCACCACAGAAAACAAAGCTAGCCGCTTGATAATCAATAGATTGTCTAGCGGTTTTTTGTTTGGTTTACATTCTGGTTTACAGTCCGCCCAGAAATTCAGATTTCCCTCCTCAGAGTTTACAGTTGACTCAGTTTCAATTCGGCTCCTAAATTTTAAAATTGGTGACAGAAAGTTGGGATTCCAACTCTCATTTTCCGGGAGACTGATTGTCAAATCTTTATCATTTCTTACCCCGTCGTCGAGATTTTGCTTTTGCTCACCTCGTACTGAGATTAAGCAAAATAAGCCTATACGGCCTCCAAATGCATTTAATAGCAGTTGAAGCAAAGTTCATACTTTTTCATACTTGCTTTTGTACGCCTTCGCCTCAACATTTGATCCCATCAACAAAAAACAAATGTGCCATGACCAAACTGCTAGTAATTGAGTTTGACGAGTTCAAAAACTTCACCAGACAGGTGATTCAAGAAGAGTTCAAGAATGCCCTTAGCCCGAAGGCAGATCCGACGTCGAAAAGTGATGAGCGACTTCTATCAAGAGCGCAAATGGCTCGGGAGCTCGACGTTTCGCTGGTGACGCTGCATCAGTGGCAAAAGGACGGGTTACCGTATCGCCGACTTCACCGAAGAATCTATTTTGTAAAATCCGAGGTGTTGGATTACATGTACACAAACCAGAAATCAAAGAAAAAGGGATAATGCCTCGAACGCATTACCCCTTCAAAAATTCTTAACAAAATTAGTATGACAAAATTAGCTGCCTTGAATGGTTTTCACAACCATTTGGAAGGAAAGATTTTACATAAATCTTCCCTTAATGATATGGAAGATCTGGCGATTAGAGGAAGAACGCTTGCTCCCCTCAGGCGTTTGCTGGGAAATTATGTACTTGAAAACTCTGCTGTCATATTTGCAGCTGAGCGGGGTACGGGAAAGACTTTGATAGGACTCCAAGCCTGCGTCGCCATTGCATCAGAATGGCCTTCGCTTTGGAATGAGCCAATCGAGTATCACGGAAATACATTATTTATTAACTGTGAGCTAAGTGAAGACACGATCAGTCGAAGGCTGGGTATGCTATTCGAATCTCCGCCTGAGCAAATCAATTTCTCAACCTACCGAAGTAAAGTCTACACAACTAAAAAGGGGTTGGAAGAAGAGGTCCAGGCTATTGTAGAGATGTCGAAGAGCTTGAAGCCGGTTTTAATAGTCCTGGACAATTTCAGGGTAGCTTTTCTAAATTCCGACACTAACAATGGAAAAGAAGTGGCAAAAGCAATGCACTTGATTTTGACGCTACGCGATTTGCTGGATACAACGATCATCATCACAGACCATACGCGAAAGCACACAAGGAATTTGCTGACCGACAGTGATCTTCAAAGCGGTTCCGGTGTCAAATCTGATTTGACGGATAGCGACATGTTCCTTCGGAAGAGCAAACAGGACATTCAATACCGAATCTTCAAGCGCTCCAAATCCAGGCATTGCGAAGAGACCGACGGTGCTAAGCTAATCCGCCTGAATCCTGAAACGCTATGGTTTGAATTTGTCCAGGACAACATCGACGAAGCGCAGCACATAGGCACGGAGGTAATGCCTGTGAAGGAGGAGCAAAAGGACTTAGCACGGGAGCTTCGGGATCAGGGTAAGACTATTGAGCAGATTGCGAAAATATTGAACAGGGGCAAAGGGACTATTCATCGCTGGCTAAACGAATGATTGGCCTGTAAGAAGTCCACATTTTTCTCACAACCCCTCCTTATTTATGAGAGGGGATTGTGAAAAAATGTTCGAAGAAAATGGTGATATCTGGCAATTGAACTCGGCCAGTTCGCCTTTGTTCCACTTGTTCCAAAAATTCCATTTGTTCCAAAGTTCCATTTCGTTCCAGCCGTTCCATTATTTCCATTTGTTCCTGAGATGTTCCATCTCGTTCCAAAAGTTTCATTTGTTCCAAAGTTCCGTTTCGTTCCATTCGTTCCATTAATTCCATTTAGCCTCAGATGTTCCATCTCGTTCCATTTGTTCCGCTTGTTCCATTCCGTTCCAGGCGTTCCACTTGTTCCAGAAATTCCATTTGTTCCACATTTCTCGGTCAAAAATTTGACTAAAAATGGAACGCCCTCATATTCAATTAGATAGTCAATTTTTTACGCAAAATGGAACAAGTGGAACGCGTGGAAAATGGAACGGAACGGAACGACTGCGGGTGAAAAAAGAAAAGACATGAATGCAAAACAATTAAATCAGCAACACAGCATAATAGAATTTTTGGATCAAAATGGCTACCGGCCAACGTCCAAAATAGGGGCTAACTATTGGTATATCAGCATGATAAGAGATTCGGAGAAGCACGCATCATTCAAAGTCGACATCTATAAAAATCTCTGGTACGACCATGGAATGGGGGTAGGAGGTAATCTAGTAGACCTCGCCTGCCATATTTTCAAAACGGAAGATGTTAAAGAGGTAATCCGGCTCACAACCGGCAATTTTTCTTCTTTTCACCCGCAACCAGCACAGTCAGCTCCTGAACATAGAAGTATTAGTAAGCTACGTATAGTAAAGGAGGGTTACATCCAAGATCCGCGGCTGATCGATTATCTCAATGCCCGGGGCATCTCCATTGAAGTGGCCAACCAACATTGCACGGAGCTTACCTACTTGAATCGAGAGCGCATTTTTAAGGGGATTGGATTTAAAAGCCAAGCAGGCGGCTACGAGCTACGGAGTAAAGGCTTCAAATCTTGCATAGCACCGAAAGACGTATCCTTGATTGACAACGGTAGTGGTAACCTACTCGTGTTTGAGGGCTTCATAGATTTCCTATCCTATCTCATGCTGCCGGTTTTTCATGTGGCCGATGCAAGTTTTCTGATTCTTAATTCAATCTCGCTGGTACGAAGAGCATCCGAGTATCTATCTGCCTATAATTCCAAGTTCCTTTTTCTTGATAATGATCTGTCCGGAATAAAGGCAGCAACGCAAATTAAACAAGCATATTCGCGCGTGATTGATATGAGCTTGTTCTATGCAGGGCAAAAGGATTTGAATGAATTTTTAAACCAAAACAGTAAATGCGATGGAGAGGAATGTGCTACTCCTGCTGTATGAAAGAAAGAATCCAAAGCGGAAGCGGATGCCTTTAACATATAGAATTTACACTTAACTCAACAATGGCCCTTTGAGATTTCATAGCTCAGCTTGCTGTTTTCTGCAACCTTGAAACTGGCTAAGCCGCCTCTTATCAGCGTCTGGCCAGATGTACGATTGTTAAACAATCGCGGTTGCTGCGCACCCGGTCTGGCCTTCCCCTCCAAAGTCGGTCCAGGTTTTTGAAAGAGTTTTATTAATGTTTGAACGTGAAGATAGGAGCTTATGAAAAAGATAAAATCAAACAGAACGAGGCTGGTGGGTGTTAGGCTCACGCTCGATGAATACGCTAGACTGGAAGGCAAATGCAGTCAAACTACGTGCAGGGCACTGAGTGAATTTGTCAGGCATTTAATCTTCAACCGACCAGTGACAGTCATCGAACGAAACGGTTCCTTCGATGACACAGTGCAAGAGTTGACCAGGCTGCGTAAGGGGTTAACTGAACTTGGTAACAACTTCAATCAGTCCGTTAAACGTCTGCACAGTATCAACCAGATTTCAGAGTTTCGAGATTGGATTGCGGGCTACGAATCTGAAAAGATGCTCATGTTCTCTATACTTTATCAAATCAAGACGCAAACCGATAAAATAGCCGACCAATATTTGAAATGATCCATGCCTGCTTAGCCTTACGAATTAGTCAAAGATGATTGAGAGTCGGATTTAAGATTATCGACGTATACGTGGGTCGTTTTTTACATTTTCGAGTCACGTTCTGCCTTGCAGAGGTAGCTACTAACTCAAATTAGCTATCAACCGTGCCTTAACAGCACAGTTTCCAACGGAATAGACGGCACGTATTACTAGATCCGCTCGGTATTGCACTGGAAATGCAACAATAAGCAGCTTTCAGCAGATGTAAAAAGCCAGTGTGGCATTCTTCTCTCAGCTGGAAATTGGAAGAGAACCCAACTAAAGAACAGATGATTGAGGCGGCAAACCAATACTGCACCAAGATGGGTGCTTATCCAAAGATCATCAGATTGTAGTTTACCAACATCACGACAAGCCTCATAAGCATATACATATCTACATCAACCGAGTGCCGACAGAGGGGAGTAGAGCATTGGAGACGTCATACAATATGCTCGTAATGTATGGATATGTAAGAAGATTACGCAGGAGCTTGGTTTTGCCAAAGTAGAGAAGCTAGCAGAAGGGAAATTGCGCCATGTCACGGAAAGTGGGAAGAACGCTCAGAAGGTAGTTAGTTTAGCTATTATGAGAGCCTTAAAGCTTGGTGTTTGGCCCTTCAAGATTATTGTCAAGTTGGGTAAGCTAAATTAAATTATAGTACATTAGGTAATATTGCCTTCTTGCTTACTTTTCAAGGCTAATACAATATATAAACAGTGAATCAGATTCTAGTAGAAGTTAGGATTGCAGGGTCAACTCAAGGATAATAGCTTAGAGCTTCTCTTGTAAGTAGCGCAATAGGCACTTTGTCTTATCGATAGCAGCCAATGATTGTTAGGCCTTATCAAATTTTGAATGGAAGATAAAGCTCAAAGGATCCTAGATATTATAGGTGACTATGAAAATAATGCAATGTCTAGGAAACATATATTAAATTGGGTATCTCAATTTAGTTCTGAGGATCAAGGGTTTATTCTAGATGAACTGGCTGTAATATTTGAAAAAACTTATTTTTCAAGAGAAAAGTGTAAAGACATGCTTCGAAGGTATGTAGCATACTTGACAAGTTACTTTAAATACAATGACGTTCGTCTTCTTTTGACTGAAACAGTTTTCCTGAATCTTCAAGCTGAACACAAGAGTCAGAGTGAACTTTTAAGCCTGTTAGAAGAAATATTGATTGAAGAACATGGCATGTCTCTAGACGATTGTGGAGTCAGATGCCGACAATATATATATCTAGACGACGTTCTGGCTACTGGAAACACTATTTATTATCATTTGTACGAGTGGCTAAAAGCAGCAAATCATTTCGAAAGAGAATCTTCAAATTTTGAGTATTTAAGAAGAAACAAAATTAAGTTGAGTGTATGTCTACTTTGTTCGCACGATTGGGGACTCTCAAATGTTGAGTATAGATTGATGACAAATATTGATTTTGAAACCAAGAAGCATATTGAATATTTTAGCATATATAATGTTCAAAATAATCTAAAAGGTGCGAAGCCGGCTCTCAATAATATGTTGCCCTTAGATACTCTTGCGACAGAGGAAGCTGGGTACCTTACATCACTAATGCATGCAAATTTGAACGCAGATAGAGCTTTTAGAAAGGCTAATCAACCAGCTGAAGAGACGCTATTTTCCTCGCCTTTAAATCGCAATAGGCTGGAAAGTATATTTTTAAAAAAAGGCATTGAGATTCTTGGCCGAGTTAAAGCTATGAATGTCTTGTCTCTAAGGCCATTAGGGTATACCATAAAGTCTCATAAAACTTTCGGGTTAGGAACTCTATTCTTTACGTATAGAAATATTCCAAATAACTGTCCAGTCGTATTCTGGTGGGCGAATAATGGATGGAGTCCTTTATTTGTGTTGAAAAATCGTGGAAATAATTAAGAGAATGGAAAATTCAAACATGAGATCTTATCACTATAGTGATAGTGTTGTTTTTGGAAAGACAAACGAGCTATTTGGCGGTTTGTCAAATATGGCACCTGGATATCCATTGTTTATTAATGACAATATAATATTAACCAGTGAGGCCCTATATCAAGCAATGCGATATCCCTTATTTCCTGATATCCAGCGAGAAATTATCGCGCAATCGAGTCCGATGACAGCTAAAATGATAAGTAAAAAATATATTCAGAGAACTCGACAAGATTGGGATGAAATACGAGTGAAGGTAATGCGTTGGGTTTTAGAAGTAAAGCTTTCACAGAACTGGAATAAATTTTCAACTCTTTTGAAAGAAACTGGTGATAGATCAATTGTTGAATATTCGACGAAGGATCAGTTCTGGGGAGCGTGCCGAAACGATAACAACCAATTAGTCGGAAGAAATGCTTTGGGGCGTTTATTGATGGAGTTAAGAGAAAAGTATGTGATATTTGACTATCAACCTCAGTGTATTGCTCCCGTAAATATAACTGGATTTATGCTGTTTGGATATGAAATTGATTCTATATGTAATGAAGATTTTTACCTTGTAGGTGAGGATTCGAATAACATTCAAATGGCATAATAGAACCACTATTCCAAGCGATTAATTTTGAATAGCAATACATGGGCTAATTAGCTCATTGAGCGGCTGAATTCATAAAGCTAAATTAAATTGACGTTTTTCAAAGTATTCTAATAGGTTAATTAGGTCTATAAAAATTAATATATTAAAAGATGCCAAGAGCTACTTTCACTGATAGAGAAATTGAAGAGAGATATAGAAATGGATCGTTTAATTTGACTCAAGAGCGAAATGATTTCCTCCTTCCTCAAATTATAGACTTTGTAAAGCAAAAACATTGGATGAACTTGCATCCTGAATACCAGAGGCGCATGGTCTGGGACAATAACAGAAAATCTTTATTTATCGAATCGCTGTTGATGAACATACCTATCCCGCCGATTTTTTTATTTGAATGGGATTATAGCAGATATGAGGTGATGGATGGGCAGCAAAGGCTTAATTCTATTATAGGATTTTATAACAATGAATACAAGTTGTCGGGGTTGGAAAGCTGGAAGGAGCTGAATGGCAAGAATTATTCGGATTGCCCACCAGTAATACGGCGCGGGCTAGATCGACGACGGATTTCTGCGACCGTCATTCTAGCTGAAAGTAGACAAAATCAAATGGCGTCTGATCAACAGACAATGCATCAAATGGTTTTTGAGAGATTGAACACCGGTGGAATGCGTTTGAATGCCCAAGAATTGCGTAACTGTATTTACTCTGGCCCATTCAACGATTTGATCAATTCGTTAGCTGGAAATTCCAGATTTAATGACACATGGTCAATTCCGAGATATGAGGACAACATTATCGATGGTGAAATTTCCTCTGAGTTAGCTAATAATAGTTTATTTAAACGCATGGTTGACTGCGAAATAGTCTTAAGATTCTTCGCTTTTCGAATAAAATCACAGGTAAAAGGGACAATTAAAGGTATTTTAGATAGTTGTATGAAAAGGAATCGTAATTTACCGGAGAAGGACATTGACAAATTGCGTGACATTTTTGTCTCTCGGCTGGATGGTTGTTATGATATTTTCGAAGAAGACACTTTTAAAATAAAAGATTCAAAAGGCAAGATGCAGGTTTCGGTTCCACTATTTGATGCGGTCATGGTAGCGGTTGATCATAATTTTGCTGATTTGCAAAAGTTGATTGATAAAAAAGGTGAAATTTCAGCTTTGTTAACAGAGCGAAGCCGGGATCAGGATTTCTATGAGCTGATTACCGGAAAAGTGGGTACTGCACCGTCGATAGTACAACGTTCGGAAGCTATTAGTGCAATTTTTACCGAGGTAATAGCCTGATGAAATACTTTGAGAATTCCTTTTTGGTCTTTCAAGCTCAGATTGAGGATATTGAATCATGCTATATCCATCTTAAGGATAGTAAGGAATTTAAAGCTGCCGTATTACAGAATCTAAATTGGAACCAAACTGAGCAGGGTACTAAGAAATTTATTCAGGGGTATTTACAAAAGAGCCTTCCAGATATCGCTTTTCTTAATTCAATGTTTGTGTCGTTTGCTGCATGCTACGAAGATTTTCTTAGGAATTTACTTGTAACTGTAATTACAGAAATTAATAGGAACATTCGGCCATTCGGTGGTCTATCAATACAATTAAGAAATAAACACTTACAGTCGACGGGAACTTTGCTAGCAAATCACGCGTCATCTCCTCCATATTTAAAAATTGATATCCGTAAAATCACCTCTAATATTGCAACCTGTTTTGACGAATCTGTGGATTATCGCTTAAATACAGAAATGGTGCATTTTCCGAAGGCGTTGATTAGCTTAAATTCTTTTTTCGAATTTTTAGAACTGTGTGAAATTAAATTGGACTTCGAAGTTCTTGCAAAAACGGACAGTATTAAAAAGTTTTATGGCCAATCGGGGGTAAATGATAGAGAAAAGTATCTAAATGAATTTCATAGAGAACTTCTTCGGTTGAGAAATGCTATTGCGCATAGCGGGCTAGCAAACTCAGATCTTTCAATACAGATTTTAGGTACTCATATTCAACTGGTTAGGGTGGAGTCAATAGCAATTTGCGAAATTTTGAATGTTGAGTTAGCCAGAATTTTTGAAAATTAGCTTTTATATATTCTAATTGGTAGGGGTGAAAGGCAGTAGTGTAACGATATTCGTATTTGGCAACTCACACGTGTCAATATTCCGTGTGTGCAACTGTAAATGCAAATCTCTTTTCCTAGGCAATTTATCCCGCCTAAATATTTGCGTTAGCTGTATTGGTTCCTATTCAAGACGCTAACAATCAATTTCTTTACCGTCTCCATTTCTTCCGGCTTACTAGCCGCTGCAAATAAAGTCAGGCTAGCAAGAGCCTCATTACTTATGATGGGATCTCCTGATTTTGACATTAAAAGGCCATTACTTTCAAGAAACAGCAAGAAACATGCAGCAGCAATGCGCTTATTCCCATCTACAAAACCATGATTCTTAATAATAAGGTATAGCAAAGTGGCCGCCTTCTCTTCAATTGATGGATAGAAGTCTATATCACCAAAGCCTTTACCAATTTGTACCAATGCACTCCGGAAGCTCCCATCCTTCTCCTTACCAAAAACATCAGAATCGAAATCGGCCTTCATCGTTTCAACTACACGATAATAGTCGGATAGCTCTGGATACACTGCATCTTTCGTGCTTATCCCTTTGGCGTCTAGTTGTTCATGGTCGTAATCATCTAGCAATTCCAATCCCTTTGCAAACTGTGCGAGCCAGGCAAAATCAGTTCCGCCTACTTTATCCTCTATTGCTCTGTTCAGTATTCGAATGCCGTCTCTGAGTGATTGGACTTCTTGCTGTTTTTCGGCCAGTCTCCGTTCGTTAACTGCATAACCCTGGATCAGATAGTCGTTTAACCGCTGAGTTGCCCATATTCTGAATTTGGTTCCTTGTGATGACTTCACACGGTAACCGACTGAAATCAGCACATCCAGGTTGTAAAACTTAGTCGGTCTATCTGCACCAGCAATGTGCAAAATTTGCACATTGCTTTCTTCATCTAATTCACCTTCCTTGAAGACATTGCCAATATGTTTGGTTATGACACTTCGTTCTCGCATGAATAGCTTACTGATTTGCTCCTGAGAAAGCCATGCCGTGTCATTTTCAAACTTCACCTCTATCTGGGTTTGCCCGTCACTAGTTTGATATATCTTGATTTTACTCTCCATAATGTAGTGTTATTTACTCGTCGGCCCATAGAAAAATGCCCTCAATTCTTCCTGCAACTGCTCCGGAATATTCGTTGCCGTCCGAATCTCGGACGCCTCCTTTTGTAATGATGATAAAGCCGAATTTTTAAAGCTCTCAAACTGGTGAAGTGCAATGGCAGTCCCTAGGCTAGTGGCCTTCATCGCATATTCCGAGCCATTTGGATCCTTAATGTCATTGAAAAGAAAGGAAAACAGACGTAGGATTTTGTCCCTGTCTTTACCCTTTATTTCAGCTCTGGCTCCGACATAGACTGGTTCCATCTTATAGGATTCGTAGTTGTCGATAACCCATTCCAGGCAAGTCTGAAGGCGTATCTTATCCTCCTTGCCAGAAGTCAGCTGAATTCTGGCCGGTAGAGAGAATTTGAAGTAACGCAGAAAGCGTTCCTTTTCATCGAAATGGTGGTAGTGGTATTCAAGACACTCGATGGACTCTTCAACAGAGCTGAAATAGCAGAGCAGGTTAATAATATCGTTCTGATACCTCCTTCGAGTGGGTCTTTCCGGAAAATGTAAATGGTATGGGTGTGTCGCCTCTCCAATTTCAAAGCGGAAATATGGAGTAAACTCCAGACTGTCTTGATACTTTAATCCAAAGTGCTTCTTGAACCTTTCAAATTCAGAGTATCCAGATTGGTAATCAGTTTGTTCTGCCATAATCACTCATCTTTAAAGCGCTCTTTCCATATCTCGGAAAGCTGACGCGCGTACTGTTTCTTAGTTACCTTAATGTATGTCAAAAATGCTTTTTCGGTCCGGTGACCAGTAATCGCCATAATGGCGTAACTCGGCGTGCCGGCGAGGTATTCGTTGGTTGCAAACGATCGCCTGGCGGTATGAGACGTAATTAATGAAAATTTACTTACCTTTTTCTGGGTCCGAACTTTCCCTTTCTTTTCGAATAAAGCGACTTCATCGCTCAGATTTGCCTTCTCGCCGATTTCCTTGAGATACTCATTCATCTTTTGATTGGATATCACGGGTGGCAAGTGGTTTGGCGTCTTATCCTTATATTTTTCCATCACTTTCCTGACAATCGGGTGAATGGGAATTTCCAGGAATTCATCTGTCTTGATCGTCTTTGTCTTCAAATACTTGAAGTCCGGCGATATATTTTCAGCTTGAATTGTCGTGAGATCGGAGAATCGTAAACCGGTGAAGCAACCGACAATAAAAAGATCCCGGACTTTTTCCAGCCTTGGCTCAGCTGACAGGTCAAGCTTCATAAGCAGCTTAATTTCTTCTTCATTGAGATAAATCGAATCCACCTCTTTGCGAGGGGTGGAGAAACGTCGACTCTTAAACTCTATGTTGTCATTCTCCTTGCGCTCGGTTGCTTCGTTTAGGAAGAACTTCAAAAGGCCGGTGTGCTTATTCTGCGTGTTTTCGTTATACTTCTTAACCTCTACCATGAATCGTTTGAAATCATGATAGAAGTCCAATGTGATGTCGTTGAATGCAATGCTCTTCTTTTTCGCATCGACCTGGTATTCCTTCAGCATCTTCAAGTGCGAGCGGTAAGTCTTGACCGTATTAGCGTTTTTGAATCCTTCCACTGACTTGATGTATTTGTCAATGAAATCAGCCAGGCCAGGCTTGCCTTTCTCCGGAGCTGCTTCATATTTGTCAGTCCTTATCTCGCGCTCAAATAGCGGTTTTAAATCGGCGGGAGTAATCGGCAGCTTCTGATAAAGCCGCTGCTGGTATATCTTCTGAACTTCATTCCGCCATCGGTCCAGATTGGCGTTGAGTTCCAAGTATGCCTCATGGCTTGCTTTCGCCCGCTGGTTTTTGGCGTCCCAGGATTTGGGCTTTATAAAATGATTTGTAGAAACAACAACCTGTTCCGTTCCATAGCGGAAGTACAGGGAAATCAGGCAATTGCCATTTGGCTTTGGCTTTTTAAGATAGTATTTTGAAGTGGCCATTAAGCGACAACTTAGTTTACACAAATCTATCTTAACTGATTTGGTTTACAAAATGGTTTACGATAAAAATCCTTTGCGAGGTTGTATATTGTCTAACCCAATTTTATATATTTGCCGTTAGTAGCTCTGAATCAGAATATTTTAACGAAAAGCTCATGAAAGTGTCATTCGAAGGTTCGATTCCGTCCATCACCACAACTTAAAGCCGCTACGAGCAATCGCAGCGGCTTTTTTGTTTTTCTATCCTCAGATCTTTTGTGGTAGCTAGTTGTTATAGGAAAATACTTAATAATCCCTGATCCATTCTGTGATAATTATATTGTGCAACGACAGTGCTTCTAAATAACTGATGTTCTAAGCGGGCTTTGCTGTATAATTGAACATAGGATATCATAGGCGTTATCGTGTCGCATACGTGAATTTACTAATGTACTTCGAAAATGATCTCAAAGAACGAGGCAAAAATGCTAGATCGTGTGTTAAAATCATTCGTTGATTCAAACGGAGGCACAACGGAGCTATTAGCTTTAAATTTGGGTATTGGACGGAAAACATCCGCGTTCTACTGCGAAAAGTTAGCGGATAGCGACTTCCTTAAGCTAATACCCGTTAGCGGAAAAGGATTGGCGAGTCATCAGGAATATATAGCAACTATCACCAATAAGGGGTATAACTTTCTTGTACACGAGGGAGGTTATACAAACTTGTATGTCCGTGACTTAAGAGTTCAAATTTGGCAAGTTGTGAAAATTATAGCAGGAGCGACTAATGCACTAGCTGTAATTTTTCTTAGCTATTTAACGTATGAAAACCAACGAGAGAAGGATATTAAAGAAATTCAAATTCAGCAACAAAAGCTTATAATTGAGTCAGAAGAAGCGAAGGTGAGAATGCTTGGTTTAAGACTATCGGCTCAAAAAAGAATCAGTGATAGCTTGCTTGCAAAAAAGCAAGTTGAATTGGAGCAAACAATTAGGGATGGGGAGAAGCGCATTAAAGTCTTGGAGCAAGGTAGTTTTCGCTGACGATTTAGTAAGGGTAAGAGCAATAAAGATTCAAGTACCACTTATATAGCCTACAACTTTGTCAATAAGTCTTTTGGGTTTGTCAATTGAATAACTATTTATTACTCCCCCTGAGATAACAACATATCGGTTGTGTAGTTTCTAAATAGCTGTGTCGAACTTTGTATAGACATTCAATCACAGAAAACCTACGCATCCCATGAACTTCAAAATCATCAATCTCCCCGAAGCCCAAAGCGAAATCTGCCTTCATCGCGATTGCAATGAGGCAGGCGACGAAATTGTTTGTATTAAAACATTCGTGACAAATTCTGATGGTATTGAGTTGATGTTGGAAACACGGGCGAGATTTGTCAATGGGAGTTATGCGCAGCGATTTGTGGCGGATTATTCGGAAACGTCAGCACGGAGCTTTTTACAGCATTGCCTTAAAGAAGAGAGAATTTGGGTAGATTGATATCGAGAGGTCGTATTACCTGAGTAACGCTGCATAACCCCCTAGCCCCCAAAAACCCGCTTATCAGTAACCGCCTCCCGGTGCGATTCCAGAAATTCACAAAATGATTTTACCTGCATTTCCTGCATTGAAAGATCAAGGGCGTGGTCGTATTCTTCTTGGTAAACCTGCTGGAAGTCGGTAATGATGTAGCGCAGGCTGCGTACTCCTTTTGCCCTTAGTGCAGGGAGATAGAAGTTCTGGTGATTTTGACTGTACTGACCTGGTTTATAGTTGCTTGTAGATTTAATGTCCGCCGCGAACATTTTACCTAAAACATCCACATAACCGTAAAGCAGCACATTGTTCAGCTGGTACTCGCAGTAAAATTGAGTGCGCAGCATTGGTCTGGGAAGCAATGCGCGGACTTGGTCAAGTATTTCCTGGTCGAAAGCTTCTTCGTCTGTTCCTTTAATTACGGCTTCTTCAAATGAAACCCCTTTTCGTTGCGCTTCTGTTTGCGGAATAGGAACGCGATTGATTCTGTCAATTAGCTCCTGTTCAGTCAAATGTCCTTTTTCAAAGCGGTCAAAACAATTAAGAATAGAGGGATATAGCTTGTAGTTAATTGCCATTTTTAATGCGTTGCTTCTTTTTACCCGGTTTGCCGAAGTGGTAAGTAAGTGAAATTCCCATAAAACTGAATTTATCATCCGGCGTGTCGCTGTAAGACTCGCTTTCCTCCGGATTGATCAGCCTCCGTCCCGATGTGGCGTCCATTTTGTCTGTTCTCACAAAATAAAAACGGTAATCGGCGCTTATTTTCAATGCAGGCAACAATGCAAATTCCAAAGAAGTGCCCAGCGGTAGCATACCTTCGCGCGTCCTTTTAATGCCCATAGGTCCACTGGCTGGCCCCCAGCGTAGAAATAACGGATTCCTGGCACTTAGCTTGCTGTTGGTAAACCGCAGCAATTCTCCACTATCCAGGTCAAATGCATTGGCGCTGAAATACAGCTGCCCAACGCCGCCGTAGACAGTTAAATGCAACGGTCCGGGTTCAAATGCGCTGAACTGTTCTGTGATATCCCATTTAGCCAGGAGTTCGATTGCATTATATTCATTGATAAAGTAAGAGTTGAAAAACTCTGATTGTTCCCCACCAACTTTTCCCGCACTAAAATCTATTTCAACAGAAAATTCTTTGGTGAATGCTTTTCCAATGCCTACTCCGGTCATACTGCGCATATCCTGTCCGTTCAGCTCCCCGAAAAACTGAGTAAGTCCGCCGCGAACCCCGATGAAGATGTCGTTTTTCTGCTTTCTATTGTAACTTTTCTTCCCGCTTATTCCATTGGAAGAGTAGGGGCGCGAAGGTTTTTGCGCGTAAGCAGCCGGTTGCAGAAAGCATAAAACCATTATCAGATATAGATGCTGCATAGAAGTGGGTTTTAGAAGTTGAAAAGTGTCGTCCCATTTAGACGACGGTTTACGCTTTTCGTCAGCCACTTACCGTAAATACAGCCCATTCGTCAACGCGAAACCGCAATTATCTGTTAGTTTTGTTCATAGTTGCATTTATCAGAAAAGAATATGAGTGTAGTACCTTACAAGGACAAGGAGGGCAGCAAAAGAGAGCAGGTTGCCGAAATGTTCGACAACATATCGCCGAAATATGATTTGCTTAACCACGTACTCAGCGCGGGCGTGGATATATATTGGAGAAAACGGGCGATCAAACTGCTCAGAAAGCAGCAGCCAAAAGTGATACTCGATATTGCAACCGGTACCGGCGACTTCGCCATTGAGGCGCTTTCGCTTAATCCGGAGCGTATTATTGGGGTAGATATCTCAGAAGGAATGCTTGCCGTTGGTCGTGAGAAAATTGCCAAAATGGGCAAGCAAAATGTGATTACCCTGCAAAAGGGCGACTCGGAAAGTTTGAGTTTTGCGGACAATTATTTCGACGCCATTATCGTTTCGTTTGGAGTACGGAATTTTCAGAATTTGCTGGCCGGCCTGACAGAAATGAACCGCGTGATGAAGCCGGGCGGAAATTGTGTGGTAGTAGAGTTTTCCAAGCCGCGCAGCTTCCCTTTTAAGCAGTTTTACAATTTTTATTTCAAATACATATTACCAATCATAGGAAAGACCGTCTCAAAGGATAGTTCGGCTTACACATATCTGCCCGAATCAGTCCAGGCGTTTCCCGACGGAGAAGCTTTCCTGGAAATTTATAGAAAAGCAGGTTTTACTAATACCAAATGCATATCACTTACCTTCGGGATTTGTTCAATTTACATCGGGCAAAAGTAATATTAGGAATGCTCGTGCTGCTGATAGCGGCGCAGGACTGCATGGCGCAGGGTATTGGATACAGGCGAAAGCACCTGGAATATTACGACGATAAGCCCATTCACTACGGAATTTTATTCGCCGTACCATTTACCCGCTTTAATATCCGGCACAATGATGATTTTCTGCAAAGAGATTCTGCATATGTGATCCAATCGCCCACGCAGGCATCCTTTCGCATGGGCTTCACCGTTAATGCGTTCCTGACAGATCATTTTGACCTTCGTACAACTCCATCGGTCTCTTTGTATGAGCGACAGGTTAAGTTCAGTTATCCAAATGCAGCAGACAGAGTAGAAAAGCGCGAATCAACCTGGATAGAAGTCCCATTGCTTTTGAAATACAAATCACTTCGCAGGGTAAACTCACGCATGTATATGCTCGCGGGGGTGACTTTTGGAGTTGAAACCAATGTCAAAAGAAATCGCGGAGGCGGCTCGGCAAAGCTGGATACAAAATCCACTGACTTCTCGATTGATTATGGAGTGGGTTATGAGCAGTTCTTTGAGTTCTTCAAATTCGCCCCGGAACTCCGTTTCTCGCATGGATTGACGAATATGTTACAGCCTTCAAAAAATTCAGTCGGATCGGGGATCGGCAGGATGTCAACTCACACAGTCACGCTTTATTTGAACTTTGAGTAGGTATATTGATTTTCAGTTGCTTGTAAATTTTTTTAATTTTTTTTCTAAAAAAGTTTGCAGACCTAGATTTAGTCGCACATATTTGCACTCCCAAACGACGGGAAAAAGGGAGTTTAGCTCAGTTGGTTCAGAGCATCTGCCTTACAAGCAGAGGGTCGGGGGTTCGAATCCCTCAACTCCCACGATTACAAAAAGGCGCTAGCAATAGCGCCTTTTTTGTTTTGCATAGCATCAGCATTTCGTTCAGATCACATCTGCATTTGTTATCTATCCAGTCAGGAGGCGACAAACGGATGAATGACACTTCAATCAAACTCATACTTCATTTCCAGTTTTACAGTGCTCTGTATTTTTGGTACCAATGAGGTAAAGCCGAACCATTCGCCACCGCCGGTCGCGCCACCTTGGCGGCCTGTTACAGTTACCTGTAACGTGTAGTCGCCGTTTGTAGTCTGAGAAAGATTCTGCGTCATTTTATGGATGTTAACTGGTGAGTTGACAGGCTTACTGAAATCTGCTTTCATACCGACAAGCAGTGAATTCTTGGAAAAATTAATCACCTGAGGCACAATCCCGGGCTTACAGCCGAAAAACACATTGTAAGTTGCCGAGTTATTAATCACTCTGAAAACAATCGGCTGCTCTTTTTCATAGGTCTTCGCAAACCAGTGATCCAGCCACCCAGCTTCTACTTACGGTAGCTTTTCAAACCTTCCTGATCGCCAAGCTCACCTAATAGCTTTTTCAGTCCTTCTATATTCACCTTCAATCCGTCTTCTGCATCCGGGGCGAATTCTTCGTTGATAATGCCTATCGGACCGTTGTAGCTGCTTTCCCTGATGATCTGCATCATTTCCAGCTCCGCGTCGCCCTGGCCAACAGGTACTACTTTCACCGGGTTACCTGTTTTTAAGCCCGCCAGGTTAATTGCCAGTAAATGCGGCAGTATCCTGGGGTAAAAGGTTGGAAATGTTTCCAGATCAGCTTCTGCGTGGTGGAAGTTGTAAACAATCCCGATGTTCGGTTTATTGACATACCTGATCAATTGTAGCTGATTTTCGGGATCTCCGTACCAGCCTCCGTGGTTATACACGCCCACTTTGCAGCCAATCTCCGCCGCTTTGTCGGCTATATAGGCAAGTGGTTTCGCATGTGCCTCGATCTTTTCCTGCTGCGACATTTTATCCAAGTCCTTGATTCCCGCAATCATGCACCAGATTTCTGTTTTGACCTGATGCCTTTTCAGCACTTCCAGAATGATCGGCAAAGTCTTATCGTTTTGCGGGTCCGGGCCTGAATACAGCCAGAATGCCTGCAATTTGATATGGTGGCTTTTCAGCGACTCTATTTCTTTATCAAACTCTGGAATATGCTTCTCCCGCCAATCGTAAGCGAGCATTGTAATGCCAAGTTTATTGAGCATTTCTGATCGCTCGACGGGGCCGCGGTTTTTGCTGTCAAATGGTACAATGCACCAGGCAATCAGGTTGTCTTTCCTGTAAATGCTCTTTTGGGCATACACCGAACTCGTCAGCAATGCAATCAGAAGAATGCATTTAGCCGAAATTGAAACGCTTTGTTTGTACCTGTTCATGTTCAGAAATTTTATAGATGAACTTGCTGACCCGTTTCCGCCGACTGAATTCCCGCTTCCAATACCCGCATAATTTTCAAACCGTCAGAGAAGTCGGGCTTAATCTCAGTTTTTTCATCCACAGCTTTCAGGAAATCAACTACTGCGTGTACAAATGCATGTTCGTAGCCAATAATATGCCCCGCTGGCCACCAGTTACCTACATAGGGATGTGCAGATTCGGTTACAAGTATGTTCCGGAACCCTTGCGCAGTTTCATCGTCGGCAAGCGAGAAGTATTGCAGTTCATTCATTTTTTCCAAATCAAATACAAGACTTCCCTCGCTGCCATAGATTTCAAACGACAAACGGTTTTTTCTCCCCGTCGCCAGTCTTGTCGCCTCGAATGAACCCACAGCGCCATTTTTGAACCTTACCATCATCAAAGCGGCGTCTTCTACTGTTACCTCTCCCTTTTCAGTTGCATTGGCTTCTGCCGACAGGTTACCAGATGTTCCTTCATTTGCAAGCGGCCGTTCTTTGATGAAATTGGCTGTAAGGCAGGAAACCGAAGTGATATCACCTACGAGGAAATGCGCCAGGTCTACTGCATGCGAGTTAAGGTCCCATTGCGGTCCAGCCTGCGCGATTTCTTTTTGCAGCTGCCAGGTTAATGGAAAATTCGGGTCTACGATCCAATCCTGCTGATAGCAGCACCGCCAGTGAAAAATGCGCCCGATTTTACCGGCTTCAATCATTTTCTTCGCCTGCGCTACTGCGGGTACGCGTCTGTAATTGTGGTTGAGATAATGCACAACTTTGTTGTCTTCGCACGCTTTCAGCATTTCTTCGGCTTGCCGGCTGCTCATTGAAAGGGGCTTTTCGCAAAATATGTGTTTGCCTGCCCTGGCTGCGGCAAGTGCAATTTCGTAGTGGAGGTTTTGAGGCAATGCAATGTCAATAATATCAATGTCGTCGCGCTCGATCAGCTTCTTCCAATCCGTCTCAGTCTCTTCCCAGCCCCATTTCTCTGCAAATTCCGTAACCGACGACTGGTTTCTTCCGCATGCAGCTTTGAGGATAGGTTTCACGGAAATGTCAAAAAACTGAGGGGCTTTGAGCCACGCGTTGCTGTGTGCCCGGCCCATGAACTTATAACCAATAATACCGATATTGAGCGCTCTTGTCATTGCTAAAAAGGTCTGTTTACTAATTAAATGTGAGGCTGAAATTTAGGTAATAATTAACACACTATACACGATGAAACAACTTGCGCTTCATCTGCGCACGGGTAAAGTAATGCTGCACGAAGTCCCCGCGCCACTTGTCCGCAAAGGATGCGTGCTGATCAGGACGCGAAAGAGCCTTGTTTCGGCAGGTACTGAAAAAATGCTTGTCAGTTTCGGCAAGGCCGGTTTGTTGTCTAAAGCAATGCGTGAGCCCGGGAAATTCAGACTGGCCTTGGCCAAAATCAAATCAGAAGGCATTACCAATGCAATCTCGCTGATCTCAAATCAACTCAGCCAGCTGATACCGCTCGGCTATGCGCAGGCGGGCGAAGTGATTGCAGTAGGTGCGGGTGTTGAGGGATTTTGTATAGGCGACCGGGTTGTAAGTAACGGCTGCCATGCCGAGGTGGTATGTGTGCCGGTAAACCTGGTCGCCAGAATTCCCGCGAATGTATCTGATGAAGAGGCTGCATTCACGGTTCTGGCTGCTGTGGGTCTGCAGTCAATCCGACTCCTGGCGCCGACATTAGGTGAGACAATCGTTGTTATGGGCCTTGGGTTGATCGGCTTACTTACAGCGGAGCTGCTGCGGATCAATGGTTGTCAGGTTATCTGCATTGAGCCGGATCAGCAAAGGCGGGAGCTTGCGGCGAAACGGGGTTTTAAGGTTTTTGACAATAGCCTTGCAGATCCTGAATCAGGTTTGTCTGCATTGAATGAGGGGCACGGCGCGGATGGTATCATCATTGCAACAGCGGGAAAGTCTGGCTTCATTATCAGCGAGGCAGCGCGCATTGCGCGGAAAAGGGGCAGGATTGTACTGGTAGGCACAGCCGGGCTGGATCTGGAAAGAAGTGAGTTTTACAAAAAAGAGTTGAGCTTTCAGGTTTCCTGCTCTTACGGACCTGGCCGTTATGATCAGATGTATGAAGAAGAAGGCATTGATTACCCTTTTCCCTATGTCCGCTGGACTGAAAACAGGAATTTTCAAGCGGTACTGCAACTCTTGCAAGAGGGAAGATTAGAAGTAAAATCATTGATTTCGGCGACGATCGCGTTGCAGGAGACTCCGGCTTTTTACAATCAGGAGGAGAAAGGAAATGTGGCTACACTTATCAATTATCCCACTCGCACAACTGAGGGGCGACAGGGAGATCTGAAAACTTTCAAATGCAAATCTTCCATTCCCATCATCGGCATAATCGGTGCGGGCAATTTCGTCAGAATGACGCTCTTGCCCAATCTAAAAGGAGCGGCCGTTAAATACATTGCGAGTGCTGGTGGGCTTAACGCTTATAATCTGGCCAGGCAATATAAAATCGCTCGTCCGGTATCAGACTACCATCAGATTTTAGATGATCCCGAAATCGATCTGGTGATTATTGCAACCCGGCATAATCAGCATGGAAAATTGGTCATAGAAGCATTAGAAGCAGGTAAACAGGTATTTGTTGAAAAGCCACTAACTATTTACCCGGAAGAGCTCGACGGGATTATTGAAGCGCAGCACAACGCGCGAATGCAACTTTCCATCGGATTTAACCGCCGGTACTCGCCGTATGTAAGCAAAATGCGCGAATTGCTGGCGGGTGCTCAGATGAATGTGACCGTCACGGTAAATGCAGGCAGCCTGCCTGCTGACTCCTGGTTGAAAGATCCGGCAATTGGTGGCGGAAGAATACTGGGAGAAGCCTGCCATTTTATTGATCTGGTTACTTGTCTTACACAGAGTCGCGTGACGGCTGTATGCAGTAATGCCATGCGAAACCAGACGGGGCAGGCTGATGAAAATGTAAGCATTCTGCTCAGGTATCTGAATGGATCGGCAGGAGTAGTTAACTATTTTTCTAACGGCAGCAGTAAGTATCAGAAGGAGCGGGTGGAAGTATTTTCCGGCGGTTGCACGTTAGTACTCGATGATTTCAAATTCCTGGTTGGTTATGGTTTTAAAAATTTCAATAAGCTGAGTGTAGGTAAGGACAAAGGCCATAAACGGCAATTTTCGCAATTCAGCCAGGATAAAAAAAACATAAATCTAGCCGAAATCAGCATAGCAGAAGTTGTGAATACGACGCGGGCCACATTTGCAGCAGTGGAGAGCTTGAAAACTGGCCATTGGATTGAAGTAAGATGAAAATACTACGCAACTTTCTTCACTATAAGCATTTTCTCCTAGAAATGGGGTTTAGCTACGTAGCTTTTCGTACTATCTACGAAATTTGCCGTAAGTTAAAAATTTTGCGGTGGCGTTTTCCTGATCAATACGTACTGGAGTCCTCTATCTCTCTGGTAGATTGGCGGCGATCAAATGTGCGCTTTTTTGTACCGGTTAAAGCTGAAATGCCGCACACACACCATCAGATCTTAAAAGAAAGAGTCAACAGAATTGCGCAGGGTGAGCAGCTATTTTTCTCTAATGAATGGATCAGAGTAGATGATTGGCATACCAATCCCAAGTCTCGTTTCAAGTACCCGAAAAATCAGCATTGGACGGAAATTGCGACATTGTCTCCCGCAGCCGGAGATATTAAGTATGTTTGGGAAAAGGCAAGATTCAGCTTTTTATACGACTTGATCCGCTTTGATTTTCACTCCGGGGTAAGCCAGTCGGATCAGGTTTTCTCCTGCATTGAAGATTGGATTGATCATAATCCTGTTAACCGCGGCCCGCACTGGGTTTGTAGTCAGGAAATTTCACTACGCGTGCTCAACTGGATCTTTGCGCTGCATTACTACCAGCATTCGCCAGCATTGACGCCGGCTATTTTCAGTAAGATCATACCTAGCATTTATGCCCAAATGCGGCGTGTATCTGCCCATTTCAGGTATTCGCGGGTTATTCTGCACAATAATCACACACTTACCGAAGCAGTCGCCTTGTATTCCGCTGGTATACTGTTTCCCTTTTTCCCGGAAGGCAATACCTGGCGGCGGCAAGGTAAAAGGGAATTTGAAGCTGAAATTGCCTCTCAGATTTTTGAAGACGGGACTTACATTCAGTTTTCAATGAACTACCACCGCGTAGCAGTACAACTGCTGACCTGGGCACTGCGCCTGGGGGAGTTGAATAGCGATCGATTTAATAATGAAACTTACCGGAAAGCCCAGAAAACTGTTGCGTTTCTCCAAATGTGTCAGGATGAAAAAAGTGGACAACTGGCCAATCTGGGTAACAACGACGGAGCCTTGTTTTTTCCATTAACCGAATGCCATTTTCGCGATTTCCGTCCACAGTTACATGCATTAGCAGCACTTTTAAATATGCCCGATCAATACGGCAGTGGCAGCTGGGATGAAGAGGCACATTGGTTTGGCATTGTCCGGCCGAAAGTGGAGCACAAATCTTACTCAGCTATAGCTCCTGGCAAAGACTTCAAAATTGGAGGTTATTATATAGTCCGTGATGACCAAACTGTTACTTTACTTCGCTGTGCTGCTTATCGTAATCGCCCATTTCAGGCTGACAACCTGCATCTTGACATTTGGGTTGGAGGGCGGAACATTCTTCGTGATGCCGGGAGTTACTCTTACAATACGGAAGCAAACTGGGCGGGCTATTTCGCGGGCACCACTTCGCATAATACGGTTACGCTTGGGGAATGTGATCAAATGCAGAAGGGTCCGGGATTTACATGGTCTCATTGGGTGCGGGATGCAAATGGATCGGCTTTCTGTTGTGGTGAAGAGTCTGTTTTGGAAGGACAATTCACAGGATTTACTTTTCTGGAAAAGCCTGTTATCCACCGTAGGCGGGTGTCAAAGGCGATCGGCAGGCTGCATTGGATTGTTGAAGACTGGCTTGAAAACGTACCCGGCAATAGGGTATCAAAACAGCATTGGCATCCGGACAATGCATTCTTCGAAAATTACCGCATCACTGCGGTTGATCACGGAAACAAGTGCATTGTTCCCGAAAAGCTACCCGGCTATTTCTCCGAATTTTACGGCAGCAAAACAGAATGCACTGCGCTGGTTTTTCCATTTACCGGCAGCTACATCCGAACAGAAATCTCGCACATTAGCTTATAAAGTATGCATATCTTGTTGATACACCAGTTCTTTCTCAGAGACAATGAAGGGGGCGGGTCAAGGTGGAATGAAATGAGCAGGATATGGATCGGGCAGGGCCACCAGGTGACGGTACTTGCGGGAAATGTGCATTATATGAACTCAGAAAATGCGGCGGGAGAGAGGTGGTTTACTGATACTACCAATGCGGTTGGCGTGCGGGTAATTCGTTGTTTTGTTTCTGAAAAGTACCATTCCGGCTTCTCTGGCAGGTTAATAGGATACTTCTCCTTTGTCTTCTCAGCAATTTTTGGCGGCATTTTCTACGCGAGAGAGAGGTATGATGCAGTTTTGGTAACTTCTCCGCCGCTCTTCATCGGTTTTTCGGGCTGGCTGCTGGCTCGATTGAAAAGGATTCCATTCATTTTGGAGATAAGAGATTTGTGGCCTGAATCGGCGATAGGCGCCGGACTTCTTACGAGCAAGCGCTTGATCAAGGTTTCTTATGCTTTTGAGCAATTCTTATATAAGAGGGCAAAAATGATTAATGTACTTACTCCTGCATTCCGGGATGTGTTAATCAATCAAAAGAATGTAGAAAGGGAGAAAATCTGCTTTATTCCAAATGCGGCGGACTTTTCATTGTCGGAGAAGATTAATTCAAACTTTGACAATGTTGCATTCAGGCAAAAGTTGGGGCTCAAAGATGCTTTTGTGCTGATTTATGTAGGCGCGCACGGCGTTGCAAATGCGCTGATGCAGCTCATAGATGCGGCAGAGTTGCTTACCGATACCCACGCGCATTTCCTGCTGATAGGCGATGGCGCTGAAAAGCAGAGGCTGATGAATGAGGTTGCAAGAAGAAGTTTGAAGAATGTGACTTTTATTTCGCAAGTCTCAAAAGAGAAGGTATTTGAATACATTCTGGCGGCAGATGCAGGCTTGTCTGTATTAAAGCGTGCGGAAATTTTCAAGACTGTTTATAGTAACAAAACCTTCGATTACTTTTCTTGCAGAAAACCGGTGCTGATTGGTATCGACGGAATATCAAAGGAATTGGTTAGCCAGGCCGATGCGGGCACATTTGTTGAACCCGAGCATCCCGAAGATCTTGCAGCAAAGGTGCGGTTTTACCTTAAAAATCCGGAACTTGCTGAGCAACAGGGAAACAATGGTTATTTATATGCCAGACAGCATTTCGACAGAACGCAACTGGCTGACAAATACCTCTCCCTTATTCAAAAATTGATTGAAGCGAATGATAGTTAAATGGCTGAATTGGCGATTTTTACATTCAAATGAGTGAACCGAAATCGTAATCAGCAAGTTGTATAAAGGTCTGTTTTCATTCACTTACTCTATCTTTGCAATAGGGTAGAATCCCAAAATCAAAAACGACTTGTCGACTTACTTTAATAATATATCAGAAGGAATTACAACCACAATGACGGGATTGCGGCTGACGCTGCGGCATTTGTGGGGTGCGAGAAACAGGAGAAAGCTGGTTGATATCCGCTCTGATGATTTTTATAGTCAGAATGATGGGATGGTCACCATTCAGTATCCTCTTGAAACCATTCCAATTCCTGACAATGGGCGGTACCGGCTTCACAATGAAATAGACGATTGCATTGTCTGTGATAAATGTGTGAAAGTGTGCCCGGTCGATTGCATTGAAATTGAGCCTATCCGGGCTGTGGAAGAGGTTGGGCGTGCTTCCGACGGTTCGCCGATCCGGCTGTATGCGGCTAAGTTTGACATTGATATGGCCAAATGCTGCTATTGCGGCCTTTGTACAACGGTTTGCCCCACGGAGTGTCTTACAATGACCAAAACGTTTGATTACAGTGAGTTTGATGTGCGGGATATGGTTTACAATTATTCCAATCTCACACCTGAGCAGGCCGACGAGAAACGTGCGCTTTTGGAACAGTTTCAAAAGGAAAAAGAGGCTGCAAAAGCTGCCAAACCGGTGGAGGCAAAACAGCCAGCAGAGCCCACAGCACCACGTTCTGCATTCAAGCCTACGATCAAGCCTAAACCACAGGTTGAAGAGAAGCCGGCAGAAGCAGTTATGAATGCGGAAGAGCCGAAGCCAGCACGGCCGGTTTTCAAACCTAAAAAGCCTGTCGATAATAGTACAGCTAGCGAGAATCCTGCTGCTGAACCCGTAGCGACACCAGATCCGAAACCTGCTTTTCGTCCTACACTAAAGCCGAAAGTAGTTCCTCAGGAAAACAGCGATAAGCCGGTTTCAGAAACGCCTCCGGAAGCTCCGGTACCAGCGAAACCTGCATTTAAACCAACAATGAAGCCAAAAGCTGTTGCGGACGAAAATGTGGAGAAGCCAGTTTCTGAAACACCCGCGGAAGCTCCGGCGCTAGTGAAGCCTGCATTTAAACCCACAATGAAGCCAAAAGCTGTTGCTGACGAAAATGTGGAAAAGCCGGTCTCTGAAACACCTGTAGAAGCTCCGGTACCAGCGAAACCTGCATTTAAACCAACCATGAAGCCGAAAGTTGTTGCTGACGAAAATGTGGAAAAGCCGGTTTCAGAAACACCTGCGGAAGCTTCGGTACCAGCGAAACCTGCATTTAAACCAACCATGAAGCCGAAGGTTGTTGCGGACGAAGATGTGGAAAAGCCGGTTTCGGAAACGCCCACAGAAGCTCCGGCGCCAGCGAAGCCTGCATTCAGACCAACAATGAAACCTAAGCCGCCAAAAGAGTAGGTGCTGGTGATTTTTATATAATAACAACATGGAAGCAGCAGCATTTTACGCCTTTTCTCTTATTGCGATTTTGGCAGCGCTCTTTATTCTTTTTTCGAAGAACCTCATTTACGGCGCATTTGCGCTGTTTCTGGCATTCCTGGGAGTAGGTGCATTGTTTGTTCTTGCGGGCGCAGATTTTCTGGGCGTTTCGCAGATCATGATTTATGTAGGAGGAATTCTGGTGCTGCTGATCTTTGGTATCATGCTCACGCAAAAGGCTGTCAGAAATAGTGATCCGACCAGACATAACCGAGTTGAGGTACCGATATCCCGTAAAGTTGCGGGAGTAATTGCAGGTGTTGGCTGCGGACTGGTTTTACTCAGGATTATCTTCTCGGCCAACTTCAGAATGGCAGGCGAAGCTGTCGAAAACCGATCCACGATCAAAACCATAGGGGTGGAATTGATGACGAGCCATTTGTTACCTTTTGAAATTACGGCTATTTTGCTGCTGGTAGCGCTTGTTGGCGCCGCATATCTCGCTATGAACCGAAATCCTGCCAAATGACTTCCATCACAATCTACCATTACCTGATCGTAGGTGCGATTCTGTTCTCGGCCGGACTGGGCATTGCTGTTACCAAGCGCCATTTTATCGGAATGCTCCTGGGTATTGAGTTAATGCTCAATGCAGTTAATGTTAATCTGGTGGCATTCAGTCGGTACGATGGGGAGCGTTTGAGTGGACAATTGTTTGCATTGTTCGTCATGGTAGTTGCTGCTGCGGAGGTAACGGTGGCACTTGCGATCATTCTGCGCGTGTACGGTCATTACAAAACCGTTGATCCCGACGATCTGGATGAGCTGCAACAATAGGTCGCTTGCTTAATAATATGTTTATCAAAACCTCGAAAATGAACTGGATTTTTCTGATCCTGGCATTCCTGATCGGCATTTCTAATGCGGTACAATCCGGTGTGAATGTGCAGCTGCGCGAGTCTATCAACAATCCGATCCTGGCGGCCATTATTTCATTTTTTGGAGGATTGGTAGTCCTGCTCATCGCCTATGCCTGCTTCAATCAAAATCCTGTTCCTTCATTCAGCGAGATCAAACAGGTTCCATGGACACGATTTATGGGCGGTGTACTGGGTGCCTTTTATGTATTGACAGTGATTATGATCATTCGTCACATTGGTTCCGCAAATATGATCTGCCTAGTGGTGGCCGGACAAATGGCAGCGGTAATGACAATCGATCACTTTGGTTTGCAGGGCTTCGTTGTTCACCAGATTTCAATGCCCAGGATACTGGGAGCAGTTTTACTCGTTGCGGGCGTTTACCTGATCATCAAAAACTAAAAAAGGTGACAGCTGCGGGGCAACTATCACCTTTTTTATAGCTGTAAAGCTATTTATGGAATGCGGTTGAAAACAAAAAGGTCAACAAACTCCCATTTATTGTTCTCCATTTTTCCTCTCTGGATCACCAGCTGATTTTGTGAACGTCTTTCGTAAATGATCCTTACAGAAACGTCATCTTTCTCAAACAAAGCCTGGTTCTTTTTTGCTTCGATAAAGTTGTAGGTGTCCGACACATTCTTCTCTTCCAGTGCAATCAGACCGGGTTTGAAATGCTTCACTCTCGCAATCGGCCCTTTATCGCCTTGTTCAAATGCAAATACTTCGTACAAAGCAGGCTTATCATCCTTGATCATACGGATATAGCCCATAATGTTGTTGCCGGCAGGGGCTGTCCATGAAGCTTCGATGGGTCCGCCATTGTAAGTACCAAGCCAGTGACCTTCAAGAAAAGCAATGTCGTTTAAGGTTCCTGTGGTTGTTTGTGCTTTGGAGAATGTGCTCACGAGCGAGAGCGCAATTAGAAAAGAGAAGATCTTTACAGATCTGGTCAGGTTGAAATTCATCATTGGTTACAGGTTTATTTTAGCAGGCAATTTAGGCGAATGCGGCGTTTAAAAAAAATAAGCCGCCTTGTTTCCAAAGCGGCTTATTAGTAATGTGTTTATGAATTAATATGCTCTTTCCAGCTTTCCTTCGTAAGAATTGGCAAATGCTTTGTTTACCACCTTATTACCGCCTTGGGTTGGGTAGTTTCCGGTAAAGTACCAGTCTCCCAGGTGATCAGGGCAGGCTTTGTGCAGGTTTTCAACTGTTTGGAAAACTACTGAAAGCTCTGCATTCAAATCTTTCGGACGAATGCTTTCGGCGATTTTCTGAGATATTTCCTCGTCTGTAAAAGGCTCGTAAAGTGCTTTTACAAAGTTGGTGTGATATGGATTTTTAGTCGCAATGGAAGTTACACTCCGTGTGTAAACATCTTCCAGAAGATATTCGAGATCTCTTTCTTCCAACAGTTTGAGAACGGCACGGAATGCGACAAAGTCTTTCATTTTCGACATATCGATTCCGTAACAATCAGGGAAACGGATCTGCGGTGCTGAGGATGCGACTACTATTTTCTTTGGTTTCAAACGGTCAAGCATGGTTAATATGCTCTTTTCCAATGTTGTTCCACGTACAATGGAGTCGTCTATGATCACAACCGTGTCCACATTCTTACGAACTACCTCAAATGTGGTATCGTAAACGCTGGATACCATATCGTCTCTCAGTGCGTCGGCGGTAATGAAAGTTCTTGATTTTACATCTTTTGTTACCAGCTTCTCGATCCTCGGACGGAATGAGAGTACTTTTTCCAGGTCTTCTTCAAAAAGAATTCCCTCCATGATCGCCTGCTTGCGTTTTTTCGCAAGATATTCTTCCAAACCTTCAATCATTCCGAGGAATGCAGTTTCGGCGGTGTTGGGAATGTAGGAGAAAATGGTGTTTTCAAGATCATAATTGATCTCCTTCAATATTTGCGGTATCAGCAATTTACCAAGCTGCTTGCGCTCGTAATAAATATTCGGATCGGTTCCTCTTGAGAAATAAATCCGCTCAAAGCTGCACGACCGTTTTTCCAGACGTGGCAGGATCGGGAATTCATTGTACTCTCCGTTTTTGTCAATAATTAATGCAGATCCCGGTGTGATTTCGGTAATCTGATCGTAGTCTACATTGAAGGCAGCTTTAATAGCCTGCTTTTCGGAGGCTACAACAACAACTTCATCATCAGCATAATAGAATGCGGGACGGATACCGGCAGGATCGCGGATCACGAATGATGCGCCATAGCCTGTCAATCCGCACATCGCATAACCTCCGTCGAAATCGCGGCACGAGCGATATAATACGCGCTGCAGATCTATGTTGTCTTCTATTACATCGGAAAGTGTCGGATTTTCATAGATTCCTTTGAACCTTTCGAACACGCGCTGGTTTTCTTCATCCAGAAAATGTCCTATTTTCTCCATTACGGTAACGGTGTCCACTTTTTCTTTCGGATGCTGGCCAAGTGAGACCAGTTTTCCAAAAAGCTCGTCAACATTTGTCATGTTGAAGTTCCCGGCCATCACGAGGTTGCGGCTTCTCCAGTTGCTTTGACGAAGCATCGGGTGACAGTTTTCAACCTCATTGGTACCGTGCGTACCGTAACGAAGATGTCCCAGCCACACTTCTCCGGTAAATGCAAGATTCTCCTGAAGCCATTTGGCATCCATGGAGCGGTCTCTGTGATTCTTAAGACCTTTGCGAAATTTCTTGTGGATTTTGGAGAAAATATCCGTAAGTGGCTGAGGTTCTACGGATCTGTATCTGCTAATGTATCTTTTCCCGGGCGGTACTTCGATTTTAATGTTGGCTACTCCGGCTCCGTCTTGTCCCCGGTTTACCTGTTTTTCCATCATCACCGAAAGCTTGTGTACGGCGTACAGGGGCGTTTCGTATTTGTCGATGTAGTATTGATAGGGCTTTCTAAGACGGATAAGTGCTATGCCGCACTCATGCTTAATGGCGTCGCTCATAGGAAGAGGAATGCTTTACAAATATGAATGTTTGCAGCTACGCAAAGCGTATTACCTTAATGTTAACTTGAACGAATTTAAACCTTGGTTTAGTTCGCTTCTTCTTACAAAGGTACAAATCCTTTAGCTCAAAAAATTTCAAACATCGGCGATTTTTAGAGAGTTATTAACCCCTTCAAAACGGCGAACGGTTTATCACAATAACAACGGCAGATATTTATATTGGTGCGCCGCTGCGGCTGAGATGGAAACCTATCTAACAGAAAGATAAGTATTTTTGGTCAAAAAGAATCCGGTATGCTTCATAAAACCCGAGGAATTGCACTGAGCTACATTCGCTACCGGGAATCTTCCATTATCTCGAAGATCTATACGGAGGCATTTGGGATACAGACCTACATAGTGAACGGTGTAAGAAGTTCGAAGTCAAAGTCTAATAAAATTGCTTTGTTCCAGCCACTTACACTTTTGGATATGGTGGTGTATCATAAAAGCAAGGAGGATACTATTCACAGGTTGTCGGAGCTGAAATGCTATGCCCCGTTTCACAGTATCCCATTTGATGTGATCAAGTCGAGTCTTGCCTTGTTTGTTACTGAAATTCTTGGGAAAACTTTAAGAGAGGAAGAGCGGAATGAACTTTTGTTCCATTATATCGAAGAATCGGTTCTATTTCTCGACAATGCGGAGGGTAGCTTTGAAAACTTCCACATCCAGTTCCTGTTGCAGCTCGCATCTTTTCTGGGATTTGGAATCGAAACAATCGAGGACCTGGAAAATGAGCTGAAAGAAAACAATTACCCGCATTCGGCTGATACGGCTGAGCATGCGGCTTCCGAGCATTTACTGTATTCAACCTTTGGCACGCGCATTGTATTGGACAGAAGTCGTCGGCTAAAAATTCTTGAGAAGCTTATTTTCTTTTACAAAATACATTTGGACGGACTTGGCGAAATCAAGTCGCTGGAAGTTCTGAAAGAAATCCTGAGGTAGTGTAATCGCAGCTCAGGTGTAGACTTGGCATAATTTTGATGACGTATATACTACCAACAAATCCAGTCAAAAATGAAACATATACTTACAACCACCCTGGCTTTGATTTCAATGATTGCTTTTGCGCAGGATAGCCTGTCGCAGGTACCCAAAGGCGCGTGGAAGTCACAGGAACCAACCGGAAGCGCATCGACTCTCATTGTCGCAGATAATTATATGGTAATTGCCTCTTACAGTGTAGGTAATAAATACTTCGAGCGCACCGAAGGCGGACCATTCACGATGAGCGGCGACCAGATGACCTACACACCTGAATTCAATTCGGCAGATACGGCCAAGATCGGGATTCCTATTGTTTTTACGGTCACTGTGAAAGACGATATCCTGACATTGAGATATGAGGAGGCGATGGTATGGATGCGTGTTGACGATGCCACGAATGTTCCTATGGCTGGCGCGTGGCATATCACCGAACGGGCAAATGGCGCGCAGGGAGAACTTGTGAAAATTCATCAGGAGGGAACGCGTAAAACCTTAAAACTGCTATCTGCAACGAGGTTCCAATGGTTTGCGATTGATCCTGCGGTAAAAGGTTTTTATGCAACCGGTGGTGGAACCTATACAGCCAAGAATGGTAAATACACCGAAAAGATCCAGTTCTTCTCGAAAGACAATAATCGGGTAGGGAGCTCATTGAGCTTCGATTTCAAGCTTGATAATGGAAGGTGGGACCACAGCGGGAAAAGCAGCGAAGGAAAACCTATTCATGAGATCTGGGAAAAAATTAAATAGCCAAATGAACTTATTTAGATTTGTTCAAAATAATTAAGCGTAAAAATTTGAATCATTCTAAATAGCTCTTACATTTGTCCGGGTTATAACTGTCAATGGGATGAGCGTTTTTGTTTTAAATGAATGCAGTATGGTGTCGGAGCAGAGTGATTTGTGGATGAAATCAATGATAGGAGAGTCTGAATGCGTCTTTAAAAAGTGCTGTGAGAAGTATAAGAAGAAAGGAAAGCACTGCAAAAAATGCCCCAAGAAATGATGAACAGTTAGCCTGACAGCTTGTAATACAGTTCATGGTGAATAATTATAAGAGAGGGAATGCCTGGTAGCGTTCCCTTTTCTATTTTCCGCCTGTCAGACTTTGCGCTTCAATTCAAAATGCTGGCCCAGGTAAACCCGTCGCACTACTTCATCTTCGGCAAGTTCTTCTGCCGTTCCCTGCTTCAAAATCTTGCCTTCAAATAGTAGATAAGCACGGTCCGTGATGGAAAGTGTCTCATTTACATTGTGATCAGTAATGAGGATACCGATGTTCTTATGTTTCAATCTGGCAACTATGCTCTGAATATCTTCCACGGCAATGGGGTCAACTCCCGCAAACGGTTCATCTAACAGAATAAACTTGGGATCTACGGCAAGTGAGCGGGCAATTTCGGTTCGCCTTCTTTCTCCACCCGACAATACCATTCCTTTGCTCTTTCGCACGTGCCCCAGGTGAAATTCTTCAATGAGCTCTTCAACTTTCAACTTCTGGTCATTGCGCGACAAATCAGTCATTTCGAGTACCGCCTTGATATTTTCCTCCACGGTAAGAGTCCGGAAAACGGAAGCTTCCTGCGCCAGATAACCCAGCCCGAGCCGCGCCCTCTTATACATTGGCAGACTTGTAATGTCCTTATCATCCAGATATACTTTCCCGCTGTTGGGTTTAACGAGCCCCACCGCCATATAAAAAGAGGTAGTCTTGCCAGCACCATTTGGTCCGAGCAATCCTACGATTTCGCCTTGTTCTACCTGATAGCTTACATTATTATTGACGAGTCGCGCGCCGTATTTTTTAACCAGGTTCTCGGTTTTCAGTATCATGTCCGTCAATTCAGATTACTGCATCGTTTTCGTGCAGCTTAATGTCTTTCAAAGAGAGTTGTAACGTTTTTTTGTCGCGAAAGTTATTTTCTTCCAGCGAATAGCAGATAGAAAACGGCTTACCCGAGACAAGATCCGGATAAAACTGGGCCAGCCCAAAACCGACCGCGGTATAAACCTGGGAATTGCCCTGTTTTACATCAAACTTGATGTGTTTTTCCTTCATAATGCTCGGTCTGCCTGCCAGAGTCACTAATCTGGATTCAAAAACGGGTGTCATATTCCCTGGACCGAACGGGCCCATTTGCCGGATGATATTGTAGAATTTCGGGGAGATCGCTTCAAGATGGAGCAATGTATCAATATTGATCATAGGCACCATTTGATCCGGAAGAATCCTGCTGCTCACAATTTCATTAAAGCGTGATCTGAATGCTTCCAGGTTGTGCAGCGGCAGCGTAAGTCCGGCTGCGAAAGTATGTCCGCCGTATTGTTCAAGCAGGTCTGCACATTCTTCTATCGCCTCGTACACATCAAAACCCGGCACTGACCTGGCTGATCCTGCAGCCTTTCCATGTGAATGGGTTAATATGATCGTAGGGCGGTGATATTTTTCAATACAGCGGCTTGCTACGATCCCAATCACACCTTTGTGCCAGTCTTCCTTGTAGAGCACGGTGCTTTTGGCTGTTGAAAACCAATTGTCGTTTTCAATCATATAAAGAGCCTGCTCCGTAATGCTGGAATCGAATGTACGCCGCTCTGTATTATGCCTGTTGATTTCCATTGCAAATTCCATTGCCTCTTCATCCTGTTCGGAAAGGAGCAATCTTACCGCCTCTTTCGCGTGCTTGATCCGGCCGGCAGCATTGATCCGCGGACTCAATCCGAATACCACATTTGTGATATCCAAATGCCCGCTCATTCCAGAAACCTGGATCAGTGCTTTGATGCCAGTTCTGGGGGATGCATTGAGCCTTTTTAAACCATAAAATGCCAGTACCCTGTTTTCTCCGGTAATTGGCACGATATCAGCGGCAATGCTGACAACGAGCAAGTCCAGGTATTCAAACAACAATTCAATATCAATGTGCTGCTTTATACAAAAAGCCTGCAAAAGCTTAAAACCGACGCCGCAGCCGGTCAGTTCTTTGTAGGGATATTCGCAATCTTCTCTTTTTGGATCAAGTACAGCCACTGCTTTGGGCAGTTCCGCGCCGGGCCGATGGTGGTCACAAATAATGAAGTCAATGCCTTTTTCCGTAGCTGCTTCAACCTTATCAACTGATTTTACACCGCAGTCGAGAGTAACTATCAAAGAAAATCCATGCTCGCTTGCCCATTCAATGCTTTGCCACGAAACTCCGTAACCTTCTTCATAGCGATCGGGAATGTAGTAGTCAAGGTTTGAATAAAACCTTTTCAAAAAACCATAGAACAATGCTACCGAGGTGGTTCCGTCTACGTCATAATCTCCGTAAACCAAAATCTTCTCGCCGCGGTCAATCGCTTCGATGAGCCTTTCGACTGCCAGATCCATATCCTTCATCAGAAATGGATCGTGAATATGGGTAAGTTCAGGTCTGAAAAAGTTTCGGGATTGCTCAAAATCGAGTATGCCCCGGCGCACCAGTAAGGATGCCAGCGAAGGGTTCAGGTTCAGGGCAGCGGCAAGTTCTGCAACAGTCTGCTGCTGCTCAGATGTAAATTCAGGATGGTGTATCCAACGCTTGTCAATCATGCCGCAAATATAACTGGATTCTGTGACCCCTTTTCAAATCGGATTATCCGTTCGTACATCGGGAAAAGCTAGTTGAAAGGTCTTATCTTTGCAACCTGTTAACAATCTTTAAGAAATGGCGCGATTACTTGCAATTGATTATGGATCCAAACGCAGCGGAATAGCCGTGACAGATCCATTGCAGATCATCGCGACGGCGCTGGATACGGTACCAACGCACGATTTGAGAACCTTCCTGAAAAAATATACTTCACAGGAGCAAGTCGAGGCTTTTATCGTAGGTATGCCCAAAAAAATGGACAATACCGATAGTGAAAATGCCGCCAGGGTTCAGGCTTTTATTAAGTTGATCCAAAAAGACTTTCCTGAAATACCTGTTCATACGCACGATGAAAGATTTACCTCTTCCATGGCGCTTCAATCCATGATTTCAGCCGGATCCAAGAAGAGTGACAGGAGAGAGAAAGGAAATATAGATAAGGTAAGTGCCACTATCATTCTCCAGTCGTTTATGGAGAGCAGGGGCAATGCAAGAAATTTTAGTAGTCAATAAAGTTAAAAACCAATGATTTACCCGATTGTAGCTTACGGTGACCCGATTTTAAGAAAGCCAACCAGATTTATCGAGAAAGATGAAATGGACTTGAAGAAGCTTTCGGAAGATATGTTCGAAACAATGCATTCAGCGAATGGAGTTGGATTGGCTGCGCCGCAGATTGGTTTGAACGTGAGGGTCTTCGTAGTAGATGCAACACCTTTTGCAGAGAAGGAAGATGAGGATGACGAGCCAGATTTGTCACTCGCTGATTTCAAGAAAACCTTCATTAATCCCGAAATCCTCGAAGAAACCGGAAAAGAATGGGCATTTGAAGAAGGCTGTCTGAGCATTCCGGGAATACGCGGTGATGTGTACCGGCCCGAAACCGTGCGCATCAGATACCGTGATATCGAGTGGAATGAATATGAAGAAGTATATTCGGGTATGGCCGCGAGGGTAATACAGCATGAATACGATCACCTGCTTGGTAAGTTGTTTGTCGACTATCTTCCCACTCTGAAAAGACAGTTTATCAAAAAGAAACTGACCGACATTTCCAAAGGCAATGTGGACGCGGATTACAGAATGCGATTTCCCAGCCGGCGGTAGGTACATATATATATATAGCCACTCTTAGCAGCAAGGTATTATGGGCGAGATTCATTCAGATTTGTTATCGGTAGCACTGGTCCAGACAGACTTGTACTGGGAGGATGTTACGGCAAATCTGGCTTCGCTCGAAGAAAAAATTGCTGCGATCCCCGAGATGGTAGATGTGATTGTGTTACCTGAAATGTTTAATACAGGTTTCACGATGAATACTGCTGTCGCAGAACCCATTAATCTGACCACTACGCGATGGATGAAGCAGGTTGCGGCCCAGACTAATGCATTGCTGATCGGGAGTTTTGCGGTGAATGAGAGCGGAAAATTCTATAACCGGGTATTTTGTGTAAAGCCTGACGGTTCGTTTGTTTACAGCGACAAGCGCCATCTTTTTACAATGGGAAAGGAAAACCTTTCGTATAAGGCAGGAAATACAAGGCTTACATTAACCTGGATAGGCTGGAAGATTACACCGCTTATCTGTTATGATCTCCGGTTTCCGGTTTGGAGCAGAAACAATGTTGCCGATCCCTTTGATATACTTATATATGTAGCAAATTGGCCGGCTAAGAGGGCGCACGCCTGGAATACTTTGTTGAAAGCGCGGGCTATCGAGAACCAAAGCTACGTTGTAGGGGTGAACAGGGTAGGGGAAGATGCAAATGGTTTACAGTACCAGGGAGACTCTGTTGCGCTGGATTATCTGGGAGAGCCAGCCTGTATGCTCGGCGAGAAGGAAGTGATCAAGGTCGTACATTTTTCAAAGAATGAGCTCCAAACTTACCGGAATGCTTTCCCTGCATTATCCGACGCCGATCCTTTTACCCTGCATTGACCAGGATTATTCAATCACTTTCGGCACCATAATATAGCGCTCATTTTTGAGGGGCGCATTTGCAAGCGCATCTTCTCTGGTCAGCGTATTAGCAGCTTCGTCGCTGCGCCAGTTATTCACTTCATCAAGAATGTGGGTCAGCGGCTCCACTCCTTCGGTATCAATCTCATTGAGCTGGTCCATCCAGTTTAATACCGAATCCATACTCTTTAATGTCGCTTCCTCTTCTTCAGGACGTATTTCGAGGCGGGCCAGGTGGGCTACCTTGTAAAGTGCGTCGCGATCGATTTTCATGATATTATGAATTTGTTAAGTTGCTGTGGTACCTACTGGCAGAAAGTCAAAATTACCTCATTTTTGCCAAACCGCTACTGTGGCAGGATAATTAGGCATGTTTTTAGCTGACGTATTTGCTGAAAAATTCAGCTTCGGGTGATGTTGATTTTTGTCAATAATGACACAAACAGTGTCAAGTCTGAAATGATAGTTTAAAAATTGTTGTTAAGACACTTAGTAGGAGAAAAATAATATTTGCTTTTCTAAGTTATTCTTGAAATATTTTGAAATGCAAAATGCTGGTTTAAAAAACATGTATGAAGACTTTGGCGCAAAGAGTACAATTAAGTTATGATGTTGAAAGATCGATATTTTGTTCTTAATCAGTACTAAACTCAGATTTTTTAAGAAAATAGTGGGCAATGCGATCTTTAAAATATTCAATTTTTCAGCATTCAGTTGAAATCAGGAATAAAAAATCTGACCAAAAGCTTGCTTTTTTTTAAAAGGAAAACTCATACTTTTGTAGATGTCGATAACTGAAAAAAGCAATCGAAATTTTATTTTACCAAAACCAGTTTTTACCAAAAATTTTATTTAATTCACAACCAAAATCTCAATTTAACCTTTAAAAGTAAGTCTGATGGAAAAGAAAGCTACAAGTCCGGCACCTGCTCCAAAGCCTGCTGCGGCGGCAACAAAAGGCAAAGGCGGTTTAAACCCGGCATTGGTAATCCCTCTACTATTTGCGATTGCATTATGCGTGTACATTTTCGTTCTGGGAGCTCCCGAACACTTTAAAGATGGTGATCACGAAAAAGGTCCAATCGATGGTGATTACTACGGAATCGTTTACAAAGGAGGTCCTATCGTACCAATTTTGATGACCTGTTTCCTAATTGTATTAACATTTACAATCGAGCGTTTGATCACATTGAACAAAGCAAGCGGATCAGGCAGCATCGATTCATTCGTTCGTAAGGTGAGAAGCCTTTTGGACAAAAACCAAATCGAAGAAGCAATCAGAGAATGCGATAAACAAAAAGGCTCTGTTGGTAACGTAATTAAAGCAGGTCTTTTAAAATACAGACAGCTTACTACTGAAACTGGCTTGGATAAAGAGCAAAAACTGGCGGCTCTTCAGAAAGAAATCGAAGAAGCTACTACGCTTGAACTTCCAATGCTTCAGAAAAACCTTACGATTATTGCAACACTTGCGGGTGCATCTACTCTTCTTGCACTTCTTGGAACGGTAATCGGTATGATCAAAGCGTTCGCGGCTCTTGGTACATCAGGTTCACCTGACTCAGCGGCTCTTGCGACTGGTATCTCTGAGGCCCTTATCAATACTGCATTAGGTATCGGTACTTCGGCGATTGCTACTATTTCATACGCTTACCTGAACAGCCGTGTTGACGATCTTACTTACAGCATTGACGAAATTGGCATGAGCCTTCAGTCAAACTTTGCTGCACATTATTGATAGGTTAATGAACTATTTGATAGTGAAGTTTCGTTAATATAAAAAAAACTTATATATTTGATTTATGGCAAAGGTAAGACCTAAGAAGCACGCCCCGCATACCGATATGACGGCGATGACTGATGTAGCGTTCTTACTATTGACCTTCTTCATTATGACGGCGACTTTTAAGTCGAACGATGCTGAGATTACCACTCCATCTTCGATTTCTCAGATCAAAGTTCCGGATGATGATATCATGGTCATTAGTATTGACAAAGCAGGTAAAGTGTTCTTTGGCGTGGATGCCCAGCCCACGAGAGCGGCAATGTTGGAAAACATTGGACAATCAAAAGGGATTACATTCACAGATACTGAAAAGGCTAAGTTCGCGGTACAGTCTAGTTTTGGATTTCCTTTGAATCAATTGAAACCCTGGCTGAACATGCCGAAGGATCAAATGACCCAAGTTAAACAACCTGGTATCCCTGTTGACTCAACAGGTGCCAGCGAATTGGCTGACTGGGTTTATGCGGCCCGTAAAGCTAACAGTCAGCTTCGTATCGCTCTGAAAGGAGATAACCTGGCGAAGTTCCCTGTGTTCAAGGATGTACTGGCTAATTTACAGTCACAGAACATTAACAAGTTCAACCTGATTACAGGTAGTGAGCAAGCGCCTGCCGGCTACACAAACGATTAGGGTGTTATTAAGTAATTCATTTTAATTAAAGCAAGAAATGGCAGCAATTGAAGAATCGGGTGGTGGTGGCAAAGGCGATGGTAAGGTTCGGGGTAAGAAAATGTCTACTCGCGTAGACATGACACCAATGGTGGACTTGGGATTTTTGCTTATCACGTTTTTCATGCTTGCAACAACAATGTCGAAACCTACATCGATGTCGTTGGCAGTACCCGATAAAACTGACAAGGAAGATCAGGAAAAGACCGAACCTTTAAAAGCATCAAAAGTTTTGACCCTTTTCATGGGTGCTAATGATGATGTGTATTATCTGGATGGAGTAGCTGCTGATGATGATAAGGCGCAAGCGTCTTTGAAAACAACACGTTACGGATTTGATTTAAGAAGTGTAATTTTTGCTTCTCAGAAACGTATCAATGCTGCGAACCCGAAGGATGAGAAAGGAAACGATGCTTTCGTGGTGGTAATTAAGCCAACTCCAGTTTCAACATACAAGAATATGGTTGACGTACTGGATGAAATGGCAATTACGAAATCCAAAAGGTATGCGCTTGTGGAAACTTTGACGGATTCTGAAAAGAAGCTGTTGGGTGACAAGATTGTTCCGAAAGACCAATAATTTTTAACTAACCTATTAACTAATACGCGCCATGGCAGAACTAGGCCCGAATGCAACACTGGATGATATAGTGTTCGCTGATCGTAATAAGGCGTACGGTGCATTTGAACTTCGTAAAGGCTATCGTGCTGACGTTACGAAGGCCACTCTGATCGGAGCTGCACTTTTTGTTCTTGCAATGTTTACTCCGTCTATCATCAATAGATTGACAGCAGGGCAGGAAGAAGAAGAAGTAATGGTTGAAGTGGATTTAATGAAAATACCACCGCCGCCAATTGACCCGGCAGAACCACCACCGCCACCACCGCCGCCAGTAGAGCAGCCTAAGGTGAACACGGTGAAGTTCTTACCTCCCGAGGTTAAAAAGGATGAAGAAGTTCCTGAAGAGGTACCACCACCAACAGTGGAAGAGATTAAAGAAGCTGTTGTTGCTGACAAGACCATCGAAGGAGATCCTAACGCGAACGAGATCATTGTAGCTCCGGAAGCGGTTGCAGCCCCAAGTAAGGGTACGGTAGTTGAAGCGGCACCTGAGCCTGAAAAGGTTTTTACAGTGGTTGAGCAGCAACCTGAGTTTCCAGGAGGTACTACTGAGATGTACAAGTATTTAAGTAAAAACATTAAATACCCAAGTGCAGCATCTCGTGCGAACGTTTCCGGAAGGGTTTTCATGTCATTCGTTGTAAATACGGATGGAAGTATCCAGGATGTGTCAGTGTTAAAAGGATTGGGTTTTGGTTGCGATGAAGAAGCTATCCGTGTTGTGAAAGCAATGCCGAAGTGGAAACCAGGTAAGCAATCAGGACGTGCAGTTCGTGTTAAATATAACCTGCCGATCAATTTCCAACTGGAGTAACTCATGAGGGAAAAACCATTGCATGAGAAGATCGGTGATCTGACCTCTGTGTTGATGGCTTTGACATACATAGGAGGAGGGGTCTTTTTGATCCTCTCCTCCTTGTCTTTTAGGTTGTTACCAGTTGGAAGCGTACCCAGATACGCGTTTGCTGGCACACTTATTTTGTATGGTGCTTACAGAGGATACAGGGTCTGGCGTAGAAGAAATCAGGAAGAACTATGAGATTCAGGTTATTAGGGCTTGCAGTATTAGGTATTAGCGGAGTATTCGGTTTGCTGAATTGCGGGTCTGGAAATGGTAATCTGGACAACCCGAGACAGGGTACAATCACCGTTGCTTCTGATGAATCTTTCAAGCCGCTGGTTAACTCGCTTACTAATGCTTATGAAGGGATTTATCCTAACACGCATTTTAAGATCGACTATAAGCCGGAGCAAGAGGCAATCAGGCAGTTACTGAACGATAGCGCACGTATTATCTTTGCTACCAGACAGCTGAATGAGAAGGAGTTAGAAATCATTAAACGTCAAAAAGGCAGCCAAAAGTATCAGCATATCGCTACGGATGGTCTGGCATTGGTTGTCAGCAAATCTAATTCCGACAGCCTGATCACAATGGCCGAAGTGCAGGCCATTATGGAAGGAAAGATTAAGGATTGGGCTCAATTGAAGGATGGTAATCAGCAAGGTTTGATTACACTCGTTTTTGATAATGCCAACGCAAGTAACCTCAATTATATTCTTGAGAAGTTTAAGGTCAGGGATATCAGAAATTTGAGGATTATTTCAGCAGGTTCCAACGAGAAGGTAATTGAGGACGTTAGAAAAAATCCATTACATCTCGGATTTATTGGTGTGAACTGGATCAGCGATGGGCATTCATTGGCATCTGAGGAACTGTCTAAAGGCATTCATGTGTTAGGAGTCTCCAAGAAAACAAATCCGGATTCTTTGTCGGATTACATACAACCGTTTCAAAGTGGGTTGGAATTTAAAAGATATCCCTTGCATAGGGACCTATATATCATCAGTCGCGAAGGCTACTCAGGTTTAGGTGGTGGATTGATGACTTATATAGCCAGGGACGTAGGAGGATTGATTATTCAGAAGATGGGATTGCTTCCTACAGTACCTTACCCGCGTGAACTCGAGGTCACTACCGGGGCAAACTTTTAAAGTAAACAATTTTAATAGATTTGGATTTGTTATTGAAAAAGCCAAATTTTTTATCACTATTTTAACCGGGTAAAAAATGAACAGAAACATGAAAGTGAAATTAGTAGCACTAGTATTTGGATTATTGGCGTTTGTGCAATTACATGCGCAAACGGTGCAGGATGGCTTGGCATTGATACACGGAGAACGTTACAATGAAGCAGGCGAAGTATTTAAAAAGCTTGCTGAGGGCACTCCTTCCGGCGATAACCAATATTATCTGGGATATTATTATGTTATAACTAACCAGTTGGATGAGGCGCAGAAAGCGTTTGAAAAAGGTTTGCAGGTTGACGACAAATCTTATTTGAACAAAGTTGGTCTTGGTACCGTAGCGCTTGGAAAAGGCGACAGAGCTAAGGCGAAGGAGCTTTTCGACGAAGCAGAAAAGAAGAAGAAAAAAGATGCTGAGGTTCTTTACCGCATAGGTGAAGCTTACACTTTGTTCGAAAAACAAAATGATCCTGCGGAAGCAATCAGATTGTTGGATGAAGCTGTAAAAAGAGACAAGAACTTGGCTGATGCTTACATAGCAAAAGGTGATGCATTAATGTTGCGTAATGAAGGTGGTAATGCAGTTACAGCCTATGAATATGCATTGACTGCAAAGCCTAACTATGCAGTAGCTCACAACCGCATTGGTCAAATTTACCTGCGTGGTAAAAACTACAACCTGGCTCTTGAAAACTATAAGAAGGCAATTGAAGCCGATGCGAACTTCGCACCTGCTTACAAGGACCTTGCTGAGTTGTACTTCTTCGCTCAGAAATACAAACAAGCGGCTGAGAACTTCGATATGTACATTCAGAAAAGCGGTACTACTGACCCTGAGATGAAATTGCGTGCTGCTCAGTTTGCATTTACTGCTGATGACTATGCAAAGTCACTGCAATTGCTGGAAGAGATTAAAGGTAAAATCAACAACCCTATTACATTGCGTATGTACGGTTGGTCTTACTTTAAGCAAAACGATCCAGACAAAGCAATTGAGAACCTGAACGAGTTCATGAAAGTTGCTCCGGATAAGATCATCGGCGATGATTATAAATATCTGGGACGTGCTTACAACCAGAAAAATGGTGGCGAGAAAGGCTACGATTCAACTGGTGTGCTTTACATTCTAAAAGGTGCTGATATGGATACCAGTAAGGCAGAAGCTGCTACTACCTATAAAGAGGTTGCTGCGCTTTACTATGCTGCTAAGGATTATCCAAATGCTGCTTCTGCGTATGAAAAAGGTATTGCCCTTGATACGTCAAAAGCTAGTGCGAACGACTACTATTATACAGGTTTGGCTAACTTCCAGAGAGCTTCAAGCTTCGTTGTACCAACTGCTGCTGACTCGAATTATGCTGACAGCGCGAGAATTGCAATGGATAAGAAGAACCTGTATCTGAAAGCGGATTCGATCTTTGCTATTGTTACCCAGAAGTTGCCAGAATGGCCATATGGATATTACTGGAGAGCTAGTACGCTGTACAATGCATACGACAGACAAGAAAATATCGACAAAGGTATTTCAGCTCCATATTATGCCAAGCTGGCCGAACTGGCTGAGAAAGATCCTGATCCATCCAAGTATAAATCTTATTTAAGACTTGCATATGGTTACCTGGCGTTTTACAGTCAAACTACCCAAAAAGATCCGGCAAAAGCGAAGGAATATTGGGAGAAGCTTTTGAAAGTTGACCCTGATAATGCGTCGGCTAAGGAGGCACTGGGCCTTGCTGTTGCAACTCCTGAGGCTGGACAAGCAGCAGGTAAGACTAAGACTGCTACTGCAACTCCAAAGAAGAAATAATCAAGTGAGTTATAAAAAGAACAGCCGCCCGGATTTTCCAGGCGGCTGTTCTTTTTATAAAAACTACAAAAAACTACGAAGGTGTAACCCGTGCAAAGCAGGTATTCAAAACAGGAAGATGCACAGAGGCATAATGATCATAGCACCACTGCTTTAAACGCTTAACCTCAGCCGGCATCAACATACGAATCGCTTTTTTAAGCTCTTTCTCGAACAATCTGCGATCGAAGCTCACTTTTTGCAGAATAATTTTAATGTATTCAAGCATCGAGGCCATATGATTACTTAATTTTGTGGTTTAGGGAGGCGGAAAATGCATTCCGACATAGCAATTGCTAATAAAGATAACGAAATATTTTAATGAGATTATATGCGTTATTGAATATTTTTTTGTGTTATTCTTTTATCTCCTTTGCTCAGGTTCAAAATAGCGATGCTACTGTTGAACTTGGTCCTAAGAACTTGACACTCAATCAGCCATTCACTATTTCTGTGGTTCTGAGGGATGCAGAAACAAGACCGGCGGTACTCTTCCCGGACATTCGTGATCTGGAAAAAAGAAGCAAATCGGCAACAAGCTCAATCAGTACTGTTGATGGTAAAAAAATAGTTATCCAGACGATTACGCAGGAATATTACGCTTCAAAGGCCGGCAGCTATCTCATTCCTGAATTTACATTAAACATCAATGGGCAGAGACTGAGATCCGATGAAACGATGGCGGTATTTTCGGCTTCTGAAGATGTGGATGATAATGCAACAAAGCCCGTTGCAGATGTTTCTGAAGCTGAAATCGAGAATTACAATGAAGCCGTGTTCCTGGCTGTGCAAACCGACAAGAAACGGGTTTTCATACGGGAGGGCTTTGCATTAAAGATATCGCTTTATATAGCCGAGAATGCGCCGGTGGATATGGAGTTCTACCGGTTTAATGAACAGTTTCAATCTATTTTGAAAACACTGCGTCCAGCTAATTGCTGGGAAGAAAATGTTGGGATCGAAGAGATTGTTAAGAGAAGAATCACGATCAAGGGTAAGCGATATACTGAATACAATATGTACCAGGCAAGGCTCTTCCCTATCACTACTGAGAAAATCGTTTTTCCGAAAATCCGGCTTGATATGCTGGTGTCGGACAATACCGCGGCCGTAAATGTTGATAAAAAGGTCGTAAAAACCTTTCGTTCAAAAGCGGTAACCGTAGAAGTGAAGCAACTGCCGGAACATCCATTGAGAGACCAGGTTGCTGTTGGGCAGTATAGTTTAAGGGAGTCACTATCAGCTGCGCTGGTGTATCCGGGCGAGAGCATTCGATATATGTTCAAGGTGGAAGGTGTGGGAAACATTGCTGCCTTGCCCACCCCATTGGTCCTGAGCAACTCCAATCTGGACATTTATCCGCCAGAGGTAAGTCAGGTGATCAAGAGAAGTTATCAGAATGTAATTGGAGAAAAGACTTTCGACTACTTTGTTGTGCCCCGGAAAGATGGTACATTTCCGCTCGGGAGGTATTTTCAATGGATATACTTCAACTCGCATCTTGCCAAATATGATACTCTGCGTTCTGCTAAGTCTTTGGAAGTAAAAGGAGAAGATTACAAGATTGCGAACCTCTCCCTGTCAGGTTCATCGGGCTTGTACGACAATATAGAAAGCCTCGACAGCAGTAAGCAGGGAACCGATTACAAGAAAATATTAAAGGAAGTAACCAATGCGATCGTCATCATTTTGCTGGCTACGCTGATATGGGTTTTTAGAAAATAAACAATGGGAAGTACTTACGGAAAGGTATTCAAAATAGCCACGTTTGGCGAGTCACATGGAGTCGGTATAGGTGTAATTATTGAGGGCTGCCCGGCCGGATTGGAGTTCGATTCTGATTTTATCCAAAGCGAATTGACGCGGCGCAAGCCAGGACAGTCCCGGATCACAACCCAGCGTAAGGAAGCCGACGAATTTGAGGTTCTTTCAGGGGTTTTTGAGGGCAAAACAACCGGCACTCCAATTGCATTGATCATCCGCAATGAAGATCAGCGTAGCAAGGATTATTCTCACATCGCCACACAATACAGACCATCACACGCGGATTACACTTACCAGGAGAAATATGGAGTAAGAGACTATCGCGGCGGCGGAAGGAGCTCGGCGCGTGAAACAGCCGCAAGGGTCGCAGCTGGTGCAGTTGCAAAGCTGTTTCTGGCGAAAATGAACATCAAGATAACCGGATACGTATCGCAGGTTGGACAGATGAAGCTCGATAAAGCCTATCATGAGCTGGATCTTTCGCTGGCAGAAGAAAATGCAGTGCGCTGTCCTGACCCGGAAATGGCCGCTAAAATGTTTGATTATATCGATAATGTGCGAAAGTCAGGCGACTCAATTGGCGGAATAGTAAGCTGTGTAGTTACGGGTACTCCGGTGGGATTGGGTGAGCCGGTCTTTGATAAGCTGCATGCAGAGCTCGGAAAGGCAATGCTAAGTATCAATGCAGTAAAAGGCTTTGAATATGGAAGCGGGTTCGACGGTGTTAAACTACTCGGATCGCAGCATAACGACGCCTTTTTTGTAGACGAAAATGAAAAGGTACACACCAGAACAAATCACTCCGGCGGCGTGCAGGGAGGTATTTCCAATGGGCAGGATATTTATTTCAATGTAGCTTTCAAGCCTGTTGCCACGATCATGCAGGATCAGGAAAGTGTAGACCAGGATGGAAATGTGGTCATCGTGCAGGGAAAAGGCCGTCACGATCCATGCGTTGTTCCCCGTGCAGTGCCGATTGTGGAAGCAATGGCAGCGTTGGTCCTGGCCGATTTTTACCTCAGGAACAAATCGAGTAAAATCTAGCTTAGAGGCGGTGTTTTCTGCGGCGCTGGTTGAGACTTAGCACAAGCCAGATTGTTCCCAGGAATTCAATTAAAAGGCCGGCAAGGATAATGGGATTACTAACGTGCTTTTGAGAAGTGTTAAGGAATACACCGGTAAGTACTACGATCATACCGGTAAGTAGAATAAGTGCAGCGTTTCCTAATCCAAGTTTCACTGACTATTTGTTTCGTTCCACAATAAGATCGTAGAAGATCTCTTACCGAATGTAAAAAATTGTTTCGGTAAATGCTATTTGATCTGTGAAGTTTTTATTGATTTTACTACTGCAAAATAGCAGCTGACTTAAACAAAAAATGGCTCCTTGCGAGCCATTTTTTGTTTTGTAATATTTAGAATAAAGATCAGATAACCTGACTTTTACCAGGAATTGCAACTGGATAAAGGCCATCTGCACCTGGCATGATCTTCGGAGAAGCGTCCCAGGCAAGTTTGTCAGGGAACAAATTGATGTCTGAATTAAGCGCTTCATCCCACTTCACCATTTTACCGGAGTAAGTAGCCATTCTACCCATAATTGCAGTCATTGTACTTTTCGCGCCATTTTCTGCGTCAGCAAATTTGTATTCACCTTTCGCGATAGCAGCAAACAATTCGTCGTGTTCTACCTGATACGGGTTCTTATCAGCTTTGCCGTCATGTTGATAGATAACACCGCCTTTATAATCTTTCAAAGCTGTTCTCTTGCCGTCAAAGCTGTCGATCCGGCCTTTCGTTCCCACGAATGCTTCGTCAACGCGGTTCCAGGTTCCTTCAAACTGGCGGCACTGGCTTGAAATAACCGTTCCGTCAGCATAAACCAGATCCAATGTATGGTGATCGTAAATTTCACCGTAGGCTTTACCAGTACGAACCTGACGTCCGCCTGTTCCCTGAATTTCAACAGGGTAACCTTTTTTCACCCAGTTGGCAACATCAATATTGTGAACGTGCTGCTCTGAAATGTGGTCGCCGCATAGCCAGTTGAAGTAGTACCAGTTTCTCATTTGGTACTCCATTTCAGTCTGGTTTGGCTGGCGCTCCTTCATCCAGGGGCTGCTTCCAACCCAGTATACCTGGCCGCCTACGATATCACCGATTGCTCCGTCGTGAATCCTTTTGATTGCCTCAATATAATTGGCCTGATAGTGACGCTGCAGACCAACCACTACATTCAACTTTTTCTTCTTAGCCTGCTCAGCAATTTCCAGCACTTTGCGGATACCTGGTGCATCGGTGGCAACCGGCTTCTCCATAAATATATGCTTGTCATTCTTCACAGCCTCTTCGAAGTGCGACGGACGGAAACCCGGAGGTGTTGCCAGGATCACCACGTCTACATCTTTCAATGCGATTGCTTTTTTGAATGCGTCAAAACCAACGAATTTGCGGTCGTCAGGAACGTTAACCTTCGTAGCGGTATCAACAGCTTTGCCTGCTGCATCTTTGTATTTCTTTGCAGTAAGGTTTTTGTATGCATCATCCAGACGGTCTTTAAATGCATCGGCCATTGCCACGATCTGCACGTTCTGAGATGTGCTCAATGCCTGTGCAGCAGCTCCAGTTCCTCTTCCTCCGCAGCCAATCAGTGCCACTCTGATTGTTTCGTTTACAGAACTATTGAAGCCGTATCCTGTCAGAGGATTCAATATCGCACCGCCGGCGATCAGGCCCGATGCTTTTAAGAAATTACGTCTGTTTTGTTCCATTATGCAAAAATTAAGAGTTATAGTTGATCAATAGTCTTCAATTAATTTAGGGCTGTAATAAGCTTTAATTTCTTCCGGAGAAGGTGTTTTCAGAGGTCTTACCACTCTGAACCCAACGAAAGAAGCGCTGGTCAGCCACCATTCGCTTTTTGGCAATTGCGGGTCGAGGATCTTCCAGTCAGCCTTAGAAGGAATTCTTGCAGCACTTCTCAGTTCCGAAGGCTCATCATCCCATGATCCGCCACGTACAGAATTCGGGTAAAGCTCAGTAACCGGCGCGTACTTTTCACCAGCTGGCTTTTTAGCATAATAATCAGGGATATACTGATCCAGCGTCCATTCCATTACATTTCCATGCATATCGTGTAACCCGAATGCATTCGGTTTTTTCTGACCTACCTTTTTGTAAGCAGCGTCGCTGTTGCCACGGAACCATGCATATTCTCCCAGCTTAGAAGCGTCGTCACCGAAAGAGTAAGCAGTTTTAGAACCTGCGCGGCAGGCATATTCCCATTCAGCCTCAGTCGGCAAACGATAGAAAACACCTGTTTTTTCATAAAGCCATTTGCAAAAGTGAATAGCCGCATACTGCGTCATGTTTATCGCCGGGTAACCTTCGCGGCCCATACCAAATGACATATCCACATAAGGAGGACTCGGGCGGGTACTTGCATCTGTTTTTTGAACTGATTTTTCAGGATCCGGGTGGCGGGCTGCCATTTCTTTCTCCATATTTTTGAAAGAATACAAATCGTAGATATCCCAGATCACTTCAAATTTTCCCATCCAGAAAGGTTCGATCTTCACCTTATGCTGAGGACCTTCGTCGGCTTTGTGGCCTTTTTCGCTGGCCGGGCTTCCCATCATGAACTCGCCGCCGGGAATAGCGACCATTTCATATACCTTTGGGCTACCTCCGATTTTTTGTGTGTAATTCTTAAAATTAGCGTCTTGGGCTAGTGCGTTGAAGGAAAATAGGAGCGTTGAGATTAAGAAAAGAGATTGTTTAGACATAATAATAAAACGAGTCGGTTGGAACCATCTAACTGAATATAAGTGGCAATATTAGCCTATTTACCCTATGAAAACGAATTTTTTCTAAGTTGTTTGATATCTGTTCTAACTTTGCAGACATTGAATTTTAGCTTTAATCATGAATTATCTTTCAGCAGAAAATATAGCAAAGTCATTTGCTGACAAATGGCTTTTCAGAAATATCAGTTTTGGAATCAGCCGCGGCGATAAAGTCGCATTGATCGGGAAAAACGGAACAGGGAAAACAACATTTCTCAATATTCTCACAGGTAAGATACCGCCAGACGAAGGCGAGGTGAGTTTCAGAAAGGACATTCGCATTGGGTATCTTGACCAAAGTCCTGCATTCGACGAAAGTCTGCCAGTGCTGGAAGTGATTTTTTCTTCCAACAATCCGGTAGCCCAAGTGGTGAAACGGTATGAACACGCCATTGAAACCGACAACCACGACGAACTTGCCGAGGTAATGGAGGATATGGATAAATATAATGCGTGGGACTTTGAATACCGTACAAAGGAAGTTCTCGGCAGACTGGGCATCCATCATACAGATACTCCGTACGGCGCACTTTCAGGGGGCCAGCGTAAGAGAGTAGCAATGGCGAAGGTTTTGCTTGAAGATCCCGACTTGTTGATCCTCGATGAACCTACCAACCACCTCGACCTGGACACTGTAGAGTGGCTTGAAAATTACCTGAATACGTCGAATACTACTTTGCTGGTAGTAACTCACGACAGGTACTTCCTGGATACTGTTTGTAATCAAATGCTGGAACTGGACCACGGTTCAGCTTATCCGTATAAGGGTAACTATTCTTATTTCCTTGAGAAGAAAGCAGAAAGAGAGGAAATGGAGGCTGCGGGCATTGATAAAGCCAGAAACCTGATGCGCAAAGAGCTTGACTGGATCAGGCGACAGCCAAAGGCGCGGGGTACCAAAGCAAAATACCGCGTCGATGCTTTTGAGGAGCTGAAAGAAAAAGCTAGTCAGAAGAAATTTGATACGAAAATGGAGCTGAATGTCCGCACGTCGCGACTGGGCAGCAAAATCATCGAGCTTGAAAAGGTAAGTAAAGGGTTTGGGGACCGGCAGTTGATCAAGGATTTTGAATATACTTTCCGCAAAGGAGACAGGATTGGGATTGTTGGTAAGAATGGAATGGGCAAGTCGACGCTCCTGAATATGATCACCGGCGAGCTGTCTCCAGATCAGGGTTCGATTGTGAAAGGGGAAACCGTACAGTTCGGCTATTACAAGCAGTCTGACCTGGTTTTTAATGAAAATCAGCGGGTAATAGATATCGTGAAAGATGTGGCCGAGGTAGTGCAGCTGGGTACCGGCGAATCGGTCACCGTTAGTAAGCTGCTCGAAGCATTCCTTTTTTCCCCTTCCAAGCAATATGATTTTATCTCAAAACTGAGCGGAGGTGAAAAACGGAGGCTGCAGCTTTTGTTGATCCTGATCAAGCAACCAAACTTCCTGATCCTCGATGAGCCAACCAACGATCTGGACATTGCGAGCCTGAATGTACTCGAAGATTTTCTGATGAACTTCCCTGGCTGTCTGATGATCGTATCCCACGACCGGTATTTTCTGGACAGACTGGTTGAGCACATATTTGTTTTTGAAGGTGAGGGTAAAATCAGCGACTTTCCCGGAAACTATACCGAACTGCGGGATTACCAGGATGAGCAGGAAGCAGAGAAAAAGAGTGCAGGTTCCAAGCCCGCGCCGGTTGCAGCTCCTGAGCCGGTTCAGGAAGTTACGCCCGCTGCTAATATCACAGCCAAAAAAAAGCTGAGCTACAAAGAGCAAAAGGAAATGGAGCAGCTTGAAGCTGATATAGCTAAAATGGAAAAGCAGAAAGCGGTTCTGGTGGAAAAACTGAACACCGGCGGCTCGCACGATGAGCTGGCAAGCTGGTCGAAAGAAATCGAGACATTAACCGAAAGTCAGGCTGACAAGGAAATGCGCTGGCTCGAACTATCGGAAAATGCTTAAATTTGAACAGCTCCATAGTTAGTATGGAGCTTGTTCCTTTATCCTGACATTATGAATTCAATTACCGAATTTTTCCAATATATACTCAACTCCGAGGAGATCATCCGTACCGGCGGTTTGCTGGTTATCACATTCATCGTGTTTGCCGAGAATGGATTGTTCTTCGCATTCTTCCTTCCCGGCGATTACCTGGTCTTCCTGGCTGGCGTATTCTGCGGTACAGGAATTCTGGATGTGCCGATCGGAATTTTGCTGTTGTGCATGTTTACGGCCGCAGTACTGGGCTCCTTGCTCGGATATATTTTTGGTAAATATTTCGGTGATATGTTTGAAAACAGGCCCGATTCCTTCTTTTTCAAGAAAAAACACATTGAAACCACACGCAACTACTTTGAACGGTATGGAAGCCGCACGCTGATCATCAGCCGGTTTTTACCTGTTGTCAGAACTTTCGCGCCTATTCTTGCGGGGTTAGTCAAAATGCCTTTTGTATCATTCCTGATCAACAATGTTGCCGGTGGTGCCATTTGGATCGGTTCTTTGACTGGCGGCGGATATCTCTTCGGAGAGCGTTTCCCCTGGATCGTTGATTACGTGCAGTACATTATCCTTTTCTTCCTCGCGATCACGACGTTTACTGTTATTAAAGGTTATCTGAATGCGAGAAAGGAAATGGGAGAAGGCTAATCTTCCGTTTCTTTGAACCAGCCCGAATAGGTAATGTAGTTGTTGGCAGTTCTGTCGATAGCCGCATTCAGTTCAGGAGAAACATCTTTCAGGTACCTGGCTGGATTTCCTGCGTAAATGGTGCCGGGAGGGATTTTGGTGCCCTGCGTCACAATTGCTCCGGCTGCCACGATAGAGCCTGTTCCTACTACCGCTCCGTCCATTACAATGGCTCCCATTCCGATCAGCACATGGTCTTCGATTGTACAGCCGTGCACAATTGCATTATGCGCAACAGACACGTAGTTGCCGATCGTGGTGGAAAAGCGCTGGTAAGTACAGTGGATAACCGCGCCGTCCTGCACATTGGAATGGTGCCCGATCCGGATGCTGTTCACATCCCCCCGGATGACGGCATTGAACCAGACAGTACAGTTTTCTCCCATTTCCACATCACCCACAATTGTTGCATTTTCAGCAAACCAGCAGTTTTCGCCGAATTGCGGCTGATACCCCCGCACGGATTTAATTAAAGCCATAATCTTGTTTTCGTTGGTTTTTGCAATGCAATGGTATGCTTTTTGGTTTGCAGGAAAAATTGCCGGAAACCTATTCAATTTTGATTGTTTCGGGGTTAATGTTACCAAAAAATAAAATATATTCGTTCAGCATAAAAAGTTTCGTCAGAATATGTCTACAAGCATGAATGTCTCGAAAGGAAGCCTGCTAATTGCCAAACCGTTTTTGGGCGATCCAAATTTTGAGAGAGGTGTGATCCTGATGTGTGAACACAACGATCACGGCAGCTTTGGTTTTGTGCTGAATCAAACTACGGAGCTATTTCTCGGCGATGTGCTTGAAGAAACGATTTACCAGGATATCACACTGCATCTCGGAGGTCCCGTAGAAAAGAACACGCTTCATTTCATTCACAGGCGCCCCGACCTGATCAGCGGCGGTGCTGAAATCATGAATGATGTGTACTGGGGCGGCGATTTTACAACGGTGAAAACACTGCTCAACCTCAATACCCTCAACCAGGAAGATATCCGCTTCTTTATCGGCTACTCGGGCTGGGGAGAAGGGCAGCTCGCAGAGGAGCTCAGCCAGGATTCCTGGATTATTACCCATACCAACTCTGATTTCCTTTTTACAACTCCGCCGGGCAACTTCTGGCGCGAGATCCTGCGGAATATGGGCGGCGAGTACCGTTCCATTGCGCATTATCCCATTGATCCGCGCCTGAATTAGTTAGGTTGGTCCAATCCTTTTACCGATTCGTAGTCAGATTTGATGCGGGCGACTTCTTTCGTCAGAAAGAACTGTAATTCTTCATTGAAGACTTTCTTTTCATCTTCCGGCAGGGCGTTATAGAGCTCTTTCAGCTCCTGATTAATCTGTGCGCGCTCCTCGGCTGTGCCTGCGTTCATTGATCTGATATGAAATCTTTTGAAATCGAAATTTCCCATTGTATTTATATGTATTTGAAAACCATTAAACAGGCGATTTTTGCCTTTAAAAGGATGGTGAAAACCTCTGCTGTACAAACCTCAACAATCTCCCGAGATAACCGAACGAGAAAACAAGGTCAAACGTTTACATGCAATATGAAAACGATCATTTAAAATGCCCAGAACAGTCTTTTTTTTATTGCTGACTTTTATTCTGATAGCAATAGATTTCTACGTCTGGCAAGGTTTACGATTTGCTACCCGCAATTTATCCCAGGTTTCCCAAAGGTGGATCGGAGGTATTTACTGGGGTTTCACGCTTATCACCTTGCTGGCTTACATTGCCATGCAGCTTTTGCCGCCCGACTATTTCAAAGGTACTACGCGGACCTTCGTCGTTGCTTTTATCGCAATTCCTTATTTGTCCAAATTACTGGCAGTCCTGATCCTGCTGGTTGATGATGTGCGCCGCTTCTTTCAGTGGATTGTGAGTTTCGTTTACCCTGGCGCTGCTACTCCGTCTCCGGAAACAGGCGAGCCTACTATCCCGAGATCACAGTTTCTGGCGACGACTGCGGTAGTAGCCGGAACAGGCTTAATGGGTACTTTTGCATTCGGGATACTATCGGGAGCGCACGATTACCGGGTGCGCAGGGTAAAGGTTCCATTGAAGAACCTTCCAGGTGTTTTTCACGGAATGAAAATTGCACAATTGTCAGATATTCATTCAGGGAGCTTTTTCAACAAGACAGCTGTCAAGGGAGGCGTTGAAATGTTGTTAAAAGAAAAACCGGATATCGCTTTTTTTACAGGTGATCTGGTCAATGACAGGGCTTTGGAGGTGCAAGATTATATCTCCATTTTCGATAAGGTAAAAGCGCCGCTCGGCGTCCATTCCATTCTCGGGAATCATGATTACGGCGACTACTACCAGTGGCCCGACCTGAAAGCGAAAACCAATAACCTTGCTGATCTGCAAAGAGCGCATAAGCTGCTGGGGTGGAACCTGATGCTCGACGAGCATCGTCCAATCCGTGTAGATGGTGAAGAAATTGGCCTGATTGGTATTCAGAACTGGGGTGCCGGCAATTTTGCCAAATATGGCGATCTCGCCAAAGCCTATCAGAATACAGGTGATTACCCTGTTAAAATCCTGCTTTCCCACGATCCAAGTCACTGGGATCAGCAGGTACTTCCCAAGTACAAGGATATTGACCTCGCATTGGCAGGGCACACGCACGGAATGCAGTTTGGCGTGGAAATTGGTAAATTGAAGTGGAGCCCGGTGCAGTACAGGTACAAACGCTGGGCAGGATTGTATAAGGAAGATGAGCAATACCTGTATGTAAACCGTGGTTTCGGTTACCTGGGTTACCCGGGAAGGGTAGGTATCCTGCCGGAAATTACTATCTTAGAACTGGTAAAAGCCTGAGTGCCGGAAATAAACGATTTATAATCAGATGCTATACAGGTTTTTGCATTCAGCGCGTTGAATATTAGATATTGTTTTCACTGCTCCCATAATCATGAAGAAAATCATTCCCTGCATACTGGTACTTGGCCTGACACTTGGCTTTTCCGGCATTGAACAACTCCAAGCAAAGCCTGTTACTTCCAAGATGGAGCTAATGGGAAAGAAGAAAAAATACAAGGGTTATAAGAAGCCCAAGTCGAAAAAAATACTTGGTATTTTCAAACGCAAAACGGATTGCGGCTGCCCGAATCATTGATTTGCAAGGGCGCTACAAATTTGTACATAATCAAGAGTAAGCATTGAGATCATTCTCCAAAAGTTTGGTCGGATTTGCTTACTTTTGTGTTTTAAAACTAGTAATCACGAACGTTTTTTGGTCCAAAACTGAATGAAAATTAACCTTCGAAATCAAGATAAATTTGAAAACCGGCATCACGGGAAAGATGTGCAGGAATTGCAGGAGATGCTGAGTACGATAGGCGCCGCGTCATTGGACGAACTGATAGATCAAACACTTCCCTCAGCGATACGTTTACAAAAGCCGCTTAATCTTCCTAAACCAAAATCGGAACAGGAGTTTCTGGAAGGGATCAGAAGAACGGCAAGCAAGAATGCGGTCCTGAAATCTTATATCGGCACAGGCTACTACGATACAATTACGCCCAAAGTAATTTTGCGTAACATTCTTGAAAATCCAGCCTGGTACACTGCTTATACACCTTATCAGGCTGAAATCGCGCAAGGTCGGCTTGAAATGCTGCTGAATTTTCAGACAGTAATAACTGATCTGACCGGAATGGAGATTGCGAATGCATCATTACTCGATGAAGCAACAGCAGCGGCGGAAGCGATGACAATGCTGCACAGCCTGCGCGCAGGCGGCCGGAAAAAGGCAAATACGTTCTTTGTTTCAGAACTTTGTCACCCGCAAACCATTGACCTGATTTATACCAGGGCAAGGCCAATCGGCATTGAAGTGGTTGTGGGAAATCACGCTACTGTTGATTTGACAGACGAGAACATATATGCCGTTCTGGTACAATATCCAGCCACAAATGGGGATGTAATTGACTATACTGATTTTATCGCCGCAGCGCATGAGCTCAACATTTCAGTAGCAGTTGCTGCCGACTTGCTGTCGCTTGCATTGTTAAAATCGCCCGGAGAAATGGGAGCGGATGTGGTGGTAGGTTCATCACAACGGTTTGGTGTTCCAATGGGCTATGGCGGTCCGCACGCGGCGTTTTTTGCTACGAAAGAATCATTCAAGAGAAATATTCCGGGCCGTATCATCGGAGTTTCGGTAGACGGAGAAGGTAACCGCGCGTTAAGAATGGCGCTGCAAACACGTGAGCAGCACATTCGCCGTGAAAAAGCGACTTCTAACATTTGTACTGCCCAGGTTCTTTTGGCGGTAATTGCCGGAGCTTATTCCGTATATCATGGACCAGAAGGTATCAGGTCAATTGCGGCCCGTATTCACGGACTGGCAAAGCTTTTTGTTGATACCATCAAGAAATTCAATTACGAAGTAGTAACAGAAGAGTTTTTCGATACGGTTACCATCAAAACGCCTTTAACGAGGAAAGTACGTGAGCAGGCTTTGAAATGGGGGATTAACCTCCGTTATAATAAAGACGAAAGTATCACGATTGCATTCGACGAAGCAAAGTCTTTTGATGATGTGATCGCATTGCTGAATGTATTCGCAGAAGTTTCGGGCTTTCAAGGTGAAATGGTAATAGATGAAGAATTCGAATTTGCCTTTCCTGAAAATCTTGCACGTGTTTCTGAATACCTGACGCACCCTGTTTTCAACACGCACCATACCGAGCATGAAATGCTGCGCTACCTGAAATCATTGGAAAACAAAGACCTTTCTTTGGTGCATTCGATGATTTCGCTGGGCAGCTGTACTATGAAGCTGAATGCAACATCAGAGATGATTCCGCTTACATGGCCTGAATTCGGACAAATACATCCATTAGCACCCACCAATCAGGTAGGCGGCTACGCACAGCTGGTGAGCGAGCTCAATACCTGGCTATGTGAGATTACGGGCTTTGCAGCAATGTCTTTCCAGCCAAATTCAGGTGCACAGGGAGAATATGCAGGCTTAATGGCGATTCGTGCTTACCACGCCAGCCGCGGCGATCATCACCGTAATGTGGCTTTGATACCTTCTTCGGCGCACGGGACAAATCCAGCTTCTGCTGTAATGGCCGGGATGAAAGTGGTTGTTACCAAATGTGATGAAAGAGGAAATATCGATGTAGCTGACCTGCGTGCGAAAGCTGAGCAGTATAGCAATGATTTATCCTGTCTGATGGTCACTTATCCTTCTACGCACGGTGTGTATGAGGAAAGTATTATTGAGATCTGCGAAATGATCCATTCATTTGGCGGACAGGTTTATATGGACGGTGCTAATATGAATGCACAGGTGGGTTTGACAAGTCCGGCCAGCATCGGTGCCGATGTTTGCCATTTGAATTTGCACAAAACATTTTGCATTCCTCACGGGGGTGGCGGACCTGGTGTAGGCCCGATTGGCGTTGCAGAGCATTTGATGCCGTTTTTGCCAGGCCATGTCAACTTCAATGTACAGGGTGAGCATCTTCCCGAGGGAGAGGCAGGAGCTGTATCTGCGGCACCTTATGGAAGTGCAAGCATTCTTACCATTTCTTATGCATACATCGCGATGATGGGCGGAGAAGGATTGACTAATGCGACAAAATATGCGATTTTGAATGCCAACTACATTAAAGAACGTTTGAGCGGGCATTACGAAGTACTTTATACAGGTACAAACGGCCGCTGTGCGCATGAAATGATATTGGATTGCCGCTCGTTTAAAGCAGCCGGTGTAGAGGCCGAGGATCTGGCAAAACGCTTGATGGACTACGGTTTTCACGCACCAACATTGTCTTTCCCTGTAGCCGGAACGCTGATGATAGAACCAACTGAATCAGAATCGAAAGCAGAGCTCGATCGTTTCTGTGATGCGATGATCGCGATCCGGAAAGAGATACAGGAGATAGAGGAGGGCAGCGCAGATCGTACAGACAATGTTTTGAAGAATGCACCACATACTTCAAGAGTACTGCTCAGCGAAGAATGGAACCGTTCTTACAGCAGAGAGAAGGCTGCATTCCCGCTCCCATACCTTCGTTTTAACAAATTCTGGCCAAGTGTGAGCCGCGTTGACAGTGCTTACGGTGATCGTAACCTGATCTGCTCATGTATCCCTGTGGAGGCTTATACAGATGCAGAAGTTAACTAATTATAAGAACATAAAAGCATAAAGGGGAGACGCTCAGTGCGTCTCCCCTTTATGCTTAAGTCTATATCAGGATCAGAAATGTCTCTCTCCAATCTCGCGTTTTCCTAGCATTACCGCTCCAACCATAGCAACCAGCAGCAGAATAGAAGCCAGCTCGAATGGAAGAAGGTAATCACGGAACAACATATGTCCGAGGTTTTCAATCATTCCCACCTGAGAATCGAAATTTTCAGGATTAAAAGCAGGTATAGCCGTTTTGCGGTACGCCCCGAACAAGATTACAAAAACGGTCCCGCCAACGATTGTGGCAGCTACTTTGGTCAGGTTTGTCTTCGATTCCTCATGGTCCTGTTTCATATTAAGGAACATGATCACAAACAGGAAGAGTACCATGATCGCGCCCGCGTAAACAATGATGTTCACCGCGGCCAGAAATTGCGCATTCAATAGAATGTAGTGACCTGAGAGTGTAAAAAATGTGAGGATCAGGTAAAGAACGCTGTGGATCGGGTTACGTGACACTACCACCATTACCGCGCTCAGAATGGTCAGAAACGACAGGAAATAGAAAAAAGAAACAGATGGATTCATAATATGTAACTGCTGAACAGCCTGGATAATGGATCAGGGTATAGCTCGTGGAACAACGTTTGTAACTTCGCCTGTGGCTCTCTTCGCGTCAATTGCGCGGGCTTCTTCTTTGGTCCAGGCTTCTCTGGTATACCGGTTAGTCATATCCTCAACCAAAAGATCTTTACCCCAGATTACCTGATCTCTTTCAGTAAATACGGGTACAAACTCGTCGTGACGCAAATAAACAGCCTGTTTCGGGCAAGCCTCTTCACAAAGACCGCAGAAAATGCAGCGAAGCATATTCACTTCGTACACAGCTGCGTACTTTTCTTCACGATACAGGTTTTCTTCGCCTTTTTCTCTCTCAGCAGCAACCATTTGAATGGCCTCTGCCGGACAAGCTACCGCGCACAAGCCGCACGCAGTGCAGCGCTCACGACCGTCTTCGTCTCTCTTTAAAATATGTCTGCCCCTGAATACAGGCCCGAGGTATCTCTTTACTTCAGGGTATTCAATCGTAACTTTCTTAGCAAAAAAGTGCTTAATGGTAATACCCAAACCCGTCACAATGGCCGGAATATAGGCACGTTCCATCAATGTCATTTCTTTATTGCTAACCTGCTTGGAGCGATTTGTCAACTGCATAGCAACGTAATTTTTATATTAATTCAACCAGGCGGTAATTACCGGCTTTAAAAAGAGCACAGCCGCGCCTGTGATAATGATGTTGAAAATAGCCAGCGGAATCAGCTTTTTCCATCCCAGGTTCATCAATTGATCATAACGGAAACGAGGGATTGTCCAGCGTACCCACATATAGAAGAATATGAAGAACAATGCTTTTCCGAAGAATACTGCAGTACCGATCAATGTGGCAATGTTATGCCCGGTTTCCGAACCTAATGCGCTGGTAAGCTGGCTGTAAACCCAGTCCATTCCGGGATAATTGTACCCACCAAAATACAGTACGGAGATAATTGCTGAGGAAACAAACATGTTGATATACTCGGCAAACAGGTAGAAACCCAGCTTCATACTTCCGTATTCGGTATGATATCCTCCTACCAGCTCAGTTTCGCATTCAGGTAAGTCAAATGGAACGCGGTTACATTCCGCGAATGAACAGGTAATAAAAATCAAAAATCCGAGTGGCTGATAAAAGATATTCCAGTTCATTCCATGCTGCTGCGCCACGATTTCTCCAAGTGACAGCGAGCTGCTCATCATCAGAATGGCGATCAGCGAAAGGCCCATTGCTACTTCATAGCTGATGTTCTGAGAAGCCGCACGTATAGCGCCCAGTAGTGAAAATTTATTATTGGAAGCCCAGCCTCCAACCATTATCCCGTACACTCCCAATGCAACTACACCGAAAACATAGAGAATACCAATGTTGGATTCAACACCTTGCAGCACCACTTCGTGCCCGTTGATGCGGAAAGTACTTCCAAAAGGAATTACGGCGCTCGCCAGCAATGCAGTGAGCATAGCCAAACTTGGACCTGCGATAAACAGCCATTTGTTGGCCAAAGCAGGAATAAAATCTTCTTTAAAAAACATCTTACCCGCATCGGCAAGCGGCTGTAACAAGCCTCCCCAGCCGGCGCGGTTAGGTCCCATCCTGTCCTGGATAAAGCCTGCAACCTTACGTTCAGCCCAGGTCGAGTACATCGCGATCACCAGGGTAAGTACGAAAACAACGAAAATCGTTGCTGTCTTAACTAGAAATTCAGTTAAATCCATTTATTATCAGCAATTATAATCAGCTTGTTAGTTGTTCTTTGCCAGCAACGAACGATGGTTCGCCTTCTCGTTATTCTCAATACTTTGTTGACGGATCGTTTCTTCGTCAGTCACATAAGCACGGTCGTCATCAACTGGTTTGTATTGTGAAGCCGCTAGTTTCAATGCAAAATCAGGTTTTTTAACTAGGTCAGCGCGGTATTTATTAGCTGAAATCACTGAGCTGCGTTTCACTTTTGTTGGTCCTTCCAATACCCAGTCGCTTGTTTGTTTTTTATCAAAACGGCAGGTATTGCAAATGAAATCGTTGACTTCTCCCCATGTATTCTTGCGGGCAGTTACGCGGAGCACTTCATCGCCACGATACCAGAGTGTCACTTTTCCACAGCATTTATCACAGTCACGATGCGCATCTTCCGGTTTAGTAAACCATACCCTTTGTTTAAAGCGAAAAGTTTTGTCGGTCAATGCACCTACAGGACAAACGTCAATAACATTTCCTGAGAAATCGTTGTCAATCGCTTTCTCAATGTAGGTACTGATTTCGGAAGCATCTCCGCGGTTCATCACGCCGTGAACACGTTTGTTCGTGATCTGGTCGGCTGTGTAAACACAGCGATAGCACAGAATGCAGCGTGTCATGTGCAGCTGCACATAAGGACCGATATCTATTTTGTCAAAAGTCCGTCTTTCTTCCTCATACCTCGTTTTTACAGAACCGTGCTCAAATGCGAAATCCTGCAAATGACATTCTCCGGCCTGGTCACAGATAGGGCAGTCGAGCGGGTGGTTAATCAAAAGAAACTCTACGATGCTCTTGCGCGTATCCAGTACACCCTGATTAGTTGTATTTTCAACCACCATTCCTTCCTGTACCTGTGTAATGCACGATGGTACCAGTTTAGGCATCGGACGAGGATCTTTGGCAGATCCCTGTGCAACCTTCACCAGACAAGCGCGGCATTTTCCACCCGAAGCATTAAGCGGTTTATAATAGCACATTGCCGGCGGAACCAGTGAAGCCTGACTTTCATCAGCCTCCGCGATTTTTCGTGCCGCCTGCATGATAGTAGTACCTGGCTCTACTTCGACCTCAATTCCGTCGAAAGTAATCTTTATCAATTGGGGTTTTATTTCTTCCATGCGAAACAATGTTCAAAAATCTCAATCAGCGGTTACGCCAGTTCCATTTCACCGCGGTAAACGGCGCCGGGCTGAGTAGCTTCATGCGGGTTTGTTATATGCCAGACAAATTCGTCGCGGAAGTGACGTATCGCACTAGCCACCGGCCATGCTGCTGCGTCTCCGAGCGGACAAATTGTATTTCCTTCAATTTTTTTAGATATATCCACCAGCAGATCAACGTCGTGCATACTGCCATGGCCGTGTTCAATGCGATGTAAAACTTTCTCCATCCAACCGGTACCTTCACGGCACGGGCTGCATTGGCCACAAGATTCGTGGTGGTAAAAACGGGAGAAGTTCCAGGTATTTCTGACAATGCAGGCTGTTTCGTCGAAAACGATAAATCCACCTGAACCGAGCATGGTACCTGTTGCAAAACCGCCGTCGGAAAGAGATTCATAGCTCATCAGCCTGTCCTCTCCATTCGCTGTTTTCATGATCAAATGGGCAGGCAGAATGGGAACAGAAGAACCACCAGCTACCAATGCTTTCAAATGATGACCTTTCCTGATACCGCCGCAGTATTCGTCGGAATTAAGGAATTCCTCAACACTCACACCCAGCTCGATTTCATAAACACCCGGCTTTTGAATGTGCCCGGAAGCAGAAATCAGCTTTGTACCGGTACTGCGACCTACACCAATTGCTGCATACGCGTCACCGCCATTGTTGATAATCCATGGCATGTTAGAGATTGACTCTACGTTATTAACAACAGTCGGGCTTTGGTATAAACCTTTTACAGCAGGGAATGGAGGTTTGTTACGTGGATTTCCGCGCTTGCCTTCCAGAGATTCCAGCAATGCAGTTTCTTCACCACAGATATATGCGCCTCCGCCTGGTTGAACAACCAGTTCCAGGTCATAGCCTGAACCCAGAATGTTTTTGCCAAGAAAACCCTGCGCCTTGGCTTCTTCAATTGCTTTTTCAAGAATGCGGATCACGTACATCAATTCACCACGTACGTAGATAAATGACTTGTTCGCACCAAGGGCAAAGCTTGATATGATCATTCCCTCGATCAATAAGTGAGGAATCGATTTCATCAGGTGGTGATCCTTGAATGTGCCTGGCTCTGATTCATCTGCATTGCAGACCAGATAGCGGGGTACTCCTTCCGGTTTTGCCAGAAAGCCCCACTTCATACCCATCGGAAATCCTGCTCCACCTCTTCCTCTTACACCGGATTTCTTCGCCTCTTCCACAACCTCCTCGGGCGTCATGGTCTTAATAGCCTTTTCAACGGCAGTATATCCACCTTGTTTCCGATATACATCGAAGGTTTCTATACCAGGTACATTGATGTGCTCCGTTAATATTTTCTTAGCCATTTCAGGATACTATTTTAAGCCGAAAGCCTATTTGCTTAAATCTTCAATAATTTGATCAACCTTCTCATTCGTAAGGTTCATATAAAATTGCTCGCGGATCTGGAAAACAGGCCCCCAGCCACAAGCGGCAAGGCATTCAACTTCCTTTAAAGTAAAAAGTCCGTCAGCAGTTGTTTGTCCGGCTTCTACACCAAGTTTTTGTTTCAAATACCCGTAAACATCTTCCCCTCCCATTAGGCAGCAAGGTCCTGTCCGACAGTATTCAATTACGTGCTTTCCGACAGGATCGAGGTGGTACATCGTGTAAAACGTCGCCACCTCATATACTTCGACAGGTTCAATGCTCAAAATACCGGCAACGTAATCCATTACCTCGCTGCTCAGCCAGCCCCACTGCTCCTGTGCCACGTGCAAAACAGGCAAAAGGGCCGACTTCTGGCGGCCTTCCGGATAACGTGCAATGATTTCTTTTACTTTTTCAAGCCGCTCTGGGGTAAAGGCTACGAAATTGGGTGTTTCGGTCATTTCTTAAATGTAATCTGTTTTAGAAAAACTCAGGCGTCCAGTTCGCCGGCTATCACATTGAGGCTACTCATGGTTAAAATGGCGTCGGAAAGTGTACTTCCCTTGCACATTTCAGGATAAGCCTGGTAGTAGATAAAGCTTGGTCTGCGGAAGTGTAAACGATAGGGAGCTCTTCCACCATCGCTGATCAGGTAAAAACCTAATTCTCCATTTCCACCTTCCACAGCATGGTAAACCTCACCAGCCGGTGCATCGATTTCACCCATCACAATTTTGAAGTGATAGATCAATGCCTCCATATTTCTGTACACTTCGTTTTTAGGAGGAAGATAGTATTCAGGGGCATCCGCGTAGTATGGACCTTCCGGCAAGTTGTTAATCGCTTGTTCTACAATTTTCAAACTCTGCCACATTTCTTCATTCCGGACCATATAACGGTCAAAAGTATCTCCGGACTGGCCGATAGGTACTTCGAAGTCAAAATCCTGGTAAGAAGAGTAGGGGTTCATTACACGCACATCATAGTCTACACCCGCAGCACGGAGGTTAGGACCAGTAAAGCCGTATGACAAAGCTCTTTCCGCTGAAATAGGACCGACGTTAATGGTTCGGTCCATGAATATCCGGTTACGGTTCAGCAGCTTTTCGAGCTCGCGCAACACAGCCGGGAATGATTTGATGAACTCGTGAATTTTACGGATAGCTGTATTGGAAAGGTCTCTTTCCATACCGCCCAGTCGGCCCATATTTGTGGTTAGACGGGCTCCGCATACTTCTTCGTAAATCTCGTAAACTTCCTCGCGCTTCTGCATTACATACAGGAAGCCGGTAAAAGCACCTGTATCAACACCAAGAATACTGTTGCAAATGATGTGGTCCGTGATCCTGGCCAGCTCCATCATGATCACGCGGATGTATTGTGCCCGCTTAGGCACTTCGACGCCCAACAACTTTTCGACCGTCATGTGCCACCCCAGGTTATTGATTGGGGAAGAGCAATAGTTCATGCGGTCAGTAAGCGTGGTGATCTGGTAAAATGGCCTCCGTTCGGCTATTTTCTCGAATGCACGGTGTATATATCCGATCGTCTGCTCGCCCGAAACGATTTTTTCTCCATCCATTTTCAGGATATTCTGGAAAATACCGTGTGTCGCCGGGTGAGTAGGGCCGAGGTTAAGGGTGGTTAATTCTTCAACCAGTTCAGGCAGCTCGGTTTGAGAAGGGACGTTATGGGGTAATAATTCAATATCTGCCATATTTTACTCAGTATAAGGTCAACGGCCGAAAAGGGCATCAGTTTTGTCTTCACGCGTGGCATCTTCCATCGGGAACTCTTTCCGCATTGGAAAATAGTCCATTTCTTCAATATTCAGGATCCTGATCAGGTTAGGATGCCCGTCGAACAGAATACCGAAAAAGTCATAAGTCTCACGCTCCATCCAGTTGGCGCACGCAAAAAGTCCGGTCGCCGAAGGAATGTGCAGATCTGATTCAGCTAATGAAACTTTAATCCTGATACGGAAATTATGCACAAAGCTGTGCATGTGGTAGACTACCTGGAATTCCTTGTTCTTATTTTCAGGATAATGTATCCCTGTAAGATCGGTCAGGAATATAACCTGGTAGTTTTTATGGTCCCGGAGAAACTCCAATATCGGCAAAATCTCTTCGCGGGTCGTAGAAAGTGTCAGAAGCCCGTATGGTTCTTCAAAATCAAAAACCTGGTCACCAAATTTTTCCAAAAGCGCCTCAGCAACTTCCTGGTTAGTCAGCATATGGGTTATTGAATGTTATAAGATGCTAATAATTCCTGGTATTCGTCGGTATTGCGGCGGCGCAGCTTCTCATTCTGTGCCAGGTACTGGATCTGCATTAACCCGTCAATAATCTGCTCTGGCCGCGGCGGACAGCCCGGCACATACACATCGACAGGGATAATCCGGTCAATTCCCTGCAATACGCTGTAAGTATCAAAAATACCCCCGCTGGAAGCGCAGGCGCCAACTGCCATTACCCAGCGCGGCTCTGCCATCTGCAGGTATACCTGCTTCACTACAGGCGCCATTTTCTTGGCGATTGTTCCCATTACCATCAGCAAGTCAGCCTGACGGGGTGAAAAGCTCGGTCTTTCCGAACCGAACCGGGAAATATCATAATGCGCACCCATTGTTGCCATGAACTCAATGCCGCAGCAAGAGGTAGCAAACGGCAAAGGCCACAGCGAATAGCTGCGGGCCAAACCAATAGCTTCATCAAATGATGTTGCAAAAAAACCGGAACCACTATGCCCCTGCGGAGCCTCCACAATCGTTACTTCTTTCATAATTTCCTGTATATCAAAGGTTCAGGCTACTCTTCCCAGTTCAGTACTCCCTTACGGATCACGTAATAGAAACCGGACAGTAGTAAGGCCATAAACAATAACATTTCAATGAAACCAAACATTCCAAGTCCCTTAAAATTAACGGCCCATGGATACATAAAAATTACTTCCACATCAAACAAAACGAAAAGAATTGCTACCAGGAAGTACTTTACTGAGATAGGAGTACGGGCATCACCTACCGACTCGATACCGCATTCAAATGGATCATCTTTCAGCTTGCTTTTACGGCTCGGACCAATCATGTGAGTTACGATCATCGTTCCACCGATGAAAGCCGCCGCCAGGAAAAACTGGACCAAAATGGGAAGATAATCCGATGGGAGATAAGTGTTTTTCATTGCACGAGTGCTATACCAAAATCTTTAAAAATCCTGAAAAAAACGAGGCAGGGTTGTATCCTGTCGTTTATCTCAAAATTAGCCTTTGCAAGTTTATCAATCAAATTCTTGAGTTTTTCTTTTTTCTAATTAGGATCATACTAAATAAGCCCCGTGTTGGCGGGGCTTATTTAATCAATATCGGCAAGAGATACTTATCTGATTACAATCTGCTTGGTTAAGCTTTGTCCCTGACCCGTAACGCGGAGGATATACTTGCCGGTTGGCAGATACCCAAGATTAACCTGCATCCGGCTATCCAGCAATTTCGGGCTGGTTGTTTTGATCACGCGGCCATGAAGGTCGAATATAGTGACAACTGCCTCGGCAATGTTGTCACGGGATTCGATGTAGATGTAGTTACCCTCGCTTGGGTTCGGGTAAATTACCACATCGTTTTGTTCGTTTGTTTTAAATTCCTGCGAAGCAGTATCTGAATAGCAGGTAATCCGGTTGTTGTCATTGATCGAGAACACGACCTGTGCTCTTGTTGAATAAACACCTGTTTTAACGATCTTAATAATATCTGCAATTGTGTCGGTTTCCGTCTCAGGCCTTCTCCATGCAAATTGCTCGTTCAACCCTGTTTCGCTGATGCTGGCAGTAATGCTGAATGGACCGGAAGCTGAGATAACCGGTTTCGAAATCTTTGGTCTGATAATAAGCGAAGAATTGGCTGAATTTTCAGAAACACATCCGAATATGTTTGCGCCGCGAACAAAGTATTCACCGCCCTCGGCAATTTTGGCCGTCGGGCCGGTTGCCAGCGGCGTTGTTGAACCTTGCTTGAACCAGCTGTATATATCACTGCCTTCTGCTACCGAGAATTGGAAAGATGAATCGGCACAAGCTTGTTGTTGTCCCTGTTGTAAAATACTAGGGCGGGAAGGTCTGGCTTCATGGTCCAGAACTACAACAGAGGAAAGAAGCGAGTTGCCTGCCGCATCTTTAACAGTAGCCCGGTATGTGCCGGCTGCTGAAACAGTAATGCTGCTGCTCTTTTCTCCGGTGCTCCATTCGTAAGACTGGAAGCCCGTAGGAAGCGATATTCTTACTGCATTGTTTTCGGTAACGCAGGCGGCTTCAACCGTTGGGACCGGAGCAGGCGCACTTGGTGTTACAGTAGCGAAAAAGTTTCCGTCAAGAGTCTCGTTCCAGGCATTTGCAAGAATAGTCAATGCTTCTACACCAACGAAGTGGATACCATCTGGTCTGTTAGGAACAAGCGGATCGGTTTCGGGACCAGGATAAGTCGGGTTGAAATCGGTTGCGAGTACTGCATTTTGTGCAGCGATAATCTGTGGATATACCTTCGAAGGCACTCTGCTGTCCAGTGAAGCACGGCTGGTTCTGGCAATTACCCAGGTAATGCGCTTGTTTGTATCGCTGCTCAGCTGATTGATGATCATCTGCAGGTTAGCCTGATAGAATGACGCCGTAGTTCCGAAAGCGCCGTCTGTTTCACCCTGCATCCAGAGAATGGCTCGTACGCCATATTGATTGGCATAGTTACGGGCAGCAACACGAAGGTTGGCATATGGCATTTGCGGAGCGTAATGATAACCATAATAGCTGTCTGTTGGCAATCCCTGAGAACTGCGCGCCCAGTTTTCCACAGCCGTACCTTCCCAGGCTGTATTGATGAACATAACCGGCATATTCAGCTTTTGCACAAGCAAGTCGCCCAGAATTCCCCAGCACCACGGCGTTTGTCCGCGCGGAGACATGGTTTTAAGACCTGTTGTCAGTTTTGAAAAAACAGGCGGAACCGGATCGGTAAGCAAGTCTTTGTACATTCCCAATTCATCGTTCTCGTAATTGGAAACATAGATCACACGGTCGTCATTGGCTCCGGGGCCCGGATATTCTCTCAATCCTTGTGCATTAGACTGGCCTGCAATAATAAAAACCTCTCCGACGCCGAATCGGGAAACAACGTCCCTGCCGACGATTTTACCATCTGAAGAACCTCTTACTTCCAATGTGTACCAACCCTGAAAAAGGGTTATAGTACCTGAAAAAGTACCTCCCTTGGAAGCTACTTCAAGATCTTTCCAAGGTGCGTCAACTCCTTGTCCCTGAACAACAGGCACAGCGCGTACCTCTATTTTGTCCATTGGAACGGTAAACGTACCGGTAACTGAAACTTGACGCTGGCCAGTAATATCTCTCTGATAAACTGACTGGAGTGAGGGGGAAGTGATTCTGATCTGAGAAAATGCTGCCGACGTAATGATACAGATCAACAGCAGTGCCTTTGCCACTACCTGAAGGATAATTCTATAATGCATTGGGAATTCTTATACGGGTAAAGTTTCTATCTCCGGACAACCTGGGTTTATTGGATTATTCTAACGTATTCAAACGCAAAACGGTCACAAATGTAAATGATTATTTTGGCTAAAATATAACCACTTGCTTTTTTTGATCAGCCGCTTATCTTAAACGTGATTTACTGCACTATTATCAGTTTTTGAGTTGCGTTAAAACTGGAAGAAACTATACGGACGATATAAATACCACTGGAAAGTCCCGATAAATTGAAGAAGTGCTGGCGATCGAACTTCGCTACCCTGAAATTCTTGTGGATTACACCTCTGCTGTCGATAATCTGTACTTCTGCATTAACGACGTTTGTAAGTGTCTCAACAGTAAGCCTGCCTGTCGCATTTGGATTTGGAAATGCCACAAAACCAGGATTTTTGGTATCAACATAGAATGTAAACGGAGCCGAGAAGTCGGAAAAGCAGGTGAGCGTGGGGCTGTAAACAATTGTATTGTTAACCACATAACTGCCTGACCGGATTGCTTTCAAAGTCGCGCTGTTTTCAGTTAACGTGATTTCGTTAAGCTTCCAAACGTGATCACCTTCATTCAGGTTATTTTCTGCAAACAATGTAAATGGCCCGATCTGCCTGATCTCCGGCGCACTTGGCGAAGGTTTTACCTCAATAGCAACAGCAGCCGAATAAGGCGAATAGCAACCTTGCTCATCCTTTACCCTAGCCGCATAGCTGCCCGACTTGAAAACCGATATCTCAGGACCTTGTTCCTCGTTGTTCCAAAAGAATAAACTCCCATTCCTTGCCTTTAATGTAATTGTATCACCATCGCAGAAAGTAGTTGCACTAAGTGCCTGTACAATCGGTGAAGGGGGTAATGCAAGCGTGTTCGTAGTGATCTGGTTACTTGGATCCGAGTAGCATTGGAATTCATTGATCGTCTGAACGGAATAGGTACCAGCTTGAGTCACCTTTAAAGTTTGTGTTGCAGCGCCATTGCTCCACAGAAATCCTGCAGCTTGTGTCGATTGCAGGTTTACACTCAGGTCCGCGCAGAAGGTAGTCGGACCGTCGGCTTTGATCATCGGAGTCGGCGGTAGCGGATTTTTTACTACCCGCACAACTGCGGATACCGGTGACACGCACCCTTTTTCATCCTTTGCAGCGATAGTGAAGTTGCCGGATTCCCGGATTTCGATGTCACGTCCATTTTCACCGTTGCTCCACAAGTATGAGAATGCCTCGCTGCTTCTTAGCGTGGTAAAATCGCGTTCACAGAAAGTAGTTGGTCGGAGTGCTGTGATCTGAGGGGTACCCGGCAGCGGATTTACTTTTACTGATACTGCATCGGAAGTAGATTCACACCCATTGGCGTCGCGTTGTTTTAATGTAAAATTCCCGGTTGTTGTAACAGAAATGGACTTCGTTGTTGCCTCGGTACTCCAGATGTTTCCGGTTTCGTAGCTGGATGTTAATGCTACGTTTCCACCTGCACAGAATTCAGTGTCGCCGCTCACAGCAATAGCAGGCTTTGCAGGCAGCGGATTTACTTTCACGTCAACTGCGTCAGAAGCAGGGGAGTAGCAGCCTACTTCGTCCAATGCGCGCACCGTATATGCACCTGATGATCTGACAACAATACTGGATTCCTGACCTCCATTAGACCAAACGTTCTTTTCTTTCGAGTCGGAAGTTAGTTTTACCTCGCCGCCGTCACAGAAGGTAATTGCGCCGGAAGCAGCAATCTTAGGTTTCGCTGGCAGTGGCGAGTTCAGGACTTTCATATTGATTTTATCCGAAGATGCTTCGCAGCCGTACACATTTGTGGTGGTCACAAAATAATCGCCCCCCGTCGTCACGTTCAGTCGGTCACCCGTTGATCCGTTGTTCCATCTTATATTTTCGGAGGTGCTCGAAACCAGAACTGCTGTGTTGCCAAGGCAAACCGGGTTACTGCCTTCAATTGAAATTGTCGGCTGGTTTGGCTGAATGCTTTCATAAACGCGGATTTCGGGAGAGTAAATGAAGTTTCCGCGACCGTCTCTCGCATACGCACGGTAACTGCCATTTCCCACCTGGATACTATTGGAATTCTGACCGTTGTTCCAGTTAAAGGAATTGAGATTGTCATTCTCAATAGTCAGTGTAATATTCCCATTCCCCGCACAGGAACTGTTAATACGCATTGGGCTCTCACCCTTATACGGTTCCGAGTTAGCAAAGAAGTTATCATTCAGCTGCTGAGTCCAGGCGTCTGCAAGTTGGGAGAGGCCTTCGTTCATGAAGTGCACACCCTCACCATCAATGCGGGGAATCTGGATCTGGTCAGTAGAAGGTCCTTCAAATACCTGGTTTACGTTGTTGATTACCCTGCGCTGGCCTTCAATTACCCTTTGATCTATTCCGTTCCTGTTGTTGTAAGATGTGAGTGAAACCACCCATGATATATTGTGCCCGGATTCATTTCTTATACTTTCAATAACCGTTTTAAGATCGTTTGCATAATTGTCTGTGGAGGTATTTATATCATTGTCAGCTTCTCCTTGCAACCATAAAATTCCTCTCAATCCTGTTATCGGGGCATACCGTTGCACAACTGAGCGCATATTGCCGTAAGGCATTCCGCTGGGCTCTATGGGGACGCCTGTATAAACAGAGTAACCAGTTCCGTTGATACTTTCCCGCCATGTTTTCACTGCAGTACCATACCAGCCTGCATTATAAAAAAGGATCGGCACATTGAGGCGGGCAGCCAGATTGTCACCCAGCTTGCCCCAGCACCAGGCCGAGAAGCCGCGGGGAGCAATTTCAGAATCGGCACCCAAATGTTCAAAATGCGGATAGGGTAAATCTTCGTAAAGCCTAGGAGCATCTGTGTTGTTGTACCTGATACAATTTACGCGGTCATCCTGAGCACCTTGTGCACCCATATTCTGATAACCCTGTGAATTTGATTGTCCTGCAATAAGGAAAACTTCTCCCACGCCAACGTGGTCAACCCGCGATGAACCGACAATCTGATCGCCCTTCCAGGCTCTTACTTCCAGATTGTACCAGCCGCCTCTCACATCATCCAGCCTGCCTGAGTAGAAGCCGCCTTTGGGATCGGACTTAATGGGTTTCCAATCCACAGGGGAGCCTTGTCCTTCGTTTCTCGGGGTGAGCTTTGCTTCAATTCTATCAACAACTTTTGTATAACTTCCTGAGATGTAAATAGTCGCCAAATTGTTTTTATCACGTTGAAAGACCAGGCGGTCTGACGGATAATCGATGCTTATTTGTCCGAAAGTATTGAATGATAAAAGGCTGATTCCTACCCAGATAATGTATGGTAGATAGTGTTTCATAGTGGCTGTATATTCTATTACGTAACTAACCGGACACACAAGATGCGTCAGTTGGTTGCTTGTTTCAAGAAATTATTATTTTACGGAAAACGGCGAATTGATCAGCTCCCATATTTTGTCTTTCAATTGTTCAATTCCTTCTTGGGTTATTGCTGAAATTAAAATTGTGGGGATGTTTTGAGGGAGTTGGTGTTTCAGACCGGCTTTTTCTTCGTCTGTCAGGACGTCAGTCTTAGAAACGGCGAGGATACGATTTTTGTCTAGGAGGGAGGGATTATAAATCTTTAGTTCTTGTAGCAAGGTCTGATATTCAGCGTTAATATCCTCGCTGTCAGCAGGTACCAGGAACAGTAGAATGGAGTTTCTTTCAATGTGGCGAAGGAAGCGTAATCCCAGACCTTTGCCCTGCGAAGCGCCTTCGATAATACCCGGAATGTCGGCCATTACAAAGGATTTATAGTCGCGGTAGGACACTACACCAAGGTTAGGGACAAGCGTAGTAAAGGGATAATCGGCAATTTCAGGTTTTGCAGCAGAAACAACCGAAAGCAATGTCGATTTTCCTGCATTAGGAAAGCCTACCAGACCTACGTCGGCAAGCACTTTAAGTTCGAGGATAATCCACGCTTCAAGGCCGGGTTCTCCGGGTTGAGCGTGCTGGGGAGTCTGGTTTGTAGCGGATTTGAAATGGTCGTTCCCCATTCCGCCGCGCCCGCCCCTGAGCAGGATTACTTCCTGTCCATCTTCGGTGATCTCAAACAGCTCTTCACCGGTCTCGCCGTTTTTGGCGATAGTCCCAAGCGGAACTTCGAGGATGATATCTTTACCAATTGCGCCTGTTCTTCTTCCCCCTTCACCACCTTTTCCGTCAAAAGCTTTAACGTGCTTGGTGTATTTCAGGTGGAGTAATGTCCAGAGCTGTGCGTTTCCTTTCAGGATTACGTGACCGCCGCGACCGCCGTCTCCGCCGTCTGGACCTCCTTTTTCAACGTGTTTTTCACGCCGGAAATGAAGAGAACCAGCTCCGCCTGCACCCGAGCGGGCATTTATTTTTACGTAGTCGATGAAGTTGGAGGAGGCCATGTGTAGTACAGTGTAAATTCAGAACGGTTACTGCAGACTTGAAATGCTGGCAGTGATCTCACTGAAAATGTGTTCGATCTCACCGATTCCGTCTATGGCTACAAACTTACCTTGTTCCTGGTAGTAATCGGCCACAGGTCTTGTTTTATTATTGTATTCCTGGATACGCTTGCTGATCAGTTCTACATTCTGATCATCCGGGCGGCCAGAGGTTTTACCTCTGTTCAGTAAGCGCGCAAGCAGCTCGTCGTCGCTTACAGACAATGCGATCATCACAGAAATGCTTTCGTTGTAAGTAGCCAGCAGCTGATCAAGTGCTTCTGCCTGCTTTACAGTCCGCGGAAATCCGTCAAAAATAAATCCCGCAGCATCTTTATGTTCTTTCAGTTTATTATCAATCATTCCTATCACCACTTCATCAGGAACCAGAATGCCCTGATCCATTAACGTCTTGGCTCTCAGCCCCAGTTCAGATCCCGCCTGTATTTCGGAACGGAGTAAATCGCCGGTTGAAAGGTGGATCAGGTTGTACTTGGCAATGATTTTTTCACTCTGGGTACCTTTGCCCGCACCGGGAGGGCCAAACAGTATAAGATTCAGCATATTGCTCTGGAAATTGATGTCGCAGTCTGTGGTGATTTTCGGCAAATTTACAATTCTTACTAAATGTCAGCCTAATTGTCCAATAAATTTTACAAATAAAAAATCCCCTCAATGTTTATTTTGAGGGGATTACAGGGGTAATCTGCACGTTCAGGGAATCACAATCCGCTTTACGGCCCCGTCTTCGTTTTGTACAACTGTGACAAACAGGGTACCCTTCGTGTTCTTTTTCAGCTCTACCTGGCCTACAAATTCACCTTCAAAATCCTTGATCTCCTTGCTGCCAACTTCTTTGCCTCTGGTGTCTGTTACCGTTACTTTTACGTCGCCTTTTACAGGTACATCAAAGCTGAGGTTGATTGTTCCATTGTCAGGATTATTGGCGTAAACCTGCAATGCACGTACGCTGGCCGGTTTGGCAGATCCTTTCTCCCATACGCTGCCCATGCTTTTGCCAAAATCTTCCATATCCCGCATAAAAACTTTTGCTTTCGGACCAATTTCTCTTTCGAAATTCCGGAAGTTATTGCGGAATTTTTCTGAGTCAAAATCGTAGGAAAAATTATTGTCCCAGTGAAATGCCAGCGGTTCCCGGTCGTCCCGGTAATCTATAATTGCTTTCCTGCGCTTTTTTGTGATTGTATTATCGGCTCCGTCGTCCATTGTAATGGAGATTGTCTGCTTTTTCTTGTTATCTACATTCAAAGAGTCGAGTACTTTTTCAACAAACCTGTCCTTCTCTTCCCGCGTCATTGCGCCAACTTCATAGTTTTTTTCAATTTTCCTGATTTTCCCATTTTCATCTTCGGTAACCTGAATGTGAATCCGTGACTTTCCTCCTTTTTCTTCCTGCTTTTGTCCATTGTCTGACTGGGCGTACAAGGTATTCGCGGTCAGGGCAGAAATTACCATCATTGAAAGGGTGAGCTTTTGCATAAAAACAGCTTTCATAGGTTGCATTTGGTTATGTGTATGAATGGATTATACCCTTATAAGGAGCAGGATCTGGCTGCTGTTAAATAATGTTAAAAGCAAATGCGGCAGAACCTGATACCTTAAATTTGTTACAGCAAGAATGTCGGTGAAGTGGAGGAAGGTGTTGCACCGGCGAAATGAAATTTTATGACAAAGCGGAAAATTCAGATAATAGTTGGTTTGATGTGCATTGCATTGATTGGCCTCATCGGCTTCCAGTGGTACTGGATCCGGGAGGCTATCGCGATCCGCAATGACCAGTTCAACCAGAAAGTCTCGGAGTCGGTGCAGGAAGTGGTACACCGGCTTGAAAAGCAGGAAATGATGTATCTCCTGCAAAGGAGGATCGAAGCAGAGCAACAAAAAAGCAAGCTCGACCGCATCGCGCAGTTGAGAAATATGCCGATGAAACGCGTGACGCCGCAAACAAGTCAGCCGAAGCCGGAGCAAACCAGGGTGGTACAGCCCAAGCTTGAAATAGCGATCGGGCCGAATGGAGAGGAAATCCATTATCAGATTATTACAGAAGCGGTACCTACCGATGTGCTGAGTCCCAATTTTCGCATTATGGTGGATCATCAGCAGCGCATCATGGAGGAGTTTTTTCAGGCCCAGCAATATGGTATGGCGGGGATCGACGAATTTATGCGCCGCCGGCTGGATGATGAAAAAAGGCTCGGGAATGCATTCAGAGGTGTATATGATCCGGAATTTTCGAAGAACGGCGTAAAGTCAAACTCAGGCCGGGATTCAGTATCTGGTTCCATTGCAAACCGGAAAGTCGCTTTGCCCAGCAGCAAATCGGGACGCAGGCCGGGTGTTACCATGAATGTAGGCGAGCCCGACCGGGCTGAGTTGCTGAAAGAGGTAATGAAGGATTTCATTTACACCAAAAGACCTATTGAACAACGCGTCAATCGCTTTTTGCTGGATACTTTGCTCAAAAAGCAACTGGTGCAGAACGGGATCAGTCTGCCTTATGAATTTGCAGTTCGCGGACAGGCGGGCGATAGCCTGATCTTTTCCACTGCCAGCCTGCGGCCGGGTGAATGGGAGCAGAAATCCTATAAAGCTTCCCTCTTTCCAAGTGAAACCCTCAATGCACAAAGCGCTTTATATGTGTTTTTCCCGGATCAGCAGCGGTATATCCTGAGCAATATGGGCGTGATGTTTGGTGGATCAGGTATTCTGATTCTGGTGATACTGGCTTGTTTTTACATGGCTGTCACCACGATCCTTCGCCAGAAAAAGCTTTCAGATATCAAAAATGATTTCATCAATAATATGACCCACGAGTTCAAAACGCCGATTTCAACCATCGCACTGGCAGCAGAAATGGCGCATGAGAATTCGGCCAGGCAACCTCAGGAAGGTAACTCCCGGCTCGACAGGTACCTGGGTATCATTCGGGAGGAGAACAAGCGTTTGGGAACGCACGTGGAGAAAGTACTGCAAATGGCGTTGCTTGATAAAGGGCACGTGAAGCTGAAAATCAGCGAAGCCAATATGCACGACCTGATCGGAAAAGCATTGAATGGACAAAGCGTACAGATCGAGCAGCAGGATGGAGATGTAGATCTTGATTTTGAAGCAACGAAGGAAATTGTGGCCGCAGACGAAGTACACATTTCCAATATCCTGAACAACCTGATCGACAATGCGATCAAGTATTCGCCCGAAAAGCTGCATATCGCTATAAGAACTTGGAATGAAAATGAAGGTATTGCCATTTCGATAGCCGACAAGGGAATAGGAATGACCCGCGAGCAGCAGCAGCGCATTTTCGACACATTCTACCGGGTACCTACCGGAAATGTACACGATGTAAAGGGTTTCGGGCTGGGATTAAGTTATGTCAAGAAAATGGTTGAGGCGCACGAAGGCACTGTTAAAGTCCAGAGCAAACCGGGCGAAGGCAGTGTATTTACGGTTTGGCTGCCACTAACCAAAGCGGCGATTTCTTAGAAATATCAGCCGCAAATCCTAACTTGCCTGCTTTTAATGCGCAATCGCCAGTTAAGGTAAATTTCTGACTACACAATGATTTCCAAAACATACGCTCCCCAGGAAATTGAGGACAAATGGTATTCTTATTGGATAGATAACCGTTTTTTCAACTCAAAACCCAATCCTGACAAAGAGCCTTACACGATCGTAATCCCCCCTCCCAATGTGACAGGCGTACTGCACATGGGCCACATGCTTAATAATACGATTCAGGATATCCTCATCCGGAAAGCCAGAATGGAAGGCAAAGAAGCCTGCTGGGTGCCGGGTACCGACCATGCTTCTATTGCCACCGAAGCCAAGGTAGTGGCAATGCTCAAAGAAAAAGGGATTAACAAACAGGATCTTACGCGCGAGGAGTTCCTTGAATATTGCTGGGAATGGACCCACAAATATGGCGGCATCATTCTTAAACAACTCCGCAAGCTGGGCGCTTCCTGCGACTGGGACCGTACGCGCTTCACAATGGAGCCGGATCTGTACGATTCGGTGATCGACGTTTTCATTGACTTATATAATAAAGGAGATATTTACCGGGGCCACCGGATGGTCAACTGGGACCCGCAGGCACGAACTACTGTTTCTGACGAGGAAGTGATCATGAAAGAGGTGAATCAGAAACTGGTTTATCTCAGATATCCCTTGGAAGGGGAGAATGGAGGAGGGAGTACGGAGGAAGGGGTTGTTGTTGCTACAACCCGGCCGGAAACGATCATGGCGGACGTAGCGATTTGCGTGAACCCCAATGACGAGCGTTACCAGCATTTGATTGGTAAAAAGGTCCTGATCCCTTTGGTCAATCGCGCAATACCGGTTATTGCGGATGAGTACGTAGAAATGGAATTTGGTACAGGCGCATTAAAAGTGACGCCGGCACACGATACCAACGATTATGAGCTTGGGAAAAAGCATAACCTGCCAATCATTGATTTGCTCAATGAAGATGGTACGCTGAATGAAAAGGCGCTGATCCTGGTTGGCGAAGACCGTTTTACAGCGCGTAAAAAGATCATTAAACTCCTCGAAGAATCGGGTAACCTCGTTAAAACGGAGGAATATAAATCCAATGTGGGCCACTCGGAGCGCACCAACTCAGTGATCGAGCCGCGGCTTTCGGAGCAATGGTTTTTGAAGATGGAGAAAATCAGCAAGCCTGCATTCGAGAATGTAATGAACGATACTGTTCAGCTGCTCCCGCCTAAATTCAAAAATACTTACCGCCACTGGATGGAGAATGTGCGTGACTGGAACATCAGCCGCCAGCTATGGTGGGGCCACCGCATTCCGGCTTATTATCTGAATGACGGGACGGTCATTATTGCCAAGTCCAAAAGAGAAGCTTTGCGTAAAGCGCAGCACGAGTACCAGCTTTTTGCATTGACAGAAGAAGATATTACCCAGGACCCCGACGTACTCGATACCTGGTTTTCATCGTGGTTGTGGCCGATTTCTATTTTCAATGGAATTAAAGAGCCTGAGAATGAAGAGGTAAATTACTATTACCCGACGAACGATCTGGTTACTGCGCCTGAAATCCTGTTTTTCTGGGTTGCGAGAATGATCATCGCGGGCTACGAGTACAGAGGTCAGTACCCTTTCAAAAATGTATATCTGACCGGGATAGTACGAGACAAGCAGGGGCGCAAAATGTCCAAGTCACTCGGTAACTCACCTGATCCCATTGACCTGATCGAACAATATGGTGCCGATAGTATCCGTACCGGAATGCTTTTCAGCTCGCAGGCAGGAAATGACTTGCCTTATGATGAAAAGCTGGTGGAGCAAGGCAGGAATTTTGGTAATAAAATTTGGAACGCATTCAGGCTTGTAAAGGGCTGGACTGTCGATACTCAGATTGCCAGTCCGGAAGGCTCGTTACTGGCGGTTCGCTGGTTTGACAGCAAGCTGAACCAAACTCTGGCGGAGGTACACGATCATTTTTCCAAATTCCGTATTTCCGATGCGCTGAATTCGGTTTACAAATTAATCTGGGATGATTTCTGTGCGCAGTATCTTGAAATGATCAAGCCGGGTTTCGAACAGCCGATCGACGCGGAGATATATAATGCAACCCTTGAATTCTTCGATCGTTTAATGCGAATCCTGCATCCATTTATGCCTTTTATTTCGGAAGAAATCTGGCAGAATATCATTGAGCGGGCACAGAACGATTCTATTTGCATTGCTCCTTATCCGCAGGCAAAAGAAAGTGATCAGGCGCTGCTAACGGATTTTGAGATACTTTTCGAGCTGGTATCGTCTGTGCGTAATATCAGGAATACGAAAGGAATCAGTCCTAAGATTGAGCTCCCATTGTCAATCCGTACCGACGCCGCAGAACGCTATAACCGTCTGGAAAGTCTTATCCGGAAGCTCGCCAATGTAGAGGCGATCAACTATGTGACCGGCGAAGGCGAGGGAACTTCATTCAGGGTAAAATCAGATGAATTCTTTGTAAATCTGGCAGACGAGGTGGATCCCGAATCAGAACGGGAAAATCTGCTGAAAGAACTGGAATACACGCAGGGATTTCTTGATGCTGTATTAAAGAAGCTTTCCAATGAGCGTTTTGTCCAGAATGCAAAAGGAGATATTGTCGAAAAAGAGCGGCAAAAACAGGCTGATGCAGAAGCAAAAATTGAAACTTTAAAAGAAGCGCTGGCCAGGTTAGGTTAAGGCTTGATAAACTCAGGGGAGCACGGTGTGAAAGCACCGTGCTTTTTTTGTTGGCCTGACTAGTAAGTGGCTTAAAGGTCACTACTGTATTAGTTTTCGTAACTTTGCAGAATGCAGACTACGCAAAACAAATTTGAGCAGTTCAAGCTCAACCGCCAATTACTGAATGCAATTGAAGAAGCGGGCTACACAGAACCGACGCCCATTCAGGAGCAGGCGATCCCGCTTGCATTGGCAGGACAGGATATTTTAGGCATTGCACAAACGGGCACCGGCAAAACGGCCGCCTATACCTTGCCCCTTATAATGCGCATCAAGTTTGCGCAGGGTGAACATCCGCGTGCATTGATTATGGCCCCGACGCGGGAACTTGCCATGCAGATCTCTGAGGCAATTCATGCATTATCGAAGTATACAGATATCCGCACCGTAGTTTTATACGGGGGAGTTGGTCCCAAAACGCAGATTGAGAATTTGCGAAAAGGGGTTGATATCATCGTTGCGACGCCCGGCCGGTTCATGGACCTGTATTTCCAGGAAGAGATTGTAGTGAAGCACCTCAATGTAATGGTACTTGATGAAGCAGATAAAATGATGGATATGGGCTTTATGCCGCAGATCAGAAAGCTGCTGGAAATCATCCCGACGAAGCGTCAGAATATGCTTTTCTCAGCGACCTTTTCCGAGAAAGTGGAGCGGCTATCCCATGAATTCCTTGAATTTCCAACACGTATAGAAGTTACACCACAGGCGACTACGGCGGAAATGGTGTCGCAGACTTTGTATGAAGTGCCTAATTTCCGCACAAAAATCAACCTGCTTTCCTATTTCCTGAAAACCAGGGAGGATTTCAACCGCGTACTTGTATTTACCAGAAGCCGTGAAGTGGCAGGTTTGGTACACGATAACCTGCTCAACCGGGTTGTAAAGGAAAATGAACTGAAAGTAATCCACGCCAACAAAGGCCAGAATACACGGATCAATGCAATGGAAGCATTTCGCGCCGGCTCTGTGCGCGTCATGGTAGCTACGGACGTGGTAGCGCGCGGGATTGATATTACCGAAGTGAGCCACGTGATCAATTTCGATGTTCCGCTGATTTATGAGGATTATGTGCACCGGATCGGCAGAACCGGGCGCGCGAATAAGATAGGGGAAGCGATTACTTTTATGACAATGGCCGACGAATATCACATTCGCAAGATCGAACAGATTATACGAATGGAGATTCCCAGAGCAGAATTGCCAGAGGATCTGGAAATTGCGCCGACGCCCATTCCGGAGCGACAGGATATGCTCCGCGAAATCGATAATCAGAAGCGTAGAGAAGATCCTACCTTCCTTGGCGCCTTCCACGAGAAGAAAAAAGTTTTCCACAGCAAGCCCAGAGATTTGTCAAAAAACGGGCAAAAACGCAAAGGTTCTACGGGAAGAAGTAAACGTAAATAATGCAATACATTCCCGATAAAACCGTTTAACTTGGACAATAGAAAACCTGTTTCTCTATTTAGTTTCATATGAAAGAATCTGTTTTTGTTTGGCTTGCGGTGCTTATACCTGTCTTCGGCCTTGCGCAAAACACGCATCTTGCAAGCGCCGGCGCTGCCAGCTCGGGTACGAACACGGCACAGAAAAAACCTCTTGAATTAAAAGAAAGACGTATTCTTCCACTGTTTGGCGAGGTAAGTAAAACTTCCGAGCAGATCGACGAAGAAATTAAATTCCTGAGTGAATGCGACAAGTCCTTTTCGAGCCGCACTGAGGCAAGCAGCTTTTTCGCTGCGCGTGCGTGGGAGTATTTGCAGGAGGGTTCACTGGATACTGCCTGCTACCGTTTCAATCTTGCGCAGCTTCTGAATGACAAGAACGTGGAGGCTTACTGGGGCTTGGGAGTAGTGTCTTACCAGCGCGAAAACTGGGTGGATGCGAAACGGATGTTGAGTAAGGGAGTGAGCTTGCAGGGCGACAATGTGCCTTTGCTGGTGGATCTTTCTACCGTTGATCTTAAACTTTATGCAATTACCAGCCGGAAAGAAGAGCTGGATGAAGCTGCCGAGCTTTTGAAACATGCCACTGCGGTGGATTCAACTTACGCGCTTGGTCAGTATAATTTGTCTCTTTTGCATTATAACCTTAATGAGCTCGATAAGTCCTGGGAGCATTTACATAAAGGCAGAGTGCTGGATTTATCACAAATGAATTTCGAATTTGTGGAACTACTGAAAGCCAAAATGCCAGATCCGCAGGGGTTCTTCAAATAGTTATCAAGATATATGATGCAAAAAAGCGCCCCTGAATGTTCAGAGGCGCTTTTTTTGTTGTTATATGAAATGAGCTTACTGGAAGAAAAATCCTGTTGGGGCAACATTTACTTTCACAGAATCAACTACCGAGCCGTCGGCGCGGTAGCGGATCGCGTAACCTGCCTGCGCGTACGATGGTGTTACACCTGCATAGATTAAACCTTGCGCAGGGTCCACTGCAAGTCCGGTGAACATTCTTCTGATGAGCGGAGTCGCAAGGCTGATCTGCGTATCATTGATCCCAAATTTGTAGGTTTCTCCGTGTGAAACGAAGTTGGCGTCAAAGTAGGACAATGTGAAAACAATGGATTTCAGATCATTGGTCAATGCAAAATTGCCTGCTATTTTGTTTGCATCAGTTCCTATCGGCAAAGTTGTCTCCACCGCGTAGGAAGTCGGATCAATTTTCATTGCTTTGATACCGGCACCTACCCAAAGCTTGCCGTTTGCATCCAAACCGATCGGTGTCGGTGTAGCGTCCAGGGCAATTGTTTTGGTGACCGTTTCTGCATTGGTATCAATAACATACAAAGTTTTGCCTTCGCCATAGGAAACTGTTCCCACGAACAGTTTACCTGTTGTAAATACCAGATTTTCCGGTCCGCCGGCAATCGGGATTTTCTTTGTTACTTTTCTTGTAGCAATGTCAACCACAGCAATATAACCGGAGCTATAATCGCTTGTGTAAGATCCCCAGCAGGATACATAGGCGCGATTTCCTGCAACCACAACTTCCCTCGGGTTCTCAATATCCGGCGCGCCGATAGTGCCTTGTTTTTGAAAAGTATAGGCATTAACGAATTCAATCTTGTCCATTCCTGCATTGGAATTGTCAACCAGAATCACACCGTACTCACCCGTAGCTGCGTAACCTTGTACACCGCCGGTCAGCGCGGAGCCATTTACTTTGGAGAAAATATCGGCTTCGGCAGTGGTATTTTCGCGTTTCAAAAATGAAATAGCGCCATTATTCTGACTGAAGTTACCTTCGTTCACCACGAAAACGCCTTTCGCAAAATCCCCCTTCGGCTCGGGATCACTTTGATTACATGACGATACTGCTGCTGAGAATGCGATGAAGTAAAGTACTCTTGATAATCGTTGTTTCATCTTAATTGGATTTATATATAACTGTATTGCAAATTTAAAACTCGTCTTGTCGTACCCGCGCCTGTTTTGTTTTTGAATCAAATGCCGCAATGAGGTTGATCGCGAAGCTTCTGCCAGGCAATGCATTGTTTTGTACGCTCAGGTAAAACGTATTTGTTACATTGTTGATCTGCCCCTGCACCCGCAAATATACTTTCCCAAATGAAACGGAAGTTTCCGCCAGCAGATGCAACAGCGCGTACTCTTTCAAAAAAGTGGAATTGTCGAAAGTAGTGTACCGTTTGCCCGCAAATTGCAATTGGCCTGTCAGCTTTGTGTTGCGGTACTGTGCAAATGTACTCAGCCCGGCAGTATGAAGCGGCACGAAACGTAGCTGCTTTCCAATCACATCAACAGAGTATGCGTCGTAAGCTCTTTCCTGAATGCTTTTATTATAAGCATAAGTAATGTTCGTTCCAAGTTGCGTTACATCTATACTCCCGCGCCAGCCTGCCTGTATTTCCACGCCGCGGGCAAGTACCTGTTGTAAGTTTTCGATGCGATAATTTTTTACAGGATTCCAGTAAGTCCAGTCTTTGATCCGGTTGTGATAAGCTGTTACCGAAACATCCAGCTGGCTCTTGGGAGAAATAACGAAGGCCTGTTCTATGCCGGCTTCCTTGTTCCAGCCATTCTCAGGCCTGATATTCGGGTCACCCAGTACTTTCCAGTAACGTTCATTCAAGGTAGGTACACGGTAGCTTCTGGCAACCGAGCTTTTTATTTTCAGCTTGTATCCGGGCAGTTCAATCAACTGGTATTCAGCGCCCAGTGAGGGGGTAAAAGGCGGGTTGTACCCTGTTACCAGCGCCTGGCGGAGATTCACGGACACGACCAGCGGTGCATTGACCTGCCAGCGGGTGAGAAGAAAGAAGTCGCCGCGGTTTTCTGTGATAACCGGCGTTTCGTAGCCAGGTACCCTGGTCCGGTAATGCGTCCATTCGGCTCCCGCCTTAATGGATATGTTGCTTCTGTTTTGATTCAGGATAAAGTCGAAATCCTTTTCAATGCGGTTGGAAAATTTATCAGTTACAGCATGGTCGAGCTGGCGATAATTGCCTTTCGCATAATCGATGATATCCCGCACCCAGGCGGCACGTGCTGTGAAATCCCCGACACTGTATCTAAGCATTCCCCGGTAAGCTTTGGTTAATGTAAGCTCGCGACCAGCAGTGTCGGCTGGTGAGGTGGTCAGTTTGTTGCTGGTAATCCAGGCATGCGCAGAGATTTCCTGATTGTTTTTGCCACTAATAAAAATATCCTGAACCAGACCGCGCTGGAATGCTTCGGAAGGCAGCAATGCATATTCCCTCCGTTGTCGATAGGGAAATTGGTTGTTCATCCGATTGTCGTAAAGACTCGTTTTTCCCGAAATCCGCCAGTTGTTCCGTAGCGCGGACCCATAGCGGGCAGCAACCTGGGTCTGGTGATTGTGAAAGCTTTCGACCTGCTGTCCCAGTAAAACTTTAAACCCATTCTCTCCCGCAGCACTGTTCAGTAAAATGCTGCCGCCTACTGCATCGGTTCCTACAATGCTCGCAGCTGAACCATATTGAATGGAAAGCGCATCGAAGCCAGCGACAGGTATGGTCGAAAAATCGGTTTGGCCCAATGTGGGAGAGTTGATATTCAGTCCATTCCAGAGTACAGCCGTGTGATTGGCAGAGGTTCCGCGGAAGAAAGCAGTGGTAAGTTGTCCCGGTCCATATTTGTTAAAAGAAACCGGTGTTTGAATTGCCAGCAGATCACTGATATTCTGAAATTGAAAGGCGAGCAGGCTGGCTGAATCAATCCGCTGCACTTTCAATCCGCTCATGAACTTTTCGGGCACAAAACCCTTGATATTAACCGGCTGCAAGGCAATGGAATCCGTTTGGGCGTGGGTTATAGCCGGAAGAAAAGTCCCTGCCGCAATAACCGCCGTAATCAAAATCCGCTTCACAAAAATCACCTGGGTATTCTCTGGATAGTAACAGGCCCGCTGCTTTTCCTCCGAAAGCGTTGTAGCACGAATGATCTGGCAGGTCTCCTGGCTCGCCTTTTGACCCGGTGCCTTCCCGTTTTTCAACAGTGGCTTCGAAGATCGGGTCAATGGAACAGACTTACAGTTGCGGGGACAGCTTCCGGTTTTAACGGAATTCCCTATTAAGCCACGAAAAGCAATATGGAAATTGCTGCGGGCACCAAACAGTCGCAAAGGTAGCTAATTGCATTCGTTTTACGACCGAATGAGCAATCGCTTATCTTTGTCCCAAAATCTAAAAGGTGGCCCCTTCTGTAAACATTCCTGTCAACGCGTCCCGAAAAGGCATTTACCTCATGCTCGGAGCGGCATTCTTCTTTTCGCTGACTTCTGCATTATCCAAGTGGCTGGGCCGTGATTTCCATATTGTTCAGTTGGTGTTCTTCCGGAATATAGTCGGCGTGGTTTTCGTGCTCAGCAGTATCCGGCAGCGACCGCTGGTTCAGCAAGGCGGGAAGCTGGGGTTGCTGATTTTCAGGGGAGTTGTAGGTACGCTGTCGCTGTACATGCTTTTTTATGCCATTCAAACGCTCGGACTCGGGCGGGCTTCCACCTATCAGTATACTTACCCGATTTTCCTGGCACTACTTTCCTGGTTGTTGATTGGAGAAACCCTGAATGGAGGTGAGTGGGCTGCGATTTTCATTGGCTTCACAGGTATCCTGCTCGTGTTCAGGCCGGATCTATCCACTTCCCTGCGTGACAATGCGCTTGGACTGGGCAATGCACTTTTAACAGCCGTCTCCTATTTGTCTATCCGGCAGCTCGGGCTGGTTTATGATACCCGCGCCATCATTTTGTCATTTATGCTCAGCGGGATCGTAATGCCCATTATCTCCATGCTGGTAGGTACTTACTATCCTGTCGAACACCTCGATTTTCTGATCGGTACATTTAAATGGCCTGAAAATGCGTGGCAATGGCTGGGATTTCTGGCCCTCGGATTAACTGCTTTGGCAGGCCAGAAAATGCTGACACAATCTTTTACATTCGACAAAGCAGGCCGGGTGGCGGCGATTGGTTATTCCAACATTCTCTTTTCGGTCCTGATTGGGTTTTTAATGGGGGAAGCAATTCCTTCTGTCCCGATGCTGGCTGGTATGCTGCTGATTGTTGCTGGCGGCATTCTTATATCGTTTGCCAAATCCAAGGTTATAGTGAAATAAACCGGCGGTAATTCTTGTTCTTTGGCTAGAAACTAAGATCTATGAAAAACCTTGTTTTAAACAGCCTGATCGTTGCATCTGTTGCATTTATGTCAACTGGTTTTAAATCCGATACGGAGAAAAAAGATACAGCGCAGATCCAATGGATGACGATTGAAGAGGCTTATACAAAAATCCAGAAAGAGCCGCGGAAGATCATGATCGATCTTTATACCGATTGGTGTGGGTGGTGCAAAGTAATGGACCGCGAAACTTTCAAGAACAAGGCAGTTGTCGAGTACGTCAACAAGACTTACTATGCTGTGAAGCTCGACGCAGAGCAAAAAGCGACGATTACATTGGGGGATAAAAAATTTCAGTTCCTGCCGCAGGGAAGCAAGGGGATTAATGAGATTGCATTGGCGCTGACCAACAATCAGCCAAGTTACCCCACGACCGTTTTCTTAGACGATCAATTCAACATGATCCAGCCGCTTGCGGGTTATCTTAAACCCAAAGAATTCCACGAGGTAATCACCTTTATTGGCGGCGATTTTTACAAAAAAGAACAGTTCGAAAGCTATAAGGCTAAGACTTACAAGGAGAAGTATCCTGCGAAGTAAGGTTCGTTAATTCATCACTCAACTTCCTGCAATAAGTTTTTCAACTAGTTACCTGGATACGAAATGTATGTAGGTAATAAAATTATTACTTTTGTATGAAGTGTAGTGAGCTTTTAAGGTTGCTTAAAAAAGATGGTTGGTTTCATGTCAGGCAAAACGGTAGCCACATCGTAATGCAGCATCCTAGTAAAAAAGGGCAGCTGACTGTCCCTAACCACGGGCCAAAAGATGTTAAGAAAGGCTTGCTGGTTTCTATCCCTAAAGCGGCTGAAATTCAAACAACGAAGCGATGAAAAAGCCAATATTAATCGTCAACATCATTAAGGAAGAAGTGGGTTATAGCGCCACTGCTTCTCAAAATGAAAGATTTATTTCTACTCAGGGAGATGATTTTGAAGAGCTGAAAAAAAATATTGTTGAAGCTGCTAACCTAGCATTCGAAGATCTCGGATTTAAGTATGAGATCGATGAACTTGTACTGAGGCCCGATTTGCAGAGCTTCTTTGCATTCTATAAGGTCATCAATGTCAACGCGTTGAGCAAGAGGATAAATATGAACCAAAGCTTACTTGCTCAGTACATCAATGGAACTAAAAAGCCGTCTTCATCACAAACGAAGCGTATTCTCGAAGGTGTTCAGCAAGTGGGTAGAGAATTGTCTGCTATTCAGTTTTTACTCTGACCAGGTTTACACCGCCTCTCCTTCCTGCATTCTCTCTGCATTCTCGGCAATTCTTAATCGCTCGATAAATTCAGCGATATCCCCTTCCATTACAGCCGGGAGGTTGTAAACTGTGTATCCAATGCGGTGATCGGTAATGCGGCTCTGAGGGTAGTTATATGTCCGGATCTTGTCAGAGCGGTCGCCGCTCCCTACCATGGATTTGCGTTGCGAACTGATCGCGTCGTTATGCTTTTTAAGCTCCATCTCATACAGTCGCGAGCGAAGTACACTCAATGCACGGTCCTTATTTTTCAGCTGCGAACGTTCGTCCTGACAGCTTACAACCAGACCAGAGGGAATGTGAGTCAATCGAACCGCTGAGTAAGTCGTGTTTACCGATTGTCCACCTGCGCCTGACGATTGAAAAGTATCTACACGCACATCATTCATATTGATCTGTACGTCAACCTCCTCAGCTTCGGGAAGCACAGCTACTGAAGCAGCCGATGTATGAATCCTGCCCTGAGACTCCGTTTGAGGAACGCGCTGCACACGGTGTACACCCGATTCAAACTTCATCTTGCCATACACATCCTCGCCTTCTACCTTACAGATAATCTCTTTGTAGCCGCCATTCGTACCTTCTGTAAAATCCATAATGGAAGAGCGCCAGCCCATTTTTTCAAAAAAGCGCTGGTACATCCGGAATAAATCGCCGGCGAAAATAGCAGCCTCGTCTCCACCGGTACCACCGCGGATTTCCAGGATTATGTTCCGGCTGTCATTCGGATCTTTCGGGATCAGTAATTCTTTAATAACCTGCTCCAATTCTTCCAGTTTAGGAGTGAGCTCATCGAGCTCTTCCTTTGCCATTTCACGCAGCTCTTCATCTTTCTCGTTGGCGATAAGCTCCTTGGTGCCAGCGATATCTTTCTGGATTTTTTGATAAAGCTCATAATGCTCCACGATCCTGCCAAGATCCTTATACTCCTTGCTTAACTTGGAGTACCGGCTGGAATCAGATACGATTTCCGGTTGAATTATCTGTTGGGAAACCTCTTCGAAGCGTTCTTTTATGGCTGCTAACTTATCGATCATCTTTATTGAATATCTTTGGCACGCTGTATTTGGGGCACAAAGATACGCATTTTAGCTGGAATGAACCGTTGAGACAGTGGTCACTGCATCGGGCAAATACAAAAGATTAGAAGTTTTATGAAAAAGGCCGTATACATTTTAATGGTAGCAATGCTGGTCGCTGCCTGTAATTCAAGTAACAGGATAGAGCAAACCAGCGAGCTGAAAAGCGAGATGAAATCGGTTGAGATCAAGCGTGTAACGAATACGCAGCTCGTTTATTCAGCCAATGAATGGGGCAAGAAAATAGCTCAGATCACGGAAAAGTCACTGCAGAAAGAGCTGGAAAAAGATCCGGTAAAAGGAAAGCAATTGTGCGGGGCTCTGGACCAGATTCCCGTGGTGGCTGCTTTACAGAAGGAGTATGGGGTGAAAATCGAATTGCTTGGCGCAAGTGATCTGAATAATGTGAAACTGGATCCTAAAGAGCGGGAGTTGCTCGGTGCCTACCTGTACAGTGCCAAGAACAAAGCCAATGCGGGCGACAACCTGCAAAGGTTGGGCGATACATTAATGGTATACAATGCGCCGTTAGCGGCCGAAAGCCTGGTATGTAAAAGCTGCTCAGATAACCCTGATCAGGCTTTTGCGGTATGGAGATTACTTTTTAACAAAAAAGACATTATCCGGAAACTGGATGCGAAACAGCTGAAGAAATAGTTACGCACGGAAGACAGGCAAAAAGAAAAACGGGTAAGCAGCAGCGACAAATGGCGCTCTTTACTTACCCGATAGCTTTTAAAAATTATTTTCCGGAAGCGTGGTAGATCTCATACCAGTCTTCCCGGCTCAGCTTGATATCCGATGCACTGGCAGCGTTTCTGATCCGTGCTTCTGAGAGCGAGCCTATAATGGGCAGGGTTCCGAGTTTCATTAACCAGGCTACAGCAGTTTGTTCGATATTCGCATTGTATTTACGGCCGATTTCTTCCAGTTTCGCCCGTAAGCGCACTGCTTTTTCCTCAGTACCGTTCAAGATCTTCCCTCCGGCAAGTGGTGCCCAGGCCAGTGGCTTGCTAAAACTCTGTTTGATAAAATCGATGCGGCCGTCTTCTATCGCCGACGTATTCATCAGGTTCAGCTCAATGTGATTGGTCACAATCGGAATGCGTAGGTAGGACGCCAGCAACTGGTGCTGAAAAACGGTGAAGTTGGCAACACCAATGTGCTTCGTCTTGCCGGACTTTACTATCTCTGCCAATGCCGTCGCAGTTTCTTCGGGATCTGAAAGAAAGTCACTTTGGTGCAGGAGAAAAATATCAAGGTAATCAGTCCGTAACCTTTTTAAGGAGCCATTGATACTCTCGACGATATGGTCGCGCGAAGTGTCGTAATACTTCGAATATTTATTCCCGGAATGCCTGATGCCGCATTTGCTGAATAGGACAATATCTTCACGCTTGAAAGATTTATTGTGAATGATTTTCCCGAAATGTTCTTCGATTGTCTGATCTCCGTAAATATCCGCGTGGTCAAAAGTATTGATACCCAGTTCCAGACAGAGGTTAACTGTTTTTTCGATTTGTGAGGTAGTCGCGGTACCTTCATCCGCCCATCTCCAGAAGCCGTAAATCGCTTCTGACACTTTTGGACCGGAGTCGCTCAGGCTTACTTTTTTCATTCCGGGGATATTTGATTCGGTGCAAAAATATTTATTTCTCGAGACGTTTGTCTTTCACGATCAGATAAAAATCGTTTTCGAGTTCAAGATAGCCATAATCGTAAACGAAATGGTAAATGCTGCCTTTCAGGGTGGGGCGTATACTTGTGATCAGGTTGAAGTCAAAACCTTTGCTCAGCAATGCACTTTTAGTGGTCTTTGATTTATCCTCCGGGCAAAATTCTTCCAGGATCCTCCTGTTTTTCCGGAGCTGGTTGTTCATGTTTCTTACGATATTGTAAGCATCTGAATTGAGCCGGTTGTTGTAGCTGTTCCGGCACATATCGGAGCAGAATTTCTTATCTACTCTCCCCATTAACGGTTTTTCGCATTCAAGGCAATTCTTCATCATTCCATATTTTGCTAAGATCCCGGAAGGACCTTTTACAGTGTGCATACCTCTCTGAATGCAATATAGTAAAATTCATTTGACACCAATAAACGCGCTTTTCCGTTTGCAAATGGCTGCAAATGTTTTCATATGCTTATAAATGGCAACTATATACGACTTGGGACAAGAGAGCAAAAACGGGCGAACGCCCTAAGAGTGGACTTTTTTTGAAGAGGTCTCAATCCCTTAGCGTCAATACGCTTAGACCTTCTCATTGTCGGGGTAGAAACCTAGGTTTCAAAGAGCGGGGTCAACCTCCTAATAGATCCTTCATCTAGTTCAGGTCTCCTAGGGTACGGTCAGTACCGGGGTTGGGGATTATGCAAAAGTTTTTTTTGAACTAGACTTTAACCACTGGTTGAATATATATAGCAGCCATAACGCCGTTTACGCTGTAAGTACTCACTGCTATTGATCCACTTACAGTCCATCCTTTGTTGACGTAGTTATTAACAGCATCGGTTAACTTTGCAGGGGTTTCTGCTGACAGTACTTTATATTCTAAGATCTTGTCCATGATTTAATTTGTGTTGTTGGAAATTACATGTTTTCATTATAAGGGTAAGCTACCAAGTACGTCCGTACTACATTTTCGTACTCTTCTTTACTATTCAGCCCTTTTGGATCATCGGCTTCAAATTCGAAAAGCCTATCGCTTCGCTCGTCATGCAAGAAAAACCTATCTGTTCCATCTTGGCTATAAATCTTTAATGGCTTGTCGCCAATCCAGCCTAGGAGGGGTAAGTAAGCTTCTAAGTTGAATCGCTCAATCTTTTCTCGGAATTCGTACTGCATAAGCTAGACGGATTTACTTGCCCACGCGGGAGACTCTTTCCAATTGTTTGGAAATCCCATATAATTAATATTGATAGTTGGGAAGCGGTCTATTAACGCTGTCAGCTTCTCAATAAATGCATTTTCCGGGTTTATGTAACTCAATAATCTATCAATAATTGCGACCACGCCATAGATCGTGGAGCTGAAATTATTTGGGACTACTCCATGAAATTTAAATTTTTCTCTAGATGGTACGATTGGTTGATTAGCAGTAAATAGCCTATTCCAGAGCCTTGAATGGTGTGCGCAAACATTTCTCACATTCGTAAGATGCGTTAGCCAAGAGGATAATATATTATTTATCAAATTAAGGTCACTAGCGATAGCCTGTTTTTCCGAATCATTTTTCAGGCCTTCGTATAGCTTCGATAACTTTCCAAAACTAAGAAGTTCAAGCGCCATATTGCAAGGAGGCAGTTGCTCATTTATGTATTTGAACTTGAACGCCTTAATGAATTGCTCTTGCGTATTATTAAAGCGATCTGTTATTTCTTTATTTATTATCTCATAAGTCTCCATATTAGCGTATAGATCTCTATTGGCATACCAATAGAAGCCATGATTAACGCTAAACTTATCGGTCATCTTAGCACGTAACGCTACCTCGATGCGCTCAATGTAATCCCCTAATAAATTTCTCAGGCTCTTATCAAACCTGTAATGTGTAATAACATCATCAAATGAGACATCTTTTTTAAATCTATGGCTGCCATCTCCATTTTGCAAATGGTACATATATCCTGTCAACCGGTAGTAGCCAATATTGGCAATATACCTTTTTGCCTTTTCGGGATCGTTAACATTTAATCCTCTCTCTATCAAGAGGTTAATATGCTCCTCGCAGGTGTAGGGCGGCTTGGTATAGTTCATTTTCAGAAAAGAGAGGGCAAAAAAAAGCCTCGCAAATTGCGCTTAATCAAAAGAGACCAGAGGCGTGCGAGGAATTATCCTCACAAAGATAAGAACTATTTTGCGACATAGTCCTAATATTTAGAGGGAAATTAATCATTAGATGGGACTTTTTTTTCGTCCTCTTCTTCCTTCTTAGGCTTTATCGCCGCCGCAATCATATCTTCGAAGGTGCCTTTTACGGCAACCTTCGTTTCGTATTTTTCCGCCCTTTTCTTTGGCTTTTTTTCTTCTCCCATAGGTCACATTTTTATAAGGTCAACATATCTAAGGCGCTTGCCTTCTGCACGTGCTACCGACAGTTCAAAGCGGGTAGTGTCCTTAATCTTTCTGCTATTATAACGAAAACCGAATTCATTGCAATATCTGTGCAAGTGTTTCGGGCTGACGTTGTGATAGATACCGATAATGCCTCTTTTAAGAAGGCTCCAGAAGTTTTCTATGTTGTTGGTATGTAACACTTTATCTGTTACATAGTTCCCTTCGGAGTGCTTAACAGTAATGTGTTTGTAGTCCCTTGCCAATCCAGCGTATGACTTATAAGCGTCAGTGATCACAGTAGCTGACGTGCTTACTTTTGCCCGCATAATCCCTTGAAGGACTTCGCCGGTTGTTTCATCAACAACGTAAGTGCTTACTTTACCGTCTCTTTCAAGAACACCAACAACAGGCACTTTACCCGCTCCGCCTTGTGACTCGTCTTTTCTCTTGTTAGCGTGGCGGTTTTTGTTTTTGCCACCTACGTAAGTTTCATCAACTTCAACAGTACCTTCTAGCAATTCAGGCGCATTCTCAGTCAGCATTTCACGGATACGGTGAAGAACGAACCAAGCAGTTTTCTGTGTGAGATTCAGGTCACGGCTCAACTGTAAAGAAGAGATACCCTTTTTGTGTGCAGTACATAGATACATTGCAGCGAACCAAGTACGCAGACCAATTTTAGTGTTCTCGAAGATTGTACCGCTGATTACGGTAAACTTCTTATAGCACTCTTTATTAGCACATTTATAACCACGTGAAGTAGTATAAACATGAGTGTGTCCACAGTGAGGGCAAACGGGTTTGCGTTCAACACCCCAACGCTGTTCAGCTAGGTAGTTTTTGCAAGTTTCTTCATCCTTGAAGAAGTCGAGCACTTGAAGTAAACTGTTGAATTGAGAAGTCATTTTTGCTTGTCCGTTTAACCTGTACAAATATACAAATTAATAACTTATTGGGACAAGATTTAGTAGATTTATTTTCAATAATGTGAACATTTACCGTTAACTAATTCGTTCGGGTTAATATTGCCAGTTTTATGAGTAGATTTGCTGTGAAATTGTTTTTATGATATAACTTGTTTAATATCAATAATTTAGCTATCTTCAGGTAAATGTAAAACACTTGGAAATTAGCAGTAATAATGGCGAAAATACCAACAATAGAGTTCAACGTTAATCGTCTTTATCACTTAATGTCAATCCTTAAATTGACAGAAAAAGACCTATTGGATAAGATCAATGAGGGTAAAGTGCGTAAGATAGCTCCTGATAAGATTTTTGGTGGGCTAATAAAACTAAGCCATTTAAAACAGATTGACGAAATATTTGAAAAAGGGCTTTCTTATTATATTGATCCATCAGATCCAGTAAAGAATCAGAGGGAAAGTATTTTTTTTAGAAAGCAAGAATTTAATGCGGATTTAAATTTAAGTTCCAGGAGACTAGTCCGCAAGTTTGAAGAACTGAAAGCTTCATTTGAAACTATCTCTGCTTTGTCGGATCAAAAGATACCACGTACCATTCCAGTCTTTTCGCTGAAAGACAATCCAGTAAGTGTAGGCTTACAAATAAGAAAAAGTATAAATCCTCAATTCGACACGAGAGAGCGGAAATATTTACAAAATTTGATTGAGGCTTTAAGTGACCACGGTGTTTTGGTTTTTGAATACGTTGAGCACCCCGCATTAAAAGAGAAGATTAATATAGAAGGGTTCTTTCTTAACCCAAACACTATTGTTTTAAAGAGAAATCAAAAATACTTTAAAAGAGAAATTTTCACGCTAGTTCACGAATTAGGTCACTATTTGCTAGCGGAAGAGTCCATTGATTCAGGGGTTACAGGAGAGACTTACAAAGAGGGGAATGGTACCGATGTTGAATTTTGGTGCAATCATTTTGCATTTTCTTTTCTAGCTGGAGACTACGGTAATAGAATAAATAAACTAGACAAAGCATCGGCTAACAATGATTACCACCACAGAATTGTAAACGAGGTTTCCCAGAATACTCACTTAAGTACCATTGCGATATATACAAGATTTCTGATGCTAGATATAGTATCTCCTCAGGATTATAAGGCTATTACATCTGAAATTTATGACCAGATACGGGCCTATCAAAAAGCAATTCAGGATGAGATAGACAGGAAGAAGCAGGAAGCTATTGACCAAGGGAAAGAGCCCCCTCGCGGGCAACTGCCTGTACCAATCCTTTCTCCTCTATACGTAAGTACTTTGAAAAATGCGCTTTATGATGGAGTTATAGATGAAACTGTCTTTTGCAAAAAACTAAATATTAAGCCTGAAAAAATGGAAGAACTTCTCTATGAGAGCTATAATTGACACTTCTTCGTTAGTTTCTATTGCGCAGTATTATACCTTCTTTGATTTACAAGATAAGTTTCGGTTAAAATTCACTGAATTGTATCTGGACGGATCAATAATCATAATAGACAAGGTACTCAACGAGTCAAAAAATTTCAGGCGAGTAGATGTTTTAGGGGAACTTCCATTTATAGAGAGGGAAAAGAGAATATTGAACACAAACGATATTCTTCCAACTCAAAAATTTTCCAATCAGCTTGATAATAGTTTTTGCAATAAAGATATAATACGAAAGAAAAACCTGGATCAGTTTAAATACGACATAGAGAAAAGCGATTATCTGGATAGTGCAGACGCTAAAATGATAATATATGGATTGTCAATAATAGATCAAAATCCAATTATAGTTACAGAAGAAACTAAATTTCCCAATGACGGGAAAATATTCGCAAAAATTCCATTTATTTGTGAAAACCTTAAATTGCAATGTTGCTCAACGACTACGTTTCTGAGGCATCATTGTGATATGAATATTGAATTTTCTTTTAATCAAGTATAGCATTTAAAGCAGTCCTGTAGCTCAATTGGATAGAGCAGCCGCCTACTAAGCGGAAGGTTGTGGGTTCGAATCCCGCCTGGAAGTGGCCCCAACTTCTTCCAGGCGCACGAATGAAAAAGCAGATCATAGCGATCTGCTTTTTGCTATTTGTAGGCTAGGTAATAGCTAATTATGAAGATATTTAAGCTCGATAGCTGTTTTCCCATCCTCCCTGCTGTGATGGGATAATTCGAACGTTTTAGAAATCACCTCAAAAACCGCCCCCTCGTCGTTCTCAGTTGTGTAATGAATCCTGTCCCCAACATTTGGAATATTAGCGGGATGAAACCAAATTTCCTTATAAAAATATTCTTCTGAGGGTAGCTCTCGAAATATTACTGCTACTAACACTTTGTCATTCATAATCGTATAGGATAGAGTGAATAATAGGCAAGATAATGAATTTATGCCCGTAGCCTCTCTTGTCCCAAGTCGTATATAGTTGCCTTATAAATGATTAACAACCGAATCAATTTCCAGCTCACAAACATCTTTGCATTGTCGCCGGATCGACAGTAGATAACTATTCAATTCTAAACATCATTACCATGAACTCAGTAAAATTGGTCGGTAACGTAGGACGTGAAATCAATGTAAAAGATTTTGACGGAGGAAAGATGGCCACCTTTTCACTTGCCACTAACGAGGTATATACGAACAGGAACAAGGAAGAAGTTAAAACAACGGCCTGGCACTCCATTGTAGCCTGGGGACCGCTGGCGCAAAAGTGTGAATCGTTGCTGGAAAAGGGGAAAATGGTAACCGTGGAGGGCAAGATAAACTACCGGCAGTACCAGAATAAAGATGATCACACTGTCAAGGTTGCCGAGATAGTGGCTTTCAAAATTGAAGAATATGTAAAAAGCACAGAGGTAACTGCCTGAAACCGGCTCACGAAAAAAGCTTGCTGGTCTCACCGCTATCTGTGAGACCAGCAAGTATATTAAAGGCTTGTTTCCAGCGCTTCCTTCCATTTAGCATAAGCATCTTTGGTAGCGGCGCTGTGCTGAGCATCAGGTTCTATGGTTTGTAATGCACTAAGGCCATTAAACGCGTCTGCGCGGTTCTTGTAATAACCAAGGCCAAAACCAGCTGCACGGGCAGCTCCTTGGGCACCATCGGTATTGTATAACTCTACTGTCGCTCCTGACACGTTGGCGAAAGTTTCGCGGAATACTGGACTTAGGAACATATTGGCTTCTCCCGCACGTATATTTTTGAGAGAAACACCCACGGTTTCCATGATCTCCATTCCATAGTACAATGCGAAAACAATTCCTTCCTGGGAAGCACGCGTATAATGCGGCAATCCGTGACGACTGAATTGCAGACCTTTGAATGTACTTCCCGGATCCTGGTTTTCAAGCATACGTTCCGCGCCGTTGCCGAATGGGAGGCAATACAGTCCGTCTGATCCAATAGGTGCATCGGATGCAAGCTGGTTCATTTGCGGGTAGCTGATATTCCCCTGAAAAAGGGAGTTTCTAAGCCAGCCATTCAAGCTGCCGGTACCATTTACGCAAAGAAGAACACCGTAGCGGTCAACTTCCGAAATGGGGTTTACGTGCAGGAAGGTATTTACCCTTGATTTCGGATCAAATTTGATTTGTTCACTCACACCGTAAACAACGCCCGAAGTGCCCGCAGTAGCAGCCACTTCTCCAGGTTCCAGTACATTGAGCGAGAATGCATTATTAGGTTGGTCGCCCGCCCTGTAAGTCACAGGAGTGCCTGCTTTAAGGCCAAGTGCCTCTGCTGCCTCGGCGGTAATGTGCCCCTGATCAGAGAATGTAGGCAGAACACTGGGGATAAGACCGGCATCAAAGCCAAAATGATTAAACAGGAAGTCGGCGGGACGTTTGTTCACAAAATCCCAGAAGATACCTTCGGAAAGACCTGAGGGCGTTGTCACAACTTCACCGGTCATTCGCATTGCCAGATAGTCACCGGGAAGCATGAACTTGTAGACTTTCGCGTAGACATCAGGTTCATTCTGCTTCACCCAGCCTAGTTTTGCTGCTGTAAAATTGCCCGGAGAGTTCAGCAAATGCGGCAGCACGTATTCTTCTCCAAGTTCCTGCATGGCGGTGTTACCCACTTCAACTGCCCGGCTGTCACACCAGATAATGGATGGACGGAGTACGTTTAAATTTTCATCAACCACAACCAGACCATGCATCTGATAAGAAATCCCGATCGCAGCAACTTCTTCCGGCTTAATTCCAGCCTTTTTGACAACTGCCTGCGAAGCAAGACACGCATTTTTCCACCAGTTTTCTGGCTGTTGTTCTGCAAAGCCAGGTTTAGGAGCGTCAATTGTCATTTCACGCTCCGGAAAAAACGCGGACGCTGCGACTGCGCCGGTATCTGCATGGACCAAACATGCTTTAACAGAAGAACTGCCTAAATCGAATCCCAGAAAATACATTATGTTACGAGTATTTATTGATTGCTAAATGCTGAACAGCTATGCTATAACTGCTGAAAAGTACAAAAATGTTCACTTAAAATCACAAAGCAATGCCATTAAGTGTAATGTTTACAATTAAAGTTTAGTCCGCAGGATAAATGTCATTTTTTCAATACGTTGGAAAAAATCCCGTGTAGAAAAAATTCTCTATATTGAACTCGCATATGAAACCAGACCGAGCAAATTGTAGTTTGATTTGTGTTTATCTTGCATAAGCTCAAATATCAGGTGGATATTTGTATTCTAATCAGTTGGATACATCCTTTATCAGGAACTATGAAAAAAATTGTACGGATCTTTTTGGTGAGCAGTTGTATCGTGTCGTTGCTCGGATTAAGTCCGGGTGAAAAGAAGTGGGATAAGTCTTTTGCGAAGATTGACAGTGAAGTAAGAAAGAACAGCAAAGCTTACGTCACACTTGAGAATGCTACCAAAACAATCGGTCACCGCCTGACAGGCAGCGCCAATGGGGAAAAGGCAGAGGAATATGCATTTAAGCTACTGAAAAGCTACGGCTTCACAGACGTTAAATATCAGCCTTTTGAAGTTGAAGCATGGATGCGGGACACGGTTACGCTGTCCATTGCGCCTTCCAGTTCAGATAATTTCAGGGACGTACCAGTGGTCTCGCTGGCACATTCTCCTGTAGAAGCCAACTTACAAGGTGAAATCGTGGATGTGGGTAATGGTTTGGAAGAAGACTTTGAGGCTGTCAAAGACAAAGTCAAGGGCAAAGTAGCACTTGCCAATATCAATCTAGTAGGCGTCACTGGTAAAAAGAATCTCCACCGTTCCGAGAAAACAGCGTTGGCTATTAAGTACGGAGCTACCGGCGTAATCATGGTCAACGGCGCACCCGGAAAGATCCTGCTTACAGGAACAGCTTCCGTTACAGGTGCAATTATATCTATCCCGGCAGTCTGCATATCCAGTGAAAGCGGCTTTGAAGTACGTAAATGGTTGAAAGAAGAAGGACCGCTGGAAGCGCACATTGAAATGCACAACACCTCCAAGCAGATCAAAGCCCGCAATGTAATTGCAACGCTTAAAGGGAAATCGGATGACCGCGTTATCATTGGCGGGCATTTGGACTCCTGGGATCTTGCTACCGGAGCGATCGACAATGGAATTGGCTCCTTTGCAGTAATGGATATTGCACGGACTTTCAAAGCTTTGAAGGTTAAGCCGGAAAGAACAATTCAGTTTGTTCTGTTTATGGGCGAAGAGCAGGGACTACTCGGTTCGAAACATTTTGTAAGCGAGCTTAAAAAATCGGGAGATATCAACAAGGTCACTTACATGATGAATCTTGATATGACCAATGATCCCAAGGGAGTGAATGCCTTTGGGCGTGATGAGATGAGCGAGTTTTTTGCGAATGTGGGCAATGCGATCCATTCAGTAGACTCGAATTTCAAGAACGAAATTATCAATCGCGCAGGATTGCATAGTGACCATCAGCCGTTTATGCTGGAAGGTGTGCCTATTGCAGGCTTGTCGGGACATCTGGATCCGAATGTGCTGCAATGTTATCATGCGGATTGTGATGACTTCAGTCTGGTGAACAAAGAGCAGCTGGAAACTACAGTTCGCATTGGAGCTATGTACTTATTTGCACTTTCCAGCGCCGATCAAATCGCAGTTAAAAAGTTATCAGATCAAAAAACGCGCGATTTCCTGATTTCACAGGGTTTGAAAGAAGAACTGGTGATTGGTCAGGAATGGCGCTGGGAGCACTAAACGAATTGAAATGCTTGTTTTCCCAAATGCGAAGATTAACATCGGCTTGAATATTGTTGAAAAGCGGGCCGATGGTTTTCATAACATTGAATCCTGTTTTTACCCTGTCGGCTGGAAAGATGCATTGGAAATTACGCGGACAGAATCCTTTTCAGTGGAATTTGACGGTATCTCGATACCCGGCAGCGAAGCGGATAATATCTGCGTAAAAGCATATCAGCAACTTGCCGCGGATTTTGATTTACCGCCTGTTAAGATCCATTTGCTGAAAGCTATTCCTATCGGGGCAGGTTTAGGGGGAGGCTCGGCAGATGCGGCTTTCACTATCAAGGCATTAAATGCGTTTTTTGATCTGAATATTTCTTTTGAAAAACAACTTTCATACGCACGTAGATTAGGCAGTGACTGTGCTTTTTTCATTCTCAATCAGCCAGCGTACTGTTTTGGTAAAGGTGACGAGTTCGAGCACATCGACATTGATCTCAAAGGGAAGTGGATTGTGCTTGTGAATCCCGGAATTCATATCTCTACAGTGGAGGCGTATTCGGGAATAAAGCCGCAAAAGAGTGAAGCAGATCTTAGAGCGTTGCTTGGCAGGCCGATAGAAACGTGGAAAGATCTTGTTAAAAATGATTTTGAAGCAACGCTTTTTCCTAAATACACTCTTTTAAAGGAAATTAAAGAAGAATTGTATAAACACGGTGCACAATATGCATCAATGAGTGGCTCAGGATCTACCATATTCGGGATTTTTGAGCAGGAAGCAGATCTGGCCGGTCAATTCAGTCAGTTCAAGGTATGGCAGGGAACTATGGGTTAATAATTCTTTGTAAATATGTGTAACAACCTTTCGCCAGCGTTATAATTCAACAGAATGTAAGACTGAAAATCGACCAGAAGATGAGCCCAAAACCTACCACGAAACTGAGGGAAAGTCCCTTCACAAAGCGCCGCGAACCACTCGGGTTTATGCTTTGGCTGTGTGTAGCAGGAAGCTCGCTGCTCTTCCTGTCGATATTCGTTATCTTCTTTATAAATCTTCGTCAGGAGGCCGGGCAGCTCGATTCACTGCCGGATATGTTCTGGCTTAGTACATTGGTAATCCTTTTCAGCAGTATCACCCTTCATGAGGCAAACCTGGCGTTCGCAAACGAAAGGTTCCTGCATTACCGAGTCTTTCTTTGCGCGACGATGTTCCTGGGTTTTATGTTCATCGCATTGCAGGTAGGCGGCTGGTTCGAGATGGTCAATACTCAGATTTTCAGCAATCTTAGCAATTCGAAAGGCTTCATTTATCTTCTCACAGGTTTACACCTCCTGCACATGCTGTGCGGAGTAGGATACCTGGTGTATTTATTCAGGAAAGCAGTTAAGAACCGGGCTTATGTTGACGCGTTTGTCTACAGTGTCAACCCGCCAAACCGGCTGCGGATCAAGCTATTTACCAGGTACTGGCATTTTACCGGCGCACTCTGGCTGATTGTCTTTGTAGTCCTGATCCTTCTTTATTGATCAAAATTCTTTTTGAGACTATTCCGGGCCAGGAATGTAGCCAACAAGGTGAGGATTGCGGCCATGATCATCGGAGCACCAGGTAAGTAGACTGGCGCAGACGATTTAGTGAAAGCCGCAAAAAGGTTTGTCATCAGTGGCGGTCCAATGATAGAGGTCAGACTTTGAAGGCTTGTCAATGCACCTTGTATTTCACCCTGTTCATTCGCCGCTACCTGTGTTGATATAATGCCCTGCAAAGAAGGACCGGCAATTCCGCCGAAGATATAGGGTACTGTGAATACGTACATCATCCAGCCTTCTGTGGCAAATGCATATAGCAGAAAGCCGATCGCGTAAAGCAGCAAACCCAGGTACACTCCGCGTTTCTGGCCGAGTTTTGGAATAATAAGCCTGATAAGGTATCCCTGTACCAATGCGCTCAGCACACCGACTACACCAAGTGAGTAACCAATTTCAGCTTCACCCCATTTAAATTTTTCAATCACGTAGAACGACCAATTGCTGTGCACAGCATGCATGGCGATGTACATCAGACCCAGCGAAAAGATCAATCCATAAATGACCGGGTAGCGTTTCAGATTTTTCAATGATCCGATCGGATTCGCCCTGGTCCATTCGAACTTCCGCCTGTTTTCGGGCTTCAATGATTCTGGTAAAATGAAGTACCCGTAGAGCCAGTTAATAAATGAGAATCCCGCTGCTGCCATAAATGGAACCCGCGTGCCAAACTGCCCCAGTAAACCTCCCAAAACGGGCCCAATGATAAAGCCGAGACCAAATGCAGCCCCGAGCAAGCCGAAGTTTTGCGCCCGTTTTTCAGGCGTACTCACGTCAGCGATGTAGGCAGCACCAGTAGTGAAACTGGCGCCCAGAATTCCTGCAATAATGCGTCCCATATACAACCAGCCGAGTGAAGGCGCGAAAGCAAGGAAGACGTAGTCAATCCCAAAACCGAAAAGAGAAGCCAGCAAAACGGGCTGCCTGCCAAACTGATCACTGATGCCGCCGATAATGGGTGCACAAAGAAATTGCATGGCCGCATAGGCAAACAGAAGCCAGCCTCCGTCACGTGAAGCCTGGCTGATTGTGTCGCCGGTCAGTTCACTGATCAGCTTGGGCATAACCGGAATAATGATTCCAAGCCCGATTACGTCAATAAGAAGTGTAACAAAAATGAAACCTATCGCGGGGGAACGGTTTGCAGACATGATGATGCAGTTTAGGCCTTTGGTACCTTAAAATTTTAATGCCTGCAATGACTATTTCGTCAAAATCTTGAACTCTACTCTGCGGTTGAGCTGCTGACCTTCGGGTGTGTCGTTTTTGGCGACCGGCACAGTCTCACCATATCCCTTGCTCGCAACACGGTCAGGCTCTATGCCTTTGCCAATCAGGTATTCACGTACTGTATCCGCCCGTTCCTGCGATAATTGCAGGTTGAATGCCGCGCTGCCTGTGTTATCTGTGTGTCCGCCGAGTTCAATGGTAAGTGTCTTGTTTTCCACCATAGACAGAGAAATCCTGTCGAGCTCGGGATAAGATTCCTTGTTCAATGTAGATTTCCCGGTCGCGAAGAAAATATTGTTCAGCCTGACGATCTGGCCTTCTTCAATCGGAATCAGCTTCAAAGACTTGTTTGCAATTTCCCGGAAATTCTTTCCGGATCCATTGGTTGTCGAATCTGTCAGATCGACATTTTCACCTTCTGCTATAAAATTAGGCGCAACAGCGCGCATGCTGTATTTGTAGCCGTACGGAAGTACAATCTTGTATTCGCCCGTAGTCGGGTTGGTAGTTGCGGTACCTACTTCTTCTCCGTCAGCCAGATTTTCATACACAATTGTGGCTTCAACAGGCTTGCCCGTTTTGGAATCGATCACTTTTCCGCTGATCATCACCACGGGGTCAGCTGCCGGGATATTTGCAATGGGAGCTTCGGAAGCTGTGTCGCCAGGTGTTGTTTTAGGCCGGAGATCAAATCTTACAACGTCTCCTTTCCCTTCGGTATCCTTAAAAGACACCATATACGCATAGTCGCCCAGCGCTGAAATGGTGTAGTAAGCATCATAACCATCGGTATTAATGGCAGGTCCGAGATTCACAGGCCGGCTCCATCTCTTCCAGGATTTATCGATCCGTTTGCTGTAATAAATATCATTGTTTCCCTGCCCGCCTTTGCGATCGCTCGAAAAATAAAGGGTAACGCCGTCGGGTGCGAGAAATGGTGTAGTTTCAGTGAATTCGTTCGTATTGATTTCGGGTCCCAAATCCATCGGCTTGGTCCATGTACCGTTTTTCTGTTTAAAACTGACGTACATATTATCGACTTTGCTGTTCTTTTTTTCGCTGAAAGACATAACGAGCGTTTTGCCATCTGTGGACAGATAACCGCAGTCAAACTGGCCTTTGCTGATCTTGGCATAACCCGGAATTTCGATCTTGTTCGGTGCCGACCAACCCCGCGCCGTCTTTTTGCTTGTTGAAAATCCCCGTGTCTCGTAGACGCCGTTCTTGTAAGCGCCTTTTAACAAAAGCGTATTTCCATCGGGAGTAATGCTATATAACGAGTTGTAATCTTCCTTGTTCAATGGAGAAGGAAGCCGCCGTGCCTGTGTCCATTTATCATTTTTCAATTCAGAATACCAGATATCCTGACTGCCTTTTGCCCCGTGCGTATTTTGCGGGTGACTTACCCTCGAAAAGTAAATGGTTTTTCCATCAGGAGAGATAATGGGGCTGATCTCGTTGTATTCTGTATTTACAGTTTTTCCAAGATTTTCCAGTTGCCCGAAAGCACTGAGAGATGTCAGGTATACAAAAAGGTACAAAATTGAAATACGAATCATGCAGGGGAGGCTAACTAGTTGTTATCTACATATAACGAGCTATCAAGAGGCTTATTTTCCGGATTTTCGCGTCGGAATATCTCCATTTTCTCCAATAGTTCAGCAGAATTATTAGCAACTACCAGCAACTGTTGATTCTGCGGATGTAAAAAGCCTTCTTCAACCATTTTGTCCAGTTGAAGAAGTAACAAATCGTAGTATCCATTTACATTGAGCAGGCCAATGGGTCCGTGGAAAATCCGGAGCTGCGCCCAGGTTAGTATCTCAAACAATTCATCGAAAGTCCCATACCCGCCAGCCATCGCAATCACACCATCTGAGAGCGAAACCATCTTGGCTTTCCGCTCGTGCATGGTATCTACAAAATGCAGCTCTGAAAGTGTCTTATGGGCATTTTCAAGTTTAGACAGAAAGTTGGGTATGATCCCCGTGACAAAACCGCCGTGATCCATTGCGCCGTCGGCAACCCGGCCCATTAAGCCCATATTGCCACCGCCGTAAATCAGTTTGATGTTTCGTTTAGCCAGTTCGTGCCCGAGTTCGTAGGCATTTTCAGCATAAACAGGTTTTTTCCCGGGGTTTGATCCGCAATAAACTACGATGGATTGCATGGTATCAGTGTTGTGGATTATGCTTCAAGAATCGCATTGCTCAATGCTTTCAAATCTAAGTCACCGAATGTACCAGAGCTCATCATGAGCAGGTTCGCATTCTGCCAGGTTAGCGATTTCAGGAATGTTTCCAGCTGCCTCGCATCAGTGAAAATCTTCAAATCATCCCTCTTGAATGCAGCGCGGATATCTTCTTCCGAAAGCGCTTCAAGCCGCTTATGTTCTACGGTTTGGGGATTGTAGTAAATAACCGCAACATCGGCTGCTTTCAGCTTTCTTCTGTACTGAGTCAGGAATGCTTTGTTCAAGCTGCTGAAAGTGTGCAGCTCGGCGCAGGCTACCAGCTGCCGGTCGGGAAACTGCTCTTTTAATGCGGCAGTGGTTGCTTCCACTTTGGACGGCGCGTGCGCAAAGTCGCGGTAAACGCTCACCGAGTCGGAGCTGCCCAGGAGTTCAAGCCGCTTGGATGCGCCTTTGAATGTTTGAATGGCATTGTAAAACTCTTCATCGGTCACGCCCAGCCGCTCGCATACAGCCTTCGCGCCGCTGATATTTTTCATGTTATGGTTACCAAAAACCAAAACCGGCACTTCACCCTGCTCTGCGGTAAGCAGGATTGTTTTACCATTTTCAATCTTGTTGGGGTGTACATTATAAGCGATATTCGCTACGTCCGGACGCTCTTTTTGTCCGATCACATTAAGCATATCATCGGTTTCGTCAAAAATGATTGCGCCCGCCTTTGGCAAGGAATCTGCTAAAAGCTCAAACTGCTTCACATAAGACTCCCAGGTTGGAAATACATTGAAATGATCCCACGCAATGCCGCTGATTAATGCGATATGCGGCTGATAATGCATGAATTTCGGGGTAGGATCCAGCGGGGAGGTAAAGTATTCATCACCTTCGACAATGATCACCGGTGCATTTTCGGATAGCTTCACCATGTTATCGAAACCTTCGATCTGCGCTCCTACCAGGTAATTGAAAATGCGGTTATTATATTTTAAAACGTGCAGGACCATGGATGTGGTGGTAGTTTTGCCGTGACTTCCGGCAATGACCACGCGCTGCTTGCTCTGGCTTTGCTCAAAGATGTATTCAGGGTAGGAGTACACTTTGATCCCCAGCTCCCGCGCACGGGCAAGTTCAGGGTTGTCCTGGCGGGCATGCATTCCCAGGATAACGGATTGAAGATCAGAAGTTATCTTGTCAGGGAACCAACCAGTAACAGCAGGCAAGAGATCGTATTGAGCAAGCCTGCTGGCCGAAGGTTCATATATCTCATCGTCTGATCCTGTAACGATATATCCTTTCAGGTGAAGCTCGATGGCAAGATTATGCATGACGCTGCCACCTATTGAGATGAAGTGTATTTTAGGCAAGGACGAATTTGGACTCATTGATTGGGAAAACTGATTTGTCCGAAAGTTAGCAAGAATTGATCTTTGAGCAAATGAGCAAGCTTGTCACGTTGAGCGCAGTCGAAACGCGACTGCGCTCAACGTGACAAGCTTGCAAACTCAATGTGACAAGGCGTTGCTCAACGCGACGGCTAAGCCAGTTTTTTGTACTTAATGCGCTTTGGCGTGGCGTCTCCGCCAAGTCTTTTGCGCCTGTTTTCTTCGTATTCAGAGAAGTTTCCTTCAAACCAATACACCTGCGAATCGCCTTCGAATGCCAGAATATGGGTAGCTACGCGGTCGAGGAACCACCGGTCGTGGGAAATGATTACTGCGCAACCCGCGAAATTTTCCAGACCTTCCTCCAATGCGCGTAATGTGTTTACGTCCAAATCATTGGTCGGCTCATCGAGCAGCAGCAGGTTACCGCCTTCTTTGAGCGTCATGGCAAGGTGTACCCGGTTTCTTTCTCCACCAGACAAGTTGCCTACTTTCTTTTCCTGATCGCCGCCACCGAAGTTAAACCGGCTCACATAAGCCCTTGCATTCGACTGTTTGCCGCCGATCATAATCCAGTCATTTCCGTCGGCAATGCTTTGATATACTGTTTTAACAGGGTCAAGATTATCGTGTTCCTGATCAACATAAGCCAGCTCCACAGTCTCGCCCACATCGAAGTGGCCTGTAAGTGGTTTCAGCTGTCCGGTGATGAGTTTGAAAAGCGTTGTTTTACCCGCACCGTTTGGCCCGATAATACCAACAATTCCATTTGGAGGTAATGCAAAATTGAGGTTTTCGTAAAGCAGCTTGTCACCAAAGCCCATTGAAACATTATGTGCCTCAATCACTTTGTTACCCAGTCTTGGTCCGGCAGGTATGAAGATCTCCAATTTCTCTTCTTTCTCGCGTCCTTCCTCTCCAAGCAATCTCTCGTATGCGCCCAAACGTGCTTTAGACTTCGCCTGACGGCCTTTTGCGCCCATTCTAACCCACTCCAACTCACGTTGCAGCGTTTTCTGGCGTTTTGATTCTGTTTTCTCTTCTTTTTTCAGTCGCTCCTGCTTTTGTTCCAGCCACGAAGAATAATTGCCTTTCCACGGAATTCCCTCGCCGCGATCCAGTTCCAGGATCCAGCCGGCTACATTGTCGAGGAAGTACCTGTCGTGGGTTACCGCAATGACAGTACCTTTATATTGTCTTAAATGCTCTTCAAGCCAGAGTACCGACTCGGCGTCAAGGTGGTTGGTTGGTTCATCCAGCAAAAGCACGTCGGGTTGGCGGAGCAGGAGCCGGCACAATGCTACCCTGCGTTTTTCACCACCCGAAAGTGTCGATACCAGCGCATCCGAAGGTGGGCAGCGCAATGCATCCATTGCAATTTCAAGACGGTTATCAAGGTTCCACGCGTCAGCTGCGTCTAGTTTTTCCTGAACCTCACCTTGTCTTTCAAGTAATTTGTCAAAGTCTGCATCTTCCTCACCGAAGGCTTCATTGATCTGGTCAAACTCTTTTAAAAGATCGACAATCTCCTGAACACCTTCTTCAACAACTTCTCTGACGGTTTTGGTTGGGTCTAGTTTAGGCTCCTGTTCAAGCATTCCGACGGAGTAACCGGGCGAGAAAACGACGTCTCCCTGGATGTCTTTATCGATTCCGGCAATAACCCGCAGCAGCGTTGATTTCCCTGAACCATTTAATCCAAGAACCCCGATTTTTGCACCATAAAAAAAGGATAAATAGATATTTTTAATAATATGCCTGTTGGGAGGAATGATTTTGTTGACCCCAGACATTGAGAAAATAATGGTTTCGTTACTCATTTTTTGTTTAATTTGTGCGTAACAAATATCGTTATATATCCCTACACTTAGCAGATAAAAAAATTGGAAGAATGGAAAATGCCACATTGAATGATGAATACGGCTACGTTAAGGACAGCAAAGTATTTTTAAAGGGGTATTTAGATTTCCCCGACCGGCAAATTGGAGAAGTTAAAAGGACAGAGCAGGAGGCGATAGATTATTTTAAAAATCGGTTTAATATCGTCCTGAACAAAGTCGAGCAACTGGAGAAGGAAATAGATGAAGCCCTCAACAAAGGCTCTTATCTGACCAAACTGATCCAGCTGCAACGTAAGCTTAAAGGTTTTGACGCACTCGGGGATTTTGTCCCTCTGCTGCAGCGACTGGAAGAGAAAGAGGAGTACCTGAAAGGCTTGATCGAAGTTAACCAGCTCAAAAATCTTGAAATAAAACGTGCACTGATCGAGGATGTCAGAGTGGCTGCCGCCATTGAAGACTATGCTGCCGCAACCGATCAGATACAGGAAATAAAAGCAAAATGGATCCGTACGGGGCCGGTTGAAAAAGAGTATCAGGAGGAAGTGGAAAGCACATTCCAGCAGATACTCGACGATTTCTTCCAGCGCCGCCGTGACTATTTCGACGAACAGAATAAGATTAACCAGCAACGCATTGAAGAGTACGAAAAGCTGATTAAGATTACGAAAACACTCAGCTATTCACGCGATCTGGACGATGCTTATGCCAAGGCACGCGATGTGCGCAATGCGTGGAATAATGTAGGAGAAGTACCGCCGAAGCGCTTTTTCAAAGTGAACAAGGCTTACAGGCACTTCCTGAAATTGTTTTATGATAAATACAATCTTGCAAAAGGCATTGAACCGAAAGTACGCGTAGACCCGCGGATTGTGGAACAACAAAAGCTGCTGGCGCAAGCAGAAACACTGCTGCGCTCACAGGATATCGTTGAAGCATCGCAGGAAGCGAAAGTGCTGCTTAGCAAGTGGAAAGAGATCAAAATACCATTCAAGCTGGCCGACAAGGAGCTTGCGGAGCGTTTCAGAATGGTTTGCGATAAAATATTTGAGTTAAGCTACCTGGCGCGCGTGATCAGCAGAAAGTACCCTGCATTTGAACTGAAAAGTCAGGAGGAACAGCTTCGCACCAAGTATAGGGAGCTGGAATGGCTTGCAAAACGTGAAAAGAGCGATCTTGAATTTGCAATCCTTGAATTCGACAGAACAGCTACCGGCGATCCTGAGCTAGACAAGCAGGCAGCAGGCCGAATCAATATTCAGAAGCGTAAGGTTCAGATGAAAGAACGCATTCTGGCTGAATTTGACAGAAAGTTGAAAACCATTACCGGGTGACGTTCACCGGTTAACGATACGATCACTTCATAGAAGATTTGTTGATCACCAAATTAGAAGGCAATACCCTGGTCTCGAATTCGGCCGGGGTATTTTTGCTTTCTATCAAATCCAGTAACAAAGAAGTGGCCTGCTGCCCCATTTCAAAGGAGGGCTGGGTAATGGAGCTCACCGGCGGATCGAGCAGCGACGACATGGCCAGGTCACAAAAGCCTACCACTGCTACATCGTCGGGCATGCGGTAGCCGAGCTGCCGCAATGCGGAATGCACGCCCATTGTAATACGGTCACTTGCGCCGAAAATAGCGTCGGGCCTTTCACGGAGTGCCATTAACTGATAGGTACGCTCGGTACCACCTGCCTGGGTAATCTCGCTATGCAGTACCCATTCTTCCTGAAAATCAATCCCATGTTTGCGCAATGCATCTTTGTAGCCTTCCAAACGGAACCGTGTAATGGAAACGGGCTTTGGGCCGGCTATATGCGCGATCCGGCGACAGCCCTGACTGATCAGATGTTCTGTGGCTTCGAATGCGCCTTTGTAATCGTCTACTCTTACTTTATGCGTTTGCATTGCCTCACTTACCCGGTCAAAAAACACGACCGGAATACCCTGTTCCTGCAGGGAGACGAAATGGTCAATATTCTCAGACTGACTTGAAATCGCAACCACCAGTCCGTCGACCCTCCTGGAAGCAATGTGCCTGGAAGCAGAACGCTCTCTTTCTAAAAGTTCGTGGCTCTGATAAATCATGGTATGATACCCGCGGCTGTAAGCAATATCCTCAACACCGCCGATAGCCGAAGAGTAAAAACGGTTGGCAATATCCGGCACGATCACCCCGATCGTTTGTGTACGGTTTTTCAGCAGGCTGATTGCAATAGGGTTGGGGTAATAGTTGAGCTGCTCAGCCAGGTTGATGACTTTCTTCTTGGTTTCCTCGCTGATTTCGCTGCTATCCCTTAATGCGCGCGACACTGTCGATTTGGAAATATTCAGTTGTCGTGCAATCTCTTTGATGGTAATGGAAACCTTTTTCATGGAGGATATGGGAATAATGCAATCTTACTAAAAAACCTGTGAAATGCACCAAAGTCGGATGGTTGCACAATTTACCGCATTACAGCAGAAGTTCCGGGAAAAATTCCGGGAACGGGAACGGTTCCGGGAACGGTTGCGTGAAATAATTGCTTTTTTTCAAGATTTATTTTTGTGTATCACTGAATCAATGGTTAAACTCGGTTCACTGTTGACGAAGATCAGCTACTGCACACCACTACCAATCACGGAAATTTTCTAAACCAACCCAGCCTGAATACATGGAAGCAAAATCGTTTACCTGTAAAACATCTTCTGCTACAAATCAGAAAAATTTGTTGGAGAACCTGTTCGGCAAAGTAGTGGCGAACGGCGACTACCATGCTTTCCGCGAGCTCTTCAACCACCATTACAGATCACTTTGCAACTACGCCATGCGTGTAGTAATCACCCGCGAAATCGCCGAAGAAGTTGTTTCGGATGTGTTTGTGAAACTTTGGAAAAATCGCGAGCAGATCGAAGTGCATACTTCTTTTCAGGCTTACATTTACCGCGCTGTACGCAACCAGGCGCTGGATTATCTCAAATTGAGGATACACCGGCAGAATGAGCGGGAATCGCTGGATTCCGTGCAATGGAACATGACCCACGCTGACCACTTTTCTCCCTGCGAGGAATTGTCGTTCAACGAGTTTTACGAGCACGTGGAAGATTGCATTCAGGCACTGCCAAGACAATGCCAGCTGATTTTCCGGCTGAGCCGCGAAGAAGGGCTACGTTATCGTGACATAGCCGAAAAACTCGCCATCTCGGTCAAAACAGTTGAAACTCAGATGAGCCGCGCATTGAAAGTACTAAGAGAGCGCGTTCCTGAGCATAGGTTGGTAGCTTAGATACTTCGGCTGTCGGAAATTTAGAAACTTCGGCTGTCGGCAATCGGCAATCGGCTTTTTTTTTGAGACAACCATAATAATCACTTTTGCTGACAGGTCATTCTGAAAAGCATTTAACTAAAACTGCTAAAAGCCGACGGCCGAGAGCCGAAAGCCGATAGCCCCTTAAAAATGTCCCTAGAACAAACTTGGCGGTGGTTTGGGCCTAATGATCCTGTTTCTTTGCAGGATATCAGACAGGCAGGCGCCACCGGAATCGTAACAGCATTGCACCACATCCCCAACGGTCAGATTTGGGAGGTAGATGAAATTTTAGCAAGAAAAGAAATGATCGGGCAGGCCGGGCTTACCTGGTCTGTAGTCGAAAGTGTGCCTGTGCATGAGGCTATCAAAACGCGTACGGGAGATTTTGAAAAGTATATTCTCAATTATCAGCAAAGTCTCCGCAACCTTGGGGCATGCGGTATTGACACGGTCTGCTACAACTTCATGCCGATCCTCGACTGGACAAGAACGGACCTGGACGCGCCTATGAAAGACGGATCGACAGGATTACGGTTTGATGCCGCGCAGTTTGCTGCCTTTGATCTTTATCTGCTAAACAGGCCGGAAGCGCAGGAACTGTATACCGACGAGCAGAAATCAAAAGCGAAAAGCTGGCTTGATGCTGCCAGGGAAGAAGACGTGCAGCGATTGGTCCGGAATATAATCGCGGGATTACCGGGTTCCGAAGAGAGTTTTACAATCGAAGAGTTCCGGAAAGTGCTTGACACTTACAAGGAAATCGGCGATCTGGAATTGAGAACGCATTTGTACCAGTTTATTCAGGCAATAGGTCCCGTAGCAGCAGAAGCGGGTATCAGACTGGCCATTCACCCTGACGATCCTCCGTATCCTATTTTGGGTTTGCCGCGCGTGGTAAGTACTGAAACCGACGCGATGATGCTGCTGGAAGCTTACGATAACCAGGCAAACGGCATTTGTTTTTGCACGGGATCGTATGGTGTTCGGGCGGATAACGACCTGGCAGGAATGGTGGAAAGACTGGGAAGCAAGATTCATTTCATTCATTTGCGCGCGACGCGGAGAGAACGCGACGGGAGCTTTTACGAAGCCGATCACCTGGACGGCGACGTAGATATGTACAGTGTCATGAAGGGGCTTGTTTTGGAACAAAAAAGGAGAAAAGAAGAAGGGAGAACTGACCTCCGCATGCCTTTTCGACCAGATCACGGACACCGCATGCTCGATGACCTGACAACCGGAAAGCGTACTAATCCCGGATATACAGCAATCGGCCGCTTGCGTGGGCTTGCGGAACTACGTGGACTGGAATACGGAATTGAAAGAGGGTTGAATAATTGAACCTCCCGAACCCCCCAAAGGGGGCAGGGGGTATAAGAGAAAAAGCTCACTAAGATGACAACAATCGCTACCGCACAAAAGACATTCATTAGCGAAGATTTTCTCCTTCGCTCAGAAACAGCGCGTGTTCTTTACCATGAATATGCGAAAGAAATGCCGATCATAGATTATCACTGCCATTTGCCGCCCGACCAGATCGCAGCGGACAGGCAATTCGATAATCTTACGCAGATATGGTTGTATGGCGACCATTACAAATGGCGGGCAATGCGGGCCAATGGTATCAATGAACGATACTGTACAGGTGAGGCAAGCGATTGGGAAAAGTTTGAGCAGTGGGGCGCTACGGTACCTTATACGATGCGGAACCCGCTCTACCACTGGACCCACCTTGAATTGCTCAGGTACTTCGATGTGGATATCCTGCTCAATAAGGATACTGCCCGGGAAATTTATGAAGAGTGCTCTGCCAAATTGAAGCAGCCTGATTTCTCAGTAAAAAGCTTGCTTAATAAAATGAATGTGAAGGTGATCTGTACCACGGATGATCCGACAGATTCTCTTGAATATCACAAGCTGATAGAACAAAGCGGGCTTAATATCAAGGTCCTTCCAACTTTCCGGCCGGACAAGGCGATGCTCCTGATCGATAGTCCGGAAGATTTCAATGCTTATCTGGAGAAACTGGCGGCAAGTTCCGGGAAGTCGTCAATCTCAGATTATAACGATCTTTTGGCGGCGCTTCAAAACCGTCACGATTTCTTTGCTTCCATGGGTGGGCGGCTTTCTGATCATGGACTGGAACATATTTACGCGAGCTTCGACGAGGAGGCAGCTAAAAATGCATTCAATGTAACCAGATCGGGCCAGCTTGCAGGTGAGGCGGATCGTACTGCATTCAAGTCAATGTTACTTTTTGATCTTGCCAAAATGGACCATGCAAAGTCGTGGACGCAGCAATTCCATTTAGGTGCATTGCGGAACAACAATGCACGAATGCTCCGGGAACTTGGACCTGATACCGGCTGGGATTCTATCGGAGATTATAGCCAGGCGCAGGCACTATCGAAGTTCCTGAACAAGCTGGATTCTACCGATCAACTTGCTAAAACAGTACTCTATAACCTCAATCCGGCAGATAACGAAGTGCTGGCCACAATGACGGGCAACTACAATGATGGTACCGTAGCGGGCAAAATGCAATTCGGTTCGGGCTGGTGGTTTCTGGACCAGAAAGACGGAATGGAGCGGCAAATGAATGCATTATCGAACATGGGACTACTCAGCCGCTTTGTTGGAATGCTGACTGATTCGCGCAGCTTCTTGTCTTATCCGCGTCACGAATATTTCAGAAGGATATTGTGTAACCTGATCGGGAACGATGTGGACAACGGTGAGTTGCCAAACGATATTCCGTGGCTGGGTAAAATGGTACAGGATATCTCGTATCACAATGCCAGCAGGTATTTTGATTTTTGAAAAAAAACTAGATTCTCATAAAATGTAATTAGATAGCCCAGACTCTTAGTTGTGGGCTATTTTGATGTTAAGTGTTATTTTTGATCAATTCTTAACCTTTACCAACGCCTCTTCAAAGCTGATTTGTACGAAAGGCATTATCTAAAATATGGCTCAAATAGTTTCTTTCGGTGAAGTCCTGATGCGGCTCTCCACTCCCGGTTTCTCCCGTTTTGAACAGGCACGGCAACTTAACGTTACCTATGCAGGCGGCGAGGCGAATGTTTCAACGGCACTTGCTTACTGGGGACATCATACTGCTCACGTAACCCGTTTTCCTGATTCTCCAATTGGTCGGGCTGCGGCGCAGTACCTGCAATTTCACGGTGTTGATATTTCACATATCATCTACGGCGGGCCGAGAATGGCAGTATACTTTCTTGAAATGGGAGCTGCATTGCGCGGAAGTCAGATCGTGTATGATCGCGCGAATTCCTCATTGGCGGAAATCGATCCGAAAGAAATTGATTGGGAAAGTATCCTGAAAGATGCCAAATGGTTCCACTGGGCAGGGATTACACCTGCATTGTCACAAGGCGCAGCAGATGCATTGCTGGACGGGATCAAAGTTGCCAGAAAGTACGGACTGACCGTTTCAGGAGATATATTCTATCGGGCGAATCTGTGGAAGTACGGCAAAAAGCCATCAGACATTTTGCCGGAGCTTACTGCGGGAACTGACATCGTGATTGCAAACAAGGAGAATATTAAAGAGATTTTCGGCATTGAAGGAAACGATTTCCGGGAGTCCTGCGTCAACTTACAGAAGGCTTATCCGCAGGTTAGCACAGTTGTCGATACAAAAAGAACCTCTATAAGTGCCTCCCACAATCTGCTGCGGGCTTATTTGTGGAATGGAAGCGAACTCCTGGAAACAGAGGATATCGAGATTAACCCGATTATTGACAGGGTAGGAGGCGGAGATGCTTTTATTGCCGGTCTGATTCACGGATTGATCACTTTCAACGATCAGCAAAAAGCATTGGAGTTCGGAGTTGCAGCGTCCGCATTGAAGCATACGATAGAAGGAGATGCATTGATCTCGACGATTGACGAAGTGGAAGCGATCAGGCAGGGTGAAACTTCGGGTAGAATTAAAAGATAAAAATCAGGTACCCGGTAACGCGGGGTCACAAGCATTATTATGGATAAAGAAACAACACTGGTACTATTGAACGAAGTGGGTATTGTGCCCCTGTTCTATCATGCCGATATAGAAGTTGCCAAGGAGATTGTTAATGCAAGCTACCGTGGCGGCGCGAGAGCAATTGAATTTACAAATCGCGGGGAGAACGCATTTACCGTTTTCAAGGAACTGCTGGCATATACGAAGGAAAGCTTGCCAGGACTTTCCCTTGGAATTGGTACCATTTATGATGCTGAGACTGCTCAGAAATTCATAGATGCGGGGACAGATTTCATTGTAACACCTTGTCTCAACCCGGCAGTTGGGAGTGCCTGCGCACAGGCGAATATACCCTGGATTCCGGGCGTGGCTACGCTTACAGAGATATATAATGCGCAGCAGGCGGGTGCAGAGGTAGTTAAGTTGTTTCCGGGAGATGTTGTAGGATCCGCATTTGTAAGGGCTATTCGTGGACCAATGCCAAAAGTGAAGATTATGGTAACCGGCGGAGTGCAGCCGACACGCGAAAGTATTAGCGAGTGGTTTGGCGCTGGCGTATATGCAGTCGGCCTGGGTTCCAACCTGTTTCCAAAGGACATTGTTGCAGAAGGAAACTATCCCTGGATCGAGCAAAAAGTAGCCGAAAGTATCGCGCTCGTCAAAGAATTCCGTCAGAACAGCTAGGAGCTTTTGGCATAATAAAACTTCTCAGGCGGACCAGAAATCAGCACTCCGGTCCGCCTGGAACTAACTCCTAATTCTTAGGAATAATTGTCAGTACTTCTGCATTCTCAGCCATGTTTTCCTTTACTGCATTGGCGAAGCCGGGGAGCAATGTCAGGTCAGTATCCCATAACTCAATATCGCTCATTACCTGTTCGGCAAGGTCCACCGGTGAAGCGGCATTCCTCCATTTCTCGTCAAAATAAGCGGCAGAGTCGCAACGGATCGAGTAAGGGCGTCCATCCAGATCTCCGTAATAGTTGCCGTCTTTATGCACCACCGGTTTCATGAATTTCAGAAAAGCGGCAAAGCCTTTTGCAAATAGCAGCGGCGGCTGGTCTGAATGCTTGTAGTGTTCCAGCAGAGTAGGAACGTTACGCATTTTCATCTTCGCCGTGTATTGTACGGTAATATCAATCAGCTGGTGCCTGATAAATGGGTTGCGGAAACGATCCAGTACCTGGCTTCCAAAATCCCTTGCGCGTGCCGGGTCTACCGGGTAAGGTATTGCAGGGGCAAGCTCATTAAGCATCAGGTTTGTTACAAAACTGGCAGTTTCTGGTGTCTCCATATTCTCACGCACAGTTTCCAGTCCATGCAAATAGCAGAGTCCCGCAGACAATGTATGCGTACCATTCAGCAGGCGCAGCTTCAACTCGCGATGCAGATCGATATCATGTTCAATCACGACCCCGCTGTCTGCTTCCGCGAAACTGAGCACGGAGCGGATATATGCATCGCCTTCAATCGCCCATAGGCTGTACACTTCTGATATAATCATCAGATCATCTTGAAAACCAAGCTTTCCTGAAAGTTCTTCTATACTCTCTGCATCAGGTTTACCGGGAACAATACGGTCTACAAGCGAGCTGCAAAAATGGTTTGCATTTTCGAGCCAGCTGATGAATGCATCTTCAAGCTGGTGACGCGAAGCTTGCTCCATTACAATCGAGCGTAATTTTGGCCCGTTTCCTACAATTAACTCCGTAGGTACAATCACCATTCCCGATTCTTCTGACCCGCCGAAAGTTTTAAAGCGCTCATACAAATACGCGGTTAACTTACCTGGGAATGAAGCAGGAGGTGAGGCAAAAATATCGTCATCGGTCAGCTGAATGCCCACCTCCGTGGTATTGGATATCACAATTCGTATTGCGGGATCAGCAGCGCATTTTAATATGTCGGCCCATTCCGTACTGGCGCTCAGGGTCCGGCTGATTGAAGCATTAATGACGGTTTCGTCCACCTGCCGCCCGTTGTCGATCCCGCGAATGCTATGCGAGTACAGGTTTTGTTGTTGTTTAAATGCGTCTGTTCCGCCGCTTCCGGTGGACTTTACAACCACAATCCTTCCATTGAAAATCGCTTTCTGATTAGCCTTATTTACGAAATAATCGGGCAAGCCACGCAAAAGCACGCCTGTGCCAAACTGGATGATTTTTTCGGGCAAAGCAAGCGGCTGCCGGTGATTTGGCAGCAGGTCAGGACGTTGATCCAGGAGTTCGGGTGAAAGTTGCGGTAAAGACATTTTTAAAGAAATAAGTACATTAATGTGACGCCAATTACAAATGGTAACCCCTAACAAAAAAGAGGCGCCATCAAGCGCCTCTTCAATTATCTATATCCTAAAAAACCGAGCCTAAGCATCAATGGTAACAAAGCCACTTTCTTCCTTTTCTTTCTTCTCGTCAGGGAAAACAAACTTGATCGGATTTTTAACCTTCTCAGGCAGCAATGCAATCGCAAGTACTTCGTCGATCGTGTCAACATAATGGAACGACAGGTCCTTAATGTAGTTCGCCGGTACTTCTTCTACATCCTTCCGGTTTTTAAGACAAAGAATGATCTCCTTAACGCCCGCTCTGCGCGCTGCGAGTATCTTTTCTTTCACTCCTCCTACCGGAAGCACTTTCCCGCGCAACGTGATCTCACCGGTCATAGCGATATAAGGCTTAACCCGGCGCTGCGTGAAAATGGACGCCATTGAAGTTACCATCGTCACCCCGGCCGAAGGTCCGTCTTTCGGAACAGCTCCTGCCGGAACGTGTACGTGAAGATCGTACTGGTTGAAGATCCGGTAATCAATGTCGAGCCTGTCTGCATTCGCTTTCAGGTAAGACAATGCAGCTACCGCTGATTCCTTCATTACATCGCCCAGTTGACCGGACAAGGTAAGGTTGCCTTTTCCACGGCTCAGGCTTGTTTCAATAAAAAGGATCTCGCCACCCACCGAAGTCCAGGCGAGGCCGGTTACTACGCCGGCAAAATCATTGTCCTGATAAAGATCTTTGTCAAATATTTCCGGACCCAGGAATTTTTCAACATGGTCAGCGCGGAGGGTTTTCGGATATTCCTGCTCCATTGCCACCGACTTAGCAATTTTCCGCACGACGGTACCTACTTTCTGTTCAAGGTTCCGCACTCCTGATTCCCTCGTATATCCTTCGGCAATGCGTAGCAATGCAGTATCGTCAATTTTCAGGTCGCCCGATTTTAGCCCGTGGTCTTTACGCTGCTTCGGAACGAGGTAGCGTTTTGCAATCTGCAATTTTTCTTCAATTGTGTAGCCCGTCATTTCAATAATCTCCATCCGGTCACGCAATGCAGGGTGGATCGTATCCAGCGAGTTGGCTGTCGCTACGAACAATACTTTGGAAAGATCGTATTCAACTTCCAGGTAGTTGTCGGTAAAAGAAGAGTTTTGCTCAGGATCAAGCACTTCCAGCAATGCAGAAGAAGGATCGCCTCGGTAATCGGAGCTTACTTTATCTATTTCATCCAGGATAAAGACCGGATTTGCTGAACCTGCTTTTTTAATGTTTTGGATGATCTTACCTGGCATTGCGCCGATGTAAGTCTTTCTGTGTCCGCGGATCTCGGCTTCATCATGTACCCCACCCAGCGCCATTCTGATGTATTCACGGTTCAATGCTTTTGCAATGGACTTGCCCAAAGAGGTTTTACCCACTCCCGGAGGTCCGTACAAGCAGAGGATAGGCGCTTTCAGATTACCTTTCAGCTTCAAAACCGCGAGGTACTCAATAATTCGTTCTTTAACTTTTTCCAATCCAAAGTGATCCGCATCAAGTACTTTCTGTGCGCGTACCAGATCGAAATTGTCTTTGGTATACTGTCCCCAGGGCAGATCAACCAGCGTTTCCAGGTAGTTCATTGTTACCGGGTACTCAGGTGCCATCGGGTTAATCCGCTGGAGTTTGTTCAGTTCTTTGTCAAAATGAATGCGAACCTGATCAGACCATTTTTTCTGACTGGCTTTCAGGCGTATTTCGTCGAGATCACGCTCGGGACTATCCATTCCAAGCTCATCGTGCAATACTTTGATCTGCTGGCGAAGGAAATAATCGCGCTGCTGCTGGTCAATATCTGAGCTGGCTTTTGTCTGGATTTCCCTTTTCAGTTCCAGCATTTCAATTTCCCGCATCATATACTGGAGCAGGAGCGTGGCCTGCTTGTGACCGTTTCTTTCTTCAAGGAGCTTTTGCTTGTCAGCAACCTCCACGTTGATGTTGGAAGAAAGGAAATGGATCAGGAAAATAGGGCTTTCGATATTGTCCAATGCAATGCGCGCTTCCTGAGGAATCTCAGGGTTCAGCCGCATGATCTTGTGTGCTCCGTCGCGCAGCGACTGAAGCAGCGCCTTCGACTCTTTCTTGGTTGGGCCCACGAACGAATCCTCTATCGCACGCACTTCCGCTGTGAGATAAGGCTCTTCATGAATGATGTTCTTGATTTCGAAACGCTGCCTTCCCTGTACGATAATTGTCACATTTCCATCGGGCAACGTGATCATTTTCAGGATCTGGGCAACTGTACCAATGTTGTAAAGATCTTCCGCGGTAGGATCTTCCTTGTTAGGAATAGCCTGCGTCACGGCACCGAGTATGCGCTGATTGATATCAGAATTACGATATATCTTTTTAACCAGACGGATCGCTTTTTGGCGCACTACGGTCACAGGAATAACCATTCCCGGGAAGAGTACAGTCTGTCTGATTGGTAAAATGGCAAGTTCATTCGGAAGTTCAAAAGGCTCATCGGAACCGTCGGGTCCGCCAAGTGGAACAATTTCGAGGCTATCCATGTCGGAATCAGACATTAGTAGCCGACTATATAAGTCAGAAGGTTCAAATTTCATAGGCATTCTGTCAAAATGACAGATAATCTTTTCCCAATATATAAATAAGGCCTTTCAAAAGAAAGGGAATAATAAAACAAAATAGCTATGCCAATTGGTGCTTGTCAGGTCGGTTTTGGCGGTTTTTAAAGTGCTTGTACGGTCTGGCCCTTTTTGAAAAGAAAGGTTTTTTTCTCCGATGCAAGCTTCAAATTCGTCATATTCACCTGATCGTCGAACACCTCCATCAGTGTGCTGTTTTGTAGACGGTAACCTTCGGTTTTTCCCTGAAACGGAATTTCCAGATAGATCCAGGTAGCGTCGTCCTCCTGCTCTTTTCCCACGTAATGCATAGCCACAGGATTTTTACCCGCGTCCGTTAGTGCAAAGCCTTTTCGGATGTACTTCTCAACCAGCGGATCATTCTTGTCATTGTCTTTTAAAACAAAGCGCTGGTTCCCGTTGCTCAGGGACAATCCTTTTTCAAGATCATCGGTAAAGATCCGGATGCTCACCTCAAAGGATTTTTGAGCAGGATTGAACTGCATGTGCGTTACCGAAACGTGGTACTCATGCTTCGAGGCAAAGGAGGTGAGAAGGAGGAAGGAGGAAAGGGAGAAAAGGAGGAAGGAGGCGGGAACACTCAATCCCTTCCTCCATCCTCCCTTTCGTCCTTTCTCCCCTTTAAAAAACAGCTTTCCAAACATCATTAAAGATCGCAAATGCCATCAGCCCGAGCAGTAATACCATACCCACTTTCTGTGCATTTTCGAGGAATGCGTCGGAAGGTTTACGGCCGGAAATGAGTTCGTAAGATAGTATAACCGCGTGACCTCCGTCAAGCGCGGGGATCGGGAGTGCATTCATGAACGCAAGTACCATGGAGAGCAAGCCGGTCAGATACCAGAAGCGGCTCCAGTCCCAGATCCCGCCGAACATACGCGCAATACCGATTGGGCCGCTCAATGCTTTTGAAGCGGAAACTTCACCGCGGAAGATTTTACCAAAACCTTTAATATTATCAAAAACAACATTGAATGCATCTTTGGTACCCACTGATATCGCTTCGCCAAGTGTGTATTCAACTGTTGTATATTTCAAAAGACTGTTTCTGTAAAATCCGATTGTTCCATCTTCTGAAACATTCATTGGAATGCTTTTCTGTGCACCGTCTCTCTGAACAACTATGGTAACCTGCTTTCCTTTTACCTTGTTCAGCTCGTCCTGCATCTGGTGGAAAAACTGGATCGGTTTTCCATTCAGCGAAAGTACTTTGTCTCCTGTTTGCAGACCAGCTTTCTCAGCAGGCAAGCCAGGGATCAGTTCTCCAATCGTAAACGGTTCCTGTGCACGAATGAAATTTCCCTTTTCTTTCGGGTCCGAGAGTTTTTCGATGAAATTGTTAGGTATTTCAACTACTACTTCCTTTCCGTCGCGATTGACTGTGTAAGAACTGTTGCTGCCCAGAAAAACTTCCGAGCTCACGATTTCACTGAAATTCGTAAAAGGTTTTCCATTCACCTTTACGATCTTATCACCAGTCTTCAACCCGATCTCTTGTGCAAGCTCACCTGCAACAATACCATATTTATTTACTTCCGAGCTCGACAGGAACTGGTCTCCCTCACGGTAAGCGATCAGGATAAAAATGAAGATCCCGACAACCACATTCACGATAATACCTCCCAGCATCACGATCAGGCGCTGCCAGGCTGGCTTCGAGCGGAATTCCCAGGGTTGTGGCTCCTGGTTCATTGTAGCGGTATCCATCGATTCGTCGATCATACCTGATATTTTCACAAAACCTCCCAAAGGAATAGCGCCTATTCCATATTCTGTTTCGCCGCGCTGGATGCTGAAAATTTTAGGAGGAAAACCAATGAAGTATTTTTCAACCCGCATTCCAAACATTTTGGCCGCGGCCATATGTCCCCATTCGTGTAGTCCTACCAAGATGGACAAGCCCAGGATGAGCTGTCCGGCCATTATTAATACTTCCATTCAGGTTTTTTCGTAATCGTTATTGGTAATTTATTTATTAAGCTTATCCAGGCGGATATTACGCTCCCGCATTAGAAACGTAAATGTAATCAGTAAAGTTACGTAAAAGCTTTGATAAGGATAAAAATGGCCCCTTACTCTGATGCAGCGGTATTTTTGTCGGGAACCGCGATTTCTATCCCCATCATCCGCATCAATTCGGAGGCATTGAAACTCCGGCAAATGCCCTTGTAAAGCCGATAGTCAAAATGCAGTTTGCCTTCTTCTACGTCGGAGCGGAAATGGAAATTATGCACGTACCCCTCTGTTTCTCCCCATTGGCCCAGTTCCAGATCATGCGTGGAAACCAGTCCTGATGCATTTTTACCGTGCAATTGTCTGATCAGCGCCTCAGCGCCGCGGTGCCGGTCTGCTGAATTGGTACCTTTCAGGATTTCATCAAGAAGATAGAAAACGGGCGCTGCGTTTTCACCGGATAGTTCAAGAAGTAATCTGAGCCTTTTTAACTCTGCGTAAAAAGATGAGGTACTTTCTTCCAGCGAATCCTGGGTGCGCATGCTGCTGAAAACACGTAGCGGCGAGCAGGAGAATGCAGTTGCACTGATCACTGCGCCAATCTGCGCCAGGACCAGGTTAAGCCCGATTGTGCGGAGGAATGTACTTTTTCCAGACATATTTGATCCTGTCACCAGCATCGTTGAGCCAGTTCCGGTTAATTCGAAATCATTGCTCACACGCTTTTCTGCAGGAATAAGCGGGTGGCCCATGGCTGTTGTACGGACAGAAACTGCTGCATGTTCAGTCACTTCGGGTACAACATATTCAGGATTTGCAAATGCATGCCCCGCCAGTGAGTTCATCGCTTCGGCATCTGCGAGCACATCGAGCCAGTGCCACATTTTTGATTGGTTGGCCTGCTTCCATTTTTCCAGACCAGCCAGGCAATGCACGTCCCATAAGGAAGGTATACCTACAACGAGGCTGAAAAAAGGATTGTTGCGGTAGTCGAGCCGCTCGAACAATGCGCCGGCACGGTGCAGCGATTGGGAAGAGTCTTGTATCAACGCTTTTCTCTGCATCCACCAACCGGAAGTGTAAGGCGCAGATTCTGCTATTTTCAACAGATCTGCATAGGCAACCAATGTTTTGCCAAGCGTGGTTGTCTTGTTTGTAGTAATCTGGATTACAGCCTGGAATTGTTTCAAAATATAGAAATGGACTCCATAGCAGGCCAGTACTGTCCAAATTGGAATTATTTGCGAAACAGCCAGAATAATTACCAACAGCGTTACCACGGGGAACCACCGCATTTTCAAAAGCGTCGCAAGTTTGGGATCAAGGGTTTCTGTAGACCAGGCGCGGAATGCACCTACCTGCGCGGCTGCATGTTCGTGGAGCAATGCAGTCGCTTCCCAGGTTTGCATCAGCTCGGGGTGTTTTTTGAAGTCGGCCGAGGCTTGTTGGCGCGCCAGTATATCTGCGGTAGTCGCGTGATTTTTGAGCCAGTTTGAAAGTCTTTTACTACCCTCGGAAGTGCGTGTGCGGTTCAGTAGTTTGTAAAGGGAATACTCGCCGAAAATATCCAGGTCCGAAAGGAAAGCATGCTGCTTTTCGGTGTACTGCATGCCGTTGTCAGTGCGTTTGAAGCGTAGTGAAAGTCTTTCCCGTTCGTCTTCATTCACAGTTTGCAGGTTCTTGTGAAAATCGCGCGTCTGCTTAGCCTGCTGGTGTTTTCGCATGAGAAACAAAAACGCAAAAACGAGTACGGCAATCGCAAGTGCCCAGACTGCTTCACCTGACCGGATCATTAACCAGACAAAAAGAATGATAGTCACGAACACAGCCAGCCGGGCAAAGGAAAGTTCGTTAGACTTTTGCTGAGCGGCGGCTTCTGCTACACGGGCATCTCTGAGCCTGGCCTCGAAAAAAGCTGCGGGCGGGTCTTGTGCGGTGGTATTTTCCATTAATTGCTTTGGGCAGTTTCAAACTGCAATTTGATCAGATTGGCGTACAATCCGTTATCCAGCAGCGATAATTCATTGTGCGAGCCAGATTCGGCGATCATTCCTTCGCGGATCACATAGATCATATCCACTTTGCGGATAGTGGCCAGCCGGTGCGCAATTACAATCGTGGTACGATCTTTCATCAACTCGTCCAATGCAACCTGTACCAGCTTTTCAGACTCTGCGTCGAGAGAGCTGGTTGCTTCATCAAGGATCAGGATTTTCGGGTTTTTCAAAATGGCGCGTGCAATTGCAATTCGCTGGCGTTGTCCGCCTGAAAGCTTGATACCCCTTTCGCCCACCACAGTTTCAAACTTTTCCGGAAACGATTCAATGAAGTCGAGCGCATAGGCGCGCCTGGCAGCATCGTAAATCTCTTCCCTGGTGGCATCAGGCTTTCCGTAGGAGATGTTTTCGTAAATAGTACCGCCAAAAAGCATCACTTCCTGAGGTACGATCGCGATGTTTTTGCGCAGCTCAGAAATCCCGAACTCCGACAATGCTTTTCCGTCAATCATAATCCGCCCCGATTGATAGTTATAAAAGCGCATCAGCAGCTGGACAATAGTAGACTTGCCCGCGCCGCTGTATCCTACGAGCGCGATTTTTTCGCCTGCATGAATGCGGAGCGATATTCCTCTCAGTACAGGCAGATCGGGCCGGGAAGGGTAGGAGAAGTGGATATTATCATACAAAATATCCCCGCGGACAACACTGGTACCTGCATTCCTCGCCCTGTCAATGGTAATCTCAGGCTCTTCTTCCAGGATCTCAAAGATACGCTCCGATGCGCCGATTGTCTTGTTAACCTGCGCATACAGATCGCCCATTCCGCCAATGGAGGCGCCGATGAAAGTGGTGTACAGTATGAAAGTAAACAGATCAGACAATCCGAACTCTCCCGCCTGCACCAATCCGGCTCCGTACCAGATGACGGCCACAATGCCGCCGAACAATGCAAATATGATAAAAGATACAAACCCGCCGCGAAAGCTGGCCGCGTAAAGAGACAGCTTTACTACCCTTTGCAGGATAGTACCATAGCGCGAAACTTCCAGGGGTTCGTTTGTAAATGCTTTGACAACGTGAATGGACTGCAATGTTTCTTCCACCACCACATTTGCCGCGGCAAGTTCATCCTGCGCCTTTCTGGAAAGCTGCCGCATCCGCCGGCCAAAGAAAACCGACGCAACTACCAGCACAGGAAAAGTCGCAAGCATGAAAAGCGTCAGTTTCCAGGAGGTATAGAAAAGGATTGCCATGCCGACTACGAGCGTGGCAATTTGCCGGAAGATCTCGGCCAGCGTGAATGAGAGCAATCCCTGTAACTGGGATACATCGGCAGTAATGCGGCTTGTCAGCTCGCCTACGCGCCGGGATTCCAGGAATGTGAGCGGAAGTGTGATGATTTTGCTAAAAACATCCAGACGAATGTTTGTCATCGCCATTTCACTCACTTTGGTAAAAAGGTAAATCCTGAAATAGGAAAACACAGCCTGGCAGACCAGAATGACGAACAGGAACATCGTGATCTGGTTGATCGTGTAAGGCGATTTACCTTCGATCACTTCGATAATGCTGCCTACGAGTTTCGGAAATGCAAGGGAAGTGCCTGTTGATAATGCAAGAAAAATAAGCCCGATAAAAAACATCCCGCGGTAGGGCCGGAGGTATTTGAAGAGACTTACTGTGGTTTTTAGACCCGCCCAGCTGATTTTCCGGATTGAAAAGAAAGAAGTGGGTGTATTGGTTTGCTCATTTGTAGCCATCGGAATCGGACATATTGCGTGAGCGCCGCAGTGGTACTCACCAGGATATGCATTTGGATCAGGCAGCAAAAGTAATTAATAAATCAATGGCTGCTGTGCCGCAAAAAAAGCTGCTGTTAATGGATCACAAGGTCCTGATCCTGCTGGCGATATACCGGCTTGCGCATCTGCTCGTACCAGTTTCTGACCAGCTCGTAGCAGGGAACCTCTATAAACCGGGTTACCAGGTGCGCCACCAAAATGCATAAGCCTACTGTCAGCACAAGAGCGGGATAAATGTTCAATCCAAGGTTGGTAGTCAGCTTTGAGATAATCTGCAATCCCACATATTGGTGAATGAGATACAGACAATAAGAGATCTTTCCGAGGAAGAACAGCGGACGCTGATTGATGAATTTCAGATTACCGGTCAGAAAAAGTGCGAAAATGATGTGAAACAATGTGATCGCAATGCAGTGCCCCAGAAATGAGATATGGTATTGCGAAGTGCCTCCTTTATCGTGCAGATAAAATGCCGCTGCTACACTGAAAACCATCAATAGCAGATTCTGCCTGATGTTCTTGCCGCCATTCAGTCTGAAAAACAGGATTCCCGAGAAGAACAGCGGAAAGTGGTTCAGCAATTGGACCTTTTTGATCGCAAATGCATAAAAGCTGAGGTAGTATCCGCTGAAAAAATGAAATGCAATAATCGCAACGATTGTGAGTGCGCCAATTTTTTCCACACTTTTAAGCTTGTGTGAAATGAACACCGCAAGGATCCACAGGTAGAATACAAGCTCCACTAATAAGGTCCAGTACGACCCGTCGAGGTCTTCCATACCGAAATAAGCAGCCGCCATGGTAGCATTTGCAAGTATGCGCGTGGGATTGATATTAAGCGGCTCTACAAGTACCGCGACGAAAGCGGTAATCAGCATACAGTACCAGAATGCAGGGTACAAACGTGCAAAACGTTTTACCACGAAATCCTGCCACTTTTTCGTATTTTCAATGGATTGAAAAATAACAAAGCCGCTGATCATGAAGAAAATATCCACTGCGGTAACGCCGTAGCTGAATTCCCAGCCCAGTAGCTGCTTGTTATTGTTGATCGAAAAGTGAAAAATGACAATACTCAGCGCCGCAAGCCCCCGTAATGAATCCAGTTCCGCAAACCGGTGTTTTTTGACCGTATTAAGGTCAGGAGTATAGTTAAACATAAACGCACGTCTCCCTGTGGAGCAGATTAAATATTGGGGAATATTTTACGCTGTTATATGAATTTACGCTGTTATACGAAAATGGTAAAAATTCCGGTGTTTTACAAAGGGGTCAGTGCTGAAAACTCGTGTTTATTTTTCTTGTAAAAGTATTTATATCAAATAGTTACAAACTTTTTTGAAATTCTCCTACAAGTAAAGCAACCCTGTCATCTGTTCGCCCGTATTAGGGATAAAAAGCAAATAGCATGCCCGAGTATAACTCCGCCGTTCTTCATGAACTACTCGCCGGCTGTTTACAGAGAAACCGCCGAAGTCAGGAGCTGTTATATAAACAGTTCTATGGCTACGCCATGAGCATTTGTTTGCGCTATACACGCAGCCGGGAGGAGGCCAAAGAGATACTTAACGACTCTTTTTTGAAGGTTTTTACCAAGCTGGAAAGCTTTGATACGGAACGTTCATTCAAGACGTGGTTGAGCAGGATCATTATTAATACAGCACTTGACCATTACCGTCAGGAAATTCGGAGGGATGTGTTTGAAAATGTGGAATTTGCGGAGAATGTGTCCGTAGATGAAACAGTTATCAGCCGCCTTTCTCACGAAGAGCTTATGGGTTTGATCCAGAAATTGACACCCTCCTACCGGGTTGTTTTCAGCTTATCGGTCATTGACGGCTATACACACGAAGAAATTGCAGAACAGCTGGGCATTTCGGTTGGGGCGTCAAAATCAAATTTGTCGCGTGCAAGAGAAAAACTAAGAGAAATGTTGTCCAAAATCAATATTGACGATTATGATAGAGTTACCAGATGACGAACTGGACAAACTCTTCAGAAAGTCATCAGAAGAGTTTGATCCGCAGTATGATCCGGAAGATTGGAATAATCTAAGGAAGAAGCTTGACCAGCAGGATGGGCAGACGGGTGGATCGTGGTTGAGAAAGTGGTGGCCGCTTGGCTTATTGCTGTTGCTGATCCCGGCAGGAATTGTGGGATACCTGTGGCGTGGCAATGGAGCTCAGAGCGGAGATGCGAAGTTTGTAAATGTAGTACAGGATAGCGTAACAAGGAATTTGCCTGAAAAATCGGAACCGGCAGCAGCAATGCAACCGCCACTTACAAATGCAGATACCTTAGCATCAGCTCTCACAAATGCAAATGCGGTTAAAACAAATAAGGAAGAAGTAAAGATTGAGAAAGGTACTGAGACAGAATTGAACAAAAATGCGAACAGGGTAGCGACAGGAAATCCTGAAAATACATTTGGTAAGCCACTCTCTCGATCAGATTTGAAAACTGCTGATGTAAAAAGCAGTCCATTATTGCCCCGGAGCCGATCTAAGGCAGGCGGAGTGTACTTAGAGCCTAACCGCTCAAAGACGGGAGGAGGCGACGGGGCTCTTATTTTACCAGAAACCGCATTAACCCAAGGAAAGAGAACGGGTGCGGATAATGGCGCTACCAACATCGCGGGCGAAGGCGCGCAAAGTGCGGCTGCAAAGCGAAATGTTAGCGCCTTGTCGACGGATGAACAGGTAAATGCAGCCGGCAACGACAATGCCGGGGAGCGAATGCGGGTTGCTGCGGTTATGCTCGGAAACAGGCAGCCAAGCTGGAACAGTAAGCATTTGCAGCGGGAAGTAACCTTCGAAATGCCAGAAAATGCACCTGCTCCGGTAGAGGAAAAGGAGGTAGTGCCGCAGGCAAAATGGGCAGTAAGATTTGGCTATTCGCCTGATTTGAGCACGGTTGGCGGTGAAAAGCTTACCAGGCCGGGAACCGCAGTATCAATGCTGGCTGAGCTGTCTGTGCTGCCCAGGCTCTTTGTTCAGACAGGGGCAGTGTGGAGCAGGAAAGACTACCGCGCCAATGCAGGCGACTACATTCTCAATCCCAAATGGGGCTACTATACCAAGCCGGAAAGTATTGAGGGCGTTTGTAAAGTGCTGGAAGTTCCTTTGAACCTGAGATACGACATTGTTTCCGGCAGAAGGTCAAGGATTTTCGCCGGATCAGGCCTGTCTTCTTACTATATGCGGGGGGAGAAGTATAAGTATAACTACGAGTATCCGAATGACCCGCACATCAAGTATAACGGGTGGCAAGGGAAAACAGGCTGGTACCCTTTCAGTCACCTGAATGCTTCTGCCGGATATGAATATAGGATGACAGATAAACTCTCACTTGTTGCCGAACCTTATGCAAGAATGCCGCTGAAAAGAGTGGGGTACGGGAAAGTGAACCTGTTCACTGCCGGCGTATGGATTTCAGTTCGCTATGTACCTGCATTCAGGTAAATCCCGGAATTACCGATACCAAATCATAACTGCTAATTTAATTTTTAACTGTTCACCATGGAGACTACAAACCAAGAGAAAATGAAGCGGGGAGAATTTTTGAGGAGTCTGGGACTGAGTACCTCAACGCTGATGGCATTTTATTGCATTGGTACAACAATGACAGCCTGCGGGTCGAGCAGCGAAGATGATCCCGCGCCGGTGGATCCGGTAGTTGACCCAAGCGGAATTTCCGGGAATACAACGGGCAATGCGATCAACTTCACGATTGATCTGACCAAAGTGAGCAACCTGAAAACGAAAGGCAAGTTCGAGATCATCGGAGATACCATCGTGGCATTTACCGAGGCGGGCACTTACGTGGCACTCGCAAGGAGATGCACGCACGAGGGTACCAATGTACAATACCGCCTGTCGCAAAATGACTTCTGGTGCCCGAATCACCAGTCTGAATTTTCAACAACCGGAGCTGTGGAGAACGGCCCTGCCACAACGGCACTCAAAACTTACAAGACCAGCCTGTCGACCGACGGCAACACTGTTACAGTTACCGCATAACATTCCTGATTTTATGAAAATGCTCCGCTTTGTACTACCGTTGGTGGTTTGTACAACAAACCTCTATGCTCAGGATGATCTGCTGAACGAACTTTCCAAACAGGATAGTGCGCAGTGGGTACCCGTCACGGCTACTTTCAAATCGACCCGCGTTGTGAATGGACACTCGGTGGAAACGATGAAAAAGAAGCACCTCGACTTCCGGATCTCACACCGTTTTGGCCGGCTGAACTCAGGCGCTTACCAATTTTTTGGTCTTGATCAGGCCACGATGCGAATGGGATTTGAATACGGCGTAACCGACGACTTCATGATCGGAGTGGGCCGCAGTACTTCCCAGAAGGTGTATGATTTTTTTGGAAAATATAAGTTGTTGAAGCAAAGTTCAGGCGCGCATTCCATTCCGGTTTCGGTTACTATTTTCGGAGGTACCGGCGTGGCAACTGTCAATAAGGAGCTCGAATTTCAGGATAAACTGTATTACTCCGCCCAGGTGCTGATCGCCCGCAAGTTTGGGGAAAGACTTTCGCTTCAACTATCACCCACTTATTTATTCAGAAACAAACCTGAAATAGCCGGCGATGAAAAGTTGCTGCTGGCTGTGGGGATAGGAGGCAGGTTCAAGCTTTCGAAACGCGTTTCGCTCAATGGAGAATACTTTTACACGGCCCGTGAGAAGAACACACGTGCTGCGCCTTACTATGATTCTATGTCTTTCGGAGTGGATATCGAGACGGGCGGACACGTTTTTCAGCTTCACTTTACCAACTCGCTCGGTATGATCGAAAAGCAGTTTATCGGCGAAACGACGGGTTCCTGGGGCAAGGGTGATATTCATTACGGGTTCAATATCTCGCGGACTTTCAGTTTTGATAAAAACAACAGAAGGCCGAAATCAACTGAACAATAACAAACTATGAAACAGCACATATTATGCGCGGTGTTCCTGACCGTGCTTGGGATCGCTATGTCATTCCCAAAGGCTTTTGCACAGGGAGGTAAGTTCTCAACTTCGGCTGGAAACACCCGTTTTTCATCGGAAACTCCTTTGGAAAACATCAATGCGGAGAACAAGAAATGCCAGGCTATTTTGAATACGGCGAATGGAGAAATGGCGATCCGGATGAACATGCGCGACTTCGTTTTCCCTAATAAACTTATGCAGGAACATTTCAATGAGAATTACATTGAATCCGAAAAATACCCAACTGCTACATTCACCGGAAAAATCGATAATGCGCCAGATTACGCCAAAAACGGCCAGTATGATGTTTCAGCGACTGGCAAGTTTACAGTGCACGGAGTTACCAAAGAGCGGACTTTGAAGGGTAAAATGAAAGTGGACGGAGATAAAATCACCATTACTTCCAATTTCGAAGTCCCGCTTACGGATCACAAAATCGAAGTCCCGCAGGTGGTTTTTGTCAAGATTGCGCAGGTAATCCAGGTGAAGACGGAGTACGTTTTAACAGCCGCTAAAAAGTAAAAGTTATCTTCTGCGTCGCCGGCGGGAAGATTTCTTTTTCCTGACCGGCGATTTCCGCACAGGCGCTTTTCTGACAACAGGTTTTTGAACCGGCTCGGCAATTTCCTCTTCTTCCAATTCCTCTTCGCTGGCAACCGGCGCATTACCTGGTTCAGTAGTCGCGGTTGCATTGCTGCGTGATGTTTTTGAAGTGAATGGAAGCTGGGAGCTGAGGATCTGGTCGATATTGGAAGTGCTGTTGATCGCTCTCAGCCGGAAATTGTACGAATAGGTTTTAGCCGGAAGCAGGTAGGCTTCGTGTACCCTCGGCGACCAGCTGTCGTCGCCACCTAATCCCATTTGTGCAAGATCGATGTTTACGGTCGTGGAAGTGCCACGCGCAAGAACAGCGGCGCGCTTTTTGGCTGCAAGTAAATCCTTGTCCGTATAGTCATGTACGTTGAAGTTGAAAGCCGAGTCGCTGGCTGCAAGTAAGCCGGTACCTTCTGCATTCACCACGGTTGCCCACCGCACATTTGTTTTGTTTCCATTCTCCTGTGGGGTAATGTACGGAAAATGCTGATCGGCGACCGAGCCTGTGTATATACCTACTTTCCCGCTTGTTTTCCGGTCTGCGTAAGTTTCGTGAGGACCGTTTCCATACCATTGGGTTTTGTTAAAAGCGGCGGGCATTTGCAGCTGAAATCCGACTTTCGCCAGCGGCGGCCACTCACCCGTTGGCGTGAATGTGTTCTGTACGTAAATGTCCCCGGAGGTATATACAATGTACTCCGAATTCACCGCCATTTCTCCTTTGAGGGTTTTCAGTTTTTGGGTTAGGGTAACGCGGTAAGCTTGTGAAGTAAGGCGCTGCGTTTTGATATCGGCGGACGTAATTTCCAATGTATCCAACCCTGCATTGCGCCAGCGGCTGGCATAGCTTTCAGCGCCGCCGCCTTCGTCATTATCAGTGGGTACCCGCCAGAAATCAGGGAAAGGCCCCGCTTCCAGCATTTCCTCTTTTTTGTTTTTGAAAGAAATAATGCGGCCTGCATTCTTATCGAATGTAACCGAAAAATCGTCGCCGCTCAACTGAACGCGACCAGCGCTCAGCTGCACCACGCGCAATGGTCTCTCTCCATACAAATTCAGAACGGGAAGCTCCGGAGCTGGTTTCACGACAGGTACCTGGTGCCAGGCCACTTCATGGCCTTTCGCAGCCCAGAGCGCAGTATCCTTCAACCTCACACTCAGATTCAGAAAGTATTCGCTGTTTGGCTTTGGTGTGGCCGGCAAATCGAACGGGATATTGATCTGCTGTTTTTGTCCCGCGGGGATATTCAGATTCGCTATCGTCCCGCCTTTTCCTATCGCCTTTCCATTCTCCTGTAAAGACCATACTAACTCGTAGCCGGCAAGTGACTGGAAATCGTATTTGTTTGCGATCGTCACCTGCGTTTGCCCGGGCCGCAAAGTGTCGGGTATTTCAAACTTAATATACTGATATACCTTTTTCACCTCACTTAATTCCGGCTGCGGGGTTCTGTCCGGATTCACCAGTCCGTCGCCTGCATTGGCGCCGTCGATGTAGTTGAAATAATCCCAGTAAACAGTTCCGTCAGGTCTTTTCAGCTGTAAACCCTGATCAACCCAATCCCAGATAAAGCCTCCCTGCATAGTTGGCGACTTCTCAATCAGATTCCAGTATTCGCTCAGGTTACCAATGCTGTTGCCCATTCCATGCGCGTATTCACACACAATAAGCGGCCGGGTCTTGTCTTTTTTGACCAGCTCCGTCATATCCTGAGTCGACGGATACATGACCGAAATAATATCAAAGCTGCTCAGTGTAGTGGGTTTGTAATCCTTTCTGCCTTCGTAATGAATAGGGCGCGTAGGATCGGCAAGGCGGATAAAGTCAGCCATTGATACAAAATTCTGCCCCATTCCCGATTCATTCCCCAGCGACCAGATGATGATCGAGGGGTGGTTTTTATCCCTTTCCACCATTGCATTTCCGCGCGCCAGAAATGCTGATTTCCATTGCGGGTTATCGGCGAGAATAATGTTCTGCCGCCAAAGTTCGTGGCTTTCAATATTGGCTTCGTCAATTACATACAATCCGTATTGATCGCAGAGATCGTACCATTCAGAAACATTGGGGTAATGCGAAGTGCGCACTGCATTGATATTGTGCTGCTTCATCAAAGTAATGTCCCTGATCATCGACTCGCGGCTGATCACGCGGCCGGTTTCAGGATCAAATTCGTGGCGGTTAACACCTTTGATCGTAATCGCTTTTCCATTGACCAGTAATTGTCCGCCCTTGATTTTCACATCCCGGAATCCCACGCGCTGACTTGCCGTTTCAAGTACCTTTCCGTCCGAATTCATCAGCTGCACGGTGAGGGTATATAGGTAAGGCGTCTCAGCGCTCCATTTAATGGGCGCAGCTACCGGTACATCCACCCGCACAGCACCCTCTTTGCCGGTTTCCAGGGTACCTACCATCTGGCTTACCGGCGTCGTAACAACCGATTTATTAGCATCGTACAGGGTGAATAATACCTGGTGTGCGTGGATTGCCTGTTCGCTGTAATTTTTAACATAGGCACTTAATTTCAGCGTTGCGTTTTCGTGGTTCGCGTCCAGGGTTGTTCTAACCGAATAGTCGGTGAGGATTACTTTTGGTAAAATCAATAAGTTGACGTCACGGAAAATACCTGAAAGGCGCCAGTAGTCCTGATCTTCGAAGTAACTTCCGTCCGACCAATTGATTACCTCTACGGCCAGGTGGTTGAGTCCGGGTTTTACATCTTCTGTTACGTCAAATTCAAACGGCGTCATACCGTCTTCGTGGTAACCGATTGCAACGCCATTCAGCCACACATAGCAAGCCGATTGCACGCCGCCGAATTGCAGGAATATCTGCTTATCCTTATGATCTGCCGCAACCGTGAACGTAGTCCGGTACATACCTACCGCATTGGTATCAGCCGTAATGCGCGGCGGAGTTGCTTTAAATGGATGTTTGATATTGGAAAAAATCGGGCGATCGTATTTACGGCCCTCCAGCGCGCCCACTACCTGCCAGTTGGACGGAACGGGGATATTATCCCAGCTGGCATCAGACATCTTTGGATCAAAGAAATTAAGCTGTGCTTTCGAAGGATGTGACGCCCATTTGAACTTCCAGGTACCATTCAGTGACTGGACAAACGGTGATTTCTTGCTCATCGTCAACGCACTCTTTTCATCTGGGTAAGGCGTGAAGTCGGCGTGGGGCTTTTCTGTATTAATGCTGATCACCTGCGGATCCTGCCATTCCGGAATTGCCTGAGCGCTTGCTTCGGATAAAAAGCAGGTATTTAGAAGGAGGATTATACAGGTGCAAAAGCGGGTATAAAAAGACATGTTTATCCAGGTAGATATAGGTATGTGCTTGCCGGGTCCGGCCAGTTTGATCGATTCTTTTTTTGATAAAATTATAGATAATCAAAAAGAAACAGATGTTAAAGCTGGGAATGATCTGGTTTTATTTGAATAATGTCTTTATTTGCTCCGACACGTAAATGATCTTTTCATGCTGTTAGCGGTAGATGTCGGCAACACAGACACGGTTTTCGGACTTTATCAATTTGGCTCCTGGGAGCATCTCTGGCGAATGCGGTCGCTGCCGCAGGAAAGTGAGTCGCATTATGAATCCAGGCTGCGGCTGCATTTCCTGGAAGCGGGACTCTGGTTTGGCGATATGGAAACGGTAGTGCTGAGCAGCGTTGTGCCCGCATTAACGCCCGTAATTTTGAAAATGCTGCGGTCACTGTTTGGAGAGGATATCATTGTAGTCAGTCCGGACATTTATCCTGATCTTGAAATACAAATCGACCACCCGCACGAGATAGGGGCAGACCTGATCGCCAATGCAGTGGCTGTAAGATCACGGTACCAGCAAAATTGTGTCGTCGTGGATTTTGGCACTGCGCTCACATTTACTACCGTGTCCAAAGACAGCAAGATCCTGGGCGTAGCCATTTTGCCCGGTCTTGTCACAGCAGTGAAAGCGCTGTTTGCAAACACAGCCCAACTGCCCGAAGTACCGCTTGTGCTTCCTTCCACGGCGATTGGGAAAAACACTACCGAGGCGATCCAGGCAGGTATATTATTGGGTTATGAGGGATTGGTAAAGTCTTTGATCAGCCGCATTCGTGAAGAACTTGGCGGTGAATGCATTGCCGTGGCAACAGGCGGGCTTTCGTCCATTATCGAAACCCTGAAAGATGAATTTGTTGAAATTGACAATAAGCTTACGCTCGACGGGCTGCGTGTGATTGGCGAAAAAGTGAGGGGCTAGGCTTTGAAAATGCCTGTTTCTATTAACCTTAAATCTTGTACGGATTGGTTGTAGATGTACGTCCAGCATTCAAGACAGTTTCCATTCGGCAAATGCACAGGTATCTTTATTCTGAGGTATAAACTTGCCGCTTCGTTTTCCAAAACATCTTCATATTCGTCGAGCTCACGCAGTATCTCCGGCGATGTCAGCTGGAAAATTTCCCCATAAACTTTCGATGTACTGTCAGGCGTGAAAATTGCGCCGGGATACCACTCCACCTGGTATAAAAGTCCATAAAAAAAGCCTTCATCAATGAACAGCGAATGTGCGTGCAGCATTTGCGCAACCGGATTTTTGAACCCGTTTTTCAAAGTTCCGTAAGTAAACAGATAGGGTAGCTCTTCCATTGATTTGTGACTTAAAATCGTCTGTTTTTGGCAATAAATTTTAGAACTTTTCCATTTTGAATATATACGCGAACCAAATGTAGTTACATATCGAGTGTATTTTTTTTATATTTACATGTAAGCCGTTCATCTAATTCATATAAAAGTTATGTACGAAAAAAATCTTGGTACAAAACAAAAAGCGTTAAGAATCAATCTTGATCGCAGGATTTATGGCTCTTTTGCGGAGATCGGGGCAGGGCAGGAAACAGCAGCATATTTTTTTAAGGCAGGAGGCGCATCGGGGACAGTTGCCAAAACGATGTCAGCCTATGATATGACTTTCAGCGATGCAATTTACGGTACGGAAGAGGGTGGAAGATATGTGGTAGAATCGCGATTGATGAAAATGCTGAATCGCGAATATAATCTTGTAGAAAAGCGACTTTCTGAGAAACGTGGCGCTGACAGCCAGTTCTTTGCATTTGCTAACACAGTTGTTGCATTGAACTTCCAGAAGACCAACGAGTCGCACGGCTGGATCGGTCTGCAGTTTCAGCTAACGCCCATGGGGCCCACCAACTATGTTGTTATCCACGTCCGCATGCGCGACGATGAAAATATACTTCAGCAGCAGGCACTCGGAATTATCGGAGTGAACCTGATGTATGGCTGCTTCTTTTATTATAAATCTCCTGAAACACTGCTGCTTTCACTGATGGACGATCTGACAACGGATCGCATTGAAATAGATATGGTACGTTTCAGCGGGCCGGACTTTGCGAAGGTTGATAACCGGCTGATGAGTCTGCGGCTTGTAAAAAACGGGTTTACGGACGCTGCATTGTTCGGTAGCGACGGCGGTGTTTTGCAGCCCTCGGAAGCTTTGTACAAAAAGCACATTCTGATGATGCGCGGCCGGTTACGTCCGATCACCAATGTGCATATCGACCTGATCAGCAATGGACAAAAGCAGTTTCTCGCCGAGCCTGATGTGGACGAGTCCAAGGTTGTACTGATATCCGAGCTCACGCTGCACAACCTGAAAGCCGGCGACCGGGATATCGACGAAAAGGATTTTCTTGACAGGGTGGATATTTTGTGTTCGTTGGGGCACATGGTAATGATATCAAACCACCACGAATATTACAGGCTGGTGGCTTATCTTTCCAGACTTACCAAGCTGAAAGCCGGCTTGCTGCTAGGTAGTCCGAGCTTGCAGGATATTTTTGAGGAGAAGCATTATGAATTCCTCCCGGGCGGCATTCTCGAATCTTTTGCCACGCTGTTCAGCCGCAAAGTGAAGCTGTTTATTTACCCCACATTACAGCCCGACGGATCGGTTTACAGTTGCGAAAACTTCGTGGTACCTGCGCATTTGCAACCTCTTTTCCAGTATCTGATCATCAATGATAAAATTGAGGATATCCGGAACTACAATAAGGAGCACATGCACATTACTACGGACAGTGTACTTGAAAAGATCAAGCGCGGCGAGCCCGGCTGGGAAAAGCTCGTTCCTGAGAATGTAGCGCATATCATCAAAGAGAAATCACTTTTCGGGCTGCCGAATGAGGATAACTACATAGATACCGTCAAACAGATCCACCAGGCTGTGGGTAATTTGTGACAATGAAGTAACTAACTTCAAAATCAGGCTTTTGGCTAAAAGCATTTTTGCAATGGCCAAAATCCTGAATCCTCCCACTACATTCTTTGGCAGGCTCCGCTATCTCGGGCCTGGTTTTATCCTGTCCGCCGCCATCGTCGGCTCCGGCGAGCTTATCGCCACTACTGCATTAGGGGCAAAGGCAGGTTTTGTCATGTTCTGGATTATCATTCTCAGTTGTTTGGCAAAGGTTGCCTTACAGCTCGAATTCGGTAAGAACGCAATCTATTCAGGCACTTTCATCATGCATAACTTCAACCAGCTGCCTGGATTGAGGCTTGGAAAGGCACATTGGAGTATCTGGCTGTGGCTCTCGCTGCAAGGCTTGAAACTGTTACAGGTAGGTGGCATTGTAGGTGGAGTTGCGATTGTGCTGCACATGGCGTGGCCTGGTATACCTGTTAATGCGTGGGCGGTGATCTCTGTTCTGCTAACCTCTTTTTGGGTGTACAAAGGGAATTATAGCGTAGTTGAAAAAGGCTCGCTGGTAATGATTATGCTATTTACCTCCGTCATACTGATCTCCCTCTTCCTATTACAGGATACGCAATACGCCATTAAATGGCCGGATATCCAAAGCGGACTTGAATTCACACTTCCCGCAGGAATGGTCGCAGCTGCATTCGGTGCATTCGGCATTACGGGAGTCGGCGGCGACGAAATTATGTACTACAACTATTGGTGCATTGAAAAAGGCTACGCAGCTTATTCCGGTCCAAACGACAACAGCAGGGAATGGAGCGAGCGGGCAAAAGGCTGGTTTGATGTCATGTATCTGGATGCTGTTTTGTCGATGGTCGTATATACCATCGTCACTGCGGCTTTTTACTTGCTGGGAGCAGCAGTTTTGCACAGTCAGGGTAATGTTCCGGAAGGATATAAGATGGTTGAAACATTGTCCGGGATATTCACTGAGACACTAGGCCCCTGGGCTAAGAACCTCTTTTTGGTCGGCGCATTCTTTGTCTTGTACTCAACCCTTTTTACTGCAACTGCCAGCTGGGCGCGTGTTTGGGGTGACGCTTTCGGACAACTGGGCTGGATGAAATTTGATACTGAAGCCAGTCAGCGTAATACAATTGGTATTCTATCCTGGGCTTTGCCTGTTGTCTGGTGCGTGTTATTTCTATTTTTTCAATCGCCTGTCATGATGGTAACACTGGGCGGCATTGCTACCTCTGTTTTGCTGCTGCTTATTGTTTACGTATCCCTCGTGTTCCGATTCCGTGATTTGCCGGGTGCATTAAAGCCCTCGCTGCTGTACGATGCTTTTTTCTGGGTCAGTGTGGTTTCTATTCTGACGGTAAGTGCATATGGGATCATACAAATCATGTAAAGTAATAGTACCAAAGTAGCAATCAATCGTACTTCTCATTAGCATTAATCCAAAAAGCAATTGCGCATTTATTGATCTTTTGTAGTCAGAAATATTATAAGGTAATCTGGTCTTAAACTCTTGAATATGAAAAACGAAAATGAAGTTTCCAGGAGGGATTTTATCAAGAATTCAACAGGTGCGGCTGTTGCATTATCGATCCCTTACATTGTGCCGGCAAGTGCATTCGGTGCAAATGACCGTGTGAGAGTAGCTGTTTTGGGTGTTAATGGAAGAGGAAAGAGCCACATAGCCGGTTTCAACGACCTGGCCAATGTGGAGGTAGCTACTTTGTGTGATCCTGACAACAATGTTGTGCAGCTGAGAGCCAAGGAATTTGCAGAAAAGACGGGTAAGAAGGTCAAGACAGAAAATGACCTGCGGAAGGTTTTTGAAGATAAATCCATTGATGCAGTAAGTATCGCGACGCCCAATCACTGGCACGCACTGGCTGCTATATGGGCCTGCCAGGCCGGGAAGGATGTATATGTGGAAAAGCCGGGTTCGCACAATCTTCATGAGGGGCGCAAACTGGTAGAAGCCGCGCATAAGTACAAACGTGTTGTGCAGCACGGAGTTCAGCTGCGCAGTTCGGTGGCATTGCAGGAAGCTGTAAAACACTTGCGCGACGGGTTGATCGGGAAAGTATATATGGCGAGAGGGCTGGTTTACAAATGGCGGCCGGATATTGGTGATAAAGGAACTGAGGCGATTCCCGCGGGATTAAACTACGATTTGTGGACAGGACCTGCCGAAATGAAGCCGTTTTCAAAAAACTACGTGCATTATGACTGGCACTGGCATTGGAACTATGGGAATGGAGATATTGGCAATCAGGGAATCCACGAAACGGATATGTGCATGTGGGGACTGGGGGTAGATACATTTCCCGAAAAAATCACCTCTTCCGGAGGCAAGTTTTTGTGGAACGATGCGAAGGAAACACCCGAGCTGCTGACTTCATCTTTCGTTTATCCGAAAGAGAAAAAGATGATCGAGTTTGAAGTACGTCCCTGGATGACAAACGATGAAGGCGGCGCGGGGATCGGCAATATCTTCTATGGATCTGAGGGTTACATGGTTGTGAAAGGCTACGATTATTATGAGACATTTTTGGGAAAAGAGAAGAAGCCCGGACCGACCCGCAAAGCAGGTGGAGATCATTACAAGAACTTCATTGACGCTGTGGTAGCGAAAGACCCGAAACTGTTGAATGCCCCTGTGGAGACGGCTCACTTATCATCCGGGCTCGCACACTTGGGAAACATTGCCTACCGAACAGGAAAAGCGTTGACCTTTGATCCAAAAACCGAGAAGTTCATTGGAGACGAAGACGCTAACAAGCTGCTGACGAGGAATTACCGCGCACCTTATTCGCTGCCAGCGGTGGTTTGAAATCTCAATGTATTTTCCGGTGGATAATCGATAAATGGTCCAAGATCATGTATTCTGATTTAAGTTTTATAATTGACTAACTTGCATTTACATGAACTTTAAACCGGAAGTACACACATGCAGCATCAGGAAATCGACAGGTACCTTTCAAATGCGAAGGAGATATTAACTACAAAGGCAAGGAAAGAAGGGAGCGAGTACCACGATATCAAATACGTTCAAATGGCATCGGGAACAGCCTACAATGCGGCATTGATGATCGCGGATGAATATCTGAAACGTAAAGAAGGGAGTAAATTTGTCAAGCCGAAAAGCATTGAAGATTACAGATGCAGGCTGAGGAAATATAACAAAACACTGCTCTCGTATCTGAATGAAGCCTACGATACGCTTCATCTCGCAGGATACTACCACGGAACTCCTTCTGTGAGGACGATCAGGGAAGGTATGGATGCAGCTTACAAGATGCTGGCAATAATCAGTTAAGACTACGCTATTAAAAAGCAAAACGCCGGCCAAGGGAACTTAGCCGGCGTTTTGCTTTATATTGTATTCAGTTTCAAAGCGACTTAAAGTCGAATGTTTCAAGGTATTTCGTAGTGAAATTCCCTGATTTGAAACCCGGATCGTCCATCAATTTGATATGGAATGGGATAGTCGTTTTTATTCCTTCTATCACAAACTCCTGCAATGCTCGCTTCATACGGGTAAGTACTTCTTCACGTGACTGCCCGCTGACGATCAGCTTGGCGATCATTGAATCGTAGTTTGGAGGAATGGTGTAGCCGCTGTAAACGTGGCTGTCAATCCTCACCCCGTGACCACCTGGAAAATGTAAGTTCGTGATTTTTCCCGGCGCTGGTCTGAACCCGTTTGCAGGATCTTCTGCATTGATGCGGCACTCCATTGCGTATAGCTTCGGAGTATAGTTTTGTCCTGAAATCGGGTAACCTGCGGCAACTTTGATCTGCTCTTTGATCAGGTCGAAATCAGTTACTTCCTCTGTAATCGGGTGCTCTACCTGGATACGGGTATTCATTTCCATAAAATAGAAATCACCGTGCTTGTCGACCAGGAACTCGATTGTTCCAGCACCTTCATATCCGATTGCCTGTGCGCCCTTGATCGCAGCGGCTCCCATTTGTTCACGCAATTCAGGCGTAATAATAGGCGACGGAGTTTCTTCCACCAGCTTTTGGTGGCGACGTTGAATAGAACAATCACGCTCGGATAAGTGACAAACCTTACCGAACTGATCTCCGATTATCTGAATTTCAATGTGTCGGGGCTCTTCAACGAATTTTTCGAGATACAAGCCGTCGTTTCCAAATGCAGCTGCGGATTCTGTACGTGCATCGTTCCAGGCTTTCTCGAATTCATCGGGCTTGTTGATAATCCGCATCCCTCGTCCGCCGCCACCGGCAGTAGCTTTAATGATAACCGGATATCCGATCCCTTCTGCAAGCTTTTTACCTTGTTCAATCGATTCCAGCAAACCTTCGGATCCGGGAACAACAGGTACGCCGGCCTGGATCATGGTTGCTTTTGCAGTGGCTTTATCGCCCATACCATTGATCTGGGCGGCTGTTGCACCGATGAACTTGATGCCATAATCCGCACATATCTGCGAGAATTCGGCATTTTCAGATAAGAATCCGTAGCCCGGGTGAATTGCGTCAGCACCGGTTACTTCGGCAGCAGATATGATATTTTGAATGCTCAGATACGACTGACGACTTGGGGGAGGACCAATACAAACGGCCTCGTCAGCAAATCTTACATGGAGGCTGTCCCTGTCAGCAGTAGAGTAAACAGCTACCGTTTTAATGCCCATTTCACGGCAGGTCCTGATAACCCGCAGGGCTATTTCGCCCCGGTTGGCAATGAGTATCTTTTTAAACATAAAATCAATTTGGTTTTGCAGACCGTCTCTCGCCTTAGGCGGGCTCTACAATAAATAGAGGTTGGTCGAATTCAACAGGCGTAGCGTTTTCAACAAGAACTTTCACGATTTTACCTGAAATTTCAGATTCAATTTCGTTAAAAAGCTTCATTGCTTCAATCACACAAACGACTTTGCCTGGTTTGATTTCATCGCCGATACTTACAAATGCGGGGGTATCAGGGCTGGATGCGCGGTAGAATGTACCGATCATCGGGGACTTAATTGTTATCAGATTGGAAGAGCCGGACTCTGCCTGAGCAGTTGGTTCAGTCTGTGCAGAATGCGTTACTGCAGTTGTAGGTACCGGAGGCGCAGTTGTAGGAGCGGCAGTTACTGCGGCAGGCACAGAAGTAGGCGATGCTGCAGGAGCCGAACCGTAACGTTTTACCTTGATCTTAAGATCGGTAGTTTCAATATTCACTTCATCAAGTCCCGACTGGGCAATGAAGTCAATCAATTTCTGGATTTCTCTGGTTTCCATTTATTCAAATTTAAACTGTGGTGATCTCAACCTCAAAGGCTTGATAATAAGCAACTCGCAAAGGCCATTTACCTCACAGATTTCAAAAAGTTATGATTTTACTCTTTCTACGTAATCGTAAGTACGGGTGTCCACTTTGATCTTCTGGCCTTCCTCAATAAAAAGTGGTACCATGATCCGGGCTCCTGTTTCGACTTCAATTGCTTTCTTCGGCGAGTTGGCAGTATCGCCTTTCAGGCCGGGTTCTGAGTAAGTTACTACCAGCTCGACAAACGGAGGCAGCTCGCAAAGTAAAGCAACGTCGTTTTCTGTGTTGATGAGGATTTCGACCTCCTGGCCTTCTTTCATCAAATCCGCATTTGTAACCAGCTTCTCATCGATCAAAACCTGGTCAAATGTTTCAGCATTCATGAAGTTATATCCAACCTCATCTTTATATAAATACTGGAATTTATGTCTTTCAACACGTACCGGTGTAATACCCGCGCCGGAAGAGAAGGTGTTATCCAGTACTTTTCCGGTAGTAAGGCTTTTCAACTTGGTGCGGACAAATGCATTGCCTTTCCCTGGCTTCACATGTTGAAATTCAATCACCTGGAAAAGATCATGGTTGAAATCTATCACCAATCCGTTGCGCAAATCTGCAGTAGTTGCCATATAATCAAAAATTAATATTAAAGTCTGTATTCGGGGTAACCTATTTCGGATCGTAAGCCCATTTCAGATAAATCGAGCCCCAGGTAAAACCGCCGCCAAATGCAGCGAGAATAAGATTGTCCCCTTTTTTGAGTTGTGATTCGTAGTCCCAGAGACAGAGCGGGATTGTAGCAGCAGTGGTGTTACCGTACTTCTGGATATTCACCATCACTTTCTCCATTCCTACACCCATTCTGTTAGCTGTGGCTTCGATAATGCGCCTGTTGGCCTGGTGTGGTACCAGCCAGTTTACATCGGGACCTTTCAAGCCGTTGCGGTCCATGATCTCAGCTGAAACGTCAGCCATGTTTGTAACGGCAAACTTGAATACCTGTGCACCGTCCTGAAAAACAAAATGCTGGCGTTTTTCAATAGTTTCGTGAGTAGGCGGAAAGCGGCTTCCTCCTGCTTTTTGGTTCAGGTATGGATACCCTGCACCATCGGACCGGATGATTGAATCCTTAATGCCATTACCTTCTGAATTGGGTTCCAGCAAGACAGCGCCCGCACCGTCACCAAACAAGATGCAAGTCTTCCTGTCGGTATAATCCACGATTGCGGACATTTTATCAGTACCAACAACGATGACCTTTTTATATTTTCCGGTCTCAATGAATTGCGAGCCGAGTGTCAATGCATATAAAAATCCGGAGCACGCGGCCTGAATATCGAAGCTTCCTACATTGCGGATGCCCACCATATCGCAGATCAGGTTAGCTGTGCAGGGGAATATGAAATCAGGGGTAGTTGTAGCGCAGATTAACAGATCAATTTCTGCGGGTGCGGTGCCTGTTTTTGCCAACAAACCTCTCACAGCCTCAGCACCCATATGTGAACTTCCCAAGCCTTCTCCTTTCAGAATACGCCTTTCTTTAATACCCGTTCGACTTACAATCCATTCATCGTTCGTCGCAACCATTGTTTCCAACTCGGCATTCGTCAAAATATAATCAGGCACATACCCTTGTATTCCTGTTATAGAGGCTTTTATATGGGTCATGATAAATTAACTATTCAAAATCCGAATAGGTTTTGGTAAAAAGGACAGTTGCTGTTTAATCATAGGTGGTTCCGACTAACTCAGTGCTTGTGAAATATGCAAATATGCTTTGGACTTAACCTGTTTGTAAGCCCAGCCAACCATGTTCTTGATTGCCAGCGGAGACGAAATTCCATGAGCGATCATGACATTTCCGTTAACACCTATGATAGGACTGCCTCCGATTGATTCGTAGTTCGTCTGGTCGATAAAATCATCCTGAAATCCTCTTTTTTTGGAGATTTCGTACAGAGATTCACCCAGTTTAAACAATATATTGCCGGTGAAGCCATCAGTTACGATGACGTCGGCTTTGTTTGTGAAGAGATCTTTCCCTTCTATGTTTCCTATAAAATTAATGCGCTTGTTTTGTTGAAGGAGGGGGTAGGTCGCCTGAGATGTGAGCGAGCCTTTTTGTTCTTCTTCGCCGATGTTCATTAAAGCAACCCTCGGGCGCTCTATCTGAAAGGTGTACTGCGCAAATATGGAGCCGATTTCACCAAACTGAGCCAGTACTTCGGGTTTACAATCTGCATTGGCACCGATATCAAGCATAATGGAATGGCCGCCACCTACCTGCGGTACAAAGCCGGCAATAGCGGGTCTTAAGATTCCTTCAATTGACTTAATGCTAAAAAGGGCGCCAACGTGCATAGCTCCCGTATTCCCTGCACTGCAGAAAATGTCAACTTCTTTTTCCTTCAGAAGCTTGAATCCAACTCCGATGCTGGAATTGGGTTTTTGAGAAAGGGCTTTCGTAGGATGCTCGCCCATTTCAATCACATCTTCTGCGTGAACAACGTCAACATTAGAAGGGGTGAAATTGTGTTGATTGAATATCTCCCAAATCACATTTTCACGTCCGATTAAAACGATTCGCGCCTCGGATGGTAGCTCAGAAGAGGCTTGGATAACCCCTTCAACAATTGCATGTGGAGCTAAATCTCCCCCCATAGCATCTACCGCAATTTTCATTTACACGCTGTTATTTTAGACAAATAAGTTAGAACTCGAAGGTGTAAATTTAGCAGATGTGCCGTAGTAAAAAAGAATTTCGCAACAACTTTTATAGGGCTGCTGCGAAATTGATATGTTCACCGACTGATACTAAACTGTTTTAGTATAGTTTTCAACTACAACTTTTCCTCTGTAAACAAGGTTGCCTTCGTGAACGTGGGCGCGGTGTAGTTGGTGGATTTCTCCTGTTGTTGAATCTGTGCCAAGCTGCTTTCCGGTAAGGAAGTCATGCGCTCTGCGTGTATCGCGACGTGTAGTGGAATGTCTCCGCTTAGGATGTGCCATGATGCTTTATTTCTAATTGTTTTTGTTTTCTTTTTAAACTCCGTCGGCTGAAGCCGACGGTCATTGACTATAATCTATTTCCGTAGGCCTTAGCCAACAGATCCGGGTATTTTACATTGATCGCATCCATTTCCGTTCGGCTTTAGCCAACGGATAACGGGGCGCAGGGGACTATTATTCGCCTTTTAGCTTTTTCAGGGCTTCCCAGCGCGGATCTACGGGTCCTTCTTCTTCCGGCTGCTCATCGGTGTTTTCGGCAGATGAGTAAACCAATATCGCTTCTTCGTCATCATCTTCCAGGTTCAGATCGTCATCTTCGGTCCGCAGACTCGGATGTATTTTCTTGGTTGGAAGAGACAACGCTATAAAATCAAATATATAGCGGGCAACGTTGATCCTGTTAGTGTTCCTGCTGATGATCTCGATCTCTTCGGTAAGCTCTTCATTGTGGTCGCCGAACTTTAATATAATGCGTTCGTCGGAATGAATAGGCTCTTCGAATGTTTCGAGACTTCTGTCACAGGTCAATGTAACTGCGCCTTCCGTGTGGAACTGAAGCTGGATCATAGTGGCTGATTTATTCAAAACAACGTGTGTTTTGAAGTGCCCTTGCTCGATCAGATCCTGTTCCAGTTCTTCGAAAAAAGCGTCTCCGGACTCCATATCATAGTCATACTGTTTGTCCTCCAAACCGTAAATGTCTATGTTGTATTTACTTAGCTCTTTCACTTTTTCTCTCAAAAAGGAGTGCAAAGGTAATGTGTTTGGTTTTAATAAAAAAGATGTGACTGAATTTTGTCAAATCTTCCTTGCAGGATTTCCAAAGTAGGTTGCACCCGCAGGCACGTTTTCTACTACTACTGATCCTGCGCCTATTCTCGCATTCTTGCCTACTTCAATTCCTGCAACGATCACTGCTCCGGAACCAATGAATGCGCCGTCACCTAAATGCACCCTGTCATTGATGATAGCGCCGGTACCAATCGTAACAAAGTCGCCGACGCGCACTGAGGTATCCAGCAACGCGCCCGTTTGGATCAGGCAATGGTGCCCGACAACCGTTTTCGCCCCGATAGTAACTTTTGCTCCGATAAGATTACCGTGACCAATTGCCGACATTCCGGAAATTATAGCTGTGTCGTGAACTGCATTCACGGGCATAACTTTGTACTCTTCGGTCAATGTTTCTACAAGCCTTTCTCTTACCACTTTATCTCCAATGGCAACGAAGGCTTCACATTTGGATCCGAGAATACTCAGATAACCTGTATCGTCTGTGGAACCGATTACGTTGACATCGCCAAATTCCTTACCATGCAGTTCCGTGGTATCGTCGAGTAGTCCGTAAACGAGTACGTTATTTCTTTTAAAAATATCCAGCGCCTGTACTCCCAGGTCGCCTGCACCAAATATTAAAACAGGATTTTCCATAATTGTGGTTTGTATAAAAGAAAAAAGTCTCCATTTGCGCGAAGAGTTCAAATGAAGACAAAAAATCAAGCCAGTTTCTGCGGCTTGTATATCAAAGTAAAGTAATGCGGAAAACCAGCGGGCTGCCGTAAGGAGATAAATTTGTAATAGCAGCAGCAGGTCCGGCAGAGTTATCTACCTGATTGTAATAATTCAGATTATATAATAAGGTAAAGTGAACCGCCTTGGCAATGCGGCCGCCTGTTGGTACGGAGTAGGCAGCGCCCAGCATGGGAGATACGATCCATTGCCTTTTCTGATAATTTCCTACCACATTCAAAGGTTCCAGTTCCGCGATCAGGTTCACGGGCTTGATTACATTGTACATAAAGAAGCCCTTTCCACCATAGTAGCTATAAGAATCGAAGTAGCGTTGTTTGAAAAACATATATGTCACTCCGACACCGGCGACCAGCTTTTCCGTCAGTTCGTAACCAACCATCGGCGACAGGTTGATGTTCGTGAATGTGCCGAGGCTCAATCCGAAGCCCCCACCCGCCCGCAGCCTGTCCTTAAATGGAAGCTGTTTGAAATCAACTTCTTTTCTCTTTTCCGCAAGCCGGTTTGTGTTAGTAGGCGTATAATCCTTTCGTTGGTTGGGAGCTTCCTTTCTCAGTGAATCCGGGCGATAGTATTCGTCGTTTTGCGCATATAAATTGACGCTGGTCAGGATAAGTAACAGAAGTGTGCAGCTCAGGAGGATTTTGCTTTTCATCTTAAAATCATTTATTTTATCGTATTGTTAACTGGTAACGACCCAGCATTTGTTTTTGGTTTATCAGATTATTCCCGCCCAGGCCTCTCTTATACTACTGTAACCTTTATGCATTACCACATTTCCGTCGCAGAGCCCCAGTCACACCTTATTCTTATTACCTATACTATCCCGGAAATAGACAGTGATGTTATTGAGATACAGCTACCTGCGTGGCGGCCCGGTAGATATGAGCTTCAAAATTTTGCCAAAAATATTCAATTTATTGAAGCTATTTCAGCCAGCGGAGATAAACTGCCTATTCATAAAGTAACCAAAGATCGCTGGCAGGTTGGAACAGCCGGCCAGAAAGAAGTTAGAATACGCTATTCATATTACGCAATAAGTCAGAATGCAGGTACCAGTTATGTTGACGAGGAGCTTTGGTACCTCAATTTTATCAACTTTTGCATGTATACCGAAGGCCGGATTTCCGAGCCTTACGAAGTGTATCTCGACCTGCCCGCAGGATATACGATTGCGTGCGGGTTACCTTCCTCCGGACCAAATACCCTGGCAGCACGCGACTTCTATCAACTGGTTGACAGTCCGCTGCTCGCTTCCGAAACTTTGCAGAAATGTGAGTACTACGTGCGTGGCGTGCATTTCAAGATATGGATGCATGGAAACCTGAAACCCAACTGGCGGCGCATTGAACGGGATTTCAGGCGCTTTTCACGCGAGCAGATCGCGACAATGGGAGAGTTTCCCGAAGAGGACTACCATTTTCTTAACCTCATCCTGCCAACCGCATTTTACCATGGCGTAGAGCACCAGAACTCGACGATGATCGTACTTGGTCCTGACGATGAAGGTGAAGGGTTGTATTCTGATTTGCTTGGCGTAAGTTCCCACGAGCTGTTTCACGCCTGGAATGTCATCCGGATCCGGCCAAAGGAGTTGTTACCTTACGATTTTACCAAAGAAAATTACTTTCAAACCTGCTTTGTCGCCGAAGGCTGCACTACCTATTATGGCGATCTTTTTCTGAAACGCGCCGGTGTTTTCACCGACGAGACTTATGTAAAAGAGTTGCAGGTATATATGAAAAGACACTTCGAGAACAGCGCAAATGCATCTCAGTCGCTGGCTGAATCTTCCTTTGACCTTTGGCTCGACGGCTACGAAAAAGGAATACCCAACCGTAAGGTTTCCGTTTACCATAAAGGTGCGTTAGTTGCATTGATCCTCGATTTGTATTTACGCAGGAAAACCAATCACGGCCAATCTCTCGACGATGTCATGCGGTTGCTCTGGCTACGTTTCGGAAAACCATTCACAGGCTATTCCGTTGAAGATTACATCGCGATCGTGGAAGAAGTAGCCGGCGAAACAATGGAGTGGTACTGGAAAGAATGCATTTTCACCAACGAGCCGCTTGAAACCCGCCTTAATGAGGCACTTTCTTTTGTGGGGTTACAAATGTCTGTTTTCAGCAATGGAAATATTCAGCTGAATGTAATGGACGATTTCCGCGGCAAATTGCAAAGAGATAAGTGGCTGGCAACAGCGCAGGTTTTGACGGCGCAGGAGGAAGAGGAGGAGTAATTTTTTAGCTGTCGGCTGTCAGCAATCGGCCGTCGGCTTGTTTGTTGCTTGTAAAAGCGAAGCCATACTAAGTAAGAAAAAGCTGAAAGCCGACGGCCGACAGCCGAAGTTCACTTTAAAATTTCCTCCAGGCTTCCCCGCAAATCAGGGTACTGATATTTGAAATCGGTCTCTTCTTTGATCCTCTTTGCAATCAGGTAGCTGCTTCCTAACACTACATTCGCCATTTCGCCAAAAACGATGCGCAATGCAAATGCAGGTACATGGGGCGCCCATTGTGGCTTATTCAGTACTTTACAGATCACTTTCGTAAATTCCTCATTGGTGACTGCATCCGTAATTGCATTGTAAGCTCCCTGCCAGTTCTCATTTTCGAGCGCTTCAATGTACATATTACAAAGATCGTCGACGTGGATCCAGCTGATCCATTGTTTCCCTGAGCCAAGTGGCGCGCCGAAACCGAATCGGGCAGGTGCAGCGATTTGTTTCAATGCGCCGCCCTCATTACTTAATACAATGCCGGTACGCAGCTTTACCGTTCTTATTCCAAGTTCTGTTATCTTATCTGCTGCTTTTTCCCATTCAATGGTAACATGGGACAAGAAATCATTTCCCGGCGGGAAGTCTTCGGTATTTTTCACATCGCCGCTATCCTCGCCATAGTAGCTGCTGCCCGACGCGGATGCGAATGCAGCGGGACGAATGTTTTTCTCCTTTAATTTCTCTGCAATCAAATGAATGGTATCAACCCGGCTTGAAATAATTAATTTCTTCTGTTCGTCAGTCCAGCGCTTTTCGGCTACCCCGGTGCCTGCCAGGTGAATCAGGAAATGCGTATTTTCCAATGCGCCCTCTTCAATGTAGTTTTTCGAGATATCCCATTGAAATACCTTCACAGATGGAATTGCTTTCTTACTCCGGCTGAGGTATGCCACTTCATAGCCTTTTGCGAGCAGAAGCTGTGTTAACCGTCTTCCGATCAGGCCGGAGCCGCCTGTGATCAATACTTTTTTTCCCATATACAGGATATGTAAAAATCTATACCGGCTGGCTGTCCGGAGTGGCTAATCCATCTTTTGGCGCTTCCTGCTCAATTGCTTTCGTGACACGATCTACCATTTCTTCGACTGATTCATCAGGCAAAAAGTGCATTGGTGCTTTGAAATGGACAGTAAGGCGCGTATTACGCTTTTTAAATCGCAGCCCTTTTTTATCAAAAGCCCGTCGGAAACCATTGATCACAACAGGTACCACGATCGGCTGATGTTCTTTGATGAGGTGGGCGGTACCCTTACGTACAGGGGCATACGGTTTGGTGGTCCCCTGTGGAAAACTCACTACCCAGCCGTGGCTCAGCCCCATTCCGATACGGTCTTGTGCTGAGTTATCCAGCTGTCTTTTCACATTTTCTCCATTCGCCCTCCACGATCTTTCAATGGTAATGGCACCGCCCATGCTGAATAATTTGGGTAAAATCCCTTCTTTCATTGTTTCCGACGCCGCGACATAATAGCATCTTGCCCGGGGAGAAAAGAGATAAAATGGTGGCCGGATCGTATCCTTGTAGCCCCATTTGACAGCACAAAAAATATGAAAGAAGGCAATTACATCTGCGAAATAGGTCTGGTGGTTAGACAGGAAAAGTACACCGTGATCAGGCAGGTCAAGCAGCTGATCGCCTCCGATTATTTCTATTTTATTGACAGCTGTATATCTGTAGTAAGTAAACCAGCCCAGAATAAAAATCAGCAACCTTTTAAATATGAGATAGTTGCCGAAGGGATCTTTTTCGAAAATTCCAAAAAAGTCAAACCTGACGAGCCAGCGCGGCAGGAGACTGAATGTTGTCTTTTTCAAATTCATAGTGTCAGGGAAATGTACTTCAAAGGCGACGGGATTTTTGGATTGATTGATCAACAACTATTATACCACCGGGGCGTAATTTAGGGAATAAGCGGAGTTAATGGGAAATATATTTAATTGCAGCCGCAACGGTCCTGCGAGCCGGAAGAATTGGCATGATTCTTTCAGATCTTCAGAGTCTCAAACGTTTTTGGACCGACCCCTTTAATAACAATCATTTTTCGAGTTTGTATGAAAATGAAATTTCAATTTCACATTCTGCTTGGTCTTGCAGCAGCAGGCCTGTTTACCGGATGTTCTAAAAATCCTGTTACAGGAAAAAAGGAAATCATATTCATGTCCAAAGAAAAGGAGATCGCGCTCGGCGCTGAATCACACCCTTCTATTGTGGCTACAATGGGTATTTACGACGATAAAAACCTGCAATCCTTTATCAATGAGAAAGGAAAAGCAATGGCAAATATCTCCCACAGACCAGATTTACCTTATCAATTCTTCATTGTTGACTCGCCGGTTGTAAATGCATTTGCTGTGCCTGGCGGTTACGTATACTTCACAAGGGGTATCATGGCGCACTTCAATAATGAAGCAGAATTTGCAGGGGTACTTGGTCATGAAATCGGCCATATTACGGCGCGCCACTCGGCCCGGCAGCAAACATCCCAGATCTTCGGGCAAGTAGGTTTGCTGGCAGGTATGGTATTGTCGGAAACGGTTCGCGGGCTGGCAGAGCAAACGCAGCAGGCTTTGGGTTTGCTGCTTTTAAGTTACAGCCGCGAGCATGAAACGGAGTCGGATAAAATTGGTGTGGAGTATTCGAGTAAAATCGGATATGATGCCAAGGAAATGGCTGATTTCTTCGGGACCTTGAAAAAGATCAGTGAAAAAGCCGGGCAAACGATCCCGACTTTCCAGTCAACCCACCCCGATCCGGGCGACAGGAGGAATAAGGTAGACAAGCTGGCAACACAATACCAGGCGGAGCACCCTGGCAAGTACAATGTCAACCGCGATGCTTACCTGCGTAAAATCGAAGGGATTATATATGGTACCGATCCTAAACAGGGTTTTGTGGAAAACAATCAGTTTTACCATCCCGAGCTGAGGTTCCAGTTTCCGGTACCAAGCGGCTGGCAGTATGAAAACTCTCCTGCACAATTTCAAATGGCGTCCAAAGATGGCAAGTCGATGATGCTTTTTGCGATGGCAGAAGGTAAGTCACTCGAAGAAGCAGCTCAGGCTGTGGTGAAGAATTACAGTCTACAGGTTTCTGAAAATAACAAAACTACGATTAACGGTAACCCCGCCATTGCGATGATCTCCCAGCAGGTCGCGCAAGCGCAATCGGGGCAGGCAGCAGCCAGTTCCATTCAGGTGGCAACCTGGCTGATCCAGTATGGAGGAAACGTTTATGTGATCCATGGTGTGGCGGCCCCGGCCAACTTTGCCGGTAACCTCGGTACATTCAGGAATGTAGCACAAGGCTTCAAATCAGTAACCGACCAGAACATCCTGAATCGTCAGCCTGAGCGTATCCGCATCAAAACCGTCCAACGCGACGGATCTTTGAAGGATGCATTGAAGGACAACAATCAGCCCGACAACAAAATGGACGAACTAGCCATCATCAACGGAATGGGCCTTTCAGATAAAGTAACCAAAGGAATGCTGATTAAAACGCTGGGGAGGTAATACGAACAATCGACCAAAAAAATGCCGTCAGGCATAAAACATCGGTAGTAGAAAGGTAAGGCCCGTACGGTAATAATGCCGCCAGGCATGTTATATTGGTAAAAATCGGTGCAAAATCCAACGTGAATTTGCACCGATTTTGCGTAAATGTGTTGTCGTCGCATCCCTACGGGATTTGGCGTTTCGGTTTGATCGTACATTTCTACCGATGTTTTGCCGCTCTGCGGCTTTTAGCGATTACGCTTGTTTGATGTTGCTTCACTACAGATTGGCACCTCGTTGTACCCGTTTTTTTACCGATGTTTTGCCGCTCTGCGGCTTTTAGCGATTACGCTTGTTTAATGTTGCTTCACTACAGATTGGCGCCTCGTTGTACCCGTTTTTACCGATGTTTTGCCACTCTGCGGCTTTTTTGCTGGATGCGGCTATTCAGTTATTCATTCCTTTTGCCTTCAATGATTATTTTAACCACTTACCATTTGATTTTGCCTTTCAAAAAACTTTTCTTCTCAACATTTGGTTGATATATCAACACAATTTACATTTGCACCATCATGAGCACGGTACTAAACAAATTTTTCTGTTTGAGAGAGGATATGAAGAATTCCCTGCAGTTTAAGCTGGGGATCGTTACAAAGGTTGTATTTAGGAAAATGAATGCGCAGTTGGTTCAGGAAGGAATTCCGGTACTTGCCGAGCAGCTGCCGATATTAATGGTTGTATATTTCCAGGAACATGCGATGACGCAGCAGGACATTGCAAATGTGCTGCAAAAAGACAAAGCGGGCATTCAGCGTTCTGTGCAGACGTTGCATAAAGACGGGTTTCTGAAAATTGAAAGTGATATAGAGGACAAAAGAAAGAATATGGTAACGCTCACTGCAAGTGGAAAATTCGTATGCGAGCGCATTCAGGCTTTGGTTATTGCATTTGACAACCAGGTAATGGAGCATTTCACCGAGGACGAACGCAAGACATTCATGGGGTTTTTAGACAGAGTTACGGCAGTCATAGAAAAATAAAAAAATTTATATAAATAGTTGATATGTCACCAGTAGAGGTGTCAACTAATTAGGGTTAGCCACAAAAGTCAAACAAGAAGAAAATGAAACGAGCATGGATTATTGCAATCCTCACAATAGCAGCAACTTCGGGGAATACCTGGGCGCAAACCCAGCTGAGCCTGAAAGATTGCATTGCCTACGGGATAAAGAATAACGGGAATGTAAAGATTGCCCAGTACCAGGAGAACATAGCGGTGCAGCAGGGTAGGGAAGCGTTGGCGGGTTATCTGCCACAGGTAGTTGGAAATGGTGCATTGGATGATAACATCAAGCTGCAATCTACGGTGTTGCCGGGCGCGCTCTTTGGTGGGGAAGACCGGCGTGTGGCCTTGGGTACCAAGTACTCGACGAACGTTTCGGCCCAGGCAGATCAGGTGATTTTTGACCGTCAGCTACTCGTTGGTTTGAAAGCAAACAAGCCAAACGTTGAGAATGCGGAACTGAATTCCCGCAAAACCAAGGAGAATATCATTTACAACGTGACGAATGCTTATTACCAGGTATTCATAACGCAGGCGCAGATTGATCTTTTAAGGGACAATCTTGAAAAAACGCAGCAGATACTCGGGACTTTGCAGTTGCAGCTAGATAATGGCGTAATCAAGAAAGTGGATTATGACCGTACACAAGTGAGCTTGAATAACATCAAATCCCAGCTTACACTGGCGGAAAGTAACCTGATTTTATCTCAGAACCAGTTGAAATTCCAAATGGGAATGCCGCTGGGCGAACAATTGGTGCTGACTGACAATCCATTGAGCCAGCCTTTCAAATTAGTGGAGCCGGACAAACTGGATGTAGCTAATCTGACCGACTTCAAAATCCAGAATATTAATATGGAATTGCAGGCGATCGAAAAGGAGCGGATCAAAGCCGGATATCTTCCCAAGCTTTCTGTTTATGGAAGATATGGTATTCAGTCTCTTGGACAGAATCTGGGTGAATCGTGGGGTAACTGGTTTAGTTTCGGTGCAATTGGCGTTAAGCTTTCCATTCCGATTTTTGACAGTTTCAGAAGAGACGCGCAATACAAGCAGGCTGATCTGAATCTTTTGACACAAAACGAACAGCTGAAACTGAATGTGCAGAATTACGAGCTTCAAAATCACAATGCAACAACCCAGCTTCAAAAAGCGAAGCTGAACCTGACAAACGACGAAAGCAATGTGACTTTGGCCAAAGAAGTGTACGATGTGACGACACTTCAATATAAAGAAGGTACCGTAACACTTTCGGACTTGTTGAATGCAGAAACTTCCTATAAAGAAGCCCAGAGTAACTACATCAATTCAATGCTGAGCTACTACCAGGCCAAGCTCGGACTTGAACAATCGCAGGGTAGTTTAAATGACTTTTATACAGCGTTGCCGTAAGGATCATTGATGGTCATTTACGGTTATTAGGTCATTTATAGTCATTGGGTCATTAATAGAAAATAAGAAAACATTCACTCATTCATTCAGTCATTCAATCATCGCACCGGCGACCCGGTCAAAATTAAACTTCCATGAAAAGGAAAATAATAATAGCAAGCTCCATTCTGATAATCGGACTCTTAATCGGGTTTCGTTTGGTAGCGAACAAGTCCAAGATGGACGCAAAGAAAGTAATGCCGGATAACAAGAATGTAACCATTCCGGTAACTGCAGTAGCGGTTAAAGAAGGCAGTACAAGCCAGGACCTGGTACGTACGGGTAGCCTTATTCCATTCAAAGAAGCCGAGATTATGGCGACTTCGGCGGGTAAGGTCTTGTCGGTTAAATACGACCTGGGTACCTACGTTTCGCAAGGTGCTACGCTTGTGAAAGTGGACAGCAAACTGAAAGAGCTTTCACTGGAAGCGACAGAGTTGAATATCAATAAACTGAAAAAAGATACCGAACGCTATTCGAAGCTTCTGGCAGGAAACGCAGCGACTGAGATTCAGGTGAACGATACCAAATACAATTACGAAAATGCCTTGAACCAGGCTGAGCAGATCAAACAGCAGATCAATGATGCTTCCATTGCAGCGCCGATCAGCGGCCGCGTGATTAAGAAGAACATTGAGCCAGGCGAGTTTGTGAACGTGGGTACTTCTCTGGGAACGATCCTCGACGTTTCGCGCCTGAAAGTGCAGGTGATGATCTCGGAAAATGATGTTTATAAATTGAAAGAAGGTCAGCACGTGGAAGTGAGTACAAGCATTTTTCCTGATAAAAAAATCGACGGCGTGATCTCGTACATCGCTCCGCAAGGCGACGAATCGCACAACTATCCGGTTGAGATTGTTATCAAAAACTCAAATCAGCTGCGTGCCGGAACATTCGTAACCGTGGAATTCAAGCAAAAAAGCAGCCAGAATGCATTGCTGATTCCTAGAAGTGCATTGGTTGAAAGTGTGCGTAACCCGTACGTGTACACTGTCGAAAATGGTGTTGCCAAGCAGCGTAAGATTGCAGTAGGACGTGAAGTGGGGGATAATATCGAAGTTTTGTCAGGATTGAAATCAGGCGAAACGGTGATTACAACTGGCCAGATCAACCTCAGCGAAGGTGCCGCGGTTAACGTCACTAAATAGTTTTCATCAGTAAACGAATAACAAAATGTCAATCACCGAAGTAGCAGTAAAAAGACCGCTCTTCATCATAGTAGTATTCACGGTGTTGATACTATTTGGTGTGATCAGCTATAAACAATTGTCCTATAACCTTTTACCGAAGTTTGAGGCCAATGTTGTCAGTGTAATGACGACGTACCGCGGTGCCGCTGCGGACGAAGTCGAAACTAACGTTACCAAACACATCGAAGACGCAGTTTCAGCGATTGAAGGTTTGGACCAGATCAACTCAACTTCTCAGGAAGGCGTTTCTTCTGTGATTATCCAGTTGAAACAAGGTATCAGCGTCGATTTGGCACAACAGGAAGCGCAGCGTAAAGTAGAGCAGGTGATTTCACTTCTGCCCGACGATGCCGACCGCCCCGTGATCAACAAGTTCTCAACCGATGAAATCCCGGTGTTGAGAATGGGGGTTACCGCCAACCTTTCACCCTCCGCATTGTATGATTTGATCGATGAGAAGCTGAAACCACAGCTATCCAACGTGACTGGCGTGGGTCAGGTGACGATCATCGGTGGTACCGAGCGCCAGATCCAGGTGAATATCAGTCAGGATAAATTGAAAGCTTATCGCCTGTCCATTGCTCAGGTTTCCAATGCGATCAACAATGCAAATACTTCGTTCCCAGCCGGTCAGGTGAAAACGCAGGAAGATCAGCTTTCCATTCGTTTTGACGCAAAACTGACAACGGTTGAAAATCTGCGCAATGTAATTGTGGGCCGTAACAGCACTGGCGGACAGGTTTTCCTGAAAGATATTGCCGAAGTGTATGACGGAACTGCCGACGCAACTGCGGTAAACCATATCAATGGTCGCCCCTCAGTTGCTTTGCAAATCCAGAAACAATCCGATGCCAATGCAGTGGACGTAAGCAAGTTGACCCGCGAACGTTTGACGACTTTGGAAAAACAGTACGCTTCCGCTGGTCTGAAATTCAACATTGCATCTGACCAGTCGATTTATACATTGGCCTCAGCTGATGCAGTTGTGTTTGACCTTGGACTTGCCGTTTTGATCGTGTCCATTGTGATGTTACTGTTCCTGCATAGTGTCCGGAGCTCGATGTTTATCCTCGTGGCCCTGCCTTCATCCATGATCCCTACTTTCATTTTAATGAGCGTTTTAGGATTCTCACTCAATTTGATGACGTTAATGGCACTTTCGCTTGTGGTAGGTATCCTGGTCGACGACTCGATTGTGGTTTTGGAAAACATCAACCGCCACATGGAAATGGGTAAGAGCCGCTGGCAGGCTGCATTGGACGGACGTGCAGAAATCGGTTTCACGGCGCTTGCGATCACTTTGGTGGACGTTGTGGTATTCGTGCCGCTTGCATTGACTTCCGGTTTGATCGGTAACATTCTGAGAGAATTCTCGCTCGTGGTCGTGTTCTCGACATTGATGAGTTTGTTTGTCTCGTTTACCCTTACCCCGCTTCTCGCTTCGCGTTTTGGTAAAATAGAGATTTTGGATAAAAACACACTCTGGGGCAAGCTGAACCTTGGTTTTGAGCGGTTTTTGGATCGGATCAAAGACGAGTACGGACGTATTCTGACCTGGGTTTTGGGTCATAAAAGATACATTTTCATTCTTTCGCTTTTGCTCATTGTAGGCTCCATTGCATTGGTTCCTGCCGGCTTTATTGGTGCCGCTTTCATGCAGCAAAGTGACCGCGGCGAGCTGAATGTTTCCATTGAACTTGCGCCGACAGCGTCAGTTTACCAGACCAATCAGGTAGCTCAGAAAGTTGAAAAGCTGCTTTTGGGAAGAAAAGAAGTAACCAAAGTCTTCACCAATGTAGGTTACAGCAGCACTGGTTTGGGGACGACATCCAACAGTAACATTGCCGATTTGACGGTGCAATTGGTTGATAAAGCTGAACGTCCGATGTCAGCAGAGGATTTTGGTACAGAGATTCAGAAGGAAATTCTTCGGATACCAGGTGTAAAAGTGACTGTGGCACCTACCTCGATTACGGGTAATGCCAACCAGGCGCCGATCCAGGTGGCTGTAAAAGGGACCGATATGGCGACAATCCGTAAAACAGCCGCGCAGGTGAAAGAAGTGGTAGCTTCCATCCCGGGCACTGCCAACGTGGATTATTCTGTTGATGATCCGAAACCGGAAGTGGGTGTGTCACTGGATCGCGAGAAAATGTCTCAGCTTGGTATCAATGCAGCCGAAGTGGGCGCTGCATTGCAGACAGCATTTCGTGGAGATGACCGTTCGAAATTCAAAGAAAATGGCAAGGAATACGACATTATGGTGACGCTTGACCAGTTTAACCGTTCCAAAGCCGACGATATCCGCCATTTGACATTTGTTAACAGTACAGGACAAACATTCGAATTATCGCAGTTTGCAACGGTAAAAGAAGGAATGGGCGAAAGCGTATTGCAACGGATCGACCGTTTGTCTTCGATCACTATCAATTCACAGGTGATAGGTCGCCCATCCGGTTCGATCGGTGCAGATATTCAGGCTAAAATGGCGAGTGTGAAACTGCCGGAAGGCGTTTTCATCGAATATCGTGGTGACCTGAAAAACCAGGCGGATGCATTCGGAAGTCTTGGTTTGGCGCTTGTACTCGGTATTGTGCTGATTTACCTGATCATGGTCGCACTTTACGAAAGTACCATTTATCCTTTCGTTGTATTGTTCTCAATCCCGGTTGCATTGGTCGGTGCATTGACGGCATTGGCTCTGACAATGGAAAGTTTGACAATCTTCTCGATCGTGGGTATGATTATGCTTCTCGGTCTGGTAGCTAAGAATGCGATTTTGATCGTCGATTTTACCAATCAGCTGAAAGAAGAAGGTCACGCATTGAAAGACGCCCTGATCGAAGCAGGTAAAGAACGTCTCCGCCCGATCCTGATGACAACTATCGCGATGATCGCGGGTATGTTACCAATCGCACTGGCGTCCGGCGACGGAGCCGAGGTGAAAAATGGGATGGCGTGGGTAATTATCGGTGGTTTGACCAGCTCATTATTGCTGACGCTGTTCCTGGTTCCGAGCGTGTACTACGTTGTTGACAGGGTGAAAGAGCGTCTTGCAAACCGTAAAAAGAAAAAGCAGCAAAGAGAAGAGCTGGTATTGGAAGCATAGGCTTTCAATTTCAATCGGTCTCCTGACTTGTCACCCTGAGCGCAGTCGAAGGGAGCGCACTTTGCTACTTATATTCACATCCTGCATTTAACTTCGACTGCGCTCAGTTTGACAGAGTTAGTCTGGCAGGTCAGTTGCAAAGCTTTAGGATACAATTATTGATCTTCCTTAAAGTATCAAAATCCCCGAAAGGGGATTTTGTGTTTCTAAGTAATGCGAATTACCTGGATACCGGATCGTAGTAGGTACAATCCAGCAATAAATCTACTTCCATAAACGGCATTGGACCTTTCCGGCAAATAATCCTGCCATTCCTAGCAGTCACTTAATGCGTTTACATTTGGACAAGCTTCTTCTTTTGTACGAGATAAATAAATGTTCAACTACAAAAAGTAAAAAGATGAAGCTAACAAAACTATTTCCGGTAGCGATGAGCATGGCCTGCGCCCTGATGCTAAGCAGTTGCTCAAAAGAAGACGCCCAAACACCACAGCCGCTCGTTGAAAGCGCTAATGCACACTCAAGTGCGAAGACGAATGCAGGGGAGGCACTTCCTTATTTTGCCTCGACAGCTTGGCTGCCAGGTTTCGAAAAATACCCAGCTGATTGGTCGAAATTAGTTGGGCCAAACCCTTCAATACCCGCGGGTTTGTCTTCACTCACATCACTTTGGGGACTTGAATACTGGAGCGCATCAGTAGACCCAAAATGGATAAAGCCACTACAAGCCATACCAGGCAATTCAACCGCAAATTCTGTTTTGACAGTAAAAAGCTTTGCTCATACCTCAGCTGAGACGTACGACAAATCTGGTGCATTTACTACAATTAAAAACTTAAAGGCAGGAAAAACATATACTATAACATTCTATGTGGCAACTACGACTGTTGCCGGCCTTGCAAGCAATGGTGAAACATCTGTTCCGGCAACCTGTGCGGAAATCAAAATGTTAAATGTTAACAGTGGAATCACTACAACGAAAGTCAACTTTGGAGGATTGCAAGCAACCTGGGTGAAAAAGACAATTACATTTACAGCTCAGGCAGATAATGCCAAGTTTGTTTTCTCAGGGTTGACGCCACTGGGTAATGTGTATTCTTATATTCACCTTTTTGTAGATAGGAACTCTATTGTAGAATTTGTTCCTTTCCAACCGATGGTAGTACAATAGCTTGTATCCGGGTGTTGTTAAAAAGCCGGCTCATATTCATGAGACGGCTTTTTGTTTTGCAGGCTAATGCAAAATCTAAACCAATCTATTTATGGGTAATACCTCGTCTCCATTAAAGCAGCCTTTGCAAACAAGTTCAGGTCAACCTTGGAGCTCATTTATTACTGTGACAAGTTCAAGTCGGACAGATCTGAAAAAGAGGGCAATTGTTAATACCCCGATCAGATTTTTAACGCCAGGAAAAACCTATCAACTGACGGTGTATGTTGCCACTGCTATTCCTAAATGGAAAGGATTTGGTCCCATTCCATCCTATGCAGAGCGTGTGAATTATGGGTAGCAGGACCATCTGTCGGCGTGAAAACTTTTAATGTCAATTTATCAGACAAGAAAAATGCGTGGGTTAAAAAAGTCATCACTTTTGAAGCAAAAACTCCGGAAATGACCTTTGTAGCCAGTGCACTTCCGGTAAAAGAAGGAGAGCACGCCTGGGCGCATGTATTTATCGGCCAGGATGCAATTGTGCAGATAAATTAGAGAGGTGTTTAAAGTAAAACAGGGTGTCTCCAATTGTAGGAGATACCCTGTTTTATTTAGTGCTATTAAAATCAAAATGTACAATAGTCCAAACTGAGAACACAAAATGCCTGTAACAATTTTAAAGCCTGATACGAACTAAATATTAGTAGCAGCTACAATTCTCAGACTGTAATTTCCAGGCTTTTGACGCCATTTTCCTTAGAATAATCACCATAAACCGGATATCCATTTTTTGATGATACCTACCTGATGAGAAGGTTTTTTTGTAGCCGTTAACGAAACAAATGTTCAACAATAAATTTTCGAAAATGAAATTAGTACAAAAATTACCAGTCGGTTTAGGTTTTGCTTGCATGATGATGCTGAGCAGCTGCTCTAAGGAAGACGTTCAAGTGCCGGTGCCTCAGGTAAATGAAACTACTGAGCATTCGGGATGGAGGGAAGGCAGTAATGGAATAGAGCTACCGAAGCCATATTTTGCACCAACGATTGGACAACCTGGCTTTAACTGGTACCCCACAGATTGGGAAAGGAATATCAAATCCCCTGACAATTTGATAGGGCTACCATCTGGAACTTCCAACTTAACGCATTTATGGGGGAATCCGCAGGCACCATGGGCAAAGCCTCTACCAACAATTCCCGGCGTAATTGATATGCGTTCAATGCTTACAGTTATAACTTTCCGAGATCCATTTCAAGATCACAGAATATCAACTGTGAAAACAAAGATTAAGAATCTTAAAAGCGGTAAGAAGTATGCTGTGAGCTTTTATGTAGCCGGTTCATTGAGAAACACTCTCTTTGGCACCTATACCCCCGCTTATCCAAACCGTGTTAATGTTGAGATAGGATGGAGCAATAGTTATTCTTTTTCTACAAAGTATGATTTAACAGGTATAGAAGCAACCTGGGTCAAAAAAACTATTATATTTAGTCCAGAGGCGAATGAGGCAAACCTTTATTTTTCTGCTTTTGCGCCCGAAGCCGGTCAGTATTCATATGCCAATATCTTTGTAGACAAAGATTCCATTAAGGAGATACAATAAATAAAGCATTGTTTAACCAAGATGTCAACAGAGATTGTCTGGTGGCATCTTGGTTTTAAGCCTTAATACTTTCTCCACTTCCACTTCTCCCTCATACCTTCATCCAATACCCTCGACCCACAGACCTTGCGCCAAACTCAGCTGATTTCCCATTCACAGTTCCATGCCAATCTGAAAGTGGGATGCGGTGTGGGGTTTATGTAGCTATTTGTAGATTGGCTTGATTAACGCTTCGCAGTCTGCATTGTTCTTGGCCATTGTGGCTGTCCAGATGATCCAGTCGGATTTGGAGTATGTTTTGCGGCTGTCGAGTGGGAGGCTGAAGAGTTGCTGCTTGGTAAGGTAATATTTGATTTCTTCTTCGGCGACGGTTTTCGGGAATACATTGAGGTTCAAAGCTCGTCTTGCTGGCAGGACAAAACACAAAGCTCGGCGTAGTGCTTTCCACCTGCTTTCAGTGCAACTGAGAAGAGAATATAAGAATGAGGTTTTACAGCAAAGGCATCTTAGATCCACTTCCATCGGCTTGGCCGACCGAGATGGAAAACGGAAGACGGAAGAGGGAGTATTATTTAGCGAATGCCTCCTTCCCGCTATCCAAAAAAGCCGCGAAGTTCGCCGCATTCAAATCGTAATTCTTGGGCTTAACCAGCAGGTTGCCTTCGTGATCTACCAGACAATAATGTGGCTGTGCGTTGTTGTTGTATTTCACAATTTGCAGATCTGCATTCTGCGCGCCGATCGTCTTTTTGACTTTATTGTCATACTTGGAAGTATACCATTGCGATTCAGGTAATTCTGTTTTGTCGTCCACATACAAAGCAACAATCACATAATCATTCCGAAGCCTTTGTAGCACCGCAGGATCAACCCACACACGGGCTTCCATTTCACGACAATTCACACAACCGTGTCCAGTAAAATCAATGAAAACAGGCTTGTTAACTTTTTTGGCATAAGCCAATGCTTCCTGATAATCGAAAAACCCATTGAGCTCATGCGGTAAATGGAAGAGATCGGAATACTTTCCGGCGATTTCGCTGCTGTTGCCTGCTGCGGCGGTACCCGCACTTCTTTTACTCAAATCAAAATCCAGAGACGACTGCGGAGGCAGATAACCAGCCAGCGCTTTCAGTGGCGCGCCCCACATTCCTGGCAACATGTAAATCACAAAAGTGAATGTAATAATGCTCAGCAACAGCCGCGGTACGCTCACTTTTTCCAAAAGGGAATCATGCGGCGTTCTGATCTTTCCAAGAAGATAAAAACCCAGCATCGCGAAAATCACGATCCAGAATGCGAGATAGATTTCTCTGTCCAGCAAGCCCCAGTGGTAAACCTGATCGGCGATACTGAAAAACTTCAGTGCAAGCGCCAGTTCCAGAAAGCCTAGACAAACTTTCACGGTATTCAGCCAGCCGCCCGATTTAGGGAGCGATTTTAGCCACTGCGGAAATAAGGCAAATGAAGTAAATGGAATCGCAAATGCAGCGGAGAATGCCGCCATTCCGATAATTGGCTTCACTACTTCGCCGCCCGCTGAGGCTACGAGCAAGCTACCCACGATCGGGCCGGTACAGGAAAATGAAACCAGTACCAATGTAAATGCCATGAAGAAAACGCCCGCATATCCACCCTGATCAGCCTTCTGGTCCATTTTATTCACAAACCCACTCGGAAGTACGATCTCAAATAGTCCCAGAAAAGAGAGACCGAAAACGATGAATATCCCGAAAAACAGCAGGTTAGGCAGCCAGTGCGTACTTAAAAAGTTAGCAAATGCGGGTCCGTTCAGGCGCGATACAACGGTACCTATTAATGTATAAATGAGTACAATCGAGATTCCGTACATAAAAGCTTTCACCTTGCCTTTTTCCTGATTGGTGAAATAGCTTACCGTCATTGGAATAATCGGGAATACGCAGGGAGTAAGCAATGCGACAAGCCCCGACAGGAACGCAGCTAGTGCAAATGCCCACAAAGAACCGTCGGCGGCAGTGTCCTCGGTATTTGCAGCAGCAGCAACGGGAGCTTTTTCAGTCAGTGTTGAAGAGCTGCTATCAACAGTTGCAGGTGCCGGAGCAGCGGCAGCATTTTCAGTAGAATCAGCTGAGGCTACGTTAGTTTCCGCAGGAGTACTTTCCGGTGCGACTGTGCTACCAGCTGCCGCGACCTTCAAGCCTTTGAATTCGAAATCCTCTCCGCCCGGGATACAAAGCCCGGTTACGTGACTGCAGGTCTGGTATTCAGAAGTACCTTTGATTACCGGATTGTCGGCCAGAATTTTGATAGTTTGCTTGAAAACCGCTTTTCCTTCAAAGTATTTTACATTTCCATTCCATACCTCTTCAAACTTCGTCTTCGGATTCTGCGGTTTAAGCTTGCCGACCACTTCAAAAGTATTGTTCTTCTCAAAAGTGAAAGTGGTGAGCATTGGTCCCAGGTCAGGATCAAAGTCGGACGAATACATATACCAGTCTTTGTCGATCGTTGCAGTGAAAACAAGATCGACGGTCTCCCCCTTTTTTACATCAGGCTTTGAAAAAGAGTAGCTCCATTGGGCTTTGGCTTTCTGGATCTGCGCAGAGGCAGCAATGGAAACAAGAAGAAAAAAGCTTAAAAAGAGGAAAATACTGCGTTTCATATCGTTTTGACGGACTGATATTCGGTGAAAGGGCATTATCTATTGAATTAATAGAGTAAATGCCGGGTCTTAATTGAACGTAATTTTGCCAAAAAAATTCATCAATCGAAATTCCGTTTCGCCCCGCTGCTGTTTCTGTTACCTTTGTGCCCGCAATACCGAATCGTAAAATCAGTCAGTATGTCCCAGTCCCTATATATTGTAAAAATCGGCGGCAACGTAATCGATAATCCCGACGCCTGCTCACGCTTTTTAAATGCATTTGCGCAGCTTGATGCTTTGAAAATTCTGGTTCACGGTGGCGGAAAGGTGGCTACGCAGGTTGCAGCCAAATTGCAGATTGAAACCGAAATGGTGGAAGGCCGGAGAATTACCGACAAGCCAATGCTCGACGTGGTTACAATGGTATATGGCGGGTTGGTCAACAAAAACCTGGTAGCGCAATTACAGTCGCTCGGCTGCAATGCAATCGGACTTACCGGTGCCGACGGAGGGATTATCCGCTCTGTAAAGCGACCTGTGAAAACGATTGATTACGGATTTGTCGGAGATATTGAATCGGTCAATGCAGGTCAGATCGCCGCGTTGCTCGACAGCAGCCTCGTTCCGCTGATCGCCCCGCTTACTTATAGTTCAGAGGGGCTGCTCCTCAATACCAATGCAGATACAATGGCGTCGGCCACGGCTGTGGCGCTGGGCGGGAGTTATGATGTAAACCTTATCTATTGTTTCGAGAAGAAGGGTGTATTATCTGACCCGGACAATGACGAATCGGTGATCCCGCAGCTGAATCCCGAAACTTACGCAACCTATAAAGCTTCCGGCGTGATCAACAAAGGCATGATCCCCAAGCTGGACAATGCATTTGCCGCATTAAATGCAGGCGTAAAGCAGGTCACGATCTGCCACGCTGATGAACTGCTGAATGCAACCCGGTCTTCCGCAGGTACTTCAATAACATTATAGACATTTTGCACCTGCCTCTTCAAGGCTACTGCTTATCGATTGTAATCGTAGGTAGTAGCCTTCTTTTATTCTGCCAATAATCTTCACAGCCATATTTAATTTCTACATTATTTATCTTTTCAGTACCTAATTAGTAATTTTTTTTAAGAAGATTCGCCTTAATTAAAAATTAAATATTAAAATTGTGTTAAGTTTAATCCTCAACTAATACGCAATTCAAACTATGCGAAAAAATTTACTTCGGCTTTTCGTCATGTTCTTGATGGTAAGCAGCCCTGTAATCGCTCAAACGATCACGGGGACAGTTAAATCCGGAACAGATGGCACCACTTTGCCGGGCGTTTCGGTTCTTGTAAAAGGTACTACCAATGGTACCACCTCAGATGCGTCGGGAAATTTCTCTATTGCGGCAACTTCTGAAAACACTTTGGTTTTCTCCTACATTGGTTACAAAACCATTGAAGCTCCGGTAGGTAGCAAAACTGTACTTGATGTAGTATTGTTAGAAGACGCTAACCAGCTAGGTGAAGTAGTAGTAACAGCACTTGGTATCTCCAAAGAGCAGCGTGCACTGGGTTACGCTACTGCTATAGTTAACAACGAGGCCCTGATCAAAACTGCTTCGCCCAACTTCGCGACAGCACTTTACGGAAAAGCGCCGGGTGTTACGATCAATGCAACACCGGGTGGTGCTACTTCGGGTGTAAGTATCAACATCCGTGGTTTCAGCTCTATCACAGGTAATACGCAGCCTCTGATCGTTTTGGATGGTATTCCAATTCGTAACGGAGAAGCGCGTAACGGCGATTTCTGGGCTGACCAGCGTTTGCGCGGAAATGGTCTTCTTGACCTGAACCCAGCCGATATTGAAAATATTTCGGTTTTGAAAGGCGCTTCTGCTGCTGCACTTTATGGTTCAGAAGCTGTAAACGGGGTTTTGCTTGTTACTACCAAAACTGGTAAAGGCAAAAAAGGGCTTGGTGTTGATTTCAATGCGAGCTACAATGTTGATAAAATCGCTTACCTGCCCCGTTACCAGGATGTAAGAGGCCCTGGTTATCCATTGAACTACAACAATGGTGGTCAGGATGCAGCAGGTTTCATTTACTATGATGTAGATGGAGACGGTGTGAAAGAAACAAGAGGCTTGCTTGGCGCGACTGTTAACTTCGGTCCTAAATTCGACGGACAGCCGGTAATGGCCTGGGATGGAAAAATCAGACCTTACTCTCCTTCAGGAAACAGCTACGCAGATTTGTTCGAAAACGCGAGCAGCTCCAACATCAACCTTTCGATCTCGAAAGCAACTGATAACGCAAACATCCGTTTCTCGTTTACCCGTCAGGATAACGGAATGATCAGCTACAAGTCAAAAAACAGCAAGAACATCGCTAACCTGAATGCGAGCTTCAACCTGAACAAAAAGCTGAAAACGGATTTGATGGTTAACTACGTCAATCAATATACTTACAACAGACCGTTCAAAGTGGATCGTATGATCAACAACTTTACCGGTATGATGAACCGTTTTGAGTCGGCTGACTGGTACAATGACAGGTATCAGACAAGTCTGGGCTACAAATTCGTAACTGGTGCAGGAACGCAGAGTTTGACACCAAATGAGAACATTATTTATAATGGATTCAAATCAGATATCGCTGATTACGTTTGGAATACAAGAAAGAACCAATATTTCGAATACACAGACCGCGTAATTGCAAGTATTACCCAGCACTGGGACATTCTTGAAAACCTGAAACTGAGAGGTCGTATCGCAACTGACTGGACCAGCGAAAGAATGGAAAACCGTGAGTACAGCTCAGTTCCGCTTGCTTTCGGTTACTCAGGTAACTTTGGAATGGACAACAACCTTTACAATAACGTATATGGTGACCTTCTCCTGACTTATACCAAGAAAATCGGGGAAGACATCACATTATCTGCATTGGGAGGCTACACAGCAAACAGAACGCTGAACACGTTCATCCAAAGATCTACCAATGGTGGATTGAGCACTGAGAACTTCTTTGACCTTTCGGCAAGTGTGAACGTTGCAAATGGTAAGCAAACCAGAAGCAGATACCTGCGCGACGCTTACATGGGAACGCTTAACTTCGACTACAAGAACCTTCTGTTCGTAGAAGGAACAATCAGGAGAGACCGCACATCTTCATTGGCGCCTGGTAACAATGCATTTGTTTATCCATCTGTTAATGCCAGCTTCGTGTTTTCTGACGCATTCGATCTTCCAAGATTTTTTAGCTATGGTAAACTGAGAGGTTCTTTCGGTATCGTGGGTAACTATCCTGAGATCTACCGTGCAAACGTGGCATTCAACCAGGGTAACCTGAGCGTTCAGCAAAGAGGCGGTGCTTCTGTTCTTTACACAACAATGAGCGCTGAGCGTGGTAACGACAGAATTCGTCCTGAGCAAAAGCGCGAATTTGAATTCGGTTTGGAAACCAAATTGTTCCAAAACCGTATCGGATTGGATATTGCTTACTACAACGCACAGATCGTAGACCAGATCCTTCCATTGAATATCGCAGCGACTACCGGTGCAAGAACCATTCTTGCAAACATCGGAACATTGAGAAACCAGGGTGTGGAGGTTGCATTTAACGTGAGCCCGATCAGAGCTACCAACCTGAACGATTTTAACTGGGATCTTACTTTGAACCTGGCAAGGAACGTAAACAAAGTAGAGAAACTGGCAAATAACTCAACCGAGTTGCTGCACGCTGACTACGACGGAAATGCTGCTCAGGTAAGATCAATTGTGGGTCAGCCGATGGGAGACATTTTCGCGCATGGTATCCTTAAAAACGAGCAGGGTCAAGGTATAGTTGGACCAAACGGTCTGTACCAATTGGATGGAGACAACTGGATTAAAGTAGGTAATGCAATGCCGAAACTGACTGGTGGTTTGCTGAACACTTTCAGCTACAAAAACTTCACAGTTGACGCGGTGATCGATTTCAGAGTAGGTGGCCACATTATGCCTACCGGTATCAACTGGATGACGTCAAGAGGTTTGACCAAAGAGAGTCTTAACTTCATGGACAAAGAGCACGGCGGTCTTTCTTACTACGTGGATGCGAACGGAAAAGGTGTTCAGACATCAGAATCAGCAGGTCCTGCCGGACAGCCAGTTTACCACGATGGTATGTTAATGGACGGTGTAACTGCATCCGGAGAAGCTAACACAAATGTTGTTTCTCAGGCTACTTACTACAATGCGACTTACAACTGGGGAGGTCCTCAGTACGGTAATGCACGTTACGAGTTGTATGTTCAGGAAAACACCTACTTCAAAATGCGTGAGCTTTCACTTGCTTACCGCCTGCCTTCCAACATTGGAAGAAAACTGGGTGCACAGAACATCTCACTATCTGTTTTCGGACGTAACCTTTTCTTCCTTTACAGAACTGTGAAAGACCTGGATGCAGAACAAACCAACATCAGTTCAAGATGGTATGAAAACATCAGCAATGCAGGTAGCAATCCATCTTTCCGTACAATGGGTGTAATGCTGAGAGCCAGCTTCTAATTTCTAAAATTGATTATGACAATGAAACAAATATCATCATTCATATTGGCAGGACTTATGCTGGTGGCGGCGTCCTGTAAAGAATCCGAGTTTACTGAAAGGTATGCGGATCCTGCAAAAATCTCTGAAACAACCATTGAGAAGCAGTATACCGGTATTATGTATACAAACCGGGAGTATGTATTGCCAGGTTACGGAAACTACTTTGTTACCTTGCGTACTACCCTGAACCGTTACAACCAGGCAGTAGGCTGGCCTTTTGAATCGGGTAACTACGTACCAGGTTCAGCTGGTGTACAGGAGGTTTGGTTTAACTACTACAACACCCTGGCACAATACCGGGAGCTTGAAAAGGTGTACGCCAGCAAATCAGCTGACGAGCAGGCTAACAAAAAGATCTTTATGCTGACTGCAAAAGTTTATTTGTACGACTATACGCAGCGTGTTGTAGATCTTTTCGGAGCGATACCTTTTACAGAAGCAGGTATGCTCAGCGCCAACAACGGAGATTATGCAGCATCGAACGCGAAGTTTGATTCACCAGAATCTATCTACACGATCATGCTGGACGATCTGAAATCAATTGCAACCGAACTGAACGGTATCACGCTGAATGCAGGATATCAGAAATCCTTCCAAACTTCGGATTTCATCAACAAGGGAAGCATTGATATGTGGAAGCGTTATACCAACTCACTTCGCCTTCGCATGTTGAACCGTGTTTCTGCTGCTGCTGACTTCAAGGGACGTGCAACTACTGAAATGGGAGAGATTCTGGGTAATACCACAACTTTCCCGATCGTAGAGAACAATGAGCAAAACATTCAGATCAATGTTTATGATGTGAATACCGATATCAATTCAAAAGGCTTCCAGGATGGTATCGCATCTGGCGGCGGAGACTGGTTTGGTAACACTGCCAGCAAGAAGATGATTGACCACATGAATACCAATGCAGATCCACGCTTGAAAATTATTTTCGAACCTGGCCAGAATGCGAAAGGTGTTTATGCAGGTATTGACCCGCTTGCAACTTCTTCGGTACAAACTACCATGTATCAGAATGGATTGGTGTCGATCTACAACCGTTTTACGCTGAGCCACAACCAGTTTTTCCCTGGTGTGATCATCAATGCGGCACAAGTGAACCTGATCAAAGCTGAATACTATCTGAATAACGGAAATGACGCTTTGGCAAAAACAGCTTACGAAACTGCCATCGCACAGTCGGTAGACTTCTACAATGATATCCTGGCCATAACCAATGCAACAGGGATTACCAATGCGGCTATTCCTACACCTGCAACCAATGCGCAGATTACAGCTTACATCGCAGGAAATGGTGTGAACTGGTCCAAAGCGACTACTCCTGCTGAAAAGCTGGGTCTGATCGCTACTCAAAAGTGGCTGCACTTCAACATTGTTCAGGCTTACGAAAACTGGGCAGAAGTACGCAGATTGGATATGCCAACGTTACAGTTCCAGGTTGATAATGCCAATAACCAGACAACTCCGCCTGTAAGATGGACTTACCCTGGCAATGAGGTTACTTACAACCCTACAAACTATGCGTCGGTAAGAGACAGCGACAAGCTGACTCAGAGACTCTTCTGGGATGTGAAATAACGATTAGAATAAGAATTAGATTTAGTTAAAAGCAAAAAGAGGCAGGCCGGTTGGCTTGCCTCTTTTTTGTTCGCTACTTCTGTTTTTACTACTTATCGTTTTTACGATTGGTTAACACCAGCAGCTGAGGAAATGACACAGTGCCGCGCGCCATAAGCTTGCTCACTTCTCCGATCGTATGAAAATAGGAGCCTAGTACAATGTCGATATCTCCGTCTTTATCAAAATCGCCTGCTTCCATTGTCAGCCATTTTCCTGCACCTGCCAGCGGCGTAGATGAAGCTTTAAAGTTCATTTTACCTTCATTGGAGAGGTACACGAATCCATGCGCGGGATTTTCCAGGTCAGTGTAAAATGAGGTAGCTGCAATGTCAATATCCCCATCGTTATCGAAATCTCTGGCAACAGCCTTGCTTGCACCGTAAAGTGGATAAAACCAGGCAAGTTTGAAATTATCTTTTCCGTCATTCAGGTAAAGCCTCACGCCGTGGTAATTCTTAGGCACGTTTGAAAGGTCCCAGTTGTCTCCATTGGTAAGCAGGATATCCTGAAACCCGTCTTTATTGAAATCTGCCAGTTCGAAGTAGCTCATGCCATACGAAGGGGGGAATTGCAGCAGCACCTTTTCCCTGAATTTTCCATTCCCAAGATTGTAGAAGATCGAAATTTCCTCCCTGGCCTGCGCCATCAATGCAATTACGTCAGGTTTTTTGTCTTTGTTAAAGTTAACAATCTGCGCACGCCTTGCACCGGGCAGTTCTTTTAAGATATGTTCTTTATTTGGGTCAAAACCATCCAGCCAGAGCAGCTTTCCCGAATGGTTTCCAAATCCGCAGATCAATGCATCATCTTTCCCGTCCATGTTAAGGTCCCCGCTTGTGAACTGAACGGGCCGCGGCAAAGCCTGGATATTCACCAGTGATTGCGGCGCTACGGGCGTTTTGGAAACCGACATCAATCTGCCTTCCCGCCGCTCAGAAGGAGCAAAGACACCGATTGTCAGCAGCCTCGGTGGGGCATTTTCCGGAAAGTCGATATCGGTAGGCGCAGAGTCGATCCAGAAGTTCTCTTTCAGCTGCATTGCGTTATTTAACACAAATAAAGCTTGCTGATCATCGCCAACGTACAATTGAGCAGTGCGCGGATCGAATTTAAGGAGTGTGGTTTTCGGTACTGCATTGTCTGACACAGTCAGGTACTGTCCCCGGAACAAGGGAAGTGAATCAGAAATGGACAGGTTATCAGCTTGCGTGAGCGGCTCGGCGGGCGCTTCGTGCCGGTAGTAAGCTACAATTTTATCCCAATCAGCTTGCTGGATCAATGGCGTATTCGGATAAATGGACAGCTTGCGGATTGCCTGCTCCTCCTCGGGAAGCAGGTCGGCGAATGGATCTTTACCGGGAAACCGCAGCCCGAGCCGCTGTCCCATATTGGGAAGCACGCTGCTTACCCACGTATTTTTATCCAGTAATGCAGGTTCAGGAAAAAGGTGACAACGCGCACAATAAGCTTTCGCCAATTGCCTTCCTTCTGCAACAGAATCGACTTGCTGATTCTTGCTAAAAACAACAGAATGCCCGCCGGGAGACTTCCAGGCCACGTTAATGGACAGACAAACAATCCAAATAAAAAAAGAAACGAGCAATCCTCTTTTTTGGATAAGCATTGGCTTTTATTGTCCTACCAGTTGATCGAGCGCCGCTTGTACTTTGTCATAACCAAAAGCAGCAAGTTCTTTCTGCATTCTTTGTGCAATCTCGGCAGTTTGTAAATTTCCGATGCTGCCTTCGTGCGTATGTTTCAGTTCGCGGGGAGGATTGTAAGTGCCTTCGGCGATCTCGGTACCCACCTGCCGGTATGCATCGCGGAATGGAACGCCGCTGATCACCAATTCATTCACGCGTTCCACGCTGAACAGCAGGTCGTACTTCGAATCAGCGAGCAGGTTTTCTTTCACCTTCATGTTTTGGAGCATGAAAGCAGCTATATCGAGGCAGTCCAGAATCTCGTCAAAGGCAGGCATTAAAATCTCTTTCAGGAGCTGCATATCGCGGTGGTAGCCTGATGGAAGATTGCTCAAAACCATTGTTATTTCCATCGGAAGCGCTTTCATCCGATTGGTTTTGGCACGAAGCAGCTCGGCCACGTCCGGGTTTTTCTTGTGTGGCATAATGCTGCTGCCCGTTGTGAGATCGTCCGGTAAAACGATAAAACCGAAGTTCTGGCTATTGTAAAGGCAAACATCCATAGCAAGCCGGGATACGGTTGCTGCGAGAGACGAAATAGCGGTCAATGCAGCTTGTTCGGTACGTCCACGGCTCATTTGCGCATATACTACATTATGATGCATTCCCTCAAAACCCAGTAAGTCGGTAGTTAGCTGGCGATTGAGCGGAAAAGAAGATCCGTAACCAGCTCCCGAACCAAGCGGGTTGCGATTGGCCAGGCGATACGCTGCATTCAACTGAATCATATCATCGATCAAACCCTCCGCATACGCGCCAAACCAAAGTCCGAAGGAAGAGGGCATTGCGATCTGCAAATGGGTATAACCCGGTAAAAGGTCATTTTTGTGCTGTTCTGATTTTTGGATCAAAACATTAAAGAGCTTTTCCGTTGCCTGTACCACTTCAAACAAGCGCGAACGTGTAAAAAGCTTCATATCCACCAGCACCTGGTCATTCCGGGAGCGCCCGCTATGAATCTTTTTGCCGGTATCCCCCAGCTTTCTGGTTAGTAGCAGCTCCACCTGCGAATGCACATCTTCGACGCCGTCTTCAATCTCAAATTCGCCCTTTTGGATCTCTGCATAAATATTTTTCAGCTCTTCTTTCAGTGCTTTCAGATCGTCGCTGGTCAGTAAGCCGATAGTTTCGAGCATGGTCGCATGTGCAATGTTTCCAAGCACATCAAACTCTGCCAGATGCAAATCCATCTCGCGGTCTTTACCAACTGTAAACTTTTCTATTTTCTCAGAAGTGACTGTATTTTCCTTTTGCCAGAGTTTCAAAACGAATGTGGTTAGCTGATTTGACGAGAACAATTCTTCAAATTTACTCTCAATCCAGTTTATACTGCAACAACAGCCCGCCGAATTGAAATTATAGTTTTTCAGCTGAACGAAAGGGCAGCGTTACTTTTCTAGCAGGTTGTCGTCAAATGATTTTACTAATTATCATTTGTATGAGCTGGACGAGCATCTGGGTTCACATTGTTTTTGCAACTAAATACCGGAATCATTACCTGCATGACGGGATACGAAAAAAGGTGTTTTTTCATATTAAAGAGAATGCTAAAAAGAAGGGCATTTACATCGACGTTGTGAATGGTTACTACGATCACGCACATTGTCTGGTGTGTCTCGGGCGGGAGCAGTCTGTTAGTAAGGTGGTGCAGTTAATCAAAGGAGAATCTGCCTGCTGGATCAATCAGAATAAATTGACCGCTAATAAGTTTACCTGGCAGGATGATTACTGGGCAGTCAGCGTGAGCGAAAAGCACGTCGCCAGGGTGAGAAATTACATCCTGAACCAGGAAGCGCATCACAGCAAACAAACTTTTATAGAAGAAATCAACCGCTTCGCCAAAAAATATAATTGGCCATCAATCTAGATTCCGTCGGCTGAAGCCGACGGCTAGGGATTTTTTTTGGGCAGCATAGCTGCTTCCAAAGAAATCTATGGCCGCTCGCTTCAGCGAACGGAAAACGAGAATTAGGAAACGGGAAACAGTTTCACTGCGCCGACAAAATGCGCTTCACGGCAACGAAACGCTTGTGGTAATAGGATGCGTTTAGCAAGTCGTAGCGAATGCCGCCTTTAAATGCAGAGTGGATGAATTTGACATAACCCGGAGAAACTTCCGTGATAATGCCCACGTGGCCAATGCGTTTGCTCTTGGTACTCTCACCTTTAAAGAAGATCAGGTCTCCGGGCTTTGCATTATCCAGATCAATAATTTCACCATGGTCGGCCTGGGCTGCGCTGGAATGAGGAAGCGTTACATTCAGCTTGTCAAAACAGTATCGAACAAAGCCGGAACAATCAAAGCCTTTCCGGGAAGTGCCGCCAGAGCGGTAGGGAATATGCAGGTGCTTGGTAGCAAAGGAGACAAGGGATTCAACACTGCCGAGCGAGTCGGACTTGGTTTCATTGGTAGGTAAACTCTTGCCAAAAGAACGGTTATCAACAGCATTAAGAAGCAATAACCCGGCAAAAAGGAAAACAAAACGCTTAACAATTGTCATGAAGGGTAGTAGGATAGCAACTCTTAACTCTCAAACAATAGGTTCTATCGTTTTCGATCTTTGAAACGATATATTGTAAATCTAAACGCTTCTTTTTGAGTATCCTATATTAATTTTAACTAAAAAATTAGAATAATTTGTAAGCTGCTGATTTCAATGAGTTAAGGCGGAAGTCATTAAAGTAAAGCTTTAAAGGGCTTTTTGCCTACTTTTGTGGCAGAAAGGAACTGACCGATAATGACCCAGCAAATCAAAAATACCGACCGTTACCTGCAACGCGGTGTCTCGGCTTCGAAAGAAGATGTACATAAGGCCATCGAGAAAATCGACAAAGGAATTTTTCCAAAAGCTTTTTGCAAAATAGTACCCGACACCCTTGCCGGTGATCCGGATTATTGCACCATCATGCATGCAGACGGCGCCGGAACCAAAACTTCCCTGGCCTATCTGTATTGGAAAGAAACCGGCGATATCTCTGTTTGGAAAGGAATTGCGCAGGATGCTATCGTCATGAATACAGATGATCTGCTTTGCGTGGGCGCCACCGGACCAATGCTTTATTCTTCCACGATCGACAGGAACAAGAACCGCATTCCCGGCGAAGTAATCGCTGAAATAATCAATGGCGCCGAAGAGGTGCTCGAAATGCTGCGGAGTTACGGAGTGGAGATTTACAGCACGGGCGGCGAAACAGCCGATGTGGGCGATCTCGTCAGAACAGTTACGGTTAACAGTACCGTAATCGCCAGGATGCGGCGGGACCAGGTGGTAGATAATGCAAATATCCGCCCCGGCGACGTGATCGTTGGTTTTGCGTCGTACGGTCAGGCAAGCTATGAAGAGCAGTACAATGGCGGAATGGGAAGCAACGGACTGACTTCTGCCCGGCACGATATACTCGGTAAATACCTCAAAAAATACTCGGAAAGCTTCGATCCAGAAGTGAATGAAGACCTGATTTACAGCGGTAGTAAAAACCTCACCGATCCGGTGGAAGGTACGCCGCTGAATGTAGGTCAGCTGATTCTTTCTCCCACACGCACCTACGCGCCGCTCGCCAAGGCACTGCTCGACGAGATCAGGCCGCAGATCCATGGCATGGTACATTGCAGTGGCGGAGCGCAAACCAAGATTCTACACTTTGTTGATAACCTGCACATCATCAAGGATAATCTGCTCCCCATTCCTCCGTTGTTCCGCATGATCCGCGAGGAAAGCGGTACCAGCTGGGAGGAAATGTACAAGGTTTTTAATATGGGACACAGGCTTGAAATTTACCTTCCCGAACAACACGCAAATCAGGCGATTGCATTGGCAGAGTCCTTTGGAATCCCGGCGCAGATCGTCGGTAGAGTGGAAGAGGCAGCTGCCCGGAAGCTAACCATACAAAGCGAGTTCGGGACATTCACCTATTAGCAGATTATAAGTATAGAGGCAGAGCCTTCCGGTAAATCCGGGAGGCTCTCTTTTTTGTGCCAGACCATTTTTCCAGGGTACAAGATTTGTAGTATAAGTTCATATTTTATAGAAGTATTGTTACAATTTTCATTTACTAAACGACGGATTATGAAAAGACTTAAACAATTGAACTTCAAGCTGCTCACTGCATTTTGCCTGACACTTCTAACACTTACAAATGCATTTGCGCAGATTCCAGACATTCGGATCGATGTTGAAAATCCGGATATTACAGGTTTGGAAGAAGCTATGCAGCTCACGCATGCCGGCGACGGCTCCAACCGGATCTTTATCGCAGAGCGCGCAGGACTTATCAAAGTTTTTCTGCCGGCAGCGCCTACCACGCCTGTTACGTTTTTAAACATGAACAGCCCATCGCCCCGCGTCGGAGTAGAAGGTGAAGGGGGCTTGTTGAGTATCACTTTTCACCCCAACTTTGAATCTAATGGATACCTGTACACCTACTTTACTGATCTGGCAGGCGACCTGGTGATCGGGCGATACACGGCAGCTGGCAATGCGGCTGCGCCAGGTACTTTCTTCGAGATCCTAAAAATCCCGCATCCTGTCAACAGTAACCATAATGGCGGCGCAATCCACTTCGGGCCCGACGGCTTCCTTTACGCATCAATTGGCGACGGCGGCGGCCAAAACGACCCATCCAACAACGGTCAGAACCTGAACAGTCTGCTTGGCAAGATTTTGCGGATTGATGTGAATGTGCCCGGCGGCGTAGAGCAGGCTTACCAGATACCTGGTGATAATCCTGTTGCCGGAAGTCCTGTTTTCGCCTCCGGTCTGCGAAACCCTTTCAGGTGGAGTTTCGACAGACTTACCGGCGATGCCTGGATCGGCGATGTGGGGCAGGGTGCAAAGGAGGAAATTAACTTCCGCGCAGAGGGAACTTTGGGAGGCTCCAACTTTGGCTGGCGGTGCTATGAAGGCGATATTCCCACTCCCAACATCGACCGCACCGGCTGTCTTCCCGCATCCAACTACGTCGCGCCCATTTACACCTACGTCAATGGAGCCGCCCGGGGTAACTCGGTGATCGGCGGGCGGGTGTACCGTGGAACCAGGTCGCTGCTGATGCAAGGCTGGTACATCGGGACAGACTATTCTTCTGGCGAAATCCACAAAATCCTGCGCAGCCAATCTTACACGGGTTATCAGGAAGGCGCATTGGCCGGAACGAGGGAGATAGGAGAGGATGAAGCGGGTGAGATTTACGCCGTAAAAGCCGACGCCGTTTTCAGGATTTTTGCAGATGAACCGCTGCCTGTAAAGCTGGCCAATTTTGAAGGTTTCAAAGGAAACGAGGGCATTAAGCTTACCTGGAACACAACAATGGAAGAGCGTTTCAAGGGTTTCGACGTAGAGTTTAGTATGAATGCGAGAAACTTTGAAACCGTTGGAAATGTACCTGCTGAAAATGCCGCGAACGGTACTCGCTACGTATTTTCACATTTGACCAAGAACACCGGAAACCTTTACTACCGGCTGAAAATGATCGAAGCTGATGATAGTTACGAGCATTCGAAGATCATTACCGTAAAAACGGATGAGTCCGCTCCGGTAAGCACTTACGCGCGGCCGACGATTATCAGTAACAATGAGCTTAACCTGGTGCTCGACCGCCCATTCCAGTCGGTGGAGCTGGTGAATGCAAACGGACAGGTGTTCTTGAAAGAGAAAATCGCGGGTAAGAGCGGAGCAGTAACCATTCCCATTCACGAAGCGGCCTCCGGCCTTTACATTGTCCGACTGGAAAATGAAAGCGGGGTTGTTCACGAAAAGGTATTGATCACTGAATGACCACCCGAACTGATTGCTGGCCAAGCTGCTGATTTACCACCAAATAAAATGGAAGCAAATCCGGTAAGAACATCCAGCATGCACAGTTGTATGATTGGTCATCCGCATTTATAAATATGCTTTTTTAGCGGAATAAAGCAATCTGCATACATTCAGCTCCGAGAAGCTGCATACTCCTGATCGGCTCCTGTTTTCCAAAAGTGAATCGGTTAATGATAGTTTAAAAAACAGAAACACCTTGTTCACATGGCAAACAAGGTGTTTTCATTATACAACCCTAAAACCCAATTTGATTCTTGTGCTAACATTAAGTACAAATATATGGAATATATCCATTAAAGAGGAATAATTCCATAAAATTAAACTGTGTCTCTTCCCTAATGTACCTGTTACTATTTTGTGGAATTACCGTAATGATTAAGTAAATACTGTAAATCTTACTTAATCATACTGGCTGATGAAAACACATTTCCTGTTCACATTGAGGTACTTAATGGTAATGCTTTCGATCTGGCCACCGCTTTCGCAGACTGCATGTGCGCAAGAGGCTTTCCATATAAAATGGTCGATGGACTACACGCAGGCGGGGACTTCGAGCCACGCCAACTTTACTCCCGTGAATGCGACTTTGCTGGGAGGAGCCAATGCATATACGTTGCCGACGGTTTACAGTCCCGGAGGTGCGATTGGCACAGGTTATATCACGCGGCCGTGGCCCACCAGCTTTACGACGGCCCGGTCAATGGAGTTTGCATTCTCGGCCAATTCGTTCAAATACAGCATTACCTCTTTCTCATTTCGACTGCGCCGCTCTGGGACCGGCCCCAGTCAGATCAAAGTACGTTCCTCAGCTGACCATTTTACCAATGATATCGATGCTTTTCTGATCAGCAACTTAAATCAGTTCAATACCTATGTTGTGCCGGTCAACTTTCCATTTTTGTCTGACAATACCTTCTCCTTTCGCATTTATGCCTACAATGCGCCGAGTATTCACGGTGTACTCTGGTTTGATGAAATCATTGTTAACGGGCTGGTGCACCCGATTATCCTGCCGGTTAGCCTGACTTATTTTAAAGCAACAACCGCCGAAGATCATGTAGATCTGCATTGGGAAACAGCCTCCGAGCACAACAGCAGCATTTTTGTGGTTGAGAAAAGTGTTGATCTGATCCGTTTTAAAGAAGTGGGTGAGGTTCCTGCTGCGGGTGAATCGGAGGGGCGCAGGGTTTATCACTTTAAAGATGAATTACCGGCTGCCGGAGCGAGCTACTATCGTCTTCGCCTGGTTGATAAGGATGGAAGCTTCGCACTCTCCCAGACAGTCGATGTTATGATCGAAACCAGGAGCAGCACATTCATGCAGATCATGCCCAATCCGGCTGATCCCGAAAAAATCATAATAAGCGGAATACCGAAAGATCCGCAGGCGCTTGTACTTACTTCATCTGCCGGTATCAGGATTGCATTTGAATATCAGAAAACAGCAAATAACACGCTCGTTTTGCGGCCGTTAACCCGTCTTGATCCCGGTTTATACTTCCTGATTTATCAGAAAAATATTGGGAAAGAACATGTTAAAATACTAGTTCGGTAAAAGATTCTATGCTTAATTTGTGTATATAAAGCATAAAAGATGGTGCATAGCCATTTACAATTCACAACGTTCTGAATAATTTAAAGGCCCGCAGCCAATGTTGAAAAAAGTGCAGCCGAAGGTTTGGTGGACAGCTCTCGCTGTCGTGGTGGTTCTGTTGATTTCCTGGGGTTTGGTAAGAAGGAACGAGCCGGAAACAGAAGAAGAAGTAGCTGTACGTGCCAAAGCAATGTCGGGCCTTGATCCGGTAATAATCAAAAAACCGGATGCGGCCACAGCTGAGAAGATCACCAAGATCGAGGATATTTTCAGGCGGAAAAAACGGGCCGGTTTTAATGGAAATGTATTGATAGTTCAAAAAGGTGAAATCCTTTACCAGGACTCTTTTGGTTTTGGCAACATCAGGGAAAAAGATACACTTACCAGCGCGTCCAGATTTCAGCTGGCGTCACTTTCAAAGCCATTTACCGCGGTAGCAGTATTGAAGCTGATCCAGGAAGGGAGAGTAAGTCTGGACGATTCCGTTCAGCGTTTTTTTCCTGACTTCCCTTATCACGGTGTCAAAGTTGATATGCTGCTGAGTCACCGGAGCGGGTTGCCCAACTACATTTATTCTTTTACAGACAGTATCCGCCACGGCCGCAAGTATCCCGATAACCTGGATATCATGGACTGGTATGCCAAAGTAAAGCCCACACCCACACCTTACAACCGCCCCGGGCGCTCATTCAACTATTGTAACACCAATTACTGCGTACTCGCGGCTATCGCCGAAAAAGTGACGGGCGAACCTTTTGGTAAATACCTCAACGATCAGATTTTTACCCCCCTGGGAATGATCAATACCTTCCTGGTGACAGATACCTCCGCCACCGCGAGGAAGTTCAGAACAGCAGGGCACCAGTTTGGCCGCCGTCTTGACAAGGATTATTACGACGAAGTGGTAGGGGACAAGGGGCTATATTCCACTACGGGCGATATTTACAGGTTTTACAATGGGCTGACCAAAGGTTTGCTGATTGACAAGAAGCTGCTGGACGAAGCATTCAAGCCACGCAGCTTCGAGCGCGCGGGTATCCGCAACTATGGTTACGGTTTCCGGATGCACATCACGAAAGACAACAAACCCCGCTTTATCTATCACGGCGGCTGGTGGAAAGGCTACAATACCATGCTCTGGGTTTCTCCCGAAGATGAAGCTGTGATCATAGTTCTTGGTAATTCCTACAACCGCTCGACTTACGATCTCAAAGAGTTGCTGGAAGTAATCCACGGCTCCGGTAAAATCGAAGACATCGAGAAAGACATCTAGCATTGTTTGAATTCGGCCACGAATTCAGGATATTTGCCGAAATCAACCAGTTCCCAGCCTTATGCCCGATTCTGCGTATTTTTTGCCGGCTTACCTGCTGCTGGGAGTACCTTTTCTGGGGTTTCTTTCGCTTTGGCTGGGCGGTAAAAAGCTGAATAACGCGGCTGGCTACCTTGGTGCCGCAGCTACATTGACTGGCTTGATAATCAGCTTCTATTATGCTGATCCCGATGCAGTTCACATTGTCAGGTTCAACTGGCTGGTGATTGGAAATACCTCCATTGAACTCGCATTCCGCTTCGACTTCCTTACCTGCATCATGCTCGCCATTGTGCATTTTGTCGCACTTCTGGTTCAGTTGTATTCCATTTCCTACATGCACGGCGACCATAACCTGCACAGGTATTACGCTTTCCTGCAACTTTTCCTTTTTTCAATGGTAGGGATTGTGCTGGGCGGGAGCTTGCTGGTGATGTATATTTTCTGGGAACTCGTAGGCTTGTCTTCCTATCTGCTGATTGGTTTCTGGTATTTTAAAAAGCGGCCGGTATGGGCAGCGCAAAAGGCATTTGTACTGAACAGGATAGGGGATGCAGCCTTTTTGACGGGTATTTTAATGCTATTCTACTATACTGGTTCTACCGACTTTGAGGTACTTCCCACCGCCATTGCCGACCTTTCGCCTGGGCTGCTGACCGTAATCGGACTTTGTCTTTTTGGCGGTTGTGTTGGTAAATCGGCGCAATTCCCGCTCTCGGGCTGGCTGCCCGACGCCATGGAAGGGCCCACTCCCGTTTCTGCATTGATTCACGCAGCTACCATGGTTGCAGCGGGGATTTTCCTGATGGCGAGAATTTCTTTCATGCTCACTTTTAAAGCAGAAGTGGTTATTCTGATCATCGGAACGATCACCATGCTGATCGGCGCAGTGAAGGCGCTCAATGAATGGGATATCAAGCGGGTGCTGGCTTACAGTACCATGTCGCAGCTGGGCCTGATGGTCGTGGCGATCGGTTTTGGTAGCTGGCAAACTGCGATGTTCCACCTTGCCACACACGCATTCTTTAAAGCCGGATTGTTTCTCTCTGCCGGATCCGTTATCCACGCAGTCACTCCCTCAGAAACAGATACCGTATTTGACGCGCAAAATATGCGGACTATGGGTGGTTTGAGAAGAAGCCTGCCGATCACATTCATATGCTTTTCTGTTTGTGCGGCGGCGCTGGCAGGATTGCCTTTTTTCTCCGGGTTTTTATCAAAAGATGCGATTATTACCGAAGGATTTCTCTGGGCCAAACTGGCTGGTCCGGTTGGATATATATTCCCGTTGATCGTCATTTTCTCGGCCGGGCTCACTGCCTATTACATGACCCGTCAGGTTTGGCTGGTGTTTTTTGGTGAGAAAAGATATACAGCATCAGCGGCTGTCCACCCGCACGAATCTCCTGCTTTGATGTGGCCGCCGATGCTATTGCTGTCGGTACTATCCTTGTTTATCTGGTTTTCTTGGAATCCTTTCGATGCAAACGGTTGGTTCCTGCATTTCCTTCAACCGGAGCATTCAGCGCATTTAAGCTGGGTTCCGTTTGTGGCCAGCGCCACTACTTTCCTGTTCATTTTCCTGGCTTACCGCGAAACAAAAGCCGCCAATCCATTCCGTTTGGAATCAAATAGGTTGGAAACTGAAACCGAAAAAAAATTCGCATTCAACTGGCTCCGGGACTACTCGCAGGAGCGCTACTTTATTATACCCTTTGAGTTTGTTACGAATACATTCAAAAGGTTTGAAAAAGGCATTATCGACTCGGTTGTTGATTGGATAGCAAAAGGTAGTGTAGTAGCTGCGCACGTGATCAGCTGGATTGACAGGAATGTGGTAGATGGCGGGGTTAACCTCACTGTGTTTTCGATCCGCTCAGCCGGGAATGCGGCCCGAAGTCTGCAAAACGGCAGGATCCAATCGTATTACCTCGTGACTGTGGCAGGCTTATTTTTTCTGATATTGTGGCTCGTACTGGCTTGATAGCGCCGGCGGAGCTTTAACTCAATTTTGATGATTGACCATATACTTTCCTTACTCATTGCAATTCCGCTCCTGGGCGCCGCTGCTGTGGCTGTGTGGCCAACGCAGAATACCAGCCATTTCAGAATCATTGCATTGGTCGCGCTGCTGCTTGAAATGCTCGTTGCAGTAGTCCTGTACATCAGTTTTGACAATCAGAATCCCGGGTTTCAACTTTCCGAGACAAAAGACTGGATTACGCTGCCTATCGGCTCACTGGGGATCGTTTCCATTGATTATGCGCTTGCGGTAGACGGGATCAGCTTTCCATTGGTTTTGCTGGCAGTGATCGTTCTGCTGGTTGGGGTGATCAGTTCCTGGAATATCGCACAAAAAACACGCGCTTACTTCGCACTCTACCTGTTGTTGTCGGGCAGTGTGGTAGGTTGCTTCCTGGCGCAGGATTTCTTTCTCTTTTACCTGTTTTTTGAATTCATGCTGCTGCCGATGTACTTCCTGATCGGATTATGGGGCGGTCCGCGGCGGGAATATGCTGCGCTTAAATTCTTCATTTACACATTTTTCGGTTCGCTGCTGATCCTGATCGTGATGATCGGGCTCTATCTGTCCGTAATCGATCCGCTTGAAACTGCGCGGATGGTCGGCATTATGGGAGCCGATGATGTAATCCATCCTGATCTGATCCCGCAAATCCAGCAGTGGCTGATCGACGGAAAAATTGCGCCAGAGCAAATCGTACATACATTCCGCTTCCAGTTTCTAGCTGATCCCGGCAATTACCTGCCCGGTTCGCTGCTGCATCTGGCCTCCCAATATTACATTGGCGACATTCCGCTCCGCCTGCTCGCATTCTGGTTCCTTTTCATCGGTTTCGCTGTGAAGCTGCCAGTAGTACCTGTTCATACCTGGCTTCCCGACGCGCACGTAGAAGCGCCCACGCCGATTTCGGTCGTACTTGCGGGAATTCTGCTTAAAATAGGAGGATACGGGTTTATCAGGATCGTAGATGGGTTTTTTCCATTGGAAGCTCAGTACAGCGCCATTCCGCTTGGTATCCTGGGCATGATCTCGATCGTTTACGGCGGCTTTAATGCATTGGGTCAAACAGACCTGAAAAAGATGATCGCCTACTCTTCGGTCTCGCACATGGGGTTTGTGCTGCTCGGCATTGCTGCATTTACAGCCGAGGGAATCAATGGCGCGATTTACCAGATGGTAAGTCACGGTGTACTTTCGGCGATGCTCTTTTTACTGGCCGGTGTGGTTTATGATCGTACGCACGACCGCAAGATTGACAATTATCGCGGGCTGATCGGCGTCATGCCGCATTATACAATTATCACCGGCATTGCATTCTTTGCGTCGCTCGGCTTGCCTGGGTTCTCGGGTTTTGTAGGGGAGCTATTTACATTAATGGGCGCATTCCAGTCCGACCTGCTACCTGCCTGGATTCCGGCACTCTCCACTTTGGGGATTGTACTGGCGGCGGGTTACTTTTTGTGGACTTACCAGCGTATGTTCTTCGGCTCGTTCTGGTATCAGAACGGAAACATTTCCGTTCTGACCGATCTTACAGCAAGGGAAAAAGGCTTGCTGCTGCCGCTGGTGGTTTTGACGATCTTAATCGGGATTTTGCCCGGGATCGTGTTTGATATGACCGGCCCGACCATTGAAGCCTGGCTCGAAACAGTTACCCGGTAATAGCATAATTCCGCGTTGAAAGTTTATCTGCCAAACAGCTGATCCAGGCTGAATCTGCCCTTCTTCGACAATGCTTCGAGTCGCTGCTGTTGCTCCGGTGTGAGTACTTCAATCATCTCATTTCGTTTCTCCTGCGCCAGCATTTTCTTGTCGCGCCGCTTTGTATCGTCGCGTCTCGACAGCTTTCTTTCCATTCGGGCGTATCTGCGGTCAATTTTCTTCAACTGCTTTTGTTGCCTCTTACTTAGTTCAAGCTCGCTTGCAAAGCGGTCCAGGTTCTTTTCGAGCCGCTTGTTGTTGAGCTTGCTGTTTGTTACTTCGTCGTCGGTTCGTATGCTTTCTTTTTTACCAAAAACCTGTGCGTGTACCGGAGTAACGTAGCCCGCCGACCAAACTGACAATGCAATAAGACAAAGCAAAATGACTTTTTTCATGAGCAAATAACGGATTAGAATGTTGCAGCTAATAACGACAGCATGCATTCAGGAAATATAAAAATTCGATTTTTGATGTGTTAAGGCGCAGGTACCGTTCAGCTCGCAGGCTGGTTATGGCAGGAATTTCCCAATCCGATCGAAATAAATATGTTTTGTAACAGAGTATAGGTGGTATTATTTAACATCTTTACAGTAAACATTATTAGTTTTATTTCAAAGTTCACCCCTTTGACCAAATTTTATTTCCTTCTTCTTTAATTAAAATGAAAGAGAGTACTCCTCCGCAAAGACTTTTGTCCCTGGACACATTGCGCGGTTTTGACATGTTCTGGATATCAGGCGGCGAAGAGATTTTTCATGTACTGGCGAAAGTAACAGGCTGGTCATGGGCTGTTTTCCTGGCGCATCAGTTTACACACCCCGATTGGAACGGGTTCCGCGCCTACGATCTGATCTTCCCGACCTTCCTTTTTATGGCGGGAGTATCGACACCTTTTTCACTGGGCAGCAGGCTCGAAAAAGGGGTACCTGCAAAAGAGCTCCTGCGCAAAGTAGTGCAGCGGGGACTATTGCTGGTTTTACTCGGAATCATTTATAACAATGGCATTTTTCAGACCGAATGGGAAAATATGCGGTACCCGAGCGTGCTCGCGCGCATTGGTCTGGCCGGTATGTTCGCCCAGATCATTTATTTATATACAGATAAAAAAGCAAGGTGGATCTGGTTTGCAAGCTTGTTGATCGGCTACTATCTTTTCATGACGTTTTATCCGGTACCTGCCTGTGGTGCAGGATTGATGACAATGGAATGCAACCCGGCCAGCTACTTCGACAGAATGCTGATCCCGGGCAGGCTGCACCTGACTATCCATGATCCGGAGGGACTTGTTTCGACTATTCCTGCTATTGCAACGGGTTTAATGGGTATTTTCGCGGGCGAGCTGCTAAGAACAAGTGAAGAAACGATGAGCAAGAACACCAAAGTTAGCTATCTTGTTTTCGCAGGAATTATCAGTTTGCTTGTTTGTGTGGTCTGGGATTACTTTTTCCCGATTAACAAGAATTTGTGGACAAGCTCGTTCGTGCTTTGCGCCGGCGGTTTCAGCGTGTTGCTGCTCGCATTGTTTTATTGGATCGTAGATGTACTGAACTATCGCCGCTGGACTTTGTTTTTTGTCGTAATCGGCATGAATTCGATTGTGATCTACATGGTAGGGAGGTTTATCTCGTTTGGCTACACAGCAGAAGCGCTGTTCGGCGGTATCCTGAGCTACTTCCCCGAACCGGTTGAAGCAGTAGGAGAGATTATCGCCTTCATTGCAGTTCAATGGGCATTTATGTATTTATTGTTCAGAAATAAGTTGTTTTTGAAAGTATAGAAGAAGGAGGATGGAGGAAGGGGTAGGAAGGAGGAAAGGTGTAGGAACTGGCTTTGTCACCCTGAGCGGAGTCGAAGGGCAGGCACCATGTTACCCTTCGACTCCGCTCAGGGTGACAAAGCAGACTATTCACTCATTCAAAATTGAAAAAAAATGTCAATCCAGGTAACGAATCTCAGCAAAGTGTACGGAAGCCAGCGGGCTGTTGATGGGATTTCCTTCTCTTTGAAAAAGGGGGAGATCGTGGGTTTTCTTGGGCCTAACGGCGCAGGGAAGTCTACTACTATGAAGATATTGACAGGATACCTGAAACCTTCCGACGGGATTGCGAAGGTTTCGGATTATGATGTGGTGAGCCAGCCCATGCCCGCGCGCCGGTCGATCGGTTACCTGCCTGAGCATAACCCGCTGTACCTGGATATGTATGTAACCGAATTGCTGCTTTTTTCGGGGAAGCTTTACGGAATGCACGGAGCCGCATTGAATGCGCGGGTGGAAGAAGTAGTAGCGATGTGCGGACTGGAAGCAGAAAAACGCAAGAAGATCGGGCAGCTATCCAAAGGTTACCGCCAGCGCGTGGGGCTTGCACAATCCTTTTTGCACGATCCCCAGGTACTTATCCTCGACGAACCTACCACGGGTCTTGACCCTAATCAGTTACAGGAGATCAGGGAGGTGATCAGAACGGCGGGGCAGGACAAAACAGTACTTTTTTCAACCCATATCATGCAGGAAGTAGAGGCACTTTGCGACCGCGTGATCATCATCAATAAGGGTAAGGTTGTCAATGACAGCTCGTTGGAAGCGTTGCGGCAAAGCGGGAGCTCGCTGGAAGAAACGTTCCGGAACCTTACACAAACCACTGGAAATCACTAGATAGTTGCTTTAACGATAATCGGGAAAGCAATTATTAGAATTGCATTAAAACGCGATGTTTGTTGCATTTATTGAGATCTAAAATTGTATTATTGTAACTATCGAAAAACTACAATGTCGTTTTTGAAGTCAGATAACCTAACATTCCCTCTTTAAAGTCAGTGATTTCAGGTATGAAGAAATGGTTTTTAGACCGGTTTCGTGTTGTAATAAGCATTGTCATTCTCGTTTTTCTAAGCACAATGGTTTCCGTTGCATGGAAATTCATGGGTGCGCGGAAAACCAATGCTGTCGCTGCTCCCGAAAAGCTTGAAAAGACTGCTGCCAAAGCGCCAAAAAGGAGAGCCGATCCCGTTTTGGTCCTGCCCGAAAACGAATGGGTAGACAGTACGCTGCGCTCGATGAGCACCGAGGAAAAGATCGGACAGCTGCTGATGGTTGCTACATTCTCCAACCGCGACGAATCTCATTATAAATATATTGACAAGCTGATAGACGAGTACCACCTCGGCGGATTGATATTCTTCCAGGGCGGACCCGTTGCGCAGGCTTCTCTGACCAACAGGTACCAGTCACATTCAAAAATTCCATTGTTCATTGGTATTGATGGAGAATGGGGCCTGGGAATGCGCCTGGACAGCACAATTTCTTTCCCTAAACAAATGGTACTCGGCTCGATCCAGAACGATGAGCTGATCTATTTAATGGGCCGCGACATTGCCAAGCAATGCCGCAGAATGGGTATCCATATCAATTTTGCGCCTGTATCCGACATTAACAACAATCCCGCCAACCCGGTGATCGGTATCCGCTCTTTTGGCGAGGACAGGGAGAATGTAACCCGCAAGGCGATTGCCTACATGAAAGGTTTGCAGCACAACCAGGTCATCGCAACAGCCAAGCATTTCCCTGGCCACGGCGATACAGATGCAGATTCGCATTTTACATTGCCTGTACTCAACCACTCTGCCGAACAATTGCAGGAGACGGATATTTATCCTTACCGCGCCATGATCGCGGACAGTTTAATGGGTGTGCTGAGCGGACATTTGAATATTCCTGCGCTTGATAACAACTCAAACCAGGCGAGTTCACTTTCTGAAAAGGTGATTACAGGGTTGTTGAGAAAAGACCTGGGTTTCCGCGGGCTGGTGTTTACCGATGCAATGAACATGAAAGGTGTTCTGAAAAACGGCAAAGCAGCGGACGTAAACCTGAAAGCACTTGTCGCAGGAAACGATATTCTTCTTTACCCTGAAAACATCGCGGAAACGATCACGAGGATCAAAGATGCGATTAACCAGAAAGTAATCAGCGAGAAGATCATCGACGATAAGGTTAAGCGCGTATTACAGGCCAAGTATTGGGCAGGATTAAGCAATTATACACCGGTTGACATTAATAATCTGTACGCCGATCTCAACAAGGAAAGCAGCAAAGAGCTTTACCGCGCATTGAGCGAAGCGGCTGTTACGGTTGTTAAAAACGATAATCATATTCTTCCGATCGGATCTGTGCTGGATAACGGGATCGCGTCGGTAAGTATTGGAGAAGGCAGCAGCGTGGCATTTCAGAAAATGCTCTCAACTTACAAGCCGATGCGCTCTTATTCTTTCTACGATAGTCAGGCTTCGCAGGAGCAGATCAGTGAAATGCTGAATTACCTCAATCCTTATCATACGGTGGTGGTCGACATTCACGGCATTTCCTCCAATCCGGCAAAAAATTACGGCGTCACCAAAAGCATGACCGACTTTGTTAGTCAGCTGAAACAGCAAAACAAGAAGGTAATCCTCTGCATTTTTGGTACACCTTACAGTATAGGCTTCTTCCCGGAAACGGATGCATTGGTTTGTGCCAATCAGGATGGAAAAGACCAGCAGGAGATCGTTCCGCAGATCATTTTCGGTGCATTGAGCTCAAAAGGCACGCTGCCAGTTTCAGTACTTGCCTACAAAGCGGGTACGGGTGTTTTTACCACGGCCATTAACCGCATTGCATTTGGTACGCCGGAGAGTGTGGGAATGGACGCGGCTTCTTTAAAAAGAATCGATGAAATCGCTACTGCTGCATTGAATGACCACATTTTTCCCGGCTGCGAAGTGCTGGTGGCGAGAAAAGGCAAGATCGTTTATGACAAACAGTTTGGCGGGCTGAATTACCGGGCCGGCGAGAGAGTGACGTCCGAGACCATTTATGATCTGGCTTCATTGACTAAGGTGTCGGCCACATTGCAGGCTATTATGCTGCTTTATGACCGCAAGCAGATCAATCTGGATGAAAAAGCTTCGGCTTACCTGCCTGAACTGGTGGGTACCAACAAGCAAAATTTCACGATCAGGGAGCTGTTGCTGCACCGCTCTGGTCTCGTATCCTTTTATCCGCCGCTTTGGGACCGTACCAAAACCAATGGGGGAGGCTTGCTGCCGGAGTATTATAGTTCCAAAGCAGATACCGCCTATTATCTGCAGGTAGCGCCTAAATTGTTTGCAAAACCTGCATTACGCGATTCGGTTTGGAAATGGGTGATCGAATCTCCGATGAACAACCGCCGCGAGCGCTCGGGCAGCTACGGTTATCTGTATAGCGACCTGGGTTTTCTGACACTTCAGAAAATCGTGGAGCGCGTTACCGGCCAGCCGCTGGATATATTCGTGGCGGCCAATATTTACGAGCCGCTGGGACTGGGTTACCTTGGCTTCAATCCACTTCGTCGCTTCTCGGAAAAGCAGATTGCGCCGACAGAACAGGATTATCGGTTCCGCGGGCAGTTATTGCAAGGGACAGTTCACGATCAAATGGCGGCGATCATGGGCGGGGTGGCTGGGCACGCTGGCTTGTTTGGTACCGCGCGTGACCTGGCGGTTTTGTTTCAAATGAACCTCTGGAAAGGCAGCTACGCAGGCAAGCGGTATTTCGAACAGGCAACAGTCCCGCTTTTTTCAAGGGTTTATGATGAATCCTATCACCGCGGATTGGGCTGGGATAAAGCCCCGCTTGATGGGAACAGTTCCTATGTTTCGCCCCTCGCATCTGTCAATTCATTTGGCCACACCGGCTTTACGGGAACAATGGTTTGGGTGGATCCGGAAGAGGATCTGCTGTTCGTTTTTTTGTCAAACAGAGTCAATCCTGATCCTGAAAATACGGGAATAACGACGCATCGGACCCGCCGGAAAATCCAGGATGTGGTATACCGTTCGTTGCTGGAAAGGAAAAGTCAGCTTCCTTAAAGTGGTGGAAGTGTATTTGAAAAATATCTCTAACTTTACCAATTAAAAAAGGTTAGCGGAAAGATATTCAGATTGATACATGAAAAAACCATTTACCCTTCAAAGTGCCCTATTCACGTTTTTAGCCACATTTTTCTACGCGGCAACAGCTTTTGGACAAACCACAATCACAACAGGAGTACTAAGCCCGACCACTGTTTGCGCAGGTGGGGAAGTCTCCGTTCCATTCACAATTACAGGTACTGCATTACCCCTCACAAGCTACGTTGCGCAGCTTTCTGACGAAACAGGTGCGTTCGGTGCGAGTCCTGAAACAATTGGTTCTGCAACAGCCAGTCCGATCACTGCAACGATAAAGGCTGACGCAAAGCCGGGTGCAGCTTACAAGATCAGGGTAGTCTCCATTCTGGCGCTTGTTCCGGTTACCGAGGGTACCGAAAGTGCTGCATTGAAAATCAATGCAATTCCTGCTGCACCTGCTGTAACATCTCCGGTGGCATTAACGCAGGGTAAAAAAGCGACTGCATTGGAAGCAACTGGTACGGGCCTGCTGTGGTATGCAGCAGCTACCGGAGGCACCGGCGCAGCTACGGCCCCGGTGCCTAATACGGATGCGGCAGGAGCACAAAGCTTTTTCGTAAGCCAGACAGCCGGCGGCTGTGAAAGTCCGCGTGCTGAAATTGTTGTGAATGTAACAGCCTGTACACCGCCTGCAAAGCCGAATGTTGCCAATGTAAGTTATACAGTTGGCGACAAAGCAGACGCACTTACTGCAACACCCGCATCCGGATTACTTTGGTATACAAACGCAACCGGCGGAACAGGAGAGGCCACTGCGCCAACTCCCACTACTACTGCTGCCGGAACACAGAAGTTTTATGTTTCCCGCACAGTTGACGGATGCGAAAGTGACAGAGCTGAAATCGTTGTAACTGTTTCAGCTTGTACACCGCCTGCGGCTCCCGGGGTTTCTAATAAGACTTACGAAGTGGGTGACAATGCTCCGGTACTTACGGCGGTTGGTACAAATTTGAAATGGTACTCGGCTGCTACGGGTGGAACTGCATTACCATCGGCTCCCAAACCTTCAACTACTACGCCAGGCACAACGAGCTATTATGTTTCACAAACCAATGCAAGCGGTTGTGAAAGTGAAAGGGCTGAAATTGTTGTGACTGTAACAAATTGCACGCCTCCTGCTGCTCCCGGGGTTACTAATAAGACCTACGAAGTGGGAGATAATGCGCCGGTACTTACAGCCGTTGGTACAAATTTGAAATGGTACTCTGCTGCTACTGGCGGAAGTGCATTGCCGTCAGCTCCAAAACCTTCAACTACCACACCCGGCACAACGAGCTATTATGTTTCACAAACTAATGCAAGCGGTTGTGAAAGCGAAAGGGCTCAAATTGTTGTGACGGTAACAAATTGCACGCCTCCTGCTGCTCCCGGGGTTACTAATAAGACCTACGAAGTGGGAGATAATGCGCCGGTACTTACAGCCGTTGGTACAAATTTGAAATGGTACTCGGCTGCTACGGGTGGAACTGCATTACCATCAGCTCCGAAACCAGCAACTACCACACCAGGCACAACGAGCTATTATGTTTCACAAACCAATGCAAGCGGTTGTGAAAGCGAAAGGGCTCAAATTGTTGTGACGGTAACAAATTGCACGCCTCCTGCTGCTCCCGGGGTTACTAATAAGACCTACGAAGTAGGAGATAATGCGCCGGTACTTACAGCTGTTGGTACAAACTTGAAATGGTACTCGGCTGCTACGGGTGGAACTGCATTGCCAACGGCTCCCAAACCAGCGACTACTAGCCCTGGGAAGACAAGCTATTTTGTGTCACAAACTAACGCGAAAGGTTGCGAGAGCGAGAGAGCAGCAATTGTTGTAACTGTAAATTGTAAAACTTTCGTAGGACCTGCGGTTATATCACCACTATCCATTTGCCAAGCTCCAACGAATGCGACCGCGTTAAAAGCGACTGCGCTGGCTAACCATTCACTGCTGTGGTACACCTCAGCAACAGGTGGTGTTGGCGCACCTGATGCACCGATACCTTCTAATAGTGAAGCGAAGTCCTATTCCTATTTTGTCAGCCAAGTCAATCAAACAACAAATTGCGAAAGTGCACGTGTTGAGATTGTTGTTAATGTAAGAGAAGCTGCGAAGCCAACTGTCGTTACTCCGGTGGAATATTGCGTGGGTGAGACATCAACGGCTCTCACTCCATCTGGTTCGACTTTCAAGTGGTATACTGCGGCTACTGGCGGAACTGGGACTACCACCGCGCCAAAGCCAGTGACAACTGCACCGACAACAACACCGACAGCGTATTATGTTACACAATCTACGACGTACGGCCCCTTAGTGTGTGAAAGTTCACGTGTCAAAATTGATGTTGTAGTGAATGCAAGACCTGCTACGTTACAGACTTTATCAGAAGCTATCTGTCAGGAACGTGAGGACAAAACTTATTCTTTCCCTACAAAGGCCTTAGACGGAAATACATTAAAGTGGTATAGCGCGAGCACTGGTGGAACCGCTACAACTAGTACACCTACTGTTAATCTAAAAACTTCGGGAGAAACAACCTTTTACGTTACTCAAGTGAACGATAAAAAGTGTGAAAGCACAACTCGGGTCGCTCAGAAAGTACGCGTAAAACCACTTCCGGCGGTACCAACAGTAACTACTCCAACACTCGAATACTGTCAGTTTATCAAAGCAGATCCGTTGAAAGCTACTCCAATGGCCAATGCGACGCTAAGCTGGTTTGGTACCAATGCAACAGGCGGCGATCCTAGTACTACCGCGCCGGTTCCTTCCACTGCCGAGGGAGGTACCACTTCCTATTATGTGGGACAAACGCTGGAAGGTTGTTTGGGAGATCGGGCGAAAATTGAAGTTAAAGTAAACACAACACCAAAGCCAACTACTGATACATACCTTGAATACTGCCAGGGTGCAACTGCGCCGATTCTGGATGCAACAGGAACAATATTGAAATGGTACCGGACCGTTGACGGCGAGTGGCAGGGTTTCCCATTCACGCCATTTACAGATAAGGTTCAGGATTACTCATTTTATGTAACCCAAACAGGTGTTGAAAACAAATGTGAAAGTCCGAAAGAAGAGATCAAGATCCACATTAAATCACTGCCTTCTGCAACGATCACGGGTACTTCTACCATTGACCTGGGTGAGACTGCTACTGTAAATATCAAATTCACCGGCGAGGGACCGTGGAGCTACATTTTGTCTGACGGTTCCAAGGGCAATACTGATCAGGCGAGTATCCAGGTGCCAGTGAAACCAAGCACAACCACAGTTTACCTGCTGACAGAAGTTGCCAATGCGTGCGGAAAAGGCACACCGATCGGACAAGCAGTTGTTAATGTAAAGATTCCCACGATCAGCTCGGGTAACCCTTCGGTATCGGAGGCTTGTGCCGGTAAAACATTCAATGTGCCTTTCCAGCAGTCCGGTGATTTCCCTGCTGAGAATACATTCAAAGTTCAGATCGCGACGGAAAATGACGATAGCAAATTCTACACGATTCCTTCTGTTGCAACGAGCAATTCAGTGACAGCAACGTTGCCGGATACAACAAAAGGCGGACGCTACTTTTCACGCGTGATCAGTTCGGGCACAAACCCGGCGTTCTTGGTAAAAGGAAGCGTAAGTGCGATCACGATCATGGCGAGTCCGCTGCCAGTAGCGACACTATCCGGTGCACAGACTATTCTGGTAGGCGAAAGCGCTACATTGAAAGTGGAAACCACAGGCAAAGCGCCGTGGACTTTTACGCTGAGTACCGGAACAAAAGATACACTGATCACAGCCAATACAACGCCATTTACCTTTAAAATAGCCCCAACTGCTACGGTTACCTACAACATTACGAAGGTGACCAACAGCTGCGGAACAGGTACCGGAGCAGGTTCGGCACGGGTGCAGGTAGACCCGATCCTGGGAGTTGAGCCACAGCAGCCTTCGAACTGGGTGAAAGTGTACCCGACATTGATCCAGTCTTCGGTGACCGTGGAAGTTTCGGGTAACATCAAACCCAAGCAGGCGCGCGTGGAAGTGATTGATTTGAATGGAAGGTCAAGAGCAATCCAGCAGATCGAGCAAAAAACCACGGAGGTGAACTTCGCAAACTATCCTTCGGGATTGTATTTACTGAGAATTCAAAACGGAAACCTCAGTACAGTTCAGCGGGTGATGAAACCTTGATTTTGGATTAATAATTAAAACCGGGACATTCATTGACAAAATGGATGTCCCATTTTTTTGTACGATATGGACATACACGCGGATATACTCGACAGCTATTTTATGGCCGAGGCAATGCGAATGGCGGAGAAGGCTTACGACGAAGGGGAAATCCCGGTGGGCGCAATTGTGGTGCTGGGAGAGCGCGTTATCGGCAAAGGCTATAACCAGACAGAGCGCCTCAACGATGTGACCGCACACGCAGAAATGATCGCGATTACGGCCGCAGCAGACCACCTGGGATCGAAATACCTTTCGGATTGTACCTTATATGTGACACTTGAACCTTGCGTGATGTGCGCGGGGGCACTGTACTGGTCTCAGATGAAGCGGGTAGTAATTGGAGCAAGCGACGAAAAGCGCGGATTTTTGAAGCTGGGAAAACCTGTTTTACACCCTAAAACGCAATTGACAAGCGGAATTCTCGCATCGGAATCCCAGGAGCTATTACTCAAATTTTTTAGGCAATTAAGAACATAAAGCATTTTTATGCTGTTAGTCTTCTAGTGCAACATTAATATTTAATCATTAAACTACACTGAAAATGGCTTTTACACTTGATCCCTTACCTTACGCAAACAATGCATTGGAACCACATTTCGATGCGTTGACCATGGAAATTCACCACGACCGTCACCACCAGGCATACGTTACGAACCTGAATGCAGCCGTAGCAGGCACTGAGCTGGAAGGCAAAAGCATAGAAGAAATTATCTCGAATATCAGCAAAGCTCCGGCACCTGTACGCAACAATGGCGGCGGTCACTGGAACCACGCGTTTTTCTGGAAATCACTTTCTCCAAATGGCGGCGGCGAACCAACTGGTAAATTGGCGGAAGCAATCAACGCGAAATTCGGATCATTTGCCGCTTTCAAAGACGAGTTCAAAAAAGCAGCTACGGGCCGTTTCGGTTCAGGCTGGGCCTGGTTGATCAAATCAGGCGACGGCGTAGCAATCACTTCGACTCCCAACCAGGATAACCCATTGATGGACATTGCCGAAGTAAAAGGCACACCAATCATTGGTCTGGACGTGTGGGAACACGCATACTACCTGAAATACCAAAACAAACGTCCTGACTACATCGACGCATACTGGAACGTTGTAGACTGGAAGGCCGCTGACGCACTTTACTCAGCGTAATTAATCGCCTGATATATAGGCAAAGGGTTTGCAGCTGGTAAATTTTTCGATAAAATCTCTTGCAAGCTGTAAACCTTTTGCTACTTTTGTCTCCTCGAAAAACGGAGGTTGTAGCTCAGTCGGTTAGAGCGCTAGATTGTGGTTCTAGAGGTCGCGGGTTCGAGACCCGTCTCCCTCCCTTGAAATAAGTTCAAAGTCAAACAAAATGCCTGTAAATCAATGATTTGCGGGCATTTTTGTTTTTCAGACTATGTCAAAAAATGCAAAAATTCCCATGTTTCCAGTGAGTCTTTCGTGTAGTTCACTCACTTTGAGAAAAAGACTCACTGGAAACGGCATAACAAATTGATACACAACCTGTTTACGCCGTAAACATCTTGATTGGCAAGCGTGGTAATTCGATCTTTATCCACTTTTAAACGCTTGTATTATGTTGGAGAAGACATTTGGTCTGCTTTTCTATTTAAAGCCCGCCAGAAATCAAAAAGGAACAGTTCGCTACGTTTACCTGCGAATTACCGTCGACGGCAAGGTCGCCGAGCTATCCACCAAGAAGTTATGGAACACCGAAAGATGGAATTCCTCAGTCGGACGACCGGCCGGAAACAAGGAAGACGCCAAGACGCTCAATGCCTATTTGGACATGCTCACCGCCAAAGTTTACCAAGCGAAGAAGATTCTCACCGAGGACGACAAAGAAATCTCCGCCGAAGGGTTGAAAAACATCCTGCTCGGCAAGAGCAATGAGACCCGCACAATCCTTGAAGTCTTCGAGCGCCATAACGAACAAATGGAAGCGTTGGTCGGCCAGGAGTTCGCACCGCTCACGTTAAAGCGGTACAAGACCGCTAAGGAGCATACCGCCTCCTTTATCAAGTGGAAGTACAAGAAGGATGATATGGAGATCAAAGACCTGAACTTTGAGTTCATCACAGAATTTAACTTCTGGCTCCGTAGCGCGCGAGGCTGCAATCATAACTCAGCGATCAAGTACATGAGCAATCTAAAAAAGGTTGTGCTGATCTGCGTCAATAATAAGTGGCTGAAAAAGGATCCGTTTCAGGGTTTTAAGCTCACGAAGAAGGAGGTTGTGAAGAACCCGCTATCCAGGGACGAACTAAAAAGACTCACTGAAAAAGTATTTGAAGTCGCGCGGATCAGCCAAGTGCGGGACATCTTTCTATTTTGCTGCTACACGGGACTTGCTTATGTGGATGTGAAACAATTGAAGACGACGGACATTGTCATCGGCATGGATGGTGTGCCATGGATTGACACCACCCGCCAGAAAACGGACGCGCCTACACGCATTCCCCTGCTCGATACGGCGCTGGAAATTATTGAGAAGTACAAGGATCATCCGCAGTGCTGTGCGGCTGGCGTTGTGCTGCCGGTGCTGAGTAATCAGAAGATGAATGCTTACTTGAAGGAAATCGCCAACATGTGCGGGATTCCCAAGACGCTGACTTTTCATATTGCGCGGCATACGTTCGCAACTACGGTGACGCTGAGTAATAAGGTGCCGATCGAGACGGTTTCTAAAATGCTGGGGCATCGGTCTTTGAAGCAGACTATGATTTATGCGAAGATCTTGGATGTGAAGATTAGTGAGGATATGAAAGGGTTAAGGGAGCGGTTGAAGGGTGGGTAAATACAATTCCTTTAACAATTAACGCGGCTGTCGGAATAGCAAGATTGAAGGTTCAAGATCGAACAAGTGCGTCTGCTTAGTACAGTAGAAAAATACGATTGCTGGAAAAATAGATTTATTGGTATATTATCAGATTATTCGGTTTCTGATTTTTTAGCGCATGGAGGGTTTTTTAACTATGATGGGTTGACTATGAGCGATGTACATTCGAAGGAAGTCCGAAGTTATAATATGAGTAAAATCCGATCAAAGGATACGAAGCCCGAATTAGCAGTCAGGAAGTTCTTGTTCAAAAACGGGTTTCGATATCGGTTGCATGTTAAAAGTCTACCAGGCAAACCGGATCTAGTCTTCTCAAAACGCAAAATAGCAATCTTTATTAATGGATGTTTTTGGCATGGCCACGAAAACTGCAAATATTTTCGCATACCAAGTACAAGAGAACATTGGTGGACTGAGAAAATTAACAGAAACCGATTAAATGATCAAAGCGCCGAATTTAACCTTAAGAGACTGGGTTACAGAGTAATTATTATATGGGAGTGCGAGTTGAAATCTAAAAATCTGTCTTGCACACTGGAAAATTTAATAAATCAAATAACTAGGCTAACTCATGAAATCGACCCGGTCGCATGTCATAAATCCAGTGAAGCTTGATTTTTCTGAAAAGCCTGATAGTGAAATCATCTCGATGCGAATCCAGATTGAAAAGGAATTTAGAAAACGAAATATAAAGTTTACTGTTGGAGAAATTGGCGAGACAATTTCCATTGACTACTTCAATACAACCCCAGGTTTGAGTAATTTGCAAAAAGCACCAACGGGAACAAAAAATGTTGATGCTTTATCAAGGAGTGGAGAAAGATATTCTATAAAAACCATAAAAGATGGTGCCAAAACAGGAACGGTCTATCCTGATCCAACCGATAGCAATAAGCAACTTTTTGAATTTTTGCTGATTGTACAAATTGATGAAAATTACGAACTAAAATCTTTGCACCGCTTTTCTTGGCAGCAATTCATGGCCGCGAGACAATGGGATAAAACTATGAATGCCTGGTACATCGGCAAAACGACTAAGGCATTGAACATTGGTGAAGTAATATATGACAAGTAGAAATTTGATTAAAACAATTGATCTTTTCTGTGGTGCTGGCGGAAGTAGCTATGGCGCAAGAAGCGCGGGAGCAGAGATAGTTGCTGGCTTTGACTTGTGGAATTCGGCTACTATGGCTTATCAGAAGAACTTTCCAGATGCGAAAGTTTTTACATCGGACTTGCGGAATCTTAACCCTCGTGAAATTAAATCTCAAATCGGAGACGTTGATTTAATGCTCGCTTCACCTGAATGTACAAACCATTCCGTAGCCAAGGGTTCCCGCGAACGCAGCGAAGAAAGCAAAATGACTGCTTTTCAGGTTATTAGATATGCTGAAGTTTTCACACCCAAATGGATTGTAATTGAAAATGTGATTGAAATGGCCTCATGGAGTGAACATTCAAAGTTATTGGAGGCTCTATGGCAACTTGACTATTTCGTAAAGGAGGTTAGATTAAATTCTGCGCACTTCGGCGTCCCTCAAGCCAGAAGGCGTCTATTTTTGCTTTGCTCAAGGGCAGATGATGTCAAGACCCCAGTTCCGAATTCAACGGTGGAAGCTCCTGTGTCAAGTATCATAGACTGGAGCGATCGATACAAATTTACGCCTCTATTTAGAAATAATAGGGCAGAAAATACGTTGAAGCGAGCAAAAAATGCTATTGATTTCCTTGGTGATGACAAACCGTTTCTGATGGTTTATTATGGTTCTGGGGATGGATGGCAGAGTATCGATCGCCCCCTCCGAACTATAACAACATTAGATAGATTTGGCTTGGTGGTTCCTTCCAACACTGGACATCAAATGAGGATGTTGCAACCGGAAGAATTGAAGCTAGCAATGGGATTTGGAGCGGATTACAGTTTGGATATTGGAGTAACAAGGCGGGAAAAAATTAAGTTGATGGGCAATGGAGTTTGCCCACCAGTGATGGAATCTATTATTGCAAGCCTTTGTAATAGAATGCTAAATAATCCTCGACAACGTCCCGCATAACTGTAAATTTGAAGACATATTTCGATACCACGAATCAGGTGTTACCGCGCGTTGATAGTATAGTGACACTACCTGCTATAAGAAACTATTAAGTCAGATTATAGACATGTGCTTTCCGGGGCAACAGGTCAGATCTCAGTTGCGCATTAATGAACTTGAAAAAACAGTGATGTCCTTTTCCTCAAACACCCGAACATTACTATATTTTTATGAAAAGTATCCGAAATTGGTACGTCGAGCGGTATTTACCACAAGAGCCCGATCAAGCAGCATATTAAACTCTTCACAGCTTGTCTCAGGTACAATAGAGCAATTATGACATGCGGCTCCATTGATCCTGTCCGGTCCCTGCCCGGTTTTCCCCCCGACATCCGAGCAAACTGGATCAGATGAGCACCATTGTGCATCTTCAATTGCTTCCCTAATTAATTTTCCCAGGTTTTCCTCCCTGCCCTGTCTCACTAAGCCACCCATTGATCCTTCAGAATCGCCAGAAGAGGTGTATATCAAAATACCATTCATTTGCTTTTCGGCGTCTGTACTGAAATATATTCGCTCTCGTAGCGATGAGGAGCCATAACCACAATTAAAACATAGCCTGTTAATTAATAGATGGGCAAATGTATGCATCATAATAAAAGTTGGGTTTAAGCTACGTTCAGTGTAGTCCGGCCATCGTTTGCGCCGGGCGTCATGATAACGGTCAATGATCTGCTGGGCATGTTCTTGCAACGACCCGGATTGCAACCAATGAGCTATTTTGTCATTCCTAAATTGCAGAAAAATACCTTCACCATACACTACATGTGCGGGCAGCCATGTAACAGAATTCATACTCAGATCAGAAATTGTTCGCTGATGGTCACGGTTATCTTCCGGATTTATTCGTGTAAAACCGGCAAAAACCCGGGTTTCGCGAAGTCTCTCAATGAGGACAACTCGTTCAAAGTAGTACTGAAGAAAGCTCGAATCACTATATCCAGCAATCGTCTTCACCAGTGCTTTGAAATCAGCGTTTTCACCTTCTCTGCCACCCAATATGTATTTGTACTCTTCACTGCGGATTGTATCTTCGTTGACCTCTTGTTGCGGCTTATCGTTATTTCCTAGGTAGTCGTTTACATCATTCATCAATTCCTCTAGGGTGATTTGCCCACCAATGATCTCAGGCTCAAAATTTAAGATTATTTTAAGCATATTTCCCCCTGTATCTTGGTTTTTAAGGGTTTCCAATTTACTTCGCCCGTGTCTTTCGATTATGACACCGGAAATGGGATTGATTTGCTCATCGAAGCCTGGTAGATATAGTGCTGATCGTATTATTGGGTAGTGAATGTTCGAACCACCACGAATTAATACCCGAAGGTTGTTCGCGCATGCTTGGGGATAATCTATACCGTTACGACCTAGCCAGGGCCTGTACCCATGACACGTGTAAAAATTGTTGCCTCCATTATGATCAGTATCCTCCTGATCATCGCGTGCATTCAATCGCGCTAGTGCCCACTCACCCATAATACCCGCAAGATTACGCTTAGCTCCACAGCTGCAGTTTATCCAGATGCCACTCAAATCGCCCGAACCTGAACCGGCATGATAGCTGAGAATATGATTCTGGCCGTCTTCTGGATGTGGACCACGATGAGTCCATTCCATAAACGGAACATCCTGAATATGCCCGTCAGGACAAACAGCAATAAAGCGAACAGGGAGCATGCTTCCCCGGCAATCTCTTGTACTGCATTCCGGTTTGTCATGTAGCTCGAGCTGTACCTTGTGCATTCTATGACAGACAGTGCAGTAATGCCACTGAGGAAAACGAACCGCCGGTATCATCAGGTTCGTATTAACACCTGTCCCATTTTGGCTGATGTAGGGATATGGCCTTCTGAATTCAGACACATTCAGTAAGGCCTGTAGACGATTTTCTTTAACGCTGAGTTTTGTAATATCAACAGCGCCGAATCCAGCCTGTAAACGTCTATCAGAGATTACTTTATCCCATATATCGAGGCCGCAAATCATTAGGGATTCATCCCCTGGAAAGTTAATCATCTGGCCGATTCCAAATGGACTTAGTAGCTGGCCGGACCTTATATTTCTTACCATCGGCGGGTTCAATTTGGGTTATAAATGGAAACATGCACTTCTTCATCAACACCCCGCATTGTGGTAGGCGTTAACAACGCCTTGTTAATGACCACTTCGGGAACATCAATACCAGGTGCGTACATCAGTGGAACAATCTTATTGAGATTCACCTTGGTATTGGCCGCGTCGCCATAATGCTGAAAGCCATTTTGCCATCTTGCGAATATCTGTTCAATTTGTTTTGCTGTACTAGTTAGCTCGCCAACGTCCAGGCTACTCACTCGTTGCTTAATAACTTTTGAGACCCAGTCGCACAGGTTATTGTGGTCTGAGTTATCTGGCAGGTCAAGTATTGGCCTGTTTCTCAGTTCATCATTAGCAAAGTGACGCACTAAGCCAATCAGAACAGCATGCAACGCCCGTTTACGAGCGTTAATCGAGAAGGGAGTAACAGAACTCGGTTCGACGTGAGCGTAAATACGGCTATGATATGCCTGAAACTGCTCATATACAGACTTGTCACGGGGCTTGTTAGGACTATATAACATCACTACGAGACCTGGCCCCTCTTTCGTGCGTCCAACACGTGAACTGGCCTGAATATATTCTGCTGTTGTCTTGGGTTGTCCGTGTATATACATCAGCCCAAGTCTGGAAACATCCAGGCCAGTTGCAATCATATTTGTAGCGAGGCATACGTCAATTGCTTTATGGTTTTCTCCAACATATGACTTTTCGAGCTCCTTAAGAGCTTCGGGAATTTGACTGCTGTTTATCCTACTTGTCAATTCTTTAAATTGAAGGTATCTCCTGCGACTGGAATAAGCGATCAGATTTCGGTTTTGCAGAACCGTCAGGTAATCAGATACGTCAGCAAAGATCAGTGATGAGGCCATACCAAGTTCCCGGATACTATTAAAGAAACCAAGTAGTGTCCAGTAGTAATCTTTCAAGTTGGAATTGGTATCAATGGATTTTACTGCCTGAAGAATAGGCGAGTATGTCCGAACAACGGTTGTCTGGCCTGACTGATAGCCAGGAGCAAGTACACCCACGTATCGACGGCCGGGATTAGATGAATCAATTTTTTTTTCCTCTGAAAACCAAGTGTCACCAAAATTTAGTCCCTGTGACGGAAAAATATTTAGCCTGTCAGATGCATACAATGCTTTAACTTGTTCAGCAGCCCGGCTGATTGTAGCTGACGACGCCACTATTTTTGGCGGACGGCAAAGGTCCGTTTCAGACTGAGGAAAGAATGGCCCATTGGGCCTTCCGTAGTTGGTGCATAGCGTTTGAATCAGCGTTTCATAAAGACCTACTATAGTACCAAGTGGCCCTGATATGAGGTGCAGTTCGTCCTGAATGATTAGTTCTGGCGGAGTTACACGGCTAACTGCGTGATTATTTTCCCGAAAGCCGAAGATGGTGCCGGCCTTCCCTTTCCATGGAATCATAGCGAACTTATCAACTGTTCCGAGAAGCAAAGTTGGCGACCAGTCATAAATGTCTTCGTCCACGACATACAGCGGTAGCTCTTGTGTATGAAACTCACATTCATGATTGTCACACTGAAAAAATACCCGCGCGCCAGTGCCATCAGTTACGTGGAGTCCCCGAACTTTAGCCATCTTCGTCGGTTTCTCAATACTTCCAATTTGTGCTCCACAACACGGGCATTTCATAACAATGAAATTATACTCGGCACTGCGAAAATTGGGGCCCGTGATGTCTCTGTACTGGTTAACGGCATTTAATCGGTCATTCGGAGTTGAATTACTACCAACCCAAAGTCCAATTGATATCCTGTTCGGTTTCTGGTCTGGACCAAGCTGGTCCGGCCCTAGAAACCTACGGTTTTCCTTCCTGATCAGTTCACAAGCACAAATCAGTGACGCCGCTCGTTCATACTGCTGAGTTGTCAGTAGACGTAGCGTGTACCGCATTAGGATAGCTGTACCGGAGCATGATACGAAATTACGTGTAGCTTCGCCACGAATTCGCCGGGCAAAAATAGTAAAGGCGGTTAGACCAAGGTAAGCCTCGGTTTTGCCCCCCCCTGTCGGAAACCAGATCAGGTCAACTAAACCCCGCTCATCGGACGATTGATCCCAAATGCCTTCAAGATTCATTAGCACGAATGCCAACTGAAACGGGCGCCACCGACCTTTGCCAGATTGATGGAAGGCCTCAAGACTTTCGTGACGCGCCTTGCCCCCTGGGATAAGCGGCAGTTCTATTTGGTTATTATTCGTAATCCACTTCCTTTGCGCTGTTTTCGACCGTTGCTGCTGCCACAGCATCGCGCGGTTCATCCATCGAAAACACCTTACAAGTTTATCCGTTTCAGAGGAATCTGTTAGCAATTGTATTCCTCGGCTGATTCGCCTGAGCGTTTCCCGACATTTTACAATATTTCGGCTAGCAGCTTCCTGATACGTGGCATTCAGCGAAACAGCCTCTGTTTCCAGACCGACAATCCAGTCACTGTATTGATCGCGCAGTTGGCTGAGACTGTATTTCGCCCGATCCCAATTGCCTAAGTCTGAAAATTCGTACATACTAAGTTCAACGTGCTGAGTTGGATCGACAGGAGGAATCTCGTACACAGGTAGGAATGCTGAACCGATTCGGGTCACATCGCCATCAGCGTCAGTTTTCCATTCGACCGAACAGCCGTGGCCGATACCGTACATTCGCTTTTTTCGGTATAGCAAACGTAGTTCTTTTTCTTCGCTGGTATCAACCAACGACACTTTTTCACGATAAGGTTGAATAACTCCTTTCTCTGTCTCAATATCCAGCTCATTTTGATATAAAATAGCGCCATTATCAAAGTTTTCCTGATAATATCGACAGTTAGTTAGAGTAAACGTCAGCGTTACCACTCCATCCGATTTGTCATTCGGTGTCGTTCTGTTAAAAACACGAAGCTTCAGCCATTCGCCGCTATTCCCGGGTGTAGGTATTAACTCTTCGGCAACGCTACCAAAATTCAGTAGGTCATTTATATAATATGTTACTGAATGCTTGGGGATCGGCCGCCGAACCCAGTATTTTCTTGTAACGGGAGTACCATGACTCTGCCTGTCAGTGATTTCACCTTCTTTTGTCCGATATTTTTCGCCAAATTGGTGATTTATAATTTCCTCGTACCAAGCAGATTGAACGGTAACACGGATCATAGTCTCCGTGTTATTAATATTGAAACTAGCTGTGAAACCCATTGCTGAGGGCTTGTATTGATAAGCAAGGCCGACAGGTTCCTCGGTTGAGTCAGTCTCCATACCACTGCCCGTTCCAGTAACACTCCTGTGCAGCTCAACAGTAGGAGCATTGCCTGTCTCCTCAACGGCGGTACTGCCACTGTCTGGTTCATTTTCATAGCTGCTTTGTTGCGGATACAGCATACCAGCTCCATATCTGATCCAAGGGGCACCATGCACTTTGTCCAGTAAAAGCTCCTCGTTCGTGTCGGGGTCCAGGTATGGTTTATTTGGATCAGGACCGATAACCTCCCTGTACAGTGCTTGTATAAGTTCGTCACGCATAATCCTAAAAATTTAGTAAAGTGTGGTTTATTGCGATCAACTGCTTAAATGCCGTCGCCTGCTCTTCGTCAAAAATAATGTACAGTTTCACTCGAGCTCTCGATATTCCAATGTAGAGAAGCCGCCGAAACCCCTCGTCTGTTAGATTGGTAAATCCAGTTAGAATGATGATTGAATTTTCGAGCCCCTTAAACGCATGAACGGTGTGAAAATCAAGCCCCTCCTTACGTTTCTGGTTCAGGTACTGGCAGTCAAGGTGAGAGCCTTCCCACCGATGAGCAGAGAGAATTGTAATTTTGGTTAAAGGTACTTTCTGGCCAGCAAGCGTTCTAATGATGTCCGTAATTTCGCCCGAAACAGATTCTCGCCTAACAAAATGTATATCCACCGGTTCGCCATCAAGTAGAGGGGTATTGAGTCTCGCCCGCTCTACACCAGTTAGGAGTGTATTCTGATCAGCAATCCGCCGGGTATTACGGCAATTGACTCTCAAAGGGGGATGACGCATGAATGATGCCCGACGATTCAGCGAGGCTATTGATTTTATTGGATCATTGAGGTAGATAGCCTGCCCAGTGAAATCTCCAAAACAACACCAAGCACCGTCTTTCATCCCACCCTTTAGTAAAGTGTCAAGAACTTCCAGGTAATTCTCGGTTAGCAAGTCCTGCGCCTCGTCAATAATCAGGTAATCGAATCGGCTGATTTCCGGCAAACCCTCGGTTTGCACTAAGAATTCTAATGGCAGCATCTCCGAAAAATATTCATCCGTTTGCTGCGCCTCAGTTTTGGTCACCTTAAGCATGTACGAATGAAGCGTACCCGCAAAATAAGGCATCTTGGAATCTGGTGCCAGAATTTCGGCATTGGAAGCAATCTTCTGACCAAGCAGCCTGTTATAACAAAAAAACGCGGTGCTTTTTCCTTCTATGAGCTTACGCCGAAGCAATTCCTCAGCCAATAAGGTTTTGCCCGTACCAGCCGCTCCTTCAATAAGACAGCGTTCATTATAGCTGGTGAACTCTAGAACATCAAACTGTTCCCGGGTGAATTCATTAATTATGGTTTCCTGGTCATTAATACGATTTATCTCACGATAGTTGTATGAGAAGTCACCGCGCAATAATCGCAGAATATCCTGACAGAGACGAGCCGTGGGTCGGGATGAAGTTTCGTTATACCAGAATTGACCACTGTACTTGTCGTGCCAACCACGTGCGAGCGACAAAATAAAATTCGAGATTTGGACATGAATGAGTTGCTTTGTGCATATCTGCCAAGGCTCAGCTTCTGCCCCATAATCACTGAAGTGGTCAAGTGACGTAAATAATACGCCCCATCCAAAGGCTAATCTGCTTATCTCTTTATGAAGCTCAGGTTGGGCAATTGAATATTCAATTAAGTATTTACGCAGAGAGTGCATTGTATCGGCCGCCTGACGAAATGGCCCTTTATTAGAGGTTGTCTTCTGCCCCATTCTATTCTCAAACGTCCAAGTCCCTCCATTGCGACTGACACGGCCATGCTTTATTTCCAGGCAGAAAATACCTTCTCCCGGAACAAGGACTAGAAAATCTATTTCCCCTGATACATTTTTCAGGTGTCTGCTAATGAAAACCGAGTGCAGCACGTAGTAGTGGTTCGTCTGGCCGTCATTTCGAAATTTATAGAAAACAAGCTTCTCGCCAGCTGAGGAATCAGTATCTATTACGTCTGGAATCAGCATAAGTCCTTTATAAATCGTTTAGTAGAAGCATATGGTACTTCCATATCCCTTCTCTTCTCTTTGTCGGTGATACGACCACATTGAATTGCAACAGACACCTCATCAACATCTATCAAGATTTTGTCGTTGACCGTTTGACCATTTCGAACTAAGGTCACTATTTTATCTTTTATTCGTTCAGATACTTCGTTGCTGTTCTTCACAATTACACTCTTTGCGGCCTTTATTTGATTAACAATTAACGCAGTCTCTGAAGTTGACAATCCCGTAGCCCGTAAGATAAGTTCTAAGTTAGATCTCTGTGGCGCGAGCATGTCGAATTCATAAAGCCAGCGCAGAATGTTATTTTTGCTAGGGCTGCTGCTTGACAAACCCAGTAACTCTTTCTGCTCGATCAGATATTGTTCAAGCTTTGAAAGGTTCCTGTTATTGACATGGTAAAGCTTTTGCAGGCTATTACGCCAGATATCAAGACTTTTATAAGCTTCATTTAGCTGTTCGCGCGACAGCCTACGAACAATCTCCCGATCCATATCAAAACATACAACCAGGTCGCCTACGGAAAGTTCAGGAAAGGAGGCCTCCGATATTTCACCCGTTATCTCGCCATCCCTACTTAGAAAGTGTACCCGGCCAGCACGGCCGTGCGGAAGTAGCATGTATGACCCATTTTGGAAATACAATATATCGACTTGTACTCGATAATTGCTCGCCTGGTTGACAGACGCCAATAGACCGGCAAAGCGAAAATTGTTAATGTAATGCTCCAGATCCTCGAAGTAAGTTTCTGTCTGGTGATTTATCAATACGGATGCAGAATCACCAGCCTCCCCCATCTGGATAATTATTCCAGATTCATCGGGTCGTTGTTTGCGGTAAGGAATTTCCCGGTTTGCTAACCCATGACTAATCCAGCTAGGCATGTAATTATCGAAGCCCGCCCTGCGAATTTTTGTCAAAAGGTAGCCCATAGTTCGTTTTGCTTCTGCCTGCCACGTCAATACCGTTATTAAAGGGACCATTTGGCCAAATACAGCATCAGAAAGGTACTTTCCATTCCACTCGCGGTACGGAAACCCGGTAAAAACCAGTGCATCACTTTCAGCTTTTTCTAAGTCATAAATTTGTAAATTTTTTAGCGCAGATGAAGCAGTCTGTTTTCCGGGATGACCTGGAAAACCTATATGCTGGACGAAAACTGGCTGATTAGCAGGCAAAACTTTCAGGTTAGTGCTGTAATACATGAGTTGAGCAAGTTTCTGGGCGAATGAAGATGCGATGTCATCCGGTAATTGCGTCGCTATATTTTCAAAGGCCTCTTTGAAAATTTGAGCCTGTGCCTGAACCACTTCAATAATCTCCCTATGACTTCCTGGTGTGTTTTTCAACAAATAAAACGCCGGTCTGAGATTTTGGTAATAGGCTTTTTTTAAATTCTCAAACCCCTGAAGCTGAGCGAATGTTGAATTGGATTCAAATGTGTTAAACAGACCATCGCCGACCGGATCTGGATAGCTCTGGATGACTATTTTCTGACTTGCGTACCTTTGACATTTTTTCCAGAACCGGTCATCACAGTAATCTACCTCAACAGTATCTATCAGTTGGTTAACCAGTTGCCTATCCCAATAAAAACGGAAATTGCTTTTTAAAATGTCGACCACTTCGTCTGGCATTGAAACGAGCTCCGCCTGATCTGTCAGCACTAACACAGGAATTCCACGCGCAATCAGCCCGTTAACGGTCTTGGCATAATCTAATGCCAAGGAAATTTTATCCAGCACGACCATTTTGATGTTGTCCGGTAACGCTACCTTCTTAGCTGGTATATAATCCACCAGTCCTTGTAAACGAGTGCGATAATATTCTTCAACACTACCTGCTAGTTGGTCAAAGAGCTGGCTAAACTTGTCCGAAAAATCCTTCGTAGAAATATATATAGCCAACTGATCTATTAAATCAAGAACATGACTATTTTCATCATATGCTTCCCGAAGCTCATCTAGATCTCTTACGAGTTCTCCAATAAAATATGAATTGTCATCCCCGTCAGACGTACTGAAGATGGGGACAAACTCTTCTAAATCCGGCACAACGATTAGATTCGTCCCAACCCTAAAAACTTTCTCCAAGCTTTGGTTAAGACAGCTTGCATTTTTAAGCTTTTCTCGTGTTGACACCACATGCCCTCTGCCAGTTACCATATACAGCCTGTTCCTGAGAATATTGGGATTCACTGCTTCCCCAGCATCAAGATTGAACAGGCTATCAAGATCATTATCATGAATGTAAGCCTTACGCCTTCTTTTGAAGTGATCGATTGTGTTCAGAGCTCGGCGGCTATCGACTTTGGTCATATGTTGTCGATAAGATTCGGGAGCGTTGTAGGTTGTGCAATTTGCAAATACCAGTCTTTGGAGAAGCTTTCCCTTTTCGGTAAACACCCCTGTGTATTTTGCAATTGATCCAAAGATTTCAACTTTGTCTCCAGGTGATATTTGCGGCAATACTGGATTACAGTAATCCTCGAAAAGATAATTTAGTAACAGCGTACACACAAAAGGAACTGTGAAATTCTCCTTCGCCGGAACAGATAAGTAGAATGGCAACTGCTCAGCAAGTAGAGCTTTCGGCAGTTGTGTGGCATATTGGAGGGCCAGACCAGCAGAAAACTCCATTACAGGACTAGATTGCCTGCTTCCTAAATGTAAAAAATACCTTTTTTGAAAAGTATGAAGAGTGTCAAGCATTATTTAACTAACTGCCGTCAGAGGATAAATTTACTGGATTTTAAGGTTCCTGAATATAACACTATTGTTAAGTATTTTTACTGGCATCCAGGATTCAATCGAAAGTCCCCTGAATTCCCATTGAGAAAATCTAATAGCCAAAGCGACACTGTGGTGTTGCGGCGGATCTTCTGGGGTACTTGGTTTCGAAAGACTTAATTAGCTACCGGCTACTCTTGCCTGACTGCACTTGGCTCATAAGACTTAGAAATGATAACGTAACTTCAAGGAGCGGAGCGAATTTAAGGGAGCAACAGGATAAACCAATCTTGGCTATGACTTTATGAATTCGATATTAAATTGAATTTCTGAAACTGTACTAAATAACTTCTATGTCATCAAATGAGTCAATAACAATGTTTGGTTCGTCTTCATCAAACTGGGATGAGTCGTCAATAAATGTTGTCTCTAAAATAACCGTTCGATTAGCAGAGCATGTAAAAGAAAATTTATCTTCTGCAATGATTTCCGGGCGTGGATTTATCCAATCGAGGTCCTCACGCCAAACATTAAATACAATCGTTGCTGTACCTTTAACAGAAACTTTGAGAAAAATACCACTTTCTATAACAGTCATCTCCTCCCGTTTGATACTTACATGGTAGTCCGTAAAGTCAGTAATAGTCGCGTTCATATATCCAGGAGATAATTCATATTTCCTGAGATTTGCCGGCAACCATTTTTTGATATAACTACTTACAGCTAAATCGATAAAGCTTTTTTTGGATTCGATGAGCTCAAAGATTACATCCTCCGCATACTTAGTGACACCTGTTATTTGATCATGGTAATCAAGTATTTCCTTCATCTTTTCGTCAGAGAACAACAGATCAAAGGACTCAAACGTCGTTACGTCTGCTATCTCGCTAAAAGCACTTCGTAGCGTCTTATCACCACATACAAAATAAACTGCACCGCTATTCTTTAGTTCTAATATCGAGTGATATATAAGGGAATCAGGGATATCGTCACGATTTTTAGGTCTCTTGAATGGTGGGCCCCCATTGAAGTAATCGACAAAGGCCTGCTGGGAATGCTCCGGTCTAAAAGCCATTAATTCAGCTCGAGACTGCTCAACAAAATCATCCCAAAGGTTATTGTTAGAGATTTCAACGCGATCTCTAAAAGTTTCGAGGTCATAAATAATGCCTTCTAAGGCTTCTAAATCGTCTGCATGAATACCTTTTTTTTCCAGAGAAACTAGAGCTGAGATTGCCAGCGATATCTCTTTTTTAATCTCAAGCACACTCTTAGTTGTACACTCTTTATACACAAGCCATGGGATATACAACTGTATGAGTTTCCTGTTCCCTAGTGCCTTTATTCGTGAAATATGCACAGTATTTAGACTCTGGTTGGGGTAAAAATGTGAGCTATCTATTACAACAATCATAGTGAAGAATTTATAATTTCTATACTCGACAATTAGTGCCTCCAACGTTTGAAATTAAATATTAATATCGCTCCCCTCAATATTCAACACACTGTTGATCAGGCACTTTTATATTTAAATTTCAGTTTCCAATTTTTTCATCAACTGCAAATGATCCCAGGATTATTAATCTAATAAATCACCCGAATAATTTCGGATTTTTTTAAGCTATTTCAAACATATTGAAGAATTTTTGAACAACGTTTACTTCACTTCAATGGCTCCGATCCTAAGTCAAATTTACCTAGGATAGGTAAATCCCATTTCAATAAACTAGATTCACAAATCGGCTCAGCAAATGGTTTCGAAGACTTCGGAATCCAAATGAGCCGCCTGCTTTGCGCGTCTGGCCAGATGTACGATTGTAATACAATCGCCGGTTGCTGCGCACCCGATCTGGCCTTCCCCTCCAAAGTCGGTCTAGGTTTGCAAAGGAGTTTTTAATGTTTGAAAGTGTAGATAGGATCGTGATGAAAGAAGAAAAACCGAACAAAACAAAGCTTGTAATCTTCCGGTTAACACCCAGAGAATACGCTAATCTGGAAGCCAAACGCAGCCGCACCACATGCCGGAAATTAAGTGAATTTTTAAGGCTCTTGATCTTCAACCGACCGGTAACTGTGATCGAAAGGAACGGTTCGCAAGATCAGATGATCGGTGAATTGTCAGAGCTGCGGGAAGAGCTAAACCGGCTTGGCAACAACTTCAACCAGGCGACCAAACGCCTCAACGCGATCAACCAAATCTCAGAATTCAGAAACTGGATCGTCAGCTACGAAGCTGAAAAGACATTTCTGTTTTCAGTCCTGGACAAGATCAAATCGCAAACCGATAAAATGGCAGATCGATGGTTGCAGTGATCCACACCAGCAGCCGACTTCGGTCAGTACTGCTATACAATGAGAACAAGCTGGAACAGGGATGCGCGGAATGCATTTCGGCAATCAACTATCCTAAGGATGCGGATTCCCTGAGTTTTGATCAAAAGCTGAACCGGATTCAGCGGCAGTTGGCTTTGAACAAAAGGACGAAGGTCAATACGGTTCACGTGTCCCTGAACTTTGATCCCTCGGAAAAGCTGAGCAAAGAACAGCTCGCGGAGATTTCCAAAGCCTATTTAAAAGGTATTGGATTTGAAAAACAGCCCGCCCTCGTATACGAGCATCGGGACGCCGGTCATCCACATGTGCATATTGTGACGACCAATATCGAAGCTGATGGCAGCCGGATCTCACTGCACAACCTGGGCAAAAATCAATCGGAGAAAACCAGAAAAGAGATTGAGATAGATTTTGGATTGGTGAAGGCACAAGATCGAAAAGCGCAGGAGTTTAATTTGAAGCCTGTTAGCATCAAAGCAGAGTATGGAAAATCAGAAACCAAGAAAGCCATAGCCAATGTGCTCAATAAGGTTTTAAACGAATACAAGTTCACCACGATGGGTGAATTGAATGCAGCGCTCAACCAATATAATGTTGCAGCGGACATTGGCTCAGAGGGTTCGAGGATCAGAAAGAACAATGGCATCTTATACCGCGTGCTGGATAAAGATGGCAACCGGATTGGGGTGCCCATCAAAGCAAGCGACTTTCATTTTAAACCTACACACCGACAGCTGCGAGTTCGGTTTCTGCTGAATGAAACGAATCTTAATCGTGCCAAAGAGTCATTACGTGTTAAAAATAGTATTGACTTCACATTGTACGGCAAACAAAATGTGACATTGCCGAGATTAATCAACATTCTTCAAAAAGACGGGATCGATACGGTGACCCGGAAAAATGACGAAGGTCTGCTTTACGGAATCACCTACATTGACCATCGTACGAAATGTGTATTCAATGGAAGTTCATTGGGGAAGCAGTATAGCGCAAAGGGAATTACCGAGCGATGCGTTGAGGATCCATTTTCTCTTCATCAGCAAAAATCTCAAAGGATGGGGCTGGATGTTGGGCAAGCTTCTAGTACAGGTAATGTTTATCATGCTGTAAATGGTAATTCGTTGGAGAATGATAAGTCTCTTGAATCTTTGTTGTCTCCCATCAAGGATGGAGAGTACACGTCGCATCAGTTGAAGAAGCCGAAATGGAAAAAGCAGAAAGGGTTTTCGATGGGCCACTAGAGCCCATTTGATACCCACTCGTCTACCCGAAGAATTCAAATTAGGAATTCAGCCATTTTGCAACGCAAAGATCTACAAGTCTATTAAAGGCAAATAATGGAGCCCCAGATCTTGTAAAAACGAGTTATACTTTTGATCAAGCATTTTAAACACCTCATATAGATACTCTTTTGTTTGCTCCAAAAGCTGGAAGCAGATATCCGAATTAATAAATAGAAACTGCTCCGTTTGGATAGGAAACATCGTCTGTTTAAATTGAATTGAGGGTATGTCTCCGAGGGTTGTCATGAAATCAGGGTATTTATTGACCTGAGTGCTCGAATTATGGTGAATTATTGCATGTCTGATTCTTGTGTATTTGAGAAGATTTCTATTTTTCTCTTTAAGATCATTAGGTTGTCCCGCCAAGCAACGTTGTATAAATGAGTAGTAGTACTGAGCGTCGCCATCCTGCTTAATGCTGTCAGATTTTAGTGAAGGGAAATACAGCTTAGCAAGTTTAGAAGCTTGCTTTAAATACGCCTCCGCCACACTAAGAATTGAACAATAGATTGCCTTTCGTTGCAGATCGATCACCGATTCCAAAATGGCAAACTCAAAATCATATCGAATTGAGTCATAAGTTTCTCTTGTCTCTTTCTCTAATTCCAATCTAAGTGTATTGTCCAGAGAAATTGACGATTGATCTACCATTTTTAAGATATCACGGAAGGCAAGATATTCAATATCAAATCTTTTCTCCAAATCTTCCATTTCCTGCCAATATTTGAACCGTAAATCCTCATAATTAAATGTCATTGACGCTACTAATTTTAAATTGTGAGAAATGTTAATTGTAAGTAAGCTATTTCTATTATACTTAACTTGTGAATCGTATACACTCAATTCCGCATATAAATCAGATTGTCCTAGTGCTAAATTCAGCGCAACGAAAGGTACAAAGCAAAAAGTGACGACTGCAAATCTAAAGGCTATTTACCGCGGCTGTCGCCGCTCCTTAAACCGCCTTTGGATTTGCAGCCAAGGGGTATACCCCGTCACTTTTTACTTTGTGTGAGAATAGGCGATTGCGCTGAGTTGAAAATTGTTGAATGGAAAAAAAACTACGCTCTCAATTGCAACCTATTCGTTAGCCTTACCAAGCAACTTTAAATCTTGCAACTTTCTCCCCAGCTTGTCATCTGCGGCCAGTTTAAGGAAATCTTCGTGCAGATTTAGAACCCTCAAAACATTGAAATATGCCCCCATCGATACGCTAGGGTTTCCTTTTTCGATGTGATAAAGTGTAGTTCGGTCGATTCCTGCACGTTCAGATACTTGAATGGTCGTAAGTTTTCGCCGCTTGCGAGCTAGTTTTATATTTTCGCCCAACTGCTCAAACATCTTCAAAAATTTCGGCAAGATAATTTGCTTCTTCGTTTTCACCTGTTGGCTATTACAAACAATTTAACATATAATGTTGAAAATAATCAACATTATTGAATTTGTTATTGGGGTGACTCAGTATCGCAAAGACAACACAATAAAATTTATACCCGATATGGTATAATTTGATTAAGCGATCCTATTTTTATACCATAACGGGTATATAATATGTCAACTTTTTCGTCATTTTTGAAAGAAACGCGTAAGGCGGTTGGACTTACGCAGGAAGAACTTGCTTTCAAAGCAGGTGTCGGTCTACGCTTTATTCGCGATTTGGAACAAGGCAAGAAAACACTTCGACTTGATAAGGTCAATCAAGTTCTGTGGTTATTTGGAAAGGAAGTTGGTATAGTTGATACAAAAGCTGATGCATGACAATGCAACAATATGAGAACTTGTTGACAGAATCCATTTACTATGCCGATGCTTCCATGTTGGCAGCGATTGATGGCGACTTCAAATTTGTCGAAGGTGCTGGCTGGTACGCGCTGTATCAATACAACTATGATCAAAGCTTTTGGAGATTAGATAGATCTGATAAGCTGCAAAAGCAATTTTTTGTCAAACTTCCCTTCAGGGATGATTGGGCTAACTACAATTCGCAGGAGATGCAAATTGAGTTATTACGAAAAACGAGAGGAATTACAACAGAACCTTGTATATGGCAGGATTGTGCGAAACCAACTCTCAATGGACTCGCCCTTTGCGAAAGGCACGCATACTTTGAAATGGGAATAAGAAAGTAGCTACTGTAATTGAGCACACATATATAACAAGGCCATTGATAAAGGAACAGAAAGTTCTTATTTTTACTTGACGACATCGCAGTTACCACCGCCAAAAACCACAGGCATTTTCCAAACTTTGAACACCAAAAACCACCCGAAAACTCACCCAAAATCAGCGAAAATCCACCATCAAACACGTCAATTTTCGCTAAAAGAATTATACATAACAAATATACTGTTGTACTATATGTATAAAAAATAGTGAGTCTTTCGTGTAGTTTACTTCAAATATAGGAGACAAAACCTTGAATACGAGCCGATTAAAGGCAAAGTTCGAGACCCGTCTCCCTCCCAAGTTTTAAAGGTACTGATTTTTTAGGGCCATTTTTGAGGCCGACTGGACAAGTCCAATACTATTATTCGGCAGATCTTTGCTTCTTACGTTTCGGCGGTTTACAAGTTTTACAAAAATCCGCTGATTTCCTTCTTTACCTGCTTGTGAAGCGAATCCAGTTTTACTTGGTCTCTGCCAAAATCTGTTGCCTGTTGGGTAGTGGTGCTACGTTCAATGTATTTTTTTTCCAGGGTATCATAAATGGGTTGGTAAAAATTGACCCCACATCTACTGTAATCATTTTCTTGTGTCAATGAATTCATAACTTTCAGTATTCATTTCAACATTGATCTGTTTTGAAATAAACTTTATACGATTGTTATCCAGTACCTCATATTTGTAAATATCTGTTTCACCGGAATCATCATGAAATTCGTAAAATTTACCATTTTTTACCCACCAGTTTCCCTTTTCAGTATGTTCATCAGATTCGCCTTTAATAATGGTTTTAAAATTAAGTAAGAAGGTGCCATCACTATTTCTCGTCATTTCCCATATTTTTTGAGCTCCTTCAATTTGTTGATCTTGCTCTGATCCCGTCCAAACTCCTACAAGTCTATTGTCAATTTTTTTTCCAGGAGATGTTGTCGTCAAACCATTAGAGCAAGAAGCTAAGATTAATAACAGTAAAGTAAATTTTATGTAATCTGTTTTCATATTTGGTTTATGTATTGTTTCGATTTTTATTTTTAGTTAGGTGATTTGATGGAAATTATTCGGCTATAATCCTTAACTACTTTCGTAAGTTGAAGATTTGCTATACTTTCATCCGCTTCCACTCCAAAAAAGCATCAATCCGCTTAAAATACTCGGTCGCAACTTCGCTAAAAAGTGGAAAACGGGCCTATACAAATCCTCTCACAAAGTCAAATGTAATGATGCCTGATCCAGAATAGTATTCGAGAAATATACCAAATGCCAGTGATTTGGATAATCGCATTAGCCCTTTTTTGCTGCTCAACAAATACTTTCGTTTACCCCTCGTATCCACGCTTCTGCCTCTCCGGCATCAGCGAAAAAGTGCTCACTCTCACTGCTGTACAGCGATTCGTATTTCTCCATTTTTGTAACATCCTGATGGCAATGTGCCGCTGCGATGCATTGAATATTCCTGTTCCTGGTGATGACCAACTTTTCGGCCTCCTCGGGAAACATCGCTACGTAACCGACTTTCCAGCCGTACTGCGCGAGCGTGAGTGGAACAATGCTGCGAAAGTACTTGTGCACTTCCAGGTCCACCGCATTAAAACCATGCAGGTTTACGAAAATCTTGAAAACGCCCGACTCAGCCACCTGATCCAGCGCGGCATGAAATGTTTGCTCCCAATGTAACACATCCTGCTTTGCTACGTCGCCACTGATTTGTGTAATAATAAGCTGTTGATCAGCGTACCAGTCGCTGCGTATGATCGTCTTACCCGCCATATTATCTAGTGATTAATGAACCATTTTGGTATGATAATTCGGGTAATGGCCATTTTGTTCTGACCGTCGACAGAAGGCTGTGAACTGTCGACGAAACGAAAAAGTACTGTTAATGATAGGCCTGCAATTTGCAATTGATAACCCCCCGGCCTCTATCCCCAAACAAACACCCGGATAATCAACGATGCAACTGTGATAATCACAATGCCTGCGATGTTGAGCAATAGCCCTGCATTGCGCATATCAGCCACACGGAGCCGCCCGCTTCCAAACACGATCGTATTAGGCGGGGTTGCTACCGGGAGCATAAACCCTAGCGACGCCGCCAGCGTGGCCGGCACCATCAGCATCAGCGGGGGCATGCCAGTTACTTTTTGAATGGCTATTAAGATAGGCAGCACCAATTGTATGCATGCCACATTTGAAGCTAGTTCACTTATAACACAAATGATAACGCACATGCCCGCGATAACAAAAACTGGGGACGCATCCTTTAAAAACAGCAGTTCCTGCGCCAGCCAGGTACTTAGCCCCGACTGATCGCAGCCTTTTGCCAAAGCAAAACCACTGCCCAGCAAGAGAATAATGCCTATCGGAAGTTTCTTTCCTTCTTCCCAGCTCAGCAGCATTTTTCCTTTCTCGTTTTTCGAAGGGATAAGAAACAGCAAAATTGCCATTACAATGGCCACCGTACTGTCCGTAATAAACGATGCCTGTGTACCTAACAGTCGGCCCCAACCTTTTAAATGAAAAGATCCAAAATCAATATCTTTTCTACCAAACCACAGGTATGCGGTAATGACAAAAACCGCAAATACGACCTATTCTTCAAAAGCCATTTTCCCCAATTGCCGCAGGGAGACAACGAAGTAACTGCGGTCGAATACGACATTTTTTGCATGCCGGAGAAATGTGAATTTCAGGATAAAAAACGCCGCCGCCAACAGCATTAATGCAACAGGAAAGGCAAGGACAAACCAACTGACAAAGTTCATGTCGCCGGCATCTTTGTAAGCATCTAAATATATCTTGTAGAAAGCAAGATTAGTGGCCGTTCCCACCAATGTAGACATGCCACCGATGGAGGCCGAATAGGCAAGCCCCAACAGCATTACCTTAGCGATCGCATTTTTTTGAGTAACAGATATGTCGTGTTTTTCCACCTGAACGATAATGCCCAGCACCGCAGAGAGCATCATCATGACGGTAGCCGTATTGGACACCCACATGGAGATAAAAAAAGTAGCGACCATTACGCCCCCGAGCATGGTGGCCGGGTTGGCGCCGAGTTTCGATAAAATGGACAATGCAATCCGCTGGTGAAGGTTCCACCTCTCAATAGCGAAGGCCAGCAATACACCTCCGATGAACAAAAAAATAGTTTGATCCATATATTGCGCCGCCACCGTTTGCGAATCGGCTATGCCCAGTGTCGGCATCAGTATGAAAGGCAGCAACGCTGTCACTGCCAGGTCAGTAGCCTCGGTGAGCCACCAAATGGCGACCCATAATGTCACGGCGGCCATACTGATAACCTCGGGATGCCCAGGGTTTAAGTCAGCAAAAAATAGAACAAGAAAAAACGCAGCCGGTCCGGCTAGTAGCGCAGCAATTTGGGAGGATTTCAAAGAGCTTCTGTTAAGGTAGTTACATATGTGAATATTGCGATAAAGTTGCAAAAAACTACTATATGCACAAACCCTGCTTGCTACGTAAGCACTTAGTTAATATCAGGATAGATCCGCAAAAGTCTCAACTAAGAACGATAAGTAATATACGTTCTCGATTGACCTTAATTAGCTCTAACCGCTGAGGTGTGTGTTCTACTCAGTCGGTTAGAGCGTCGGAGTGTTGGTGACCTCAACTAGTCAGCATCCTCGTCTGCCACCACGTCAGCGTGGGCTTCTGCCTCGTAGCTATCCGCGTACTTGATGTCGCCGAGCCAATATTCTGAGCTTACAATGTCATAGGTAACAGCGGTTTCACTTCTGGAAACAAGGTTCAACTGCCAGAGAATATCCTTTGCTTCTTCAAAACGATCGCCCTCTAATTGATCCGGGAAAAGGCGCCTTACCAAACTCCGGTCCGACATTCCTGCAGCCAGGATCCTCAGGATCGGAGCTTCGGGGTCTTTGTCAAACATAGCCACATCGCCCTCAATCTCTATGGAGAACCTGACCGCCTCGACACGCGGGAACTTGCCGTTAAAGGCTTCGTAAAGCAATTGGGTCGATCGGAAAAGATCGGGATGCAGATGCAGCTCGGGGTATTCTTCCCAAAGTTTTTCAGTCAGTATCTCGTGTGACAGATTCTGGATCTGGCCGTCTGTAAGGCGATCAGCAATTGTATAATCCAAAACGATTTTGGCAGCTTCTTCGGGCTCAAAGTCCGTCAATGACATCATACACATTTCTTTCAGCTCGGAATCCTTGATTTCGGCGGGATTATCGTAATCCATAGCATTCAGGAGATTGATCAGATCGGTTTTTTCCCAAGATCCCGGCAACTTCTGTATTTGTGAGAAAGACAATACTTTTACTTTAAATTGGCTCATTTTGTTGCGAATAGAATTTTGAAAGCCCGCTCCCGGAAAATCGGAAGCAAGCGACAGGGACAATCGTCTCCATGTCAGTTTCTTTGATCTGTAGCATAATCGTGCCGCGGGCAGCGTGAGGATAAATACCCGGTTTGTAAGGAACACATACAATTTGGTGTAGGCTAGTCAGGTAATCCTTCAACCCAATTCCCAGCGGAATGCTTTCTTTAAATTCTTTTTATTGCTACTCGGAGGACCGCCGTAATGAAAGTTCCAGGCCCAGGCGCTGCCAGTTTTGCTGGATGTCGACGTCCAGAATATACCGAGAAAGCTGATCGTTTTATACGTTTGTCCATCACGGGGGTCAGTGAAGGTCCCGCGGTGGATTGGGCAAATCCCAATTGTGTAAAAAAGCTCATCAGAAGCCAGTAAACGTACATCTTGCAATTAGTTAATTTTTAATATCTTAATCCTCACCGGCCCTTTCATATGCGCCACATCAACAGGTACTCCCTTTTGCGTTATCACTACGCTGCCTTTGTTATGCAAATCAATTGCTACTTCGCGCACATCCTGCATATGATTTCGCCAGTCGTCGGGAAATAGCATGCGTGCAATTTCGGACGGACAGGTGCTTTTCTCAGCGCCGCGATGTGTTGCAGTGGATAAAATGGTGGTTGCTATTTCCTCGTAATGCTGCATGTTTTTACAATTAACTTCAATGTTAGTCAAAGGCTTCTTTGTGTTGGTCTGTAAAAACAAACCTCTATTATCGCGCCGGCACTATCTCCTATACTTTAATTAAAGAGATCGCTTCAAATGAATTATAAATAGTATTCCAACTAGTTTGATATTCAAATACTTTCACCTAAAATATCAGTAACGTATAGCAGGAATTTGCCATTGCGCACTGCTGCTGCATTCTCTTCTTTTGTCCTAAACAAAATCCGGTATCTGTAAGGATCGAGTACGGCTTTGATCATTTTTCAAAGCATGTCGCCCGTCTGATACCTGAATTTACTCAATGTCTAAGTCTCAACAAATGAAGAAACTCTACACTTCCGGCAACGGCGCGCTTTTCCTATTTTTTTGTACAATATTAACAATCCAACCCCTGCTCAAAGCATTCGGCGCCGTGCAACTGCCGCAAAAGCCCGCGGGTAATTTAGAGCAGAATGATGTTTTCAAGCAGATGACGGCTGGCTGGTCACAGAGGAAGACAAGCAGTGCAGTTTTACTATCGTCAGACAGTCTTTCAAGAAGCTTGTTTAAAAAGATGCTTGTCGCACCCGGAAAGCGGAGCTTGGTGAAGCGTGAGGCTCCAAAAAGAACATACGGGGCGCAGGACGCAGCGCGAAAATCAGCTTTGGCGGCAGTACCTCCCATTGTGTATGTAAATAGTAACGCAGGTGGAGACAATAGTGGCACCAGCTGGGAAAATCCATTCTGGGATTTGGCACAAGCCCTTAAATATGTGCATGATAATTCCGGTGTGGAGCAAATCTGGGTCGCTAACGGAACCTACTACCCGGATTATGATAGCAATTATGAATTTCAATACGACGAAGACGCAGTAAACCGCACATTCCTGTTGCCGCCTGATATCAAGATCTACGGCGGATTCAGGGGCGATGAACAATCACCTGCTGAGCGCGAGCTCAACATTGCAGAAGGTAACCAGGTAGCAGATTTTGAAAGTGATGAAGAAATTGTCACCGTTCTCGACGGACGTAATACATCATATCACGTGGTCACCTATGCCGGTGAGGCAGGCGACGCGATCCTGGACGGATTTATCATCAGGGGTGGAAATGCAAATGGTGAATCGAGCGCTTCCATTAATGGACGCAGTATTCCGCGGAATGTCGGAGGAGGGATTGTCGCCGTTTATTCATCACCCTCCTTGCGCAATCTGCTGATTACGGGCAACTATGCGGCTGACGGCAGTGGTATTTATGCTTCTGGGTCCAGTTTGGCTTTAACGAATGCGATCGTCAGTGCTAATCCGGTAAATGGACAAGGTGCTGTTTATCTTTTGAATTCTTCTGCCATTTTTACCAATACTACTATTTCGGCAATCGCAGGACAGACCAGCGCCGCCGTGGTGCTTGAAGGCGCGGCCCCGAAAATCCGCAATACGATCATCAGCGGCAGTCTCAGTACTTCGGGCGTTGCGGTAGAAGTGGGTGACGGAACAGTTCCCTATTTTTCTAACAGCATCGTTCCCGGAAGTGGCGGAAGCGGGTCCTGGAATGCGGCATATGGAAAAGATCAGGGCGGGAACCTCGACGTAGATCCCGGCTTTTTTGACGAAAGCAAGGGCGTTTTGGGATTGAGGCCGGGCAGCCCGGCTGTCAACAAAGGCAATAATCTCTTTCTTCAATCCGGCCAGATACCCAATTTGTCAACCATTACAACCGATCCTCGAGGAACCCCGCGCATTACAAAAAGTACCGTAGATATCGGCGCGCTGGAAAGTGTGTACGAAACCTTATCAACCACACTTATACCAAACGAAAATGGAATATTGTTTGTAAAAAAGGGTGGTTCCGGGTCGAAAAACGGAAGCGACTGGAACAATGCAGCCGCCGAAGTAGCCGACGCCATTGTTGCTTCCTATATCAAGGATATCAAGCAGATATGGGTTGCCGGGGGCACTTATCATCCACTTTACCGTCCTGATAATCTTTCGAATGCGGATCCTAAAAGCCCTTTGAACAGCTTCCTGCTGACAGGCGAGATTCAGTTATACGGTGGGTTTAAAGGAACTGAATCTTCGCTGGCAGATCGGGACCTCCGGCTTAAAGAAAATGCCAGTATTCTGAGCGGCGATTTCAATCAGGATGACAATTTTGATTTTATGGACTTCTATAACAATGGAGCCAGGAATGAATTCAGCGAAAACGCCCACCATGTGATTTATGGACTGTACCTGAACTCGGATCATCTCTTGGATGGATTTACGATTGAAGGGGCGAATAATATGTCTTCCAGTGAGGATGAAACGACTCTTATACTTGAAACAGCAGTTCCCAACGCCTTTGGTGCAGGCATTTTTATTTACCAGACGCGAAAGCCAGTTTATTTGGAAAATCTGATTATCAGGAACAATCTCGGAAATATAGGCGGAGGGTGTATGGGGTTTCTTGCCGGTTCGTTGTTCATGAATTGTCTTATCTACCACAATTATGATAAAGGATACGGGAGTGGCATATTGGACGGGTTTAATACGGAGGGAATTGCAATATTAAGTACGACCGTGACGCAGAACCTGTCAGAATCGAATTATAATGGGCTTGGTGTTGTGGTAATCGACGGAATAGGTACGGGGATATTCAACAGTATTATAGCTAAAAATATCGCTCGGGGTGCCGATGGACCATACCAGCGCAGCCTTTCGATTGACGGCGCATTGGTTGCTATTACCAATAGTATTGTGGAGGGGACCGGAGGAAGTGCAAACTGGCTGTTTAGCGATGACGACGAATACCATGACAATGGCGGGAACCTGGATACAGATCCGCAGTTTGCTGACATGGATGGAGGTGACTTTTCACTAGCTGCATGCAGCAGGGCGATTGATGCAGGGGATGTAAGTCCGTATCCTTCGAATATCCTTCCAAAGACAGATCTGGGCGGCAACAGCAGGGTATTCAACGATCAAATCGATATTGGCGCATTCGAGTTTCAAGGTGTGAGGCCGCCAAATGCAGATGCATTGGCTGGTAATGCAAAAACCAGTTCTTTTACATTCGACGAAGAAATTATGGCGCCACATACTTTCACCGCAGCAGGCGCCACTTGTGACGCAGACCTTCTGACATTGATGCCAGACAATGTAAGTGGCGAGGTAACGGCCACTGTGTGGGTTGATGCGCAGGTGAATTCATACGGCGGCGCAGTGTATCTCCAGAGGCATTTTGATATCACTCCTTCCGAAAACCCGGCGTCTTCATCGGGGCGCGTAACTGTTTACTTCACCCAGGCAGAATTTGATGCGCTGAATGCAAAGCTATCCCCGCCCGACTATTTACCGACAGGACAGCCGGAAGGCGAAGACGAGAGAAAGGCTAATCTCAGGATTTACCAGTTTCACGGATCTAGCTCCGACGGCAGCGGAAGTCCTGCGTCGTATACAGACTCGCGGATTGTTATCGACCCGGATGACAATGATATTACATGGAATGCGAAGCTTAATCGCTGGGAAGTAACCTTTTCAGTTGAAGGATTTAGTGGCTTTTTTGGGGGCACAGTTGGTCAGAATCCATTGCCTGTCAAACTGATCAGTTTTGAAGGAAGACAGACGGATGATCAGCAAATAAAGCTCGACTGGAAGGTTGCCGAGCAGGAAAACATTCAGATATATGAGATCGAGTACAGTGCAAATGGCAAAAATTTTGCCAAGATCGGAGAGGTAAATGCAAATATCCTGACGAACACAGCATACAGCTACACAGACTCACTCACGCATGCCGGCGACCGGGCTTACTACCGCCTGAAAATCCTCGAATTCGATGGCAAAACAGGGTATAGCAAATTAATTTCCCTGAAACTTTCGCACAATGCCGGGATCGTCGCTTATCCGGTCCCAGCCAAAAATGAGCTCTGGGTTGACTGGAAAAAGACCAATGCACAATCCGCCGAATTCATCGATTCCAACGGGAGGATTTTAAAGACAATTAAGAAATCGTCCGGAGTCCAGAAAGTGGATATATCAGGCTTGCCGGGCGGCTTGTTCTTCTTGAAAACAGAGGGGAATGCGGTTTTGAAAGTGGTTAAAGAGTAGGGGACTCATGATGAACTATCCTTACGTGGGTGAGATCAAAATGTTCGCTGGCAAATCCGCTCCCGACGGCTGGATGTTCTGCGACGGGTCGCTGCTTTCCATTGCTGAAAACCATTTTCTTTTCAACCTGCTCGGAACTACTTATGGCGGCGACGGCCGGGAAACATTCGGTTTGCCCGATCTCCGCGGTCGCCTGCCAATCCATCAGGACGAAGGCCCGGGAAATGGAGAAAGGCCATTTAGCAGCGATGAGCCTTATTTGTACGTCAATTACATCATTTCACTTTACGGGATCTATTCCCCCAAAAGCCAGTAATAAAAACGTCTTTCCAGTAACATTACAGTCTCAAAATGGAAGAGCCTTTTATAGCTGAAATCAAATTCATCTCTTCCCGAGTCGCACCGGAAGGCTGGGCCTGGTGCGACGGCCGGGAAATGCGTATCGCGGAGCATCCCGCCTTGTTTGAACTGTTGGGCACGACATTCGGCGGCGACGGTCATGCCACATTCGCGCTCCCCAACCTGGCAGGCCGCAAACCCGTGCAGATCGAATTGCATTGCTTGAACCTCGCATTGGTTAATGCATCCTCGCGCCCACTTGGTCTGGAAAGAAACGTGCAGCCAACTTCTGGCCTGCAAAAGTATGGATCTACCTGTTTTTGCATTGCTTTGAAAGGCAAGTTACCAGTGAGTCCGGGAGGACCTTGTTGAAACGAAGGATTAACCCATTGATATCAGCTACTTCGCCAACTGCAAATCCGCAATACTCTTAATTCTATTCCTTTCCAAAAACGCATCGATCGTCTCAAAATGCTCGATCACGCGTTTGTCTTTAAATTCGAAAACCTTTTGAGATAAGCCTTGTAAAAAGTCCCTGTCGTGGGAAACGAGCACCAATGTGCCGTCGAAGTTCCTTAGTGCTTCTTTTAAAACATCCTTTGATTTTAGATCCAAATGGTTCGTAGGCTCATCGAGAATCAGCAGGTTTACAGGTTCCAAAAGCAGCTTCACCATGGCAAGCCGCGTTTTTTCTCCTCCTGATAATACGCTCACTTTTTTATCAATATCCTCTCCCTGAAACATGAATGCGCCCAGGATATTTTTGATCTGGGTTCTTACGTCGCCTTCTGCGACTTCGTCTACGGTTTGGAAAATGGTCAGGTTTGGATCCAGCAATGCGGCCTGGTTTTGTGCGAAGTAGCCTACTTTGACATTATGCCCCAGCTGGCAGGTACCTTCTACATCGATCTGCCCCATAATGGCTTTGATCATCGTCGATTTACCCTCTCCATTTCGTCCTACAAAAGACACTTTTTCACCTCTGGAAATCGTCATGCTCGCGGTTTTGAACACCACCTGATCACCGTAGGATTTGGAAACATCTTTCACAGTTACGGGATAATCGCCTGATCGTGGCGAAGGCGGGAAACGTAATTTCAGCGCTGAATTATCGATTTCGTCGATTTCAATAATTTCCAGTTTTTCCAGCATGCGTTCGCGGGAAGATACCTGGTTGGTTTTGGAGTAAGTCCCGCGGAAGCGTTCGATGAATTGCATGTTGTCCGCAATCATTTTTTGCTGCTCCTGATATGCCTTGATCTGGTGAGAGCGGCGTTCTTCACGCAATACCAGGTAATGCGAATAGTTGGCTTTGTAGTCAAAAATCCGTCCCATTGTCACTTCAATGGTGCGGTTGGTAATGTTGTCGATAAATGCACGGTCGTGGGAAATGACCATTACTGCATTGGATTTATTCACCAGAAAATCTTCCAGCCACATCACAGATTCAATGTCAATGTGGTTAGTAGGCTCATCGAGCAAAATCAAATCTGGCTTTTGCAAGAGTATCTTGGCCAGCTCAATGCGCATCCGCCAGCCTCCGCTGAATTCCTTGGTCTGCCGCTGAAAATCTTCGGGCCGGAAGCCCAGTCCTTTCAATGCTTTCTCTACCTCTGCGTCATAATTGACTTCTTCGAGCTGGTAATATTTCTCACCGATTTCGGTCACCTTTTCAATGATCGCCATGTACTCGTCACTGTCGTAATCGGTGCGGGTTTCGAGCGCGTGATTGAGTTGTTCCATTTCGGTACGCATTTCAAACACCTGCTTGAATGCTTTGGCCGCTTCCTCGAAAACAGTACAGTTGTCTTCGGTCAGTAAATGTTGCGGCAAATACGCGATTACAGCGTCCTTGGGTGCGCGAACGTGGCCGCGATTGGCTTTTTGTTCGCCCGCAATGATCTTCATCATCGTAGATTTCCCTGCTCCATTTTTGCCCATCAGGGCAATTTTATCGGTAGGATTAATAGCGAAAGAAACTTCGCTAAAAAGCGTAGAACCGCTAAATTCAACGGCCAAATTCTCAACTGTAATCATCGTCTCATTTTTTGAAGCCGCAAAGGTACGATGATAGGATTATTGACCAACTGCATTGAATTAATTGTTATTTAAGGATGTTTTTTAAACAGGAATATGATGTTTCTTTTAAATAAACAGCGATCTTAAAATATGGACTTACGCACGACATTATCAGTAAATGAGAGCTTCATGGAAATGCTGACAGATATCAAAAACCGTGGAGCAAAAGCAGAAATGATCCTGGATATCAATGGGCTGGAACGGGCTGAGGGAGTGATAGAGGAAATCCACGCTGATGATCCGAACCCTTACATTGTACTAAGAGACGGGACGAAGATTGTAGAAAAAACAATCGCTGCCCTTAATGGCATGTTCCGGCCGGAGTATTCTGGGTGTTAGCAGCTGTGATTGGTAGTTAACTTTATTGCACTGGATCCGGAGAACCTTGCAGAGCTGGTCCATGCAATTACAAAAGGTGCGGCGAGGACACAAAAAACCTTCACTTATGGATACCCTATTCGCAGAGATATTACAGGAAAACCACGTCTCGGCCTGGAACGAAAGAGATCGTGAAAAGAGAGATATACTTTTGAAAACGATCTACGCAGACGACATTAAAATGTACGATCAGGATACTGTTTTCCAGAGCCTGGCCGAAGTTTCAGATTTCATCGGAAAACTTTACGCGCAAGATCCCGATTTTCTTTTCAGTGCAGCGCAGCCCATGAACTTCACGCAAAATGGAGCGCGTTTGTATGGACATATTGGTACAAAAGAAAAGCCGGATATAATGCAGAGTATGGATTTCTTCATCATTGAAAATGGCAAGCCGCGCATTTGTACGTTATGCTGGAGCCTGCGGTTCACTGAGTTTCTAATCAATTTTTACTTGTACCAAAAAACAAACTGGCCTCATTGAATTAGCGCCTTCCATCGGCGTTAATGTGAAACTCGATGTATCGTTTAGTTTTTGGTAAAAGAATTCCGAAAGTACCATGTTAAAAAACTGCTGCATATCCCTGACTCTAATCTTTTTCAGCCTGCATACAAGCTTAATGGCATGTAGTTGCATCAATGATTTCAAACGAATTAAGTCCGTTGAGGATTTAAAAGACTACGAGTTTGTTGCGCTGGTAAAAGTCACTTCTGAAACCATTAATCCGCCCGCGGATTCAACTCCTTTTCGGAACGCGATCCTGGGTTTCAGTATTATAGAGAAATTTAAGGGGAAGGACATTGCGAATGTGATTGAAAGCAACGTGCAATCGTCTTGTGACATGGGTATTGAGGTCGGGGACGAATGGGTGATATTTGCAAAAACAGATAACGGTAAGCTGAAAATCTCCGCTTGCGACCGGGATGTCCGGTACCGGGACAAGGCGGGCGTTCGCGACTGGCATTACAAACGCGGCATTCAGGAACTGGAAGATTTGAGGCAATTATACAGTCGCAGCCAAAAGCAGCAGCGCGATGGAATAAGCCGCGCGTATTATCCCGACGGCAAAGTTGAAGTAGAAGAAACATACCAGAATAACCTTAAAAATGGCATTCAGACGGTATATCACCCGAGCGGAAAGATATGGGGCAGGCAAAATTTTGTGAACGATTCTTTGCAGGGGAAGTCTGAATGGTATTATCCTTCAGGCCAGTTGAAGGGGCAAGCCTTCTACCGAAAAGGTTTTCTGATCAACATGTCGCGATTCTATTACGATACCACGATCACCGGTCGGGAGAAAGAATTCCTGATTAGGGAATTTTACAAAACGGAGGATTCGCTTCGCAAGGCGCACAGCCGTGTTCAGGTTTGGATGGAGGCACTTTATGATTACGATGGCAAGATCGTATTGTCGCGGGAATATTCGAGATCGGGTGTGATACAGCACGAAAACATTTATCACCTGGAAGATAAAAATTATACATCCGTGTTTTACCACGAAAACGGGCAGGTTCAGAATATCCAGCACCACAAAGGCGACAAGGAACGAGGCCACTATCAGGAATACGACTGGGACGGTAACCCTACCAGGTCCTGGGATTATGACGAAAATGGAAAGCAGATCAATCTGCACATTCCCAGGCGGTGAGGGTCCGCATTGTTGGTTCAGGCAAGTTTCTTTACAGGCTTAATTATTAAAATTTCCACCATCACGCCAAGCCCAACTCCTATACTATAACAAACCAAATCGCTCCAAACGAACGTAAAACCGAGTATCAATCCGCCCAGCGGCATATTTCGGATCGCATCGATCCACGGCTCGTGGTACAGCTGACTGAGTTCAATGCACACCGAAAATCCAAGCGCCGCAGCAGCCACCTGCCACGTAGGCCACTTGCGAAAAACGAATGCAAAGCCAAAAAACACCATTATCGCCCACAATGCATCGCCGACATACAGCTTAACGAATGCATACTGCCCGAGCAGGCGGCGTGACAAAAAGCCGACGAGCATGACGCTGGCTGTGAGGAAGCTGTAAAGTATGCGATTTCGGTAAAAGACCCGTGAAGAAGTGTTGTCTTCCATTTAGCTGGTAGGTATAATGAGCCGCCCGTGCTTTGCAGGATCAAACTTTTCGTATTTGTACTTAATCACATACTTCCGGTTGCTCCATCCATATTCATTGTTAATGAAGTTCTTTCTATATAAGTTAACCACTTCACTATCTCGGCGCGACAGCTTGGTTGTGTCCACTTCCCGCTTATTTCGCATATCGGTCGAGTATAAATGCCGCTCTTCGGTTAGCCGATTTTGTGCATTATAATAGTACCAAATAGTATCCGGACCCGCGGCTAAGTAGAATGTGCCAAGGTACATACTGTCAAACCACGCAAGTTTTAATCTTCCCTTCGGGTCGTAGGCAAACCTTTGTGAATAATGATTGACCGTATGCGGGTGTGTAGCATCAGGCCCACGAAGTACATAGAGCTGGTAATGGCGCACCAATTGACTTTTCATGTTCCGTTCCCAATGATCAATATTTACTAAGGGAGTATCAATCTCGGTCAGTTGAGGTTCCAGCTTGGTTAGTGTATCTCCGCTCGCAGTATACTTGAAATGTCGCTTGTAAGAACTTTGGTTAGAGCCTGCTGTTGATTCGGGCAATGAAGCCGTCGCGTGGTATTCCAGTATCAGCCTGCCGTTTGCGTCAAAATCACGGCGCACGGTATCAATGGATACATAACCGGGTGTTGAGCTCTCGCCATGTGAATAGTAGATGCTTTTCTTCCTCTGATCGCCTTCATAATAATGCAGTTCTTTCGAAGACGACTGTCCAAAAGTAAATGCCTCTATGACCCGGCCCCGATGGTCATAAAAAACCGTCTCAATGTGGTTACCGTCCCGCCATTTGGTACGTAAATGAGCAATTTGATTAATTGGCGACTGCAACCGAGGAATAGATTCATCGAGAAAATATTGTTCAGACCGGCCGCATGCGTACAGTGCAAGGCTTACGATAACCAGGAGTAAGAGTCTTTTCATGTGAATGCAAGATTTGAAAGACTTCTTAGTAAACCAAAAAGATGAGCTGATTTATATGCTCGGCGGATGATCTAAAAACCAAAAAGGACTGTCGCCAACAGTCCTCCAATTCCTAAATTTTCCCAGCCATTTTCTGAAACCCTTCCACCAGTAAGTTCACATCAAACAGCGCCGACTTTTCGGCCCCATTAAACGGGACATCCGAATGATAAAGCGCCAGATCGTGCACCATTTTAAGCGAATGCGCCAGCTCGTTGCAGCCCTGACATTCGATGAGGTACCAAAACTCGGCTTGTGAATCTGTCAGCGGAGTGCTAGCGTTTGATGCGTGACGTGCATCGTGCGTTGGGTTGACTGAATCTGCATTCGAGTCAACTCCTTTTCCATTAGACGTTTGCATTGTGAAAATGGATTGGATGAAAAGAAAGGAGAAGTCACCGCAAACGTCTACAAAGCGAACTTTGGCAGGTCGAGGGACTTTCACCCCTTTGCTTCTCCAGTGCCATTTCTGGCCTGCGTTTTGGTTGTTTGTTCATATAAATTTTGTAAACGTTTGCGGGGCAAATATAGGAGAAAGATTTAAACGAAATAGTACTTCCTAAGAGCTGTGGGAAGATAATGCGGATCAGAGCGACAATACTCAAACATCCGCTTTCCAAAAGTAATAAGCCTATCATCGGTAGATGACTTTAACAAGAGCATGTTGTGATCAAAGTACTTTGAAACAGCGTATCTTGTATTCCCAAAAACGTATCAAAGCGTTGAAATAAACTGCTTATTATAATGAACTTATCTGACCAATACATACTAATCCGGACCTATACGGATGAGATGGGAGAAAGTTTACCAGAGGACGATTTGATATTTGTTAGGCAATACCCCACTGATTATCTCATACTCTGCCTTTCTAAAATAAATGCATTGCTATATCAGGAACCAAGGATAGAGCATCACACTGCTGCAGTGCTAGATGTCATATTTCCGGGCAAGGATCATACAAAACTTTCATCAGCTACAAATCTTAAAGGTGGAGCTTACTTTGCATCGCCCGCAATTAGTCAATTAATTAAAGCTTGTTTGGAAAATTTTGTAGAAGTTGACGCCAAGCTTGCTTTTTATAATATTCAATTTGGCAGCGATCTGTTTAAGACCATACTAATCTTCAATGAAAGATATTTTCTAACTAATCCACGAACTCAGCTAGATACCTTTGCAGGTATTTTTAAATTAGATATCCAGCAGCAACATTACATAAGATCGGATTTTTTCAAAATATTTTCTATGATTAGATTCGCCTTCATCGCAAAGTTTTTAAGTGACAGTCAAGATTTCAGAAAATCATGCACTGAATTCTGCGAATACTATGAGATAGCTAATCCTTGGTTATTTGGTAGGTTTTTCTTGGATATTTTTAGGATTATATCATCCAAGGAGCAATTAGGGAATCACATACTAAACGTCGAAGGAATGCCCGCAAAGTTATTGTCAGAGTTTACAATGAATATGTCAACACTAAGTAGGAAGAAAGACATATCAGTTAATATGGATATAATTCCAAAGCCCTTTTATCGCATTGGTTCGGATGTCATAATAATAGATTACAATTTTTTCCAATACCCTATTGACCAAGGATTGTTTTATCTCCTATATAAACGAACTTCCTTAAAGAATGATCGTATGTTTGCTTCATACGATACATTTCAGGGATACATAGGGCTAATGTATTTTGAAAAATATTTAGTAAAAGAATACTTAACTCAAACATTTTATCGACAAAATCAAATTATTGTTAGTACAGAAAAGTATCAAGATTTTATTATAAAGTCGTCGAATAATTGTGTTTTAATAATTGAAGTTAAAAATACGAAGATTCATGCAAAAACATTGGAAGACATGGATTTTGTTGCATTCCAATCCGTTATCGATGAGAATTTACTTTCGGCAAAAGGTACAGATTCGAAAAATAAAGGTGTGCCGCAGCTGGTAGTTCAGATTAACAACTTGATTGAGGATGGCTCAGAACTCACAAAAAAACTGAAAATTAAACCTAATACCCAGTTAAGAATTTTCCCTATGATAATATATTCAGAAAGTGTTTTTGATGTTAGCGGTGTTAACTACTATGTAAATCAGAAATCCAGTTCAATGCTCTCGGGCATTGATACAAAAAAGCACATAGTCAAGCCAGTGACGTTACTTAACGTAAATATTTTAATTGAATACTTTGCACTTTTCAAAAAGAGCCCCTCACAGCTTACAAATTTGATTTCAGATTATTTTTCATTTGCACGAAAGAACAGGAAAAAGTATGACGTCGAGAATCATATGCATCATTATTACGTTTCAAACAAATCTTTTTCTGCTTACCTAAAACATCGGTCGTTAGGAGATCAATGGAAACTGAATTTTACTGAAATGAAAAAGGATTTTAATCTAGACATTCCTCCAATGAATCAGTTATAGAGACAAATAGCCGAAATAGGTCTACGAATTGAACTCGTCTAATATCAACCTCTGCAACTCAGCCTGCGGCAACAAAAGCTGATACTCCGCCACGCCAATCGGTTTGTTAATATCTTGCAAAGCTATTTCGACATCAAGATGATCCTTATCTGCTCAAAGGAGAATGCCGATAGAAGGATTTTCATTCTCACTTTTTTCCAGACGGTCGAGCAAGGAAAGATATAGATTCATTTTCCCTACGTATTCCGCCTTGAAACTGCCGATTTTTAATTCAATCGCCACGAGTGAACGCAGGCCGCGGTGGAAGAAGAGCATATCTACAAAATATTCCTTGCCATTGTATTCAAGCCTGTATTGGTTGCCAATGAAACTAAATCCTCTGCCCAGTTCCAGTATAAACGCTCGGATTTTGGCAATCAGCCTGTTTTCCAGCTCTAACTCTTTTATGGGCTCTGTTACACCCAGGAATCCGAGATTGTACGTGCTTCTGAAAACTTCGTTGGCATAGTCGGCGTGCGCCTCGGGCAGCGTCTGATTGAAATTGTGTGTTTTAAGTTGCTTTTGCGCCTGACTATAAGTGTCCATTTTAATGGCATTCAGCAACAAATCTCTCGACCATCCTTTGCTCGCGGCTTCACTGGCATAGAATTCTGCGGCTTGGAGAGATTGTAATTTATCGAGAAGGAGCAAATTATGTCCCCACGGCAAAACTGCTACGGCTTGTAGCAGTTTTGTATCTGCCTGATAATAGCGCACATACAAGCGTTTCATATTCCACAAATTCCGCGGGGACAACCCCATATCCGGAAATTCGTTTTTCAGATCAGTAGATAATTGATTGACAACTCCACTGCCATAACCTTCTTCCAGCTGCCTTTCCGAAAGCAACTTTCCTAAATTCCAATAAACAGATTGTCTGCTGCTATTAACCTGACGTGCGAGGTGTATACGCGCCGCCCGAATCTGGCTGATTGCCTGGTCAAGTATTTCCTTGTAGTCTGCTTCGTTAAAGCTAAGTGGGCTTACTTTGTCTTTGTTCATAAATGCTAGTGTGAATAGAATTAATCTCGTTTGTGCCTAGTGAGCGATGTAAGTTATTCGAAATTTTTGAACAACTGCATTCGAGCACTATAAGGCGACGCTATCCAAAATGCCCCCTTCAATCCCCCTTCAAATTTTCCAAAGGATTCACCAGCGAAGCCTTCACCGACTGGTAGCTCACCGTCAGCACCGCGATTACAATTGCCAACAATGCGGCCAGGGCGAAAACCCACCATTCAAGATTCACGTGATAGGCGTATTCCTGCAGCCATTGGTTCACCGACCACCAGGCCAGCGGGAAGGCGATCAGGTTGGAGATCAGTACCAGTTTCAGGAAATCTTTGGAAAGGAGCGTGGCGAGGCTGAATGAGGAGGCGCCGAGTACTTTTCGGATCCCGATTTCTTTGACGCGCTGCTCGGCGGAATAGGTAGCGAGGCCGAACAGTCCGAGGCAGGCGATGAGAATGGCGGCGAGGGCGGTCCAGATCATCAGCGTCTGGCGGCGGGAGTCTTCCATGTAAAACCGGGCGAGCTGCTCGTCCAGGAAGTGGTATTCAAATGGTTCGTCCGCGTCGGCGCGGAGCAAAACGGACTTCAACTTGTTCAGCGTGGCCGGAATGTTGGCCGGTTCGATTCGGGCAGTATAGTAATCAATGGGGTGAACAGGATTTCGATTATAACCCAAAACCAGCGGAGCGATTTTTTCCTTCAATGATTGGAAATGGAAGTCTTTAACAATGCCCACCACCTTTGCCTTAAATGGCGTTCCGTTAGAAAAGACAGCTTCAAAATCAGTGCCATTCGACGAAGCGACGGGTATTTCGACAAACTGACCGGCGGGGTTGGTGATGTTCAGCAGCCTGGCGGCGGTTTCGTTGAGCAGTACCGAAGACGAGTCGGAAAGGTTATCGAAGTTGCGGCCCTGTGCCAGTTTTATGTCAAAAGTGTTCAGGAAATCCCTGTCTGCCCCGAAAAAGTAAGCCACCTCCGGCTCGGTGCGGTTGCCCTGGGCATTGACCTTTACGCGCTGGTACATTTTCCATTCGCCGGGCACCCGGGAAGTGAGCGACACGCTTTTCACAGTCGGTATCGCGGCCATTTCGGCTTTGATCGCTTCGGAAGCGCTTCTGGCCTTGCCCGTGTTGACGTCGATCACCACGAGCAAATCCTTGTTAAAGCCAAGGTTAGTGTTGTTCATGAACTTCACCTGACGATAAAGCACGATCGTCCCGATAATGAGCACGATCGAAACCGTAAATTGAAACACAACCAATCCTTTCCGTAATCCCAAACTGCCGCTTTGGTTGATTTTCATGCCTTTTAATAAAGCCACCGGCTTGAAACCCGAGAGCAGCAGGGCCGGGTAACTGCCCGAAATAAGGCCGATCAACACTGTCGCGCTGACGGCCAACAACCAGACACGATAGTTGGTGGATAAATCGAAGGAAAGCTGTTTTTCTACAAAATTGTTAAATGGCGGCAGCAGCAGGTTTAGAAAAAGAACAGCCAATACAAACGCCAGACTGGTAATTAACAAGGCTTCAAACAGAAACTGATAAACCAGATTATGCCGTACTGCACCGATCGACTTACGCACACCGATTTCCTTAGCCCGGTTGGACGCCCGGGCGGTGGAAAGGTTCATGTAGTTAATGCCAGCGATGAACAGCACAAACAGCGACACAAATGAAAACATCCTCACATAGCCCAGATTTCCCTGCGGTATCGGCTCGACATTCGAGTTTCTGGCGCCGTCGACGATGTTTTCCGAATGCAGGTGCATGTCTTTCAAAGCCTGCAAGCTGAAATGCAGCCGCGTACCTTGTTCGGGTTTGAAGTTGGCGAGGACCATATTGGTCATCTTAGCGGCGGCAGTTTCCGGCATCGCGCCGTTTCTCAGTAAAGCATAAACAGAAAAACCGTTGGATAACCAGTCGGTGGCGGCTATATTCTTGAACTCGTCCGAGTTGGTATTTTCGGAAATAAGACTGTTGAATGTAAAGCTGGAATTTTTAGGATGATTTTTCAGAATACCGGTGATCCTGTGCGGCGTGTCGAGGTAACTCCATTGAAGCTGTTTGCCCAGTACCTGCGTGCTCCCGAAAAGCCGCGTTGCCAGTTCTTCATTGATAACAATCGAATTCGGCTCTTTCAATGCGGTTCTTTTATCACCGGAAATCAATGGAAAATCAAATATTTCAAGAAAGTTTTCATCGGCTATGGTAATCGTTTCCTGAAAGTTGACCGGGTTCTGCGGGTTCACCAGGTTCGCTCTCCCGATTCGGCTCATGCGCGTTGTGTTTTCCACTTCGGGAATACTTTGCTTGGACACTTCCGCGAGTTTAAAGCTCGCCGCCGCGATGGTGGTCTCCTCACCTTTCACATTCTTGTGTTCGACAACCCGGTAAATGCGATTCGCATGGGTATGCTGCTGATCGAATGTCAGTTCATCAAAAAGATAGAGGCCGATGAGCAGAAAGCAAGTCAGCCCGAAAGTAAGGCCGGCCACATTCAGAGCGGTGTAAAGCCTGTTCCGGACAAGCGTGCGGAGAGCGACGGTGAAGTAGTTTTTGATCATTGTTCGCGCGATAAGATTACCGCGAAGCTGAACAAATGTGTACCACTTAAAAAAGCTGCGAAAGCGTCCAAATTTGCGCTATCGGCTGTCCGGCAAGGAACATAGGCTGTTCGATAATGGACATTGCTCTGCGCCATTGTACTGTCACGATCTGATTCATTTCTTTGTGTTTATTTTTACGTATTAATCAAAACAAAACACCACCCATGCCCATTCACGTAGCCATTACCCGCAAAGTACTTCCCGGAAAAGAAGAGGAATTCAAAGATGCGCTGCGGCGTTTTCTGGGCGATTCGTTTTTGCATGGCGGTGTGCATGGCGCATCCATGATGACGGCGCTTCCGGGCAGCGAAAGCCGGGAAGTTGGGATACTGCGCACTTTCGCGGATGAAGCCGAGCGGGATGCTTTTTACAATTCGCAGCTTTTCAGAGATTGGGAGGCTTATGCATCGACACTGACGGAAGAGCCGGTGTACCGCGAGCTTACCGGACTGGAAGCCTGGTTTCGTTCACCGGTTCCCCCGCCAAGGTGGAAAATGGCGGTAGCTACGCTTTGCGGCGTGTTTCCTACCAGTCTGTTGCTGTTTTACACCATTGGTCAATACATCCAGGGACTTCACCCGGTGCTCAGGACTTTGATCATTGCCGCGTGTATGGTGGGCTTGCTGACGTGGGTGGTGATGCCACAGGTGACGAAGTTGCTTAAACCGTGGCTTTCCGGAAGCTCACAGAAAAAATGAAGCTGGTAATCAGTATCTATCGAAGTTCGAATCTTGAATACAATAACCATATGCACAAAGCAAACGGCTACGAAGAAAACGCTGCCACCTTCATCACCAACCGCGCCCGGGCCGGCAATGCTACTGGTACCACGTCCGTCCGTCACTGGGCCAAAACTTTGCCTGCTGATGCCACAGTATTGGATGTTGGATGCGGGCCGGGGTTGCCCATTACCAAGGTATTGGTAGACGAAGGTTTGAATGTCTATGCGCTGGATGCGTCGCCTTCTTTGGTGCAGGCTTTCAAACAAAACTTTCCGCACGTTCCCATTGCTTGCGAAGCGGTGGAAGATTCTTCATTTTTCAGCCGGCAGTTCAATGCGATCCTTGCATGGGGATTGCTGTTTTTATTGCCGGAAGAAATTCAGGAAGTAGCAATCCGGAAAATGGCGGACGCTTTGCAAATGGGCGGAAAACTTTTGTTCACCGCGCCAGCCCAGAAGGCGCGCTGGGAGGATGTGATTACATTGCAAGAATCCTTTTCGCTTGGCTCGGAAAAGTATAAGGAGTTGCTGACAGCGGTGGGGCTTACGGTGACTGAAGAGTTTGAGGATGAAGGTGAGAACCACTATTATTCGGCTGTCAAAACCGCTACGAATTTGGCCTGATAAGCCCTGACTTTTGTCCCGGATCACCTCCCTGGTTTACATAGACAACCCCTACTTTTGATCTACAACAAACCAACAAACCATGAGAACGCTATCATTCAGCATGAATGTGACCATCGACGGATATTGCGATCATACGCTGGGCATTCCGAGCGCGGAGTTACATGATTATTTCACACACCTGATGGACGATGTGGATCTATTGTTTTTCGGGCGGGTCATGTATGAGCTGATGTTTCCCTATTGGTCTGATGTGGCGAAAAATCAAACCGGTTCTGCGGACGAAATACGGTTTGGTGAAAAAATCACAGCCATTGAAAAAGTGGTGATTTCAAAAACATTAGAATCCGCCGATTATAACACGCGCATCATCCGCTCGAACCCCGTGGAAGAGCTTTTGAAACTAAGAGAACTTCCCGGACAGAAGATTTCAGTAGATAGTGTAAGTCTGCTTCCGGATTTGATTGCGGCGGGGTTGATTGATGAATTCAATATCGTTGTTCACCCCGTCATAGCGGGAAAGGGCCGGCGGCTGCTCGATACTGATTTGCTCGGCGACAAGCTTGTTTTAAAATTGGTGAATACCATTCAATTTCAAAACGGATGCGTGGCGCATCAATATGCGCGGGCCTGATCTTTCACGACCATTACGCGGCTGCTGAACACATAATCCGCATCTTTTCGATCCGCATAAGACTGTTGCATCAGTTCTTTTCTGCGGATTACTTTTCCTTTAAAAATCACTTTTCCGTTTTGCTTAATCGTGATCTGTTTGTCCAGATTCATCATGTTGTCATTCAGGTGAATGTATAAGGTATCGGTATCATTGCGCTGAATGTCAATTTCCTGGCCTTGGTAAGATGCAAAAATGGTATGGCCTTTCACGGCAGAGCTCTGCGGAACAGAGAGCCAGTAAAAATGTTTCCGTACTGCATCATCCTGAACCCAGTTTATCTTCTGCGGATAAGGATTGCGCTTGAATTTCGCCATCCACGCCACGCTGATCGTATCCTGCTGCTTCATCCAATGTGGCATCCCGGCCATTAAATGCGCATCATGCACGAAGCCGGCTTTGTCGGTCGATTGGAGTGAGTCGAGGCGGTTGGACCATTCGGTTAATAATGCATTTCTGTTGTAAGCAGCATCTTTTTCGCCCACGGCCAGGAAGAATGGAACGTTCCGCAGGTTCAGAATCGCCGCGTCGCCCGGGTGCCCAGCCATCATCGCTGCTGCGGCCCAATGGTCTGCCATACGTGGCGCGAGCTGATATACACCGTCACCACCAGCCGAATAGCCCATGATATATACCTTATTCGGATTAACACCTTCTATTATTACAGCATCCAGAATAGCCCTTTCGAGCAGACCATCTACCGGCTCCTGGTGCCACATATTCCAGGTATTCGATGGTGCGCGCGGCACAAAATAGACGCCCTCGGCCGGTTTATAGAGTCTTTGCTGATTTTTATACTGCTGATCATTCATAGAAGCAGGCCCATTGCCGCCGCCATGCAGGGAAATGAACATAGCGCGGCCATCCGCCGGCTTTTCACCAAAAACTTTTACTGTAAACAACAGGCTATCGGGTCCAATCTGAATCTTACCACTTTCCCAATCTGCCTTGGCGGTTGACTGGTATTTTGTTTTGTAATCTAAAATCACCTTTTCCGCCTCAGCAGCAGCTTCTTTTGCTGATATACCTTTGGAAGATGGCTGAGCGAATGTGACTGAAAAAAGTAAAGAAAATAGAAAAATAGGAGCTGCTTTGAAAAGGAACATATTGGGAGTAAAATGTCAAATTGAAGTTGAAATCGGGCTGAAAGGTACGAAGTTTCGGGTTTTGTAATACCCAGGTTCAAACCTGCGGAATTTCCGCATTTAAGCTATTCGTAGGTACCACGCGCTGTTTGGGCTTGTTCTTTTTCAGATATCTTACGTGCATGATGCCAATGAGCAATGCCAAAATTCCCTGCCCCAGCACGGTGGCCTGCACGCCGATGTGCTGCGATAGATAGCTGACGATCAGGCTGCCGATGGGAACGCCGCCCGAGTAGGCCATCACAAAAATGCTGATCACCCGGCCGCGCATGGCAGGAGCCACCAGGGTTTGAATCAGCGTATTGCTGATCGTGGTTTGCGACATCATCCCGAATGCGCCAATCGCAATGAACACGAGCGCGAGCGCGTACAGACTGGTGTAAGAAAAGAGGATCAGTCCCGTACCGAAAACGAATGTGTTGATCGCGAGTATCCGGCTAAGGTTGGTTCCGGGCGGCAAAGTCGCCAGGAAAAACGCCCCGCATAATGCGCCGAAACCAATTGCACTGTCGAGCAGACCGAATGTGGAGGCGGTGCCCCGGAAAATGTCTTTTGCGTAAATGGGCATCAGGCTGGTGAAAGGAAGTACCAGCAGACTTACCATCGCCAGCATAATGATAATGTAGCGGATTTCGGGTGTCTGCCGGATGTATGTCAAACCTTCGCCCAGCTCGCTGAGAATATTTTTGGTATGTTTTATAGGTGTGAACTTAGGTAACCTGAGCAACAGCAGCGAACCGATCACGGCAAGGAAGCTGAATGTATTGGCCGCGAAACAGACCACCTCGCCAAAACGCTCGATAGCGACACCAGCAATAGCGGGACCAATCAGTTTGGAAAGATTGACCATGGAAGAATTCAACGCCAGCGCATTGGGAAGGTTCTTTTTATCGTCCACCAGCTCGTACACCAGGGACTGCCGCGCGGGCACATCAAATGCATTAATCAGTCCCAGTACCACACTCAGCGCAATGATTTCCCAAACGGCATAATGCTTGAAAAACACCACGAGCGTTAGTGTAAGCGCCTGAACCATAGATAGTACCTGAGTAATCAGTAATACGCGATACCGGTTGTAACGGTCTGAAACCACGCCGCCCAGCGAAGTAAGCATTGCCGACGGGAACAGGGTTGCAAAAATGCTAACACCGAGCATAAACTTGGAATGCGTCAGCGAGTAAATCACCCAGCTGACAGCCGTTTTCTGCATCCACGTTCCTAAAAGTGAAATGGTTTGTCCTGCAAAAAATAATCTGTAATTCCGGCTTTCAAAAGTACTCAACGCGGCAATCTTCATGAAGTTTTGTTAATGGGGCAGCTTGGTTCTTCATAAAGCTTATAAAAGCTTGCCAAGAATAAGGTGTCCGATTTGGGAGAAATGTACCTGACTCATCAACTTTTGTCCATTCTCTCCCGCAGTTCAGTCTTCCAATTTTGCATTCAGTTCAAGGGAAGCGGTTTAATGCCGCTCCTGTCATTTTAACTAAATGCAAATGCAAAGACAACAGAACCGCACATTAGGTGCATTCGAAAAAACGTTTTGGCTGCTGGATCAGATCGATTCCAAGGACTTTTGTCTGGCCGCCGACATCTCAGGAACACAACCTGTTGACCAATGGAGAAAAGCCATTGACCTGGCGCAGCATCGGCACCCGAACCTTTCGGTGCGCGTTGCGCTGGATGAATTGGGGAGACCAACCTTGCAGCACGTTGATAACCTGCACATTCCGCTTCGCGTGGTGCACGCCGAGCAGCATTACCGCTGGGAACAGGAGGTTGAAAAAGAGCTTTCGACAAGGTTCAACACGCAGGAAGGCCCGCTTTTGCGCATTGTTTTGGTTCAAAAGACCGATCGCACCGTCCTGATCCTGGCCGCAAACCACACCGTCGCCGACGGCACATCATTAAGCTGTTTAACGCGGGACATTTTGCTGGCTGTTACCGGCAACGAGCTTGCACTCATGGAGCCGCAAGTGTCCAATGACGAGACGCTCGATATGCCGGAAGATCTGCCAGAACAGATCGCAGAACACGTTTTGGAATTGAAAATGAAGACGGATGTGGTCCATCCGCTGGTTACCTCACACCGTTTTTCTGAAACCCTGACAAAGGACATTCTGGAACGTGCGCGGCAGGAAAACACAAGTGTTCATGGCGCCATTTGTGCTGCGGTACTTATGGTTTCCAGGAAGTTACGCCCGGAGTGGGACGAGACACGCATGGAGTTGGTTTCGCCCGTGTGTACACGGGGAGCGCTGGATCTGGATGATAATTTCGGACTAAACATTACCACGCAATCCGTGTTTTTCGAAAACCAGCGTTACCTATCCTTTTGGGATCTGGCCCGATTGGCGAAGGCCGGGCTCGGCGGCACAAGTTCCGCTGAATATACAACCGGTTATTTGTCATTCTTCCGTGACATTGTCTTCGGCCACAATGATATGCAGCAAATGCTGGATGCGTTGAAACAGGCATTTAACCATCACATTATGTTTACCAACCTCGTCAGGGTAAGATACAAAACGGATTTCGGGCCATTGAAACTGGAAGCATTGTACGGCCCGATGGTGCGCTCCGGCAAAGGGATGGAACAGACGATTGGTGCATTAACTACCAATGGCCAGCTCTGCCTCACCAACACCAGCGACACGCCAGTTCCCGGGTTGCTTCTGGAAATGGAGCAAATACTTGAAAAAGCGTGTCAGGAAAATGTGGTTACGAAGACAGTATGTTCTTTTCGATAAGCTCCCGCAAGCGCTGATCATTCTCGTCGCCCCATTGCCCGATGGCGCCGATGACCGGAATGAGTGATTTCCCAAAATCGGTGAGATAATATTCGACTTTTGGCGGTACGACGGGATAAATGATTTTGCCGACCAGCGCGTGATTTTCGAGCTCCTTCAACTGCACATTCAACACCCGGCGGGAGGCATCCGGAATTTTCCGTTGCAGCTCGCTGGGGCGTTGAAAGCCCTGGTGGATAAACCACAAAAGCCGAATTTTCCATTTGCCATACAGCACCTCTCCGATCAGGTCGAGCCCGCAATTCAGGTTGGGCATTGTCTTTCTTTCATACATATTACAAAGGTAAATATATGCCCCCAGTAGTTCAATAGGGACAAATTTATCCCTATCTGAATCGTAAATCCGTACTTGTCAGCAGGAAGCATTGTGCTGAAATTTGTCCTACACAAAAACAAAAAGGACATGGAATTTAATTTTGAAAACGAACTGAAAGACAAGATTGCATTGGTAACAGGCGGAACAAAAGGCGCCGGAAAAGCCATCGCAGACCGCCTCGTAAAAGCAGGCGCAACAGTGATCATTACCGCAAGAAACAAGCCCGATGACGAAATTAATGGCGTTCATTTTATAGCGGCCGATCTGAGCAAACCCGAGGGGACGCAAAAAGTGGTGGATGAAATTTACAAGCAATTCGGTCGACTGGATATTCTGATAAACAATTTGGGCGCATCGGAAACGCCCGGCGGCGGCTTTGCAGTACTGACCGACGAGCAATGGGAAGAGACACTTCAAACCAATTTGCTGGCACCCGTGCGACTCGATCGCGGCTTTCTGCCCGGGATGATCGAGCAGCACGGAGGAGTGATCATTCACATTGCGTCGATTCAGGCGAGGCTGCCATTGTACGAATCCACATTGCCTTATGCAGCAGCGAAAGCGGCTTTGGTCAATTACAGCAAGAGCTTATCGAATGAAGTTACCCCGAAAGGCGTCCGCGTACTTACCGTTTCGCCGGGCTGGATCATGACCACGTCATCGGTCCGGATGATGGAACGCATTGCCGAAAGCACAGGCGGCACGATGGAAGAAGCTGAAAAAAGCGTCATGGACGGATTGGGCGGCATTCCATTCGGCAGAGCAGCCCGGCCGGAAGAAGTTGCCGAGTTGGTCGGCTTCCTGGTTTCGCCAAGAGCAAGTTACCTCACGGGCACTGAATACATCATCGACGGAGGCACAGTTCGGACGGTGTAGTCAACATTCAGTCAAAAGCTTCAATCAGTAAAAACCATTTTTTAATCAGCATAAACCATCAAGAATCATGAAACTTCCTGAAAATATAGAAGGCTTAATTAAAGCACAAAACGAATCAGACAGCACCACATTTGCCAATTATTTCACAGAGAACGCCATTGTTCACGACGAAGGAGCGACCCACACAGGCAAAGGTGAAATCAAACAGTGGATTGAGGAGGCAGTAGAGAAATATAAAATGCAATCGAAAATCATTGATTTCACACAAACAGATTCAAAAGGTTCGCTGATCGTAGAAGCAAGCGGCGATTTTCCCGGCAGACCGGGGGTGATGCATTATCATATAGAGTTTGATGGCGAGCTGATCAGTTCGCTGAAAATTACAGGCTAATGATTTCAGATGCATTCATTTGCTGGAATACAACGCCTGCAAAGAGACAACAGCGACCTTTTAAATAATTGTTTACAGCTTCAAAGTGCAAGCTTGCTCCATACGCGCAGAAAGTCGTCCATCTCTTTTACCGAAGGATAATCCACCAAATTATTTGCCCGGCTTACTTCTATATTCGGGCTAAATAAAATGATTTAAAAAGATGGAGAAGCAGATTGAGATATATGAAAGTGCCGATGGTGGAGTTCAGATGGAAGTTTCAGTAAAAGATGGAACTGCCTGGCTAAGCCAGAAACAGATTGCCACATTGTTTGGAACCGAAGTCCCTGCAATTAGCAAGCATATCCGAAACATATTTAATAGTGACGAACTGGCGCGAGAAGCAACTGTTTCCAAAATGGAAATAGTTGCAGTGGAAGGTAAACGGCATGTTTCCAGGGAACTTGAAGTCTATAATCTGGATATGATTTTGTCAATTGGCTACCGTGTCAATTCCGGTAAAGCGACCCAATTCCGCATTTGGGCGACTCAGCGGCTGAAAGAATATCTTGTCCAGGGCTATTCCATTAACGAGCAGCGACTTGCTCAGAAAAACCAGCAAGTGCAAACGCTGAAAGACGGGATCCGGATTCTGAGCCGTGCGATTGAATACAAGGCTAGTGAAGCAGACACCCCCTGGCTAGCACATTTTGCCAAAGGACTGGAACTGCTTGATGATTACGATCATGAAGCATTGGATCAGAAAGGAATCAGCCAGCGAGCAGCGACATACCCCGATTTATCATCTTATCAAAATATTATTGAAGCCATGCGGCGCGATTTCGACTCTTTCGTGTTTGGAAAGGAAAAAGATGATAGTTTCCGAAGCTCAGTTGCGCAGATCAGTAAAGGGTTTGGGGAAATAGATTTTTATCCGTCAATCGAGGAAAAAGCGGCTACCCTGCTTTATTTGGTTATCAAAAACCATTCATTTGTCGACGGGAATAAACGAATTGCCGCGGCGTGTTTTCTACTTTTTCTGGAAGTAAATGGCTTATTGAAAGCGAACGAAAACCCAATTATCAGCAACGAAGCACTCGCAAGCCTGACACTTTTCGCCGCCGCCAGCAAGCCAGAGGAAATGGAGACTGTGAAGAAGTTGATTGTTAGTGTTTTGAATAGGAATCAATAGCGGCTAATAGCCACGAGCTAAGTTTCAATGCTTCAATGGGAGATCAGTGGTGTCTATTGACCTGAGGCCGGGATAGGCCTGCAAACGGCGACTTATAAATGAAAGAAGATCAGAAGCCAATTTCGGCACATCTGTGGCTTTCAAATATTTGCGCTGGCCGTTAAAGTAAATATCGAGCGTAATTTCCGGTGAATCCTTTACCATCTGTGTGCCAAATTTCAGGCTTCTGATACTGCTTTTTTGCAGAATCTCAATAAACTGTCGGTAAGTACTGTCGTCGAGAACTGCGGTATAATTCCCGGTCGGCAATTCACCATTTCCAGGAGGATAATCATTTGTAATATCCAGCGCTAAATTCTTGCGGTTATCCAATTTCACGGTAACTGTTGGACTAAACCAGGCAGGCGTAGCGTGATAAGTCAGCTTTTCAAAAACAATTGTCGTGTCAATCAAATGCTCTTTTCTGCTGAGTTTCAAAAGCGCGCGGTTTTGAAAATAGCTTTTTGACAATTTGGAAACAGGCTCTACAATTAATGTTGAATCATTACTGCTGACAATTTTCAAATCATAGCGATCCGTATATTCTATTTTAAAATCAGTTTCAGAGCTTGTATAAATATGCTGATAACTCAGTGTATCGCCGAAAATGAACAAATGGAAATAATCCTCCTGCAACAATTTGTTAGCCAAAACATTACTCGAATCCCGACCCAGGTGGTGGATTTCGATCAGCTCCTGTAAGGGGCTGAGCCAGGTTCCTTTCAGCGGCGCTGGCTGGGCAGAGGCGTAAGATTCGAGTACTGTTATGATCAAAATAAGCGGAGCAATGTGTAGTTTCATTTCCGTGTGAATGTTTGACTCAAATATATAAATAAATTATATATAAGCTTTTTAGCAACTTTTAATCTTTTTACTATCTGTAATTGACCTTTTAAACGATGATCCTGCCGCGACTTAAAACTGGAATTGCTGCCGTACTTGTCCTGTTTATTACAACCTGCTCCCAGGCGCAAAATAAGACTCATTTAAATACTAACGCGCTTTCTCGGCGCATCAAACCCGCCCCTGAAAGCGTCTTCAAAATGTTCCGCGAAGCCGGAATGCAGCCGGTCAACCACGAACTCACCCCGGCTGAGAAAGAAAAGGTAACAAAAGCATTCAAACTCCTGCCGCCGCTGCACCAGCACATTTTGAAAGGACATTTGCTCAGCATCAGCTTCATGGACCATATGCCGAACACGGCATTGACCTCACCAGTCGATTCGGTTGGCGGAAAGAAAATGTTCAACATTACATTTCGCGCGAGTTTGCTGAACGAAAACATTTCGCAGTGGGCGACCTGGAAAGAGAAATCCTGCTTCATTCCCGCTGCGGATTCCAGTTATAGCCTTCACGTCGAAGGCGGCAACATGGATGCTATCATTTATGTGCTTTTGCACGAAGCTACGCATGTTGTGGATGCGGTGACGAACATCACGCCGCATCCCGACAATGCCAGTGCAGTCGTGGAACCGACGCCTTTTACCAAAGACATTTGGCGGTTGATGAACAAGCCCGCCGAGCCATACATTGATTCATTGTTAGAAACGAGATTTCGAAGTGGGAAGCCGGTTTCCATCAGCCTGGCGCCTGATGTTTATGCAAAGCTTTCGAAAACGCCTTTCCCTTCTTTATATGCAACTGCGGCCTGGTTTGAGGACATTGCAGAGCTTTTGTCAATTTACCACATGACCAATAAGTTGAAGCAGCCGTTTTATATCGTGGTTACCAAGGACAACTCGGAAGTAGCGCGGTTTGAGCCGATGAAAAATGAGCTGGCAAGGCAGCGGTTAGGGCAGTTGGCGACGTTTTACAAGCCATAATTTTGAGTCGCGGGAAAAATGTACAAGTTGCTTGGCATTTTATCCATTCTTCTGCCGGGTTAAAGAGGCAACCTTTGTAATGTCGAAACGAAAACGACAATCTGCTAACGGTTAGCAAATTAACTCAAACATCAAACGTACTGCTCACATGAAAACTGTTGCCTTCACCATCGCCCTCGCATTCACATTGATCCTAAGCCAAGTGACATTTGCACAATCCCGCAAGCCTGCCGCATTCGGAAGAGAAGAATACATTGAAGTAGAAAAAAATGTAAAACTCCACGTGATCGACCTGGGCGAGGGCCAGCCTGTCGTCCTCATTCACGGATGGCCGCTCAATAATGAGATGTACGAATATCAATACCAATATCTGGTTGAAAAAGGGTTCAGGGTGATCGGCATTTCACTCCGCGGTTTCGGAAAATCGGACCGGCCTTATGGAAAATATGACTTCGATACTTTCTCCGACGACATTAAAGTGGTTTTGGAAAAACTGAAAATTGAAAATGCAACACTCGGCGGATTTTCGATGGGAAGCGCGGTGGTGCTGCACTATGTGACCAAATATAATAGCGCGCATATCAGCAAGCTGGCCGTATTCGGCGCCACCGGTCCGTCGTGGAAACAGCGCGAAGGTTATCCGCTTGGAATCACTGAACAGGGTGCAAAAGACCTCATCAAGCAGACCAAAACCAACCGCGAACAATTGATTTCTGGTTTCGGAAAAGCATTTCAGGGACAAGAAGGCGGACTTTCCGAAGAGACGATGAGATGGTTGGAAAACATTAACCTGAATGCTTCACCTTACGCTACCACTCAGGCAATCAGCGCATTGGGAGATCTGGACCTGCGCCCGGTGTTGTCGAAAATTACAATCCCGGTGGCGATATTCCACGGTGTGAACGATAAACTGTGTGATTTCAAAGGTGCTGAGCAGCTTGAAAAAGCCATCAAAGGTTCGCACATCATTAAGTTTGAAAAAGGCGGCCACGGGTTTTTCATTGAAGAAATGGATAAATTCAACACCGAGCTTGAAAAATTCGCAAGAAACTAAATAAACGATTCCACCTGTGAAGCGATGATTTGCTTCACAGGTTTTTTCTCTATTTTGAAACAAAAAATAATCCCGAAATTCACAAGCGTATATAGCCATGAGTTCAACTGTTTTCAACAATAATTTAAAGACGCTGGGATTGCTTCAGGTAAGTCAGGAGCAAACGGAACTAATCAACGGGCCTGCTTATAAGGAATATATCAAAATCCTGTATCTGCCTGCCGGCTACAAGCTTAGAGTGGATTTTGCATGTTATGAAACGCAGCAGCCGACTTTGTTTTTTATCAGTCCCAATCAATATCTCGAATTGGAACAAGCAGGCGAAGACAGCGGATATTTCATTTTTTACAACCGCGATTTTTACTGCATTCAGATTCACGATCAGGAAGTTGCGTGCGATGGGTTGCTGTTTAATAACATCCGGAATATGCCCAAAGTAGAGCTTTCGAATGCAGAAATTGCGTTTCTGGGAGGGTTATTTCAAGAGATGATCCAGGAATTTAATCTCAACGACAGCTCGCTGGAAGAAATGGTCCGCACGTATCTCAAACAACTCCTCATCCGCGCCACGCGCTCCTGGAAAAGGCAGCATCTGACGCACGACGTCACCGAGCAGCAAAGCGATCTCGAATTTTTCCGCAAGTTTACCAGGCTCGTAGAAGAACATTATAAATCCAAACACACCGTCGCCGATTACGCCGATTTCTTGTGCATGGCGCCAAAAACGATCACCCACAAATTCAACCGGCTACGGTTACCACAACCCAACGAGGTGATCAAAAACCGCATTATTCTAGAAGCAAAGCGCTTATTGGTGCATACTTCGCTCACTGCCAAAGAAATCGCTTATGACTTGGGATATCAGGATCCGGCGTATTTCAGCAGGCTGTTCCAGTCCAAAACGGGTGAGTCGCCGTCGGGTTTTAGGGCGGGGTTTTTGGCGCTGGAACAACAGTAAGGGCTTTTGATGTATATTGAATCTTTAAAACAACTCAACATTTTAAAGAGAGTAGAATATGGCGCCGGAACTGATCTCGATATTGCGGAAAGATGTGCAGCTCGACGATGCCGAGGCGGAATATATTTCTTCCTTCTTCAAAAAGCGCACCTTCAAACGCGGCGCTATCCTGCTCAATGCCGGAGAACAGGCATCTGAGGTGTTTTTTGTGCTGAATGGTGCATTGCACCAGTTTTACCTCGACGAATCCGGCGTTGAAAAGTCGTGCAACTTCGCATTTGAAAATGAATTTATCACAGACCTGGACAGCTTCTCCAAACAGAACGCTGCCACGTCCCACATCAAAGCGCTGACTGAAACTTCGGTACTTTCCCTGACCTGTAAGGATATGGGCATGCTTTTACGGGAAGTGCCCTCTGTTGCTTTGTTCTTCCGCATATTGGTGGAACGCATTGCGGCTGAAAGTATGGAACGTACCAAATCCCTGCTTGCTTACACCCCTCAAAAACGTTTTCTGATGCTGGCCGAAGCCCGTCCGGACATTTTTCTGCGCGTGCCGCAACGTTATATCGCGCAATACCTCGGCATAGCGCCTGAAAGTCTGAGCCGCATTCGAAAAAGATTGTTTGTGGAGGCAAAATCTTAACACAGATCAACATTTGGATCTGGCTCACAGCGATACATTTGTATCAAAAAAAGCAATCATGCAAACGATACTAGGCGCTGGTGGTGCAACCGGCATTGTACTGGCCAAAGAACTGAAAAACTACACGGACCATATCCGGCTGGTATCCCGTAAACCCGCGCGGGTCAATGCCGGCGACGAGCTTTTTCCGGCTGATCTGTTGAAAGCATCGGAAGTTGAAGCCGCAGTGGCAGGCTCTGAGGTGGTGTATCTTACAGCAGGTTTGGAATATAACATTCGCGTTTGGAGACGTGACTGGCCCATTTTGATGCGCAATGTGATCAATGCATGTACAAAGGCAAAGGCGCGCCTGGTATTTCTGGACAATGTATATATGTATGCGGCAGACGAAATTCCGCACATGACGGAGCGTTCCCGTGTCAATCCGCCGAGTGAAAAAGGGAAGGTGCGGGCGGCTGTGCAGGATATGCTGCTCGATGCCCAATCACAGGGATTGCAGATGCTCATAGCCCGAAGTGCTGATTTTTACGGACCTGATGTTAAAAACAGTCCGCTCAGCATTTCAGTAAATGATGAGTTCAAGAAAGGCAAAAAAGCATTTTGGCAAATAGACGCGTCGAAAGTGCATTCATTCACGTACGTGCCTGACATTGGCAAATCCCTCGCACTACTAGGTAATACACCCGACGCTTACGGGGAAGTTTGGCACCTGCCCACATCGGCGGAGCGGCTGACCGGAAAGCAATTCATTGAAATGATCGCCACGGAAATGAATGTGCAGCCACGCTATTACATTTTTACGGGATGGATGATGCAGCTGCTCGGGCTTTTTGTGCCGATCTTGAGAGAACTGAAAGAAATGGCCTATCAATATGACCGTGACTACGTTTTCGACAGCAGCAAATTCGAGAAAAGGTTCTCATATAAGCCCGTCAGCTATGCGGAAGGAATCAGGCAAATGATCCGCAGCTGATAGCTGCTTTTTCATCATGATGTCAGTCTGCTCGTCCTCGCCGAATTTGAAAATGTGTTTATCAAAAGCCACGAAACCATTCTTTTCATAAAACCGGATCGCTTTCAGATTTTCTTCCCAGACGCCCAGCCAGAGATAGGACTTCTGTGTCGCCCGGGCGACTTTGAGTGCTTTGTCGTACAATAGCTGACCTACTTTTTTCCCGTGAAAGGCGCTTTTTACGTAAATGCGTTCAATTTCCAGGGACGTGGGATCCTGCAGTTCCGTTTGTGCCTGCCCCGCATTCAACTTCATATAACCCACAGGATTCTCATCAAGCCAGGCAATGTAAAACTGCGAATCGGGATGGTTGAGCTCTGCGGTCATTTTTGCCTCACTGAAATTTTCAGTGAGGTATTTGTTCATATCTGCCTCGGTATTAGCCTCTGCAAATGTTTCAAAAAAGGTTTCGCGGCTGATTTGCTGAACTGTCGCCAGATCGTCAGCGCCGGCTTTCACTATGGTTACCTGATCCATTTGATGCGTTTGTTTCATGTTCACGAAAGTTTCATAAGTACCAGTCCCGCCATGATAAGCAGGGCGGCGGCGATCCGCATGGCATTTGCTGGCTCCCCGAGGATAAAAGTGCCGATCAAAAAAGCGCCGACCGCACCGATACCCGTCCAAACCGTATAGGCGGTGCTGAGCGGTAAAGTCCGCATTGCCAAAGCAAGCAGGGAAAAGCTTGCGATCATCGCAACAATGGTAATGGAAGTTGGGACAAGCCGGGTGAAACTTTCCGACTGCTTCATAAAGTAGGCCCAGACAACCTCAAGGAGGCCGGCGGCAACCAAATAAATCCAGGACATAACAAGACCTTTTTAGGCCGGGCCGTCCCGATTTGGTTCCCACTACGGGGGAGGTCGTCCTCCTGCATTGTGCTACGCGGAGATAGGTTGAGTAGCGCGATGCAAAAATAAGAAATCAGGAAGGTTACTGTCAAGTGATCCCTCACATTCAAGATTACTTTCAACAAAATGCGGTTTAAATACGTCAGAGCTGCAAAAAGGCAAGAAGATGTCTGTGATTCTATGTATTTTCCAGCATCCTCCATTCCTAAATCACAGAACCTTAACCATCATGATGAAAACAGAAAATAAGCTAACACTGACGCGGCGTGAAATGCTCGGTGTAACTGGTCTGGCCGGGCTTGCCGCTTTAACCGGCAACGCAGCAGCTGCGCCGCAAAGTGCTTCGGCAAAACCGCGTATCGCTTGTCTGGTCACTTACTGGGGAGCTACGAGATCGCATGCGGACTGGATTATCACGAAGCTTTTGGACGGTTATTGGTGGGAGGGAGCCCATACGCCTTCGCGGGTAGAGGTTGTTTCGGTTTACATTCATCAGTTTGATACAAGTTTGCTGGCGCAGAAGATTTGTAAATCGAAAAACATCCCAATCTTCAAAACGGCGGGAGAGGCGGTTACGCTGGGAGGGAAGGAGCTAGCCGTAGACGGGGTCGTGATTGTTGGAGAACATGGAGAGTATCCGACGAATCTGAAAGGGCAGTGGCTCTTGCCGCGCTGGTGGATTTACGAAAAAGTAATCCGGGTATTTGAGCAGAGCAAGCGTGCAGTGCCGATTTTTAATGATAAACACCTTTCTTACAACTGGGATGAAGCCAAATGGATGTTCGACAAATCGCGCGAGCTGAATTTTCCGTTGACGGGCGGTTCTTCCATTCCAACCTACTTCCGAAAGCCTGAGATAGAACTTGCCGTCGATACACCTCTGAAACATTCAATTGTACTTGGCGGCACACTGGACGAAGGGGCTCTTTTTCATTCCGTTGACGTGCTGCAGGCTTTTGTGGAACGCCGGAAAGGCGGCGAAACGGGTGTTAAGTCGGTACAATGCATCCGCGGACAGGAAACCTGGAAGTGGACAGGACAAAATCCCTGGGCCGGGAAGTTGCTTGAAGCGGTACGCGTCAGTTTCGGCTTGAAAGCAGGACATTTTCAGGAGATTGAAAAGCCGAATGTTTGCATTGTGGAATATAATGACGGTACAAAAGCAGCGGTTTACAATGCACGGGATGTAGGCTGGACATTTGCCGGAGAAATCAATGGACAAAAGGATCCGGTAGTGATCTCCATGCTGGGCTGGCCGGGACCGTTTGACCAATACCACGCCTCCAACTCTCAGCCCCATTGGATTACCGAAATGATGGTAACAAAGCAGGAGCCATTCAATGCAGAAAGGCTGCTGTTATCCACCGGAATCACTGCCTTCAATATGGAATCGAATTGGGAAAATGGTCGCTACTCACCAGTTGGCCGCCGCATTGAAACGCCATTCATGAACATGAAATACCGCTCCACACGCGGGCCTCAATTCAGCAAAGGCGAACGCCCGCCCAAAATGCCCTACGTGCGCGGATTCGATGAATAGGGGAGTTTGTAAGCTACTTTCGCAAAAATTAATGTTTGTATATGAAACGCAGAGACGTTATAAAATCCCTGACCCTTTTACCAGTAGCAGGTGCTGCTTTTGAAAAACAATCCTTTTCTGCTGCTCCTGGTATTGAAGACAAACCAATGCCGGACCTGCATCGCAATGCATTCGTTATGGATGGACATACGCATGTGATGAGTCGCGAGCTGATATTCAAGACGGATATCGGGCAGCGTTATCCCGATGGTACCGTCGATCTGCCGAGGGCGAAGGAAGGTGGATTGGACGCGATGTTCTTTTCGGTTTATACTCCTGAAAACTATTACCCGGGAAGGTTCGAGATGAAGAATACCTTCCGTGTTGTAAATCTTGCATTGGAACAAATCAAAAAGAACAATGCGGTAATTGAGCTGGCACTTACCGCTTCCGACATTGAACGTATCAACAAAAAAGGAAAAATGGCAGCCTTCCTTGATCTGGAAGGAGGCTACGACCTGCACGGCGATCTCGACCTGCTGCGGGCGCTTTACAAACTTGGACTGCGCTCCATGCAGCTGACGGCACACAGTACTACCAATGCGTTTATCGATGCCTGTAACGATGTGTATACCTGGGGCGGCATCAATGCGCACGGGAAAGCGGTAATCAAAGAAATGAATGACCTTGGAATGGTGATCAATGTGGCCCACGCTTCCAATAACGCCATTCTGCAATCGGTTGCTGCGAGTCGGCATCCTGTCATTTACAGTCACGGCGGCTTTCACAAAATCGTGGATCACCCGCGCTGTATCTCCGATGAAGCAGCTAAGGCAATTGCTTCAAAAGGCGGCGTGATCGGTGTCCATTTCGGCAGCTTGTTTAACAATCCCAAATACTGGGCGTGGCAAAAACCTAATAATCCGGTCAGAGTGCAGCCTGATCCGCAGCCTAAAACACCCAGGATACTTGCCTCCCAGGTTACCACGCAGACCATTGAGGATGTGGACAAAGAGTTTGCACGCGAGCTCCCGTTTACTTTCAATGGAACCATACCGGATGAATACTGGATGCATGTGGACCAGCTTGCAAAGGTGATTGACTACGGCGTGAAGCTGGTAGGAGAGGACCATATCGCGCTGGGATCTGACCTTGACGGCGGGCCTGAACTGCCTCGCGAGATCAAAGACATCAGCGATTTTCCACAGATTACCATCGCAATGCAAAAGCTGGGTTACACGGATCAGCGGATTAAAAAGATCCTGGGCCTGAACTGGCTGCGCGTGATCCGGCAGGTAACGGAAGGAAAGTGAGCCTGCGCTAATCTCCCCGCAAGCTTTTCACCGGATCAAGCAAAGCTGCCCTTATCGCCTGGTAGCTTACTGTTACCAGTGCGATAACAAGTGTACCAATGCCCGCTGCTGCGAAAATCCACCAGGATATGCGGGTGTGGTAAGTGTACTTTTCTAGCCACTGATCCATGGTATACCAGGCAATGGGTATCGCCAGCAGACAGGAGACGGCTACCAGCATGACGAAATCTACGGAAAGCAGCCGCCAGAGGTTTGTGACGGAAGCTCCGAGCACTTTTCTGATCCCGATTTCCTTTGTGCGCTGCTCTGCCATGAAAGATGCCATTCCAAAAAGTCCGAGGCAGCTGATGAAAATGGCCAGTATAGTAAATACTGCCGCCAGCTTACTGATCCTTTCCTCGGCAGCAAACTTTAATGCATATTCCTGGTCCACAAACTGGTAGCTGAACGGAGAGTCAGGCGCATGTTTTTTGAAAACCGCCTCAATGTTTTTCAATGCGGAACTTGAATTCGTGCCGGGATTGAGCCGGGCAGTAATAAACCGGCCGCCTCTCGGAGGAATGAAAAAGATTGACTTCTTGACAGGATCGTAAGGCGATTCCATGATCATATCCCTGATCACCCCGATGATTTTAAAAGACCTACCGTCCCAGGTGACGGTTTCTCCGATCGCATCATCCAAGTCTTTCTTTGCCAGTCCCATGAACTTCACAGCGGCTTCATTTACAACAAATCCCGCCGAGTCACTGGCCAGGGTTTTGGTAAAATCCCGCCCGGCAATAAAATCCCAGCCGACTGTTTTTCCAAAATCGTGTGAGATACCGATTGTCGCAAATTCAGATTGCAGCCCGGGATCTTTCCCTTTCCAGTTGAAACCTACATTGGCCGAAAAAACCTCAGTAGGTGGTCCCGCCGACTCTGCCATCGAAACCACGCTTCCTGTTTTAACAAGATCATCCAAAACAGCATCGAAATGCCTGTGAATGTCGGGCGTATTGACGAGCATGGTTACAAGCCCCTGCCTGTTATAGCCAATCGGCCGGCTTTTGGCGTGAAGGACTTGTTTATACACAATCACAGTACCAATGATCAGCGTGATCGAAACGGTGAACTGCAGCACTACCAGTATCTTCCGGGGCAATGTAGCACGCAAGCCCAGCGGCGTCCATTTACCTTTTAATGCTTTAATGGGCTGAAATGAAGATAAGTAAAATGCCGGGTAACTGCCCGCTACAAAACCGGTGAAAAGCGCAAATAACAGGCCGCTGACCAGAAAAAGCGGATCTTGCCACGGCATTTGCATTTGTTTATCTGCAATCTCATTGAATGTCGGAAGAGCAAGCCTGGCGAGCACCAGCGAAAGGAAAAAAGCCGGGCCAACAACCAGGAAAGACTCACTGAAAAACTGACCCACCAATTGCAGGCGCACCGAGCCGATCGCCTTTCTGATACCCACTTCTTTGGCGCGCTTTTCGGACCGTGCGGTACTCAGGTTCATGAAGTTAATGCAGGCAAGCAGCAGCACAAATACACCGATAATGCCAAAAAGCCAGACAAACTGAATGCGCCCGCCCGCATTGCGTCCATTCTCCCATTCAGAATAGAGGTGCCAGCGGCTCATAGGATGCAGCAGTATCTCCGGGTTGAATTTCAGCTCGTTTGCTCCCGCTTTCCTGACCTCGATATTTTTAATTTGGTCAGAAACTGATTGCAAATCGCTGTTTGCCGACAATTGAACCAGTATTTGAAAAGAACTGCTTTCCCATTCATTGTTCTCCACCGCTGCTTTTACCCAATTGGTAGAAGAGACAAACAGGTCAAAAGGTGCGATGAAGGCAAGTTCGTGAAACTCTGAGTTAAAGGGGATATTTTCATAGACCCCAGCTACTCTCACATCCAGATCTTTGTTCAGTCTCAACGTTTTATCCACCGGGTCAGCGTCTCCGAAAATTGCTTTGGCGGTCGACGCTGAAAGCAGGATAGTCGCAGGATCTTTGAGCCCGGCAGTACTGCCGCTGATCATTTTCAGGGAAAGCATTTCGGCGGCGCCTGTGGACATAAAGTTGCCGGGTTGCGTAAAACTTGCGCCGTTGTAAGTCAGTACGTGCCTTTGCAGCCAGGAGGTAATTACCACACGGTCAAAAGCTGCGCCGTAGCTAGTTTGCAGTTCCTTGAACAATGGCGCAGGTACATTATTGCCGGTATTTACCTCTCCGTCGAGGGTTTGCTGCTGCATTACCCGCGCAATGCGGGAGTAGTGCTGATGTGTTTTGTTAAAAGAAAGCTCATCATAAATCCACAGCCCGATCAGCATCGCCACAGCCATTCCTACCGCAAGTCCGCCAATGTTGATTGCCGAGTAGGTCTTATTCCCGGTCAGATTTCGCCAGGCTATTTTGAAGTAGTTACGGAACATGCCAGTGATCAGTTGATTTTGAAGGCTATAAGTTAAATGTATTGCGTAGCTACTGACCAGTGCGCACCTTCACGTTCCGAAACATAAAGTCATTATCACTTACCCGCACAGGTTTGCCGCTGGTCGTAGTGACATTCTGAAGCACAACCTCCCTCGTTTTTACATAAGGATACTTTTCCTGGTAAGAATCGTCTTTCATGGCCGGATTGAAGTTGGTAAAAATCGCAGGTCCCTGGTAATTTTCAGGATGCTGCGAATCATCGATCCGAAGGTTTTGAACCGTAATCTTTTCCGGCATGTAGCAGGTATAACCAAAGTCGTGCTGACCGGAGTTGGAGCCGCTGATCAGTGCCGCATTCACCGGCTTCCCATTGGCAGGCACGAATACGCAGTCACGAATGATTACTTCTCCCTGCCAGGTACTCCCGTAATCAGAGCGTAGATTGACGATGCTTCTGCCGCGGATCGTGGAATTTTCAATCAGTAACAATCCGCTGCCGATCGCATTGATGCCCATATGTCCGAGCGTCGAATTGCGGATAGTCGCATTGGCCACTCCCTGGTGCGCGTCGAAGCGGGAGAGGGTACAATGGTCATAGAGCAGGTTTTTGCAAAAATTCGAACCCAGAATACCCCAGTATGTATTGTCATTGATGTCGTTCGTCTGGGTACAGTTGATAAAAGATACATTCAATGCGCGGTTTGCCGACAGGTCGTAGGTGCCCATTGTAACCGGCTTGCCCGCCGCGCCGATGGTGCTGTAAGTTTTGTGCCCGGTCAGTACCGTGTTCCTGACGGTCACGTAGGCGCATTCACCGATGTTGATAAACCCTCCGTAAGGCGCTCCCTGCTCACCTTCGCCGGTAATGCGGTGTTCCAATCCTTCGAGGGTTACATTTGAGCGACGAATTGCGATGTTCCGGTTGTAGTAAGTGTATTTTGATTCGGCTTTGTTGGCTATTGTAGTAAAGCGCCCGCCTTTGATGCTCAGCGGCTTTTCGTCTATCGGCAGTGCAGTTATCTCAGTGATCTCATCAAAATCCCAGATAATGGGCGCATTCATATCTACCTTGCCGTTTTTATCAACCACAAAAATGTCAGTCTGCGAAGAACCATTGTTCTGATTCAATCCAAACCGGATATACTGCTTTACGTTTGCATTTGTGACAGTAACCAGGCAAGACGCCGGCAATGTCGCATTGATTTTCTCCTGGTTTCTTTTGAGTGATGATACCCCTTCCAGCTTGAAAGGTTTCAGGCCTGAACTTACCGTGAACACAGCAGCATTGCGGTTTTCAACGTCCGTATCATCAATGATAAAAGCGGCTTTTCCAAAGTCAGTATCCGTCCGGATCACTGCTGTGCGCGCTTTCCCGCCAATGTAGTAGGTAGCTGCATCGTCGGCTTTCACGGCAAGTCCGTGCAGGTTGGCAAAGGCGTGGGTGGCTGCAATGGCATTGATATCGTCGGTTTTGCCATCGCCCCGGGCACCCAAGTCGCTGTAATGCACCAGGCGCGCAGCTTTGAACTTAGTCCCATCTTTTGGAGCAACATTTACATGGAGGTCTCCATTTTCATTCACGGAAACCAGCGTTTTGCCTTTCTCTGAGGTGATTACCACATTTTCGAACGGGGCTTTGTTCTGCGCCTGTGTTACAAACCAGCAGAGGAGAAAAAGGAAGAGTAGGTTGTACCTGATCATAGGGTATAGGATAGTTGTTGGTGTTTTTGCGGTAACCTACAAAATTTCCACATAACCTTCTGTTCCATTCACGCGGATCCGCTGGCCGTCTTTGATTATCTTGGTCACGTTTTCAACACCAACCACCGCCGGTAATCCGTATTCACGGGCGATCACTGCGCCGTGTGTCATCATCCCGCCGACTTCGGTGATAAGACCTTTAACAGATACAAACAGCGGTGTCCAGCTGGGATCGGTAAAAGTGGTAACCAGTATATCTCCCTCTTCCAGGTCTGCGTCTTTCATGTTCAGGATAACCCGCGCGCGTCCTTCAATCGTGCCGGAACAAACCCCCAGTCCCGCAATAGCGCCTGCCGGCAGGTTTTTTGATTGATATGCGCCTGAAATCATCTCGCCCTCGGAGGTAATGACACGGGGTGGATTAAGTTTTTCAAAGTTCCTGAAATCCTCCTTTCTATTCTCAATAAGCTGCTGATCTGCTTTTTGCGTTTCAAAAACCTCAGCCAGCTCTTCAATCGAGAAGTAGTAGATATCTTCTTTATCGCGAATTATACCTGCTTTTAAAAATGCTTCGGCCTCTCTGAGTAACGCTTTCCTGTATACGAAATAACGGCTGATCATTCCATATTTTGGGTATTCCCGATAGCCTGCAAAATTGCGAAGCTGGTCTATCATCCGTTTTGCCTCCATTGCTTTCGCTTCTCCTCCGGGTAATTGGCTCAGCCGGGATAGTAAATCCTCTTCCTTCTTTAAAGCTTCCTGCAATCCACGCTCAAACTTGTCCCCGCCCGCACCAGGTCCGAAGTTTTTGACGTGACTCAGGATAAGCGGGATTATTAAAGCGGGTTGTTCGAGCCAGCGGGTTCTTGTGATGTCAATTTCTCCGGGGCAGCGCATTCCATAGTTTTTGAGAAATGCATCGATCGCATTCCAGGCTTGTTGCCCGCCATTTAATGCAATGAGTGTGTCCGGCCAGTTTTCGTCGCGCACACTTTCCAGGTACGCAATCACTTCGGGAAAAGGGCGCACTGCATCCGCAACATCCAAAAGCGCGAGCCCCATTTCAGACGTGACGTTGTTGGGGACAGACAGTGAAAGTGTGTCCGCTGCGCTCTTCTCACCCAGCCAATCGTACATTTTCTCATTGATCCACTCAGCCGCATTCATACCCGCCATAATCGCGCGGTGACTCTGCGGATCAAACAGTATCTTCTTCAATTCGACAATATCATCGAGGATAAACCGGATCAAGTCAGCACCTGATTTTTCCTGAAAGCGTTCTTCCAGCTCCTGCACCGACCTTTCACTACGGCTGATCAATTCAGGTACAATGGAGGCAGCAAGCTCATTTTCTTCGGGCGCGGGTGACTTCGCAGGCGGCGTCTTGCCGTTTTCGTTCGCATTTTCTTCCGGTATGGTCTCTATATCGCCCCTTTCGATGACAGTCAGCAGCGCATCTTTAATAAGCGGGTCCGATTTTCCCATGGTATCCAGGAGCGTTTCCCTCCTGGAGGGCAAGGCCAGCAGTGGCGTTACGTCCACAAACAACCGGCCGCCGGCAGTCCGCATTCGTGCCGGGGTTACGTGAAGAAAGAAAGACAATCCCAGCGGTCGCATTGCATCGGTCATCATCTGTCCATGACCGACAGACACGTAGGCGCGCGTTTTTTCATCCTGCGCATTCCACTCGGGAACCGGGAAGAGGGTAGTGATCGGTCTGCTCTGGACAATGTAAAACGTGCCGTCGGCCAGGCACCATTCAATATCCTGCGGCGCATCTTCTGTGGTACCACCGAAATGGGCCTCAATTTGTTTTCCCAGGGATGCAAGTTCCAGGATCTGCGAATCGGTAAGCACCGGCTGATCCTGACGTTCGGGCGTAATGTCCATTTGCGTTGTACCACCTTGCTCGGCAGGGCAAACAGCCAGCTTTTTGGAAGATACCTTCTTTTCAATGCGCCCGTTCTTGCACACTTTGTAATGGTCTGCATTCACCAGTCCGGACACTACCGCCTCGCCCAATCCAAAACTTGCGTCAATGCAGGGCGTCCTCCTGTTGCCCGTAACCGGATCGGCAGTGAACAGAATGCCGGCTGCTTCCGGAAAGATCATTTTCTGAACAACTACGGCAAGACTGACTTTCCGATGATCAAAGCCGTTTTGAATGCGATAGGTAATCGCGCGATCGGTAAAAAGGGAAGCCCAGCATTTGCTGATATATTTTAGAATTGCCTTTTCACCAACCACATTCAGGTAAGTATCCTGCTGCCCTGCGAAGGATGCTGTTGGTAAATCCTCCGCGGTTGCACTGGAACGAACCGCGAAGGCACTCTCTGCGCCAAAAGCAGAAAGGTACCTGCTTACTTCATTTTCAATGCTCTTTGGGATAGAAACCTCTTCAATCACACGCCGGATTTCGCTGGCTAATACACTGATTTGCTCCCTTTGCTCTGCTTTTAATGTCGAAAGCTGAGTCAGCAAGTCAGTTATTCCAGGTATTTCTTTAACAATCGTTTTGTAAGCTTCTGTTGAAACACAAAAGCCTGTTGGTACCTTAATTCCGCCTATTCGTGCGAGTTCGCCCAGGCCTGCGCCTTTTCCTCCTGCCAGGTCAGTTGTAGTTTTGTCAATTTGATCCAAACCCAGTATGTACTTTCCCATCTTATCCAATGTTAGAGGTTTGACAACTACTTTTTCTCTCCGCTGGAAGCCCGGCTGGCAGTCCGGCTGGAAGTCCCGCTGGTTGTGTCTGTGTCGGAAGTCAGCGCATTCGTGGCCTCGTTCATGATTTCAATGGCTTTTGAAAAATAGGCTTCAATGACTTTGCTTTCCTCCTCTGAAAATGAAGCGATCAGATTTTCTGTTTTGCTCCGGAAATCCTCGTAAAGCGGTACCAGGAGCTTCATAATGTTTTCGGTGTGCGGCTCTATAATCACTTTCCGCCTGTCGTCCGCCGCAAAACGTCTTTTGACTAGATTTTTCTTTTCAAATCTATCCACCAGCCCGGTCACAGCGCCGGTCGTAAGACCTGTAAGCGCCGATAGTTCACCCGCCGTCATCTGGCCCTTTTCCATCAGAAAACCCAGGTACTTATGATCCGTACCCGGGAGTCCTGCTTTCCTGGCCACCGCTTCGTGCAGCTGAATGGAGGTAAATGCATATTGCTGGCTAAGCTTTCTTATCCGCCTGAGTTCGTCCTTGTTCATATTATCTCATCAACTAAATATCTTAGTGACAAAGATAAATGGATAGTCTTGTAATTACCAAATGTGGCGGTGAAAACGAATGGCAAGTCTGGCTAGAAGCGCGTGTTGATCCCAAAACTGACAAGGCCTTTGTAGCCGTAGCCAATCTCAGCAAAGCCACCAACCTTTTTCCCGACCCTGATTCCAAATGGCGTAACCTGGAAAGTGGGCACTGCATACAGTTTAGCGTCAGTCGCAAGCCGCTGGTCTTTGAGCCGGACAAAGAGCCCGCCTATGCCTGCGGCAGCATACAAGGTAACATCTGGCGTGTCGGCGTAGGTGATTTTGGGTTCAAATGCCATGATCAGGTTGGTGTGCTTATACGCCCGTTGATAGTCGTAGTAATCCGCTTTATAGGAGGTACCATTGCTTGTTGCGGATGTTACGCCAATGGCAAAGCGGCGGGTTACCTGGTACCGGTAAGTAATAGCAAATGAGCTTGAAAAGTCCATCTGCGGCAGCGGCTCGCTGAACACAGACCCTAGAAAGATGATGAGCGCATCATCCAGCAGCCGCTCCCTGGCCAGAGGTCCGTAACTAAGCTGGACTTCGTGCTGGGAAGGCCGCTGTGCATGTGCCGGCGTACCCGCGGCGAGCAACAATGCGACAACTGCAAAGGAGAGAATGGTAGAATTGAGCTTTTGCATGGCAATATAGGTTAGGTGAGGCAGGCTGGATTGTGTGTTTTTGCACAGCACAAAGTAAGTGACATGGCAGAAGTTTATATCTTGTCCTGCGACACGGATCTGAGTTGTTCTGCAACACGGATTTGTCTTGCGCTCCGACAAGATTTTGTCACCCATTGAAAGTTTTGAGAAATCGTAAGCCCCTAATTGAATTTATGAAACCCTCCGAAGACATTAAGCCGCTTCAAAGAATCCTTGACGCTTCCAGGTTCATCCTGTCGGAGCAGGTTAAAGAACGTTTTCAGGAGAACCTCACGCGGTTTATGATCCCGAAAGGCAGGGTGTTGGTGGATATGGGACAGGTTAGTAAATGCCTTTACTTCATTGAAAAAGGCGCAATGCGGACCTACTATCTGCGGGGCTCGGAGGACATTACGTCGCTGCTTGTTTCAGACGGCGACATTGTTTGCATTGCTGAAAGCTTTCTTTTGCAAAAACCCTCCAATGATGTTCTGGAAACGCTGGAAGATACGACAGGCTACTCCCTTTCTTACGAAGCTTACCGGAAACTGGTGCAGGAAGACGTTTACATGGCGGGACTGGCAGTGCAGCTCCTGGAACAGCACCTCATTAATTTCACTGATCGCGTCAAGGTTTTCAAATATTTGTCCGTAGAACAACGGATCGCGCACTATATTAGTCAGCCATCTTCCCTGCTGCGCCGCATTCCTGACCATTACATTGCCACTTACCTGGGTACCACCGCCGCCACTTTCAGCCGGTGCCTGAAAACGATCAATATGGATAAGGGTGGGGTGAAATCTTAAAAAAAACCTCCTCTCCGAAACATACCTGTTTCCCGGAGAGGAGGTTTTCTGGAAAAATATATGCACTTAAAACTCTGCGCTTTTTGGGTATCTTGGGAAAGGTATTACGTCGCGGATGTTGCCCATTCCTGTAACGAACTGTACTAAACGTTCAAAGCCTAAGCCGAAACCGGAATGCGGCGCTGTACCGAATTTGCGTGTTTCCAGGTACCACCAGAGGTTTTCAGGGTCGATGCCCACTTCATGCACGCGGCCAAGCAGCTTTTCGTAGTTTTCTTCACGCTGACTTCCGCCAATGATCTCGCCGATTCCCGGGAAAAGTACATCCATTGCACGTACGGTCTTTCCGTCTTCGTCCAGCTTCATGTAGAAGGATTTGATCTCTCTCGGATAGTTGGTGAGGATAACCGGTTTTTTAAAGTGTTTTTCTACCAGATACCGCTCGTGCTCGCTGGAAAGATCGATGCCCCAGCCCACAGGATACTGGAATTTCTTCTCTTTATGTGGCTTCGACTTCAACAGAATCTCAATGGCCTCCGTGTAAGTCAGTCGCTCAAATGGGTTATCCACTACAAAGCTCAGCTTTGCAAGCAAAGGCAGCGAACGCTCGTTTTGCGGCTTGCTCTTTTCTTCTTCTGCCAGCCTGTTTTGTAAAAAGTTGAGATCGTCTTTGCAGTTGATCAATGCATAAGTGATCACTTTTTTGACAAAATCCTCAGCAAGGTCCATATTGTCTTCCAACTCATAAAATGCCATTTCAGGCTCTATCATCCAGAACTCCGCAAGGTGGCGGGTTGTGTTGGAGTTTTCGGCACGGAAGGTAGGTCCGAATGTGTAAATTTTGGAAAGTGCCATTGCACCCAGCTCGCCTTCCAGCTGCCCGGAAACAGTCAGGTTAGCCTCTCTTCCGAAGAAATCTTCCTTAAAGTTGATCGCTCCTTCTTCAGTGCGGGGCAATTTGTTGAGGTCCAGTGTAGTTACCCGGAACATTTCGCCTGCGCCTTCCGCATCAGAGGCGGTGATCACAGGTGTATGGAGGTAAAAGAAGCCACCATCGTTAAAATATTGATGCACAGCAAAGGCCAGCGCGTGGCGAATGCGCAGAATAGCGCTGAAAGTATTGGTACGTGGACGCAAATGCGCGATTTCACGCAAGAATTCCAGCGAGTGTTTTTTAGGTTGTAATGGATAAAGCTCCGGATCGGCAGCACCATAAACGAAGATATCATCTACTTTCACTTCCACAGTCTGACCAGAACCCTGTGATTCGATAAGCTGGCCTTCGATTTTGAGGCAGGCGCCGGTTGTGACAGTTTGCATCAGCTCGTCGGGAAATTGCCCTGGTAGCGCAACTGCCTGAATATTGTGAATGGTGGAACCGTCATTTAATGCGATGAATATTGCATTCTTACTTTCCCTTTTTGTCCGTACCCAGCCTTTGAGGGTAACGGATTGGTTTTCCGGAGAAGCTTGTAATATCTCTTTAATTTGCAGCGGTCCCATTTTGGCAATATGTGATTTGATTCTGATTTGTAATTACCCGCTTTCAAATTTTGTATTGAAAAGCAGGCTGTTCGACGGAAGCGCACTTCATTTTTGAAAGCGCCGCAATCCTAAGCAAACTTACAATGTGATAAGCTTGATGACAAGCAAACCTGTTAAGAATGCCACAAAAAAGCAGTATTCGCGCTGGTGCAGATAATTCAGGCAGGATTCGGCCGCGCAGTATCCTTTACTTTCAACTTCCTCCGCGTATTTATTTTCGTTTTGATCCATCCAGGATAGTGCGTCGGGTCTTCCGCCGGGTACACGTGGAGTTGCTGGGCTGGATCCGGTTTCAACAGCTCGGCCTGGGAGCTGCCGAGGATGCGAGCGGCGGTTTGAACACCCGAATAACTGGCGCCGGCGACTCCATTGGCCAGAATGCTCGCCCCGCACAGGTATAGATTTTCAATTTCGCTCTGCGCTTTAAAAGCAAATGCGCCTATTTGCCAGAAGCTTTTTTCGGTTCCATATACGCAACCTTCGGTTGAGCCAATGTAATGCTTGTTGGTCAGCGGCGTGCCCATTTCTTTCTGAACAATGCATTCCGTTATTCCCGGCAATGCTTTTTCAAGACTTCTGATCATTTTCATGCTCAGCTGCTCCTTAAAGTCCAGATATGCCTGGGAATGCGCTCCGGTTTCGCCCTCAAACTGACTAAATGTCTGATTGTTGATAAGCGTGATCACTTCCAGCGTATGGTGGATTCCGTCAAAACTCGTGGGGTCTTTTAAGGTACTGGAACTGATAAAAAGCGCCGGGAATTCAGCTTCCGAAGCAATGTCCGCACCTCCATGCTGACCGTAAGTTTCTTCACTTTCTGCATCCGGTACCAGCCAGATATTCCCTGAATCCAGACCGGCTTTACGCAGATCCATATCGACAGTTAGAAACAGGATCAGTGAAGTACAGGAGTATTTCGTGTTTTTAAGCTGATTTAAAAGTGGCTTACTGAGATTTTCTTCGCCTACCAGACGGGAATAAGTTGTAGCCGGATCTGCATTGGAAATGATTCTTTTCGCATACATAGTTGCCCCATTTTCAAGCTCTACACCCACCGCCTGCTTTACTTTTTCACCCTGTACCAAAATGCGTTTCACCTTTTGTCCCGTCCTGCATTGGCCCCCATGTTTTTTGATCACATTGGACATTGCTTTTACAATGGCCGCACCGCCGCCCATCGGGTAAAATCCGCCTTTTGCATAATGCGCCATTACCGCTGCATGGTAAGGAAAGCTGGCTTTGCCGGGGGGAAGTCCGTGGTTACCCCATTGAATGTTTAGTATCTTTTTGAGCAGCGGATCCTTGATATGCCAGTCGATTACACGTTTTACACTGAACAAACCGTATTTTCCCAAATGCCGTGTGCGCCAGGGAATGGTCAGGTGATCCATAAATCCGTTCATTTCTGAAATCAGGTCCAGCTGGCTGCTGACGTTTTGAACTGCTGTCAGGTATTCGTCAATGCCTTTCTTTTCCTTTGGAAATTGTTCGGAAAGCACTTTACGCAGCTCGTCGAAATTTGCGGGGATATCAACCCGCTCTTCGCCTATCCAGCAATGTTCGTAGGCAGCAGGGTTCATTTCGAAGAAGGTAAGCTCATTGGCAATTCCCAAACCTTCATACAACATCCGGGTTGACTGACCTTCGCCGAGCTGACCTATGTAATGGACCCCGGGAGAAAAACGCTGTCCGCCGATCCGAAAACTGTGGCACCAGCCACCAAGCACATTATGTTGTTCCAGAATGAGCACTGTTTGCCCCTCACGCACCAGGCAAATCGCCGCAGAAAGCGCACCCATTCCAGACCCGATAATGATATTATCGAATTCATACATTAAATCCTGGTGATCAGACGACACGATATTGCGCTTGGTTTGGGTAAAAGGGCATGAAGCGGTTCAATATAAAAATATTGTTCCTCATCATTTTGCGGCCGGATGCTTTTTCTTCAATCGGGCATTTACCGTTTTTCTGGCTGAAATATTTGTCGGTCAACTTTACATTATGACGGGAAGATCTTGCTGATCATGCGGCTGATTTCGACAAAATCGTCGTTGTTGCTGACGGAGCGTTTTTCCGTTTCATCCTCGGGTTGCTGGGAGAATGGATAAATAAGCAAAAAATTGTTTTGCAATGCATGCTGGTTCAGGAAGTCGGGTAACAAGCCCATTCTGGGAAAATAAGAGGCCATTCCGCGTTTAGCCATAAAAATGATCAACCCCTCATCTTCTGCAATTTGCGTGGCTATTTGCTCGGCTTCACCCCAATATTCCACCGGATGGAGCGTCAGTTCGATGTTTGATTTTTTGGCAACCCGTTCAATAATGCGGATGATCTGGCTGCTGGTGTAAAATGCCATGACAGCGCCCGAAGTTTTCCCGATGTTCCAGACGCGCAGCAATGCCTGAAAGAATCCCGGCTCCTTATCAGCCCGGGGCGGGATCAGTACAAGGTATTTTTTAATGGTCGAAATAGGCTGTGCCGAATGGTAAATCAATGTATTGACATTGTCGTTTTGCAGGTATGCGTTGGTGAGATTGTAAACCAGCGAGGGCGTAAAGCCTTTACCTGGCTGTAAACCCAGAACGAGATCGGTAATCTTCTGCTCTTTGATCACATTGCTGATACCCGAAGCAACATCGCTGTCATATCTCGTAAGCGGCTGGATCCGGACATCGGCCGCCGCGGCAGTAGTCACAGCAGTGTGCAGCGTTTTTTCAGCATTCTTGACAGAAGATTCATTCTTTTCATCATTAATAATATTCAATGCAAACAGTCTGTCGCGGTTATGTGAAGCCTTGATCAGCAGGCTCAGATTCACCATTTTCTCCACTGTATCCTCATAATTGACAGCGAGGAGTATATTTTCAGTTTCCTGATTGATACCCGACGCCGTAGCTTCCTTGTCTACCGCCGCAATCTTCTGCGCACTCGCCATTGAAACAAATGAGGAGACCGTACATGAAATCAGGATCAGTAAGATACTCCCATTCAAAACGTGCTCACTCAGCAGGCGGACCGTTTCTCCATTCGCATTTTCAGAAACGATAATGTTGTAACCTACCATCACCGCCGCAAGTGTAGCAGCGGCGGAGGCAGAGCTTAATCCAAAAATGAGCATTCCTTCATCCTTGGTCAGCCTGAATGTCTTTTGCGTCAGCACCGCAGCAAGGTATTTTCCGCCGATGGATGCAACGAGCATCACCGCGGCCACTCCCAGGGTTTCAAGACTTTTAAAGAAAACGGTGAAATCGATGAGCATACCCACGCTGATCAGGAAGAAGGGAATGAAGATCGCATTGCCCACAAACTCTACGCGGTTCATCAATGCGGAGGTATGCGGAATAAGCCTGTTGAGTGCGAGACCGGCAAAGAATGCGCCGATAATTGCTTCGATACCCGCCAGTTCTGCAAGGACTGCGGCGAGATAAATCATCACCAGCACGAATATGTACTGCGAGATTTTATCATCCACTTTTTTAAAAAACCACCTGCCGATAATCGGGAAAACCAGCAGTACTGTAAGGCTGAATGCAAGCACCGAAAAGCCGAGCTGGAACCAGAAAGCGCCATTCACCTCGCCCTGCGTCATACCTACCACCACCGCCAGTACAAGCAGCGAAAGTACATCGGTGAGCATAGTTCCGCCGACTGTGATGTTGACCGACAGGTTTTTTGAGATACCCAGTTTGCTGACCAGCGGATAGGAAATCAGCGTATGTGACGAGAACAGGCTGGCGAAAAGAACCGACGTGAGCATGGAAAAATGCAGCACATAATAGCCGCCAAGAACTCCCAGAATGAACGGAACGGCAAATGTATACGCAGTGAAGGTCACACTTTTGCCCATGTTCTTCTTGAAGTCGCCCATATCAATTTCCAGTCCGGCCAGAAACATGATATATAGCAATCCGGTGGTACCTGTCACGACCACGCTGCTGTCGCGGGAGAGCAAGTTAAGTCCGTTCGGGCCCACCAATGCACCTGCAATGAGGAGCCCGAGCAAATGCGGCACTTTGATTTTGTTAAGCAAAAGCGGAGCGCCCAGGATAATGATCAGCTCGATCAGGAATTTCAGCACCGGATCTTCGATCGGCAGGCTGCTTATATGAATATTCAGAAGCTGCATAAGCTATTTGGTTGTCGGGCGGGTCAGCTCGAGTGAGAATTTGGAGTTGCAGGCCTGATTGATATTCATCGTTTGCTGCCCCTTCATCAGCGCCTGGTTAACACGCGCGAGCTCCACGTTGAGCACCATATTCTTTGTGGCGGAAGAGTCGCTTGCGAAGTTGAGTACGATGCCTGTGCTGTCGAATCGCGCATTATAAACCCGAACGAGCTGATTGTCATTGCTCATCACCCGCGTGTACAGTCCGGTGGAGTCGCTGATAAATTCCCACGAGTTAAAACGCTGGTCGCCGATCACATACTCGGCACAGTTGGATTCGCGGCATACCGATTTTGCATTCCACAGCCCGGCGATTTCATCGGGCCATTGAAGAATAATGGCGGTGTCTTTTTTGGCAAGCAGACTGTCGCGCATTTCGAGGAGTGATTTGTAATCGGCTTCTTTCAGGGCAAACTCCCTTTCCCGCTGACTAATGCGCTGTTCCCGTACATCGAGCTCCTGCTGCTTTTTGTTGTCCTCGCAGGCCGATAAGCCCAAGGCGAGCAAGACTGCAAAAATATAGTATCTGTGGAGGGTCATATACAGAAGTGGTTTAAGATGTTAGATTTTACTCAGGAGAAAAGTTGTGCCTGCCGCCCAAATCCATCCCGGTAAATGCTGGTGAAGCCGCCACATATATAAAAAATCATCCTCACCAATGCAACTTGGAAGGCTTCAAAACCTGTCGGTAGGAATGAGGGGGCGCTTCAATTTGGCTGGTCGCCAGCACATTGCCATTCTGATAATCCCCGGTCAATTAATTTCCAACATTCTAACCGTTTTTGTATGAAGCTTACTCACCGATTCACGACCTGCCTGCTGCTGCTAGCAGCACTTGGCTGTCAGACAGAAAATGAAACGCTCTTGCCCAAAGGGGTATCTACTGCTAATGCGGAGCGGGTTTCCGCAACCAATCTGCGGCTCAAACAGACGCTGGTCAGCGGGAACAATGGTGGCCTCGGGCCTATGTTCGTCAATACCTATTTCACTTACAAGAATGGACGTGAGCTGGAAAAGGTAACTATTCCTACTGACACGTATGCAGGCGTGACCAGCTATTTGTATACCTACGACGATCAGGGGCGCATAACTGCCAGCAGGTATCTGCGTGAAAGTCCTGACGATAATAATTTCAGAGGTTCACAGTCAAATTACAAATACACGGACAGCACGATAATCGAAACGGTTTCGCGTGTAGATGCGGAAGGGAATTTATCACCGTATCCCACGGAACCCAATTACAAGGTTACTTACCGGCTGAATGCGGAGGGGCTTGTTTATGAAGAATTTGTAGAAGGTACTGTTATCTGGGGTGGTGAAACCACATTGCTTCGCAAGTATACTTACGAAAACGGCAACGTTGTGAAGGCTGAAACCACCGATAAATACGGGCAGGTAGAAAGTACCCTTTACTATGAATACGACGACAAAGTGAATCCATTTTATAAGTGGACGTACATGTATAACCCTGTGCTGAATTGCAGCCGGAATAACATCATCAGCGCGAGGACCAGTAGAAGTGAGCCGCAACGTACAGAGTACACTTACAATGAACAAGGGCTTCCATTAACCAAGAAAAATGTAAGCTCAGGCGCAGTGCTCACTTACGATTGGGAGAACTTTTAAAATGCATTTATAAATTAGCTGTGAAATGAAAAGCCCGTCTCATGAACCGAGACGGGCTTGTTTATGGATCGCAGATTGTTTTTGCTGAATCAATTATTTCATTTTAACCCCTAATGAAACACCAACCTGGTAAGGCCTGGACTTCCAGGTTTGTCCTGTTATTTCGCGCTCTGTGAAGCTATATTGCAGATAGGGTCCGATTTGTAATTGCATTCCGCCTGTCTGGTATACCTGCTTATAAAAACCCAGATTACCCCAAATCAGGTCCTGTCCATTTGGTAACAGTCGCGTATATTCCATACCGACATTGACACTGTAATTTTTTAGAATATCCTGCGGGATATCGAAACGCTGGCGCACACCAATGCCGATCAAATGCGAACGGTCATCTTCCACATGTTTCTCTCCGATCCTCACCATATTGTATTGCTGTGCAGCAGTGCGCGTGACAATTACCTGATTGGTGCCAATCTCATATTCGTTCCAGTTTCTGAGATATGCATAGCTCAAAAGAAGCTGCGTATGTTTTCTTTCAATGCCGGCTGTCAGCTTGTACGATAATGATCTGGAAGATAACAATGGAGCAAACTGAAAGTTCTGAATCCGGTCCGAAGCGGATTGGCTCAGGTTTACAATCTGAAAGGTTTGAAGGACGGAAGCCGAAAAAATACCTTTTATTCCAAGCGCAGTTCCTGGCTTTGCAGCCGCTTCTTCAATCGTATTTGTAACAAAGCGTGGTATAGTGAGCGTTTTTGATAAAGTGCCAAAATGGATAGAATCAATGGGAGATACCAATGCGAGATTCACGGAATGTTCCGCTACTGTATTCGCAGAGTTCTTATTAGTTTCAGGATCTGATTTCGTGTTTTTATCTGCATCAAAATCTTTATTCATTTTTCCGAAAACTACATTTGGGTTATCCTTAGAAGAGCGGTTTACAAACAGTTTTGATCTGTTTGTTTTATCTCTTTCAATACTTGCTTTCTCCACTATCCGGCTTTGAATAGTTGGTCGTTTGGTTTCATTTTCCGGCTTACCTGGCTGGCCAGCGTCTCCATTTGAATGTTTTTGGTCAAATGGATCAGTAACACTGTTTTTGCTCTTTGAAGTAGCTGCCAAATCTTTGGACTTACCAGCTGCATTTTCATGGTTTTTCACAACAGAAACAGGCGCCTTATCATCAAGTGAGCGGTTATATAGTAGACCACCTAATAGCGCGAAGACCAGAAGCAATGCGCCGCCTCTGGAAATCCAGTAAAGCATATTGGAAGATTTACCTAAAGCCGCAAAAACGTTTATACGCACCTGGTCTTTCACCGGCGCATTAAAACCTTCAAACTTCTCCCGCAGTCTTTTCCCAAGCTCGTTATCAGCTTCTTCTTCCGGTAACTTCATAAGATTCGACTCCTAATTCTTGTAACTTTTTTATCAATAATGTGCGCCCGCGCTGCAGCTGCGACTTTGAAGTCCCTTCTGCAACTGATAGCATCTGTGCAATTTCCGCATGCGAATAGCCGTCGATCAAATGCAGGTTAACCACCGTACGGTATCCATCCGGCAGGCTGCTGATGACGGCAAGTAAAAAATCTGTATCTAACTGTTCAATAATTCGGAAAGAGTTACTCACGTCCATTGCGCCTTCGGAGGCTTCAATGGACGAATGCAGTAACTCTTTCTTAGTGGTACTATGATAGTAATTGATAGCTGTTCTGATCACAACAGACTTGACCCAGCTGTCCACTGATTCGGGTTGTTTAATTTGTTGTATGTTTTTGAAAATTTTGATAAAAGCTTCCTGTAAGATATCGTCTGCTTCTGCTTCTGTTTTGGCATACCTGAGACAAACCCCTTTCAAGCTGTTCTTGTAACGATCATAAAAAACATTCTGCGCCCGCCGCTCTTCCCGCTGGCATCCTTCAACTAGCTGTGTCAGAGAAGCGTAATCACGCCATTTAAAAAATCTCATCAGGGGTGCATTAAATCCTGGTCAGCCGACCCTTCATTTTGTTGAGAAACATCAATTTAAAAGAGCAAAATAGTCACGTGAAACCGGGTCTCCATTTTGACCAAAAGTGATTAGCCAGACCTCGGTTCCAGCTATTGTCCCACTGTGCTTTTGCGCCCGGACTATATAGCTCAGCACACCATCCATTTCATTTCTGATAATTCCTGAAAACTGTCCTGTAAAGCCAAAGTCTTTATATTCGTCTCCGGCAGCAAGGTGCGCTTTTATTTTCTCCGACAAGTCTCCCGCATTCCCCAAGTAAGCAGGTTTGTCAGAGCCAGCTAAAAGTTTACAATCCTGATCAAACAGAAGGTCAAAATCAATGTTGTTTTTACGAAGATAGATTTGGTAAGATTTCCGGGAATGTGCATCAACAGAGATTATTGCCCGCGAAAATTGAAAGTCTCTCGATTGAATGTATTGCTGCAAAGCTTCCGGCAAATCGCTTAACCCGGCCACCGGGAATTTAGCAGTTACCGGCGCCATCTCTACGGTGTAAGTCGGCTTTTGGCCAGGCAAAACCGTGGCCCGCCACTTTAATAAATAAGGATTGCCTTTCCAGACATAATCGGCTAAATAAACTTTTTCAAAACCACCCTGATCGAATAATGTATATTCCTGCTCCTTGAAATTCGAAAATTCACCGCCTGTAATAACCGTTTTACTAAGCAGGTTTTTGAGGCTGTCCGGTGCGTCTGCCCCGGCAAGTCTGTATGTAACCAGGATGTGGTTGGGGCTCAATGTCGAGCTATACTTTCTGGCCCGGGATTCCAGCTGAACATTCCAGATCTTGTTGTCGAGGATCTCCGTAAAAACCATATTCTGCGGGTCTTCGTAGGTACTTTCGACCAGCTGCATGACCTGCGCCGGAATTTGTGGCTCGTCAGGTACGGGATCTGCGACTTTATTACAGCTGCATAAAACAACTGTCGATATCAGAAAAATGAATAAAGGTTTCATAAGTGGAAGGTAATTCTGGTTTGATCTGACCGGATTAATTTTCCTTGTATTTGATAAGAAACTGGTGACGCCCCATTGCTCCGACCTGCGTGAGGCGGCGGGTAGGATATCCTTTTGCATTGACAGACGAAGTTTCACTCAGGACAGTACCAGCCTCCCGGCACCCTTCTGATTTGCTGCAATACCGAAGGGTCTTGCTCAATTCGTTATTGGAAGGCAATATTCCAAGGTAAGGCACAAAGCTCGTGTTCATATCCCAATTATACGCAGCCAGCAACACGCCAAGCATTTGGAATTCTTTGCTGTTTTCGAAGATATTCTTGTTTTGGTCATATGTTTGTTCCAAGGTTTCCCATGAACCGAGCGGATTGCGCGCTTCTGCTGCTTTGTTTTCCGCTTCGAAGTCAATATGGCCTGCTGCGTCCAGGTATGTCAACCCGTACCGTACATTTCGCCTGACCGGAAATCCATTTCCATCTGTTTTGAAGTTGAATGTGCCTTTTTGCTGACCGCCAATTACCTGGCGCGTGTGGACGGAATCTCCTTCATAGCTAAAATAGAACCTCGCAGCTTTCTGATCGGTTTGAGGATCGTACTTTGTGCCAGGGCTATAATCGGATCGCAATACAACTTCTGCCAATCTGCCTTCCTGATAGTAGAAGTTGACCCAAGGCCGAGCAGTTCCAGATGGCTTCGCTATTGGCGTGAGCAAGGTGTCTGTTACTGATAACAGCTGATTGGCAGGATTGTAACGGAACTTCGCGCGGTACACCAAATACGACAGTGCGCCACCTTGTTCATTATAATCTATAGAAGCAGGAATTGGCTTGTCTTCCAATAGGTTATCTTGTTTATCCATCAGCCCCTGATCGCAGGAAGCCAGAAACATACAAGCAAGCAGCGCCTGAAAAACATTTTTACGCAGATACATTCTTTGTGAAGGTTAAGCAGTTGAGATTTTGAGTTCTGTGTGTTAGACAGGATAGTTGCTGCGGGAGGTTGCATGTGGGGTGAAAAAAGTTGGTGCTTGCAATTCCGGGAGTATTTGCTGCTCCATTCCACCAGAACAATTACTTCTTTCGTTTTGGCTCAAATATAATCCTGGCCATGAAGCTCATACCATTATCCCTGAAATGGGTAGGGATGCCCGTAACAAGGCCGAGTGCCAGATTAGAGGCCAGTACCAGTTTCACTTGCGGACGAATGACGGTGTGACTGCTCGTTGCCGAAGATTCATCATTGACCTCAACCCCCACAAAATGCCCACCTGGAAGCACGTAATGCATACTCGCATTGGTTTGATAAAATAACTCCCGTTTTGATTCCTCAGGTGTTAACTCCCACTCCGGACCGGTGTAAATCATGGAATGGACCCGCTCTCCCCACTTTTTGGCAACGATTAAAAACGGGCTGACGGAATGGCCTTTTAACATGCCCCGGCCACGATTGATCGAATAAAATGAATGCGCGCGAAATTCATGCATATAACCCGCCGCCATCGACATTTGCTGTTGATCAGAAACCAGAAAGGTATATTGAGCAGCGAGTTTCAAGCCTTCGATGCGGTTTCGCGGAAGCGAGGCACCTTCCTGCGGCTGGGCAGATCTGTATAAAGCAAAAGGAACCTCCACTTCCAGCCCAAGGCGGTTGACAGGCGAAAATTCATATTCAACAAATGCATGGTTGGCGGTGTAATCCTTGTGACCTTCAATGCCGTAACCGACATTCCATTCCTTTTCACCTTTTCGTGCACCGAGGTCACGGATCAGGTCCATGTAAAGCGGCTCCGCGTGGCGGATTTTCAATGGTTTTGGTTTTTGAACAGAGTCAACCTGCGCCGCGGCGGGCAGCATTGTTGTTGCAATCAGTAGTGTTGTGATGATGAAGTTTTTCATGCCTTTTAATTGTTTTTTAATACAATGTTAAAGGTCAATTCTGGAATCAATTGGGAAAGGCGTGTTGGCGAGACGGTTAACTTACACGGGCAAGTCTGTAAATTACCTGGAAACTTTTGGCGGCATTTATATAAATTGTCGGTTCAACAAAAAACCTTTCCGCAATGACACATACTACCTCCAATCCGAAGATCCACGAAGGCCGCAACCTGAAACGCTTCCGCGAAATGCTCGGAATTAAGCAGGATTTCCTCGCTTTCGAGCTCGGTGAAGACTGGAACCAGCAGAAAGTTTCTTTACTGGAACAAAAGGAAAAGATCGAGTCTGGTATTTTGGAGCAGGTAGCCGCGATCTTGAAAATCCCTGCTGAGGCGATCCGGAATTTTGATGAGGAACAGGCAGTGAATATTATCGCCAATACATTTGACAAGGTTGAAAACTCTTTCAATTTCGGTACCTTCAATTTACATCCGATGGAAAAGATAATTCAGCTGCATAATGAGAAGATTGCGCTTTATGAGCGGATGTTGAAGGAGAAGGAGGAGATGATGGGGAGGCTGGAGCGGTTGATTGGGGATAAATAGAATATCAAAATGGAGATATTGGAAAAATATAAAGAGGCCATTGTTAAACTTTGTAGAACGCACAAAGTGAGAAGCTTATATGCTTTTGGTTCTGTGCTGACTGACAATTTTGACGGAGAAAGTGATATAGATCTGATTGTAGATTTCACGACGATGGAAGTCGAAGATTATGCTGACAACTATTTTGATTTAAAATTTTCATTACAGGAAGTTTTTAAACGGCCAGTGGATTTACTGGAAGAAAAAGCAATCAAGAACCCTTATTTTCTTGAAAATGTAAATCAGCACCGGCAGCTTGTATATGGACGTTGAGATCAAAACCTGGCTATACGACATGTTAAATGGGATCGCCGAAATTGAAAGTTTCTTTTCGGATCAGCCGATGCAATTTGCCAATTATCAAGCTGATTTACGGACAAAACGAGCGGTCGAAAGAAATATCGAAATCATTGGTGAGGCGATGAGCCGCATTATCAAAAAGGATAGTACTGTTCAGATTACCAATTCGAGAAAGCTGGTTGATGCTCGAAATAGGATCATTCACGGGTACGATTCAGTTTCCGATGAAGTTATTTGGGGGATTGTAGTACGGCATTTGCCCATTTTGCGAGAGGAGATTGCCGCGTTGCTAGGAGAATAGGATAGCTAAGCGCCTGGTGATAACTTAAAAATCCCAAATTTTCACTTATGAGATCGGAGAAAGACACCTGCTTACTATGTGCACAAAATCCCGCTTGCAGTAGAGAATCGCATATTATTCCTGATTCGATGGTTAAAAGACTTCGCAAGTCTCGCGGCAAAGTCTGGAAGGTTGATGCTTCAAGACGAGATAAACGAGCGCTAATTGAGCAGGACGTAAGCAAAGAGAGATACATTTTATGTGATGACTGCGAAACATACATTGGGTTCCTTGAAACTCATTTTGGACAGGCGATTAAAAAATTCGTTGAACAAAATCGAATTGGAGATGATTTTTTTCCATTGCAGCAAATACAGGAGGTTGGGGATAATATTACTAAGGTGCAAACAGCGTTCGTGTGCTTTAAAGCGCAGCCTTTAATGACACAATTATTGATTGATTCAATACTTTTTCGGATTCATATTGCGAGCAAATCGACTTTTGCATATACAACTTTCACCTCGGAAATTGTAAAACAACTAAGAATTAACTTGTTGACGTTTAAATCGAAAGCCTACAATGAGGTTCTGGACAAATGCAAAACGTACAATGGTAGTAATGTGTTCTTTACTCCGTATATGCTTTATTGTCCTATGACGGAGATAGTCACCTCAGGAGAAATTATGTATGAATTCATAGAACCAACACCGGACTTTCTCAAAATTTTAGCGGGCGAGTATTGGATTTGGATCCCTAATCGACCGATTCAATCAGCATTTCTTAATTCCGGAAAAACCCTAGTAAAAGTGCTTAGACTGACAGTTCAACAATATGAAAAGATGTATAAAGAAATGAGGGAGCTTTACGATAGAATTGATGCTTACAATGATGGAGTTAGGGATTAAACACCATCAAATAAGCAAGCGCTTGGCCATTCCCTTCACCGGCACAGACACATTAACCTGCGCGACAATGAAATCCACTCCTTTGTAGTGATATTTCTTCAAAAAAATAAGTTTTGTCAGATCCGACTAGTAATTACTAGTTTTTTAGGAAAAGTAGCACATGCGCTTCCATAGAGCAATCGTCTCTTTCCATAACGTTGCGGCAAGCCCGCCAGAAGCAGCTAGAGAGCAGGTAACGAGGTCAACAAAAGTGCTCACCAGAATGCTACTAGTTAGCAAAACAAAAAAAGCACCTGATTTCTCAGATGCTTTTTAACTTTTTGTGGTCACGTAGGGATTCGAACCAACGCTGTAACTTATTGATTTTCAACGCCTAAATGTAGCTCAAAAGGGCTGCTCACCGACTGCTCACCTGATTTTGGGTTTGGTGCAACCGATAGGTAAAGATAAAATTTAAGTTGCTCGTTGACAAGAATTTGACTGATTTTTTGATGCGAAAGGTTGGGGGTTCGGAGCGGTTGGGGGTTTTAATACAGACAAGTGTCGCGTAATCTTAAGCCTTTAACCTAGTTTTGATATCTCCCAGGCAGCATTAAATCGACTTCTGATCGCTACGACTCGTCACCAAGCATCAGTGGTTGAACATTCAGCATACTATCCGGATTGAAAAAACTATAAGATCCTGGATATCCTACCTTTTTTCCTGTCATTCTAGTTTCGTTTGAGCATACGATATTGCTTTCTATTCTTACCATCAAAGTCTACTTTATACAGCTGCCAGCTATCAACACTACGTTCTTCCAGGTGGAATTGATTGACAGGATCGGCAAGTTCCTTTTTGAGCCAGCGTGGAAAAGCATTTGCAGCACGGGCGTTTTCCCAGGTACGAATCGCTTTAAAAATGGCGTCCTTTTGTGGGCAGCTTTCGACTTCTTTCTGATCAAGTTTTAGACTATAAGTAGAGCCGATCCCTACCGAAATTGCTTGAATATGCTCGTATTCGGCGACGGTGGATTTTGCGTTGATTGGAAAGTTTGCGCCCATTCCGGATGGAAAAAAGTTGGCGTAAGTTACATCTCTCAGATCTTTGCCCTGGCTGGTGGCACTGCCCCATTCCCTGGTTTCAACGTCGTAAAGATTTTTACCGCCGCCCACATTCCAGATGCTTTGATAATGCCAGGAACCTTCGGACAAGGTAGATCCAGTGAAACGGATATACGGCACACCAAGCTTATTCGTCCGCTCAAACATCTTATGGAAAAACCGTTTGACGGAATAATAACCGTGACCATTGTTGAACAAAAATTCCTGACCGTCAAAATCATAGTATGCCAGTCCATTGATCTTGCAAACATCGGCATAGTATTCCGCTATTTTGTCCTGCAATTGCATGTTGGGAATGAGCCCGTCGTAGCCATAATTGATGGTCACCTGCAATTTGTAGATTGTATCCCCGGCTGCATGACTGCCTTCGGTGGTTTTCCAGTAGCCACGTTTCACATTGAGCAGTCGGAATGGTGCTGAATCAGAAACCCCCATATAATGAATCAGCTCCTTGCCGATCTTGATTATATTAAGGCTTTTGGCGTGACCTTCCCAGCTGGCGATTTCGTCCAGATATCTAGGATCATTGACAAGAATAATCGTATCGCCAGGCACTATACTCTTCACGAGCAATCGTTTTTGCTGATAACACAAACTATCACCGGGGACCGGGCTTGCATCCTGTGTTCCGGGAGCCAACGCAGTCGTAATCGGCGTGCGGCCTATGATTAATCCGGATTTGGCAGCGATTTCAGCAAATTCTTTATGCGATTTGTCACCGGACGCCATTTTCAATGGTTTCTTTTCAAAGTTTTTTCCGTCTAGATATCCCGCATTCGCTCGGTCAGGCCTGATGAAACCCTGATCATATAAGCTGATTGCTTTAAAACCCAAATGCTGAGCATACGGTACAATGCTATCATACACCCCACCAACAGTGATGACGTCGGGAACAAATGCGGCCGGATCTTTTACCCATTTTCCATTGATTGTAGGATAAGGCAGGCCTTCTGACAGCACAATGTTTTGCACGACATCCAGCAATGCCGTACTATCCGGACTTCCCCAAAACGCAACCGAAGATCCATTATAATTAATACCGGGCAACGGCTGTACTTCCAGGTGATTTGGTTTGTTGACTTCCATATTCGGTATCAGCGAAAAGTAAACCTCCCGCTTCGGGGCCCGGTCTCTCGAACTGTACGCAATGGAGATTCTGCCCTGATTATCGATCTGGGCTGCGTTTCCATATAAAATCCGATAATAAGGTTCTTTGTGCGCGTAGAAAGCGACGTCGTTAATACCGTCTCCGCCAATGGGAAAAATCTGACCTTCTTGCAGGTGCGAAGGCAGCGGAAAGCGCTTTTTATCGGGACTATGAATGATATACTGAAAAGGCGCCGCGTCGGCTATTGTTTCAGAGGTTCCGCCCAGAGTATTATCGTTCAGCGCCAGCATGCCAATCGCATAATTAACCGCATCGCTGGTATCGCGGACAACCCCGATAATTTCTCCAAAAAGGTTGGTGATATTGGTATGATAGGCACCCCACTGAATGTTGTCGATACCATTTTGGGGACCAAGCGATTGCAAAGTCAACTTGAAATACTTCTTGTTAGAAACCAATGCGACAGTGGCAATCGAACCATTGGGATATTGCAGCGCAAAAGTGTTTTTTGACTTACTATACGTGGCCTTCGTTGGCTGGTAATATTTCCCTTTTTTACTATCGTAAAGAGAAAGCAATGGCGAAGGTTTGTCAGCAGGGCTAAATTCCCGCTGAGAAGTTTTCCCCGTTACATTCTTCATACTCGTAATCCATCCCTTATTGTTGATATGGATTTTAAAATAGTCAGTAGCAAAGTCATGCTGGGCATGGCAGTACGGAGTGAAGAATAAAATTAATGCATTTAAAACCAGTGTGTTAAGTATCAAGAATCGCATGTCGGTGAGATAATGTGAGTAAAAGTAAATGCACTAAGGTGTCAGCAAAAACCATTTCTGGCTTTTGGCCGGGATTGACACCTTCAAAGTCATTTTGGTGCCGTTCAATGCCGTTGTCTTGGCAGCCCCATCATTTTCCGAAATACTGACCTGCTTTTGCAGCCCGGTATAATAGAGGTCTACATCAATCTCCCGCGTGATGGCTTGGTCGAGCGGGTTATAAACCATAATCAGACCCTTCTCTTTTCCAAACGGATCCACGTGCATAATTGCGTCGTAGTCCCTGCCGTCGGGCCTGCGGATGTGGATGATATCCGAGTCGAGTATTCTTCTGTGCTTTTTGTAAAAATCAACCCAATTTTTCACCATTGTTTTGGTTTGTGGGGCGTCATACAATTGCGGGCCGCGATAACAGGCCTGCACGCCCGCGCCAAATAAATTGGCTAGTCGCTGCTGGTAATGTGGCAGATGCTCTTTGAGGGGTTCAATGGTTGCCGCTGCTCCTCCGCCGTGATATCGAACCAATGGAACAAACATCCAGCCCATCGACGGCGTTTTTTCCCAGGTGCCATCGTAAATATTTTGGCGTTCAATGATTTCCTGCAGTTCACGCGGCAATGACCAGTTGGTTTCACGGTAGCCCATGGCGCCTTTGGTACTGCCGTTCAAATAATACCAGTCCGGTACATTCAGGTAAATGCCTCTGCTTCTACACCAGCGGTAAAACTTTTGAATTTCCCCGAACTGCTTCCAGCGCGAATCTTCCAGCCCGCGGTGGCCAGGATGTGTGGTGGAGGCGCACACATCACCGGGATAGGAGCCGTCGTGTTCGAGCAGATCCTGGCCCGTTGTTTCGTAAAAGTTGTAGAGTTTGTTAAAATAATCTTTTCCCCACTCACTTTCCAGACAAGGAGAATTCCCGAATGCAGGCGTTTTTCCAGCAGGCATTACCACATCATTTTCTTTGTTAATGGCCCGGCTTGCCAGCAGCGAATAGCCGCCCAGCGCAACACCCTTCGATTTGGCATAGTCCTTCAATGCCTTCATTCGCTGCAAGTTTTCGGGCGACGTATTCTCGATATCAAACCCGCTGCCGAATGTCATGATCACCATCTCGAAACCTACCTCAGCACATTGATCGATCGCCGTTTTCACCGGTTGATCTTTGGCACTGCTTACATGCATGATCACCGGATTTTCGGTCACCCAGGGCGATATCGTTCGGTACATTTTCCTTTCACTTAGGCCTCTGCGTTCCCGGTCGTAGCTATCATAGATCAGTTCCCAGAGCCGCATGCTTTCAAATGAGGCTCCGGCGGTAACTTCCTGTCCCATGCCGGTTTTGGGCATACATACCAGCAGCGAGGGGGTTTGCAAAAGATAGTTGACCTGCGTCGTATAAGTCGAGTCTACCTTCCATTCCACACAGGCATTTTGTGCGGCATTGGGCGACATAGAGCCAAATGCAAAGTCGCTTTCTGCAAATATGGGCGGCAATTCCCAGCGCTGTTTGTGTTCCACGGCACTTTCTGCCTCAGTCACAGCCAGGTGCTCGCTTTTAATATTGTTGACGATAAATTCTGATTTTCCTTCATTTGCCACGCTCACCCATTTGCTGATCATGGGCAGTCCGTCATATAACTCGTAGTGTACCGTCACTTTCAGGCTTTCGAGAAAGTCAAAATCGGCATCCGATCCTTGATTTCCACCTAACAAAAGTAATTGCTCTATTTTGCCTCTTCCCACCGCCCCGTCTGCACCATTACCTTTCACTTTACCCCCACGCGGATCAGTTTTCCCCAGCCGAATATGCGTCGGAAAGGTGCTGGTCGGCAACTCTGTAAGTACCCGGTAAGTTTTTCCATCCTCAGAAACCGAGCAGATCATCTTTTTTTCTGCCAGCAGTACTTTTAGAAAATAGGATTTGCCGGTATCAAAACCTTCAAAATCCTGGCTTTTACCATCGTGATACACGCGGAAACGCTTGTTACCCGGTGACAGATGAAATTTAGAAGATTTGTCACCCTCAAACTGCAATGCAACGCCCGGACCGTATCCGCTGCTTTGGTCCGTTCCCGAATTGAGCTTGCAAATGATCACTTTGGTTTGCTGCGGCAGTGCGCGTTCTCCGAAAACCACCGCGTTGGCCGGTGCGAGGATTTCTCCCGCCTTACCTTCATTATTAAAAGCATTGGCCAAAGTATGGGACGAAGCAATATTCCAATCCGGTGATAACTTTATGAAATCGTCTTTCAGCAAAACTTCCCTTTTCGAATCCTGTGCTTTCAGATTCTTAAAATTCCTGATCACGTCCTCGTCGGCCTTGTAAGTGAATGCTACTTCTATCCCTTTCGGCGGCCAGGGCAATTGCTGCGACGACCATTCATTACGGCGGTTCCATTCGAAACGTTCTTTGATCGGCGACGAAGTATAAGACATTAATTTCAGGCTATACGGGTCGGCTTTCATGCCGGGGATCCATTCGGGCAGCAGATAGTTTCCAATGGGCTGGCCGGTAAGCCCGCCCACATTAATCTCATGTCCGTTAACCCAAATCACAGCTTCCGGCGACACTGCTCTTACCAGCGCTTCGTTAGTAATCAAGTTGTCCAGTCCAATGGTGGCACCATTCGGGTTAATCGTGAATGTTCGCGACACCAGCCCGTTACTCAAAACCATGTGCCCTTCCCGAGTCTTGTACATAACCGATTTCTGGGCATTGCCGGTGATAAGCCAGTCGGTTTTGCTGCGCAATGTTTGCTTATTGTAAATAGGCAGGTTGTCAATATTAATGGTCTGTGCATGGGTGCCTGCCAAATGACACATGGCAATCACAAATGTTATAATGGCACGCATATTATTTCTCATTTACCGATTCTTGATAAGTCTGTTATTTATTTTCTTTTAGGACAATCATGAACCCTTTACCTCCGGGAACATGTACGGAACTCAGCGATTGGAGAGGCTGCTCTTCCTGGAAGTTCTTGATAAATGGCATCGAGATCGTGCATTTGGATGCATCGTAACCCAGCGCATTCCAGTCGATCAAAACCGATGTACTTTGCGCTTCTTTATCCCAATTGGCAATAGCAATAATGCTCTCGTTTTCTCCTTTGAAAACCGAAGCCATGATGTGCTCGTTATTGGTCGTAACCGGGCAGTTTTTGTCCCAGCAGCCGAGCAGTTCTTTATCTTTAAAATTGTGTTCATCCCAAAATTTCCATAGCTCGTCGGGCGTATTGCCGGTCCAGCCCGACCGGTTGGTAATGCCATAAACCATTCCCCGCCATGGATTACCGCCGCCTTCCAGCATTTGTCCCGGCAAGCCGAAAGGAATGCCTGATACTTCCACGAGCCAATGGTCCGGCGGCCGGTTATAGTCTCGTGCCTCTCCAATCCACACCAGATCTAGATACGGAAGTAGTTCCATATAGAGGTTCAGGCAACTGGCAAATCCGGCCCAACTGTTGAAATGGTTCCAGCTATGCAGGTCGATCCGGCCTTCCGGGCGGTTCTGGTCAATGACTTTTCGGGCCCGCTGCAAGGTAAAGCGGTCGAGCGCGGCGTCGTCGATATAGATGCCGTCAATCTTTAAATTCTGAACCATCCAGTCGAGCCCCGCGATGTAAAAATTGTTGAGCCTGCTGTTAGGCGTGGTGATCACCGACAGATCGAACGAGCCTTTGAACTTGCCCTCGCTGACAGGGTTATACCAGGCCGGAACGTATTTTTCCCTTAGATTCTTAACCAGCCATTCATTGGGGCCTTTGGGGTGCAATGCTTCCGTCCGGCTCGCATTGCCTGGTCCGGGAAAAAGCACTTCCCCGTCCAGACTGTAAAATGCCTGAAATTCGGGAATATTTTTGGTGAGCTCGCGGGTTGTGTAATACAACTTCAATCGCTTTTCCTGGCTGTGGGCCTTATCCACCAGCGTTTTCAGTTCGGTCGTATTTTCATCGAGATAGGGATAATTGATGAACGGATAAATGTCTTCGGCATGGTGGATGTTGATGATGTTGGCCCCGGCCTTTTCGGCTTTGTCAATTTTACTGATCGCATTAGTGCCTCCACCGTGGAAGTATCGGTCGCCGTATTTTTTTTCATTGCTGATGGTTTTGAAGGGCGTGATCAAAAGCTCAAAGTCATAATTCAGCACGCTGCCCGCGGCCATGTCCCGGCTGCCGGAGTAGGCCATCACCTCGACGGAATTGCCTTTCTGCTCCACATTTACGCCTCCTTTATTTTCATTTCCCCAGGAGGGAGGAAGACGCAGTGGCTCGAACTTGTAATAAATATTAACTAGCGGCAGCTTATAGTTCTCCGCTTTCCATTTCAGGCGCAGCCCGCCATTTACCGCACCCAGCCAGAGTGCATCCTGATTTTTAGTGGTATCCCATTGCCATTTCCAGGAATCAGGCCGCAAGCCACCTTCCCGGTTGAGACCCATCATGTAGGTTGATTTTTCCTTGGCTAGCGGCACTTCAAGACGGATGTCTTTGATTTTTAATTGCTTCAATGCCTTCAAAGAGACTTTATAATCTACAAATCCATCGTAGTTCAGGCTGCCGGAACACATCAGCTCGCATTCCGCCGATGTGTTCTTTACCTGCCAATTGATATGGCCTTCCTTTTCCTCGATAAACTTCACAGCTCCTGGCGTTAGCCTTATAATCTCGCCATTTGCTTTTTCCACTACAAAACGAAATGCGCCACCAGTGATCGGCTCGCCTTTTTCAGATATGCTTTGATTGGAACTCGTAAAAAAACTGTTGATTTCTGCTGGCATACCGTCATTTCCGATCACAAAAGATCTTCCCAGGATATGCAGGGTTTTGTCTTTGCGGGTCACAGGCTGGTAACCTTTCGCGATTTCCTCATTGATGCCGACTGTACTGTTCAACCAGTTCATGCGCGATAAACCTTTTCCCTCGTTGTAGCCGTGGTTTTCAACAGCATTGCCGTCAACGGTGAGCTGTATTTTTATAGATTGTTTTTCACCCTTGACCAGCACTGTTACGGTACCATTATAAATTCCTCTAACAACACCGGAGAGATCTGCACCAACCCACAATGCCTGTACTTTCTCCGCCTGGATATTAGTTATTTTAGAAAAAGACTTTCCTAAATAATCAATTCCGCCTGCATTGAAGCAACTTATCTTTCTGGAATGAATTACTTTCCCGCTAGTGCTTTTCAAATCCGAAAACTTGATTTCCAGGTTCTGAATCTTACCACTGCCAGCCCACACGCCGATCTGATACACAAAGTATTCACCGGGTCGGGCAGTCAATTCAAAACTCTTTGTGATAAAATCGTTTTTTAACCACGATATTTTCAGCGAATCATTCCACCGGATCGGGTTTTCCCTGGTTTCAGCAAAAATATAATGCGACTGATTTGCCAGCTTTTCGTACTCCTTCTTGGCAGTTTCGACAGAGATATATTGCTCGCCGGTACCTTGCCCGGTTACGGCCGCTGACAAAAACAGCAGCACACTTAAAAGAATGTATTTCATTAAGGGTTTAGGATAGTTTCTATTGCAATGGGTCAAATGTGCCTCCCCAACTTTTATTTTGCTCGATTTTGTTGCTGCGATCCAGTGTTGATTTTGGAATACCAAAAAAAGAATACTTTTCTTCATCCAGCATGACAATCGGCTGGTAATCCCGGACTTCTGTTATTGTAAATTTATTAGCGATGGTATTGATGTCAACAAGACCTTTTGGCCGGTCGGCTGCGGTACCATTCCACTCCACTCTTAGTCCATGGAAAAATTTATCCTTGAAGCTGTTGAATGTCGAAGTGTACACCCTCCATCTGCGCAGGTCCCAGAAGCGCTGTCCTTCAAAAGCAAATTCGACCAATCGCTCGTCCATAATTGCCTTTCTGATCTCGGGAAGTGTTCCTGCGGTGATGCCATAGTTCGCCTTTGCTCCTGGATCAATGCCAGCCCGACTGCGGATTTTATACATGGCAGCCAGTGCTTCGGTACTTTTTCCAATCTCGTTAGCGGCTTCTGCCATGTTCATAAGTACTTCTGCATACCGGATTTCAATCCAGTCTACCTGACCATCTTCGACAGTTGTCCTAGTAATGTTCCTGTCCAGCATTTTAGCAGGATAAAAACTTGAATGCGAAAAAAGGTTTTCGCTGTTATCCGCCCTGGCTTCTTTCCCATTAATCCCGGTAGCAGCATTACCATCGGCATCATAGTAATAAGTCCACATATTTTCCTTTCCAAACATTTCTGCCAAGTAGGGATCGGCTCCATTGTAGGCGATAGAGGCATAAAAGCGCTTGTCTCTGTCTTTATATAGCGTTCTGTAATCCATCGTAGCCGGATTGTATTTCGATCCGTCTTTCATTGGATATGCATTTACCAGTTCGAGAGAAGGAACATTATCACCTACTGCACCTCGTGAGTAAAGCAATGGGCGCATACCTGCCTGGGAATAACCGTTTGAAAACCCGGGATACTGGAATCTTTTGACCATGATTACTTCTTTGTTCATCTCGTCCGTCCACAGGTCTTTATAATTTGCGTAAAGTCCCTTTCCATTTGCATCCAGAAATGCGAGCGCATCTTTGCTTGCATTATAAGCAGCTGTCCAGCGTGCAAGGTCATTGGTACGGTTAAACTGCGGGCTTGCCCAGTACAGTAAAACGCGTCCCTTGAAAGACATAGCCGCGCCCTTATCAATCCGTCCGATCGTGCTGAGTGATTCTACCAGCGGGATTGCTTCGTCCAGGTCTTTTACAATCTGTGCAATACACTCGGAGGTTTTACTTCTTGGAACAAAAATAGCCTCCTTGTTAGCCGGCGCTTCGGGCTTTAAAATCAGCTCAACCCCGCCATAAGCTTTGACCATTCTGAAATAAGCAAATGCACGCCAGAAAAGCGCCTCGCCTTTCAACGATTTTTTGATGTTTTCATCAAAGGTTGCATTATCCACCTGAGCAAGAAAAATATTAATTTTCCTGATGTTTTCGTAAGGAAAATCATTGTAAGTGTCGGCCGTCAGGGTTCCTTTCAGATAATCACTGAGTCCTGCTGCGTACTCTCCGTTAATCACCATAGTTTCATCCGTAAGTCGCCCAACTGAAAAAGAGGACGGCATAAAGTTGGCATACATGTCATTCACATAAGCCTCAGCCACCTTGGGATTTGTTAGAACATCCTCGCTGCTGAGTGCTGCAAGGTTGGTCTTGTCCAAAGGATCGCAGCCGGCCAGCATCATCAAGGAAAACAAGCTCGACAAAAATATATATGCTTTTTTCATATCTGTATTTCTATAAGAAAGTTGCAAACTGATTAAAATGAAAGGTTTACGCCCATCGTGTAGGTTTTCATCGTCGGATATGCATTCATATTGGCGACGCTTGGGTCATGAAAATCATATTTTGAAAGCGTAAGCAGGTTGGCCCCGGACAAGTAGAAACTAACTGCTGACATCCCGATCTTTTTAGTCAAAGTTTTGGGTATGGAATAATTCAGGTTAATGTTCTGAAAGCGCAGGAAACTGCCATTCTTTAACCAGAAAGTGGATGGTAAATGGTCATTCGATGCGTCCCAGGTGACCGGCTGAGGATAGGCCGCATCCACATTTTCAGGCGACCATGAGTCAAGCCAGAATGATGGCGGTCTCGCGCCGTCGAAAAATCTTCTGCTATATCCATCGTCATAGAGCTTCGAGCCGCCCGTTACCCCCTGCACGAACACGTCCAGTCCAATGCCTTTCCAACTGGCTTTAAGGTTTAATCCAAATGTATAAGGGTTAAGAGAATGCTTACCTTTCAGAACCTGCCTGTCATAATCATCGATCTTACCATCAGGAACTCCCTGTGCACCGCTTACATCCTCAAAATTGATGATACCCAAAACAGCCGGCTTTCCATAAATAGTATAGCCTGATGGCAATGCGTCCAATTGTTCGCTTGTACGGATGATGCCAGAGGATACGAGCATTCTGATATAGTCCGTTGGGCGCCCGTTCGGGTTATCTACGTCCTGTGCGTTCTGAGCAACATCGCGCACCTTCACCTTGTTGTTAGAATACGAGAAGCTGCCTTTAACGCCATACGTTACATCACCGGCATTACCATTGTAGCCGAGCTCTATTTCGTAGCCGTGGCCATCGACAATCCCGTAGTTTTCTGGCGGCATACTTCCTCCGAAAGAGTTAGGCAGAGAGGCGATCCGGGTATCGAGGATATCGTAATTGTGTCTTTTGAAATATTCCCCGGATAGTGAAAAACGATCAAATATCTGTGCATCAAAGCCCAGGTTAAGCTCGCTGGTTTTCTCCCAGGTAAGTTTTTCGTTCACAATTCCATTGTAACCTACTCGCGGCTGGGGCGTAGTTCCAAACAGATAGTCGCCATTTACCCCATACGATTCGCTCCATTTCCATCCACCGACAGCATCATTACCGGCTAAACCCCATGATCCGCGCAGTTTCAGAAATTCAATGTGCCGTACTTTGAAAAAATTCTCTTTAGATAATACCCACCCAGCCGATATTGAAGGAAATAAACCCCAACGATATTCAGGCCCAAAGAGCATGGATCCATCACGACGAGCAGTTGCATTAAGGAAATATTTGTCGTCATAACTGTATATGATCCGGCCAATATAGGATGCGCGGCCGGTTTCCGATTCTGTACCGTCTACATAGGAGTCAGCCCTGGCCGAGGATGTTGCCCAGAACTGGTCCTTTTGTACGAGCGGGAAGTTTTCTCTTACACCGTAGAAATAATCGTATTTGCCTTCGCTCTGCTCATAAACGGCGATTGCGTCTATGTTATGTTTACCAAACTGTTTGGTAAAATTGGCGCTGAAGTTCAACTGATAATTGTTGGTTGCTTCCTGGGTTTTCACCAGCCGCTCTTTATTGGGATAAGAGGATTTTATGCTGCCGATAATCTCGTCCGTGAAAATGGCACCATTGGTTCCCTTTTTCACTACATCATACAAAGTTGTTTTCAGCTCATGAAGCTTCATAGTCCTGGCCTCATAATTCGGGCTGAATTTACCCGACACAGACAACCCTTGTACAAACGGAACATTGTAGGTTAACCCTAAAACCATTGCAATGTTACGTTCTATACGGGTGACTGAGCCGCCTTCTTCCACAAAGGCAAGTGGATTGCCTATCCAGCCAGGATTGATGAACTTGCCGTCCGATGTTTTTGGTCCCGTGTTGGGTAAGTAGTAGAGCAGCCTTCCCCACAAACTGCCAAAAGTCGGATTTGTATCAAAACCATCAAGGTCTTCCTGCATGGCAAACCGCGTTTTTTTACCCTCATTGTAGGCCACATTAAAGGTCCCCGTCAGGTTCTTGGTAAGATTTACGTCGATATTAGAGCGGAAATTGTACTTCTTAAAATCTGCATTTTTGATGAACGCCGATTGGTCAAAGTAAGAGCCAGCTACAAAGTACTTCACCTTGTCACTTCCCCCACTCGCCGAAAGCGAATGCCTTTGTAATACAGGATCTATATAAGCCTGTTTATACCAGCCCCGTCCCGGATCATTATTTTCAAAAAAAGCAACTTCTTCAGCGTCATAGGCCGGTGCAATGCCTCTGCTTGTACGTGCATAATTGTTGAGCCTGACCATGTCGCGGGCATCTACATAACTAGGTATTTTGGATGGATTGTCAAAACTGTACGAATAATTGTAATTGAGCTGAAACTTACCGGATGTCCCTCTTTTAGTAGTTACAAGCACCACTCCATTGGCAGCCCTTGCACCGTATATCGCGCCGGACGCCGCATCTTTCAGCACAGTAATATTTTCAACTTCGGAATAATCCAGGGCGTCAAACATTCTTTTATCCATGATCACACCATCGATCACATATAACGGGTCGTTACCGGTAGTTTTCCAGGTGTTAACAGACCGTATCCTGATCGGCGGCGCATACCCCGGTGCACCAGATGCCTGGCTTACATACACCCCACTTAATCTTCCCGCCAGCGAGCTGGACAGGTTGGGTACCGGGTTGTTTTTTACGTCGTCGGATTTCATCGTGGCAATGGCTCCTGTAACTGAGGTTTTCTTTTGCGTACCGTACCCTACCACTACTACTTCCTCGAGGGCTTTGTCGTCTTCTGCCAGCCTGACCTCAAAAACAGTCCTTGCACCCACAGCAATTTCCTGGGACACGTATCCCACGTAGCTAAAAACCAATCTTGCATTCTGATCCGGCACATCCAGCTGAAATTTCCCATTCTCATCCGAGGCTGTCCCAAGTTGTGCGCCTTTCAGCAGGATACTAACTCCCGGAAGGCCTTCGCCAGCTACATTCGTAATGATGCCCCGCACGGCAATATCCTTTTGTTGAGCACGGTTCAGCTTATCGATGAGCATTCCCTGTATTCTTTTTTCGATATCCTGCTGCACGTCGGCATAGGTACTTTCCGCGGGCGCGAAGAGATCCGGAGATAATCTGGACTGTGGCGCAGGCAGCTTCTCCTCTTTTTTCTTTACTACAATGGTTTTATCCACGACGGTATAAATAAGCGGCTGATCTTTCAATACCTCATCCATGATTTCCTTGACTGAGATGCTTTGAAGGGAGGCAGTCACGTTCTTAGCTCTTTTTACGACTTTATTGTCATAAAAAAACTTATAACCGCTTTGTTGTTCAATCCGGTTAAACACGTTTGAAAGCGTTGCGTCTTTGACAGAAAGTACAATTTTCTGTGAAACGCCGTCGGCTGATACATGAACACAAGCGATTGCTATGAAAAGCGCTATCAGTTTCATTATCAAAATCGATTTAATGAAGTAACGGATGTTAATACACGTCACTTTCCTGTGTAAAATAATTTGCATATTTTTGTTTGGGTTTGGATTGTAAGATTGTTTTTTCCATCAAAAAAGGGCAGTTCTCTCCTGGTCCGCTTTGCGGCTAGGGACATTCCGGACATCAGCCGTTTCAGGTCAGATCTGAGACGGTTTTTTTGTTCAGGAATTTCAGTATCAGTTTCGAATTTTTATTTATCCATAATCGACAGGTTTAGGTGTAAGTCAGAGGGTTAATTAGTCACTACTATTTTCTTATTTTCAATCCGGAAGTGCACATCGCCCATTTCGAGTATCTGCAGCACCTTTGATAAATTGGTATTCCGCTGGATCTGCCCAACAAACTCGTATTCTTTTATGGGCCCTTCATAAACTACCTCCATGTCATACCAGCGAGAAAGTTGTCTCATCAACTCCGGCAAGCCGACATTGTTGAAGCGAAAATACCCTTCCTTCCAGGCAATTACGGTTTGGGTATCCACCTGCTTGACTTTAAACAACCCAGCAGCTATTTGACTATTTTTTCTCAGATCTCTGGCTAATAAAGCCTGTTCTCCTGGCCTCAACAATACTCCTTGAGTTTCTTTCCCTGCTATTTCCAGTTTGATACTGCCTTCCATTAAGGTTGTTTGAATGATGGCTTCATCGGCATAACTGTTCACATTAAAGCGCGTGCCGAGCACCTCCACAACTTGGTTGGCGGCTTTAACTTTAAATGGAACGCGCTTTGAATTTTTTGTCACTTTGGCCACTTCAAAATAGGCTTCGCCGGCAATTTCAACCACCCGTTCCGTTTTCGGAAAAACAGTAGGAAAATGTATAGATGAAGCCGCATTAAGCCATACCCGCGTCCCGTCGGGCAGCTTTACCTGATATTGCCCCGCCTTTGGCGTGGAAATGGTATTGTAGGTCAACTTTTGTGCACGGCTTTGCACTTCCTGCATATCAAATTCATACACAATTTCTCCCTGCTTTGTTTTAATAACAGCAGTTTGTCCCTGTTGCGCTAGTTTACCGTTGCCTGCTTCATGCAACATAATACTTTGCCCGTTTGACAATGTAAGCTTCGCCCTGTTATCTCCCGGCACCGCATCCTGAACGATGGCAACAGTTTTGATCTTCGGCTCATTTTTTTGTCTAAGAAAAAAATTCAGGCCGATTGTACCAATGATAGCAATGGAAGCGGCGACTGCAAACCATTTGCGTAAAGGTTTTACCCGGCTAATGTTAGATGCCGTTACCTGCTTATTTACCGGAAGAGCTTCCCAAACCTCATCCAGGTGCTTTTCCATTTCCTGGGTACTAATGGTTAACGTTGAGGATTTTGCGTGAGCGATATACCAGCTTTCCAGCAGCGCCATTTCCTGCTCGGTCAATGTTCCGTCCTTATATTTTTGAAATAGCTCCTTTGCCAGAGGTTCGTCCATTATACATGTTTTCTGGTTATGTATATAAGACGGGCTACGCTGGCAGAAGTAGTAGACTAGCGTAAAAAAAAAAATTTTTTTTAAAGGTCTCTCGAAATAAACATTAGAATGAAAGCAAGATCCAGCTTCTGCCTGAGAATATGGAGCGCATTACTAACCTGTTTTTTGACAGTCTTGTCTGATATATGCAGCTCCTGAGCGATTTCCTTGTAGGAAAGGTCTGTGTTTCTGCTCATCTCGAACACTTCACGCATTTTGGGAGGTAGTAAGGAAACTTCCTGCTCGATGAGTGCCGTGAGTTCCTTTTCTCTTAGCTGCTGATCTGTAACACATTCACCTTGATCAATGAACGCAGCAAGGGAACTGATGTATCTCTGCTCCACTTTCTTGTGGGAAATGACATCAAAGATACGATTCCGGAGCGCCTTGTATAAATAAGATGAAAAGGAAGTATGCGGTTTGATCTCTTTTCTGTTGAGCCAGAGCGTAGTGAAAAGCTCCTGCAAAATGTCCTTGGCCTCTTCCTGATCCCCCAGCATCTTGTAAGCATGCAAAAAGAGCACACCCTTATAGCGACGATAGATTTCGGCAAATGCCTGATCATCGTCATTTGCTACTGATGCAGCCAGTTCAAGATCACTACTTAGGTAATAAGAAGCCATATCATAAGAAAGGCTAAAGATAACCTAAATATAATGCAAGAAATGACCCATAATCGAAACCAATTGTTATTCATTGGATTAATGATGTTTATGAGACGCTTTTTAGTAAAATTACTCAGCTAGGATAGCCAGGGTATCTTACATTGATGTTGAAAGAATCGGAAGAATAAATCACGAAAGACTTCTATGACATAGGTTTTAAGTGTATACAAGAAATAGGCATGATAAACGCAACGAAGAGCGGTATGCTTTCCTATGTATCGCATGAAATTATCTTTTAGAGAATCTCGAACATTTTCAAACAAAGACAAACAAACTCAAACATTCTCGAGAACTCCGGTGGTTTTTCCACAGCCAGCTATCGCCGGTACGTCGCAAAAAGCGACTCCCCGGCGGCTGGCCATGGGAAACCCCCTGGACCCCTGCTATTCGCCTCACGGCTCATAGCTTAATTTGAAAGATTTTGACGAAATAAGTAACAGCAGATCTTTTTCTCTTCATCAGCAGAAACCTCCAATAATTGGAATGAAGTAGTTCAGATTGCCCGCCGAAAGGAAAACTGAAGTGTTTTTTCCATTGGTTTAAAAGGTACATACGCTTGCAGCGCAACGAAAGTTACAAAGCAAAAAGTGACGACTTCAAATCCAAGAGGCTATTTACCGCGGTTCTCGCTCCTTAAACCGCCTCCCGGCTTTGCAGCCAAGGGGTGAACCCCGTCACTTTCTACTTTGAATGAATTGCTTATGCCCTGGCTTCCAAGAAAAATCATTTGGACAATTTTTTCCTCAGCGACCTCATATCCTCGCTAATCTTCCGATCCACGATTTTAGCGTAAATCTGCGTCGTCCGAATATTCGAATGCCCCAGCATCTTTGACACGCTCTCCATAGGAACGCCATTTGAGAGCGTAACCGTAGTCGCGAATGTATGCCGCGCAATGTGGAATGAAATATTCCTGTCAATGCCGCAAACAGCCGCAATCTCTTTTAAATAAGCATTCATTTTCTGATTGCTCGATACAGGCAGTAGCTTGCCACTAATCTCGCATTGCGGTTCATTCTCGTATTTAGCGATAATCTGCAAAGGCACTGGCAAGAGTAGTACTCTGGATTGAGAATCTGTTTTCTGCCGGTTGATGATCAACCATTGCTCGCCATCCTGACCGATCGTAATTTCGGAACGGGAGTTTCTGCACATCCACGTAGGATAGCCCGGTGTAGCAACTGAAAAGAAAAATATCCCGCACTTGTGAAAGCCTGGCAGATGGGAATTTTTTGTTGGCGATCACTTTGAGTTCCTTTTCTGTAAGTGCCGCGCGGTTCGTTTCTTTCTTATGCACCTTGTATCCAAAGAATGGATCTCTGGGCAACGATCCCGTTTTGATCAGACCGAGAACAATTTTCTTGCAATAGCCTAAATAGCGCATTGTAGTGTTATGCCCGCACTTCTTTTGGGTTTTAAGCCAGAATTCAAAGTCAGTAATAAATTCGTAATTCAGTTTTTCAATCTCAATGTCCTCTGACTTAAATTTCCATTTGATATATTCCTTGGTATGCTGGTACGAAGTATTGTATCGCAAAATGGTGCCGTGCGCATAGTCGGTGCCTTTCAACTCCACAAGCCGTGCATTGTGCTTAGCAAACTGTTCGAGAAACATGATCTTCTTTTCAGCAACACCCGTGACTGATGCTTTCAACGCTTCAATGGTAATTTCTTTACCTGTGGCCATTAATTGCCGGTGCGCCTCATAAACTTTTGCCTGGAAGGTATCAAGGTATGCATTGAGCAATCGTGTGTCTTCTCGCGTTCCGTTCTTCCTGCCCGCAGCCGCATTCCACTTCTCTGGCTCGCATTCCCGCTTTGTAGCCAGCTCAAATCTTTTACTTCCAATAGAAACCCGAATGTAGATAGGCAGCGGGCCGGATACGTAGTTGCTTCTTTTCTTAAGATAAAAAAGCATCGAAAACCTGTTTGTCAACATAGCAATCTGTTTTAATGGTGGATAAAACTACGATTACAACCACCTAAAAATCAAGATTTTCACGCTGTAAACAGGTATAAAACAGCCACTTACAGCGATTCTGGTGAGCACTTTTTAGGCCGCTTTTCCCTGCTCACCAAATGCTCACTAAAACACTACGAAAACCTGTATTTTTTGGTGTTTTTTGACAAACAAAAAGGCCTGTAAATCATTGATTTACAGGCCTTTGATGCTTTTTAGTATTGAACTAAGTGGTCACGTAGGGATTCGAACCCCAAACCTCCTGATCCGTAGTCAGGTGCTCTATCCAATTGAGCTACGCAACCCTTCCGTATTCGGACTGCAAAGATAGAAAAGCGTCTTAAAATACAATACACATTTGTAATAAAAATCTTGCATTAAATTCTATAATAAGGCTATTTGCCCTGAAAATCAGGCTTTCTTTTTTGTAAAAAAGCTGAAATTCCTTCTCGGCAATCTGCACTTTGGAACAAGATCTCCTGGTTAACTCTCTCGAGTTCCTGCATGCGCGCCAGGTCCGAATGCGACGATTCATTCAATACTTTCTTCATCGTGCCAATGGCGAGGGTAGGGGCGGTGGCGTAGAAACGGGCGAGTTTGTCTACTTCTTGATCGAGCTCAGCAGCTGGTACCGCCTTATTGATCAAGCCGATTGCAGCTGCTTCATTTGCTCCTACTTTCCTGCCCGTTGAGGCCAGTTCAAAGGTTTTGGCCATTCCAATCAGTCTCGGCAAAAAGAATGTAGCGCCTGCATCGGGCATTAAGCCGATTTGCACAAATGCGAGACTCAGATACGCTTCTTCACTGGCTATCACCATGTCACAAGCCAGCACCAGAGAGCAACCAGCGCCGACTGCCACGCCATTCAATCTGCATATCACCGGCTTGGAAAGTGTGCGGATCGCATTTATCATCGGTTCGTAATAGTCTTTCAACAGCTGTTCGGCCGTGGTGCCTACTGCCATAGTTTCTTTCAAATCCGCGCCGGAGCAAAATGCCTTTTCACCTTCCGCAGTAATGATTAAAACGCGGATCCGCTCGTCGGTCGCTACCATCGAAATCGCCGCTGTTATTTCCTGCATGAGCTGCGGATTCAGGGCGTGGTATACCTCAGGCCGATTAAGGCTTAGTCGCGCAATACCATTTTCTTGGGTAAAAAGAATGTTTTCGTACATGAAATGGCGCGTTTAGGCTCTTGGATCAGAAATAGAAATAGACAGTCAGACTGCTTACCAGTACGCCGCACAGAAAGCCAGCAAAAACCTGCCCCGGACTATGTGCATTCAGTTGCAAACGGGCGCTCAGGAGTAAGCCTGCCAGCAAGATCGCGATAAGCAATGGATTGAGCAACGCAACTTCATCAAAACGGATCATCAGTCCCGCGAGCATAGCGATAACACCGCCTATGCCCGTCGCATGCGCACTGATTTTCCAGAAATAACTCACACAGGTCACGACCACAAGCGACAGGGTCACGCTGGCAAGTATCACCGATATCTGTGGCGCCATTTCTCCAACCGGCTGCAATTGCCACCCGAAAAGATAAGTGGCGAGCCCATAAATGATAACCGTCGCCAGATAAGGCAATCGCCGCTCATTTACGTCGTCAACATACAAATTTGTAATCACCCCCATTTTCATAAAATAATAGGTAACTACCGCCGGTGCGACAAAGGTGTTTAAGAATAAAAGCGTCAACAGGCTGCCCAATGCCGGAAATTCAAATGCGCTGACACCGACCAGGTCTGGCGAAAGCAGGAAAAGTAATGCAAATAGGTAAGTTGTGAGGATCAGTGGATGGAACAGCACTGATAATAGGATAGCAAGTCGATTATTCAAGGGGAAAAGCTTTAATCTGAACTTTAGTAAACAAAATTAACCTGAAAACCATACTGTACAAAAACTGTCCCAGGCTCGCTTCAAGGGTTTTCCGATCTCATCGATTTATAAAAAATTCCCTGAATGAAGCCATTTCTGATCGTTCAGTTTCCAGGAACTTTTGAAAGATCTTGTCGCCTACCTGCTCCCGCAGTGCGGAGATTCCGACGTCGATCAGCCTTAATCCGGTATCTGTCAACAGGATATTATCGTAATACAAACCGCCGATACCTGAGGGGCGTCTGAGATCCCTGTGAACAAAGCCGCTTTTGTGAAGCTGGTTGAGTTCGTCTTCAAACACATCCAGCCATAATTCCCTTTTACCAACTTCAAAAGCGCGGAAGTCGATAGGTTTCAACCGCTCCATCACAAGCATTTCTGCCTCAAACTCTTCACGGAAATCCAGCCTTACGAATTTTACAACCAAATCATTAACCTGGTTGGCATACTTCATTTTATCAGCCTCGGAGCCAATATCCGAGCGCGTGTCGCCCACGAAAAGCTTGGCTACTTCAGTTTCTGAAAGTGCAATCACAATATTGTTAGCACCAGAAGAAAGTCGGTTCGGATATTTCATTGAATATAGCGTCGATTTGTAGTCAATTTAAGCGGGCTAAGCGAGCGTTCATATCTGAGAGACAATTTACGTTGAATATCTTCTCGGCATGAAAATTTATGCTCGGTTCCCTAAACTTCATCGCAAATGGCAAAGGCTAAGAAAAAAACAAAGAAATCAGGCACCAAGAAGAACAAACTTGGAGTGAAAAACTCGCTGGTAAATAATATCAATGCCCGAAAAAAGAAAGGCACTTCTAGATCTAAAAAGAAAAAGACGGTCAGTAAGAAGGCATACGCCAGAATGCAAAAAAACTGGGGCCGCAAAAAAGGTAAAAAGACAAAGAAAAGCGGTAAAAAGAAGCGCTAGCTGACAACGTTGACGGGTGACCCATTTTGAAAAGTTTGCAGGTTATCGGCAGTCAGCTGCATTAACCTTTGCCGCGCCTCAAACGTCGCCCAGGCCACGTGCGGTGTGATCACGCAATTCGGTGCTGATAGCAGTGGATTATCATTCTTTGGCGGCTCTACCGAAAGTACATCCAGACCGGCCCCTGCAATGGTACCGTTTGTCAAAGCTTCTGCAAGATCATGTTCATTGATTAGCGGGCCGCGACCTGTATTCAAAAGCAGCGCGCCCGGTTTCATGGAGGCAAGGCTGTTTTTGTTGACAATTTCCTTTGTCTCCTCCGTCAGCGGGCAATGCAGACTAACCACATCACTGTTTTTGAAAAGTGCTTCCAGCGAAACCATTTCAATTCCCTGCACCGGTTTTGGATGCTTGCGGTAAGCGATAACCTTCATGCCGAAAGCCAGTGCAATTTCGGCCACATTCGATCCGATATCTCCTAAACCGATCAGTCCCATTGTTTTGCCAGCCAGTTCAGTGAGCGGCGATTTTGAGTAGCTGAAATCCTGCGAAGAAGCCCATTCACCCGCAAAGACGCTCTGGCTGTGTGTTTCAACCCGGTTGACAAGTGCAAGGAGCAATGCGAAGGTTTGCTGGGCAACAGAGGCAGAGCTGTAAGCTTTTACATTGGTTACAATGATACCCTGCTTTTTGGCGGCTTCCATATCGATGTTATTGTAACCGGTAGCTGTAACACCAATGTACTGCAACTTCGGCAGCTGCGATAGCGTGGCAGCCGATAGTACTACCTTATTCACCAAAATCGCCTCGGCGTCGCTCGCCCGCTCCACGATCTCTTCCGGCCTGGAACGGTCGTATATTTCAATATTCCCCAGCTCTGAAACGGGGGCCCAGTCCAGATCGCCCGGGTTCAAAGTATATCCGTCAAGTATTACAATGTTCATGGTTCGGTTTCAGTTAAATATTGCGCCAGCCCAGTACGGAATAGTCAGTCCTTTTCTGATTTTGATCCCCGCCGTAAACAAGCGTTTTGGTACCCGCGAGCCCGTTACTTACTTCATTGAAGAAATTCATTCCTTTGAAATGCTCAGTCAGCACGGTTTGTGTTGATTTTATTTCAAAAATGTCAAACGCATTCCCGTTTTGAGTCAAAAGGTCAATCTCGTGCCCGTTGGAATCACGCCAGAACCAGTAATCATTGTGAAGATACTGATGTGCATTTTTCTTTTGATACTCGGCAATAATAAGGTTTTCGAAGATATTTCCTTTGAACGGACTGGTATGAAAAGTCTCTGCATTTCTGATCCCGAGAATGTGACAAAGCAGCCCGGTATCGTAAAAGTATAGCTTGGGAGTTTTTACAACGCGTTTATTAAAATTCTGATAGTAAGGTTGAAGCTGAAAAATAATGTAACTGCTTTCAAGTACCGATAACCACGATTTGGCTGTCGGCTGTGAGATACCGCATTCATTTGCAAGTGAATTCAGATTGAGCAGCTGCCCAACCCTGCCCGCACAAAGACTAACAAATGTCCTGAATTGTCGCGTATCTCTGATACTGGTAAGTTCAGTAACATCCCTTTCCACATAGGTTTGAATATAGTTGGAATAAAAAATACCAGGCTTGATCGAGCGGTCAAATACAGCAGGGTAAAAACCGTTCAGGCATACATCAGCTACATCATCCGCCAGCAAATTCCCGGATTTCATTTCGCTAAAATCGAAAGGCAGCAATTTGAACAGCGCAACCCGCCCCGCCAGACTCTGGGTAATACTGTTAAGAAGCTGGAAGTTTTGTGAGCCCGAGAGTATAAACTGGCCCATCATACCAGAGTTATCTACGATTGTTTGGATATAAGAAAATAATGAAGGAACCCGCTGTACTTCATCCAATATTACCTTATCTGAGTAAAGGTTCAGAAACGCAACCGGGTCGATGTCCGCGAAGGCGCGGTTGTTTGGATCTTCCAGCGAAATGTATTTATAACCTTTGAAGAGTGTCTTCAAAAGTGTAGTCTTTCCAGACTGCCGCGGCCCGGTCAATGCAATGACAGGGAACTTAGTGCTTTGTTCCCAAACTACTTTCGCTATGTCCCTGATTACAAAGTTCATACTGCCTGAAATGTCTTTTGTAAAGATAATCAAACTTTGAAATTACATAACTTCTATTTTGAAATTACATAAACTAAACTTTGAAATTACATAAACTAAACTTTGAAATTACATAGATCTAACTTTGAAATTACATAGCCTTGACTTTGAAATTACATAAAAAAAAGTCCGCTCTGGCGCGAAGCCGGAGCGGACTTTTTTACAGATAAAAATCGAAGCTTACTTCTTCGGATCAGTGCTGACTTTTCCTGCACCTACACCTTCCATTTGCATGGGGTTCGGTGTTTTTCTGCTTTGCTGTTTGTAGATCTGGAAGCGGGTTGGTTTGGAAACACGCGGGAATGCATTGTTTTCCGTGTCGATGTCCGCGATTTGCTGGTAAGGATCGAGTGTCCATTGAACCACCTTCTTTTTGGTAGAAATTACCTTATTGATCTGCTGATCGTTGAAGCGCCAGATTTCTGCCGGAAATACCGCAACAGAGTCAGTTCCGTCTTCAAAGCCCATTTTCACGATCACAGGCATCGGAAGTCCGCCTTTGTTTTTGACTGAAAGTGTATAAAAATTGGTGTTCTGCTGGATCAATGCACGCTCACTTTCCGAAAGCGAAGCCAGGTACTGCTCATATTTTTGTTTATCAGCCGCTGTTACCTTGAACGGATCGTAGCGGTTATAGAAATCCGCCATCGTGGAATCCTGTGCTACCACGGTTTCTCCTTTGGCTTTTGCATCCTGGATTTTGCTCATTGTATTCTGCTTGCGCGCAAATTCTTGACGGGCGAGCTCTTTCTCGATATCCGGATTTTGGGTATCAATGCTGAACCAATCTACACTCACCAGATCCTGGTCAACAGCTTCGGTTCCATAAAACCAGCCTTTCCAGAACCAGTCAAGATCAACACCCGACGCGTCTTCCATGGTACGGAAAAAGTCAGCCGGGGTAGGACTTTTAAAGCGCCAGCGGTTTGCATACTCTTTAAATGCATGATCAAAAAGCGCGCGGCCCATTACTGTTTCACGCAGGATATTCAATGCAGTTGCGGGCTTCCCGTAAGCATTTGGTCCCAGCCCGATCACATTCTCGGCAGAAGCCATAATCGGTGTTAGTACCGATTTGTCAGAAGACATATAATCCGTGATCTGATTAGGCTCGCCGCGACGGGTAGGGAAGTTGTAATCCCATTCTTTTTCAGCCAGGTACTGGCAGAATGTGTTCAAACCTTCGTCCATCCAAGCCCACTGACGTTCATCAGAATTAACGATCATCGGGAAAAAGTTGTGGCCCACTTCGTGAATGATCACACCGATCATTCCGTATTTCACTGCTTCGCTGTAAGTTCCATCCTCTTCCGGGCGACCGCCATTGAAGCTGATCATCGGATATTCCATTCCGCCGCCTGCTACCGAGTGGCAGGAAATCGCAACCGGATAAGGATATTCAAAAGTGCGGTCCCCGTAAGATTTCAAAGTATGCGCCACTGCGCGGGTTGAATATTGTTCCCAAAGCGGGTTACCTTCTTTCGGGTAAATGGACATACACCAGATCTTGCGGCCGCTTTTGTAAACATCGGTCTGCATGGCGTCCCAGATAAATTTCCGGCTGCTCGCAAATGCAAAATCGCGCACATTATCAGCTTTGTAAATCCACGTTTTCTTGCCTGGATTTTTATTCTCCCGCTTTTCAGCCTTTTCTGCTTCGGCCTGCGTTACGATGATTACCGGTGTTTTGGAAGTTTCAGCTTTCTTCAAACGTTGTTTCTGGGTAGCAGTAAGTACCTGTGCATAATTCTGGCATTCTCCGCTGGCCGCTACCACGTGGTCGGCGGGTACTGTAATGGCAACTTTATAGTTACCGAAGATCAATGCAAATTCTCCCTGGCCGAGAAACTGTTTGTGGTTCCAGCCATTTACATCATCATAAGGAGCAAGGCGTGGAAACCAGTGCGCAATGAAGTAGTTGGCATTTCCGTCTTTCGGGAAAAATTCATATCCGCTTCGACCATAGTACTCGGTAATGTTATAGTTCCAATCAACCCCAAAAACGAAGTTGGTACCGGGCTTCATCACTGCCGGAAGGTCAATGCGCATCATAGTACCATTGATCTTGTACGGAAGTGCCTTGCCTGCTTTGTCCTTTACTGCGGTAATGTTGTAGCCATATTCCACTTCCGGATCCAGTGAGGATCCTCTTCCATTGTTGATATTGGCAAGCTGGCTGGTGGTCATTCCTTTGTCACTGATCGCGCCGGTACGTGACATCGCTGCGATTCCGTCTTTTTTGAAAAGGTTTTGATCCAGTTGCAGCCAGATATATTTCAGGTCGTCGGGGGAATTGTTGTAAAAGGTAATGGTTTCAGAACCGATAATGCGGCGCTTTTCGTCGTCCAGTTCGGCCTTGATGTCGTAGTCGGCGCGTTGTTGCCAGTACTCGCGGCCCGGTGCACCGGAAGCCGCGCGTGTTGAATTTGGCGTTGGCAGCATGGGGCCCAGCTGTTCAAAACGGTCGTTGTACTGGTAAGTGGCGGAAGTCGGCAGCTGCTGACCATAGGAAGCTACGGAAACCAGCAGAAAGAGTAACGGGAGCAGGAGTTTTCTCATAATTAGTTAGTCAGATGTAATAAATTCTTGTTATTCGGCACTTCCGCCTGTAAGGCTTACAAAAAGCTCATTGTTCAGGATAAGCGAAAACGCCATTCCTACAATAATCCCGGAAAGTATGTGAATCCAGCTGAGGCGCTGTGCCCGCAGGATTTCAATCACCACAAAAGCAATGGAAAGGATTACAAAAACGATGATCAGCTGACCCAGTTCGAGTCCGATGTTAAACCCGAGCAACGGGTTGAAAATCGAGGCTTCCTTGCCCAGCAATGCGCGGAGGTAGTTTGAAAAACCCAGCCCGTGGATAAGGCCGAAGAAAAGTGCAAGTCCATATCTGGTTGTCGAGTTCTCCTCTTTTTTACCAAAAGAACCCTTGGGGACTTTGTAAAAGAAATTCAAAGAGCCGGTAATTACGATGGTAACGGGGATAAGAAGCTCTATCCAGGCCGGATCAATGTTAATGAGGCCGAGCGTTGAAAGCGCCAGTGTAATCGAATGTCCGATTGTAAAAGCAGTTACCAGCACGATCACCTTTTTCCAGTCAATCAGGGTATATATTGTACAAAGTGCCATGATAAACAAAATGTGATCGTAGCCATTGGCATCTGTGATGTGTTCAAAACCTAATTGCAGGTAAGCTTGGAATTCGGACATTCAGTAGAATTAAGATTAGCAATCCTGACAAATTAATTGTCAAGACAAAATAACGGAAACGAAGTTATCCTTTTCGATGGAGGAATGCAATACGGGTTTTGTGGTCAGGAAGAGAAATTTACCCGTATAAAAGAAAAAAGACCGCGAACATGTGTTCACGGCCTTTCTAAATTCTGACACCAATTATATAAGACTATTATTATTTTTTGATCTCGTAGTTTGCGTTCTGTGGATCCCAGTTCGCCCATTTGTCAGTCCAGTCAGTTGTTCCGAATGCACCAACTACTGTGTTGGCTTCAAATCCTGTCGGCAACGTAGCGCCACCTGTCAGCAATGAAGAGCCAGCTTGTGGAAGCAAACCTGGCTTCGCAGTGATTGAGTTGTAACCAGTCGCCAGTTTCAGATCTGCAACAGCGCCAACCATGTTTTTGCTTCCTGCCGGAATGAAAAGTGCTTGCGTGATTCCTTCAATTACGCCTTGTGCAGGAGTTCCTGTGATAGCAGCTGCATTTCCGTCCATTTTAATTCTGCCTGCAACGAAGTTTGCGAGAGTAGCGTCACCTTCAATTCTGACAGCAGAACGTGGCCATGCGCCTGTAATCAGCGTGTTGTAAACCGAGATCGCAGAATTTCTTCTGATACGTATTGCCGAGTTGAATTTGGCATTAACTGTTCCTTCTGCCATAGCGATAGTAACATTGGCGAATTTCGCAGAAGTTTGGGGAGTTGCAGCTGTACCTGTTCCGTCGTTATCAGACTCAAAGCCATTTGAATCACCAGCTAAGTCAGCTACAGCTGGGTCACGCAAGATGAAACCGTACTGTACGTTTCCTGAGAAACCATTATCTGTATCAAAATCATCGTCCAAACCACGGTAAGCGATCAAGTGCTTTGCATTCACTGATCCACCAAACCATTCGAATGAATCATCACCTGAGTACGAAACTTGTACGTAGTCAATCTCAGTTCCTGAACCAACGCCACCGAATGTAAGGCCGTTGATCTCCTTATCCGTTTCAAATGCGATACCAGCAAACTCGATACGCACATATTTAAGTTGTCCTGAGTTGTCAGCTGCTTCTGTTCCGCCATATACAGATTGGTTTTCACCTTCAATTACTGCATCAGGTTTGTTAACAGGCGCTTTTCCAAGCAGGATCAAGCCTCCCCAGTCACCAGCTTTACGCTGTCCGGCTGGCATGCTTGATGTAAAAATGATAGGCTTATCAGCAGTTCCTACGGCAATAATCTTTCCGCCTGGCTTAACGATCAGTGAGCCTTTCTGCTTTCCGTCTCCTTTGATGATCGTTCCCGGCTCGATAGTCAATGTAGCGCCAGACTCAACATATACAAATCCTGAAAGTAAATATTGGTTGGAAGCCGACCAGGTAGTGTTGGATGTGATTTTGCCAGTGACGGTTTTCATTTCACCTACCGGAGTTACAATATCCTCGTCATCATCATCGTCGTCGTTCGTACAAGAAATGGATCCGAACATTGTAAGCCCCAACATCAGCAAGCTCAAAAGTTTACCTGTGTTTTTCATAAATTCAATTGTTTGTTTTCTGTTTTAAAGTTCTTTTTTGATAAGAGAGCCGGTTTACGACTTGCGGTTTTATTAAAATTTATAAGTCACGCCAATGGTTGAGTAGCTGCCTCTTTTGAAGCTTTGGTAAGATTCATCCACATCGGAAATTTTCTGGTCCTGGTTACTATCCTGGATAAGGCGGAAGCGCTGATTGAGCAGATCCTGGATTCCCAATTTGATTTCAAGGTGTTCTCCCAATGCCTTCACTATGTTCAGGTCGATGATGTTTCTCGGCATCTCGTACACGGTTGGCTGCAAATCCTTATCTCCAACCAGGAAGATCCTGCGGCCTACCACGTTATAAAGTGCATTCACCTGCCAGCCACGGTTTACGTCATTGTAGTAAAGTCCTGCATTGATCAGGTAAGGCGATTGGCCCTGCAACTGACGGTCGTTTTCCTGTCCGGCAAAGCCAGTCAGTACATTGCTATGGATTACCGATGCATTCAGCACTACGCTAAGGTTATCCATGAATGGAGATACGGTCAGGTTTTTGAGTGATTTACGAAGCTCGATCTCCGCACCAGCCGTGTAAGCCGATTTTGCATTGTCAACATAGAACGATACCCCTGAACCTGCGTAGCGGATACGTGTTTCGATCGGGTTTTTGAAGTGTTTGTAGAATGCAGCCACCGAGATCATCTCTCCATCTTTCGGATAGAATTCATAACGCAGGTCCACATTCTGGATCGAAGGTGTTTTCAGGTTCGGGTTACCAACGCGGGACACATCGAAGTTAAAGTCATAGTAAGTAAACGGAGCCAGCTCGCGGAACTCGGGACGGTTCACAGAAACAGAGTAGGCCAGTCTCACCAGTGATTTCTCGGTGAAGTTGTAGGCGAAGTTTGCAGAAGGCAGGAAACGGAAGATCGGGTTGTTAACGCGGATCCGGTCGCCACCACCACGCTGCCTGCTTTGCAGTTTCTGAATGTTGTTCTCAACACGCAGACCAACAGACGCATTGAATTTTTTGCTGAAAGGAATGTAAGCGCCAAGGTATCCCGCCATTAAAGAGTTCTGAGCATTATACTTGTCGTCCGTGTTGGTTCTTTCTGCGTAGTAGAGCTGGTTTGCTGCAATGTTTTGTGAATCAAAAAGCTGCGCTGGTGCCTGGCTGAGCAATTCCTGAGGAGCATTGCCGGAATTGGTCAGGTTAAACCATCTTGCTTTGAAAGCCCTGTCTTTTAGCTCGCCATAAGCGCCTGCACGCAACTTGATTTGCATGCTCTCGTCATCTTCGTAGCCATTGCGTTCAATACGGTGTTCAATATCAGCGCGGAAAGAGCTGGTATATTCGGTCAATTCAGAATAAAATCTTGCGCCTCTTGTTAAGCTGGCGTTGCTTCCCGGAACAAGTTCAACCTGGAAAGGACCGGTGCTGCCAATTGCGCGGGTTGAAATAAAGCGGCGGTAATCAGGCTCGCTGCGGAACGTTGTTCCCAATGCACCCAGCCATTTCACGGTTGTACGTGCGCCCAGCTCGTGCGTACCGCCTAGCTGGCCTGAGTAAATGCTCTTCGACTCGTAACGGAATGCGTAGTTCTGAACTTCCACATCATTGTCTGTATTGTAGCCCTGACGGAAGTTAGTCTCTTTGTTAGACAGCTGGTTGAAGAGGTTCCTGAACTCAATCTTGTGATTTGGATTGATGATCAGGGCCCAGTTTGACATCACTCCAAGGCGGACATTGTTTTGGTACAATTCGTCCTGATAAGAGCTCTGAATATCTGATTTCTGTTTTTCTTTATTAAAGCTCAGGTAACGGAACTGGGTTGTCGGTAAAAACTGGTTCGTAGATGAATAGTTGACATTATTGAATGTTGTCAACTTCATATTACCCAATTCAAATATATGGTTGTAACCCAGTGAAGCACGCAAATCAGGTGTTACCGATTTTGATTTCAAATCATAAAACTCAGGCAGCTTGCGGAATGGGTTCAATGATGCTTCCGATGGCGTATTTTCGCTTTGCAACCTTCTTGTCGAAGGAAAGCCATTTGGAAGCGCTCTGTCCGGGGCGCCAAAACCTGTCCAGTCCAATGCAGCGCCTTTGTAGTCGAGCACATTCTTGAATGTGGTATTTCCGCGGTAGCCGCCTGTGAGGCTGAATGTAAATCCGTTGTCGTCGGGGATTGTTTTTGTGTAAATTTTGATAATACCTCCTGCGAATTCACCCGGAAGTTCAGGTGCACCGGATTTGTAGATCATCATCCGGTCGATAGCCGTACTTGGGATCAGGTCAAATGAGAATGATTTTACGTCAACCTCGGTAGAAGGAGTAATCGCGTCATTCAGCATTACCGTGTTATAGCGCTCATTCAACCCGCGGATAATCACGAACCGATCATCCTGAATAGAAACACCCGGCACGCGGCGCACAACCTGCGAAGCGTCACGGTCCTGCGACTTCTGGATCTGCTGTGCCGAAATACCTACCGCGATCTGCTCAGCCTGCTTGATCTCGGTAATTACTGAAACATCAGTAAAGGATTGACGCTGGCCAACAATCTTTACCTCTTCCAGGTTTGCCACATCTTCTTCAATGGTGGTATTGATCAGAACAGCCTGGTTCGGGTAAACTTCGATCGCAATTTCTTTGGGCTTGTACGATACATAGCTGATGATAACCGTCTGCTTTCCTGTGGGAATATTGGAAATGTCGAAATTACCTTCGACGTCGGTTGCAGTACCAATGGGAGGAGTAGAGCCTTTCAGTACCACGCTGGCACCGATAACAGCTTCTTTTGTTTTAAAATCTACTACTGTGCCTTTTACAGAGCCTGTCTGCGCGAAAGCGAGTGAAGTAGTAAAGAGGAGAATGAATAAGAGGGATAAATTAGCTTTCATGTTTTTGTGTCAGATTTATGACACAAAAGTAGATCGCCAATATTACCCCAATGTTAACCGTATGTTACGACTCAGTTATTTCGGAAACGCTTTTTTTGTTATAAATCAAGGACTTATTCTACAATTCCCTGTCCCTTCTCCGCTCCGAAATCTTCCAGGTCATGCACAAACCCATTGATCACTGCATACCTTACTTTACCTGCTTTTTTGAGGATAAAGGTAGCCGTATTGCCCAGGCCGGGAGTTCCCGAAGGTACAGGCTGACCGCTCCTGAGTATATGCAATGGAGTAGTGGTAAAATAAAGCCCGAGTGCACGTGTGTTGGCGTCGGCAGCAAGTCGCACGTAGGTATAGCCTTCTTTCAGGAGATTCAATGCATTCAGCTTGCTGATTTCGCTCACGTTTTTGTAGGTAGTAGGGTACACCTTGCCTTTTTCGATGGTATATCCTTTTGCGTCCAGCTCCTGGCTTCCGTATTGTGGGTGCAGGTCGCCGAAATCTTCTATTTTACTGTAATAAAAAAACCTGGTCGCATTCGAGTAGCTGACTTCGTTACGGTTAATGCCCAGGTCGGCGGTAAAGGATTTCCCTGACTGCCTCACAGTCGCATTCCTGACTACGAGGTCATAAACCCAGCGGCCGTTTTCGGGGATCTTATAGTAATCTTCGCGATTTTCCTTGGTAAGGGAGTTGTCAGCGATCTTACCCAATGCAGACAATATTGCCATGAAGTTCAGCTTGCGTATAAATTGCTTTTCCGGGTCGCCTACATATCCGCCTGACTCTATCAGTACAAGCGTAGTTCCCCATTTTTGTACATTATCACCAAACCCGCGCGGCTCATGGTCGTCGGCGTACCGCGCTACCTGACTGGGAATGTACTTTTGCAAAATCTTATTCATCCCCACGATGAGCTGCATAGAGCGCTGGCGCACATCGTTGATCGACAATTCGTAATCATAGGAAGTCGCAAGGAATGAAATCGTAGCCACTTTTGGGCTCCTGCCTGCGGAGTAACGCGGGCTTTGGTCGTGGAGGTTGAAACCGTAATCGGGTTTCAGTTTATCCACCAGGCCCTTCAATATAGCTGCTTCCGGTGTTTGCCGGGCGGCGGCGTCACGGTTCATATCAATGCCCTGCACGGTGCGGCGCTGGTACCTTTCGGCACCGTCGGGATTGAGCATGGGTACAAAGTACAGCGTGGTTTTTTCCAGCAGCTCTTTACGGAAGCTGTCAAATCCGTCATTCTTTCCTTCCAGGAAATTGAATATGTCAAAGCTCGCCATTGTGGCAGTGGGCTCGTCTCCATGCATTTGCGTCCAGAGCAGTACCTTTTTCTTGCCGGTACCTACTTTGATCATCTGGATTGTGCGTCCTTCAAACGACTCACCGACCTTTTCGATCGTGTACATTCCATTGCCCTGTCGCTTTGTAATCAGGGGAAGGATATCTTTTTGTTTGAACCTTCGCTGCGTCAATGCGGCTTCGCGGTAGGTTGGGTGTGCTTTGAAAAGCTTCTCGGCCAGATCGTCAGACTGTGCCATGGAATTTGAGGTGATCAATGTAAGGAGTAATAAAAAAAGACGTGAAATAGATAGTTCCATGATGGTATAAAGCCATTTTCAAACGCAAGGTACGAAGAAAACTCTAAGCAAATTTTAATGCAATTTTTACGCGTAGCGGCAACATTATTTACATTTTTCCTTACATTTGTGTCATGATAATCGCTGAAACATATCATCATTTTCATCATAGCCATCTGGCTTTCGGTCGTCTTGGGTGATATGTTTTTGCAAGTAGTGTTGTAATAAGGTTGAATACATAGTATCCCCGGAAGCCCGATTTTCTAATCGGGCTTTTTTTATTCTTTCCAACAGTATAACCGGATGAAAACCGTAATTATTAAGTACAATGCAGGTAATGTGCAGTCGGTCATGTATGCACTGGACAGGCTGGGCGCAGGGTACATCTATACCGACGATGTGACCGAAATTACCACAGCGGACAAAGTCATTTTTCCGGGTGTGGGAGAAGCAAGCACCACCATGAACTACCTCCGGCAAACCGGCCTGGACAAACTTATTCCTACATTGAAGCAGCCTGTTTTCGGTACTTGCGTGGGAATGCAGCTGATGTGCCGGTACTCGGAAGAAAACGACACGACCTGCATGGGGATTTTTGATGTGGATGTAAAAAGGTTTCCCGCTACTGCCGGCATGAAAGTGCCGCACATGGGCTGGAATAATATATCTGACTACAAAACTCCTCTCACCGACTCCATTCCGGAGAATGCATTCATGTACTTTGTACACAGCTATGCAGCGCCGGTTTGTGAGTATACAGTTGCTACCTGCGATTACACATTTCCATTCAGCGCAATGCTGCATAAGGATAATTTCTATGCGGCACAGTTCCACTGCGAGATCAGCGGCAATGCAGGTCAGCAGATCATCGAAAACTTCCTGAAACTCTAATCATAACCACTCCGAGCATGATTGAAATAATACCCGCCATTGATCTGATAGAAGGAAAATGCGTGCGCCTTACACAAGGGGATTACGGCCAAAAGAAAATCTACAACGAAAACCCGCTCGAAGTTGCATTGCAGTTTGAAGATGCAGGATTGAAGCGGTTGCATCTGGTAGATCTTGACGGGGCAAAAGCCAAGAAAATCGTCAATTGGAAGGTACTTGAAGCCATTGCTTCCAAAACCAGCCTGCACGTAGACTTTGGTGGCGGTGTACAGTCTGACGATGATCTGAGGGTTGTTTTTGAAAGTGGCGCAAAGCAGGTAACCGGTGGCAGTATCGCAGTTAAAAAACCTGAGATCTTCGAAAACTGGCTGAAAACTTACGGAGGCGAAAAGATCATTCTCGGGGCAGATGCCAAGAATGAGAAAATCGCGGTGAGCGGCTGGGAAGAAGGTACTGCACTATGGGTTTATGATTTTGTGGAAGAGTACGTAGAAAAGGGGGTGAAGTACACGATCAGTACCGATGTGGCGAAAGATGGTTTGCTGCAGGGACCTTCGTTTGACCTCTATAAAAATCTTCAGGATAAATGTCCCGGACTGCATATCATTGCCAGCGGCGGGATCAGCGGGATTGAAGATGTTGAAAAATTAGCTGAAATGAACATTTACGGCGTTATTATCGGAAAGGCGATCTATGAAAACAGGATCAGTCTTGCCGAGCTAATGCGATTCTCCGCCTGATAATATGCTAACTAAAAGGATTATCCCCTGCCTGGATGTAAAGGACGGCAGGACTGTCAAGGGAGTCAACTTCGTGAACCTGCGCGACGCAGGCGATGCCGTAGAGCTGGGTGCATTGTACGCCGCCCAGGGTGCCGACGAGCTGGTGTACCTGGATATTACCGCCACGATCGACGGCCGCTCTACATTCATTGAGCTCGTAAAACGTGTTGCGCAAACGATCAATATACCTTTTACGGTAGGAGGCGGTATATCCTCCATTGCTGACGTTTCTGCATTGCTGCACGCCGGCGCCGACAAAGTTTCTATTAACTCAGCTGCGGTGCGTAATCCGGACCTTGTCAATGAACTTTCACTTGAATTTGGAAGTCAATGCATTGTAGTGGCGATCGACACACGTTATATAGATACTGAAAACGGCAAAGAGCACATCGTCCACACGCACGGTGGCCGCAAGCCGACCGGCCTCAGGACGATACCCTGGGCGAAAGAAGTGGAAGACCGGGGAGCAGGCGAGCTTTTGCTGACTTCCATGGACACAGACGGTACCAAAAACGGTTTTGCTCTTGAACTGACAGCAACGATTTCAGGTAATGCCAACATTCCCGTCATCGCCTCAGGCGGAGCAGGAGAAATGGCGCATTTTTACGATGTATTTACCACAGGTAAAGCCGACGCCGGGCTTGCGGCAAGCATTTTTCATTTCAGGGAAATAAACATCCCGGATCTGAAAGCCTACCTGGGCGACAGGAAACTTCCCATTAGATTGACAAGATAAACCAGACGAAATGAACGATAACTTTTCTACCATCGACTTTGATAAGTCAACCGACGGGCTGGTACCCGCCATCATCCAGGATGTTCATACAGACAAGGTGCTGATGCTTGGTTATATGAACAAGGAAGCGCTTGAAAAAACAAAGACAGAAGGTACGGTTACGTTCTTCAGTCGCAGCAAACAGCGTTTATGGACAAAGGGTGAAACGTCTGGGAATTTCCTTTTTATCAACGAGATCATTGCGGATTGTGACGGCGATACATTGCTGATCAAAGCCACTCCGGCAGGGCCAACATGCCACACAGGCGCAGATACCTGTTTTGGGGAAAAAAATAGTCAGGATGCCCGAATAGGGGAGGCGTTTTTTCTCAACTATCTTCAAAAGAAAGTGATCAGAGAGCGAAAAATAAATCCTTCGGAGGAGTCCTACACCAGCAGCCTTTTTAAGCGCGGGATCAACAAAATCGCCCAAAAAGTAGGTGAAGAAGCGGTCGAAGTTGTGATAGAGGCGAAGGACGATGATGTGGATCTTTTTAAAAATGAAGTGTCCGATTTGCTCTTCCACCTGCTTGTTCTTCTGGAGGAAAAAAACATTGACTTAGATGAGGTAATTGACGTACTTCGTAGCCGTCACCAATAATTGCTTACCGAATGAAATTACTCCTACGACTTGTAATCAGTGCTTTGGCAGTGCTCATCGGCGCCAATTTAATTCCCGGGGTTGCAGTTGAAAGTTTTACTACGGCCATCATCGTGGCAATTGTTCTTGGAATCCTCAATACATTCTTAAAGCCGGTACTGCAAATACTCGCACTCCCCATTACCATTCTTACGCTGGGACTGTTCTATTTTGTCGTTAACGTATTCATTATTTATCTCGCCAGCTTTCTGGTTGATGGATTTTACGTGAGTAACTTCCTGTCGGCTCTTTTCTTCGGGTTGGTAGTTTCAGTAGTTTCCGCGATTCTTGGTATGTTTTTGGATTAGTGTATGAACGACCTGCAAATCAGGTCGTAAATGGATACACATGATTTGAAAACTACTGATTATGCTAAGTCAACTAGAGGAGATTAAAGACACGCTTTTTAAGTATTTCGAGACACGTATCGATTTATTTAAAATTGAAACCAGGGATAAGATCGAGCGCGCCGCTGTAATGGCAGTGTACGGTGCGCTGATACTTTGCATTGCATTGACAATCCTTATACTGGTCGTTATTTTATTAGGAACTTTCCTGAACAGGTGGTTGGATAGTGATTACCTGGGATATCTGATTTTGCTTGGGGTATTTGTTATCAAACTGATTATCTGGATTGTATGGAGAGAAAAGTTTGTTCATATGATCCGCTCGGTTCTCGTAAAGTTTATGGGGGACAAAGAGTGACCAAGCTTTTAGCCGCATATTAGCTGATAAATAATCTTGAATTGCTATTTTTGGATTCCTTTTGAATCCCCGGGCACCATTAAACAGTAATGAAATGAGTACTCCAATAGATTCTTCGGTAAAAGTCAAACCTTTTTCGTCAGACACTGACAAAGCCAAGCATGATCTTCTGCTTGATGCAGAGATCTACCGTGATAAGCTGGAAAGCCAGTGGAGCGACCTTAAAACAGACGCAACTACGTACGGTAAGCAGGCACTTGTGATCGGCGGCGTACTGGCTACTACATTCGTTGTGATGAATGCTTTTTTGCCTAAAACCAAAAAAGACAGGGAAAGAGAACTCGGAAAAGCCAGGGAAAAGGAAAGAGATAACGAACTGCTCCTGATAAGCCATAAAAAGCTTAAAGAGGAAAAAAAACAGTCACAGGTGGTGCAGGCAGTTCAAAGTTTGGCCTGGACACTGGCTGTGGGTTGGGCCCGGCACAAGCTGAAGCATTTAATTGAAGACGAACGAAGAACTGAATGAAAACAGCGAAGCATCAAATCGCAGACCTCCTTTTGACACGTAAAGAAGAAAAAAGGAAATCGTTTGCTGTTCTCTTAGACCCAGATAAAGTTAATCTTTCTACATTTCCGAAATTCCTTGAATATGCGGCTGGTCATGGTGTTGACTTCTTTTTCGTAGGAGGCAGCCTGATCACCAACTATGCTATTGACAAGCTGATCTCAGCAATTCACGAGTACACAGATATACCTGCTATCCTTTTCCCGGGTAGCAGCCTGCACATTGATCCGTCTGCCGACGCCATTCTTTTACTTTCGCTGATCTCCGGCCGCAATGCAGAATTGCTGATCGGGCAGCACGTGATTGCAGCACCACTTTTGAAGCGCAGCAACCTTGAAGTACTTCCAACCGGCTACATGCTGGTGGAGAGCGGCAAACTCACTACTGTTTCCTATATCAGCGGGACTACCCCATTGCCCCGCGACAAGCCGGGTATCGTGGCCTGTACCGCAATGGCGGGCGAGTACCTGGGTCTCAAGAACATTTTCCTCGATGCCGGAAGCGGCGCCCAGTTTCCAGTTCCCGGTGAAATCATTGCTGCGGTTCGCGGAGCAGTAGGTACGCCTATTATTGTTGGTGGCGGGATTAACTCTTACGAGAAAGCGGATATCGCATTAGGTTCCGGTGCTGATGTAATTGTAGTTGGAAATGGAATTGAACAAAACCCAGAACTACTTCCCGAAATTGCTGCCTGCGTGCACGCTTACAACACCAAGCCTGAACAGGTTTGATAATTCACCAGGAAAATATTGGACTTAGGTAAGAGATTTAAGTTTTTTCTAAGGAATTTTTAAGTTCTTGGAAAAATACAATCTCAAAATGTAGGAATATTCAATTCAATCCTGTTACCTTTGTAATGAACCTTAATTACACCCAAGAAATGAAAAAATTCTTTGCATTTGCGTTTGTTGCCGGGATGGTAGCTTTCGCTTCTTGTACTAGCAAGCCAGCTGACGAGTCTGCTGACACTACTGCTGTAACTGTTGAAACTCCTGCTGTTGATACAACTGCTGTTGATACAATGGCTACTGATTCAGCTGCTGCTGACTCAGTTAAGTAATCAGACGTACAAGTCGAAATCTTGGAAAGGCCCTATGAAAATAGGGCTTTTCTTTTTTTATTTAAGGATGAAAAACATATCCTTTGGCCTGCATGTTCCCCCGGCCGCGAGCGGCTACTGCGCCGAGCTCTTTCATACCAATCACTTTGCATTTTCCCTATCACGACCACGTCGCACAAGGCTTGGTGATTTTACGGTCAAGCCCGGATTAATCCCAAAAATAACTGTAAATGCCAACCTGAATCCATACAGTTTTCTGGTTACTTACCTGCATGAAGTAGCACATTGCGTCGTTCATTATAAATACAAAACGAAGTTAAGGAAAAGGGTCGCCCCGCACGGGCCTGAGTGGAAGTACGAATTCGGTGTGTTGCTGCAACCAGTTCTGAACGAAAATATTTTTCCCAAAGACATTCTTGTGCACCTGGTTCGTTATGCTAAAAACCCCGCTGCATCTACCGGTGGAGACCAGCTGCTTTTCAATGCACTCCGGAGCTATGACGAGCACGCAGCAGATACCGGCAGGATAACGTTGGCGCAGCTCCACGAGGGTACCAGTTTCATGTTTCAAAACAGGGTGTTTACGCGGGGTACGATGAGGAGAACACGGGTACTTTGCACTGATAAAGCTTCACAGCGTCTATATACAATACCTGCCCATGCATTGGTGGAAGCGTGCTGATTATTTCAAATTAATACTTTCTACGGTTCTGATTTACCTGGGCATTTCGCCTGGTATCTCGCTGGTTGCACAATCTGTGCTGGCGAGCGGTGAGTGGTACAAGCTCGCAGTAACGCAAACTGGTATTCACAAGATTGATGCGGCACTGTTGCGTCAAATGGGCGTGGCACCAGCTACAATCGACCCAGCTCAAATACGTGTTTTCGGCACGGGCGGCGCAATGCTGCCTCAGTCCAACCAGGCGCCGGTCGCTGGCCTGACTGAAAATGCAATTCTGGTTCAGGGAGAGGAAGATGGCAGGTTTGATAATTCCGATGTAATCTACTTTTATGCAGAAGGTCCGCACGTCATTTCATACGATTCTGCAAAGGCCGAGCTGAGGCACCAGATTAACTACTATTCAGATACTTCTTATTATTTCCTGAATTTCGGTCAGAAAGCGGGTCTGCGAATCAGGAATGAGAATCCCGTCGTAGCTTCGGGGAAGGTGATCAACTTTTTTGACGATTACTGGTACCACGAGCAGGATGCAAGTAACCTGCTGAAATCCGGCAGGGAATGGTGGGGGGAATACCTGAGCAGCGCGCCACTCACTGTTGAGGCTGAGCTACCGGGCGTACTGCCGGCTTCCGAAATCAAATTCAGGAGCTCGGCGATTGCTGCGGGGCCGGTAAATACACGGTTTGTGTGGCAGTTGAATGGAGAGACCGCGGGTGAAACCGCTGTCGGGACGGTAGGTGCAGGAACTTACGATGTAAAAGCACTGCGGTCTGATTATACGACAGCGTTAACAGCCCCTTCAAATCCTTCCAGCGTTTTTCGTTTGTCAGTCACACACAACAAGAATGGGCAGGCTGCTGCACAAGGTTATCTCAATTATTTTGCATTGCAGGTAAAAAGGCAGCTCCGCTTTGACGAAAAACAGCAGATTTACTACCTCTTGCCGCAATCCACAGACATAGCAACTTACCAGTTTACCGATCCGTCAGCAGAATGGAACCTTTGGAATGTCAGTAACGCTGCACGACCGGCCTCTGTTTCAAATCAAAATACTTCCGGTCCATTTACATTTACCAGAAAAGACGGACGGAAACCTGCGCGCTATATCGGGTTCAGGGGAGATCAGGCTTTTGCGCCGGTGTCCTGGAAACCGGTTGCAAGCCAGGACATAGCTTCCGCTGAAACCCCCGATTTGCTGATTATCACACCGGCTGCTTGGGAAAGTGAAGCAAAGCGGCTTGCAGCATTTCGCAGCAGTCGCAACAATTTAAAAACACTCGTGGTAACAACCCGGCAGATCTATCCTGAATTTGCGGGAGGTCGGCCCGATGTAACTGCGATCCGGAATTATGTTCGGCATTTGTATTTAAAATCTCCGGGTAAGCTCCGGTACCTGCTTCTTTTCGGCGACGCCAGTTTTGATTATAAAAATCTGACAAAAAGCCAGACGCCATCACAAAATGCTAACTGGGTTCCGGTATATGAAAGCCGGGAGTCGCTGAATCCGGTTTACACTTATTCATCCGACGATTATTTTGGTTTTATGGAGCCAAATGAAGGAGAATGGAGCGAGCAGGCTGCTGGCGACCACACGCTGGAAATTGGCGTAGGAAGGTTACCGGTAAAATCGGTAGCCGAGGCCAAGGTAGTAGTTGACAAGCTGATCCGCTATGAAGCACTCAGCTCGGAGGGCAGCTGGAAGAATATCGTGCGCTTCATTGCGGATGACGGAGACGGGAATATTCACCAGCGACACGCTGATCAGCTGGCTAGTCTGATCGAAAACGATTTTTCTTCGAAGCGGATTTTCATTGATCAATATCCACAAACTACTACTCCCGAAGGTCAGAAAGCACCGGAGGTAAACAGGCAGATCAGGAATGCAATTGACAATGGAACGCTGATCATCAACTACACAGGTCACGGAGGAGTGGGTGGCTGGGCGGAAGAGCAGGTGCTGACGCTCTCGGATATGCTGAGCGCGAGGGGAATGAACAATCTGCCGCTGCTGTTTACTGCAACCTGCGACTTTGGCAGGTACGATGATCCGGGCACAGTATCTGGCGCCGAAACGATGGTACTTAGTCCCAAAGGTGCGGCGATAGGCGCAATAAGTACGACAAGACCGGTTTTTTCAAGTACGAATTTCACGCTGAGCAAAGCTTTTTATGAAGCCTTGATCACGAAAGGGGAGGGCAGGTTAATGGGGGATTTGATACGGGAAACCAAGAATAAGGCACTTGTAGGCAGTCTCAACAGGAATTTTACGCTATTGGGGGATCCATCAATGCGGCTCGGCAGCGGGCAGAAGGGAATCCGGTGGTTGCAGGCGCCTGACACGCTGCGTGCATTGCAGAAGGTGAGTTTGACAGGCGAGGTTTTTAGCAAGGTAAATAACCAGCGTGACACGCAGTTTAACGGAAAAGCGCGCGTGGTTATTTATGATAAACAGGTCCAGTTTGAAACGCTGGGGAATGAGGGCAACCCGGAAAGTTATTCGGAGTTTCGAAGCAGGTTATTTGACGGCGCTGTCACCGTGAAAGACGGTGTATTCACTTGCCAGTTTGTGATGCCCAAAGATATTGATTACAGAGTCGGACCGGGTAGGGCGAATGTGTACGCTGTACGGAATGACAGTACAGCCGACGCGTCTGCTCAGCTTACCTTGACGGTAGGAGGCAGCGCTGCATTGCTTGTTGATAATACGCCGCCGGAAATCTCAGCTTATATGGATGAGCCAGCGTTCCGGAGCGGAGACCGGGTTGGCACTTCTCCCGTGCTGATCGCGCATATCAAGGATGATAATGGCGTGAGCCTCTCAGCAACCGGCATTGGTCATGATATTACATTGACTTTAAATGACACGCTGACAACCGTGCTCAACGAGTACTTCACAGCGGATCTGGATAATTACCGGGCTGGTACAATCCGGTATCCGTTTGATAATTTGCCAGCCGGTGAATATAATGTGAGGCTAAAAGTGTGGGATACGTATACTAACTTTTCTGAATCATCGTTCGGATTTCAGGTAGTGAAACCAGGGGGTATCCGGCTCAATGCAGCCAAAGTTTTCCCCAATCCTTTTATAAACGATCTGTCTTTTGAATTAAACCATGATCGTGCGAATGAGGATGTCGAATTAATTTTAAATATTTTGCTTGTAAACGGGCAGCGTCTGGGTACTTTCAAGTGGTCATATTATAACAGCGAAGCGAACATAAAAGAAACGCTGAGCGCTCAGCAACTTGGAAGCGGGGTTCCCTATCATGTTCCATTGGTTTACCAGCTGTTGATACGATCATTAAAAGATAGTACCTTCGACCAAAAATCAGGGAAGTTGATACGCTCTCAATAATGTAATAAAACTTAGCAAATTTTTAGTAATAACTATCTTTCATTGTATTTTTGACCCTTTAAAAGAAGCTGATACAAAGCACTTCCTATCGCAAATCCATTCTATATGAAAATTTTTTTTGGCGCATTTTCTTTTTTATCTATTCTCACACTAGGCTCAGTTTCTGCTCAACAAGATTCAGCCAGAATCCCCGCTTCTCCACTTACTTTTTTAACATTTGCTCCTGACGCAAGAAGCGCAGCGATGGGAGAGGCAGGTGTCGCTTCAAGCCCGGATGCGAATGCAACTTACTGGAATGCGGCAAAGCTTCCATATAACACCAAGGATTTCGGTATTTCAGCTTCTTATACTCCCTGGTTGAGAAATTTAGTAGATGATATGTGGCTTGGGTATTTGTCAGCTTACAAAAAATTGGGCGACAATCAGGCAGTTGCATTATCGGTTAATTACTTTAACAATGGCGAGCTTGATCTGCGTGACGCGATAGGTACGCAGTTGGGTTACTTCAATTCACGCGAGCTGGCAATCAACGGTACTTACTCCCGCCAGCTTGGAAGAAACTTTTCAATGGGTTTAACATTGAAATACATTTCATCTAACCTTGCCGGCGATGCCGTAATCAAAGGGGTTTCATTAAGCCCGGCGCGTGTTGCGGCTGGTGATATCAGCGCATATTACAGAAAGCAGATCAGGAATGAAGATACTGGCAGCGAACTTACCTGGTCGCTGGGTGCTGTACTTTCCAATCTTGGTGGTAAAATCAATTACGGCTCAGGTACGGATACTGAAAACTTCATCCCTACCAACCTCAGACTTGGAGCCGGACTTTCATTCACTGGCGACGGACGTAACAAATTCAACTTCATCGTTGACGCTTATAAATTAATGGTACCTACTCCGGATGGAACGGATTACAATGCCAGACCATTGCTCAAAGGCGTATTTGGCTCATTCTCTGACGCACCAGACGGTTTCAAAGAAGAAATGCAGGAAGTAGCTATTTCAGCAGGTGTTGAATATTGGTACAATAACATTTTCGCACTAAGAGGCGGTTACCACGGCGAAAACAAGCTGAAAGGAGATAACAAATTCTTCACTGCTGGTGCCGGGATTCATTTTATGGACAGGTACTCGGTGGATTTCGCCTACCTTTTCCCTGTTTCACAAACAAGTCCACTTGCCAACACACTCCGTATCACACTTTCTCTTGGCCTGAACAAAGCGGAGAAACTGGATGTGAGCGACACGGATAACTAAGAATACTATATTTTAATTTTTTCGAAACGAATGGCGTTATTGCAATGTCATTCGTTTTTTATTTGATCCCCATTGTAATGCTACTCGATCGCACCATAGCTCCTGATTTTAAAGTAATCAACTCCATTCATTTGCCGGAAGCGCAGACTCATACCCTGGACAATGGTGTGCCGCTGCATGTGATCAACATTGGTGAACAGCCGGTAATACGGATCGAGTGTATTTTTGAAGCAGGTAACTGGTATGAAAAGGAAATAGGCGCCTCTTATTTTGCGATAAAAATGCTGCCGGAAGGTACCACTTCACTAAGCTCAGGCGAGATCAGTGAAGCCTTTGACCGGCTGGGTGCATTTACTGAACTTACACATACATCTGACCGTATAGGAGTGGTCGTATACTGCGTTTCACGCTTTTTACCTGAGGTTCTTCCATTGATCAGCCAGCTGATCCACGAAGCCAGCTTCCCGGCGCACGAGTTGCAGGAGCTGAGAAATATCACGCTGCAAAATCTCAAAGTAAACAAAGAAAAGAACGCATACCTGGCCACAACAGAATTCCGGGCGCGGCTGTTTGGTACCGACCATCCCTACGGACAAAGCCAGGAAGAAGCCAACATTGAGCGATTGACACTTGACGCGATTCTCGACCATTATAACCGGTTTATCAGAAACGGCAAGTTTACAGTTGTACTGGCCGGGCAGGTGAGTGAAAGTGACGTGGCGCTGGTTAACCAAACCCTCGGAAAAGATCCCGTGGAAGGAGGACAGGTTAAACCTGCTTTCCTGGTTTCTACGTCTTACCAGGGCGAAGAGAAAGTAATAGAAAAGGCAGAAAGCGTGCAATCCTCTATCCGAATGGGGCGCGTTCTTTTCAACAGGCACCACGAAGATTATTTCAAAATGCTTGTTACCAACGAACTGTTGGGCGGCTATTTCGGGTCGAGGCTGATGAAGAACATACGGGAAGAAAAAGGGCTTACCTATGGGATTTCCTCTCACGTGGTTACCCTTCGCAATGCAGGCTATTTCATGATCGGGACTGATGTGAAGAAAGAATTTACACAACTTACCATTGACGAAATGAAAAAAGAGATCAATCGCCTGCAGACAGAACCGGTAAGTCCGGAAGAGCTGACAACGGTCAAGAATTTTATGGCCGGAGAGTTTGCCGGTTCACTAAATACCGCCTTCGAGGTAGCGGATCGTCAGAAAATCCTTTTGCTGGACGGACTGCCAGGTGACTTTTTTAATCATTATATAGATAAGATCCAGGCAGTAACAAGTGAGGACGTTATTTCCATGGCGAATTTGTACCTGCAACCGGAAGATATGATTGTGGTCATTGCAGGCGGTAAGTAATTACCTCGCCTTATCAAGCGCTTTTTTGTATGCTTCAAGGCATCGCTCCCGGGCCATTTTATGGTCAACCATAGGCTCGGGATACTCTGATGTTCCGATTTCAGGTACCCACTTTTTGATATATTCGCCTTTGGGATCAAAGCGTTGTGCCTGTGCTGCGGGGTTGAAAATGCGGAAGTAAGGAGCGGCATCCGTACCTGATCCCGCTGCCCATTGCCAGCCACCATTATTTGCCGCCATATCATAGTCAAGCAGCTTTTCGGCAAAGTAAGCTTCTCCGAGCCGCCAGTCGATCAATAAATGTTTGGATAAAAAGCTGGCCGTAACCATTCTGACGCGATTGTGCATGAAGCCGATCGCATTGAGTTGCCGCATTCCTGCATCTACGAGAGGGTAGCCTGTTTTTCCCTCACACCATTTTTTAAAATCATCCTTATCATAGCGCCACCTGATCAGGTCGTATGCGCTTCTGAATGCTTTTCCTTTCCCGACTTCGGGGAAATTGGATAAAATCTGCTGATAGAAATCCCGCCAGATCAATTCACTTAAAAACACCGCACTGTGGTCTTTTGCTTTTCGCGCCAGCTGGCGGATACTCACCGTGCCAAAACGGAGGTGTATGCCGATCCTGCTGGTCGCCTGCAATGCGGGGAAGTCCCGCTGCTCTGCATAATCCTCTAAAAGCGTTTCACTTACTTCATCATCAGGAAAGTGATATTCGGAAACTTCAAAGCCCATTTCCCCCATCGTCGGAATGGAAGAACCGCTCCACTTTTGCAGATTTTTGAGGTACTTTTTAGTGGGGTAGGAGGAAAGATAGAAGTCATTCAGTTTCTCTTTCCATGCGCGGCTATAAGGCGTGAATACAGTATAAGGCGTATTTTGACCAGAGAGGATTTCCTTTTTTTCAAAGATCACCTGGTCTTTTACTGTTTTGAAAACCGTCTTTTTTTCTTTTAAAATATTAAAAACGTCGCGATCTCTTTCGAGCGCGTAAGGCTCATAGTCCGTATTGGTATATACTTCGGCGATTTCAAATTCTTCACTGAGCCGCTTCCATACTTTCAGTGGATAGTCGTAATAGACCAGGATATCTGAACCGTGTTGTTTTAGCTCTTTTCTGATTTTTTCAATGGCGTTGTAAATGAATGTAATGCGGGGGTCTTTTCCATCAAGATCGTCGAGGATGTTCCTGTCAAAAATAAACAGTGGGACAACAGGGTATGGCGACTTCAATGCATAATAGAGACCGGCGTTATCTTCCAGCCGTAAGTCGCGGCGGAACCAGAATAGTGTGATTTTCTCTTTTTTTGTCAGGCTCATGAAATCTTCTAACGTAATGAGTTCGGCAAGGCACGAATAAATCCGAAGTAAACTATATTTATCCGGCAATGCGGCGGGTTGCTCAGTATATCACATAAAAACCCGGCCAAAACTTTTAAAAACCATTTACCAGATGAAATTACAATTAACCATGCTTTTCAGCCTGATCTGGCTGAGTGTATCTGCGCAAAAGAATGCCGACAAGCAGGAATGGAAGCAGCTTTTTAATGGAAAGAACCTCGACGGGTGGGATATCAAGATCCGCGGGTATGAACTCAACGATAACTACAATAACACGTTCAGGGTTGAGGATGGAAAAATGGTGGTACGGTATGACAAGTATGATGATTTTAAACAGAAATACGGGCATATCTTCTACAAAGGAGATTTTTCATACTATCGCATTTCAGTAGAATATCGCTTTGTAGGCGAACAGGCGCCGAAAGGAGAAGGTTGGGCGTGGCTCAACAGCGGTATCATGGTACACGGACAGCCCGCAGCAACAATGGGCAAAGACCAGGATTTTCCTGCCTCCATTGAGGTACAGCTTTTGGGAGGAAATGACAAAGTACGCACTACCTGCAACCTATGCACGCCGGGGACGAATGTGGTAATGGATGGAAAGTTAATCACCCAGCATTGTGTGAACTCCAAATCGAAAACTTACAATGGGGATCAATGGGTAAAAGCAGAAGTACTTGTATTGGGCGACTCGCTTATTCAGCATTTTGCAAATGGTGAAATGGTACTGGAGTACAATAAGCCGCAGCTTGGCGGTGGCAATGTAAGCGGAAATGATCCTTCGTTGATCATCGCCGGCAAGTTACTGGATCACGGCTCCATTTCCCTGCAAAGCGAAAGCCACCCGGTAGAGTTCAGGAAAGTAGAGATATTAGACCTGAAAGGCTGCATGGACCCGACAGCAACTAACTACAAAAGTTATTTCGTGAAGGCGGATAATGGGAAGTGTAGCTACGGGAAGAAGTGATTTTGCTTTCGGCTGTCGGTTATCGGCAATCAGCTAATGAAGGCAGTTTTTGTTTGTCACACTGAGCGGAGTCGAAGTGCTAGCACTTCGACCGCCCGGCGGCCCGGTACGCTCAGTGTGACAAAATTGTTTTTAAAGCTGATAGCCGAAAGCTGACCGCCGACAGCCGATAGCCTATTAAAGCCTCACAATCTCCGCCCCGATCGCGTTTAGTCTGGTATCGATATTCTGATAGCCGCGGTCGATTTGTTCGATGTTGTCGATGATACTTACTCCTTTTGCAGACATTGCAGCGATCAGCAATGCTACTCCGGCGCGGATATCAGGGGAAGTCATGCGGATTCCTCTTAGCTGCGTTTCGCGGTTGTGACCAATGACAGTAGCGCGGTGCGGATCACACAAAATAATCTGCGCACCCATTTCGATCAGTTTATCTACAAAAAACAACCGGCTTTCAAACATCTTCTGGTGAACCAGCACAGTGCCTTGCGCCTGTGTAGCTGTTACCAGGATAATACTGAGCAAGTCGGGCGTGAAGCCAGGCCAGGGAGCGTCAGCAACAGATAATGTTGATCCGTCCAGGTAATTTTCAATGCGGTAATGTTCCTGCGCAGGTATGAAAATATCATCTCCGCGAAACTCCATTTTAATTCCCAATCGCTGAAAAACATCCGGTATAATGCCAAGCTGAGGAATTTGGCAATTTTTTATCGTAATTTCCGACTGCGTCATTGCGGCAAGACCGATGAAGCTGCCTATCTCGATCATGTCGGGCAGCATCGTGTGCTCTGTACCATTCAGCTCACTTACACCTTCCACTACGAGTAAATTGGATGCGATACCTGAAATTTTGGCGCCCATTCTGTTGAGCATTTTGCAAAGTTGCTGCAGGTAAGGCTCGCAGGCGGCATTGTAGATGGTCGTGGTTCCTTCGGCCATTACCGCTGCCATTAATACGTTGGCAGTTCCGGTAACAGAGGCTTCGTCCAGCAGCATATATGCTCCTTTCAGATTTGCCGCATCGACTTTGTAAAAACCGCCGTCTTCTTCGTCATAACTGAATTCTGCACCGAGCTTTTCAAAACCTAGAAAGTGCGTATCAAGTCGCCGACGGCCGATTTTATCACCTCCCGGGCGAGGAATCCTGCCTTTGCGGAAACGTGCCAGCATTGGGCCAAGCAGCATTACTGAGCCTCTTAAAGCAGCCGCTTTCTGGCGAAATGAATCAGATTCAAGATAATCGAGGTTGATATTACTTGCTTCGAACCGAATGGAGCTTTCACTCAATCTGGTCAGTTGAACACCAAGGTCGCCCAGCAGGTTGATCAGCTGGTTTACGTCCCGGATGTTGGGAATGTTATGAATTGTTACAGGTTCTTTGGTCAGGAGTACAGCGCATATAATTTGGAGCGCTTCGTTTTTCGCTCCCTGCGGTACGATTTCACCCTTGAGACGTCTATCCCCGGTTATTTTAAATGAAGCCATGATTGGTTGGGCAGTTGAAGAAATACAATGCACCGGAATTTACATTCCGGATTTTTTGCGGTTGTTACGGTTGTTGTTACCGTTGCGGCCAGCAAATTTGTTTGGCCTGTTCCTGTTTGAATTACCCTGGCTATTGCCGCCCTGGCGTTCCGAATTGTGAGTGGCTTGTGCTTTAAATCCGCCGCCTGCGTGATTGCCGCGGTTTCTTTCCTGTCCGCCGCCATTGTTGTTGCGGTCTTTAGGAGCAGCATCCACCGGACCGTTCTGGCGAATGTAGTCGATTTCTTCTGTTAAAGCGCCTTTGCTAAGTTGTTCGAGTTGTCCCAGCAATACGTTATCCTCGGGATTGTCTTTGTTCCAGGCATTGAAAAATGAGCGCATCAGCCGGAATATGTAGGAAACAAAAGCAAGCCTGTCCTCCTGGTTTTCGGTTTGAATTGCCTTTTCGAGCAGCAGCTCGATATTTCTGCCGTAGTGGCGATAAGTCAGATTTTGCTGGTTGTAGCCTACTTTGAGGGGCTTTTTACCAAGCGCCTCTTTGGATGGAGGGGGAAACGGGCTGTCAACGTCGAGCTCAAAACCGGAAATAATGTACAGGTCATCCCACAACTTGTTGGTGTAATCCTGGTTATCCCTCATATTAGGATGGATCTGCCGCATTAGTTCAATCAGGATGTGCGCGTAAAGGTTGCGTTTTGCCTTATCCTCCATTTTAACAATGTGGTCGGCAAGCTTTTGTACGTTACTACCGTATTCTTTCAAGACAATGGATTATTTATGTAATGGACAAAAATAAGAAGTTTTTACCGAAAGAAATCTTTAAGGAAACCATAATAATCTGCCGCTCACCCCGCTTTCGCCCGCTGATGAAAATACAGGCACCAGGTCATTGAATGCGATTTTGTAGATATATACGCCCGCTACAAGGTTACCGGGTTCCCAAACCCATTCATTACGTCCAATATGCGGACGGAGGTGCAACGTCGAAATTGTTCGTCCGTAAAGGTCTGTGACTATTAATGTTGCCTTTTCCGGTGCTTTTGATCCGGAGATCGTCGCCCTGAATACAAACGCTTTTGTAGCCGGGTTAGGTGTAAGTTCAATGCGTCCAATGGACGCTTTTTCCGAAATATTGAATGTAATCTGGTAATCCGGTGCAAAGTTTCCGTTCAAATCCCGTGCTCTGACCGTCAAAAGGTAGGTTCCGGGAGCAAGGTAGTCTGGCAGTTTTTTTGTGAGATAAAAATTTTCGGGACCTGCATTCTGCCAGGCAGCACCTGTGAAATAAAGCCGCTGTTCCTCGCAGCCGTCGCACAAAGGTTTGAGCCACATAACAATGCCGGCGGTATCTTGCCTGGCAACCGTAGCGCCCGGATCTGTTAATGATAGTTCGATTAGAGCTCCGTTTGCAATCTGATCAGCATTTTCGATAAACCTTCCGTCCAGCCTGACGAGTAGCGCAGGCGGGCTGCGGTCGGGTCGCGCAGCGCTGTTTCCGGGTTTGGAAATGTTGACAGTATACCGGTTATTTCTCTCATTCTCTTCATCTAACACATCGTCTTCATCAATTTCAAAGTCCAGTAAATCGGTTTCTTGAAATCGCGAATGGTTAGGAATGGAAAACTGCAGCGTATCCGACAAAGTAACCGCCTGCCTGTTCAGTTTATAAGTCGCAAGAATGGTAGAGCCACGAATGATGCGGAACGAAAAACCGTACGGATCATTCCGGTACCTTCCATTATTCAGAACAGCCAGGCTGACAAGCAAACTGTCACTTTTTGCATTGAAAGTTCCACCAGTACCATCTGAAATGACCAGCGAAGTGGAGTCGATGGTATAATCCGGAAGCCGGGCAGGGAAAATGCGGATTGCAGGATCACCGTGGAGGTTCATCTGCTGCGTAGTAATTGTATCATAGATGTTCGCCCCGCCTGTGAGGTTTCGCCTGATCGCCTCCTGCTGGATCATTCCAAAAGGAAGACTGGTGAATGCAGGGTCGGCCAATACTTCGTAAAAAAAGTCGGTATACCGCCTCAACGCCGTCGAAACGCCATTATAAGTATGCGCCAGGAAAAGAACTGCGCCATTATCAGGAGCAAATATCCAGTCACTGCTGAGGGTTTTGGGTGAATAAAAGATGCTGCCGGACGCACAACCATTCACGATCACGGCCGGATAGAAAGGTTTGTTGCGATACTGCTGCGAGGGGTCACTGGCAAAGCCAATGTCGATATCTGTTACGTCCGGGCCGGAATGCCCGAAAACGGTCAATAATGCGGCGCCTTTATTCAATTGTTTATGAAGCGGTATTTTCTCAACCGGATCGTCTGTTTCCTTCGAGATGGTTTCAACAGCCGCGCCGAGAGCCGAACCGTTGATTTTCTGTTCAAAACCTTTTACATAATCTTTGAAAACAGAGAGCTCCTGCCGTGACCTGCCGCCGCTCAAATGCAATATCTTTTTTCGCCAGGGAGCTGCTGCTGGCTGGGCTTCCATTGCTTTTACTTTCTGTAAATAATCCCAGACCTGCCGCGAAGTCACTGCATTGATCCGGCCGACGGGAACCAGAGACTTCTTGTTAATGGCGAGCAAAAGATCCGACCCTGGCCAGCCCGCATTGGGCACCATATCTGCCTCACGAGGGTTTGAGATTTTCCGTGCTTTTTGCGGATCTACCGACCTGCCGATCAGCAGTACAAACTTCAAATCCGGCGCCAGTTTGTTAATCAGGTTTTTCAGGCCGGCCGGTCCGGGTAGCCCATAATTGAACCGGTCGAAAATTTCACTCGTATGAACAATCAGAGGCTTATAATTGCCGCCAGCGGACGATGCGCGGTATTTTGCATAAGCAGCTACGGGATCTTCGCCTAGTAACGGAATGCGCATGGACGGATGTGTGATAATCAGGTAGTCGGCCTTTCCAGCTTCTATCTGGCGGAAATGTACCTGAGTAAGCTCAGTAAGTTGTTCATAGACAACCTTGTCCTCAGGATTGTGCTTTTGTGGGTAAGTAAATTGATAGTAAGAAACTGAAATGTGCCCGCCTGCACCGGCCGGAACGAGGGCTGCGTGGAAAATTCCTGCATTATCCAGGTCTGCGCGGCTGATTTTCAACCGGATCAAATGGGTATCGTAGTCGTCAAATTGAACGTCAGCCAGTTTTCGTAACAAGCTGCCTTCCTTCTTTAACCAAAACTCAAACAAATGCCGGCCGGCTGACCACCCTGCCAGCAGCATTTCAAATGAAATAGAATCTGATCTGTTGAAATCTGCATCCTCTGTGGGAATCGTGAGCCCGAACTGTTTATTTTCCATTAACTCCGGCCCCGTCCAGCCTTCGCCGGTATCATAAACCGACATAACAGAGCCGCTATCGAAGCCGCTGCCTTTTGGATAAAACCTGCCAGGCAGGTAATGCGAGTTGTACAATTGCAGTACCTCTCTGAATTTAATGGAAGTGGAATCTCCTGCCACTGACGCGGTTCTTTTCCCAGCTTTACCATCCGGTTTCCAGGTGAGGTAGTAATATGCCGTATCTGAATACAAACTATAATGTGAATGGGGCATTACAGCGGGTGGAATGTAAAGTGAGGTATCGTTTGCGCCGTCGTTGCCCTTTCCAAAAAAGCGAATGTTGCCGTCACCGGAAAGCGGCTGTCCGGCATCTTGTGATACCTCAAGTTCAATTTCCTTTCCGCCTGTGAAGATCTGAAATGCGCCTGATGGAATGGCGGAGACAGGAATTCCTGCGTTCAGGAGCTGGGAAGTTCTAAGCTCGTAAAAACCTGTTTTTACGATAGAAACCTTATAATAATTCTGTTGATCGTTGATCCATTCATCACCTGCATATTGCAGGGCGAAGGCTTTAACACCAGCGATCAGAAACAGGAAGATAGTGTGTACTTGCTTTTTGTGCATTTGGTTTGAGAAAATCCGGCAGGTCAGTCCGCTGTTTTTCTCACATATAAATTCATCGAAAACGAATAGGAATGCGCTTCATCTGCTCCGTGGTACTCAGAATCAGTCAGTTTCCATTCATTCGGATTGATTACCGGGAAAAACGCGTCGCCTTCCAGCTGAGCGTGAACAATGGTCAGATATAGTCTACTGGCAAGCGGCAGCATTTGTTCAAATACATGCGCGCCTCCTAATATAAATACTTCCTTTTCGCCGGAAAGTAACGCAAGTGCCTGCGGAATATCTTTGGCGTACACGGTTCCAGGTGTTTCCGGCTGATCCGTTCTGGAAGACAGGATTACATTCAGCCTGGAAGAATGCAGCGCATCCGGTGCCTCAAAGCTGGTGCGGCCCATGATAAATGCCCTGCCTGCGGTAACTTCCTTGAAATGCTTCCATTCATCAGGCAGGTGCCAGGGAAGGTGATTTTCTTTCCCTATCACATGGTTTTCACTCATTGCGGCAATGATATAGAGTGCGGGTCGGCTTAATGGGGAGCTCGTGTTAAAGGGTTGTTCAGTCATGATCATTACTATTTACCGGTCATCAAACAAAAATACCATTCCTCACAAGCATCACATCTTTTTCGCATGGTACCTTGCATCGCAAAGTACCTGTGTATACCTTTGTTGTGTTAGAATGAATTTCTATCTATTAGCCATGAACTTATTCATTTAATTAACACATGAAACCACATGAATATTGAAAATGCCCAAGTGCAGATGCGAAAGGGAATTTTGGAGTTCTGCATTCTGCACATCATATCCAGGGGCGAGGTTTACGCCTCGGATATGTTGGATGAACTTACATCGGCTCACATCATGGTGGTGGAAGGCACGTTGTACCCTCTCTTGACAAGGTTAAAAAATTCGGGCTGGCTGGACTACAAATGGGTGGAATCCTCTTCGGGACCGCCCAGGAAATATTATGTTTTGACGGATGAGGGGAAGGTATTTCTCGATGCGATGCAAGCTACCTGGTTTGAGCTGGCAGAATCGGTCACAACCGTTATTCGGCGTACAGAGGAATTGAGCAAAACAGCTCCTGGCAATCTTCCTGACCCTAACTGATCATACAAGACATTCGATTATTTCAACCATGAAAAAGACAATCAGCATAAATATTGGCGGTATCATCTTCCATATTGAGGAGGACGGGTACGAGAAATTAAAAGGTTATCTCAACTCGATCCAGCGGTACTTTTCCTCGTTTGCAGACAGCAAGGAGATCGTGTCGGATATTGAGGGCCGCGTCGCAGAACGGTTTATCAACAAACAAAAAGCAGAAGTAAAGCAGGTAATCTCGCTCTCGGATGTAGACGAGCTGATTGCTGCAATGGGTACGGTAGCCGATTTTGAAGCCATCGAACAAGCGGAAGATATTCTTGCAGATCCGCTGGAAACAGCTGGCAGAACTGCGGTACCGGCTCAGGAAACAGCTTCTTCGGCTTACTCGTCGAATGCAGGTCCGTCATTTGAAAGTACTTCATCCTCTTCTTACATTCCACCGGTTACAGAGCCTGTCAAGCCCGTAGCGCCCCGCAAGCTGTACCGCGATTTGCGCCGTAAGCTGCTGGGTGGTGTAGCGGCCGGGCTGGCGCACCATTTTACCATTGATCCGATCTGGGTCAGACTTGCGTTCCTGTTTGCAGTAATCGGCTTACCCGCCGGCTCGGGTATGATGGGCCTGAACATGGAAGACGAGTTTGGCCCGTTTGCAGGGTTTATGGTGCTGGTCTACATTGCCATGTGGGTAGCATTTCCGGGATCTTCCACTTTGGAGGAAGATACCCAGATCAAGAAGTTCTATCGTGATCCGGACAGAAAAGTGGTCGGGGGTGTAGCGGCGGGCGTTGCTTCCTATTTCGGGGTTGACTTGGGTGTTGTGCGGTTTCTATGGGTATTGTCCATTCTTCTATTCGGAACTGGTGTGATCATTTATATCGTGCTTTGGGTAATCGCTCCGGTGGCGAATACCCTTACCGAGAAAATGGAAATGCAGGGGGAGCCGATCACATTATCCAATATCGAATCAAATATCAAACAAAGCCTTAACCTGGAAGAAAAAGGGGGCGAGGAGCACGGGATTACCAAAATTCTTCTTTTCCCTTTTCGTGCCATTGCATTGATCATCGCTGCGCTGGGGAAGTTGCTTAAAGGATTGGGTCCCATTCTCAGGGTTACCATTGGCGCATTCCTGATCGCGATGTCGGTACTTGGTTTGTTTTCACTGATCGTGGGAATGGGAGTTGCTTTCGGGCTGGCCAACGAGGTTGTTTTTGATGATCTGCCTATCGGATTCCGTATTTTTCAGGAACTTCCGGGTACGCTCGTTCTCTCGGGAATGCTGGTAGCTGCTATTCCGCTGGCTACTTTTCTGATCCTGGGCTTGACACTTCTGTCGAATAAAAGGATTGTGGGCGGTACGGTGTGGCTGACCATGCTGGGGCTCTGGATCGTAGGTATCATCGGTTCGACGATCGGCGGGATTTCGTTTCAGAGGAATTTTGCGAAGCGGGGTGAAGTGGTACAATCCGTATTTTACCCTGTTCCCAATGGTACTTTGACGCTCAACTATAATCCAAGCTACGAAGATGACAATGTGGACATAGATATCAGGCTGGCCGGATTCAATGCATCAGACAGTCTCGAACTTGTAAAAACACTCCATGCCCGTGGCCGCACGAGGGAAGATGCACAGCATAATGCCGAAATGCTGGAATACAATGTGGAAGTGAAAGATTCTGTCTTCCTGTTTAATGACGGACCTGCATTGTCAAACCGCCTTTTCCGCGACCAGCGCATTGATCTGACTTTGAATGTGCCTTATAACAAACCGTTCATTATGTCCCGCGATTTTTACTATTCGTTAAATGAATGGGAATCCGGGTCGCAGGGAATGGAGCGGTATAGTCTGGATGATGAAGATGTAAAATGGGATAACCTGATCTGGGTTGTAAAACGTGACTCTGGACTGGTATGTACCAATATACCTGCGCGTTTCCTGAGAAGTGAGGAGGATAATGAAAATGCGAACTATTCTTTTGAAAATGACTACAACAGTGATCTCGATCTGGGAGAAAGAGGTAACTACATCAAGCAGTTCCCAGTAAGCAATTTTACCAAAATAGATATCGGAGGTGCATACTCGATCGTAGTTCGTCAGGGAAGTGAGTTCAATGTAACCGCTGACTCAGAGGGACAGGAGGAGATCGACGATCTGAAAGTGACAGTTGAGGAAGGTACGTTACGAGTGAAACGCTCTGCTGATTTCAACCTTTTTGGAAACGACTGGAAGAGAATAGGATTGGTGATCACAATGCCAACGGTGGAATCGGTAAACCTGTCAGGAGCTAATAAAACGCTGGTATCCGGCTTCAAAGCGCTGCCTAAGCTGAATGTAGAGGTATCCGGCGCATCCAAATCGGAATTCAATGTGGACGTCGATCAGCTGACACTGAGCCTGTCTGGTGCTTCAAAAGCTACATTGCGCGGATCTGCCAAGTCGGCCTCGCTTGATGTGCACGGAGCTTGTAAGCTGACTGCCAATGAAATGATTATTCAGAATGCGGATGTAGATGCATCGGGTGCTTCCAAGGTAGAGCTGGGCCGGATTCCTAATCTGGACAGAAACGCCAGCGGAGCGAGCAAAATTAATATCCAGGAGTAAATGCATTCGTGCAACTTTCAGTAAAGCGGAATCATCTTTCGAAAAAACTAACAGATCATTATCATGAAAAAGGCACTTGTATTTCACATCACCCTGCTCGCGCTCGTTGCAGTTTCACTAAGTTCGATAGCGCAGACCACCAGGAAATTCAACGTTTCGAACTTCAACAGGCTGGCGATGGGCAGTGCATTCAAAATTGATGTGAAACAAGGCAGTAACTATAGTGTAACCGCAACGGGCCGGGAAGAGGATCTTCAGGATATGGAAGCCAATATCTCGGGTGGCGAGCTGAAACTGGGTTACAAGGGAAATGGCTGGAACAGAAACCGTAAAACAGTGAATGTAAGTATTACAATGCCGAATTTGCAGGGTGTTGATTTCTCAGGAGCCAGCAATGCGCAGGTAGCTAAATTTTCCGGCGTTAAAAACATGGAAATCGAAGTGAGTGGAGCCTCCAAGGTCAATATGGAACTCACGGCTGCGAAGGTGACTATGGACTTGTCAGGTGCGTCGTCGCTTACATTGAATGGGAATTGTGATATTCTGGACGGAGAAGTATCGGGTGCTTCTTCATTCCGCGGCAGCAATTTTCAAACCAAAGAAGTTAATATAGATGCATCAGGAGCGAGCAGCGCGGCAGTATTTGCAAGCAATGCCGTGCACGCAGAAGCTTCCGGCGCAAGCAGCGTCCGCTACTCGGGCGGCGCAAAAGATATTCATTCCAGTACTTCCGGAGCGAGCTCTGTGAAAAGAGGGGAGTGATCGTTTCAAGTTCACCATGAAGAAGAAGAAGGCCGGCTTAGTCCGGCTTTTTTGTTTTATGCCAAATCCCAAAAGCAACTTATTAAGGCAAGAGTAATATATTTACGCACGTTAACCTTCCCTCTTTTTCTGAAATTGGTCGTTATTACAAACTATTCGGATAAGCCATTATTCTAGTAAGTATTAAAATTTTTGAGGGATGAGAAGTAAGTCTACCCAAACGTTCCGGCTGGTTGCGGCAACCATTTTGATCCTGGTTTTTGGAACAATTTCAAACAGTAATGCACAAGGCAGGTCCCGGTTTGGAGGGCGGTATGTTAGTCCGTTCGGGGATCTGAGTTTAACAGCCGGCGTGGGCGTTGCCTATTACATGGGCGATTTGCGTGACGGAGTAAGTATGAAGCATTTGGGATTAGGGCCAGCCATTTCCATTGGTGCCTTGTACCGGTTGACAGAGCATTTCAGTGCAAGAGGAGAGCTCCGGTTTTATGGCGTAAAGGCAGATCAGCAATACTCCAAGAACTTCCAGAATAACCTTTCTTTCAAGACATTCAACCCGGATCTCAATATCGGCATCAAGGCAGACCTTTTTTCCTTTAACCGGCAGGCGCGGGTTAATCCCTATCTACTCGGCGGCATTGGTTTTACCTTGCTGAACCCGAAAGCAGAGATCGACGGTGCCTGGCAAAAACTGGCGCCGCTAACTACCGAAGGTGTCAAGTACAAAAGGCTCCCGCTCGTTTTTACAGCGGGTATCGGCGTATCTTTTCAGGTAACCGAGCGGTTTGATCTGGGTATTGAGATCTGCAGTAATTTTGTCAATTCTGATTACCTCGACGATGTAAGTACCGTTTACCCAAGTCCCGACTTACTGCCCAGCGATCTCGCGCGCCGACTTTCCGACCGAGCTCCCGAGATCGGCCAGCCTGCCCGGCAGCCGGGATTCAGCCGGGGAAATCCGGACAGCAAAGACAGCTACTTATTTCTGCAGGCCAAGGCAGCTTACCGGATTGGGAACCGGATGCAGGCCAGGGAAAGAAAGAAAACACGTTGCCCTAAATTTTAAGTTTATTCAAAAAACATCATGCTGAAACCAAAGCACCCGCACCAGTCGGAGGTAACAATGACCGAAATGGTACTTCCAAACGATACCAATACATTGAACAATCTGATGGGCGGGCGGCTGCTGCATTGGATGGATATTTGTGCCGCAATTTCAGCGCAGAAGCATTCCAACCGCATTGTGGTGACAGCCTCAGTGGATAATGTGTCCTTTTCCGAACCGATCCGCCTGGGCAATATCGTGACCATGCGCGCCAAGGTTACGCGTGCTTTCAATTCTTCGATGGAGGTTTTTCTGGAAGTTTGGGCGGAGGATATACCGGCAGGCGAGCGGGTGAGTACCAATCGTGCATTCTACACATTCGTCGCCGTAGACCAAAATGGAAGGCCCATTGAAGTTCCGCCGCTGGAACCTGAAACCGACGAGGAACACGAGCTGTATCTCAGCGCACTCAGAAGACGCCAATTGCGGCTGGTACTCGCCAACAGGATGAACCCCGCAGATGCTACTGAGCTCAAAGCGCTTTTTCAGGCCGGCTAACTTCATCTGCATCCATTATTTGGTAATTTTACGGTTCAACTCTTTATTACTTATGCCAAAAGAAATTATATTCTCAGATAAAGCACCGGCACCGATTGGTCCTTACAGCCAGGCTGTAAAAGTGAATGGAACACTTTATGTGTCGGGCCAGATCGCTGCCGAAGCTGCCAAGTCGGGCGATATCAAAGCGGAAACGGGTTTGGTCATGCAGCACATCGGTCATATTCTGGGTGCAGCGAAGCTTGGCTTTCAGAACGTGGTGAAAGCCAGCATCTTTTTGAAGGATATGAACGACTTTGCCGCTGTTAATGAAATTTACGGCAGCTTTTTCACCCAGGAGCCTCCTGCGCGTGAAACAGTTCAGGTAGCAAGACTGCCAAAGGATGTGAATGTGGAGATTTCAGTGATTGCAGTAGAGTAGTGTGTTGTTATTGTCATTGATGACAACAACCGAGCAATAATGACAAAATTTAAGTATTAATATTCCAACCAATGTCAAAACCCCAAGTTCGAGTAAGATTTGCGCCCAGCCCTACGGGGCCGCTGCATGCTGGTGGAGTTCGTACCGCCTTGTATAACTACCTTTTTGCACGGCAGCAAGGTGGGCAAATGTTGCTCCGTATTGAAGATACAGATCAGAACCGGTTTGTTCCCGGCGCTGAAAACTACATATTGGAAGCGCTTTCCTGGCTGGGTATCGGGATCGATGAAGGTCCGCAGCAAGGCGGTCCGCATGCGCCGTACAAGCAATCAGAAAGAAAAGAAATATACCGTGAATACGCCGAGCGCCTGGTTTTGGAGGGAAAGGCCTACTATGCTTTCGATACCCCCGAGCAGCTCGACGAAATGCGGAAGCGACTGGAAGCAGCCAAAGTTGCAGCAGCACAGTACAATGCGATCACACGCATGGAAATGACCAATTCACTGACATTGTCTATCGGCGAAACCAAGGCAAGAATTGAAAGCGGCGATCCTTATGTGATCCGTATGAAGATCAGTCCGAAAGAAGAAATCCGGTTTAATGACCTGGTACGCGGCTGGGTAGTGGTGCATTCCTCGCAGATCGACGACAAAGTCCTGCTGAAATCCGACGGTATGCCGACTTACCACCTTGCCAATATTGTGGATGATCATTTAATGGGAATTACCCACGTGATCCGCGGGGAAGAATGGCTTCCTTCTGCTCCGCTGCACGTTTTGTTATACAGATACCTGGGCTGGGAGAGTACAATGCCGCAGTTTGCGCATTTGCCGCTTTTGCTCAAACCAGACGGAAACGGAAAGCTTTCGAAACGTGACGCAGACCTGGGTGGTTTCCCGATTTTCCCATTGGAATGGACCGATCCTAACACGGGTGACAAAGCAAAAGGGTTTCGGGAGGAAGGTTACCTGCCAGATGCTACTGCGAACTTCCTTGCATTGCTTGGGTGGAATGCAGGTACCGAGCAGGAACTGTTCAGTATGGAAGATCTGATCCAATCTTTTAGCCTCGAAAGAGTGCATAAAGCGGGTGCCAGGTTTGATATCCAAAAAGCCAACTGGTTCAATCAGCAATATTTGAAACAGTTGAGCGACGAGGCTGTGATTGACCAGCTTAAACCGCTTTACGCTGCACAAGGTATAGAAGTGACCAGCGGCCAGCTTACCCAGATCGTTCATTTACTGAAAGAGCGGGTGCATTTTGTGAAAGAGATCGTGAGCGAGTCGCTCTTCCTTTTCAGCGCGCCTGAGACTTACGACGCGGAGGTTGCATTGAAAAAATGGAATGAAGAAGCTGTTACCGCGATCAATGGTTTGAAAGATGCTTTCGCAGCATACAACGGAGACTTTACAGCGCATGAGATCAAAGAAGTGATATCGGCAACGATGGAGCAGCTTGGAATCAAAATGGGTAAAGTAATGCAGGCACTCCGGCTTGCAGTTACCGGCGCAGGTGCCGGCCCCGACCTGATGATCATCATGGAAATACTAGGGAAGCAGGAAGTAGTACAGCGGCTCGAAAACGCTTTGAACCGCCTGTCACAGCAAATACGATTGGCATAGCATTTATATTACCGAACAATCAATTTCTGTTGGTTGCAGGTTGACAATATCTATTTTCGTAAACATTGAAATCCAGGTTACGCGAGTAATTCTGTTGCCCTTTAAACAAAATGGCTAAAAAGAAACAAAACGATTCTTCCAAACCGGTTTCCGAGAAACCGAGGGTGCATAAAGACCTGGATGGTTTTGACATTCAGATCAATTCATTCGGAGAGATTACAACGAGCTTCGATATGGATAAGATCAATGAATTTCTGAACAAGAATGTGGACGACAAGAAGCTGCGCGACCGGGAGGATATTCCGGGAAGAAAAACGCGTAAGTCGAAGAAGAAAACATCTGAAGAAGAAGAGGAAGAAGAGGAGTAGCGAGGATTGACGTGGTTTAATGTAGTGATTGATATTTTACTGATAACCTTTACGAAAAATGATCTCACACGAAATTGATTACAAGATTATCGGCGACGATATTCAGGTTGTAGAAATCGAGCTTGACCCTAACGAAACCGTGATTGCAGAAGCCGGCGCAATGCTCTTCATGGAGGACGGTATCCAGTTTGAAACCAAGATGGGCGATGGTTCCGAAGCAAACCAGAGCATCATGGGCAAGATTTTCCAGGCAGGTACCCGTCTGATAACCGGGGAGTCGCTCTTTATGACGCACTTTACGAATCGCGGTGTAGGCAAGAAAAAGGTGGCATTTGCGGCTCCTTATCCGGGAACTGTTATGCCGATCGACCTTTCCAAGATTTATGGAAATGAGCTGATCGTGCAAAAAGATGGTTTCCTCTGCGCTGCAATGGGTACCAGCATGAAAATCCACTTCAACCAGCGTTTTGGTTCAGGGTTGTTTGGTGGGGAAGGTTTTATTTTACAAAAGATCAAAGGCGACGGAATGGCGTTTGTGCATGCCGGAGGCGTGGTAATGGAACGCCAGCTCAACAATGAGACACTGCGCGTAGATACAGGTTGCGTGGTGGCGTTTGAGCAATCACTGAGCTTCGATATCCAGCGTTCAGGCGGACTCAAATCCATGGTATTTGGCGGCGAGGGAATGTTCCTGGCAACCTTGCGCGGTACCGGTCGTTGCTGGATCCAGTCTATGCCGATTTCCAAGCTGATCCAGCGGCTTTCCACTGCCGGACCGAATGCAAATAAGGAAAGCGGCTCCATTATCGGGGGCTTGGGCAACCTGTTTGAATAGAGAAAAGTTATGTAAGAATAAGAATGGGCAGAACTTGGTTCTGCCTTTTTTATTTTACCAGGACCCGCCGGGAAACGCTGCTAGTTGCGGTGGTAATTTTCAGAATGTAAATACCCGCCGGAAGTACCTCAACTGGCCGTACTGTAATTAATCCGATCGTTTCACGGTCTGAAAAATGAATGGGATGCTGCCGCCCGGCTGCATCAAATAGCTTGCATGAGACAGGTTCTTCTTCTTTGGTTTTCAGGTAAAAAATGCCGCGACCTACTGGGTTCGGAAATACCGTGAAATCTGCAGGGCCACCGTTTCGAAAGGATGTGACAACGCGCGAAAACGAGGTACTGCCGCTATTGTACTGCATCTTTAACCGGTAAAAAATAGCATCGGATTCTGCGTCAGTGTCCCGATAACCAAATACCTCCGACTGTGTCTGTGACGTATTGAATGTTTGAAGATCGGAGTAGTTGATCCCGTCGGTTGTTTTCTGTAACGTTATTTCACGAAGTTGAGGGTCTACTGCCAGGAGCCACGAAACATAAATCGATGTACCGGCAAGCCGGGCTGAAATCCTGCTGACAAAATCGACCTGGAAATAGCTCCTGTCTACATAAAATGAATCGGAAACGCTGCCGGGAATGGTAGGATTTATCCCCGCCAGCCTGATGCGGTAAGTCCCGTTGGCAAGGTCCCGCGGGAGCTGAATGCGTAGCGGGTTGTTATTTGCAATAGTTAATGTATCCACAAAATTTCCCTCCCGATCAAGCAGCTCCGCCTGGATCAATGGATTAACTACATTCTCATTCACAGTGTAGGGAAGTGAAAAAGCAGCGCCGGGATAGGCTAGTGCAGGCACTACGCCGGTGTGAATGGAGTATGCGGGCTGTACCGGATGAAGCTGTTTAACCAGCGAGTCGGACAGGCTGCGGTTCCAGGCTGTCGCGGCCAGGGTAAGTCCGGGTACTCCGCCAGGGAGACTTTCAAAATGGCCGGAAACTGGTCTGGGGATCTGTACCGTATCCAGGTAAGGTCCTTTAAATACATTAAAACCGGGTAACTCTGCCAATCGGTTTTGCGCCTCCAAAACGGGCAGATAGGGATTGGGCAGCAGCTGGCTCACCGAGTTCCGCGCCACCAGCCAGGGAATGTTGTAGCCCGTATAGCGCCTGCTGTTTTCAATCAATGTGCGGATCGAATTGAAATAATCATTTTCCTTGAAGCCCAGTTGCGCGTCGTTTTCACCGTGAGAGAACAGGATAGCGCGCACGCCGGAAGAAGCTGTCAGGTATTTGATGGTATTGATAATATTACTGTAAGGCTGACGGTTCGGCCAGAACTTACCTACATAAAGATTGTAAGCATCTTTGCCACTTGCCGCATCGCGGTAATTTTCTGAATTGGCGGCAGCCCAGGCAGTGTTGAAAAACAATACGGGGCATTTCCAGCGTTGGGAGAGTATTACGCCCAGTTCGCCCCAGTACCAGGCAGTTTCGCCATTTGGGAATACATAATTGTCTTTTTTGAGTATTTCAAATGCAGGTGCCGGCATCGGCGCATCAGGGGCTACCGTGATATTTTCGCTGTTGAGTGTTTTGTTGGTTTTGTTGAAAGAGATCACATTGGAAGAAGCATCTTTGGCACCCAGGCCGGGCAGTCCCATTGCATTGGAGTTACCTGATATCAGAAAAACTTCTCCGACACCCACTCTCGGTACTATAACCGAATCCACAATGCCCTGATCGGAGCGGGCGATTATTTTAAGCTGGTACCAGCCACTTTCTACATTGAAATCAAAATGGAGAAACCCCTGACTGATTTGCTCTCCTGGCAATGTCATTTCTTTTACCGCATTGGAGTTACCTTCAACAGGAAAGAGCGAAGCCTTAATACTGGAATACGGAAAATAGGCGTAAGCTGTAACCGGAATGCGCGCCCGGCCATTGCTATCCCGCTGCATGACCTGGTTGTTGACCGGCGAGAAGACCGCAACCTGCGCCTTTGCAGTATGCAATGCAAGGATTAACAGGAGCCAGAAAGTAAACTTCCAAATTTTCATACGATGATCTTCTTGCCGCAGACTTTATAACGCTTTTTCTCTTTCAAGATTGATCCTGCCAATATATAGCTTAAAACAAAAAGAGCCGGCCCCAAATTGGAACCGGCTCCTGCAAAACTTTATAGACTATCCGTCGTAACCCGGGTTTTGGGTCAGTTTCGGGCTGTTTCTGATTTCCGGGATGGGAATGGGGAACAGCAGGTGTCTTTCGAGCAAAGGAGCTCCGCCTGACACGTTCAGGTTACGGTGACCAACGAAATTGTCAAAGCCTTTAGTGGTTTCGTTGAACACTTTACGAAGACGTACCATATCAAACCAGGTAATACCTTCGTATGCAAATTCATACCAGCGCTCGCGCCAAACTGCTTCCTGGAAACTCGTTTTCGAGAATGTTGCCATTGCAGGTGTTTTCAGCTGTGCACGGTCACGAATTCGCTTGTAGGCATCGTATGCTTCTGCATTCGGGCCACCAAGTTCGTTTTGAGCTTCTGCATAAATCAGCAATACTTCTGCAAAGCGAATTTGGTTAACATTCAGGTTATTAAGCCTTGTTGGTGTAATACCAGGTCCACCCAGCGCTGCAATGTTGAAATACTTGAATACGTAAGGCTGTCCAAGATCAAACTTAGCTCCTGTACCATTTTCATAGTAAGATGTGTAGAACCAGCCTTCCTGATCTTTGGTACGGAGGTCGCCTGTCTCGTAAGAGTTGTAGAACGAACGCGTAGGTACAGTACTTCCTGTTCCACTTGGACCCGCATAGGTTACCGCCTTGAAGTTCGGGAAGAAGTCATTCAAAGGGAAAGGTTCAACTACAGTGTTGTACTGGATCTGGAAGATGTGCTCAACCCGGTTTTTCAGGTTTTCCTGGTGCAATTCCTTGTAGGTAGCAAACAGATTCAGCGTAGAAGGATTCGCTTTTGAATAGTTAATCACTTCCAGTGCCTTGTCAGCAGCCAGCTTGTAGTGCGATGCGCCTTTGCTCAAAGGAAATCCAGCCATTGTCAGATATACTTTTGACATCAACGACTTCACAGCCATTTTAGAAGCACGTCCGTTGGTGTTGAAATCAGCCAGACCAGCAGCTTCGGCAGCAGCAAGGTCTTCCACGATCAGATTGTAAATTTCCTCCTGAGGTGCTTTGGTTGGGAAGAAATCTTCTGAACCGGCAGTTTGCGGCTTTGTGATCAAAGGCGCGTCACCCCAAAGTCTTACCACATAAAAATACGCCCATGCACGGAGAAATCTTGCCTCGCCGATCAAGCGTGTTTTCTGCGCTTCATTCGCAGCAGGGAACTGAATACCAGGAATCTTTTCGATCGCCAGGTTTGCATTCGCAATAACGCGGTACAGACCATTCCAGAAGTTGGCAATGTGACCTGTATTCCCATCGTAGATCAATGCATACAAGTTGTTCAGATCCGAGTTCTGGCCGGTTTCTGTTGTTGCTGTACCTGTTACGGCTTCCAGCATTTGCCAGTTGGCTGAGAAAATACCAGCACCTTGTCCGTAGAAACGCATCTCTGCATAAGTAGCAGCAACAGCCGCTTCCGCGTGGTCAGGAATGGTATAGAACGTATCCGGTTGAAGGTTCGACGGGTCTTGCTCGTCCAGGAAGTCGGAGCAGCTTGTCGGGCCGAGCAGGATCGCCGCGCAAAGCAGTAGCTTAGAAAAGTTTTTATTATATAGTTTCATACTGAATTTCATTTTTGATAATCCCAATAATCTGGTTGTTAGAATGATACCTGTATACCTCCCATGTAAGTGGTTGGTCTTGGATAGCTGTGCCAGATCATACCTTGCGAGAATACGTTGTCTGAATCTCCACCACGGATAGGCGTTTGCTCTGGGTCACCGTGTGGGTATTTGCTAAGCAGGAAGAAGTTTTGAGCCGATACGTAAAGTCTCAGTCTGCTCATTTTCATTTTGCTGGCAATTTCCGACGGGAAGTTGTACCCGAACAACAAGTTACGTCCACGTAGGAATGAACCGTCAAAGATCCAGCGCGTATCTACGTTCGTCACGTAACCTGCTTTTGTATCACGGATCTGGGCAATCATTGTATTCTGATTTTGCGGAGTCCATGCATTCAGTACAGTTGCGTAGCTGTTGGCAAGCGCCTGACGGTCTTCACTAGCATGCAGGTTCATGTCCATCAGGTCGTTTCCGTACGAGAATTGCAGGTCAAGTGTCATATCGAAGTTTCCGAAACGCACAGAGTTGGAAAGTGTTCCCCAGCCTTTTGGACTACCATTACCAATGATCGAACGGTCGGCGTCAGTGATTTTGTAATCGCCGTTCAGGTCTTTGTATTTGATATCACCAGGCAGCATTTGCAGGTTACCACGGTAGCTGGTGAATTTAGCAGCTTCGTCAGCCTCCGCTTCGCTCCATGTACCCAGACGGGTAAGACCCCAGAATGCACCCACCGGCTCTCCAACACGCAGGATGCTGGTTTGGTTAGTGATCGAAGGACCACCCACTCCGAAGATATCAGCCGGTGTAGCCAGCGACAATACTTTGTTTCTGTTGAACGAGATATTGAAGTTGGTATTCCATGAGAAATTAGCTCTCTCAAAGTTTACTGTGTTCAATGCAAATTCAAAACCTTTGTTCTCCATTGAACCGATGTTCTTTCTGATCACCGCGTAGCCACTTGTACGTGGAACTGGTGCATCCAGAAGCATGTCGGTTGTTTTGCGGTAGTAGTAGTCAGCCTCGAAAGAGATTCTTCCTTTCAGGAAGCTAATTTCCAGACCTCCGTCAGTTTGAGCTGTTTTTTCCCATCTCAAATCGTTGTTTGCCAACCTGTTGATACCAGTTCCACCGATACGTGTGTCACCGTAAACAGCTGCGTAGTTAGATCTCAGCAAAGGAAGTGACGAGTATGGAGGAATCTCCGAGTTACCTGTCAAACCGTAGCTGGTACGAAGTTTCAAGCTTGAAATAAGCGTGTTACCTTTCAGGAATTCTTCGTCAGATACTTTCCATGCGAATGCAGCAGAAGGGAAGAATGCAAATTTGTGGTTATCCCCAAATTTCGAAGAACCATCTGCACGACCTGTTACTGTGAAAAGGTATTTTTCAAGCAAGGTATAGTTTGCACGACCGAAGTAAGAGTTAAATGCAAAACGTGAAGCACCTGAAAGATATGGATTCGAAGAAGGCAGAACCGCACCGGCACCAAGGTTATCAAAACCGAAATAATCAGTAGAGAAGCTTTGTGCACCAATAGCAGTAGTTGAAATATTGGTTTCTTGCCATGAAATACCTCCAAGCAAATTAATGGAGTGGATTCCGAATGTTTTGTTGTAAGTCAACAAGTTTTCCCAAGACCAGAAAGTCTCTTTTCTGTTCTCTTTTCTGGCAGTACCCAATTCGTTGGGAGTCAAAGTACGGGTCTGTGACTGGTTTACTTCCTGGTTGATGATGTTAACACCAAGCACCGAGCGGAATTCAAGACCAGGAGCCAGGGTAACGTTTCCATAAAGGCTACCCAATGTAGTCTGCGTGTTCAGGTTGTATTTACGTCCGTTCAAACGGTGAACTGAGCTGAAAGCACCTTCTGCACCAGGATAGTCACGGTTGTTTGCAAATGTTCCGTCAGGATATTTAACAGGAAGGAAAGGAAAATCTTCCACCATCTGACGAGGCACTGCGTCGTTGATATCTACCAGGTTCTCCGCCTGATTGTTGTAGCTCAATGTACCTCCGATGCGAAGCCATTTTTTAACCTGATCATCGATGCTGAAACGGGTTGCATAACGTTTCAGGTAAGATGTTTTGATCAGACCCTGGTCGTCGCGGTAGTTAAGTGACAGCGAGTAGGTGGTTTTGTTGTTACCGCCGCTAAAACCCAATTGGTGGTTTTGAGAAACACGGTGCTGGGTAGATTCGTCAAACCAGTTGGTGTCGTAGTTAGGAGCGTATTTTTTTGTACCGTCAGGGTTCGTCGTAACTGTAAAAACATCAGGGTGGTCCAGTGCCAGCTTTGCACGGCGAACCTGCGGATTATGTGTTAGATACTTGCCGGCGTCCCAACCTGCCTTGTCGAACTTCTCCATGTTTCTGTAGGAAAGATCTTCAACGTCCAGATACTCCTGGGCATTCAAAACTTTCGCTCTCTTAGGACCAGCAGTAGGTACGCTCAGGTCAAGACCGTAAGTGATAACGCCTTCGCCGGCTTTACCTCTTCTGGTCGTGATCATGATCACACCATTTGCTCCTCTTGCTCCGTAAATCGCAGTAGAAGATGCGTCTTTCAAAACCTCAACCGATACGATATCATTTGGGTTAATGTAGTCGATCGCCTGGCTTTGCTGGTTCTGGTTACCCTGCGGCAGCATAACTCCATCTACCACATACAATGGGTTGTTAGAAGAGTTGATCGAGCTGAAACCACGGATACGTACGTTGGAACGACCACCCGGACGTCCGGAGTTCACGTTTACCTGTACACCGGAGATTTTACCCTGCAATGCCTGGTTCAATGAAGGAGTTGGTCTTTCTCTCAGCTGCTCTTCTTTTACCGAGCCTACTGAACCTGTTAAATCAGATTTTTTAGCAGTACCGTAACCAATTACAACTACCTCGCTAAGTGCTTTGGAATCAGATTCCATTGCCAGATCGATCGTAGTTCTGTTGCCTACTTCTGCTTCCTGACCTACATATCCAACGAAGCTGAACACGAGTGTTCCGCCATTGTCAGGTACAGTCAGTGTATAGTTTCCTGTCCCGTCTGTTGTTGTTCCGGTGCTGGTACCTTTCAAAACAACGTTCACGCCAGGTAGTCCCTCGCCATTTTCCTTGTCTGTTACTTTTCCTTTGATCGTCTTATCGACTGCGATCACAGTTGAAGTGCGGTTGTTATTAGCTACACCTGCCATTGCCACGACCGAACATGAAAGTGCGGGCAGGAGTACTAGAGAATTCCGGATGCCCCGCATGCGGAACAACCATTGTTTGGTATTGGTATTTTTCATTTAAAGGTTAGTTAAACGTTTCTCATAAATTAGGTTTTGTAGCTTGGCTCATTTTTTAGTCATAGAAGGATTTTTGGTTAAATTGAGTATAGAACGATGAGAGTGATATTAAATGTGATTTTATTCCTATTTAGGTTTGGCCAGAATGATGCGCTGATTGTTTTTCAAGATTTTCAAATTAATCCGGCAAGTTCTTTCAATTAATCACGGAGGTACGGTGATGAAACGCCTTTTCTGACCACGGGTGCGAAGTTTAGCAGATTGCTAACAGCTCCTTTAGTGTTCTTTAAAATTGATGGTGTCAGCTTGAATTATTATAAAGTATTAAAAAGGAGTTACAATATTATAACATAGTTTTATTATTACGATAGCCAAAACATAATTATTTGTGCAAACGTTTGCATAATTTCAACTTAATCAGGCCTTTAAGACGTTAATAATCAAGAGGTTACTTACGATATTAAACAGAAAAAGCCTCTCTGCAATATTGCAAAGAGGCTTTTTTATACTGCTATGTATTTACCGGCTTGCGGCTGATCAGATCAAATCCACAGTGCGTCCCGTACGTACCGATTCATCACATGCAAATGCGATCTGCAAGCTTCTTACTGCATCTTCCAAGTGCTCCGACAGATCAAGATCTTCGGTAATCGCTTTCAGGAAATACAGCTGCTCGCGGTTGCAGAGTTCCTGGTGATCGGGTTCGTCTTCCAGGTTAATCCAGGTATCTTCCTGTGTAAATTCGTCTTTGTCGTTCAGGTCAGCATGGTGAATGCGGATTGACTCAGTCTTGGTGTGCGCTTCCACAGAAGAAGATTTACCAGCGCCTCCCGCATCTTTGGCAACAATGGAAGCAGAGCCTTTCGGTCCGATTACATCTTTTACAAAAAAGGCAGTTTCACTGATCATCGGTCCCCAGCCAGCTTCGTACCAGCCCACTGAACCATCTTCAAACCAGATCTGCAATTGACCATAATTGTAATTTCCTGCAGGAATATCTTCTGTCAATCTCGCACCGATCGCATTCACGCGAAGGGGCGTCGAGCGCGTCATCTGGCACATTACATCAATATAGTGTACGCCGCAGTCCACGATCGGGCTCAGGCTTTTCATCAGGTTCCGGTGTACGCCCCACATATAGCCGTGGCTTTGCTGGTTCAGGTTCATACGCATAACCAGCGGTTTGCCCAGGTTCTGTGCTTCTGTCACAAACCTTGCCCAAGACGGATGTACCCGCAGGATGTACCCCACTACCACCTTCTTGCCAGCTTCGATTGCCGCAGAAACGACACGCTTGGCGCCTTCAACACTGTCGGCCAGCGGTTTTTCAATAAATACGTGCGCGCCCGCTTTCAATGCTTTGATCGCGAAATCCTCGTGGGTATCCGGGTAAGTGGAAATACAAACGGCATCAGGCTTTGTTTCCTGCAATGCAGTTTCGTAGTCGCTGTACAGACTGTAACCGCCGCCGAGTTTCTCGTTCAAAACCTCTTTGCTTTTACCGGTAGAAACGATCCCGCAGATTTCGAAACCGTCCAGCAGCTGGTAAGCAAATGCATGCGAAGCGCCCATATTACCGCAACCTACAACCAGTACACGGATAGCGCTTTTGTTTTCAAAAGATGACATAATTGAATAGTAATGTTAAGACTTCGGGTAAGAAGGAATGTAGAACTGTAATTACAGGAATAACAGGATTAACCTGCTTTGAGTGTCAAAAATAGCGATAAAATCTGTTTTTCGGGAGAATAGGGCCTGATGAATGCAAGAAGGCAACTATTTCGATCCAGGTTAAAATCGGTAAATAATTGATTAAAACATGAGAAAGCAGCGTCGCGTGATTCGTTTACCTTTGAAATAAATTCATTATTCGAATTTTCAACATCACTTATTGATATGAACAAAGAATCCTGGTACGGCATTTTTCCTGCGTTGTTAACTCCATTCAAAGCAGATGACACAATTGATTTTGACCTGTTCGGCAAAAATCTTGCAGCCCAGATAGAAGCAGGCATCAGCGGCGCTATCGTGGCCGGGTCGCTGGGAGAGGCCAGTACCCTCACCAGAGCTGAGAAAATGGAGCTGGTCAAATACGCCAAAAATGTGGTTCCTGCAAACATGCCGATCGTGCTGTGTATCGCCGAACAATCGACAGCCGAGGCAGTGAGCATTGCCAGAGAAGCTGAGACAATCGGTGCAGATGGTTTGATGGTGCTTCCTCCAATGCGCTACAAAGCGGATGACGAAGAAACCGTAACTTACTTCAAAACCATCGCGCAGAGCACTGCTTTGCCTTTGATGATTTACAACAACCCGGTCGATTACAAGATCGAGGTGACGCTCGAAATGTTTGAGGAACTGGCGAAAGAGCCGAATGTTGTTGCGATCAAGGAGTCTACCCGCGATGTAAGCAATGTAACGCGCCTGTTTAACCGCTTCGGAGATCGTTTCCGTATTTTCTGCGGCGTCGATACCCTGATTATGGAAGAAGTGATGCTGGGTGCTGACGGTGTCGTAGGTGGTTTGGTAGATGCATTCCCGAAAGAAACTGTTGCCATTTTCAACCTCGTTAAAGCAGGTTACTACAAAGAAGCATTGGCCGTTTACCGCTGGTACCTGCCGCTTCTGGAACTTGATATTCACCCGAAACTGGTTCAGAACATCAAGCTGGCCGCGGAAAGAGCCGGAATCGGTTCAGCGTATGTACGTGCGCCCCGAATGGTACTCAAAGGTGAGGAAAGAGAAAGGGTACTGGCTATTATCGATAAAGCCATTGAAACACAACCAGTGCTGCCCGATTACCTTAACCTGACGGCGGATACTGCTCTGGCATAGTCACGGATTAGCTGTTACCGATATTTTGCCCCGATGGGGCAGGTGCGAGTATGCATAGTTGCTGTTACCGATATTTTGCCCCGATGGGGCAGGTGGAAGTATGCATAGTTGTGGTGCCGATATGTTGCCCCGATGGGGCTTGATGTCAGGTTTAAGATTTCTAAAACTAGCCCGCAAACCCATCAGTCGCATAGCGACGTAATATCGGTAACAAGCAGGTGCAGCCGCAAGCGAACCAGTCGCCTAGTGACGAAACATCGGTGACAAGGCTAGCAGAGGGGACTTTTCTAGATAAAATGTAGTTTTGGAAAATAAGGACTCCGCACGAGCCGCCGTTTCAAGCCACATCAAAATATATCAAAATGAACACATTCCAGAAAACGCTAGAAAACCTGTTGCAAATAACACAGCAAGCCTTCGTAGAAATACAAAAATATCCGATAGCCCGCCGCATTCAGCTAATGCGCACGATCGCCGACGAGATTGAAGCACTTGGCCCCGAGCTGATACAAACTGCCCGTGAAGAATCAAATTTGCCGGAGGCGAGACTGACAGGCGAAAAAGCCAGGACAATCTTCCAATGGAGAAGCTACGCAGAAGCGCTTGAAAAAGGGTACAGCCTGGACGCGAGCATTGATACTGCCAATCCGGACAGAACTCCGCCCAAGCCTGATATCCGTAAAACCAATGTAGCGCTCGGTCCGGTAGCTGTTTTCGGGGCAAGCAATTTCCCGTTTGCATTCTCGACGGCCGGCGGAGATACTGCCAGCGCGATCGCAGCCGGTTGTCCGGTCCTGGTAAAAGCGCATCCCGGGCATCCGAAAACATCGCAAATAATGGCTGACGCGATATCGCGTGCAGTTGAAAAAAGCGGTTTTCCTGCCGGCACCTTTTCTCATATTTTTTGCGAGACCAATGAAGAGGCACAGGCACTGGTAACACACCCGGTGATCAAAGCAGTTGGATTTACAGGTTCAAACCGCGGCGGTCTGGCGTTGGTGGAAGCAGCAAATAAGCGTGCGGAGCCCATTCCGGTATTTGCCGAAATGGGAAGTATCAATCCTGTTTTCCTGTTTTCGGGAAAATTGCAGACCGCAGCAGCAGAGCTGGCGAAGCAATATGCAGGCTCATTGACACTCGGTGTTGGTCAGTTTTGTACCAATCCCGGCCTGGTAATCGCTGAGCAGGGCACTGGTCTGGATCAGTTTGTAGAAAGCTTAAATGAAGAAATACTAAAAGCACTACCCGCTCCGATGCTCAATGCGGGAATTGCGAAGGGCTATACCACCAACCGTGAAAAAGTAACCGGGCTGAACGGTGTGCAAATCCTGTCTGCTGCTACCGCCGAAGCCGAAGAAGGTTACGGAGCAGCAACTGTTGCTACTGTTTCCGGTGTAGACTTCCTGATCAACGACGATCTGCAAACCGAGGTTTTCGGTCCGTTCGCATTGATCGTTCAATGCAAAGACGCAGGTGAAGTACTGGCTGTAGCCGAAAAGTTGCACGGTCAGCTGACTGCAACCTTACTCGCGACGAATGAAGATCTTGCACAAAATCCTGAGCTGATCAGTGTGATCCGGAATAAATGCGGAAGGATCATTTTTAACAATTTCCCGACGGGCGTGGAAGTATGTAAATCCATGCACCACGGCGGCCCGTTCCCATCTTCAAGCAACAGCCAGTTCACGTCAGTTGGCCCGGATTCGATCAAACGTTTCACAAAACCATTGAGCTACCAGAACTGGCCCGACGAACTGTTGCCCGAAGAATTGCAAAACGCCAATCCATTGGGAATATGGCGGACAGTGAATAATGAGGTGACGAGGGAGGCGGTTTAGATACTTCGGCTGTCGGCTTTCGGCAGCCGGCTTTTGGATGTCCTGGCTTTTGACTGGGTATTTAGTTTTTTATTGATCTTAAAAAAGGCTGATAGCCGATGGCCAAAAGCCGAAGTGACCATATTTATGCGCAAAACTTTTTTTTGTATCGACGCCCACACCTGCGGCAACCCGGTTCGGGTAGTTGCTGGCGGCGGTCCTTTGCTGAATGGGAATAGCATGATGGAGCGAAGGCTTCATTTTCTGAAAGAATTTGACTGGATCCGCAAAGGGCTGATGTTCGAGCCGCGCGGTCACGATATGATGAGCGGGAGCATTTTGTACCCGCCTGTGGATCCTGCGAATGACATTGGCGTGCTGTATATCGAGACGAGCGGCTGTCTGCCGATGTGCGGCCACGGAACGATCGGAACAGTAACCATTGCCATTCAGGAAGGATTGGTAACGCCCAAAGTACCAGGAAAGCTGCGGCTGGAAACACCTGCCGGATTGGTTCTGGTGGAATACAAGCAGGAAGGTAAAAGAGTAACTTCTGTCAAGCTGGTTAATATCAAGTCTTTTTTAGCAGCCGAAAACCTTACAGTTGAATGCCCTGACCTGGGTACATTGACTGTTGACGTTTCTTACGGAGGTAACTTCTACGCGATCGTTGATCCGCAGGAGAATTTCAAAGGACTTGAAAACTACTCTGCCGACCAGTTGATCAGCTGGTCGCGCGTGCTACGCCGTCGCCTGAACGAACAATACACATTTGTTCACCCTGAAAATGAGCATATCAACGGATTAAGCCACATACTGTGGTCAGGCGCAGTAATTGACAACACATCAACGGCCAGAAATGCCGTTTTCTACGGAGATAAGGCGATCGACCGCTCGCCCTGCGGCACAGGTACCTCGGCAAGAATGGCCCAGTGGCACGCAAAAGGCAAGCTCAAAAAAGGCGACAAATTCATCCACGAAAGCATCATCGGTTCCAAATTCACCGGAACTGTTGAAGACGAAGTAACAATAGGCGACAAACCCGCCATCATACCAGGAATCGAAGGCTGGGCCGTAGTGACAGGCTACAACAACATTTTCATCGACGACGAAGAAGATCCGTATGCGTATGGGTTTCAGGTGATTTGAGAAGCTGTTGGTTTACTTCGGCTGTCGGCAGTCGGCAGTCAGCTTTTTGATTTAGCATAATAATAAAGACATCATGTCAACTTCCTCAACACAAACGATCATTCCGGCAAGCACCAACGAAAGGCCGACAGCCGATGGCCGACAGCCGACAGCTAACAAAGGCACCACTACCATTATCGGAGGCGGCATAATGGGTTTGGCTTCGGCTTATTATTTACAGAAAAGTGGCTGGAATGTGACTTTGCTCGATAAGGGTGATCTAAGCGACAACTGCTCACATGGAAATGCGGGTATGATCGTGCCGAGCCACTTTATTCCGCTTGCTGCACCAGGAATGGTTTCCAAAGGCATTAAATGGATGTTTGATAGCCGCAGCCCTTTTTACGTAAAACCTTCCCTTGATTTTTCACTGATTTCGTGGGGATTGAAATTTATGAAAGCGGCCACTCCCGCCAATGTCGAACGCGCAGCACCTTACCTGCGCGATTACCACTTGCTCAGTAAGAAATTGTACGAAGACCTCGCGAAAGAAGAAGGCTTCAATTTCGGTCTGGAAGAAAAAGGCATTTTAATGCTCTATAAAACCGAAAAAGCGGGAGAGGAAGAAATCCACGTAGGCAAAGATGCGCAAAAGCTCGGGCTGGATGTTGAAATGCTTTCCAAAGAGCAGGTGCAAGCGATTGAGCCCGGTTTGAAGCTCGATGTAGCGGGCGCGGTGCATTACCATTGCGATGCGCATTTGTATCCAACTGCATTGTTTAACCAGCTCCTGAAATTTATTAAATCAAAAGGTGCAAAGGTTATTACCAATGCAGAAGTAACCGGTTATTCCATTCAGAATGGAGAAGTAAAAGCTGTTGAAACTACGCAGGGTAAATATGAAAGTGATATCGTGGTGATGACGGGAGGTACCTGGCTGCCGCAGCTGGCGAAGCTCGCCGGACTTTCCATTCCTGTTATGCCTGGCAAGGGATATTCCTTCATGCAGCCCAATGCAGCGCATCCGATTGTACATCCCGCCTTGTTGATCGAAGCCCGCGTTGCGGTGACGCCCATGAACGGACAAGTTCGCTTTGGCGGTACAATGGAGCTCGCGGCTGTGAACGACAAAATTAACATGAACCGGGTGGAAGGGATCGTGAATGCGATTCCGAAATACTACCCGGAGCTGAATGTAGCTGTTCCGTCGAAAGAAAGGATATGGTACGGTTTCCGTCCCTGCTCGCCAGACGGACTGCCTTACCTGGGATATAGTAAAAAACTGAAAAACCTGATCGTAGCCGGCGGCCACGGCATGATGGGGATCAGCCTCGGGCCTGCAACCGGAAAAGTAGTAGCAGAGCTGGCAGATAGAAGCGCGACTTCGGTAAGTACGGTATTGTACAATCCGGAGCGGTATAATTAGTAACACACTTTGTCACCCTGAGCGCACCGGGCCGCCGGGCGGTCGAAGGGAGTGCACCACGCAACATTACAGCCTAGATACATTCCTAACCTTTAAACATAACTCCCACCTTTGAAAAAGCACTACTACTCCCTGCTTTTCAGTCTGGCGTTTGCTTGTATTGCCGGCAACGACTCCCTCGCTCAAAAGTCAAAGTTCAACCTTTACGAACAGACAAGTGAGACTGCCGGGCTGGTGATGCAGTATGATGCGGATATTCAGGCAGTGCGTTCTTTTTACTCTCCTATGCTCGTCCGCGGTCGCGGATTTGCGGCGCCTTCCTACGTGTTGAACTCTCCCGAGCAGCGGAAAAGACTGACCGAAGTTGACAAGGATTATCTGGCCAGGCTTTCCAAAGTGGATTTCGATGCCATGAGCATTTACGGCAAGGTGGATTATATTTTGTTAAAAAGAAATATCGATGACCATCTGTTCAGCCTCGCACAAGAAGAAAAGGAATACAACCTCATTACGAAGTACATTCCTTTCGCAGACAAAATTTATGCATTGGAAAAGCAGCGCAGGCGCGGGGCTACCGTAGAAGGACAGAAAGTAGCAGCCGAGCTTAATTCAGTTTTGAAAGAAGTAAATGCTGCTTCCGAATCCCTGAAAAAGGTTGACAATATCGATATGCCCCTCGCTACCCGCGCAGAAGACGCGATCAAGGGAATGGAGGAGCGGTTGAAAGGGGTTTATGACTTTTACAATGGTTATGACCCGATGTTTACCTGGTGGGTGCCGAAGCCTTACCAGGCTCTGGACAGTGCATTGACAGTTTATGCCAAATCGATCAAAAGCAAAGGCAAACTCAATACCACGCAAAAAGAGGATAAAAGCGGCATCAAAGGCGTACCAATTGGTCGCGACGAGCTGATCCGGCAACTGGGCGTAGAGATGATCAGCTATACGCCGGAGGAGCTGATTGAACTGGCTGACAAGGAATTTGCCTGGTGCGATAAAGAACTGCTGAAAGCTTCGCAGGAAATGGGCTTTGGTAAAGATTGGCAAAAGGCGCAGGAAAAGGTAAAGAACAGCTTTGTGCCGGAAGGTGAGCAACCCGCATTGATCATGAAGCTCTACAACGATGCGAAAGAATTTATCACCAAAAACAACCTGTATCAATACCCGGAAATCGCCGATGAAACCTGGGGAATGCAGATGATGACACCTGAGCGCCAGCTGGTCAACCCGTTTTTTCTCGGCGGCCGCGACATTATCATTTCCTATCCCACCAATACCATGAACCATGAGGACAAGCTCATGAGTATGCGCGGTAACAATCCTTATTTTTCACGCTCCACGGTTCACCACGAGCTGGTACCGGGGCACCATTTGCAGTATTATATGCGGAGCAGGTACAAGTCTTACCGCCAGGAATTCGGCACACCGTTCTGGACGGAAGGCTGGGCTTTGTACTGGGAGCTGCTGCTGTACGACAAAGGTTTTGCCAAGACGCCTGAAGAGCGCATCGGGATGCTGTTCTGGCGGATGCACCGTTGCGCGCGCATTATCTTCTCTCTGAATTATCATTTGGGTAAATGGACACCGCAGGAGTGCATTGATTTCCTGGTTGACAGGGTAGGGCACGAGCGCGCGAATGCGGAAGGCGAAGTACGCCGCTCCTTTCAGGGTAATTATAGTCCATTGTACCAGATCGCCTATCTCATTGGCGGGTTGCAGATTTTCAGTCTTAAAAAGGAACTGGTAGACAGTGGTAAAATGACCTTCCAGCAATTTCATGACGCTGTGATGAAGGAGAATAATATGCCGATCGAAATGCTCCGCGCGGCGCTGACAAACCAGGCATTAAAGCGCGACTTCAAAACCCAATGGAAGTTTTATAGTTTCAAATAATATCGTAGCTTACATTTTGTATAAACCGCCCTTTAAAACCTAACCCTGTATGTTGCCTGAAACTCCTGTTGAAGAAAAAACCTCGTTTAAACCCTCGCTCGGCCTGATGGATGCTACCATGCTGGTTGCTGGCAGCATGATCGGTTCCGGGATTTTTATTGTAAGTGCGGATATCACAAGAAATACAGGAAGCGTAGGCTGGCTGATGTTTGTGTGGCTAATCACCGGCTTTATGACACTGACGGCCGCATTGAGCTACGGCGAGCTCAGCGCAATGTTTCCCAAAGCAGGCGGGCAATATGTTTATCTCAAAGAAGCATATAATTCACTGATCGGGTTTTTATACGGATGGAGTTTTTTTACAGTGATCCAAACCGCAACGATTGCGGCTGTGGCTGTGGCTTTTGCCAAATTCACGGCTTATCTGTTGCCGATGTTCAGTGAAGATCTGGTCGCATTTGATCTGGGTTTTATCAGGATTTCACCCGCGCAGCTCCTTTCGCTGGTGCTCATTGTTTTGCTGACGTTTATTAATACACGTGGTGTAAATGGCGGGAAAATCATACAGACTACATTCACGCTGACGAAGCTGCTGAGCTTGCTGGGGCTGATCGTTTTCGGTCTGCTCTTTATGAAACCCGAGATATGGGCAGCCAACTGGGACTCTGCCACGATGTGGGACTTGCACAAGTTGAATATCGACGGCAGCATTGAATCCTATACAACCATAGCCGCGTTCGGTGCGATAGCAGCTTCGATGGTTGGTTCTATTTTTAGCAGCGATTCGTGGAATAATGTAACTTTTATCGCTGGCGAGATCAAGAACCCGCAACGTAATATCGGACTGAGCCTTGCATTGGGGACGATCATTGTTACGGTTATTTATTTGCTTACCAACGTGATGTACACAGGTGTTTTGTCCTTGCAGGAAATTGCATCTTCCGATAAAGACAGGGTCGCGGTAACTGCCTCTCACGTCATTTTTGGTAATGCAGGAACGATCATTATCGCAGTTATGATCATGATTTCGACCTTTGGATGTAACAACGGACTGATTATGTCAGGTGCGCGCGTATATTATTCCATGGCGAAAGACGGAATGTTTTTCAAGAAGGTAGGGACTTTAAACAAGAACTCTGTGCCGGAATTTGGTCTCTGGATACAGTGTGTGATTGCCTGTTTATGGAGCCTGAGTGGTAAGTATGGAAACCTGCTGGATATGATCTCATTCGTAGTGGTAGTGTTCTACATGCTTACCATCATCGGAATATTTATATTGAGAAAGAAAATGCCGGATGTGCCTCGTCCGTACAAAGCATTTGGCTATCCGTTCCTGCCGATCATTTATATTGTTATGGGCGTGGCGTTTTGCGTGCTTCTTATTATTTACAAACCTGAATACACCTGGCCCGGATTAATCATTGTGTTGCTTGGTATTCCGGTTTACTATTTCATCGGTAAAAAAGATATTACGACCACAGATATAGTTTAGCACATATGAAATTCCCTCTTTATTCACTTTTGCTGTTTTTTCCCGGGCTGGCGATCGCTCAGGAAATGGATCAGGCAGCTATCGCCAAAATCCGCAAGGAAGGTCTTGAAAACTCAAAAGTAGCCGAGATAGCCCATCAGCTGACGGATGTTGCCGGGCCGAGACTTACCAATTCTCCGGGCTTTCAGCGCGCGGCAGACTGGTCAGTAGGAGAGATGAAAAAATGGGGATTACAGAATGCGCGACTGGAAGAATGGGGCGAATTCGGAAAAGGCTGGCAAGTAGAAAAAAGCTACCTGGCGATGACCAAACCTTATTATATGCCTTTTATCGCAATTCCCAAAGCCTGGACTTCCGGGACTTCCGGGCTGATTAAAGGCGAGGTCGTTGTGGTCGATATCCAGAATGAAGAGGACCTGAAAAAGTATGCGGACGGGAAGCTCGACGGCAAGATCGTACTGACAAAAGGAAATGCCAGCACAGACCCGAGCTTCACGCCCGATGCCAAGCGTTATACAGCCGAGGATCTTGAAAAAATGACCAATTCTGTTCCATTTGGTCAGAACAATTTTACGCCCGAGCAAGCCGAACGAATGCGGACGATGCGTTCTTTCAGGAGCCGGGTCGACAGTACATTGAAGTCGCAGAAGGTTAAGCTGGAAATTGCCGGCCGCATGGGCAAGCACGGTACCTTCTTCACGAGCAACGGAGCTTCTTTCAAAGGGAGCGCACCACTGGCCGGACCTGCATTTGAAGTAGCGCCTGAGCACGCGGGACTTGTTGCCCGGTTGGTGGAAGATGGTATCCCGGTCACGCTGGAAGCTGAATCGGCTACTACTTTTTACGATAAGAAATTAACAACAGGCAATGTAATCGCCGAAATACCCGGTACCGATCCCAAGCTGAAAGACGAAATCGTTATGCTCGGCGGGCACCTCGATTCGTGGCACAGCGCAACCGGCGCGACGGACAATGCGGCGGGTTGTACGGTGATGATGGAAGCTGTGAGGATTTTGCAAGCGGCAGGTTTGAAGCCGCGCAGGACGATCAGGATTGCACTTTGGTCGGGTGAAGAGCAGGGTTTGTACGGTTCACGTTTTTACGTAAAAAATACATTCGGCGATATGGAAACGATGAAGTTGCTGCCGGCGCACGAGAAACTATCTGCTTACTATAACATCGATAACGGTACCGGCCGCATTCGTGGGATTTACCTGCAAGGCAATGAAGGAGTGCGCCCGATTTTTGACAAATGGCTGAATGCATTCTCTGATATCATTGATCACCCGACAGTCACTTCGCGCAATACCGGAGGTACGGACCACCTTGCATTTGATGCATTAGGCCTCCCGGGTTTTCAGTTTATTCAGGACGGAATTGAATATGGTACCCGCACGCATCATACCAATGCTGATACTTATGAGCGCCTGGTGATGGACGATCTGAAACAAATGGCGGTGGTAGTGGCTGCATTTGTATACAACACCGCGCAAATGGATCAGAAAATCCCAAGAAAGCCGATGCCCGCGCCTCAGCCGCAGCCGGGAAGCAAGAGATAACACCCAAATTTTTACCGATGAAGTTCCTAATCTGCTATTTTTCAATAGTGAGCAGTCTGGTTTTTGCCCGGGAGCCAATGAAATATGTTGTTTCAATGGAAGATCCGGCAAGCCACACTTTCCATGTGACACTCGATTACAAACCTGAAAAGTCTGACAGTCTTGTGCTCAAAATGCCTGACTGGACACCGGGTTACTACCAGCTGATGGATTATGCTGATCATGTCGCGGAGTTTTCGGTTAAAGATTCACAAGGGAATGTGCTGGAATGGAAACGATCAGGCAAAACGGGTTGGGTGATCGCGACAAAAGCTATAAAGCAGCTTACTGTGGAATACAATGTAAAAACCACGCGCAAATTTGTTGCGACGAGCTATCTTGATGCGGAACACGGTTATATTACACCAGCAAGTGTATTTATGTACGTGGATCAAAAAATCAAAATACCTGCGGAAGTGACCATCGTACCTTATAAAGACTGGAACAGGGTAGCGACCGGACTGGACTCCATTGCTGAAAAGCGGTTTTCCTACTCGGCTCCTGATTTTGATATCCTGTACGACAGTCCGTTCCTGATCGGTAACCTCGAAGAATTACCTGCATTTGAAGTGAAGGGAATTCCTCACCGGTTTATAGGTTACAAACTGGGGGAATTTAACAAAGTAAGGTTAATGTCGGATATCAGGAAAATCGTTGAAAAAGCTTCTTCGCTGATCGGCGATATGCCTTATAAGCATTACACATTCATTGCGATTGGTCCAGGGCAGGGTGGGATTGAACATTTGAATTCTACTACGATCAGTTTCAGCGGCGACCAGCTCAATGCACGTGGCTGGGATGGAATGCTTGGATTTATTACGCACGAGTATTTTCATCATTACAATGTAAAAAGGATCCGCCCGGTAGAGCTCGGTCCGTTTGACTATGAAAATGGAAGTCGGACAAATCTGCTGTGGGTTTCGGAAGGCTTGACGGTGTACTATGAGCCGCTGATCATGAAAGAAGCGGGGCTTCTGACAATGGAGAAAATGCTGGATTTTTTCAAAAATCAGATCGCAAATGTCGAAAATAAGCCCGGCAGACTTCACCAGTCACTCGCGCAGGCAAGTGCACAAACCTGGTCAGACGGTCCGTTTGGGCGCACCGGCGATGAGGTGAACAAGACAATTTCAGTGTATCAGAAAGGGCCGGTGGTTGGGCTGCTGTTTGACTTGGCGATCCGCCATGAAACGCAGAACAAGAAGTCGCTCGACGATGTAATGCGCAAGCTTTACAATAATTTTTATAAAAAGAAAAACCGCGGCTTTACTGAAAACGAACTCCGCGAAACGATCGGAAAAGTAGCCGGCAACCCGCTGGAAGAACTGTTCAGCTACATTTACACAACAGCCGAGCCGGACTACAAAAAGTACCTGGGCTACGCCGGGCTGGATATTGATACTAGTCCTAAAGAGATATCAGAAACAAAAGACGGAGTAACTGTAAAGCGGATTGAAAAAGCCTTCACCATAACACCAATGGACAACCCGACAGAATTGCAAAAGGCGATTTTTGCAGGATGGAGCAAGGGAGGGGAATGAAATGCTCAACTTATTGTCCAATCCTCCAATTGAATGTCCGATATTCTTTTGAAATGATTTGTATTCTTTGTTACCATTATCAATTGGTGTGTGACTGATGTTACACCAATTAACAAGTCAAAATCATCGAGTGGAATGCCTGCCTTTTGGAGACGCGCTTTCTCTTTGGCATACAGATCCAATGAATGAAAAATAGGAAGAATTTTTACCCCGGTTAGGAATTGTTCCAAAACCTGTCTGTTCTTCTCGGGTCTTTCACTTTTTTCGATGCCAAATTTCAGCTCCGCAAGCGTTATCTCTGATATGTAGCAATGTTCCTCTGCCAATTCTTCGAACTTCCTTTCCAGATTGAACTTGCCCTTCATATAGTAAATGGCAATATTCGTATCAATCAGATATTTCTTCAAAATGATTCGATTTCCCGAGTGGCAACTCTGCTGCTCTTGATTTCGTCAATAATTTCATCAGCAGTTTTCTTTGAATCAAATGCACCAAAAGCATTTCTGAATGCACTTTTCTTGTCTACAATATTCTGTTTTGCAGACGCGCTTAACTTGGATATAAGGTCAAGTTTTTCTTCCAGGCTAAGACTATCTAGTAGCCCGATGTAGCCATTTACCAGTGTGCTGTTCATATCCTGTGTTTTTTATCTTCAACCAAATTTAACCAAAATGTATTGAAATTTAGTCTTTTAAGGTTCAAGCCCCAAATCACCGCAACGCCTCCACTTCCGCTACTTCCTTCGGCAAATGCTTTCCTAAAATCCTGTTGCCCGTTTCCGTGATCAGAATGTTATCTTCAATGCGGATTCCGGTGAAGTCACGCAGCGTTTCCAGTTTGTTGTAATCCACAAAATCGGCCAGTTTGTTCTCGGCTTTCCAGCGGTCGATCAGGGTTGGGATTAAATAGAGCCCCGGCTCTACGGTTACCACAAAGCCAGGTTCCAGCGCGCGGCCCAGGCGCAGCGATTTCCAGCCGAATGTGGTTCCTTTTACCAGATCTTCGGTGTAACCTACATATTGTTCACCCAGGTTTTCCATATCATGTACATCCAGCCCGATCATGTGGCCGAGGCCGCATTGAAAAAATAGGGTATGCACATCGTTTGCAACAGCTTCTTCCACATCGCCTTTCACCACGCCCAACAGTTTCAGTCCTTCCAGCAACTTCGTCGCAGCGAGCTTATGTACATCTTTAAACAAAATACCAGGCTGGCAAGCCGCAATAGCTGCATTCTGTGCATTTAGCACGATCTGGTACATTTCCCTTTGCAGCGTTGAAAACTGCTTGCCCATCGGAATTGTGCGTGTCAGATCGCCGCAATAGCGCATAGCAGTTTCTGCCCCCGCATCGCATAAGCCCATTTGGCCTTCGCGCATTACGAGATTGCGGGTGTGCGTGTGCAGGATTTCGCCGTTTACAGTCAGAATAATCGGGTAAGAAATGTCGCCGCCAGCGCCAATTGCAATACTTTGCAGCTTGCCCGCCACTTCCTTTTCCGTCATGCCCGGACGCGTGTTCCGCATAAAATCCAGGTGCATATCCACGGAAGTATCTACCGCCTTTTCCATTTCAGCAATCTCCTCGGCAGTTTTGTAATTACGCATGGCCACTACGGCTTTGATCAATGTGACCGATGCCTTTTGAGCAGCTTCGGCAGGAGATATATGCAGCCATTCCTGTAGTTGCAGGTAGTGATCGCCGCGGTAAGGAGGCAGGAAATGAATGTTTTGTTTTTTATCCAAAGCATTCTTCAAAAAGCTTCCGATGGCGGAGAGCGACTTTACCTGCGTAATACCCGCTTTTGCGGCTTTTTCAGTAAGCGGCTCTTTCGGGCCAGTCCACACGATATCATCAATCGTGAGCTCGTTTCCGAAAATGATTTCCTGATCATTATCAATGTCAATTACCGCGTGAATGGACGCGATATCTAAACCGAAATAATAGAGAAAAGTGCTGTCCTGACGAAATGGATAAACATTATCACGATAGTTCATACCCGATTCCTCATTGCCGAGGAACAGGATCAGGCCACTTCCTACTTTCGATTTAAGCTGCTGGCGTCTCTGTATATAGGTTTCTTTGGAAAACATAATTTCTGAATTTAAATGCGGCACCCGCTGTGAATGCGTGCCCTGCTTGTTTGAGTTTGCAATATAATTTATAGCGCCGCCGCAACGTGGCGGAAGCCTATTTTAAACAAAAAAATCTTGCTCGAAAACAAAGTTTTCGAGCAAGATTAAAACTACTAACCTAATCAGAATGTATTATCAGTAGCCCGGATTTTGTTTCAGATTCGGGTTTTTATCAATTTCATTTTGCGGAATTGGGAACAATGCGCGCTGTTGGGCTTGCGGTCTGTGGTTAAACCATTTCTTGGTTTCATAAATCCCGAAGCGGATCAGATCCTGGCGGCGGTGCGCCTCTGCTGCAAATTCCCAGCCTAGTTCATCCAAAAATCGGCCAAATTTCACATCGTCACCACCCTGGCGCTCGGTAATGGTACCGTCTGCCGCCTGGTAGCCGTAGTTGTATTTGCTGCCTTTCATCAGGTCTGCGCCGGTAACTGTGGCTTTTGCAGGATTTGCCTTGAATGCGCGTGCGCGTACCTGGCTCACCAGTGCAGCCGCTTCGTCCGCTTTGCCTGTGCGAAGCAATGCTTCCGCCTTGATCATCAACACATCCGCGTAGCGCAGGAAAGGGAAATCGTTGTCCAGACTGCCCGTTGCATTTGGCTTGATCTTGTATTTACCAATGCGATATCCGTCGGTAGAAGCAGTTTTGTCCATTCCGGGAACCGTTTTGGAGTAAGTAATTACCACTGCGCCGGTTGTTGCATTTTTCTGCGGGCCCATGATCCAGCTATCCGCCAGGCGACCGTCTTCTGCGTCGTAAGTGTCGATAAATTGAGGTACCGCGCAGTTTCCGCCCCATGGACCTGCATTCATCGGATACACCGAGCGGCTCAGAGGATCTAGCGTTTTCATGTGGATCTGGTTTCCGGTACCATAAATCTCATCATAAGGAATCGCGAAAATGATCTCTTTCGAGTTGAAGTTAGTCCACGTGAAAACATCCGAATAGTTTGCATCCAACGTGTATTTGCCACTTTTAATCACTTCATCAGCTTGCTCTATTGCCTTCGCCCATTCCGCTGTTCCGGTGTATACCTGTGCATTCAGGTATATTTTGGCCAAAAGCGTTTTCGCGCCCCAGCGGTTCATCTGACCGTAAGTAGTAGCCGCATTGTCGCTCAGGTTCGGCATGACTTCTGTCAGTTCTTTTACCACAAAATCATAAACTTCCTTCCGCTTGCTTTGCTTTGGCAGGTTAATATCCTTGAAATCGGTCACGATCGGCACATTACCGTGGTTGTCAAGCAAAAGATAGTAAGCAAATGCACGCACCGCCCGCAGCTCAGCCTGGATCTGTTCTTTACCGGTTGTAAGAGGTATGTCCCCGTCTTCAATTTGTGACAAAACCCGGTTGGCAGTAGTTATACTGCGGAATGCACTCTGCCACGCATTCTCAGGCTGCCATTGTAATGAAGTCCACGTGTGCTGGTGCATCCGGCGATAGGTACCGCCATCGTCCCAGCCGTTTGGACGTACCGGCGTGATGATGGCGTCGGCTGCTTCTTCCTGCAAATCGAAGTAACCTTGCCAGCCGAGCATCAAGCCGCGCAATGAAGAATAAACAGGCGCTACGATCGCAGGCAGGTCTTTTTCAGTCGGCTGGTAAGTACTAGACAATACTTCTGAATACACTTCCTCATTCAAATCGGTACACGACAAGGTAGCCGCGCCGAGCATAGAAGCTAAAATGATATATCTGGTGGATTTATTTTTCATTGTTTTCAAGATTTTGGATCAGAAGTTTACGCTAAGTCCAGCTGTGAAAGTGCGTGTTGTAGGGTACTTATCACGCTGGTCGCTGCCAGGGAAAAAGCCGGTCATGGATACACCCTCAGGGTCGATTCCCGAGTACTTGGTAATCGTAGCCAGGTTTAGTCCCGACACGAATACGCGTGCGTTTTTCATTCCTTTGATCAGGTTCACCGGCAAAGTATAGCCCAGTGTCACGTTGTCAATTTTCCAGTAATCACCTTTTTCAATGTAATTGGAAACATAAACCAGGTCACTGTTCAGCACTTTCCCGTCGATCGGATCGTAGGCGGTTTTGAGCATATTGTAAGCTTTGTTCCTTGGATTGTTGTAAAACATGCTCTGGAAATTCAGAATATCATATCCGAATGCGCCCCGCATATTCACAGCCAGGTCAAAGCTTTTGAAACGTACCGAGTTGTTCCAGCCCACAATGTGCTTTGGAATACCATTTCCATAATACTGACGGTCTTCCGGAGTTGCATTTGCGATCGGGATAATCTCTCCGTCTTTATTTTCGATCAGCCACGCGCCTTTATCATCCACACCTACCGATTTCCACACAAAAAACCGTCCGATCGGCTCGCCAACTTTCACCCGGTGCGTACTTACCTGAATCGGTTCGCCCGTATAACCCGCGTCGAAAAAGTCGTTTGCTGCTTCAAATTGATCGTTTGAAAGACTTACCAGCTTGTTCCTGTTGGTAGAATAAGTGATGCCGGTATTCCATTGCAGGTTCGCAGTTTGCACCGGTACAAGGTTCAAAAGAATTTCCATCCCATCGTTTTTCATCGTACCTGCATTGATCAGCATCGAGCTCGTCAGGTAAGGCGGAACCGGCACAGGGAAGTTGTAAAGCAGATCTTTCACCTTGCGGCTGTAAAAATCGATAGATCCATTGATCCTGTTTTTCATAAAACCAAAATCAATACCTGCATTCACCTCTTCCTTCTTCTCCCAGCGCAGATCTGGGTTGAAGTTACGGGCTGGGATAAATCCTGGAACCCATTTTCCACCAATGTATGCACCTTGTGCGCGGTCAAAATTATAGCTGATCTGCGACAGGTACGGCGCACTGGCAATCGTTCCCGTAACCCCGATACCCGCACGAAGCTTAATTTCATTCACACCTGAAAGTCCGGCCATGAAATTCTCCTTGCTGATCCGCCAGCCCACAGAAGCCGCCGGGAATGTACCCCATTGGTTGTTGATCCCGAACCGGGAAGAACCCTCGCGGCGCACACTCGCCATAAACAGGTATTTTTCGTCCAGACTGTAAGTCAAGCGGCCAAAGAAACCTGCCAGTTGCCATTTGTTCTTGGTACTTCCCATTCCAGCCTGGCCTTTTTGCAAAGCGCCACCTGCGCCGAGGTTGTTCCAGTCGTAAGCGTCAGTCGGGAAGTCCCAGTTGCTCGCGCTGAAAGCTTCGTAGGTTGCATCCTGCCAGCTGTAACCGCCAAGCAATGTAAAACGGTGTTTACCGAATGATTTGGCATAATTACCGGTCAATTCCAGCAGGTTTTCATTGTTTGCGTAAGTGCTGCGGTATGCGGTTGCGTTCTGGTTGCTCAATCGTGTCGCCGTATGGTTGAATGTCGTCGAGCCGCCTTCCAGGTTGCTGTTTTGTACATTGGAAACTAATAATTTGAAGTTCAGGTCAGCAATAGGTGCATAGTCCAGACTTCCGCTCATCCGCATTTCTTTGAACTTGGCATCGTAGTTTGACTCGTTGATCAGGGACACAGGGTTTTCATAGAAATACCCGTCGCGCTCCTGCCACCCGCCTGCTTCCGTTCTCACACGATCAGTTGGGTTACGGATGATCGCCTGGCGGTAAATGTATCCGTACGCTGCTTCATTGTCAGCCGGACTCACTGCGCCGCTCGTGTTCGTAATGCGGTTGATGATCTGAATGTTGGTTTTCAGTTTATTGTCAAACATCGCGTGGTTCAGGTCTGCGCGGCCGGTGAACCTGTTTTGTCCCGATCTCAAAAAGATACCTTCCCAGTTCCGGTAATTCACAGATCCTGTGAAGTTGGTCGTACTGTTTCCACCGAAAAATGTCAGGTTATGGTTGTGGCTGACCGGCTTTTGCATGATTTCGCCGAGCCAGTCGGTATTTCCGCCGTAATCTGTGTAATCGATTCCTTCACTGATTTTCTGGCGGTAATCGTTACCAGTCAGCAGCTCAGGTCTGCGTGCGATCGTCTGGATATTTACATAATTGGAATACTCCACAGTCGCCCGCGAGGTACCCCGGTTTTTCCTTGTGGTGATCAAAATTACCCCGCCGGTAGCGCGTGTTCCATAAATCGCCGCCGCCGATCCGTCTTTCAAAACGTCCACTGACTCAATATCCTCAGGCGCAACCGTATTCAAACCGCCCGGAATACCGTCGATCAAAACCAATGGATCTGAATTTCCATTGATCGAGTTAATACCCCTCAGATTGATCTGCGTATTCGAGCTGGGAGAGCCGCTGGGCGTGGTAATGCGCAAACCGGCCACTTTTCCCTGCACCAGTTGGGCCGCGTCGCGCACCGTTCCTTTGATGAAATCTTCTCTTTTAATACTCGCAACCGAGCTGGTCACGTCGCCTTTTTTCTGCGTTCCGTAACCAATCACGACTACTTCCGAAAGCTGTTTCTGATCTGGCGCCATTTCAATGCTCAACTCGCTCTGGTTGCCTACCACCAATTCCTGGCTTACATAACCAATGTAGCTCAGGATCAAAGTAGCTTCATCAGGAACGGTCAGTTTGAATTTTCCTTCGGTGTCTGTGGCTGTTCCAATGGAATTATTCCCTTTTACGATAACAGTCACACCCGGCAAAGGGTTTTTGTCCCCGGCGGATACGATCGTGCCCGAAATTTCACGTTCGGCAGCCAGCAGCTGACCGGATAATAGGCACACCAATGCAAGACTGCAAAGCAGCCGGCGCGGTATTTCCTGGATCAAGTTAGATAATAGTCTATTCATGTTTTTTGAGTTAGATGGTGGTTGAATTTTGAGGGGAAGTCTTCTTTTTCATAGGCTATTATTTTGTATTGTTCGCGACTACTTTCATAGTTCCATTCATGATCCGCCAGTGACCGGGCACAGTGCAGAGGTAAGGATATTCGCCCGGTTTTTCGGGAGCAATAAACACCAGCGTCACATTTCCTTCCGGACTCACGAGCTCCGTTGCATGCAGTACCTCGGGGATTTTGGGTACGTAATGCATTTCTATCGCATTGGATTCGCGGGCGAGCAGGTCAGCCGCTGCGCCTACTTTTTCCAGACTGCCCGGTGTAGTTACCAGCAGGTTATGCTGCATGAAATCAGGATTGGTAAACTGGATCGTTACTTTCTGGCCTGCTTTTACGGTGAAAGTCTTTTTGTCAAATTTCATTTCATGCTCGATCGTTTTGAGCTTGATCGTCACTGGCTCGCCGGTTCCTTTTCCTATCTCCTTCGCTTTTTCAGGTTTCAGCGCCGCTACTTTCTTGTCGTCGCTTTTCTTCCCGATCTGGTTCAGCTGCAAAGTACTCTCGATATCCAGCCAGCCTCTGAGCCTGAAATTCTCGCTATATTCCCCCACTCGGTTTTCGTCCCTCAAATCACGTCCGAGGCGGATTTCGTCTGGTGTAAATGGTTTGGTAAAAAGCCCGGCCGCTTTTCCTTTCACAGGCGTTTCATCTTCGATCGCGAGTGTTATTTCGCCGTTTTCTGAAAGCGTTGCGAATGCATTGAAACGTTCGTCAGGCAGCTTTTTGGTGGATGTGATCTGATAGGGTTTGCCATTTTGTTTTACCAAAAAATGCAATTTCCCATTCTCCATAAACAGACTGTAACCATTTTCCTTATTTCCCTGAGAAGCAACCACGCCTGAAAGTTCCTCGTCGGCTTTGGTAATAATCGCTTTGATCTGAATCTCTTTGTTGGCAATATCAGGCGGAAAAATGGGCGGCGACCAGAGGTTAAGTACATAAGTTTCCTGAACCAAACCCCGCTCAATGCGCGCAGTTAATGTGGAATCTTTGAGCTTTGCAGCCGCATTTTTAAAACCCGCTTCATGCTTGATCACGCCTGAAAAAATGGCTTGTGCCAGGTATTCATCCGCCGCATTTTCAGAATCCTGACCAGCCAGATAAAGCATTCTGCCGATCTCTTCCGAGGCAGGTAAATCCGTCAATGCGTGTACAGTTGCGAGGCGCACTTTCAGGTCGGGATCTTCCAGTGACCTGGTCCATTTTAATGCAGAAAGCGTTTTGTCGTTTCTTGGTAAAAGCTTCACTGCATTCTTGCGAACACCGGCCGCCGGGTGCCGAACTGCGCGCACCAAAGTGTGGTAAGCCGTCTCGTTCGTCTCGTAAGCGCCGAGTCCATCCAAAGTCCACAATGCATGCACAGCGGGACTGTTGAGGCCTATTTCGTCGACGGTCAGATCATTTACAATCTTCAAAAGCTCGGGAATCAATGCAGTTTGTTTCCCTTCGACTATCAGCCGCTGCGCAGTTGTGCGCCAAAACATATTGTCGTTTTTCAATGCAGCAACGAGACTGGCCGGATCATTTTTATCCAGTTTGACCGGTGAATAAGGTTTTGCTTTTTTATAAACGACCCTGTATATACGTCCGTGTTTATTGTCCCGGAGCGGATTGATATAAGCATTGCCTTTTCCATTCTCAAATCCTCGTGGAGTAGGGTTGTGCTGGATAATGAAGCTGTACCAGTCGGCCACCCAAACCGCGCCGTCGGGACCAACTTCTGCGTGAACAGGTGAGAACCATTCGTCGGAACTGGCGAGCAGATTGAAGCCATTTTTCTCTTTGTAACCCGCGCCTTTCGGGTTTAATCTTGCCTGATAAAGCAAGCGACCTGTCGGCTCGCAGACAAATGCAGTATTGTTCCAATAGGATTTCGGGAAATTGCGGGCGGTGTATAAATTATGTCCGGCGGCAGCTGTAAACCCGCCGTGAAAATCCACCTGGCGCAATGCAGGTGTGAGGTAATTCATATCATAATGCGAATCCAGCTTGTACACCGTATTCCCTGATCCGTCGGCTACCGAGCGTTTTACATATTCAAGCGGCATTGCAAAGTGCCCGCTGTAATTACCGTTTGCTGTTGAAATGAATACTTCGAAATCTTCCGAAAAACCGAGTCCCCAGGTGTTGTTGGAGGTGCGGCCGATGTATTCCAGGTTTTTTCCATTGGTATCAAAACGGTAAATCCCCTGACTGAAGTTGGTCGCTTTTCCATTCACATCACCCCGGTAACCCGCGTATCCCAAAACACCCCAAACCTTATTATCCAAGCCATATTTCAAATTCGATGGACCCGCATGCGTATCGCTCTTGCCCCAGCCGCTGATGATATTTTCACGAACATCGGCCTTGTCGTCTCCATTGGTATCTTTGAAGAAAATGAAATGCGGCGCCTGCGCTACGATCACACCGCCATTTGCAAAAGTGAGGCTGGTCGGGATATTCAGTCCGTCGGCAAAAACGGTAAACTTGTCCGCTTTTCCGTCGCCATTGGTATCCTCACAAATCTTGATCCGGTCTTTACCGGTACCTTCTTCATTGCGGATTTCGTTGGGGTAATCTTCCGTTTCAATGATCCACAACCTGCCTTTTTCATCCCAGGCCATCGCAATAGGTTTTACAATATCCGGCTCGGAAGCAAACAGTTGAAGGTCAAAATCAACAGGTACCTGGATCAGTTTCTGTGATTCAGCAGGGGATAGCGGCAGCTGAAATTTGGGTGCAGGATCGCGTCTTTCATAGTTGGGAACATCGGCGTCTTTAAACTCCATTACGGGCAATTTGAATTGTGCCAGACTTTCTTTCGCTTTGTCGTTCACAGCCCACATTACCCCGTTGGCAACCAGATCGTGGAAACCTTTTTGCTTCCAGGTACGCTTGTCGTGACCATAAGCAGTATAAAAAACACGTCCTTTTCCCTGCGTCCGCACCCACGTCCAGGGTTCGTGGTGATCGCCTTCAATGCGTTCCTGCAATACCTGAATTTCGGGGCTGATCTTGTGATGAACGTAAGTCTCGTCCCAGGTTTCAAACGGTTTCAAACCCGCCATAACCGGATGTTCCGGCTTAGTGATCGGAGCAGTGAAAGTTCCATACTTATGCGTATTAAACTGCGCCCCGACAGCTTTGATATACCAATCTGAATTCTGAAAACAGAAAGAAGCCGCATGCAGCGGAATCAATGCTTTTCCACCTTCCACAAAATCCTTCATAGCAGCTTCCTGCGCATTCGTGATCGTATTGTGATTGGCATAAATCATCAAACCGTCGTACTGGCTCAATGTTTCCGGGTTCAGATCATTGAGGTCGGAAGTATAAGTGAGGTTAATGCCTTTCTGAAAAAGCGGCAGGGAAAGCATTGGAAAGAACTTTTCCGAGAAATGATGCCGGCTATCGTGGCCGAGAATTAAAATCTCAATCCTGCGGCCCTCTGCCGAAGAAGTCACAGATTTGTTACCTGAACCTGGCTTCTTGGCACAGCCGCCGAGAATGATAAAGCAAATGAAGAGTAGTAAAAGGTTTTTCATGATTAATGGGTTTTATTGATAGCGATAGTGCACGAGGCATCTCGCATTTTGCTTCGACCGCCCGGCAGTCGAAGGGCCAAGCACAATGCTGCATCCAGCGGTACTTTGTAGCGTGGTCGCCATTTGCTTCGACTGCGCTCAGCATGACAAGGCTGGTGAGCGCGACACTTTTGTCACCCTGTTTCCCCTTATTCGCCCCGAGCGCCCCTTTTGTCACCCTGAGCGCAGTCGAAGGGCAGGCACAATGCTAATAGCAACCGTACTTTGTAGCGTTATCGCCCTTTTGCTTCGACCGCCCGGCGGCCCGGTCCGCTCAGCATGACAAGGCTGGTGAGCGCTACACTTTTGTCACCCTGAGCGCGGTCGAAGGGCCGCTACTGCGTCACCGCAACCTTATTCCGCCCCGGTGGATCTACTTCCAGCAACTTCTTCACAAAAAAGTCCCGCTTCTTCCTTCTACCGTAAGTCCCGCCGTCGCTGTGCCCCATTCCTGGGATTGTCAGTAATTCAAAATCTTTATTCGCCTTGATCAATGCATCTGCCACTCGGTAAGTCGATTCGGGTGGTACGTTGGTGTCGGCTTCGCCTACGATCAGGAGCAGGTCTCCCTGCAATTTTGCTGCGTTGGTTACATTCGATTGTTCGTCGTAGTGCTTGCCCACGGGGTAGCCCATCCATTGTTCGTTCCACCATTGCTTGTCCACACGGTTGTCGTGGCAGCCACAGGCGGAAACTGCGGCGTCGTAAAATCCGGGGTGGAAAAGCAGAGCGCCCAATGAATTCTGGCCGCCCGCCGAGGTGCCGTAAACGCCCACTTTGGTAGAATCAATATAAGGATATTTGGCTGCCAGCGCCTTCATCCAGGCAATTCGATCGGGGAAACCGGCGTCGGCCAGGTTCTTCCAGCATACGTCGTGAAATGCCTTTGAACGGTTTGCTGTGCCCATTCCGTCCATTTGAACCACGATGAAGCCCAGCTCGGCCATACTCTGCATTTCACCATAATGCCTGAAAGCTTTGGGCACAAATGAATCCTGCGGGCCTGCATAAATGTTCTCGATGATCGGGTATTTTTGGTTCGGGTCGAATGTGCTTGGCCTGTACACAATCCCCCAGGTATCCGTTTTGCCGTCGCGCCCTTTTGCGCTGAAAATTTCGGGTAACTTGAAGCCCAGCGATAGATATTTCGAAATATCAGCCTCTTCCAACTTCATAACCAGCGACGCGTCGGAAGTTTTATGCAGCTCCATCACCGGCGGGCTCGTCATCGTTGAGTAAGTGTCAATATAATAGCTGCGATCCGGTGAGAAGGTAAGCAGGTGGTTGGCTTTGGCGTGGTTCGTAAGCTTCACCAGTCCTGTTCCGTCGAACTTAATGCGGTAATAATGCATGTGATATGGGTCTTCATCTGCATTCATTCCATTCGCCCTGAACCACACTTCGCGCTTTTGCGTATCAATGCTGTCAATATCGCGCACCACCCAGTCGCCTTTGGTGATCTGATTTTTGATTTTGCCTGATTTTTCGTCCACCAGGTACAAATGCCGCCAGCCGTCTTTTTCCGAAGACCAGATGATCTCGTGCTCCTTGGGCAGGTAATGTGTGTAAATAAGGTTTTGGTAAATGAATGTGTCGGTCTTCTCGTCGACGATATTTTTGGTATCGCCATTCGCTGCATTCACTTCAATTACCCTGAAACGCTGATGCCCGCGGTCTACTTTTTCGTAGGTAAAATGTTGCGGATCGCCTTCCCGCCAGCGGATGACCGGCACATTGAAGAAATCGATCTTTTCGGATTTTACCTTGGTCAGCGCTTTGCTTTTTGTATTGATCACGAACATTTCGTAGCTCGTAAATTCATCACCAGGCTGTGCGTAACCCCGCGTTTTCACTTCGCCTCTTGTTGTATTTGGGAGTGAAGAAAGAATGTAGCTTACCTCTCTTTCTTCTTGTTTATCAATTCGATAGCAAACAATATACTGTCCATCGGGCGACCAGCTTAACTCGCCGAATGGTCGCAGCGGATTACCTTCGTAAGTGAGCTGTTTTGCATCTTTTCCGCCGGTAGTGCCGAGGTAAATGTTTCCATTCAGGACAAATGCTTTCTGCTTTTTGTCAGGTGAAACACTGTCAGCGCGGAAAGGCCGCCACCTGCTCGATTGTCTTGTCCAGCCAATTTCCTTTGGCTCCTCAATGGCAGGTTTTTCGATCTTTTTGGCAGTGTTTTCTTTGCTGTCGTAGGCGTACCATTTGTTGTCAGCTTGTATGTAGATCGTGTTTTTTGTATTGTCGAAACGTAAACCCTGCAGCAACAACTTTTCCGCAGAAAAGGTAGTATCAGCCGCTTTTGAAAGCGCTTTTGCTACTTTCTCATTCTCAAATGCCTTTGTTTTTTTGCCTTTTACCGCATCAACGTATATGTACTCCGTCAGGCTGTCTTTCAGGATATTCCTGTACCAGAATGATTTTCCGTCGGCTTGCCAGCCAGGCTGAATGCTGGTTTTCAGCACCGAGCCCTTTGTGAGAGAATCCATCAATTCCATATGCTTGTATGCCTTAGAAATTTCCTCCCGGGTTGGCTTGTAAGCCGGTAATTGGGCATGAGCAACGTGCGCTAGTAAACACAGCGTAGCCAAAGTTCTGACCTTTCCTATATAAAGATTAAAGAAGCTCATTTACAGTATTTTACAAGGTTTTAGGATTGTAAAGACAATAGCAGATCTGTCTGCCTTTTTGGGCAGAATACGGACTGTTTAAACTTTAAAACACGAATTGCTCTTATTGTCTATATGTAAAATTAGACCTAACCCTGATGATAAACTTGGTAGAAATTAGCGGCTTTTTTACCGATATTAACTTAAATCAAGCTGAGCTTTGGCATTCGAGGCAATTTGGAGGATTATATTTGGTGGATTTAGTGGATGGGCGAATTAAAGATGGAGTTATGACAATGTTATTCAGACCTCAATCAGATCCTGATAGGTTTGAACAAGTATTTTGGCGATTGTTTGAGTTCATACCCCGTATAGTCAAACTTCAAGGTACGATGAAGGACTTGTTGTTCCTGCTTCTTGTTTCCAGTTCAGCAGGGGAAAGCCGTTTACCCGTGGTGAGTTCCGGTGTCAATTTCGTGCTTTTAACTTTGTCAAGATACTCCCATTTGAGTCTTTCGCCTTTTGAGGGTGGGGTTTTCATGCTAGTGTTGTGATTACGTATTAACTGTTAATTGTTTGAAATTTAGTCGAATATAGCAAAAGCAGAATAGCCGTCCATCTTGAATCGAATAATTTTTAACCCTTTGATCAACCCTTTTTTGCATTATTCGCCAAAGATGCTAAGTTCATTGCGTCCAAATCTTCCTGAGCACGGCTAATGGTGTAATCAGTTTTACAAACATTACTATACTATCATGGACAAACTTCAAAATCCGAACAACCGCCAATCAGCCGCAGAGGCGCTTCTTGCCAACTACGTGAACAGACCTCATCAAACTCGAAAGAATGCACCACGATATTGTCCTGCGGTACTTTCACCCGGGAAACGGCTGGAATCCGAGTCCCGAAGATAAAATGGAGGTACTGTATACTACGGAGATCATCAATATGCTTTTGCGGGATCTTTGGGAGTATGGGAGGAAGGGGTTGTAAATGCAAGAAGGCGCAATGCAACATTGCGCCTTCTTCGATATTGTTTGATGTTTTACGTATCCAATCTTGTACTAATAGAATCCTCTTCAGCAGTTTCAATGAATTAAGCGACGAACTTCAAAATGTTGTCAGGTTGAAGCCGTTCACTCCATACAATTACGTCGGCATTCTTTGATTTGAGGGCTTCCAAAAATTCGCCTCTCACAAGTTTTTCTTCGTCGTTAATCACTGCGATTGCGGTTACGTTTTTCTTGCTTACCTTTTCTCTGATTGGCTTTATGTCGTCCCAACTAAAAAGGAAGCTACTTAAAGTCTGTTTATTAATTGTATTAAAAGACTTTATGACAATCTCGTTATCCCTTCCGGCAATTTGAAAGTCGAACATGAATTCTAATCCTGTGGATCCTTTGGTGATAAAATCGGGAGTGTAAATAATATTCTGCGCATCCAGAAAAGTTCGTACATCTTCCTTGAAAATTGAAGTTACGTTTGGTTTAGAGAGCATATACAAATCATTCAACTCCATTATTGCAGACAGGAAGTTGTGTTTCTTTTGCGCGAAGTTTTGTTCTGTTGTTTCGGTAGTCAATTCATCATTATGTAATTGAATCCCATAGTTAAGTAAAATTCTTTCAGCAATGTTTCTTCTCTCACCAACTCTGTTAACAGCAGCTCCCACCAATTCAAGATTTTGAAAAGTATCCCCATTGTCCGAAAGCAATATTTTTTGCCCTACTTTCTGAGCGTACATTTCGATGGTATCATTGAAAAGTCCAATGAACGGAGTTTGTATTGCGACCCATTCTGTTCGTTCATCAGGAATCACTACAGTTTTACTCTTCAGCCAGCCGTAATAATCATTTATCAGTGTGTTTGCCCAAGTCATAGTAATAGCGAATTTTGAATGGTAATCGGAGTTACAATATTGATCTCATTGGCAAATGCAAAAACGGCGGCTGCAAAATCTATACTATTTTCCACTTGAGTAACAGGAAAATTGTCCACGCTTATCGAATTGCCCAGGCCAAATCTTTAAATCCTTCCACATAGATGTGCATGTGAGGTTCATTTTGAAAAAAGTGTCCAACATACGGTTTTACATGCTCAGGAACAAGGTCTGTGAGGGTTTCTGGATTCTTATGTCCGCCTTTATAATCGACTCTGAGTAAACCTTCTCTCAACTTATTCTCCTGATGATGCAAAGATATTTTGAAGGATATTTTTTTGTTTGATGTGATATCAAACAAGAATTCGTATTCCGGTTCATCCTGATTTGTTAATATAAGACGGCTTTTCTCCTCGTGGAGGTTTATAGTGACAGCTCCATTCTTCAAATTCTTCGGTAGACGTAACAGTTTAGTTGCTAATTCATTTGAAAACATAGGTCTCAATAGATAGATTGATAGTCACTATTCTGGGTGTTGAGATCGGTTTTATGTCAGTATCGAGTAGCTCATCCGCAATTTAGCAAGATTAATATCATTACTAGTTTTTCTCCAACACCACCGTCACCAGCCCCCGCGCAGGCAGCCGCACCCCTTTCTTCCAATCAATACCTTTCCCAAACTGCATATCCACTCCCTGTTCCGTAGTGGTGGTATAGCTTTCGAAACCTTTTTTCAACTTAAATCCGCTCAGATCCAACTTCAAATCACGCACGTTTTCGGTATAGTTGATCGCTACTAAAACAATCTGCTTCTCGCTGGCATATGCACTTACCATCACATCCTGCGCGATTTGGACGGTAGTTAAGTTGTCGTTTCGGGTTAGGTTTAGTCGTTGCATGCCCGGGCGGACGAAGCGGCTGTAATGGCCTAGTGCCCAGAGGTTTTTGGTGGCTGTTACGGTTCCGTTGATGTATTCTTTATCCGAAGGATTCAATGCGATGACATAGTATCTGGTGTCGAAATCAGGGCTGCCGGGTTCCCAGCTGTTCCAGAGCTGCCAGGCGGCTGCGTTGCCGTAGACGAGGTCGTCGTGGATTACTTTGGAAAGAAATAATGCGCAGTCAATGGCGGGGATTTTGCCTTTTTTACCTTCTTTATAACCGTCTGCGAGCATCGAATATTCAGTTTGCCAGAAGGTTACATTGTATTTGCGCGCGGTGTCTGCCACATGCTGGCGGATTGCAATGCGGGCGCTGTCGCCTTTGTCGGTGAAGTAGCTGTGGCCGCCGATGAGTCTGGGTAAATGTTTCAAATTCGTCAGCTGTGCCGGATTGACGGGATTGAAAAATGCCTGGATCTGTTGGGTTGCGTGACCGTTTCTACCATAAAGAAAATCCAGCTGGGCTGCTTCTGTGATCAGGATTTTAGAGGCTACGTTGTTTTTGGTCAATGCATGGTCGAGCTCGGTTGTAATTCTGGCGATATCCTCATTTTTCCACGGGGTACCTTCCTGTTTCGCCGGCGCTCCCACGGGGTGTGACCAGTCCCATTGTGGCTCATTGACCGGACTGATATAGTTGAAATGCAAACCTTCCTCATCGAAATGCTTCAAAACCGTCGCCAGGAATGTTGCGTAGGCTTCGTATTTGTCGGATTTAAGGTTATTTACATAGTCCTTCTCTGTTTTATAGCCAAGTCCATTCTTGGTAAATTGAACAGGAGGAGTGTTTGAGAATGCGATCAGATTTTCTACACCATATTCCTTTGCTTTTTTCGTAAACCACAAATAACCAGCTTGTTTGGTCCAGTCGTAAGTGCCGTCGGGATTCAGGAAGCTTTCAACTCGTTTGCGAAAATCACTGATTCCGCTGCTATCGCCTTGCTCGGCTGTACCGCCGCCTATATTGAAGCGCCAGGCCGATAAACCTATTCCTTTCGGATTTCCGCTTTTATCTTTTTCCTTACTAAAAAGCCACTCAGCCATTTTCTCGCGGTTTTCTGCGGGCCAGTTTTTACCGATACCTTCCGAAAACCACGCTCCGGCCGCACCGAAATTGTCAATCCGCTGCGCCGTTTTATTTGCATCAATTTTGATAACAAGTGGTTTTGGATTTTGGGAAAAAACAGGCGCACTGAGTAGTGAAATCGAAATAGCAAAAATCAGTTTTCGGAACATTTCAGAAAAGTTTAAAACCCATTGCCAGCAGCACGATCACAGCGAACCAGCCGGCAATTTGGAGAAAAAGGGAATGCTTATAAGTACTTACGAGCCGCGCTTTCCGACTTGCTACCAATAAAATGGACAATGCAACCGGCAGCACAAACCCATTCAGCGTGCCCACGAAAATGAGGACTTTTACCGGTCTGCCTAGCAATAGAAATATCACTGTCGAAATGAAAATAAAAATAATGGTAAGCCACGTGTGGTATTTTTCAAAAGCCGGATGAAACGAGCGCACGAAGGAGACCGAAGTGTAAGCTGCGCCTACCACCGAAGTAATCGCCGCGCACCAGATCATCAACCCGAATAACTGTCGCCCGAAGCTGCCGGCCGCAGTTTCGAAGACGGAAGCGGTCGGATTGTCGGGATTGATATTCGCTCCGGTCATTACAATACCCAGCGTCGCCAGAAATAGCAGATATCGAATTACAGCAGTGACCAGAATGCCAGTCGAGGCACTTCGATTAACAAGCGGAAGATCCTTTTCGCCACGCAAACCAGCATCGAGCAGCCGGTGCGCGCCTGCAAAAGAAATGTAGCCGCCCACTGTCCCGCCTACGAGGGTTAATGTGGAAATGGAGTCAAATTGAGTTGGAATGAAAGTGTGGGTAAAAGCCTCTCCAAGCGGTGGGTGCGAGGTAAATGCTACGTAAAGGATCAGCAAAATCATGACAAAACCCAACAACCTGGCGAAGGTATCCATTGCTTTTCCGGCTTCTTTGAAAAGGAAAATCCCAATCGCGATCGCCGCGCTGACTGTCGTACCCACCTCAACCGGAATACCCGTCATGGCTTCAATCCCAAGTCCTGCGCCGGCTACATTACCGATGTTAAAAGCCAGTCCGCCCACGACGATCAGCAGCGCGAGCAGGTAGCCTAAGCCTGGGAAAAGTTCATTGGCAAGATCCTGTGCGCGCTTTCCGGATACTATGATGATTTGCCAGATATTGTATTGAACACAGAGATCGATAATTACCGAAATCAGGATTACGAAGCCAAAACTGCTGGTGAGTTGCTGGGTGAACACGGTAGTCTGCGTCAGAAAGCCTGGTCCGACGGCCGAGGTGGCCATTAAGAATGCTGCGCCGAGAAGTTTGCTTTTTGTGTTTTCCATTGTTTTGTTGCCACGAAGGCACGAATTGACACTAATCATATTCGTGTCAATTCGTGCATTCGTGGCATTAAAAATTAACCCCAACCCCCGCCACCAGGCGTTTCAATAATCAGAATATCGCCTTTTTGAAGTTCTAAACTACATATACCCGAAAGCTCCGAAATTTCACCGTCAGAAATCAATGTATGCTTCCCGCACAATCCAGCCGCACCACCATGCAGTCCGTAGGGCGCCTGTCTGCGGTGCTGGCCTAGCAAGGTAACCCGCAAAGGTTCGAGAAACTGGATTTTGCGGATAATACCGTCACCGCCATTGAACTGACCTTTTCCGCCGGAATTCCGACGAATGCCAAATTCAAGCAAACGCACAGGATACTTGCGTTCAAGCTGCTCGGGATCGGTAATGCGCGTGTTGGTCATGTGCTGGTGTACCGCCGACCGCCCGTGAAAACTGCTTCCCGCGCCGGTACCACCGCCAATCGTTTCGTAATAACCGAACTTCTCATTCCCAAACAGAAAATTATTCATCGTACCCTGACTGCACGCCGCTAAGCCGAATGCCTTCAACAATGTATCCACCAGCCGCTGGCTCACTTCGGTATTGCCGCCCACCACGGCCGGACAAGCGAACGGATCGTCTGAAAAATGCGGGTGCAGAAAACTGTTATCCGGCAGCTTGATCTCCACTTCTTTCATCAAACCGTCATTTAACGGAATTTCTTTGCCGACCAGCAATCTCAAAACATACAAAATCGCACTATACAAAATTGAAATATTCGCATTCAGATTGTTAGGGTGCACATTCGAAGTTCCGGCAAAATCAAAAAGCTGCTTGCCGGGCTGAATGGAAATCCGTACCTGGATCTGATGTCCGTCATCAAGCAATTCCGTTGCTTCAAACTCCCGCCCGAGCAGCGGCTCCATTGCACTTTGTAATTGCAGCGCAGCGGTTTGTTTGAGCATTTGCATATACTTTTTCACTTCCGCCAGTCCGTGCACATCCACCAGTTTCAAAAGCTGCTCACTTCCTTTTCGGAGTGCGGAAAGTGCGGCGATGATATCGGCTTCATTGGAGAGAAATGAGCGGGTAGGATAGCGGCTTTCGCAAAATAGTTTTCGCATTGCATCCCATTGATATTCTCCCGACTTAACCAGATATTGAGGCAAAATCACAACTCCTTCCTCCGCCAGACAAGTAGCGTCAGGTGGCATTGAGCCGGGCGTTTTTCCGCCCACTTCTGCGTGGTGTGCACGGTTAATTACGTAACCGATGCATTTATTTTCATTTGTAAAAACACCGGAAATTAATGTAATATCAGGCAAATGCGAGCCGCCGTAACGCGGGTGATTAGTGATCACCACATCTCCGGGACCAATTTTGATCGCATCCAAAACCAGTCTGCCGCAAATGCCCATACTGCCCAAATGCACCGGAATATGTTGCGCATTCACCAGCAATTCACCTGCTGCATCGAGTAGCGCGCAGGAGAAATCGAGCCGCTCTTTTACATTCACTGAAAATGCAGTCCGTTGCAGCTGGACACCCATTTCTTCCGCAATTGCTTTGAAACGATTTGTGAAAAGTTGCAGCGCTACCTCTTCGCTATGTTGCTCTTTATTAAAGGTTTGAGCTTCTTTTTTGAAAATGATCGCATCCTTATTTTCCTGGATTACCAGCTGCCAGCTTGCCGGAATGTAAGACGTAGAAGTGTTGTTAAGTAAGATTGCAGGACCTTCAATTGCGTCCCCGGCATTGAGTAAGTCCCATTCAAAAATCTCGACGATTTTATTTTGGTCGAAGTAAGGCACTAGTTCTTTGGTAGCAGTTGCTTTTTCGCCGTCTTTTCTAATTCGTTTTGGGTCAAAATGCTGCGCAGCTTCCTGAATTTTGAGCTTGACACTTTCCAGCTCCACGGTCATATTTTCAGGATAATAGCCAAACTGCGAGTGATATGCTGCTTCAAATGCAAGAATGGTTTCATCTTTCTGATAGGGTATTTCTATCACATTCTCCTGACCCGCAAACCGCAGATAACAGTTGAAAAAGGCAGTTTCTGCATAGCTTATTCCTTGCGATTTGAGCTTTTCTTCGCCAATTACAACTAACTCTTGTTGAATAGCATCAATCAATAATTTCGCTTCTTGCCAGGGTAAGAGGATCTGCCTGGGAACGATCGTGCTTACCAGCGCCTCTCCCATTCCTACTGCACTGAAAAGTCCGGCGTCGTAGGGGATCATGACCGTGTTGATATTCAACAGATCAGCCAACTGACAACTATGCAAGCCGCCCGCGCTGCCAAAAGTAATGAGCGCAAAATCGGCCGGACTGATCCCTTTTTCCACCGAAATCTTGCGAATCGCGTCTGCCATTTTCTCGTTGGCAATGCTTTCCAGTCCGGTCAGTATTTCGAGCGGATGTAATCTGTTACCTGTTTTTTCATGAATGGAATCTTGCAACTTTTCCAATGCAGCAATCGCAGCTTCCGGGTTAATCGGAATGCCGAATTTTGAAATATCCAGCTTTCCGAGCAGCAAATCTACATCAGTTATCGTAAGCGGCCCACCAGCTCCGTAGCAAGCCGGTCCAGGTGACGCGCCAGCACTTTCTGGTCCGACTTGCAGTGAAAAACCGTCGAACCAACAAACCGAGCCACCTCCTGCGGCTACTGTTTCGATGGCAAGTGTCGGGTTATGGAATTCAATCCCGTCGATTTCAGTAATGTATTTCAATTCAGGCTGTCCGTCGATCAGCGCGGTATCCGTGCTCGTGCCGCCCATATCGAATGTAATTGCTTTTGCATAACCAAACCTCTGCGCCAGGTTTGCAGCCGCGATCATTCCTCCGGCCGGCCCGCTCAGCAAACTATCTTTTGCATTAAAACCGCTCACCTCGGCCAGGCTCCCCGTGCTGGTCATCACTTTTAGACTTCCTTCCCGCAGTGCAGCTTTGATATTGGACAGGTATTGATCCAAAATCGGGTCCAGATAGGCATTCACAACCGCAGTCTGCGTGCGGCGGAGGTAATGTGAGAACGGAAAGAGCGTCGCCGAAGCTGAGATGTATTTTACTCCGGACTTTTTGAGCGCATTCGCAAGCTCGATTTCGTGTGTATTGTTTTTGTATGAATGCAGAAGAGACACAGCAACTGACTTGTAGTCAGTAGGTAGGTTCTGGTTTGCTAAATCGAGTTCCTGTAAAATATTTCCCTCAGCATCCATCCTTTCCTCTATTTCCAGCACTTCTGAGTAGAGTAAATTCGGCTCGGGTATATCCAGCTGAAAAAGAGAAGGCCGCTGCTGATTTCCGATGTAGAGCAGGTCTTTAAAGCCTTTTGTGACGAGCAGCAGCGTTTTTGCACCTTTTCTTTCGAGCAATGCATTGGTGCCTTTGGTAGTACCAAGCCGCATTTCAATGGGTGGCAAATCGTTTCCGATCGGGGTTTGTGTCAGAAGTCTGGCCGCCAGGATCGGCGCTTCTTCTTTGGTAGTGATTTCAAAATCCGTGGTTTTTTCAAACGGTAAATCGTCTTGCAGGATGATCGTATTTGACGCGTAATCAATGTCCGCAATGCTTGTCTCCGCATCATTTCCGAAAATCCTGAAAAAGTATCCATTCAAAATATCTTGGGGAAACTTCCAGTTAGCTTCAAACCGAAAAGTGCAGGGCGCGAGTTTATCAACGATTTTTCCCCTCAAACAACTCGAACTCAAAACCTTGATCCGACTTTTATTTCCAGCGGGGTCAATCGCCAGACAATCCGTAAAAGTCCCGCCGGTATCGATCCAGATTTTCCAGTAGCTAATTGAAGTATTCAAATGGATAAAGCAATTATGATGGTTTTTTAATATGCATTTAAGTTGGGACAAAAACTAGAGGTATGGGGGAGTATTTAAACATTAATCCTGCTTACGAGCTTACAGAAGAAATGAAAGTATCGATTAATATTGCCGAAGAGGATTTTCGTGAAGGCAGAGTTGTGGATCACGAACAGGTGATAAAGGAAATGAAAGGGTGGCTGGACAAGAAGAGTCCGGACAAAATACGCTAACCAACTCTCTCCAAAAATCCTTTCTGATACTCTCTCGGCGATAGCCCGATCGTCTTTTTGAAAACCCGGTTGAAATTCGTCACATTGTCGAAACCGGTTTGGTAGCTGACGTCTGAAAAACCGTCAAACTTGCCTGAAACGATGATTTTGCAGGCTTCGTTGATGCGGACTTCGTTGAGGAAGCTGACGAAAGTTTTATCTGTATGTTTTTTGAAATACCTGCAAAATGCCTGGGGAGTAAGGCTGGCAACTTCTGAAATTTCAGCGAGAGAAATGTGGCTTTTATAATGCCCGACCAGATATTGAAATATCCGGTCCATTCGGATCCCTTCCACTTCCGAAATCCGGTGCTCGCTGTTGCTGGTTGCGAGCGGTTTCAATTCTTTGGTTGTGGAAAAATGATGAAGCAACGAAATGAATGCGGCCACGCGCTGACTTTCCTTTTGCTGCATTACTTCTTTAATCGTGCTTTTAATATGTGCATTGTCGGATAACGGAACCTGGAAACCATTGTGCAAGCCACTCACAAACTTCCGGATTCCGGTCATTTCTGGCAGACTTAATATGTTTTGCGAAAGGTGGATCGGGTCGAAAAAGATGGAAACGGAACGAACCTGTTTCGGCTCGGCTGCATTAAAATACGATTCATCGCTCTTGAAAATATGCGACTGATTGGCGCCAATAATGTACACTTCGCCCGACTCGAATCGCTGCATGTAATTTCCCGCGATCAGAATCCCCGAACCTTCTATAACCCACTCGATCTGCACTTCGCGATGGCGGTGCAAGTGGTTATAATAATGCGGTAAAATGCTTTCCTGCACCACAATGGTACTTTCCTTCGGGACCGGAATGGTGAATTGGACAACTTTCATTGAAGTTCAAATACGTTTAAAGCAATGGCCAGCCATCTTCCCAGTGGCATCAACGGCTCCATTACCGGATTTCGATTTGGAAGCGGTTTTTGGAACACTCGCCAGGGTATACCATTCCTGCGGATCAGTTGCAATCGCTTTCGCATCCGGATTTAGTTTGACAAGCTTAATGCCATTCCAGAATGACCCGAACGACAGCCACGGCTGCTTACTTTCGTCCAGTATTAAATTTGGATCAATTGCATTCCATTCATCTCTTCCGCTCACGGATTCCACAACTTGCTGGTGATCGGTCCAGTGGTAATCCGGACTTTTTGGATCCAGGGCTTTATTAGTGGCCAACCCAATGCAGGAGCGTTTTTTACCGAAAGTAGAAATGGAATAATAGAGATAATACAGGCCATTGTGAAACGAAATGTCCGGTGCCCAAATCTGTCCTTTAAATCCCGGAACTGCTTTTACGGCCCATTCCGGCGGGGATGCGAAGACGGGCTTTTCTTTCTTCCAATTCTCCATATCCTTTGACGACCAGATCGTTATTCCGCGTCCGGTGGTGAAAGCGTAGTAAGTTCCATCCTGCCGGATCATCACAGGATCGTGCGCAGGAATGTTCTTAAACAAAGAATCCTGGGCGCAGGATATTTTAGCGCCCAGGATCAGTATCAGAAAAGCAATGTGCTTCATTGATTATTTACTTAAAACAGCCTGCTCTTTGATCACCTTCATATTGCCCTTCATCAGTCTCCAGTGACCCGGGAATGTGCAGACGTATGGATAATCGCCAACCTGATCAGGCACGACAAATTTCAGCCGGAAAGTTTGTCCCGGATTCACAAGCGGCGTTGCGGCCAGTACTTGCGGGATGTTCGGAACATAGTTCTTCTCAGCACCGTCTTTCGCCGTGATCATTTTGTCAGCAGCAGCACCAATAATCTCAGTTGATTTTTGTTTTCCAATTACCACATTATGCTGCATGGCATCAGGATTTTCAAAGACCAGCTCAACCGTTTTACCAGCAATTGCAGTAAATTCGGTCACACTGAATTTCATCTCCTCGCGGATCGCCTTAATCTGCACAATTTGCACATTCGGATCGGTTGTAGTCTCTTCCTTGATTCCGTAGGATTCCAGGAATGGCGTCAATTTACTGCTCAGATCGTCGGTAACGCTGGTTTTCAGCGAAGCCAGCAATTTCTTGCCTTCGTCATTTGTAGTTTCTTTGCGTTTTGGATTCCATGATCCCAATACACCCTTGAAAACCGCATTACGTCCCTGCGGATCGAGTGTCTGCGCTGTTTTCAGCAGATCCAGCACCTCATTTCCGCTGGCGTAAGAAGCATAACCGCGCGTCGCGCGTTCCAAGGCAAAGTCCGACAAACGATCCAGTCTGCGTACCTCGAAGCTTTTGCTCATGGTATTGTTCTTGTTCTCGTCTTTTTCCGGAACCACATTGTCCACATCCACAGTCGCCGTGATTGTTACTTCACCAGCTTCATCGGAGGTAAAGCCGAATCCTGAGCGCCACGGACCGTTATTTCCTTCGGTAAGCTTTACCGTTTCGCCGGGAGCAATACCGTTGTTCAACTGGCGGCTCACGTAATTACTATTTAGCGAGCGGCTTCTCACACCCACGTTCACAACAGGTACCAGCTCTTTTGGAACTGCGACACTACCCTGATTGGTGATTTCGATTGTTACCCGCGCATATTCACGAACATAAGGCGTAGTAGGTTCAATCGTGATATTAGTAATCGCCAGCTCGGCTGAACCTTGCGTGGTCACTTTGCTTGCACTGTGGTTATCATGGTTCATGGTTGAATGATCCATCGGCTTGGCAGCTTCCGCTTTTTGAGCAGTTGCAGTAGTCGAGCCTCCTTTACCGGCGCGTTGTGCCAGGTATTTTTTACGAAGTGCACCGTCGTGTGAGTTCAAAACTGCGGCAAATGCATCGGGCATCCAACGATCGTCGGCTTGTGCGTAAGTATCAAGCAATGTCAAAACTGCTGTTTCCACTTCCGGAATCAAAGGAATATCCGCAAAACGAAGCAACGAATTCATCGCAACCAATGCATCTTTATCGTGCAAAGCATCGGCTGCAAGCAATGTTTGTGCAGTAGCTGGTGTGGAAGGCAAGACCTGAACAGCCGTTTTGCGTACATCCGCAGCAGGGTGTTTCAATGCTTCGGTCACTGCCGCCAAAACCTGCGGATCTTCAATCGCATTCAAACCATGTAAAGTCCACAGTGCATGGATAGCAGCAGTATTCAGGCCAATTTCGTCCACTGATTTGTCTTTAACCAGTTCCACCAGTTTGCCTACAACATCTTTGTTATTACGCTCAACCAGCAAACGTTGCGCGTGACGGCGCCACAGCATATTGGTGTTTTTCAATGTGGCTACCAGTTCGTCAGGACGGTTTTTGCTCAGCGAGATCGGCGTATATTTCGGCGCGTTTTTCCATGCAATTCTATACAAACGACCGTGGGTAAAGTCACGCAGAGGTGTTTCATAAGCGTTTCCTGCACCATTTTCAGATCCTTTCGGAGTCGGGTTGTGCTGGATAATGTAACTGTACCAGTCTGCTACCCAAACTGCTCCGTCAGGACCCACTTCTGCAAATACAGGAGCTACCCATTCGTCCGCACCGGCAAGCAGGTTAAAGCCCAGCTTGTCCTCGAAATCGGTACCTTTTTTGTCCATGAAATTCTGGTGCAAAATGTGTCCCGTAGGTTCAGAAACGAATGCCACTTTGTTCCAATACTTTTTAGGATAAGCACGGGCGGTATAAAAATTATGTCCTGCCGCAGCTGTAAATCCACCGAATACGTCAACCTGACGCACTTTTGGCGTAATTGGCTGCATATCTTTATGCGTATCCGTGCTCCGGCCGCCGTTATCTACCTTACTTTCTCCAAAATAACGGTTCGGGATTGCTGAATACCAGCCGTGGGAGTTGTTGGCAGTGGAACCAAACAGGTCGCCGCTTTCATTGAAACCCAGGCCCCAGGTATTGTTAGAAGTTTTGGTCACAATTTCCATATCAGAACCATCTGGCTTGAAGCGGAAAAGTGCTTGTCCAAAGTTCAGTGAATCGCTTTTTCCAACTTTACCTTTGAATCCTGAATAACCAACCGAACCATAAACCCAGTTGTCGAAACCGTAATGCAGGTTAGAAGGTCCCGCGTGGGTATCTCCTGTTCCAAAACCAGAGAAAAGAATCTTCTTAACGTCCGCTTTGTCATCACCGTCGGTATCCTGTAAAAACAGCATGTGCGGAGCCTGTGAAACAACGAGGCCACCATTTGCGAAAGTCAGACCGGTTGGGATACTCAGATCGTCGGAAAACTTCGTGAATTTGTCTGCTTTACCGTCTTTGTTCGTGTCCTCGCAAATCAGGATATAGTCGCTTCCGCCGGTATCTTTTCTTTCGTTCGGATAATCTTTGGTGATCAAAACAAACAATCTGCCGCGCTCATCCCACGTCATCGCGATAGGGTGCATTACGTCAGGTTCGTGTGCAAAAACGTCCAATGTAAAGTCAACAGGGATCTGAATATGCTTCACCGATTCTTCCGGCGAAAGTGGTAACTGCTGCATTTGAGGTCCAGGGCGCTGCTCGTAGTTGGGCAACTTGGCTTCGCGATATTCAAATGGTTTCGGCGCCAAAGCGGCCAATGCTTTTTTAGCATCGTCGTTTACTGCCCACAGAATACCTTTTTCGATCAGGTCCTGAAAGCCAGGAACTGCCCAGGTACGTTCGTCGTGACCGTAAGCGGTGTAAAAAATGCGGCCTTTCCCGTGCGTTCTCACCCAGGTATAAGGTTCTTTCTGTACGCCCGGCTTGTCTTTCGCCTGGTCTGCCTGGATCGTACGTTCTGTTAAAACGATATTATCCGGCTGCAATTGATTGTGCAGGTAAGTCTCGTCGATCGTTTTAAACGGTTTCACACCTGCAATTGCTGGGTGATCGGGCTGCGTCCAAACGGGCTGAATGGTGTCAAAAGTGTGACGCCAGAACTGTCCGCCGATCAGCTTTACAACTTCCGGGTTATTGCGGAAACAGTAAGAAGCGCAGTGAATGGGGATAAAGCCTTTTCCGCTTGCAACATAGTCAAGCAATGCTTTTGCCTGCTGTGGTGCGATCGAATCCCAGTTTGCATACAGCATGAGCGCGTCATACTTGTTGAGCGTCTCCGGATTCAGATCGTTCAGATCGTCGGTGTAAGTAAAATTGAAACCTTTCGGTCCCAATGCCGCCATGATCTGCGGCACACGCTCTGCGGGCTTATGGTGCCCGTTGTCGCCCAGAAACAGGATTTCCAGCCGTCGCGCCTTGGAAGCCTCACCTTTCGAAGATGCGCTTTTAACCGACGCATTCTGAGAGGAAGGCTGAGAGGCACAGCCCAGCAGGACTATACCAAGGATAAAGGATAACGCTTTAGTTTTCATTTTACCGATGTTTTGGTGCTCTGCACCTTTTACCAATGTTTTGGTGCGCTGCACCTTTTTTTTTGTTCGCCCTTCGACCGCCCGGTCCGCTCAGGGTGACAAGCGCTTTTTTGTCACCCTGAGCGGAGTCGAAGGGCAATGCACAACGCTACTTTTATAAACTTTTAAAATCCGGCAGCTGGATCAACGCCCCACCTTGCAATGCTGATTCGTGCGCCAGGATACCTACGCTGGTCCAGTTGGCCGATTGCCATGCATTCGGGAAAGGTTCGCGGTCTTCGATTAATGCGCTGATAAACTCGTGCGCCAAATGCGGGTGCGAGCCACCGTGGCCGCCGCCTTGTACAAACGACAAATGCGCGTTTTCATCCAGGTTATAAACTCCCTTGCCGGTGAAATGCTGGATTTCTTCCGGTAAGTAATGTGCATAATCGGGAGTTGCTACTTTTTCAGCGATCTCGTGTTCGGGCTTTTTGGCAGTGTGGATCACGGGATCTTCACCTTCGATCAGCGGCCATTCGAAAGATTTTTTGCTTCCGTAAACCTCAAAACTCTCCCGATACTGACGCGCCACGTCAAACAACGAACGATATACATAAGCTGATAAATCGCTGTCTTTGAATTTAATATGGGCAGATTCTACTGCAAAAGGAGAGCTATGGATTTTTGCCAGATCTTCGCTGATCGTTCCCGATCCGAAGCAGGATACATATTCTGCTTCCAGTTTCAGCAAACCCGCTACCGGGCCTACGCAGTGCGTTGCGTAGTGCATCGGAGGCAATCCAGGCCAGTAGTCAGGCCAGCCTTCCATATCCTGCTGGTGACTCGCTTTCAGGAACTGAACTTTTCCAAGCTCGCCTTTTTCGTATAATTCTTTGACAAACAGAAACTCACGTGCGTAAACCACAGTTTCCATCATCATGTATTTTTTGCCCGATTCCTTGGTAGCCTTCACGATCTCAATGCAATCCTCTACGCTCGTCGCCATTGGTACTGTACAAGCCACATGCTTCCCGGCGCGCAATGCTTTTAAAGTTTGCTCTGCGTGATTTGGGATCGGGGAGTTGATGTGTACCGCGTCTACATTCGGGTCGGCGAGCAGCTCGTCGTAGCTGGTGTAGCGTACATCAATTCCGTATTGATCACCAATTTCATTTAATTTAGATTCTGTACGCTGACAGATCGCGTACATATTCGCATTGGGATGTTGCTGATAAATAGGAATAAACTCGGCCCCAAAGCCTAATCCAACAATCGCAACATTAATTTTTTGAGACATACTAATAGGATATTGGTTAATTGTTCAGTTTTATCAATGTTAAAAAACAGTCAATAAACGTATTCAGACCCGCTGACGGGCTTGTAAGTAGATGATTTTAAACAAAATAAGGGGATATTCAGTAATACAATTTTAAAGCAAAATAATGCTAAAAACTTTACGTCTTTTGATTAGTACTGACTGTTTTTTGACCATCATTTTGTTAATATATAGTTTTTAGGAAAAAATTGATACAAAATGAATACGAATGCAATCGATATCTCGGGTAATATCAGGCCAGCCACACCGGAAGATGCCGCAGCCGTAGCGCCGCTGCTGATTCTGGCGATGGGGCACATTGCAGGAATTTTCGCCCGATCGGGTAACCATGCAGATGCAATACCTTTTTTTACTCACTTTTTTGAAACCCGGGGAAACCAATACAGCTTCGAAAACACATTGGTATTTGAAGATGAAAACGGTGTAACGGGTTCCATTACTGGCTACGACGGCGCGTTATTGCATCAGCTCAGACAACCTGTGCTCGACCTGATCCGAAAAACGCAACCCGATTTCAATCCTTCTGACGAAACCGAGGCAGGCGAGTATTATATCGATTGTGTGAATGTGCATCCGGAGCATCAGGGTAAGGGTATTGGCAAAAAACTGATCAAGGCTTTTTGTGAAAGAGCAGCTCAGCTAGGCTATAAAAGAGTAGGGCTGATCGTAGACCAGGTAAACCCAGCCGCGAAGCGATTGTATGAAAATCTAAGTTTCAAGATCATCGGGCAAAAAGACTTCATAGGCCACCGCTACCACCACATGATCTCCGAAACAACAACCAATGACCAAATGACAACTAGTGACAATCAATGACCACAAACAACGCCCCCTTCCTTCCAGTTTTTCCCTAAATTGCTTCATTATAATTTTTTAAAAACTCAATTCCTGAAATAACATAATGCTTCAACGCAGAACATTCCTCAAAACTGGCGCATTGGCTGTTGCCGGTGCATCTATATCCGATTGGTCTTTTGCCAAAAATGCTGCTGATTTCCCTGTTGTGCGCATTCCGGCTGATAAGCGCAGCTTTACAAGTACGGCCGTGGAGGCGACTATTACGCGGATGAAAAAGGTGATCAAAGATCCCGAACTCGCGTGGATGTTTGAAAACTGCTTTCCGAATACAATTGATACCACCGTCCATTTCAAGATGGAAAATGGCAAGCCCGATACTTTCGTGATCACGGGTGATATCGACGCAATGTGGCTCCGTGACAGCACAGCGCAGGTTTGGCCATATTTGCCGCTTTTGAAAGAAGATCAGAAACTGAAAGAAATGGTAGCGGGACTGATCAACCGCCAAACAAAATGCATTCTGATTGATCCGTATGCGAATGCATTTTACGATCGCCCGAAGGAAAGTGAATGGACGAAGGACCATACCGAAATGAAACCCATGTTGCACGAGCGTAAATGGGAGCTGGATTCGCTTTGCTACACGATTCGCCTGGCTTATAATTATTGGAAAATAACGGGGGATACCACGCCATTTGATGCGGATTGGGTGAAAGCGGCGGGTTTGATCCTGAAAACGTGCAAAGAGCAGCAGCGCAAAGAAGGGCCGGGGCCTTACAAATTCGGGCGCACAACCGCCTGGTCTACGGATACAGTTCCGGGAAATGGTTACGGTAACCCGATCAAGCCCAATGGATTGATCGCGAGTACATTCCGTCCGTCCGACGACGCGGCGATGTACCCGTTTTTTGTTCCTTCCAATTTCTTCGCGGTCGTTTCTTTCAGGGAAATTGCCGAAATTCTGGAAAAACTGGGCGGCGGCAATGCAAAGCTGGCTGCTAATTTCAAAGCTTTGGCAACCGAAGTTGAAACTGCGTTGAAGAAGTACGCAGTATACCCGCACCCAGAATTTGGCAAGATCTACGCCTTCGAAGTCGACGGATTTGGTAACTACCTGTTAATGGACGACGCCGGTATCCCCGGGCTGATCAGTATGCCGTACCTGGGCGCGATGTCCGTAAAGGACCCGATTTATATCAATACCAGAAAGTTTGTTCTCAGCGATTCTAACCCTTATTTCTTCAAAGGAAAAGCAGGGGAGGGGCTGGGCAGTCCGCATACGTTGGTGAACCAGATCTGGCCCATGGGCATCATCGCCCGCGCGATCACTTCCACCGACGAAAAGGAAATCGAAGCCCAGCTAAAACTCCTCAAAACCACGCATAACCACACCGGATTCATGCACGAATCCTTCGACAAAGACGACGACGCAAAGTTTACACGGAAGTGGTTTGCCTGGGTGAATACGCTGTTTGGGGAATTGATTTTGAAGCTGGAAAAGGAGCGGCCGCATTTGCTGGGGAAGGTTTATTGAAATCTTAGTTGTTTCAATGTTCTTGTCACACTGAGCGGAGTCGAAGTCCTAGCACAACGCAACTTACTTGCGACAGGCATTGTGCATGCACTTCGACTCCGCTCAGTGTGACAAGGGGACGTGCACAACGCCTTTACTTGCAAATGGTGTAGCGCTTGTACCACTCGGCGCTTGGCTAAGTGTAAAACAAAACAGCCCCTACGAATCATCAATAACCACCTCCCACTAATTACTTTCTCGATTTCTGAATGATCATTTAGAGTTTGGGCTTTTAACTAAACTTAGTTTCAAATGAACATCAGGCATCTCATGCTTATATTATTGCTAACGCCAGCTTTTTGCATTGCTCAGAAAGACTACGTGCGTTTTTCGGGTAGAATAGAAAACCGGAATAGCGACACAGTAATGATCTTTTCAAATACAGAGGTTGTTAAGACTTTTCTGGTTGATAAAAACGGAAATTTTTCAGACACTATTCAAGTGCATGATGGGCTTTATGCACTTTCAGATAATGTCGAAATGACGACTGTTTTCCTGAAAAATGGCTTGGATATCCGTGTAAAATTTGACGGGAAAAAATTCAATGAATCTATTCAGTACGAGGGTGTCGGAGGTAAGGAGAACAACTATCTGGCTAACCTTATCCGGCTGGACGAGCAGTTCGACGAGCAGCAGGAAGCACTGGATGATGAAACACAGTTTGCCGAACTTGTTAATAAAAAGAGAGATCAGCAGTTGTTGGAATTAACCGACGGCAGTTTCGATGCGGATTTTGTGCGACATGAAAAGGAGCTATTAATGCAGAATGCGGAAGGGGCGAAGGCAAGCTTTGCCAAGAAAATGGTTATAAAGCGACTCAGGAACCCAAAATCGCCTGCGTTTTCTTACGAGAACATCGAGGGAGGGGTGACCAAACTGGAAGATTTCAAAGAAAAGTTCGTATTCATCGATCTCTGGGCGACATGGTGCGCGCCGTGCATTGCTGAAATTCCACATTTGAAAAATGCGCAAGAAAGATACAAGGGCAAGAAAGTTGTGTTTGTAAGTCTTTCTGTTGATTACCAGAAAAATCACGATAAATGGAAGAAGTTTGTTATGGAGAAAAATCTTACCGGTGTGCAGGTCATAGCGGACAAGGCGTGGCAATCTCAGTTTATAAAGGATTATGCGGTATCCTCAATTCCCCGGTTTATCCTTATCGATCCGGAAGGCAAGGTGCTGAATGCAGACGCGCCGAGGCCTTCTTCTCATGAGTTTATTGATGAACTTGATAAGTTGTTGAATTAGTTACTGATAAAGAGAATAGCGAGGATCGATTTGTAAATACATCTTCGCTATTCACTTTTACATGCATTCCTTGTTCTAACCCTACCTTGAATTCCCATCCAACTTCGCAATCAGCGTAGTAACCCGAAGTTGATTGACAATGTGAACCCGCATTTCAGGAGTTACCCGGACAAGGTTTTCGCTGAATAGAAAACTCTCTACCATCACATTTAGTGACTCGATCATTTCACTGGCAGTGTCGGTTTCAAAAAACTCCTTCACGACTTGGTATTGCTTTATCAATGCATTTTCCCGACCGTTAAAATCAGATTTCATGCCGGTAGCTTCCTGGGATTTTGATTCATACAGTGTGTCCATAGTTTGTTTAAGGTTTGATTGTGAATTGATTGAATTCGGCCTGGTGGTATTGTAGTCGACTTTACCCCAGGCATTTTTAAAAGCTTTTCCTTGTGTATATTTCCAACAAATGCGACCTAAAAAATTTACTTCGGAGTGAATTTGATCAAGGTCTGAACCTCAATTTCTCCAAATTCAGAAAGGATTTCCTTCATTCGAGCGTGTGAGATACCTCTATTGTAGGTAAAATCTCTCCAAGCATATGTCAGTTTACCTTTCTTCACGTCGGCCGGCAATGATGGATAAATATTAGCGAGCCACCATTTGAAGGCCTCCTCCATGGAAGCAAAAGTCTTCATTAAGACAAAGATAGTAGTTTGTTCATATTTCCAACAAGCTTTAATCTTGAATATATTTCGATCTACTATTCTGCTTACTGTCTTGCAATTTCAGTGTGAACGAAAAATACAAAAAAGTGACCGTTAGAAAACTAGACGTTACTGGAATTCCGCACATTCAAGAACAGAGATAGCTTTGTCAAAAAGATGAAGCACACTAGGTATCTTTATAGTTCTGAAAAGTTTTTCACAGTATATAAGTTTGATAGTGAGGGACGGAATGGCAAGATTAAAAAGCTGGTTTTATTCACAAAAACAAGCACAGAAAATGTATTTAACTTGGCTTTTGGTGATTTGGATGATTTGACTGGCGAGATAGATGATTTTGCGGTGACCAACAACGGAGATCGCGCGGAAGTGCTTGCGACTGTTGCAGCAACAGTCTATGAATTTATACAAAAATATCCAAGAGCTTGGGTTGTAGCTACTGGGAGCACACCCGCGCGGACCCGACTTTATCAAATGAGTATCTCAAAGTACCTGGAAGAAATCTGTGAAGATTTTAGTATTTTTGGATATAGCGCTAATGGAGTTTGGAAGGAATTTGTGGTCGGCGAAGTATATGAAATGTTTTTGTTAACTAAGAAGGGTAATGAGCTATCAACATGAAAACAAATGAATTGAAACCATCGAAGACAATGCCCATTGAGATGGACGAAAGTCTTGGGAAATTTAGAGGTAAAAACCTTTTTCCAGAGCAATTGGCGAAGGTAAATACAATTTTAGCCAAGACGGGATTGCCGAAGGTTAAAAAGGCGTAAGTAGGTTTTTAACATTCCATTAAATAGAATATCTGCGATGAGCAGAATCAAATATTCTCCAAAATAAAATCTGCCGGCACTTTCAACTTGTGATAAATCGCCTTAATAAATGCTATATCCGGCTTTTACTTACCATTAATGATCATAAAAAGCTCGACGAGAGAAATCTGGAAAAATATGGAATTTGATTCCATATTTTTTCAGTTTTTCAAACCACAACCCGCCGCTTCACCTCTGAAGCGTGCATATCCTCCACCACCTTCATCTTCCCAAACTTCTTCTTGCCCTTCAACTTCCTACCTAGCCAAATCACAATTCCCGTCACTGGCAGCGTTGCTGCGATGAATGCAACGATAAACGCAATGATCTTCGTGGGCAAGCCCCAGATGTTGCCGGTGTGGATCGGGTATACCAGCCTTCGGACTTTCATGCCGCGGGACTCGTTTTCGTAGAGGCGTTTTGAGAGCAGTGTTCCGCCGTTTTTGTCGAAATAGAGAAAACTGACAATGTTACTTACAGAGGCGAGATCGTCAGTTTTGGAGATAGTGATCGACAAGCTATCCGTTTCAGGCATGGTGAAAAGAATTTTGCCGGGGTAGGGGAATTGTTTGTTGGTTTCTGTCAGTATTTTTTCGAGGTAGTTATTTTCTGATGCATTTGGAGAAATGTTGGCCGGTGCTTCGCGACGTACCTGCGGCTTTCCGTCGAACGTGAGATAGATCAGGTTATTCACCCATCTGTAACTCCAGACCAGCCCGGTGAGCGCAATGATAAATACAAATGGAAGCACGTAAAAGCCGAAAACCGCGTGCAGATCCCAGTTGAGCCGCTTGAACTTGGCACTCCATTTAATGCGGAAACGTTGCTTCTGGTTCTTTCTGTTTGGCCACCAAAGTACCAGCCCGGTGATCATTATTACCAAAAACATGACGCACGCCACGCCTGTAATCGCCTTGCCCGTTTCTTCCAGACAGAGATAGCGATGCAACCGCAAAACAACGCTGAAAAATGCTTCATGCTCATCACGAACTGCGGTTATGCGACCGGTATAAGGGTCAATTGCAGCAGATAAGCCTTCCTTCTCTTTTGTTTCAAGATTAAAAATAATCGTCCGGTCAGCTTCTGGTTCAATGGTAATGCGCTGAATCTCGTTTTTCGGGAATTTGTATCTGATAATGCTTTCCAAATGATCCAGCGGCAATTTCTGCTCCCCTGCATTCGCTTCCACAATGTGAAAATCGGGGTACAGAGCCGGTTCCAGCTCGTCTTCAAAAACGAGAATGCAGCCGGTCAGGGCCACTACAAAAACCACAAGGCCGGAGATAATCCCCAGCCATAAATGCAGTTGTGAAGCAATTTTCTTGAAAGCTTTTTTCACAGTCAAATCAGATAAAAAAGATCACATTAGAAAGTATATGCAATGGTAGCCAGGAAGTTACGAGGCGATCCCGGGAAGAGCCGCAGGTAATCGTAACCACCTACCCAGTACGTTTTGTTAGTCACATTGTTCAGGTTGACCTGAAATTGAAACTTGTCGATCTTGTAATAAATGGCCGCGTTCAAAAGCGTGTAAGCAGGTACAGTTTGTGCATTGTTGATCGACAAATTGCGCTCGCCTACGTAGTTGCTGCCCAATCCCAGACCCAATCCATTCAGCGCAGCGTTTACAAAAGTGTACTTCGTCCAGATACTTCCCTGATTTTTAGGTGCATTCGGTTTTTGCAAATTCACCAGCACCTGGTCAGCGGCGCGGGAGCCGGCGTCGGTGATTTTCGCATCGTTATAACTATATGCAAATATGATATTCCAGTTTGGCAGGATGTTTCCTGTCACGTCAAATTCAAACCCTTTTGCTTTTTCTTCACCGATCTGCCTCTGCAGGTTTGGGTTTTCAGCTGCATTGGCGGAGTACAAGGTATTCGTTTGCACGATCTGGTAAATGGATGCATTGGCCGTCAGCCGACCATCGAGCCACTCAGTCTTCAATCCACCCTCCACCAAACTGCTGCGGATCGGGTCAAACGGACCGCCGGAAAGTGGGTCGCTTTGTACTATTGCGTCCTGCGGATTGTAGCCTTTGGTGTAAGTTCCGTAAACATTGATGTTGTTCGTCAACGTATATACTGCCCCGATGCGCGGCAGCAGTGCATGTTGCGTCACATTCGTCTCGTCGTTTTTGGTATAATTCTTCTTGTCGATATAAGTATCATAACGCAGCCCAAGCAGGATTTGTAGCCTATTAATTTTCAATTGTTCCTGCAAATACAGCCCGTGCAGTTGGTACATCACCGGCGTAGTAGATGCATTGGCCACCACATTATAAGTGTACTTGGTAGGATCTTCCAGGTTATTGTTTTGCAGCGCCAGGTCATAATGCGTGATGTTCGGCTTAGGAATGCTGCGCGTCACTCCTTTCTCAGTGTAGTTGTAAAATAAGAACCGCTCCGACTGTTTAGCATTGTAAGGTGCCGCGCCGCCAGCTTTCAGCAAATAGCCATTTGCAGTTTGCTGCCCCGATCCTTTCGGCGTGGAAGATTGAATGTAGTCATAGCCCGCAACCAGCTTGTGCTCAACGGTTCCTGTATTAAAATTATGGTTGAAAAACAGGGATACATTGTCCATGAAAGATTTGGTCTTGCGAACAAAAACCTGCCGCGCTACCAGATTCTCAATAGGAAGCCCCGCTGAGTCAACCGCATTCACATTGCTGCTCCGGTGTTCGAGCAGATCTTCGGAATAGCCGGTGCGCAGGTAAGCCACATTGAAGGAAGTATTCTGGGTAAATTGATGATTCAGCGAAGTCGTGATCAGGTAAGTTTCCTCGTTCAGATAATCATTCACCGCATTGAGCGAAGTTTTGATAGAGCTCGAATACAGGTCATTTCCCTTCACCGACTGCCCGCGATCCAGCCTGCTGTTCGACCGGCTGTAAACCATATCAAAGTTGATCCGCGTTTTGCTGGTTGGTAGGAAAGATACAGACGGAGCGACGATGATATTCTTGTCAAATTGCAGGTTACGGAAGTTTTGCGCATTGTTGTAACCCACATTTAGTCTGTAAAGCAAAGTCTTCTTCTCATTCATAGGGCCAGTAAAATCCGCCAGCATTCTCAACGTATTAAAGCTGCCGGTGGTAAATGAAAGTGACTTTTGAGGTGTGTCAAGCGGCTTTTTGGTAACCCGGTTGATGGTACCACCTGGCGAAGTATTTCCGTACAAAGCCGAAGCTGCACCTTTGATTACCTCCACTCTTTCCAGGTAGTTCACAGGAGGTTGTTTCCAAAATCCCGAAAAGGTCCGGAGTCCATTTACGAGCTGGGTAGTACTTCCTCCATTCATACGGAAGCCCCTGATGGTGAGATCATCATAAAATGTAAACTGGTTTACGCCGCTCATATTCTTCACCGCGTCGCCCATTAAAAACGTACCCTGGTCGCGCATGACTTCCTTGGTGATGTAGCTGATCGCCTGCGGTATTTCCTTGATCGGCGTAGCTGTTTTACTCGCAATAAAAGAAAGATCGTTTTTGTAGGTAGTCTCGCGGCGACCTAAAATTTCAAGCGTTTGCAGCTCTTCCGCTGCTTCAACTGCGGTTAATTCCAGCTCAGCAGTTTCACCGTCTTTCAGTGTAATGCTTCTTTCAATCTTTTTAAAACCCAGCCCTGTCCCGATCAACTGGTAATTACCAGCTGCCAGACCATTAAAATCAAACTCACCGGAAGCCGAGGTAACTGTCCCCTTGCCAGTACCTTTTAAAATGATGTTGACCGATTCGAGAGGCTGACCTGCCTCCGTATTAACTTTTCCTTTGATACTGCCGGTTTGCGCGAATGCAGAGCAAGACGCAATCAGCAATAGAATGAGCATAGAGTGTTTCATTGATATTGAAATAGAGAAGAAATGTCGTTAGTGCTGTAAAATAACAGTCTATTTAGACTAATGACAAATTAGTATTTAAGAATACTACCGTTTTGCTCAAATATCTCTATCAGATAATACTTTCTCTTTAAATAAGTCAAGGAAAGACGCGTAAAAGAAAAAGCCCCGCAATGGCGAGGCTTTGATAATGGTAAGTTTTGCTGCTTTAAAAATCCAGGATCCGCAGGCAGCTATACGTTTGCTTTGATGAACGAAAGTCCGTCGCGCATTAATTGCTCTTCCGAATCAAACATTTTGCGCCAGATATTCGCCACCGGCAGTTTGGGACTGAATGCTTCAATGCTCAGCCAACCGTCGTAATTGATATCCTTAATGGATTTGAAAACGCCTTCCCAATCCACGTTTCCCTTACCGGGCGTAGAGCGGTCGTTTTCAGACAGCTGGATAAATGATATCTTGTTAGCCGCCTTTCTGATCGTGTCGCCGATATTTTTCTCTTCAATATTGGCGTGAAAAGTATCGAACATAATGGTGCAGTTCGGGTGGTTTACTTCATTCACAAACCGGATCAGCTCATCGCCGCAGCTGGTGAGGTACATTTCGAAACGGTTCAGGTATTCCAGTCCGAGTGTAATGTCCAGCGATTCGGCGTAATCAGCCACTTCGCGGATCCCTTCAATGCCCCACTGCCACTCTTCCTGCGTAGCGGGCTGGCCGGTAAAAACGCCCAATGCAGAATGGTAGGGTCCCATTAGCTTCGTTGCACCGAGTACCAGCGAGCAATCGAGTACACTTTTCAAATGGTCAATCGTGTGCCGCCGCATCGCAGGATCGGCGCTGATCAGGTTTTCAGTTGGGCCGCAAATGGTATCCGTTTCACATGCCAGGCCAAGAGAATCCAGCTTTTTACGGAAGCTAAACCAGTGCTCCGGATTCGTATTGAAAATAGGTACTTCAACGCCGTCGAATCCAATTTCTTTAATCAATTCCAGGGTAGGAAACAGGCTATCGTCAATTTGATTCCCCCATAGGAGAAGGTTCATGCTAAATTTCATCAAATTCCATTTTTGCGGTAATGTATATGGCAATCTTACGACAAACCAACTCCGAACGTATTTCGTCTTTTGACGAGTATTGGTCGGTTATTGATAAATCCAGTGGTAAAATAGGAATAATAGTGGGACAGGGGCATAAAAAAAGCAACCTTCGGTCAGAACAGGTTGCTTCGTCGGTATGTAAGAAGACTATTATTGCGCTCTCGCGAAGATCAGTGCATTGTTGTTCTCATAATATAAAACCAGCTTATTAGGCTTCAAATCATACATATTCACGTTTGGAAGCGCATTCACGAACAGGTTTCCCCAGGAAGTTTCCGCACGCTCTGTGCCGCCGCCACCAAGCTGAATGGTATTTTGCTGGGCTGTTTCATAAAAGCCGGTAAGGTAATTCGTGGATGAAGTCCCTTCCAGTTCGCCTTTCTCTTTGAAGTTCAGGCTCACTTCAAACGCGCCTTTTTGCAGCGGTGGTTTTTTAATCGTATCGTCTTCCTGCACAATGCTTTCCAGCTGCCACTTGCCGGTGAGCTCCATGTTACTATTGATTGTGGTTGTTTTTCCACAACTGGTCATGAAAGAGATTGACAGTACGAATACCATCAAAGGGAAGAAATTTTTCATAGAGGTAACGATTCTTCAAAATTGTTATTAAGGGACATATTCACGGTGAAAACAGTTGCAATAACTTGTTCGGGCAACCATTTAATGTAAAAATTATGCCAGTGGCCTGACTAACGCCACCTTGTAATTAACGTAATAAGAAGCGCAATCTTTTGCCAGTTAATAAATGGGATTGAATTAAGTAAATAGCTGGACTTACTGTATTTTGATAGTAAATTTGTAAATACACTTGTATTAATGTAAAAATCAAGGCAGCGCTTTGAAGGCACCTATTCATAAAAACATCGAAAGCCAGGTTCACACTGTAACTGTACAGGAGCTGAAAGCCCCGCATTTTGACCCCAACTGGCATTTTCACCCGCATTACCAGCTTTTTACGGTACTGGAAGGCACGGGCAAGCGATTGATCGGCGATTCTATTCAAACATTTGGCCCCGGCGATACCGTTTTCCTTGGTCCCGACGTGCCGCACCTCTGGCGCAGCGACCCGGCTTACTTCGACGCCGGCTCCGATTTGGTCACGCACGGTGTAGTACTATACTTTCAGGAAGATTTTTTGGGAAAGGATTTTTTGGAGAAACCGGAAATGCTCGGTTTGCGGCAATTATTGATTGAATCAAAAAGAGGAATTGAATACAAAGGCGCACTCCGCGATCACATCCGGGAAGAACTTTTAGCACAAACTAACACGGAAGGTTTCAAGAGCATTTTAAAACTGCTAACCCTGCTTGACAAGCTCGCCCACGAGCCGGGCGGCTCGCCGATTTCAAGTTATGGATACGTCAATACCTACAAAGTTTCCGAAACGGAGCGAATGCAAAAAGTGCACGATTATGTGTTGCAGCACTTTTTCCAGGAGATTCGGCTGTGTGACGTAGCGTCGCTTGCCGGTATGACGGAAGCGGCATTCTGCCGGTACTTCAAAGCGCGGGCTAACAAGACTTTCATCGACTTCGTAAACGAAATCCGTATCGGCCACGCGTGCAAGCTACTTCTGGAAGACAAATGGACGATAGCCCAAATTGCCTACGACAGTGGCTTCGACTCGTTATCCAACTTCAACCGGAATTTTAAAAAATACATCGGTCACACGCCGCGGGAGTATAAAGGCAATTACTGACGAAGACAATCAACAAAGCCGCAGATGGTGGTTGTCAATTTTAATATTAAAGAAAACCTCAGCCTGCATTGCCTTAAACACTCTGACCAGCGTTTCGAGGGTCGCACTGTTGGCACTGCTTTCAAGTTTGGATATTTGGGCTTTCCGAACACCTACTAGCTCTCCAAGCTGCGCCTGCGTCAACTTCCTCTCCTTCCTGACCTCTTTAATCATCCGTCCCATCAATTCCATTTTCAACTCATACTCGAATTGGTCCCGCTCCGGCGTTCCATTTTCTCCTATGTATTTGTCCTTGATTTCTTCCAGTGTATAAGTCTTTAATTTCTTTGTTATCATGTCATCATTCGTCTAGTTGAGCAAAATATATATTTTTTATTGTAAGCGCTCTTTTTATCTCTTTCCCTGGAACCTTATCTACCTTTTTTACAAAGCCGTGAGTCGCTACTACCAGCGTTTTCTGTTTGTTAGTTTTATCCCAAAAAGATAATAATCTTATTTGCTGCCCGCGATATCTTGTCCGGAATTCCCAAATATCACTAGTCAGTTTTTTGAAGATTCGGGGATCATTTGTGGTCTGAGCAAGCGAAATGTTAAAGACAATCTTCGCAGCTGCTTCCCGGGATAATGATGCCAGGAATTCTTCCGCATCTTCCAGCATTAGTATGTCAAAGTTCTTCAATTTATAGTGTGTTAAAAACAGGGAGAAGTTTCCAAATTTAGAAACTTCTCCCTTTCAATACCAGTAACCTTTAACTCCTGGCTTTAGCTAATTATCTATCGGCTTAAACGGTCGGATTTACCTGCTCTTGGTTCAATTAAATATAAAAGCAAAAACCCTTCCTCCCTTTCCTCCATTCTCCCTTTATTCTTTCACATAGTTAGTGCCATAAGGAGCCCTTTGCGGCCTTGAAAGCATTGAATTCGCTTCCTTATCACCAATAAATTGCTCCTTTTTCGGATCCCATTTCAATTTGCGCTGCAACTTCATTGCGGTATGCGCGATAAGGCACGCTGAGCAGGAGCGGTGCGCTATTTCGGCGTGACTGATCGTCTGTTTGCCGCTTTGAATGCTCTCGATCCAGTTTTGGTGCTGCTCCGGACTTTCGTACAAATGGATTTCATTCGCCTGGATCACCGAGCCAAGTATCTTCGGATCACTCGCGTAAAATGCCTTGTTTTCCTTTGCCGCCGCAGCCGCACCGGGATCTGACGCAGTTACACCCACATTCCCGCGTGAAACAAATATCCAGCCTTCGGTACCTTCGAATTTTACGCCATTCGGGTTCGTACCTCCGATCTCCATTTCGACGCCATTTGCGTATTTTGCATTCACCAGAAAATCACCGTGAACATCCCAGAGACCCGATCCTTTCGCAGGAAAAGTGGCCTTTCCGTCTACTTCAATCGGCCCGGTCAATTCCGTGTCCATTCCCCAATGCGCAATATCAATATGGTGCGAGCCCCAGCCTGTGATCATACCCGCGCCAAACTGCTCCAAGCGCAGCCAACCCGGACGATCATTGATGTCCGTTTGCGAATGCACGCGGTCGAGGGTATAAAATACCTCCGGCGTAGAGCCGAGCCACATATTGTAGTTCAGGTTGGCAGGTACCGGCATTTCCGCGGTACTTCCTCCCGGAGGATCGCCCGGCAGACCAACATACACCTTTTTCAGCTTGCCAATGCGGCCATTCCTTACCAGCTCGCAGGTCCTTTTGAATTGCGGCCACGGAGAAATTGATCGCTGCTGGCTACCCAATTGGAATATCACTCCCTTTTTCTTGATCATATCCGCCATCATCCGGCCTTCTTTGATCGTGAGCGAAGTGGGCTTTTGCATATAAATGTGTTTCCCGGCGACTGCGGCTTCCATGGCAGGCTGCGCGTGCCAGTGATCAGGTGTACTGATAATCACCGCGTCAATATCTTTCCTGGCCAGGAGTTCGTGGTAATCGTCGTACGTTTTTACTTCCAGGTAGTTTTCCTTGCCAGTCCGTTCCGCATATTTTTTCTCGATCCAGACCTTTCCTTTTGCCAGCCGGTTTTTATCCAGATCTGCCACTGCAATCACGTGTGCAGCTTCATTTTTGATTACTTCCGGCAAATCGTGTGAAGATCCGATCCTTCCAAAGCCAATCTGTCCGATGTTAATCTTATTGCTTGGCGCATTCTTACCAAACACACTTGAAGGAACAATGGTCGGGAACATGGAGGCGGCAATAATGCCCGCAGTCCCTTTTGCAGTTGTTTTCAGGAAAGAGCGCCTGTTCTGATCAATTTCTTTGTGATTGTCTTTCATTGCCTTTCAGGTTGGATGGATTTCTCGTTCGTTTATTTCCTGCGTACTTCATCTTGCGGGCTGGCCGCGTAAGCTTTGCTGTAATTCCGTGATTTTTGCGGACCAATAGCCCACTCGATCGCACCAAGAATGTGTTTTTTCAAATCGTCTTTTTCGTAGTCCGTCTTTTCGTGACCCAGTGAAGTATATACTGCACGACCGCCGTCGTATTCATGCCACCAAACCGAAGGAAACACGGTACCAAATGTGTCAAGCGCCTTTCCAGCTGGTTTTTGAATGGTAGTATGGTCATTTACAGCCAGTACATTCAGGTTCACCGCCATTTCCTTGACGAAGTAAAATTCATCCTTTTCGCGGTTCCAGGTTGTGGGTAAATGCGCCAGAGCGGGATTTTTGGGATCAAGGATTTTTACCGAAAAACTTTGTCCCGGCTCGTGCCAGAAAAACGTCCCGCCGAGCATATCCTTAAACCAGCGCCATTTCCGCTCCGTACCAGATGCCGAGTGAATTCCCAGGAAATTTCCACCCGACTGAATGTAGCGCATCAATGCAACGCGCTGTGCATCCGTGTCAAATACATCATTATTGGTGTTGGAAAAAATAAGGACGTCGTACTGTTTGAGATTGTCGTCAGTAAATTTCGCAGCGTCAGAAGTCGAATCCACTGCAAACCCATTCTGTTTTCCCAAAGCCTGAATCGCCGCTACCGAAGCTGCGATGTTATCATGCACATAACCCTTCCCATTCCGCGTATAAACCAATACTTTGACTTTGTTCCATTTGATTTTTTGGGCGAAAGTCGAGGTTGCAAAGGATGTTAGCAGGAGAATTACGATTATTTGAAGGGCTTTTGAGTTCAGTTTCATTTTTAGTTAATGAATTGTTAGTTGGTGGTTTATAGTTTGCCTTGCCTCTTTCTGGCTTTGTCACCCTGAGCGCAGTCGAAGGGATAAGCGTAATGCTTGCCCTTCGACTGCGCTCAGGGTAACAAAGAGCACTCTTCTAAAAACCTATCGAATTCCCGCCATCGACAGGCAGTGAAACACCTGTGATAAACTTCGCAGCTTCTGACGCGAGGAACACAGCTGCCCAGCCGATATCGTCGGGTTTGCCCCAGGTTCCCATTGGCGTACGGTCCATTGCTTTGTCACGCCGCGCTGGATCGCCATCCATTGCAGTTAACATCATAGGCGTTTCAATAAAGCCGGGGGCTATTGCATTTACTCTCACATTGTAAGGTGAAAATTCAGTCGTCAAAGCTTTTACCATTCCCCCGATTGCCGATTTGGAGGCAGTGTAAGCCACCACACGATCAATCCCGTACAATGCCGCCATGGAGGTGATCATGATAATGGATCCCCTTTTTCGCTCGATCATTCTTTTACCGCATTCGCGTGTAATTGAAAATACGGCGTGCAGGTTGGTTTGTATAATTCGGTCAAAGTCCTCATCGGTCACCTCAACCGCGTGTTTTTTCATATTAATACCCGCATTATTGATCAGTATATCGATTTCGCCGACGTTCGTTTCGATATTGTCAATCAATGCAGGAATTGATTTCAGGTCGGTAATATCATTGACGAAATAAGAAGCGTTTTCAGGGCCGAGGGTGTTGACTGCCTCTTGTAAAACAGCCTCTCTGCGGCCGGTTAATATCACTTTGGCACCCGCAGCGATCATGCATTGGGCAATGTAAAATCCGATTCCGCTGCCTCCGCCGGTTATCAGTGCGCGTTTTCCTTGCAGGGAAAATGCCGCCTGGGCAGTTGTTAATGCGAGTTCTTCTGGCATAGATGAGCCTTTGTAAAATGGATTATTGTTAAAACTGCGGGAGCGACCTCAAAATACTCATTTCAAGTCCGCGTAATTCAGCAAGTGCTTTCAACCGCCCGATAGCGGAATAGCCGGGGTAAGTTCTTTTATGAAGATCATCCAGCATTTGAAATCCATGATCCGGCCGCATAGGCAGTTCACTGTCAACATATTGGTCTGCTTTTCGCCTTTGTTCTTCCTGTACCAATGCTTTCACAACTTCGTACATATCCACGTCGCCTTCCAGATGGGGTGCTTCGTGGAAATTCAATGGGTTATCGCTGTCGCGTTTGGTAGTTCTTAAATGCACAAAATGAATGCGGTCGCCAAACATTTCAACCATTTGTGGCAGGTTGTTGTCAGCCCGTACCCCAAGCGATCCTGTGCAGAAAGTGATCCCATTTGCGCGCACATCGCAGGATTGCAACAATTGTGAAAGGTCCGATTCGGTACTGACAACACGGGGCAATCCAAGCAGGGATTTTGGCGGATCATCAGGATGAATGCAGAGGTTAATGCCTAATTCCTGAGCCAGCGGGGCAATCTGCCCTATAAAATAATAGAGATTTTCGCGCAGTTCTTTGTCTCCGATATGCGCGTATGCATTAAGCAAGCTTTGAAATTCAGTCAGCTCAAAAGCCTCTTCGGAACCGGGCAAACCGAGCAAAACGGTATTGGTCAACGCGCCAATTTCTTCCTGCGACATTGCATTCAGTTTAGCGAGTGCCGATTTTTGAACCTCAGGCTCGTAATCGTTTTCAGATCCCGGTCTCTGTAAAATATAAAGGTCAAAAAGGGCGAAATCCTCCCAGACAAAGCGCAGCGTTTGCTGGCCTTCGGGAAGCGTGTAGCTGAGTTGCGTGCGCGACCAGTCCAGCACCGGCATAAAGTTGTAGCAAACGGTTTTGATCCCGCAAGCTGCCAGGTTGCGCAGCGATTCCTTGTAGTTGCTGATGTATTTTTCGCGGGAGGGTAATCCTTTTTTGATATCCTCATGAACCGGCAGACTTTCAACAACCAGCCAATGCAGTTCGGTAAATTGTGCATTACCAGCCTCGATCAACATTTTTCGCTCTTCAATCGCCTCCACGGACCAAACCTCACCAACCGGAATCTGATGCAGCGCACTCACGATCCCGCTGCAACCCGCCTGCCTGATATCCATTAAAGACACCGGATCATTCGGCCCAAACCAGCGCATTGTTTGAATCATAATTCAATCTTTGAAGTAAAATGTGATTGGTTATATCAAAACCCACATCGCAATAAACGCATGTTTCTATCTGACGCAGAGAGTAGAACTATTCCCTTACAAAATTGAAAAAGCCGATGAATACATTTCACCGGCTTTTTCAATTCAGGCAATGGTAAGGTCTTAAAATATATTTGTTAATACGAAAATCTGCTGCGTCTTGCCTCCGGTACTTGCATCCTCCACCAGCCTGTTGCAGGCAAGTACTTGCCCGTCATGTGACCAGACCAGATTAGCCGGCGCTTGTTCGGACGGAGCTGTCAGCACTCTTATTCTTTGCTGAAAAGATGCATTGCCAATTTCGCATATCATTATTCTTTCTTCCCATACATAAGCAATATACCCGCCACCGGGATGCCACCGCACATTTCCTTTCACATCCGAATCGTGGTTAGTAAGCTGCGAAGCCTCTCCGCCGAGAGGCGAAATCGTGAATATTTGGGTGATTCCGTTTTCATCTTTGGCGAGGAATGCAAGTTTTGAGCCGTCTGGCGAAGACCTGACAATACCGCTGCATCCAGGGAAAGCTGAGTTTGCGGTAAATGTGATCCGCCGCTGAACTGTACCTGCCGGCGGCATTGGAAAGTCGCTGGCAGTTCCTTCGAGTGGGCTCAGGGGGCCGGGTTTGGTAATATCGTCGGGAATGTCGACTACAAAAACTTCGGGTACCTCATTGCCGTTGCTATCGACCACGGTCCCCAGAAAAGCTCTCGCCAGTTGCAGACTTCCATCAGGCCTGACGTAACCTTTCTTCCCGATCCAGCTATCGTTTGCTGCATGATTAATCTCGTCACTGCCGGGCTGGGGTTTCGGCACGACGCGCACCACAACTACGCTAAACCATTCGCCCGGTACATTCTCCGGGGTGGCCGGCACATCAACCGGGCCGATGTTTGCTGAAACACCAATTGTCCGCAGGTTGCGTTTGGTTCCCGAAGCATCTTCCAGGGCTTTCAGGATCGCGTCGTTGTAAGTAAATCCGATCCATTTTCCATCGCCGCTCCATTCGTGCCGGTGCGTTCCGCCGCGCAGTGCGCCAGGGGTGAAGGGTGGGTCAATATTGCGGGCGTCCATAAAAACCGGCTTGCCCGGCTCAGCACCCCGGACTATCACGCCCGTTCGCCGCCATTGCTGGTAAGGATTATCGGCCGTGCAGCTGGAAAGCCCGTGAATGAACACCACCGCGTCTTCCACAGGACTATAACTTACCGCCCCTGCACCCGGCCCCCACTTTGCATTGTCGGATATCTGGTAAATAATCCTTACTTCGCCCGTTTCAATGCATACCTTCTCAATCCGCGCAGATTCCGGAATGCCGCCAATATCCGTTCTGGTATCATAAGCCAGCCACTTTTCGTCAGGCGAAAAATTGTCGTTGTTGTCGAGATCGTGGTGGTAGCTCAGGTCAAACGTAAGCTGCTTTTCCACTAAATATCTAACCATTATTCAATATTACTTCTGTGGTGCACTGATTACCCCGAGGTACCTTCCCATCCAGTAAGGAAGCAGCCAGATATCTCCCGCGCTGTGCTCAGAAGCGCCATTTCCATGATTTCTATCCAATCCGAACATATTTCCATTGTGTCGCTGAATGGGCCGCTCGTCGGGAGGCAGTACTTCTTTGGTAGTCTGCTTGCGGAAATTTGGTTCGATCATCTCAATGTCTTTCCGGTGGCTGTTTTTGATCACCCAATCAATAAGATCCAGCGGGTGTTCCTGTAAATACCAGACTGCTTCATTCAAATCAAACTCCTTCGTGCCGGTCAGTGCCGTAAATATATTCCAGGCCCCTTCTTTTTCAGGCCGCTCTGCTTCCCAGTGGTCAAGGATGGACTCTTTGTATTTGGCTTTCAAAGTATCATTGAATGCGTATCTGTACAATCCCCAATAACCTATAAAGTACATTTCGTCATCGGAGTGGTTCCATCCGTCGGACATATGTTTGGCATGCTCATCTGCATCGGCAGGCGCTTTTCCGATCTCCTTCATCGAGCGCATCATATTCTCGAGATAACCATGTTTGGTCATCAATTCGAATGCTTTCGCCTTATATTTTTCTTTTTTGGTAAAATGATAGGCAGTCTGCAGCATGGAGACAATGTTGGACGAATTCAGCTTCCGGTCGCCTACATTGGTCGGGAAAGAATTCACATATGCCGGATTCCATTTCCCCCACATAGTTGGTTTTCCATCAAAATCGATGAGGTACATATCATTTTTGACAATGTGCGACATCACGGTATCTATCAGCATGATCGCCTTGTTTTTCAATGCGGGATCGTCAACAAGCTCCGCCATCGCGCCAAATGCGAAAACATGCCCTATAACCTCGTCGCTGCTCGTCGTCGATTTCCAGTCCCATTCTTTTTCGGGAGAATGCTGCCACCTTTCAGGATCATGCAGCTCCTTGATGTGCCCGGAACGCTCAAAAGACCGCGCAGGAAATCCTGGTACCGGGTTTACCGTATACAACCTTTCCATTGCTTCCAGCGACTCGCGGCAATTCTGTAAAGCTTCGGGATCTTTCGTTACCGCATACCTGAAAATCTCGCCACCCAGATACATCGAAGTCCACAAACCGTCATTATCCGAATCTTCCATATAACCCGTTGCCAGGTTCCCGTGATCCATTTTAGCAAGCGTAGCATTAAAACCGTTACGAATGTGACGTTTACGAACCTGCTCTTCAAAAAACAGCGCTTTTTCTTCCAGCGTCATCGATTTGAACCGGATTTGTCCAAGCCCCTTTGTTGTCAGGATCAAAACAGAATTACCAGGACCCGGCTCAATGTCCGTGACCACATTGCCCGGAAGCCAGCGTTCGCCGTAGTAATAGTCGAACTTACCGTCTTCACGAAGTGCAAAAGCGCCCTGATCTGATCCAAACCATAACTTTCCATTGATTTCCTTCACCGCAGTGATCCGCGTAGCAGGCAGTTTCTTTGCAATTGTTCCCGCTTGCTTACCTGTTTTTATGTCAAAAACGAGATATCCGTCGGAGGTACCTACCACAATATTACCTGCCTTATTGGCGAGCGTAAAACTCGTAAAGCCCGACCCGTCCATTACTTTGGAGAGCTTATTGTCTGCGAGCGTGTACAAAGACTTTTTACCCAAAATCCAGAAAGTGTTCTTTCCGGGCTGATCGATCAGATCCAGTACTTCGTCGCCTGGTAAAGTACCTGTCCACGTCGCTTTTGAATCCTTGATCAATTGCAGCGATTTGCCGTCACTTACCAGGAATGTGAAGTCTTTCCCGCCAGCTATTGTTTTTGCATTGGTCAGAGTATGTTTCGAAAACAAAGTTCCGGCCCACGCATTGCTCATAACCACCGCATTGGTGAGATATACAAACTGGTTTTCGTACACTATCAGGTCCACAACCTTTTTGTCCTTCATAAACCGGTAAGTATCGTCTGCCTTGATACTCCCGGGATAAAGAAACTCGCCTCCTGACAGGTGCTGCAAGCCTTCTTTGGCCAGGACCTGAATATTCCCATTGCGGTCTGCCGCCACTTTCAGCAGCCTGGCTTTGGTCGTATCCGCGTAATATTTGATGCTGTAATCCTGCTGGAACGGCTTGTCTTTGTAAACCGGCTGCGCATTCAATTGCACGCTCCATGAGTAAAGGGTAATCGCCAGCAGCAGGAGTGTAAAGTAATTTGATCGTTGCATTAAAAAGGTAGGTTAAGGTAAGCGCGTCGGGTCAACGACAACATATTTAATAGACTTTTTGCCTTTTTCGGGATGATGCGAGTAGGTCATGTGCATCAGTCCGTCGGGTGTCTGGATCAGCGAAGGGTAGGAGTACCCTCCTTTTCTTGACTCATCATTTTCAATGGAAAAGCGCTTCCAGGTCTTGCCTTCGTCGGCCGAGGTTCTGAGCGTCAGTATATAGCGTCCGTTTTCAATATCATTTCCCAGAAAAGCCCAGCGGCCGTCTTTTAAGACAATGAGTTCTACGCTTGCTGTGTTGGGAATGTCCGTTTTGCGGGTTGCCTGCCAGCTTTCACCGTGGTCGGCACTTTCGCTGACATGCACCCGGGTAGGCTCGTCGCCACTGTCGCGCATAAACGCCAGCAGGTCTCCATTCTTTTTCCTGATAATGGCGGGCTGAATGGGGCCGCGACCAACAATGGGCAGACCCGGACGCCAGGTTTCTCCATTATTCTCTGAAATCGCCGTCATTGATAAATTAAAGCCGTCGGAATACAGCGGGAGGATAATTTTCCCGTTTTCGAGCAAAAGCGGTTTGATCCGGGTCATCCAGCCGATACTTCTTTTGGGTGCATCTTTGCTGGCTGCGATGATCATATCGTCGTATTTCGGCGCATAACCAGCCCAGCCTGCTGTAAGGTGTGGCAGCGTTTTCAGTTTCTTCTCAACTTCTTCTGCAAATTTCTCGTCTGGTTTCAGGAGAATGTTATCCTGCCATTCCCAAACCGGCGCGCCTGGTTTGAGGTAGTTTTCAGAAGTTTTAAGACGTAAAATCGATTGCTCCCAAAGGTTAGCTTGTACTGCAATCCAGACCAGGAACAATTTCCCTTTTGCATTCAGAAACAATACAGGGTTACAGTCTGGAATGTTGGGTGTATCAGCAAGCAAAAATGGCTCGCTCCATTTGTTTTCCCCTTTTCTCAGTCTGGCACCCATGATCTTCACATCATCGGAAGTCCGCTCCCCGCTTCCATGGAACCAGGTCGAAAGGAAATCACCATTGGGCAAGCTCACGATACTGCTGCCGTGAACATGTTGCGGCTGGTGCGGGAATACAAGCATTTGCTTCACAATTGCGCTTTCCTGCGCAAGCACAGCAATACAGAGAAATAGGGTCAGGTTAAGAGTCAGTAGTAGTTTTTTCATAATGCGGCTATTTTGAAATCATTCCGAGGTACCTCCCCATCCAGTAGGGTAGCAGCTAAAACACAGGTTCGCGCTCTACCTGCGGGTTGCCTCCTGCTGCTGTCCAGGGGTTTTTGTCCCAGCGCACTGTCATTCTGATGCTGGGCGGCTGCAAAGTGCTCACCTGCTCATCTTCAAGCACGGGTGTACGCACAATGCGGATATCTTCTCTCGTTCGATGGTCTATCGGCCAGTCGATCAGGTCCAGCGGCGTGTCTGTCAGGAAATCAACGGAGTTCTGTAACTCGGCTTTTTGATTAAGGGTATAGTTGTAAATAAAATTGATCAGCGGGTTGTGGTCGCCTTTCCGGTGGGTAAACCATTCTTCCAAATGTGTTTTGTAAAATTTCAAACGCTCAGGATCGGTTTCGCACCGAATCAGTATCGGGTAGAGATACGCCTGCAGCACTACATCAAAATAGATAAACCAGGCCGGGTTTTGGCTTGTTATCTGCGCCATATTTTCCAGATAATGTTCCTTTTCGATCAGCCGGACATATTCCCGCTGGTATTTCTCCTGACCGGTCATGAAGTGGGCTAGCTTGATGAATGCGAGTACCTCCATGGAATTCTGGTTTCGGTCGGGTAGCCACTCCGGGCTCCGGCTCAGGTCGTCAGGCGACCATACCGACCAGCGGGTATGTGTTCCGTCCACGTCCATCAGGTTCAGGTTGTGCGCCATCAGGTAATCAACCAGCTTAGCTAGGTGCGCGGCAATGCGTTTTTTCTCTGCATTGTCAGCCACAAGCGTGTAATAGAAGTAGTAGCCGAACATATGTCCGCACATCTCATCGCTGCTGGTATCGCCTTTCCAAAGCCACTTTCCGTTTTTTGACAAATGCCAGCGTGTTTCGACAGGCTTGAAGCGCGGCTCTTTCACGAGTTCATCTGCTTTTTCACGATCAGTGAATGTGCGGTTTTCGTCGTGCATGTGCTTCCATTCAGAAGGGATTATGGTTCTGGCGAAGAAGCCGCTGGTGCCGGTAACTTCCTGCAGGAGTGTCAAAAAGCCGAATGCTTTTTTTGCATTGTTTTTTGCTTCGGGATCTTTCGTGGCGGCATATCTGAAACTTTCCATTGCCAGGTAGTTGCCCGTGTATTCGCCGTCGTTGTCGTCGTCTTCCGGCTCCCACGAAGTTGTGTCGCCAGGTATTTTCAAATGTGCCTGTCCCGCGATCCAGGGTGCGCGGATGTGTCTTTTTGCAAGTACATCGCTGAAAAACGTGCTTTTCTGTGCAAGCGTCATTTTCGTTTTCATGATTGCACTTACTCCTTTTGGTGTGGCGATCCAGGCATTTCCATTTTTGTCAAAAGCAATATCATTGACCTGATCGTCCATCAGCCACCTTCTTGAAAAGAGCAGTGATCTGGTTCCATTCGGGCGAAAGCGAACTACTCCTTTTTGGGTACCAACCCACATGGAGCTGTCGGGAGCGAGTCGCACAGTAGTTACATAAGTTGAGGGAAGTCCGTCTTCAACGGTCAGCTGCGACTGTTTTTTGTTCTCATTCTGGATAGTAACACCGCCCAGACCAGCTACCCAGAGTTTTTTGTCTTTATCAAAAGCCAAACCTTTCGCATAGCCGCTGATGAGGTCAGTGGTTTGATAAAAATGTAGAAGCTCTTTTTTATTCCAATGGTATAAACCCACATCAGTGGCAATCCAGAGCCCGTTTTCTCTATCTGAGATCACATCCCTGACAGATCTGGCAAGCCTGCTTTTCTCACTTACAAACCCGGTTCCCTTATTTATCCAAAAACCATTTGGCCCGAGTACATATATACCATGAGTTGTGGTACAGATCGCGGAAATGGGTCCTTTCGGTCCCTCGACTTTCGAAGCTACCCCGTCTTCATATCTGTAAAGCCCATTCCAGGTTCCAAGCCAGATAGTGGACGCGCTATCTTCTGCAATTGCGTAAGCCGGTCCGTCGTTTTCACCGGATATTACCTTTGACCATTCAGGTATCCCATTTGGTTTTAAGTAAATCCCGTCACCAGTCGCAGCCCAGATATTCGAATTCCGATCTACAAAAATGCGCCTTACTTCATTGGCAGATGGATTTGCTCCGATCACGAAAGCCTCGTGACGCTCCTGCCAGAAAGGCCGGTCTTGATACATTGCATTTGCCTGTACCGGATCAGCCTGCTTTTTACACGAGAAACAGCATTGTAGAACCAGGAAAATGAATGGCGCCAGACAGGCTTTGAAAACGCTCAGGTTCATGCCTCGACGTAGTTGACACTTTCCTGGAACAGCAGCCCGATCAGTTTTTTGTATTGAGAAAAATCCGGTATCAGCAACTGTGCGCCCGCTTTGACCAGTCTGGGACGCTTTCCCGGATTGTGTCCAAAACGTTGTAATTCATTACTGGTGATGCCTACCGCAATTCCTCCTGCTCGCCGGCCCTCCCTGATCTCGTCGGGACCGTCGCCAAAAACGGCCAGTTCATTGCCCCGCAATCCATTCTTCTGGATGATTTTTTCAATGATCATCTTTTTGGAAAACTTGGTGTAATCCCTCAATGCGCCGTAAATGCCGCCATCAAATAAATGCGCATAGCCCAGCATCTCGGCTTCATGTTTTACATCCTCTGCATCGGTTCCGCTGGCGAGATATAGTGTTACTCTTCGCGCTTTAAGCTCCTGCAGGAATGCAACCGCACCTTTCATTGTATAGTCGTCAGTACCGAGCTCACCTTTCACAAGCTTGTCCATTCGCTTGCTCACCATTTCCATCAATCCATTATTGTAAAGTTCCTTATACTGAAACTTATCGAGGATCTCATTCTCCGGAACATAACCGAACTCGCGCACCAGCTTGACCAAACCTTCCATTTGGTAAATGGTTTGGATACCTGTGGTTTTATGGATAAACTGTTTGACCTCGCCGGTAACTTTCTGGAAAGTACCCGCATCAATGGTATCGAAATGATCTCCGAGGATCGCTTTCATCATTACCGGCTCCATAATCTCTTCCCAACCCTGCCGCAGCGAGCTGATCGTGCCGTCATGATCAAACACTGCATAACGTATGTGTCCCATTTTTTCCAGCACACCGGGAACGCACAGCTCAAAGTCGGTTTCAGGCACGTAAGCAGCAATGCGCCCGTTTTCTGCCAGGTCTGCATTGTATATGTAATCGGGATCTTTGCTGATCAGCAGGATTTCTTGCGGACTCGCAGTTCCTGTTGTGAACAGCTTCTGCACAGTCACTGCAGCCGCGAAGTTCCCGAAATGCGCAGCTTCTTCGGGAGCGATACCTGCGGCTACGCAAAGTGTAATCGCACTGATCGCCGTGTCGCCTGCACCAACAGTATCCAGCTTGTTTTTGAGTTGCAACCCGAGTACTTCGTGATAACCATTTTGGTCAAATGCAATAATCCCCCGCTCGCCGCAGGTCACAAAAACAGGCTTTTGGGAACGTTCAAATATTTGTGTTCCGTATTTAAGCACGTCACTGACGGGGATGTGTTCGTCTGGTCCTGGCTGCAAACCTGCGAGTGAAGCAATTTCACGGTCGTTGGCTTTCAGGTAGGTATTTGAAAACCGGTCATTGAAATGCCGCGAATCGAGCATCACAATCTTGTTATTATATTTTGCAAAAAGCGCGTTTGCAGCAGTTATAAAGGCTTCATTGTTAATGCTGCCGGTTACCTGCTGGTTGAAAATCAATGCATCGCACTCCTGTAATGCAGTTTCAAGCGCCGCAAGGATCTTCTGATCTGTCTCCGCACTTCTTTGGTTGAATACCCCGAAGTCAATCCGCGGCTGCTCTTTTCCCTCGACAATGCGTTTCAGGTAGCAGTAGGTCGTGAATTTTTCCTCCTGGACAAACAGCGAGCCGGTATCTGCGCCAAGCTGCTGCAACTGGGCAGTTAGCTCTCTTCCCTGCATATCGTGCCCAACTGCGCCAATTACCCGGATTTCGGCCGGGTTCAAAGCGGAAAGATTGGCCACTACATTGCCCGCTCCGCCGGGTGTATAATAATGCGTTGCAACTGCCTCGGTCCATAATCCGGTTTCAATGGAAATTTCCGAGCCGGCTTTATCCATAACCCAATACGAATCCAGGCAGAAGTCGCCGTAAACAGCGATTTTCACTCCTTTTATTTTGTCAAGGATGGTTGCAATGCGATTCTCGTTCATGCGGTGTAAGCTGATGCGGTTTGAAATCGGTTTCTGTTGTCGGCTATTATACTCTTCATAATTGATCGCGGGCTATCCCGGGTTGTGCTCATTTGTCCGGGCCTTTAAATAATTGTTAAAAAATCTTGTGACCAAATCGCGGAATGTGCGTCTAAATAGTCGCATACATGCCCGGGAAAAGGAAAATCGGGAAAAATGTAAACCCAGTACTATGTATTTATAATCAAACTGTTAAATAAAATGGCTTTGCGCAAAATGAAGATATTTTTACGCAGTTTGCGATTTGCAATTCAATACAGTGATGTAGTTTTATCAAACATTTACAGAACACCACTCAAAAGAAAACGTTACTGAGCTTTATAGCGGCAAAACAATCGGCTGAACAGTACGCATTTCGACCAACAAAATTTTACAAAACAGTATTGATACAATTAAAAAGACCCGTGTAAGCTAAATAGGCTTATCAATTGAATAATTATGATTTTGTAAAGATTGAATATTCGGATTTACCCTTTTTCTATATACAATAACCCTGAACTACCGTGGCCTACCCTGACGAAAACACCCTGCGCAAAGTAACAGAAGGCGATGAAGCTGCTTTTGCCGAATTGTACAACCATTTCAAATCTCCCGCGCTGAGATTTACAGCCTCTTTGCTCAAAGATGAAGAGGAAGCTGAAAACATGGTTCAGGATGTATTTATCAAGATTTGGGTCAAGCGCGCGCACATCAAGCCTGACTATAATTTCAACTCCTACCTCTTTACCTGTCTGCGCAATATGGCTTTTGACCATTTCAAAAAAGTGGAGAAAAGCGAGCAGCTGCGCAGGAATTATATGGAGGCGATCAGGGCAGCAGGTGAAGAAGAAAAAGAGGAAAACGAAAGAAGGCTGAACCTCGTACAGGCGGCTGTTGACTCACTTTCTGTGAAAAGAAAGCAGATACTGAAACTCAACATTGAAGAAGGGAAATCCTATCAGGAGATCGCCGAATTTCTCAGGATATCAAAAAATACTGTTAAGAATCAACTGGTTAAAGCGAAGCAGATTTTGCGCGATAAGGTTGATTTTGCGACGGTTTAAACCATACTACATTCCTAAATCCAACAAAAAACCAGAAACTGTGCAGGTTTCTGGTTTTTTGTTTTGTTAAGAGTATGTTATTTCAACTCACCCAGTTCAGCAAGTCCGATTGAGCTTAAAGCCTCTTTAAGTTGGTCGATCGTTAAGTTGTTTCCCTCGACGTTTACTACGTAGCGATCGGCAACAAGGATGTTGATTTCTCCCGATTTACTTTGGGTATCGTACTTTTCAAATGCCTTGTAACCTTCGAGCGTGGTTGTTTTTTCGTAGCCGGTGGCTGTTTCTTTGTCAATATCTGCCATAGACCAGGTTGCAAGCGCCATGGTAGATACGCCGGCAATGCCGCCGGTATCCACAATTTCTATTTCAAGGTTTGTATCGCCGTTCTTGTAAGTGGCCTGCGCAGTAGATACGGTAAAGCCCATTGCACCTGACTTTTCACCACTGGATTCGACGCGTTTGAGCCCGATCAGTTTGCCTGGAAGTAAATCTTTGAGCTTTCTGAAATCAACAGGATCCACCGTTTCGCCGTTTCCCATTGCTTTCGCTTTGTCAGTGAGCGCCTGTAATGCGCCCGAAGCGGTTTCAGTACTGTCGGCTTCATCTGCAGCATTGTCTTTTCCGTTACATCCACCCAAAATCAGGGAAGCAGAAAGAAGCAGCGCGAAGATCGGTTGAGTTTTCATTCCGCCTTATCGGTTGTGCCTTACCGGAATATGCTGACTGCCTTCTGCCTGTTGAAGAGGGTTCTTGCGTGACTGGACAATGAAATAAATACCCAGCAACACCGCAGGAATACTCAGTATCTGGCCCATATTCAGTGCATAATTGTTCTCGAAGGCTTCCTGGTTTTCTTTCAAAAACTCATACAGGAAACGCAGCGTGAATACCCACACCAGGAACACGCCTACCATCAAACCTCTCGGCGTGGCAGCTTTGTATTTGTTCCAGATCCAGCAAAGCACAAACACAAGTATGAAGCAGGAAATGGATTCGTATAACTGAGCCGGATGGCGTGGTATCTGGCGGAATTCGGTGTTATGTAAAAAAACAAAACCCCATGGAAGATCGGTCGGCTTGCCAACGATCTCGGAGTTCATCAGGTTACCAAAGCGAATGAATGCACCACCAAGCGCGACGGTGATAATAATGCGGTCTATGACATAAAAGAAGGTTTGCCCGGTTCCTTTGCGGGATCGTGCATACAACCACAATCCGATAATCACACCAATAGCCGCACCGTGGCTTGCCAGCCCGGAGTAAGGAGGTATAATGACTTCGAGCGGATTTCTGAAAAGTGTTTCCGGTTCATAAAAGAGGAAATGCCCGACACGCGCGCCTATCACAATCGACAGCACCATGATCAGCGTGAGCGAATCGATATCTTCGAGCGACCGTCCTTCTTTTTTGAAAATGTAAATGACAATTTGCTGGCCTATCAGGAAACCAAGCGCGAAAAGCAATCCGTACCAGCGAACAGGGAAGGGGCCGAGCCCGAAGATTTCGGGTATGGTAAATATTTCGGGACTTGCATCCCAAAGAATGTACGAAATCATGCTAAAGGGTGTTATTTGTCAAAGATACTATTTTGAGACAAGAAGATAAATGAAATTTTTACTCATAGGATTGGTCCGGATTTACCAGGGAGTACTGTCCCCATATCTCCCGAATTCGTGCCGGTATACGCCCACCTGCTCGCAGTATATGATTGAGGCTGTGCAGAAACACGGCGCTATAAAAGGCGGCTGGCTGGGTCTGAAACGCCTTTCCAGGTGTCACCCCTGGGGCGGCCACGGCCACGATCCCGTACCTTGATCAGCCGATCGCTACTTTCCTTAGAATGGAATCAATGATGGTCATGGTCTTCACACCATCGGCCTCAGCTTCGTAGTTGAGCAATATCCGGTGGTTCATAATATCGGGAGCAAGTTCCTTGATATCTTCCGGCAAAACATAGTCCCGCCCTTCCAGATAGGCCAGCGCCTTGGCTGCGCGGTTGAGGTAAATCGTAGCTCTGGGCGACACTCCGAACTGAATATACCTGGCTTCATCCCGCAGGCCGTAGTCCAGCGGGCGGCGCGTTGCAAACACCAGCTCGATAATGTACCGTTCCAGCGTGTCGGAAATGTTCACCTTATTCACATTGTCACGGATTGCGAAGATATCCTCTTTATTCAGGATCGGCCGGATCTGGTAGTCATAGTTGATATCCGACATCCGCCGCATTACTTCCAGCTCTTTGGCTTTATCCAGGTAATCGACGTAGACCTTCATCATAAACCGGTCGATCTGGGCTTCGGGCAACGGGTAGGTTCCTTCCTGTTCAACGGGGTTTTGCGTAGCAAGCACGACGAACGGGCGGTCAAGCAGGTAAGTTTCATCTCCGATCGTCACCTGCTTTTCCTGCATTGCTTCGAGCAATGCCGACTGCACTTTGGCCGGGGACCGGTTTACTTCATCGGCGAGGATCAGGTTGGAGAAGATAGGTCCTTTTTTTACCTCGTAGTCACCAATTTTGGGTTTGTAAATCATTGTACCGATCAAGTCGGCGGGAAGCAGGTCCGGTGTAAACTGGATCCGCTTGAATTCAAGGTGAAGTACTTTCGCCATAACATTGATGGTCAATGTTTTGGCAAGACCCGGAACGCCTTCCAGCAAAATATGTCCTCCCGTGAAGAGCCCGATCAGCAGCCGGTTCAGCAGCTTATCCTGCCCAACCACTACCTTTCCCATCTCGTCAAGTACTTCCTTAATTTTTTCTATATACATCTATCAGAGTCTTTTACGGCAGGCTTAACCCCAGATCGCACGTACAAACCGGTCTTTTCCATTGATATCGCGCAGGATTTCAACGTTCCGGTAGTTTCTTTCTTCAAATACCTCTTTTGTTTCCGTCCCGAAATGCTCATTGATTTCTACGTAGCATTTTCCGGCTGGTTTCAGGTAATGTGTTCCAAAATCGGCAATTGCCTTGTAAAACAGCAAGGGATCGCTGTCCTCTACAAACAATGCTTCGTGGGGTTCAAAGCGAAGTACATTCGGCCGCATGTGCTCCTGCTCGGAGTAGGTCACGTAGGGTGGGTTACTTACAATGCAATCAAACTGAGGGATATCTCCTGACAATGGAAGTGTCATGTTGAGCATATCCTGCTTGGCAAATTTTACATCCGCAATCAGCTGCCGTGCATTTTCCTTTGCCACTTCAAGCGCCTCGTCAGAAACATCCCAGGCGTGAACGGATACGTGCGGCAGGAAGCGCGCGAGCACAATGGCGATACAGCCGCTGCCCGTGCCGATATCCAGGATAGAAATGTCTTTATCTGGCTCCGCGTAGTCGCGCGTTACCATTCTTACCAGCTCTTCAGTCTCCGGCCGGGGGATCAGCACGGACGAGGAAACACGAAATTCCAGGCCGCAGAACTCGGTAGACCCGATGATATGCTGCACAGGCTCATTATTGTTCAAACGGGTAATGATATCCTCCCAGTCCGGCTGTGCGGCATTTTGCGGAATCGGACGATCCACCAGTACATCAATGTTGCGAAGGCGCATATAATGCTCAAGCAGCATGAATGTGATTGCCTGGGCTTCTTTTTCAGGATATACTGTGATCTTTTTTACGATATATAGATATAGCTGGCGTGCCGAAGTCATTTCAGATGGTTTTAATAGCAATGTCGGAAAGTTAGCAAATAATAGGAACTCGCGAAAACTGTGTTTACACTCACCTTTGTATTTTTGCCTGATGAATACGGATATCAAATGGATGCAGCGGGCATTGCAGCTCGCAGAATACGGACGGGGGAATGTAAGTCCTAACCCGATGGTAGGCTGTGTGATTGTACATGATAACCTGATTATCGGCGAAGGCTGGCACCGGCAGTACGGCGGTCCGCACGCCGAAGTGCGCGCCATTGAAGACGCAGATAGGAAGGGAAATGCGGATTTACTGGCTGAATCAACAGCTTATGTAACCCTGGAACCCTGCTCCCACACGGGCAAAACGCCACCCTGCGCAGATCTGCTGATCGCCAGAAAACTGAGAAATGTTGTGGTTTGCAATCTCGATCCCAATCCACTGGTTTCCGGAAGAGGGATAGCCAAGTTGCTTGCAGCAGGCATTGAGGTTGAAACAGGTATACTGGAAGAAGAAGGATTGCAGCTGAACCGCCGCTTTTTCACCGCTATGAAGCAGCAGAGGCCCTACGTGATCCTTAAATGGGCGGAAACAGCAGATGGTTTTATTGGTAAAAAAGGCGGGCAGCCTGTTCCGATCAGTGGTGCATTGTCCAATATGCGTGTTCACAAATGGCGGTCGGAAGAAGACGCAATCCTGGTTGGTTTCAAAACCGCACTGGCCGATAATCCGAAGCTGAATGTCAGGCATTGGGAAGGCAGAAATCCCGTCAGGATAGTGCTGGACCGCTATTTACAGCTGCCGGAGACACACCATTTGTTTGACGGTACCCAAACTACGATTGTGGTCAACTTTTTGGAAGAAACCGTTGTCCCTGCCGATCCCGAAAGATATTCAGACATTCACCAGGTTGGTTACCTCAAAGTTGACGCTGAGCAGGAGCAAATCGGCCAGCTGCTGCAAGGCTTATTTAAAAGAAAGGTCCATTCCGTTTTTGTAGAAGGCGGCACGACCGTGATCAATGCATTTCTGCAATCCGGCTTCTGGGACGAGATAAGAAGGTGCCAGGGGGCGATTGAAATAGGCGAGGGAGTGGCTGCTCCGCTGGCAAAGGGTGTTTTGATAAAAAGCGAAAAGGTGGAATCCGATCTGTGGAGCTTTTACCTGAACCGCTAAACGCTCCAGAGGTTTTCCTCAGTCGTCCAGATCTCCCAGGATTTTTCAGCTTGTAACTGCAGCATTTTCAATCCATTCTGGGTTACCGCGCCCTTTTCCATTCCTTTTTTCAGGAACAATGTTTCAGCTGGATTGTATACAAGATCATACATGAAATGCTTCTTCGTAATCCATTGATATGGAAGGTCCGGGCATTCTTCTGTATTTGGGAAAGTACCCAGCGGCGTCGTGTTGATAATCAGCAAATGCGTACTCAGGATTTCTTCTGTCAGTTCCTGGTAAAGAATGGTGTCATTGTCTTTCTGTCTTGAAACAAGCTGAAATTCAACGTGCAGATCTTGTAAAGCCACCATAACTGCTTTGGCCGCACCGCCATTTCCCAGCACAAGTGCTTTGAAGTTACTGCAGTTTTCCCCGCGCCGGTCAAGCCACTCTACAAGCGACTGACGAAAGCCATAGTAGTCTGTATTAAAACCCTTTGTACTTCCGTCTGCATAAATCTTGATTGTATTCACAGCACCAATGCGCTCCGCCGATGTATCATCAAGGTCATCAACGTAAGCAATCACGTCCTTTTTGTACGGAATGGTCACATTAAGTCCACGCAAATCCGTTTTTCTCTTCAACAAAGCAGGTAATTCTTCCAGAGATTTCATTTCGAAAAGCTCGTAACTGCTCTCCTTGATCTTCTCCCTAACGAATTTGTCTGTGAAATAGCGCTTGGAAAATGAATGTGTAAGTGGGTAACCGATTAGTCCGTATAAATCCATAGGTACTGCTAAAGGCCAGCTGTGAAATCGCGAAGTTAAACCAGTACCCAGCTATTTGCAAAATTTCTTGTTACCTCCGGCACCTTCTGACGTCTAAAGGGAAAGCTCAGTTGAGCGTGCAACAACCATCAGGAATGTTCTACTCAACTAGTATAAAAGCCAAGCCGAATTAATTTGTAAAATGCTATTTAATGAGTAGAATTACCTAATCTTATTAGTATCTAAATGTATGAAATGGCGTAAGCTCTACCTCCAAATTGTTTTAATCAGTTTTATCTCGGTACCTGTTTTTTCTCAGCAAAAGCGGGACTATACCATTCAGCTCAGAAGTGGATCATTTACACCCGAAAAGAACGTCAGTGAAAAAAGTGCCTCGCTTCGCCTGTCCGGGGAAGGTGGGCAAAAATCTTTTGTAATTATTCAGTTTGAAGACATTCCAACCGCACAGGAGCGCAATCAGCTCCGGGCAGAGGGGATCGAGCTGCTGGAGTACATTCCGAATTATGCTTATACCGCAACGGTGACCGGCAGCAACAGTCAGCGTGCATTGGCGCGGACGAAAGGCCGGGCCATTATTGAGCTTTTGCCGGAACAAAAAATGCAGGCTGCACTGGCAAACGGGCGGTTTCCCGCATATGCTGTCAGGGAGCCGGGTACAGTGGATGTATGGATCAATTATCCCCGCACATTCTCCGCGGAAGAGGTAAAGGATGGTCTGAAAACAGTTGACGCAACGCTTGTTTCAGAGCAGTTTGCAGCTTACCAGATTCTCGAACTGCGTGTTCCTGCCGGCAGGTTGAAGGAGCTGGCGGCTCTTCCTTTTGTACAGTACGTACAGGCGCGGCCACAGCCCGACAAGTCTTTTAATGATAAATCAATCACCAATTCCCGTGCAAACGTGCTGCGTTCCAGTCTGCCTATCGGGCGCAATATGAGTGGAAAAGGGGTAGTAGTGGGTATTGGCGACGATGCGAATCCGTCACAACACCTCGATTTTAACAGTCGGCTTATCAGCCGTAACCCGGCTGAGGCAGGTGTTCACGGGGTTCATACAATGGGGATTCTCGGCGGAGCTGGTATTGTCAATGAGCGGTATACGGGTTATGCGCCCAAATCGACCATTGTAGTCCAGTATCTGTCGAACATTCTGGCTTATTCTCCTCAGTACGTGAAGGATTATGGAATGGTTGTGACGAACAACTCTTATGGTGGAGATATTAATAATTGTGAAACATTCGGGGTTTACGATCTCTATTCATATATCCTCGACCGTCAGGCATTTCAAATGCCGTATTTGCAGCACGTATTCGCGGCAGGGAATAATGGTGCCACTAGCTGCAGCCCGTATCCCGCAGGTTTTGCCAATGTTCTGGGCGGTTACCAAACTGCCAAGAATGTGATCAGCGTAGGTAATACTTCTGAAACCAGTGTTATTTCCAATGGTTCTAGCCGCGGACCTGTACGCGACGGTCGTATCAAGCCTGAAATCATGGCGCAGGGTGCATCTGTAATGTCCACGATCCCGGTGAACTTATACGGGAATGGAAGCGGCACCAGTATGTCGTCGCCGGCTGTTGCAGGTGGTCTGGTACTATTGACTGAGCGCTATCGTCAGCTACACGGCGATCAGAATCCGAAGAATGCACTTTTGAAAGCATTGGTTTGTAATGGAGCTGTCGACAAAGGGAATGAAGGTCCGGATTACAGATATGGTTTCGGCTGGCTCAACCTGTTGCGCTCCCTGAAAATGCTCGAATCAGAAAGTTACCGGAACGATTCTCTGGAGCACAATGCGGTGAAGGATTTCACTATCCAGGTACCTGCCAACACGGCGCAGCTCAAAGTGATGCTTTACTGGAACGATCCTGCCGCCAATGTACTTTCTGCGCAGAACCTTATTAATGACCTTGATTTAAAAGTAGTAAAAGAAGGTACTGCCACGCTCCCAAGGCTGCTGGATCCAACTCCCGCAAAGGTGAACGCCATTGCGGTTACCGGCACCGACCATACCAACAATATGGAGCAGGTTACCATCAACAATCCCACGGAAGGCAGCTATACCATTACGGTGAATGGAACATCAGTGGCGCAAAATCCTTTGCAGGAGTATGTGGTCGTTTATGACATGATACCCAATTCGATTACGCTGACAAACCCTGTTGGCGGAGAGCGCCTGAAAGACGGAGACGCGTTTTACATTCACTGGGATGCGTTCGGGAACAATGCGAGTACGTTTACAGTAAGTTACAGCCTTAACGATGGATCATCGTGGACACCGATTGGCAACAATTTAGCGGCTTCTGTAAGGCAGTTTTCCTGGACAATCCCTGCGGGCGTGAAAAGCGATAAAGCAAGGATACGGGTAGTGCAGAACAGCACTGGCGCCGAAAGTATCAGTGAGCCTTTTACTATCCTCGGGGTACCGACACTTACTCTTTCGAGTCTGCAATGCGAGGGGTATATCTCACTGGAATGGACTGCGATAACGGGTGCTACCGACTATGAAGTAATGATCCTGAAAGGATCAGAGATGGTTTCAACCGGCGTGACGAACTCAAACAAATTTGTACTGGCCGGACTTTCGAAGGATTCGACACACGTACTGAGCGTGCGTGCGCGACTAAATGGCCAGCCGGGGCGGGCTGCGGTGGCGATCAGCCGCCGCCCGGATTCAGGTACCTGCGCAGGTACAATTTCCGATAAAGACCTTAAGATTGAATCTATCCTGACTCCGGCAAGCTCGGGCAGGCAGAACACTTCCACAGAGTTGAGCAGCTCGGTTTTTGTTAAAGTAAGGATCAAAAACCTGGATGATGTGGACTCTAATGCACCATTTGAAGTGGGTTATATGCTGAATGGCGTTGCTGTTCCTCTTGAAACGATCACGCCATTTATTGAAAAGGGAAAGACGTACGATCACACCTTTTCAGCTGGTGCCAACCTGGCGAGTCCGGGCGATTATACGCTTAAAGTGTACATTCACGCAGCATCTGATCCGGTGATTGGAAACGATACATTGACCAAAATTTTCAGACAGCTGCCCAATTACCCGCTTACCCTGCCTTTTGTGGATGATATGGAAAGCCTGCCTGTTCAAACGGTCGTTGCAAATCAGATCGGCTTGAAAGGGGATGGGCGGTACGATTTCTCCTTTTCTTCAACGGATGCGGGCCGCGTCAGGACTTTTGTTAATTCAGGTTTGGCCAATTCAGGCCAGCGCGCTTTAACACTGGACGCAAACCGGTATTTCTCCGGCGGGAACACCAACTATCTTGAAGGTACATTTAACTTATCAGACTACGACATTGAAACCGCTGACGTGCGGCTCACTTTCAGCTACAAAAACCACGGGCAAAAGACGCACGCCAACAATAAAGTGTGGATAAGAGGAAAAGATACCGATCCGTGGATCGAAGCTTATGATCTGTACGCCAATCAGAACCCGGCGCTGGAAGGATATAAGACTTCGCCAGGCATAGAAGTAAGCAAGTTACTGGCTGCCAATGGGAAAAACTTCTCTTCCAGTTTCCAGGTAAGGTGGGGGCAATGGGGCCGCATGATTGCAGCAGACGAAGTGAGCGGAGCAGGATATTCCTTCGATGACATTGAGCTATATGCTGTGGCAGACGATATTCAGGTGTTAGGGCTTGCAAGTCCGGCGGCTGAAAGCTGCGGCCTGGGTGCGCAGGAGTCTGTTACTGTTAAAATCCGCAACAGCTCGTCCCAGGCGCTGATTGATGTACCTGTTTCTTATCAATTGAGTGATGGTACCATTGTTTCTGAAACCATTCCGTCCCTGGCGAAAAGAACGACGGTGGACTACACCTTTCAAGCGAAAGCCAATTTGTCTGCGCTCGGTTCACAAACCGTAAAGGTGTGGTCGGCGCTGGCGACTGACAGTTTCCGTGATAACGATACGCTGCTGTTGTCGCTCTTCAATGCACCGGTTATCACTGCGTTTCCATATTTGGAAACCTTTGAAAGCAACAGCGGATACTGGTTTGCAAAAGGGATAAACAGCTCATGGCAGCATGGTACGCCGCTTTCGCCGTTGGTTAATACCGCAGCAAGCGGGAGTAAAATCTGGAAAACCAACCTGACTGGCTGGCACAATGACAAAGAGGAATCGTACCTCTATTCACCCTGTTTCAAAGTGGATGGAATGGCAGCGCCCACATTGAGTTTCAGCGTGGCACTGGATCTTGAATACTGTGACCCGACACCCTGTGACATTGTTTATCTCGAATATTCAGGAAACGGAGGTGCGTGGACGCGGCTGGGCGCTGCGGGGCAGGGTACCAATTGGTACGACCGGACGTATTCAGGAAAAGGTGCATGGAGCAAAGAAAGCGACCTGCGCTGGCGTGCTGCCAGCATTGCATTGCCCACCGGCTTTACAGATCTGAAAATTCGTTTTGTGATGATATCCGACGGATTTACAAGCCGCGAGGGGATTGCTTTGGATGATATCCACATTTATGATAAACCGAATGGTATCTACGATGAAGGTACAATGGCCTCTGCCACAGAACAGAATGTAGCAGGCGGGAATGCTTGGGTCCACTTCACACAAAATGGGAAGCTGATAGCGTCGGTTTACCCGAACGGCCAGAACCTGGGGAACACGCAGGTGCAAAGTTATCTGAGTGCCGGCGCAGTGCGAAGTGCCAATTTGAACTACTATCTCGACCGCAATCTTAGCATCAAACCGGCCAATGGAACGTTGCAGGATTCAGTCGGGGTAAGGATATATTTTTCCGATGACGAAGTTAAAACCCTGATTGCGGCGAGCGGGTGTGAGTCCTGCGACAAGCCTGAACATGCATATCAACTTGTGCTCTCGAAGTACAGGAATGCAGACACCGCCAAAGAAGATGGAACCCTGGCCAATAACTCAGATGGTGGCTGGACTTTTCATGACGGTGCGGAAGTCCGGATTGTGCCTTTTGATAAGGGTTATTATGCAGAATTTAAGGTAAAGAACTTCTCTGAGTTCTGGCTTGCGAAAGGTTTTATCGGCAGCTCATCTTCATTGCCGGTGGATCTGATCAGCTTTAATGCCAGGAAAAAGGGTGGGGTGGAGCGGAGTAATGATGTGGTTGTGGAATGGGAGACTGCCTCCGAGGAAGATTTTGACCGTTTTGAAATTGAAGTTGCTCCCGGCAATGAGGCTTACAGAAAGGGAATGTTTGCCAGGATTGGCGAAATAACCGGGCGCGGAAATGGGGCAGGCGGCACCAGGTATTCTTTCAATGATCAGACTATAATAAAAACCGGCGTACGGTACTATCGATTAAAAATGATCGATAGCGACAGCTCATTTAAATATTCCAGCGTGCGACCGGTGGTATTTGACGAGAAAATAGAGTGGGGTATCTATCCAAATCCTTCATCGGGCGTATTCCAGGTCATGTACCAGGCAGATCCCGGCAAGGAGGTTACATTCAATTTGTATGACCTGACCGGGCGGCTGTTCAGGAAGGCAAGTACAGAGGCTAATGGTTTTCCTCAAAAGGAGATGATCGATTTGTCAACTACGGCTTTCCCGCGGGGAATTTACCTGCTTGAAGTAGCTAATGGGAAAGACAAGCAGGTATTTAAGCTTTTGAAAGAGTGATTCCAGGCTGTTAACATTCGAATTTATTTTAACTATCCGGCAAATGCAGCAAAGCTCCGGGATCAAACGAATATAGATTTGGTGTTACAACTGAAAGTTATATTCCGAGTACTATGAACAAGTTTTTATCTGTTATCCTGTTTTTTCTCACATTATCCAATCTTCAAGCGCAAAACAGAGGTGCATCCGGCAGGGCTGTTATTCTGGATACCGACATCGGTCCTGACTACGACGATGTGGGTGCAATGGCGGTTTTTCACGCGCTTGCGGATAAGGGTGAAATCCGCCCGCTGGCTGTGGTTTCCTCTAATAAAAATGAGCTTGTTGTTCCGGTAATCGATATTTTGAACACTTACTTTGGTCGCCCGGAGCTACCAGTTGGCGCACCCAAAGGCAGGGGCGTAAGCTTTGGGGCTTCTCAGAAATGGCCCGAAATGCTGGTCAGCAAATACCCTCCACACATTGCTAAAACCTCTGATGCGCCGGATGCAGTACAAACCTACCGCCAGGCCCTGGCCAAAGAGCCGGATGGTAGTGTAACGATCGTTACCATTGGTTTTCTGACCAATCTGGCCGATTTGCTGAAATCACAGCCAGACAAAATTTCTCCCTTGTCCGGACCTGCATTGATCCGAAAGAAGGTCAAACAACTTGTATCCATGGCAGGTGCATTTCCGGAGGGACGCGAATACAATGTTTATGCAGACTCGGTTGCCTCAGCGGAGGTATTTGCCGAGTGGCCCACGGAGATATTATTCAGCGGTTTCGAAATAGGGAGGGATATCAAAACAGGATTGAAACTGGTTGCTAACGAAGGATTGAAGAGCCCGGTTAAGGAAGTATTTGCAATGGCAATGCCGCTGAGCAAGGAAGACGCAGGCGGCAGAATGAGCTGGGACCAAACTGCTGTGCTCGTTGCTGCGCGGGGCGTGCAGCCTTATTTCAGTTTAAAGCGCGGCAAGATCATTGTGGAAGGCGGAAGCAATAAATGGCGGGATGATCCAATGGGGCCGCATGCGTATTTAGTTCCTAACATGCCGGCGGAGCAACTGGTAGCAGTGATTGAAGGATTGATGATGTGGCAGGGCAAAAGATAAATAATCTCCCATTTCATAGTTTGATGAAAATCCTTCTTCTGAACAGCAGATAGACGGGGATGAAATTGATACCAACAAAGAACAGCGCATAAAGCATGCTCGCCAGTTTCATGCTTATCCCTGCTGAGACGAATATGCTGACGCCAATCTCGTTCAGTGTTCTTCCTGAAATTTCCCATTGATAAAACGGAATGGAAAGGATATCAGCCAGTACATAGGCAGCAATCGCATTGGCGCCGAATATGACGCCCGGTGTAATTGCTGCTTTTTTGTTTTTAATATCAATAACAAAGTACAGTACACCCAGGAGCATGGAGGCAAATCCTGAGGTAACCAATACAAAGGAGCTCGTCCACAGATTCTCATTTACGGGAAAGGTAAGTCCCCAGAAGTATCCTGCACAAGCAGCTAAGAAGCCGCCGGAAACCAGATAGTTGCTTTTTTCATTTGCTGTTGCTGGCAGCAGAAGTACCCTGCCAGCGAGCATTCCCGTGATCCCGGTGGCGATCGCCGGGAAGGTGCTCAGTATTCCTTCCGGATCCCAGTTGCCCTGCCACATTTTGCCGGGCAGGTATTGCTGGTCTACCCACGCGGCGAGGTTCAGGCCGGGTTCGAGCACTACGATTCCTGCTGTCGGAGTCGGGATCAGTGTCATAGCCAGCCAGTAGCCGACCAATATTGCAGCTGCTACGATAGCCTGCTGTTTCCAGCTTGTATTCAGAAAGAGCAGTGCGCATACCAGAAATACGATCGCAATGCGATGCAGCGTACCTGTATACCGCAGGTCGGAGAAGTTGAAATGGGGTAGCATATTCAGGAACATTCCCACAGCGAAGATCTTGACAGACCGGATCAGGATTTTTCGGTGCAAGGCGGAGTTATCCCCGTTTCCGGTCTGATTTTTTGAATAGGCGAGTGCAATGGACACACCCACGATGAACAGAAAAACAGGTGCGATAAGGTCTGTGAATGTAAGTCCATTCCATTTTGAATGGCTAAGTGTGGGAAAAACATGGTCTTCGTCCCCGGGAAAGTTAACCATAATCATAGCCGCGATCGTGAATCCGCGCATTGCATCAAGCGACGAAAGCCTGGAAGTTGTTCCCGTTAGTTTTTGCATTAATCCACCATTTTTAAGCTGTATTACAGGTGAATGTTTTGGAAAGACTATCAGGCGCATAATTAAATGAATATTACTGCTGGTAAATCACCCGCGCTAGTATATTTTGCCGACTTATCAGTATTACAATCGTCAAATACTTACTCTCTTACCCTAAAAGTCACTGGCACCGGCAAATCCGTATTCAAACCTTATGAAAAAATTATTCAACTATCAGTTTCTCGTTATCGCGATCCTCTTCCTTTCGGGCTGTGGCAAATCGGGCCAGATCAGCAAGGAGCAAGCCGAGAAAATCCGTGTTTCCTGGAAGCTGGTGAACAACTTTGGTGAGCCTGACGGTAGTTTCGAGGCCAGGTTCGTGATCAAAAACGGTAGTGATATCACTTTGGACGGTACGAATTGGAAGTTGTTCTTTAACATGTCGCCACGACCAATCCAAACTAACAAAACGCCGCAACCTGCCACAGTAGAGCATATCAATGGCGATTGGTACAGAATGGTAGCTGCAAAGGATTTTAAACTCGCTCCGGGCGATTCGGTGATAGTCAATTATACAGGCACCGAGTCAATTATCAAAGAAACGGATGCGCCAATGGGCTTGTATTTTGTTTTTTATGATGATGAAGGCAAAGAGAAGGAGATCGTGCAGGTCACCGAGTATGCTGTGGAGCCTTTTGTTGCCAAAGAACAGATCCTGAGAGGAAAAAGAGACTTGATGCCAATTCCTACGGCAGAAACAAGATATAAACACAACTTACCTTTTACCAAAGTAGCCGCAGATCAGCTGTTGAAAATCATCCCAAGTCCGGTGAAGCTTACCGCAGGACAGGGTACATTCACGCTCAGCAGCCAAACGCAGGTATTTTACCAGGATGGTTTAGAAAACGAGGCAAAGTTCCTGATTCAGAAACTTCGTGAAATGACAGGCACGGACCTGCCTATACGTGCAGGGGTGCCTACTGGTGACTCTGCGGAAGCACCGGCCATTGTTTTGAGAACTGGGCCGGTTAATGTGAATGGGATTTCGCGGGAGGCTTATAAGCTGGCGATAGGAGAGACGGGAATCTCCATTACGGGAAGCAATGCTGCGGGTGTTTTTTATGCAGTGCAAAGCCTGGTACAACTTGCGCCCGTTGAAGTTTATCAAAAGCAAGGCACGCCTGTCGTTTTCAATTATGTGCAGGTAGAGGATGCACCCCGCTTTCAGTTCAGGAGCATGCATTTGGATGTTGGACGTAATTTCCAGACCAAAGAATCGATCAAGCGCGTACTGGACCTGCTGGCTTCCTATAAGATCAATCACTTTCTTTTTTACATCACGGAAGACGAAGGCTGGCGGCTGGAAATTGACGGCCTGCCTGAGCTGACCGAGGTTGGCGCGCATCGGCAGCACACGTCGGGAATGGAAGCTTCTGCATTACATCCTGCATACGGTTCCGGTCCAAAAGCCAATGATAAAGGCAAATATGGAAGTGGTTTCTATACGAAAGCGGATTTTGTCGAGATACTTAAATATGCTGCCGAGCGCCACATTAAGGTTATTCCGGAAGTTAATTTTCCGGGACACGCATTGGCGGCCATCAAATCAATGGAGGCGCGGTATGAGCGTTTAATGAAAGAAGGCAAGGAAAAGGAAGCAAATGAGTACAGGTTGATTGATCCTGCGGATAAGTCGGTTTACCTGTCGGCGCAAGCATATAAGAATAATGTGGTTGACATTTCACGTGAGTCGACTTACCATTTTTACGAGAAAGTGGTAGATGAAATAGCAAAGCTGTATAAGCAGGCCGGGTTGACACTTGACACATTCCATACCGGCGGAGACGAGGTTGCAGAAGGTGTATGGACGAAGTCACCTAACATTGCGAAGCTCATGAAAGAGCATCCGGAGATCAAGGAGTACCGCAATTTGCAGACTTACTTTGTCAGGAACCTGCTGCCAAGACTTGAAAAGCGGAACCTGAAAGTACATGGCTGGGAAGAAGTTGCATTGACAAAAACAGCTACCGGCGCTTACCTGGCTAACCCGGAGTTTGTTAACCGTCCGGTAGTGCCTTATATCTGGAACAATGTGTTCGATGTTGATCTGGGTTATAGAATGGCGAATGCGGGCTATCAGGTGGTACTTTGCAACGTGACCAATTTCTATTTTGATATGTCCTACAATAACGATCCCAAGGAGCCTGGCTTGTACTGGGGTGGGTTTGTCGATACCTGGGATAACTGGGCTTTTGCGCCATTCAATATGTTCAAGACTACCGAGGAGACGGCAATGGGCAAGCCTATGAAAGAGGAGTTTGTCGGTAAGGAACAGCTGAAACCTGCCGCAAGAAAGAACATCCTGGGTATAGAAGCGCAGCTTTGGTGCGAAACGATCAAGGGCCGCGATATGATGGAATATATGATCCTGCCCAAGCTGCTTGGTTTTTCAGAAAGTGCCTGGGCTGCCGAAAGGAAATGGGAGTTTGTTGCTGACGATGCTGCCAGAAAGAAAATGATGCAGGAAGGCTGGAATCTTTTTGCCAATACCATGGCGCAGAAAGCACTTCCGAAATGGGCGTATATCAATGGAGGATACAATTACAGGATGCCAATGCCGGGCGCTGTCATAGAAAGCGGTATGCTGAAAGCCAACTCGGAGCTCCCTGGACTAGTGATCAGGTATACAACCGACGGGTCGGAGCCAACAGCCAAGTCTGACTTGTATGAAGCCCCTGTGAAAGTTACAGGCACTGTGAAGCTGAAATGCTTTGACATTGCAGGCAGATCGGGCCGCACAAGCGTGGTCAGCGTACCTTAATCCGAAGCTTGATTCCATACAAACCCTCATGCAAAGAAACAGCTTCATTGTAGTTCTGATCCTGCTGATATTTTTCGTCATTTCATTTCTTACAAACATCCTGGGACCGATCATCCCTGATATTGTGAGAAGTTTCAGTCTGAGCCTTGGGCTGGCGGGTTTCCTGCCTTTTGCGTTTTTTGTAGCTTATGGGGTAATGTCCATTCCTGCGGGGTTAATGGTTGAAAAATACGGTGAAAAGCGTATTCTGATCGCGGCATTTCTACTTGCGTTTATGGGTGCGCTGCTGTTTGCCGTTTTGCCGGGATTCGCAATTGCATTGTTTTCGCTTTTTCTGATCGGTATCGGAATGGCGATGCTGCAAGTCGTGATCAATCCGCTTCTGCGGGTGGCAGGGGGTGAAGAGCGCTTTGCTTTTTTTTCTGTTTTGGCCCAGCTGTTTTTCGGTGCTGCTTCTTTTCTGAGCCCGCTGTTATATACTTATCTGGTGCTCCACGTGCATTCGGGAGAATCGGGTTTTGTTATTGATATTTTAAATGATCTTGTTCCTGAAAACCTGCGGTGGGTTTCACTTTACTGGGTTTTCTCAGTGATCGCGCTGATCATGGTTTTGTTGATTTCGTTTGTGAAATTCCCAAAAGTCGAACTCCTGGAAGAGGAGCGGATTGATGTAGGTAATTCGTTCAGGGAGCTTGCCGCCTCACGGAAGGTCTGGCTGTTCTTCCTGGGTATTTTTGCTTACGTAGGTACCGAGCAGGGTATTGCCAACTGGATTTCACAGTTCCTGCAGACTTACCACGGTGTCGATCCGGCTACGACCGGCGCGTCTGTGATCTCTTACTTCTGGGGTTTGCTGACGGTCGGCTGTTTTCTTGGTTTACTCTTGCTCAAATTGATCGACAGCCGGAAAGTGCTGATCTTCTTTACCACAGGCGCAGTAATCGCATTGCTGGCTGCATTGTTTGGTTCAAAAGAAATGGCGCTCTACGGTTTTCCGCTCACCGGCTTTTTTGCATCTGTGATGTATTCGGTGATCTTTTCACTCGCATTAAATTCGGTGCCGCGACATCATGGTACATTCTCCGGAATATTGTGCGCCGGCATTGCGGGCGGTGCGGTGGTTCCTTTGATCGTTGGTGGTCTGGGCCAGTTTTTTGGTTTGCAGTCCGCCATGCTGTTTCTTCTCATCCCATTGGCATACATACTCAGCATCGGAATTTGGGCCAGGCCTTTGGTTAATAATGCGACTGTCAGCAGCGTCAAAGATTTGTTTTGAAGAGCTATTAGCGATTAGCTTTTATTTTTTCATGAGTAGACAATTTGGACTCCCATTTTTCTAACAGCTAACAGCTAACAGCTAACAGCTAACAGCTAACAGCTAACAGCTAACAGCTAACAGCTAACAGCTAACAGCCATGTACAAGATCATTCTGCTTCTTGACTTTGCGGAGGAATACAGTAAGAGCCTGATGAAGGGTATCAATGCGTATTCAAAGGAGTTTGGTCCGTGGATCTTCTGCCGGATGCCGCTGTTTCACCGGGAAACGATCGGGATCGACGGTATCCTGCAATGGGCGCTGGAATGGGGGGCGGATGGAATTGTGGGACAGCTTTATAATAAGGAGATTGACAAGATCGTCAAGGCGGGCATTCCCGTTATTGCCCAGGATTTCAAGGAACGTTTTACCGAGATTCCCAATATTACCGGTGCCTACCACGAAGCAGGCCAGCTGGGTGCAGATTACTTCCTGAAAAAGGGGTTTACCAATTTTGCGTTTTACGGTTTTAATGACATTGTCTGGTCAAGGGAGCGGGCAGAAGGTTTTGAAGAAAGACTTAAATCAAAAGGGCACCAGGTTCATTACTTTGAACATAAAAAAGCGCGATCGACGGAGCTCTGGTACTACAAGCCCAGTTCATTGAGCCGCTGGCTGAAATCGCTACCAAAGCCGATCGGTTTGATGACCTGCGATGACAATCAGGGCCAGCATATCACCGAGGCCTGCCGGCACGTGGGCATCCGCATTCCGGAAGAAGTAGCAGTGCTCGGCGTTGATAATGACGAAATGATCTGCGATCTGTCAGACCCGCCGCTTTCAAGTATCGCATTGGACGTGGAAAAAGGCGGTTATGATGCTGCGAAGTTGCTTGACCACATGATCCAGCACGGCACCGGCAAATACGATGATATCATAGTGAAGCCAATGCAGGTAATTACGCGGCATTCCACTGATATTTATGCTACCAACGACGATCACATCGCCTCTTCTTTAAAATACATTCACCAGAATATCGAGAAGAATCTTCATGTTGATGAGGTAGTAAAGCAGGTCCCGCTGTCGCGGCGTGCATTGGAAAAGCGCTTTCTTGAAATTACCGGTTACCCTATCTACAAATACATCTTCAATCTCCGCATCGAGAAATTCACCCAGAAACTGCTGGATACAGATATGTCAGTATTTGAAATTGCATTGGATATGGGCTTAACAGACAGCAAAAATATAGCCCGCCAATTCAGGCAGGCTAAGGGATGCAGTCCAAGTGCTTATCGGAACAAATATGTTGCAGGGAAGTGAGGTTTGGAGTTTGAAGTTTATGAGTTTAGAGTTTATAGATCAATACTTCCAACTTCTGAACTCATAAACTAATGAACTCATGAACTCATAAACTCCTGAACTCCATCACCAGATCACAATCCTCGCTGAGTCTGGCAGGATCATTTTGCTGCCCGGCGTACAGCCGAATGCAGTCTCAAACTCCTTTAAATGTGGAAGCGGACCATTGATCCTGTCTTTGGCAGGTGCGTGCGGGTCGGTCTGAACCTGGTTCCGTAATGCTTCGTCGGTCGTGTTCATGTGCCAAACCTGCGCCCAGCCGAGGAAAAACCGCTGCTTCCAGTTGAATCCGTCTATCGGCTCAGGCTCTTTTTTACCTTCAAATGATTTTTGCAAAGCGTAGTAGGCAAGTGTCAGGCCTCCGAGGTCAGCTACGTTTTCCCCGATTGTCAATGCGCCATTGATATTAAATCCAGGCAAAGCTTCAATGCCGCTGAAATAGTCAATGTACCTTTTAGTAAGTTTATCGAAATTGGCTCTGTCGGCAGCGGTCCACCAGTTTTTCAGGTTTCCTTCGTCATCGAACTGCGAACCCTGATCGTCGAAGCCGTGCGTGAATTCATGACCGATTACGGCAATTATCCCGCCGTAGTTAATCGCATCATCGGCGTCACGATTATAGAATGGCGGCTGCAAAATGCCGGCCGGGAACACTACTTCATTGTTCAATGGGTTGTAGTAAGCATTTACTGTTTGCGGCGTCATTCCCCATTCTTTCTTATCCACTTCTTTACCGATCTTGTCAATAGCTTCCTTATGCCCGAAGAGCGCAGCGGACACTACGTTTTCGAATAACTTATCTGGAGCGATCTCAATGCTTGAGTAGTCCTTCCATTTATCAGGATAGCCGATTTTGTAAGTAAATGCTTTGAGCTTCTTGTGCGCCTTTGCCTTAGTAGAGTCGCTCATCCAGGTTAATTTATCAATGCGCTCGCCGTACACGGTACGTACATTCTCGATCATTTCAGCTACCTTCTTCTTGTCTTCTTCGGGGAAGTATTTTTTCGAGAACAGCTTGCCGAGCGGCATTCCCAACAGTCCATCCGTTGACCTTATCGCTCTTTCCTGACGAACCCTCTGTTGTTTTGTACCTCTCATTACTGTACTAAAAAAGCGGAAATCTTCCTGATCGAAGCTCTTAGGAAGGTACCCGGCAAAGCGTGAAAGCAGCTGCCATCTGGTATACATTTTCAAAGTACTGATCGGAGTCGCTTTCAATAAAGTGTTCAGATTTTGCAGGTACGCTTTGTTCTGAACAATGACCGTGTCAGTTTTGATATCCTGCTTATCCGCAAAAGTTTTCATTTCAAATGCAGGCAACAGCTTTTCCAGATCGGCAAAGGCCATTTTGTTATAGGTCTTCACAGGATCACGTAATTCCACATTGCTTAGCTGCAGTTTCGCCAGCTTTGTTTCGAAGTCAAGCAAGGTCTGACCAGGCTTTGGATCTGTAAACCCGGCTAGGGAGAACATCTTATCTACGTGTCCGACAAACTCTTTTCTGACTTTAACAGTGCTTGAGTCGGTACGTTCGTAATAACTTTTTTCACCTAAACTCAGACCACCCTGGCCTTCATACAGGATATTGATTTTACTATTCCGCAAATCTGCATCTACACCAAAGCCGACCACACTGGGCACTCCCAATTTCTGTAATTCACCTGCTACGGGTACAAGCTCCTTTAAGGAAGTAACCGCATTGATTTTGTCAAGATATGGTTTCAATGGCGAGAGGCCTCGCTTTTCAATTGTAGCTGTGTCGAGGAAAGATTGATAGTAATCGGCGATCTGCTGCTCTTCACTTCCCTTTTTACGGTCTTTGTTGCTCGCGATTTCGGCGATAATGCTTTTCAGCCGCACCTCTTTGTTTTCCTTATCCAAAATCCCGAATGCGCCCCATCGGCTTTCTGTTCCGGGGATCGGGTTTTTCTTTTTCCAGCCTCCGTTGGCATAGCTGTCAAAATCATCGCAGGCTTTGGCGGTGGAATCAAGGGAGCTGATATCGAAGCCAGGTACTTTTTGTGTATCCGACTGTTCGTTTTCCTTTTTGCAACCCGCTAGCAACAGCGACAAGGCGAGTGCATGATAACCGAAACTGGCTAATTTCATCTTTGTGAAATGTTGTTGAAGTATTTATTGAAATGTGTAAATCAGTGTATGCCGCCCATCCAGCCTTTGATCGGCTTCCAGAAAACGAGCAGCAATAATCCGGAGATCGTGGTAATAATAGCCACCTGATTAAATAATGCAGGCATTTGCATGATGTTACCCTCGTCGAACCCTCCCGCAAAAATCCCGGCAATAAGGTTACCCAGCGAAGCACCTACAAACCAGATACCCATTAACTGGCTGACATAGCGTTTCGGAGCGAGTTTGGTATAAGAGCTAAGTCCAACCGGGCTTACGCACAGCTCACCGACGGTTTGAAGCAGGTAAGTAAATGTGAGGAAAAGAGGGGAAGCCAGCTCACCCGTGACAGCAATGTTGGATGCTGCTACCATTACAAAAAAGCTAAGACCGAGTAGGATTAGGCCCATTGCAAATTTGACCGGAATGGAAGGGTTGCGGTTTTTTGATGAAAGAGAAATCCACAAGCTGGCCAGAATAGGTGCAAAGATCAGTACAAAGGTGGGCTGGAAGTTTTGGAACCAGCTCGAAGGTACTTCCCAGCCGCCGATCATTCGTTGTGTGTGACGTTCAGCAAAGATTTGCAGGGATGTGCCCGCCTGCTCATATCCTGCCCAGAACAATGCAATGGCCAGAAAGAGGATAATCAATACGCCAACGCGGTATTTCTCGACGCGTGTAAGTCCGCCTGCAATAAGAATGAAAAGGAAATACGCGGCGGAAATGGATACGATGATCACACCCGCACCTTGCGCAAGGCCCTGTGCGGTGGTCATGTCAATGGTACCCGAAGATTGCAGTACGATCAGGAACACAACGAGCAATGCGATCAGTCCGTAACCCAGTAACTTGTTGTTGCCTGATTGCGGAGCCTCATTCAGCGGGTCTTTTTCTTTGGCCGCCGGAACTTCACCAAGTCCTTTCAGGTAAGTGGCACTTCCGTAACGAAATACAACCAGCCCCAACAACATCCCGATCGCCGCAGCGCCAAAACCCATGTGCCAGTTCACTTTTTCACCCAGGTATCCTACAATAGCGATTCCAAGGAACGAACCCAGGTTGATGCCCATGTAAAAAATGGAAAATGCTGCATCGCGCCGCGCACCTCCCTCCGGGTATAACTCGCCTACGATAGAGCTGATATTCGGTTTTAAAAGCCCGGTACCAATGGCCACGGTGCTCAGCCCAATAAAGAAGAGCACGGATCCGGCTGGTACTGCCAGGATAATGTGCCCGAGCATGATGACAATCCCTCCATACCAGATAGCCTTTTTCTGACCAAGAATATTGTCTGCCAGCCAGCCGCCTGGCAGTGTAAGCAGATATACGGAGGCGGTATAAAGCCCGTAAATGGCCGTCCCCTCCGCTGCACTCATTCCCATTCCTCCTCTTATATTATCAAGCAGAAAGAGCAGCAGGATAGCACGCATGCCATAATAACTGAAACGCTCCCACATCTCTGCAAAAAACAAAACATAGAGGCCTCTCGGGTGTTTTTGGGATAGTTGTGATGACATATAAGGAAGGCTATTTATTTGGTTTTTGGGGTTATTCTCAATTGTTTTTATGGTGCAAGATAGGAATTATGGGTAAATATAGAAATGCATAAAAAAGCGGCGGTGGTGCTTTACACCATCGCCGCGAACAAACACTGCGGTTTACCTGATTACTTTACTGAAAATGAACCTTCCCCAATGGAGAAGCCTTCCGAATATAATTCAATGGTGTATTTACCCGACGGAAATGCAGCGTCGCGATCATACATAATACTTACGTCCTGGTTGCTGTTGGTATAAGCTACATCCTTGCTGATTGTAAAACCCTGCTCTTGTCCATTGTAATCGAACACACCTGAACCGGTTTTCGTATCGGAGATCGTCGCGCCGCTTGGATCGATGATACGGAGGTAAACAGTCTTGTTGTCAGTTTGCGTTAATGGGTTTTTTTCCAGCATGAAGTCTACACGGACTTTATCTATTCGTTTTGCCTTCACATTCTCGCCTTCTCTTACCTTGCCTTTTGAGGAAACCGCATACACTTTTACATTCCGTGCCCGCAATGCAGCTGCCATTGTTACCTTGGATTCAAGTTCAGAGTTTTTGGCTGTTACAGTCGAAAGTGAATCTGCTACGGCTTGTTTACTGGTTTGAAGTTCCGTCTTCTCTTGAGCCAGCGTTTCGTTCTGACTGATCAGCTGCTGGTTTTCTTCCCGGAGTTGCGCGATCTCTTCATCTTTTTTCGTGAGGAAACTTTCATACTCTTTGATCTTCCTGCCCATGTTGGCATTGCCTTTCCGAAGTGCAATACGATCATTTTCAAGTGAAGCTTTTACTTTTTGAAGCTCTTCAACATCACCGCCCAAACCTTGTACTTCCTGAATGCGCGCGTCGAGCTGTTTGGATATCGAGTCTAGCTTTATCTCGGAAGCAGCCAGCTCGCTGACGCGCGTTTCGAGGTCGGCCGATTGCTTGGTAGAAAGGGTTCTTTCATTATAATAAAGATATCCAAAAACCGCAGCGATAATTGTCATCAAGATCAATCCGACTAAGAGGCCGGTATTGTTTTTCCGTTCCATAAAACATTGTTTAGGTTAAAAGTTATATCTTTTATGGAGTATGTTCAAAAACCATGCCATCACTATACGTAGAAATAAAAGCAGCTCTTTACCTGGTACTAAATGAAAAGGCCCGGAAACATGCATTTCCGAGCCTTTAAATAAGATCTATACTGATTGACATTCATTTAGTAGTCACCGCCTGCGCCTCCTCCTCCAAAGCTGCCTCCTCCAAATCCTCCGAAGCCACCGCTACCTCCTCCGAATCCGCCGCCACCCCAGTTTCCTGAAAAGCTGCCTCCGCCGGAGTGTGTGGTATAAGGCCAGAATATCGGTCCGCCAAAGCCACCAATTCCTCCACCTCCACGGCCCCCCCGATTGTTCCGGTTCCGTATGATGATGAATGCGATGATCATAATAAAAGCAACGATGATAAGTACCGGCGGGGAGCCTCCATTGTCATCGTTATTATCCTGCTTTTCAGCTTTGTATTCACCAGTTGCGTATTTGAAGATCATATCTACACCTTCATCCAACCCCTGATAAAACTGATTTTGCTTAAAACGCGGCGTAATTACCTGAGAAATGATCCGTTTGGCAATTGCATCAGGGATAGCACCCTCCATTCCGTAGCCGGTACTGATAAAAACCTTCCGGTCAGTAGACGCCCACAATAGCACGATACCATTGTCTTTGTCTTTTTGCCCCACTCCCCATTCCCGACCAATTTTGAACGCGTAGTCTGCGATGGGATAGTCACCGGTTGTGGGAACAATTACGATAACGATCTGCGAGGAAGTGGAATCGTTGTAAGCAACCAGCTTCCGTTCGAGACTGGCCTTTTCGTCAGCGCTGAGCTGATTTGCAAAGTCATTGACCAGTTTAGGCGGATTTGGTTTGGCAGGGATATCCTGTGCCCAGCTGCTACAAAGGGAAATGATCAGCAGAATGGGTATTAAGAGTATTTTCTTCATGGGTTCAGTGTCCGAACGAAATGTCGTCTGGAAGTTCGTTGATGTCGTCGGAGTTGTATGGAAAGTGCGATTTCAGCTGAAATCCAGCCTCGTCAATACCTTTACAAAGTCCTTCCAGGAACAAGCCTTGTGAAAAATGGCTGCGCAAAAGACTCTTTGTTGTTTCCCAGAAATCGGCGGGTACTTTTTCGTTGATCCCCTTGTCGCCTAGTACCGCAAACTTCCGGTCTTCGTAGGCGAGGTAAAACAAAACTCCGTTTCGCTGGGCAGTCTGATGCAGGTTAAGAGCCAGGAAAACCTCTTTAGCTCTTTCCATTACATCCGGGTTAGGGCACTTCTTCTCAATATGTACCTTCACTTCGCCCGAAGTCTGTTTTTCAGCTGCCATTATCGCATTGATGATAAGTTGCTGCTGCTCTTCCGTAAAAAAAAGGGATTGCGCTTCCATGGGAAAATTGATGTAGGTATCTGCGAAGTGCTGCTAAGAAAAGAAAATGGTTTCCGGCTTTGTTACCCGGAAACCATTTCACGTCAGTTTAGAACTGTACGGAAGGAGCTTTTTCAGATCCGGCCGCTGCTGTAAAGTAACCTTTTTGCGAGAAGCCGAAAACGCCTGCAAACAAGTTGGTAGGGAAAGTCCTTACTTCCTGGTTATAATCTTTAACAACTGTGTTGAAGTCATTTCTTGCGACGCCAATCCGGTTCTCCGTGCCTTCCAGCTGTGCCTGTAATTCCAGGAAGTTCTGGTTGGCTTTCAGTTGCGGATATTGTTCAACTGAAACAAGTAACCTGGAAAGTGAGCCGCTTAACTGATCCTGTGCAGCCTGAAACTTGGATATGTTTTCAGGTGTAAGCTCGTCAGCCTGTATGGTTGTTTGAGTTGCTTTGCTACGTGCTTCAATTACGGCGGTCAATGTACCTTTTTCAAACTCAGCGGCACCTTTAACTGTGCTTACGAGGTTTGGGATCAGGTCGGCGCGGCGCTGGTACTGGCTTTCCACCTTCGCCCAGGATTCTTTTACCACTTCATCTTTTCCGACAAGTCCGTTATATTTTCCACAGCCGACGAATCCGAGTATAAGAACCACGACTATAACTGCGATTAATCCTTTTGACATTTTAGTATTCGGTTAATAGTTAATGAACAATCAAAGTTGTCCAAATCTAGCAAAATCCGCACTAAAAACTACATAACCGGGCTCACCGCCAATTTTGACGGATTTTTGGCCGGATAGCGGGTTTCGATATTGGTCAGATTGATCCTGTTTTCCTAATCCTGACCAACTCCCGCCACTTTATTCCATTTGCCCCAGGTCACAGATGGTTCGTAATCTTTGAGATTGCTCTCAAAATACATTGCTCCCCAGGTCCAGTTGATATCGAGTGTATTGGCCAGATATTCAGCACTTTGCTGCCGTTCAGATGCAGGGAGGTTACCTTCTGTCTTCAACTTCTTCATAATTGCATTCACAGCATTATCTTCGGTTTCTCCATTAATCCATTTCTCGAAGACTGTATTATCATTAGACCATCTTTTCTCAAACAGGTGCTTTACACCACTTGGCTTAAAAATTCTCGGACCAAAACGGAGCAATGTCCAGTGGAAATAATCTCTTTCCAGCAAGTCACGGAGCAGGTTCTGCCGCTTTTCAGATTCGGGCATTGAAAGGACGGCATGGTAAACGTACCTAGGAGAAAGGTAACCCAAAGACAGTAACTGAGAAATACCGGAATCAATCAATGCATGGAAACCGGCAGGATCGCTTGCTGTTTCCAGGTACTTTGACAGTACATCCACAGCATTTGACGGCATCACCTGAGAATCTGGTACAGTTTCATTTACGAATGCTATCTCTTCGGGATCAATTTGCAGATCTTTCAGCGACGGCAATTCTCCTGCCTCGTACTCCGCGGGTAATTTGATTTGCTCAGGTTCAGGCAATGCATTTTTGATCGATAGGTTACCCTGCATTTTCCCGGCGAACTCAGCGAAAGAGGATGGAAGCTTGGAGATAGGGAAAGGTAGTTCGGCGGCGTGCACCAAAGTGTCGGTCCAGAATAGCTTGATATCGATATTGAGCAGTTTGAGGTTTTTGCTTAAAGAAGACTCGATCCTTGTTTCTTCCGGAGCAATTTCTTTGGTGGAATACACATAGCTGGCTTCAAAATCTTCTGCGATCTGAGCGATGATCTTTTCGGGCTCTCCAATTCTAAGTAAAAGGTCACCGCCTTTCTCCCTGAGCTTATTCTGTAAATCAACAATACATTCTATCAGCTGCTGAGCTCTTAAAGCACTTGTCCGGCGAAAGCCCAGCCGGGTTTTTTCATATTGTCTTGGATCAAAAACGAAAACAGGGAGTATTTCTTCTGAGGAGTTGCAGGCTGTCAATAACGCTTCATTATCCAACAATCGAAGGTCATTTCTAAACCAGTAAACAATGCGCTGCGCCATTTACCTAAACTTAATTAATGTGATGAAAATGTGATTGGAAATAATCGGCAAAGATAGGGACGCTAAAAACAAAATCCCGCTCCGGAACAATCTTGTCCGAAGCGGGATCTCTTGTCGATTCTTTGTGCTTAGTAACTCAGGATCGTAAACTCAGTTCGTCGGTTACGCTGGTGTTCTTCTTCTGTTTTCGCATTCGGAACAATCAGCTCCCGCTCGCCGTATCCTTTTGCGACCATTCTGTCCGCATCAATTCCCTTAGAATTCAGGTAAGCCACTGCAGACTCAGCTCTGTTCTGAGATAAAGTCATGTTGTATGCATCCGTAGCGCGCGCATCCGTATGGGAGCTCAGCTCGATGTTCATACTTGGATTATCTTTCAGGATTTGAACAAGCTTATCCAGCTCGATAGCAGCATCGGGACGAATGTTGTATTTGTTCAAATCGTAGTATATGTTTTCCAGGACAAATGTTTTGTTCAATTCCAGCTTGTCCAGCTTGATCGTTACATTGAAGGTTGTATCCGTCAGTTCTTTTGTCAGGAATATCGGTGGAATGGAGCGACCTGTCATTGAAAATGGTTCGCGTCTGCTGATATAGCCTTTCCGTTCAGCCAGTAATACATAAGACCTGCCTTCTTCAACGGACTGCTTCCCGAACTTACCATCGCTGGTAGTAGGCAGCTGCGCGATTTGTACATTGGAAGTATCAGGATAAATGTGCACAATTGCCGAATCTAGCGGCGTGGATCCCTGGCCCGCAGTAATCACATTTCCCCCAAGGAAATACCGGACTACCTTCGGCTTTCCATTGATGAAGTTCGGGTTGTTAGGGTTTAGAGGATCGTTAGGGTCGTTGTTTTTAGCAATGGTTGTGCTGTCTGGCTCTTCCGGCGCAGCGAAATAGTAAATATCATCGTCGCCTTTGCCACCTTCCCGGTTAGAAGAGAAGAAGCCTTTTGTCAGACCTTCGTAAAAGACTAGTCCAAAATCATCTTGCGGGCTATTAAAGGGCAATCCCATATTTTCAATGGTAATTACTCCCTGAGTGCGCGTCGCTGAGAATAAGTCCAGCTTGCCCAATCCGGGATGTCCGTCCGACGCAAAGTAAAGTTTTCCACCTTCGGCTACATACGGGAACATATCATCTCCGGCAGTGTTAATATCCCTTCCCATGTTCACCGGCTTGCTGAAACGGCCGGATGCATCCATATTGGTACGGTATATGTCAATTCCGCCGGCACCACCAGGTCTGTTTGAAGCGAAGTAAAGTGTTTTCCCGTCGCGCGAAAAAGCGGGTGATCCATCCCACGCAAGTGAATCATTGATCGGGAGAATGGCGGGAGCAGTCCATTTACCTTCCACATTGCGGCTCATGTAAAGGTCTACATCCTTGCTGCTGTTCTTCTTGCCCGTGTTTCCTCTTGCAAAAACCAGCGTTTTTCCATCGGGTGAAAATGCAGGAGAACCTTCATTTGCCTCTTCGGCATTAATTTCCGGGCTAAGTAAAACGGGATTGCCTTGAATCGCTCCCGGATCTTCGGTGATAGAGACCTTATATAGTCCTAACATTGCCTGCCCATTGTTTTTATAGATTTTCTCTTTTTTGGAAGAAGAGAAAACAAGTTCTTTGCCAAGAATGGTAGGGGAGAATTCAGAGCCCGCGGTATTTAGTGGTATATTCTTAACCTCCACTTCCATTTTCTCCGTTTTAAGCCTGTCCGCAATGCGGAGAATTTCAACCTCCCGCAATGCTCTGTCCTTTAAGGCTTGCGAGCCAACAGTATCTTTGGCAAATGAGGCAAATTGTGCAGAAGCTTCGCTGTACTGACCAGCTGTTTTCAATGCGTAAGCATACTGAAAGCGGGCATCGTTGCTTGCCAGCCCAGCATCCAAGGCCTGCTTATAAAAGGGAATAGCTTCTTTAAATCGATTTGAAAGGCGGTAAGACTCGGCGATATAGTAGCTTGTTTGAACAGGTTCGTAATTTTCCTGAGCAGCTTTTTGAAAACCTTTTATCGCCAGGTCGTATTCTCCGTTAGCAAATTTCTTTTGACCGTCTTTGTAGGCTTGCATCGCCGAATTGCAGCCGGATAAAAGAGCACCAAATATTACGAGGGTAAAGACACTCCGCAAAAGTTTCATAATGTAAAGTATAAAATCAAACGATTCGACGCGCACACTGGGTTTCTGAAAAACAATACTAATAAAGAACGTTTGGAAATAAAATTCTGGATACAAGTGGAAAAGATTTTTATCGGTGATCAATAGAGGAGAGTTTTCGGCAGAAAAATGGTTGATTTACAACCTGTTTTTGGAAAAAAGATCAGTAACGCTTTGCTAATCAGTTGCGGAATATTACTTTTGCAGTCCGATTTTTCGGGAAAACTGTTTACATAACAATAGGTCGGATTGTTAATCAGATCAAAATCAATTTGTTAAATGCCAACTATTTCACAATTAGTCCGTAAAGGTAGAGAGACCATTACATGGAAATCAAAGTCACCGGCTTTGGATTCATGCCCTCAGCGTAGGGGTGTGTGCACCAGAGTGTACACTACAACGCCCAAAAAACCGAACTCCGCACTTCGTAAAGTAGCTCGTGTTCGTCTTTCCAACAACAAAGAGGTGAATGCCTACATCCCAGGTGAAGGCCACAACTTGCAGGAGCACTCGATCGTATTGATCCGTGGTGGTCGTGTGAAGGATTTGCCAGGTGTTCGTTACCACATTATCCGTGGTGCATTGGATACTGCTGGTGTGAACGGACGTAAACAACGTCGTTCTAAATACGGTGCTAAGCGTCCAAAACCAGGACAGGTTGCAGCAGCACCAACAAAAGGTAAGAAAAAATAAAAAGTAACTCTCTCTGCTTTTATTAAATAATTAAGTTGATAAAAGGGAAGTAATCTGCGCCTTAGCGTGGGTGAATAAGTTGCAAAACGAAACCTCGTGTAAAAACATTAAGACAAAATGAGAAAGTCGAAACCAAAGAAAAGATATATCCTTCCTGATCCTAAGTTCAGGGATGTTCAGGTAACTAAGTTTGTGAACAACCTGATGTACGAAGGAAAGAAGAGCATTGCATTTACCATTTTTTACGACGCATTGGAGTTGGTTGAGAAAAAAACCAGCGAAAATGGTTTGGAAACCTGGAGAAAAGCATTGAACAATGTTACGCCTTCAGTAGAGGTAAAAAGCCGCCGCGTAGGTGGAGCAACGTTTCAGGTTCCAACAGAAGTTCGTCCTGAGCGTAAGCAATCTCTTGGCATGAAATGGTTGATCAACTATTCCCGCAAACGTGGAGAAAAAACAATGGTTGACCGTCTAGCCGGCGAAATTATCGCGGCTGCAAAAGGTGAAGGTGCTGCTGTGAAGAAGAAAGACGATACGCACCGTATGGCGGATGCGAACAAAGCGTTCTCTCACTTCCGTTTCTAAGCAAATAAAATATAATGCAATCGGGAGTCTGGTTATCAGGCTCCCGATTTTTTTGTATAAATTTTTGAAAAATAACTTTCCCTCAATTGGATTTATAATCAACAATTTATACTTTTGCGCTCTGAATTTTTGGAAGTAATGGATTTGTCATTCTCTGAAAAGTTCAAATTCTCCGAATTGAGTTGCACATCGAATAAAATATAACACATCACCATCTGTCATGGCACGTGATCTAAGATTAACAAGAAACATTGGTATTGCTGCGCACATTGATGCCGGTAAAACAACTACAACTGAGCGTATTCTGTACTATGCAGGGGTAAGTCACAAAATTGGAGAAGTACATGATGGTGCTGCTACAATGGACTGGATGGAGCAGGAGCAAGAGCGTGGTATTACCATTACATCTGCGGCTACAACAGTTAACTGGAACTACCGTAACGAGAAATATCATATCAACATTATCGATACTCCTGGACACGTAGACTTTACCGTTGAGGTAAACCGTTCTCTACGTGTTTTGGATGGTTTGGTTTTCCTTTTCAGCGCGGTTGATGGTGTTGAGCCACAATCTGAAACGAACTGGCGCCTTGCTAACAACTATAATGTAGCACGTATTGGGTTCGTAAATAAAATGGACCGTTCCGGAGCAGACTTCCTGAAAGTTTGTGCTCAGGTTAAAGAAATGTTGGGCAGCTACGCAGTGCCTCTTCAATTGCCGATCGGAGCTGAAGATTCTTTCAAAGGTGTTGTTGACCTGGTTAACTTCCGTGGTATTGAGTGGAATGAGGCAGATAAAGGAATGACTTTCACTGAGGTTCCTATTCCTGACGATATGTTGGAAGAAGCAACTGAGTGGAGAGAGAAATTGCTTGAAGCAGTTGCTGAATTCGATGATACTTTGATGGAGAAATATTTCGAAGATCCTAACTCGATCTCGGAAGACGAAATTTTAGCTGCGTTGCGTGCTGCAACTATCAGCATGAAGATCGTTCCTATGGTTTGCGGTTCTTCTTTCAAAAACAAAGGTGTTCAAACAATGCTCGATTACGTGATGGCGATTTTGCCTTCACCAATGGATCGTGAGAGTATTATAGGAACAGATCCACGTACAGGCAACGAAGTTAGCCGTAAGCCTTCTGAGACGGATCCTTTCTGCGCACTTGCATTTAAAATTGCAACTGACCCTTATGTTGGGCGCCTTTGCTTTATCAGATCTTATTCTGGTGTACTTGACTCGGGTTCTTATGTATTGAACAACCGTTCAGGTAATAAAGAGCGTATCTCACGTATATTCCAGATGCACGCTAATAAGCAAAATCAGATTGACAAGCTTGAAGCAGGGGATATTGGTGCGGTAGTAGGTTTCAAAGATATTAAGACAGGAGATACGCTTTCGGATGAAAAATCTCCGATTGTATTGGAATCAATGGTATTCCCTGAGCCTGTAATTGGTTACGCAATCGAGCCTAAGAAAGCTGCTGATAGCGATAACTTCTCAAAAGCAATCACTAAGCTGATCGAAGAAGATCCAACACTCCAGGTTGAAAGTAACGAGGAGACTGGTCAAACGATCATTAAAGGAATGGGAGAGCTTCACTTGGAAATTATCATCGACCGTATGCGTCGTGAATTCAAAGTAGAGGTAAACCAAGGTGCTCCACAGGTTGCTTACAAAGAGATCTTGACTAAGAACTACGAGCACCGTGAAGTGTACAAGAAACAAACTGGTGGTCGTGGTAAGTTTGCCGATATCGTATTTGAAATCGGGCCACGTGATGACAATGAAGAGGGCAAAGAGCCAAAAACTGGTTTGCAGTTTGTAAACGAAGTGGTAGGTGGTGCTATTCCTCGTGAATTCATTGCTCCGGTTCAAAAAGGATTTGAGGCTGCTATGATCAACGGTGCGTTGGCAGGCTATCCTTTGGATTCTATGAAAGTTCGTCTGTTCCACGGTTCATTCCACGATGTCGATTCAGATTCACTTTCTTTCGAATTGGCAGCTAAGATAGGTTTCAAAGAAGCAGCACGTCACGCTGGTTCGAAGTTGATGGAGCCTATTATGCACGTTGAAGTACTTACTCCTGACGAATACACCGGTCCTATTACAGGTGACTTAAACCGTCGTCGTGGTATCATGCGCGGTATGGATTCACGTAATGGTGCACAGGTTATCAAAGCTGACGTTCCTCTTTCTGAATTGTTCGGCTATGTAACTGACCTTCGTACAATGTCATCGGGCCGTGCAACTGCGTCTCTTACTTTCGCTTACTACGAGATCGTTCCTAACAACATCGCTGAGGGGGTAATTGAAAAGGCAAAAGGCTTAGTTAGAGCTTAAATGTGAAGTGCTACCAGCTTGCTTGGTAGCACTTCATTTTATATAGATATAAATCAGTAAAGTAAATGGTTCTTTTGCTGATGGATTGTCAAAACTCATTTGACAAGATTTTCTGAACCGGAAACAAACAAAAGAAATGAATCAAAAAATTCGTATTAAGCTTCGGTCATTTGACCACAACTTGGTTGATAAGTCAGCTGAGAAAATTGTGAAGGCTGTAAAGGCGACTGGTGCTATTGTTAGTGGTCCAATTCCTTTGCCGACCAAAACCGAGAAGTTTACTGTGTTGCGCTCACCACACGTTAATAAGAAATCGAGAGAGCAGTTCCAGCTTTGTACTTACAAACGTCTGGTTGATATTTTCTCTACTAGCGCAAAAACTGTTGATGCATTGATGAAGCTTGAATTGCCAAGTGGTGTTGATGTTGAAATTAAAGTTTAGTAAAAGCCGACTTATTTAAGGTAAGTCAAAGACATAAATTGGGTGAAGGTCCGCTTTCGGAAACCACATCTGAGCTCGAGGATGCCACTTAATTGGATGCATTATACGCAACAATCACCGGCATTCTAAAAAATGAGGTCAGATGGTAATTCATCTGACCTTTTTTGCTGATTATCAGCGAGAAATATTTTTTAACTGCATTGGATACTAAGAATTGATTTTCTACCTTTGCAGTCCGTTTTAAAGAATAAGGGGTATTACCTGCTAAATTTAAATTTCAAACATGTCTGGTTTAATTGGTAAGAAAATCGGGATGACCAGTTTGTACAATGCTGACGGGCAGGCTCTGGCATGTACTGTGATCCAAGCTGGTCCTTGTGTTGTTACACAAGTTAGGTCCGAAGAAAAGGATGGTTATAAAGCCATTCAATTAGGTTTTGGAGAGAAGAAAGAAAAGAATTCTTCCAGACCTATGATTGGCCACTTCAAAAAAGCCAATACAACTCCCAAACAAAAGTTGGTTGAGTTTAAGGAATTTGAAGTGGAGCATGAATTAGGAACTTCGTTATCTGTACAGGATATTTTCGAAGAAGGTGAGTTCGTTGACGTTGTTGGCTCAGCCAAAGGACGCGGCTTTCAGGGTGTTGTAAAACGTCACGGTTTTGGTGGTGTGGGTGGTCAAACTCACGGTCAGCATAACAGAGCGCGTCACCCAGGTTCGATTGGTGCCTGCTCTTTCCCTTCGCGCGTATTTAAAGGTATTCGCATGGGTGGACGTATGGGTAACAATCGTGTAAAGATTCAGAATTTGAGAATTCTGAAAGTGATACCTGAGCAGAACATTTTAGTTGTTAGTGGCTCAGTACCGGGTTCAAAGAATTCATTTCTAATCATTGAGAAATAGCACCAATGGAACTGTCCGTATTAAATATAAAAGGAGAAGATACCGGCAAGAAGGTAAGTGTGTCAGAAGAGATTTTCGGCATTGAACCTAATACGCACGCGATCTATCTCGATGTAAAGCTTTACCTGGCAAATCAGCGTCAGGGAACGCATAAGTCAAAGGAACGTGCAGAAGTAAATCATTCTACACGCAAGATCAAACGTCAAAAAGGAACAGGTGGTGCACGTGCAGGTAGCATTAAGTCTCCTGTTTTCGTAGGCGGTGGCCGGATTTTCGGTCCAAGACCTCGTGACTACGGTTTTAAGTTGAATAAAAAGGTTAAAGTATTAGCTCGCAAGTCGGCGTTTTCTGCCAAAGCACAGTCTGATGCGATATCTGTTCTGGAAGCATTCACATTTGATGCGCCTAAAACGAAATCATATCTGAATGTTTTGACATCGCTTTCATTAGTGAATACAAAAACTTTATTGATTCTTCCATCAATTGACAGCAATGTTTATCTGTCAAGCCGTAACATTCCAAAAGCGAAAGTTACAACTGTGGACGCGGTCAATACTTATGACCTGATGTATGCAGACCGTCTTTTGATAAGTGAATCTGCTCTGTCTATTTTGGAAACCCAATTGAACAAATAACAATGAGTGTACTGAAACGTCCGATTATAACCGAAAAGGTAACGGCTCAGGGTGGTCAAGGAAAATATGCTTTTGAAGTGTCTCTTACTTCTAATAAGGTAGAGATTAAAAAAGCTATTGAGAAGCTGTTCGGGGTTACCGTAGAAAGCGTTCACACCATGCGTAGCATTGGTAAAAGTAAGTCCCGCACATCGGGAGGAAAATTTGTAAGTGGAAAAACGTCGACTATCAAGAAAGCTATCATAACAGTAGCTGAAGGAGAGATCATCGATATATACGGTGAGGCATAAGCCTGGTTGAACGACTTAAATCTTGACGAGTAATATCAAATGGCAGTTAAAAAATTAAAACCGACAAGTGCTGGTCAGCGTTTTCGCTCAGCTCCTACTTTTGAGGAGATCACAACAGCGAAACCTGAGAAGAGTCTTCTGGAAACGATCAAAAGAACAGGTGGTCGTAACAGTCAGGGACACATGACCATGCGATATATAGGTGGTGGTCACAAAAGGAAGTATCGTGTTATCGATTTCAAGAGAAACCGTTTCGATGCGCCGGCTACCGTACTTACAATAGAATACGATCCAAACCGTTCAGCGCGCATTGCTCTGATTCAGTTTGAAGATCAGGAAAAAAGATACATTATCGCTCCAAACGGATTGAAAGTAGGGCAGGTACTTGTTTCTGGTAATTCAGTTGCTCCGGAGGTTGGAAATGCTCTTCCTTTAAGTGCAATGCCAATTGGTACCATTGTGCACAATATCGAGCTTACTCCTGGTAAAGGTGGACAATTTGCAAGAAGTGCGGGTGCTTACGCGCAGCTAGTTGCAAGAGAAGGTAAATACGCCGTTCTAAAAATGCCTTCTGGCGAAATGAGAATGATCCTTTCTACCTGTATTGCAACTGTGGGAACAGTATCCAACGCTAGTCACATGAACGTGGCTCTGGGTAAAGCAGGTCGCCGCAGATGGTTAGGTCGCCGTCCACGTGTGAGAGGGGTTGCAATGAACCCAGTTGATCACCCAATGGGTGGTGGTGAGGGCCGTTCGTCAGGAGGTCAGCCTCGTTCTAGAAACGGTCAGTTTGCGAAAGGTCTTAAGACACGTGATCGCAACAAGCACTCTGAGAAATTGATTATCAGCCGTCGTAAAAAATAATAGAATAACATGGCACGCTCATTAAAAAAAGGACCGTATATCGACTTCCGTCTCGAGAACAAAGTTCAGGTTATGAACAGTTCGTCACGTAAGTCAGTAATCAAGACCTGGTCACGACGCTCAATGATTTCGCCCGATTTTATCGGACATACCTTTGCAGTACATAATGGAAACAAGTTTATCCCTGTTTATGTAACTGAGAATATGGTGGGACACAAGCTGGGAGAATTTTCACCCACTCGTAATTTCCGCGGTCACACAGCGAAAAAAGATAAAGGAAGAAAATAAATAGTCGACGATAGCTGGTCCTTAGCGGACGAGCCTATATCTAAAGAACATGGAAGCAAGAGCTATATTAAGAGACGTGCCTACCTCTCCTCGCAAGATGAGACTAGTGGCCGACATGATTCGCGGACAAAAGGTCAGCAAAGCGTTGGCACTATTAAAGTTTCAACCTAGGGCATCTTCTCCCGTTTTGCACAAAGTTTTATTATCGGCAGTTGCAAACTGGCAGCAGTTGAACGAAGGTTCAAAACTTGAAGATGCTGATCTTATTGTTAAAACCGTATTTATCGACGGTGGACGTATGTTGAAGCGCTTACGCCCTGCTCCCCAAGGCAGAGCGCATAGAATTCGCAAGCGTTCGAACCATATTACCATCGTGATTGACGACGCTTCGGTTTCGGCATCAGGTGCAGATAAAGAAGAAGTAATCACCGAATCATAAGTAAACGATCTATATCGAATGGGACAAAAGGTTAATCCTATAGGTCTGAGACTAGGAATTGTTAGAGGATGGGAGTCAAGCTGGTATGGAGGAAAAGACTTCTCTGATAAATTAGTTGAGGATGAGAAAATCCGTAACTACATCAAGGCACGTATTCCGAAGGGATCGATATCTAAGGTAGTTATTGAACGTACTTTAAAACGTATTACGCTTACCATTCACACTGCCCGTCCGGGTATTGTTATTGGTAAAGGTGGTAGCGAAGTTGATAAAATAAAAGAAGAGCTTAAAAAGATTACAGGGAAAGATGTTCAAATTAACATCTACGAAATTAAACGTCCTGAAATCGATGCTAAGCTGGTAGGAGAGGCAATTGCTCAACAGCTTCAAGCTCGTATCTCTTATCGTCGGGCCATGAAGCAGTCAATCGCTTCTGCAATGCGGGTAGGAACTCAGGGAATTAAGATTCGTCTTGCTGGTCGTCTGGGCGGTGCTGAAATGGCTCGTACTGAGGAATACAAAGAAGGACGCATTCCGCTGCATACGTTGAGAGCAGATATTGATTACGCGATCTCTGAAGCGCAGACTATTTACGGGAAGATCGGGATCAAGGTTTGGATTTTCAAAGGTGAATTGTACGGCAAGCGTGATTTGACTCCAAGTGCTGCAACAGCAGCTTCTGACAGGGCTGACCGGAGTGCATCTGGCGGCAACGATCGTGGCGGTAATGACCGTGGTGGACGTGGTGACAGAAGAGGAGGCAGAGGAAATGATGGCGCTTCCCGCGGCGAAGGTGGTGGTGGTAGTGATGCTGATCGTAGGAAGAGAAGCAATAACAACAATAATAAGAACAAGAAGAAGTAATCAGGCATTTCCGGTGAAGCCGGTTCAAATAGATTAATCATGTTACAGCCGAAAAGGACAAAATTTCGCAAGCAACAGAAAGGAAAAGGTTCATACAACGGTTTAGCGACACGTGGACATGAAATCGCTTTTGGTTCGTTTGCTATTAAGGCTCTTGAACCAGGTTGGTTGACTGCACGTCAGATAGAAGCTGCTCGTATTTCAGTTACACGTGCAATGAAACGTGAAGGCCAGGTTTGGATTCGTATTTTCCCTGATAAACCTATTACAAAGAAGCCTGCTGAGGTTCGTATGGGTAAGGGTAAAGGTGCTCCTGAGTATTGGGTAGCTCCTGTTAAACCAGGAACAATCATATTCGAGGCAACTGGCGTTGCGCTGGATACTGCCAACGAAGCATTGCGTTTGGCTGCACAAAAGTTGCCAATTAAAACCAAGTTCGTGGTACGTCGGGATTACCAAGAATAGGAATAGGGTCCCGAGCGGAATCAGAACGTTAATTATTTAAAGCAATGACTAGTAAAGAAATAAAGGATCTGTCGCAAGATCAGCTTAAAGAGCAGATCGCCCAAGAGAGAGAGCGCTTACTTCGATTGAAATTTGCTCATGCAATTTCACCTATCGAGAACCCTTTGCGTATTCGCGCCTCACGTAAGGAAATTGCAAGACTCTTGACAGAGCTGTCGGCTAAATCTAACCAGCAGTAAATCAGATTGAAATTATGGAGGCAACAGAAAGAAATTTACGTAAAGAAAGAATAGGTAAAGTAGTGAGTAACAAAATGGAGAAATCCTGTGTGATCACTGTTGAACGTAAGGTTAAGCACGCCAAGTATGGTAAGTTCATGACCAAAACTACTAAGTTGATGGTTCATGACGAGACCAATGAGGTTGGAATAGGCGACACGATTCGTGTAATGGAAACTCGTCCGCTCAGCAAGAACAAGCGTTGGAGATTAGTAGAAATCCTTGAAAAAGCTAAGTAATAATGGTACAGCAAGAATCAAGACTGTCGGTAGCAGATAACAGTGGCGCTAAGGAGGTACTCGTAATTCGTGTACTTGGAGGAACTGGAAAGCGCTATGCTTCGGTAGGGGATAAGATCGTAGTTACGGTTAAGTCGGCTCTATCTTCGAGCAATATGAAAAAAGGAACGGTTTCAAAAGCCGTGGTTGTTCGTACCAAGAAAGAGGTACGTCGCAAGGATGGAACTTATATCCGCTTTGAGGATAACGCAGCAGTTTTATTGAATAACAATGACGAGCCTCGCGGTAGCCGCATATTTGGTCCAGTTGCACGTGAATTGCGCGAGAAACAATTCATGAAGATTGTGTCACTTGCACCAGAAGTGCTGTAAGAAATAAGGTATTTCTTTAAACTATTAAGAGAATACGTCAATGGAAATTAAAGGTAAAAAGGCACCAGCAAAATTGCATATCCGTAAAGGCGATACTGTGAAAGTGATTTCAGGTAACGCCAAGGGAGAAACAGGTGTGATTAAAAAAGTGCTGGTTGAGAAGCAAAGAGCTACAGTGGAAGGTGTAAACATGATCACAAAGCATGTTAAACCTAATGCTCAAAACCCACAGGGTAGTATCGAGAAGAAAGAAGGTGCTATTCACATCAGCAATCTTATGGTTGTGGATCCTAAAACAGGAGAAGCAACAAGAACCGGTCGCAAGATCAATGATGGCGGTAAATTGCAGCGCTTTTCGAAAAAGACTGGTAATTTGTTGTAACTGTTATCAGTATCGCTAGTTTAGTAACAAAGCAAGTGGGTCGGTAATCCACGTAACTAATGTAAAAATGGCACAGCCAAGATTAAAAGAGAAGTACGCGAGCGAAGTTGTTTCGCAGTTGAAAGAGAAGTTTCAGTACAAATCGAGTATGCAAGTACCTCGGCTTACAAAAATCGTAATCAACAAAGGTATCGGAGCTGCGGTTGCAGATAAGAAACTGGTTGATACAGGAGTAGAGGAGCTAAGCCTTATAACCGGGCAAAAAGCAATCGCAACTATATCTAAGAAAGCGGTTTCAAACTTTAAATTGAGAGAGAACATGCCGATTGGCGCGAAGGTTACTCTTCGTGGTGATCGTATGTACGAGTTTTTGGATCGGTTGACTACTATTGCAATGCCACGGGTTCGCGATTTCAAGGGGATCAGCGATAAAGGTTTTGACGGAAGAGGAAATTATACGTTTGGTGTGAAGGAGCAGATTATCTTCCCTGAGATCAGCATTGAGAAGGTGAATAAGATCACGGGTATGGACATTACTTTTGTGACTTCCACCAACTCTGACGAAGAGAGTTATGAATTGCTGAAAGCGTTGGGAATGCCCTTTACTAACGCTAGCAAATAATATAAAATTTAATACAAGATTTATTTACCGACAATGGCAAAAGAATCAGTAAAAGCGAGAGAAAGAAAGAGACAGGCGCTGGTAGAGAGATATGCTGAGAAGCGTACAAAGCTCAAAGCAGCTGGCGACTGGGTTGGTTTGGATAAGCTGCCACGTAACTCTTCTCCGGTTCGTCTACATAACCGATGCAAAATCACTGGAAGACCGAGGGGATATATGCGTAAATTCGGGATTTCAAGAGTTCTATTCCGAGATATGGCTTCTGATGGAAAAATTCCGGGAGTTACTAAATCAAGTTGGTAAGAATACTTTCAATTCTGATTTCAATTACTTAACTTTGCACTCCCGTTCAAAAAGGGGTGTTTAAACTTGGCATAAAAATGTTAACGGATCCCATAGCAGACTATCTGACGAGACTCAGAAACGCTATCAAAGCGAAGCACCGGGTTGTTGAGATACCTGCATCCAACATAAAAAAAGAGATTACAAAAGTACTTTTTGATAAAGGGTACATACAAAGCTATAAGTTTGACGAGGTTGGACCTCAGGGAACGATTAAAATCGCTTTGAAATATAATCCTGTCACAAAGCAATCTGCAATTGTAAAATTGGAGAGGGTAAGTAAACCTGGTTTGCGAAAATACTCAGGTTCATCAACATTGCCGCGCGTTTTGGGTGGATTAGGAACTGTAATAATTTCAACATCTAAAGGTGTAATGACTGACAAAGAGGCGAAAACTCTCAATGTAGGTGGAGAAGTATTGTGTTTCGTGTATTAATATTTTAAAGATATTCAGGAAATGTCACGAATAGGAAATAAAGTTATCGTTTTACCAGCTGGAATTTCAGTTGCGGTTGGTGAAGATAATGTCGTGTCGGTTAAAGGACCAAAAGGAACGCTTTTTCAAACAGTTGACAGTGATATTACTGTTGCAGTTGAAGGTAATGAGCTTACTGTAAAGCGCCCTACCGAGCAAAAGCGTCACAAAGCGTTACACGGGTTATACCGCTCTTTGATCAACAACATGGTAATTGGTGTTGGTGAAGGTTACAAGAAAGAGCTAGAAATTATCGGTGTTGGTTACAAAGCGAGTTCAGCGAACAATGTTTTGGAATTGCAACTAGGATACTCCCATAATATTTTTATGGCTATACCAAGCGAGATCAAGCTTACAACTACCTCTGAAAAAGGGCAGAACCCTAAGGTTATTTTAGAAGGTATTGATAAAGAATTGATCGGTTCAGTAGCTGCTAAGATTAAGTCACTTAGAAAAGTTGAGCCTTACAAAGGTAAAGGTATTCGTTTTGTTGGTGAGGTTGTACGTCGCAAGGCTGGTAAGTCTGCTTCTAAGAAGTAATTCGTTGCCACAAAATAATGTTATAAACAAAGTTAGATAAGATTACAATGGCTAACGCAAAAACAGATAGAAGACAACGTCTCAAACTTCATATTCGTAAGAGAGTTAAGGGTAGCACGGAACGTCCAAGGTTATCGGTTTTCCGTTCTAATACCAGTATTTACGCGCAGATTATCGACGACATCAATGGAGTTACATTGGCAAGCGCTTCGTCAGTAGATCTTGGTGGAAGAAAAGAGAATTCTAATGTGGAAGTTGCACTTCAAGTTGGAAAGAAAATTGCTGAGAAGGCTCAGGAAGCAGGTATTCAGGCGGTAGTTTTTGACCGTAATGGGTACTTGTACCATGGAAAAGTTAAAGCATTGGCCGAAGGAGCCCGTGAGGGTGGCCTGAAATTCTAAGTATAACAAAGACTATGTCTATAAATACAAGACCTTCGAAGGTTAACGAGTCCGATTTGAAAGAGCGCGTTGTTGCCATCAATCGGGTAGCAAAAGTAGTGAAAGGCGGTCGTCGCTTTAGTTTTTCAGCCATTGTTGTAGTTGGAGATGGTAATGGCGTAGTTGGATATGGATTGGGCAAGGCCAATGAAGTTACCGACGCTATTGCTAAGGGAATTGATGACGCCAAGAAAAACCTCATTCAAGTTCCAATGCTGAAACACACAGTACCTCACGAAATGGAAGGTAAGTTTAGTGGTGGTTTCGTTTTGATTAAGCCAGCTGCTCCCGGAACAGGTGTATTGGCGGGTGGTCCAATGAGGGCTGTTCTTGAGAGTGCGGGAATTAAGGACGTATTGGCTAAGTCCAAAGGTTCTTCAAACCCTCACAACGTTATTAAGGCGACGATTGACGCTCTTCTGAAAATGAGAGCTCCTCATCAGGTTGCTTTTCAGCGTAGTGTGAAGTTAGATAAAGTATTTAACGGATAATCTTAGGATTTCCTATATCTGAGAGTAATCATGTCGAAAGTACGTATTACACAAGTTAAAAGCACAATCGATCGTCCGGAACGTCAGAAGCTTACTATAAAGGCACTGGGTCTAGGCAAGTTAAACAGGTCGGTTGAAAAGGAAAATAGCGATGCTATTGCGGGAATGATTCGCAAAGTAAGCCACTTGGTTAAAGTCGAAGAAATTTAATATATACGAATTGTATGAATCTTAGTTCGTTAAAACCAGCTGCTGGATCTGTTAAAGTTGGAAAGCGTGTTGGACGTGGTCAGGGCTCCGGTAAAGGCGGAACATCTGCACGTGGGCATAAAGGGGCTCAATCTAGATCAGGATATAGCCGTAAATTGGGCTTTGAAGGTGGACAGATGCCACTTCAGAGACGTTTGCCGAAGTTTGGCTTTAATAATGTTAACAGAACCGAGTACAAGGCACTTAACTTGGATGCAATTCAAGCATTGGTGGACAAAATTGGTGTTAGTGTTATTACCCCTGAGGTGATTATTGAAAATGGTTTGTGCGCTAAAAAGGATCTCGTTAAGATTCTGAGTAGAGGTGAGTTGTCAGCTGCTGTTGAGATTCATGCTCATGGGTTTTCTGCAACCGCACTTGAAGCGATTGAGAAAGCAGGCGGTAAGGCTATCAAGTTGTAATTACGCTGTTCGGTGATTTGATAGTTGATCAGGATAGCTAATGTAGACCCACAAAATGAAACGATTTTTAGAGACTATTAAGCATATATTTGCAATTGAGGAGTTGAGAACACGTATTCTCAACACTCTTTTGTTTATAACAATTTTCCGTCTGGGGTCTTACGTCGCATTGCCAGGTGTTGAGCCTGATCAAATGAATGTATCGTCACAGGGTTTATTGGGCCTTTTGGATACTTTTCTAGGTGGAGCTTTTAGCAAGGCTTCCATTTTTGCATTGGGTATCATGCCTTATATTTCTGCCTCTATTGCTATTCAGCTTTTGACTATGGCTTTGCCTTATTTTCAAAAGATGCAGAAAGAGGGTGAATCTGGCAGGAAGAAGCTAAATCAAATTACCCGTGTTTTAACAATTGTCGTTACCCTCGTTCAGGGCACTGCATACCTTAATACTACTGTACCCGACGAAGCTCTGCTAGTGAGCCGTAGTCTATTTTCGATTTCGTCTGTTTTTGTTCTAACTGCCGGTACTATGTTTTGTATGTGGCTGGGAGAGAGAATTACGGACAAGGGTATTGGCAATGGTATATCAATGCTTATCATGATAGGTATTGTATCCAGATTTCCTGGGGCAATTTATAAAGAGTTTGTGTCTAGGGGCAGTGGTCAGATCTTGCTTTTTGTTCTCGAGATAGTTGCGCTATACTTTGTAATTATGGGTGCTGTTATGTTAACGCAGGCTGTACGCAGGATACCTATTCAATATGCAAAGCAGGTTGTAGGTAACAGAGTAATGGGTGGGCAACGTCAGTATCTACCTTTGAAGCTGAATGCTGCAGGTGTTATGCCTATCATTTTTGCGCAAGCGTTGATGTTTATACCATCACTTGGTGCTTCGTACTTCGCGGAGAAGAGTGACTTTGCAAGCAACGTTGCTACTATTTTTGCGAATTACACGACTTGGCAGTACAATTTGCTGTTTGCTTTTCTGATTATAGTTTTTACCTTTTTTTACACTGCGATATCAGTTAATCCGCAGCAGATCGCGGATGATATGAAAAGAGGAGGCGGCTTTATTCCTGGTGTTAAGCCTGGTCAGCAGACTTCGGAATATATTAGCTCAGTTTTAGATAGAATTACATTTCCAGGTTCGATTATGTTAGCAATCGTTGCGACTTTACCAGCATTCGCAAGTTTGCTTGGTGTGTCGACAGACTTTGCGCATTTCTTCGGCGGTACATCACTTCTTATCATGGTGGGTGTAGTTTTAGATACGTTGCAGCAGGTTGAGAGTTATTTGTTGATGCGCCGATATGAAGGTTTAATGAAGTCTGGTAGAGTAACGGGTAGAACGGAGAGCGTGGCTATCTAATAGAAGATGATTTATCTTAAAACGGAGGACGAAATAGATCTTATCAAGGAAAGTGCCCAGGTTCTGGGGAAAGCTCATGCCGAAGTGGCAATGTGGGTGAAACCGGGGGTCGCTACAAAAAGACTTGATTCGATTGCTGAGGAATACATTAAAGATTTTGGTGGTATTCCTTCCTTCAAAGGTTTTAACAATTTCCCTGCGTCGCTTTGTATTTCTGTGAATGAAGTTGTTGTCCATGGTTTCCCTAGTGGGTACATATTGAAAGAAGGGGATATTATTTCAATCGACTGTGGGGTCAAATTGAAGGGATACCATAGCGATAGTGCTTATACCTATCCTGTCGGAGAAGTTTCCAAAGAAGTTATGGATCTTCTGACTGCTACAAAACGGTCTCTTTATAAAGGCATAGACCACGCTGTTGATGGATTGAGAATGGGTGACATCGGTTATGCAATTCAGTCATACGTTGAAGAGCGAGGATATTCAGTTGTAAGAGAGTTGGTTGGACACGGAGTAGGTAGAGAACTTCACGAAAGTCCTGAGGTACCTAATTATGGTAAGAGAGGAAAAGGCGTAAGACTACGTGAGGGGATGGTGCTAGCTATTGAACCTATGATTAATCTTGGTACAAAAGCGGTATTGCAGGAACGTGATGGTTGGACTATTCGAACTACTGACCGTAAATATTCGGCTCATTTTGAACATACTGTCGTTGTACGAAAGGGCAAAGCGGAGATTCTCACGACATTCGATTATATAGAGAAAGTGACGGCCAACACCAGCCTAATGGTAGAAGTAAAGTAATAAAGCTACGAATGGCAAAACAAGCATCAATCGAACAAGACGGAGTAATTCTCGAAGCATTGTCAAACGCAATGTTTCGTGTTGTATTAGAAAACAAGCATGAAGTGATTGCTCATATTTCAGGTAAAATGAGAATGCACTATATCAAGATATTACCGGGAGACCGTGTAAAATTAGAAATGTCTCCTTATGACCTATCGAAGGCAAGAATTACCTACCGGTACAAATAAGGAGTCGATCACCTCAAATTAACACTTAAGTATACTCAGATGAAAGTCAAAGCATCAGTTAAGAAGCGCAGTGAGGACTGCAAGGTTATACGCCGTAAGGGTAAGGTATATGTAATTAATAAGAAGAACCCACGGTATAAACAAAGACAAGGTTAATCATATGGCACGTATTTCAGGAGTTGATATTCCCGACCGTAAAAGAGGCGAAATCTCATTGACGTATATTTTTGGAATTGGTCGCAGTTCTGCGAAGAAGATTCTGGACAAGGCGGGAGTAGATTTGAATAAGAAAGTTATTGACTGGACAGATGACGAGTCAGGCGCGATTCGTGCAGTGATCGCTGGTGAATATAAAGTAGAGGGTGCACTTAAGTCTGAGGTTCAATTGAGCATCAAACGCTTGATGGACATCGCTTGTTACCGAGGTCTTCGCCATCGTAAGGGATTGCCACTTCGCGGACAAAGAACGAAGAACAATTCTCGTACTCGTAAGGGTAAGCGTAAGACAATCGCTAATAAGAAAAAGGCTACTAAATAAACAATGAGCGGTGGCTTCGCCACACTTATTCCCCTTGAGCAATGGCACAAAATAAAAGAAAAGATAAAGCAAAAAAGAGAGTTGTTGTTGTTGAGTCTGTTGGTCAGGTTCACATTAAGGCCTCTTTCAATAATATAATCATCTCCATTACAAACAACAATGGTCAGGTTATATCGTGGGGTTCCGCTGGTAAAATGGGATTCCGTGGATCAAAGAAGAACACTCCTTATGCTGCACAAACAGCAGCTCAAAGTGCAGCGCAGGTTGCCTTTGATCTGGGGATGCGTAAAGCAGAGGTTTTTGTTAAAGGACCTGGATCGGGGCGCGAATCAGCTATCCGTACAATCCAGAATGCGGGGATTGAAGTAACAACAATCCGTGACATTACTCCGCTGCCACACAATGGCTGCCGTCCTCCAAAGCGTCGTAGAGTATAGTAAAATATCCATTCGTAATTTGGACACTGGGGTTACTGAATGGTCTTAATTAATAGTTAAACAAAAAAGTTTTTAATGGCACGTTATACAGGTCCCAAATCGAAGATTGCAAGACGTTACGGAGAACCAATTTTAGGTCCAAGTAAAGCACTTGCTAAGAAAAATTACCCTCCTGGAATCCATGGTAAGGGTCGCCGCTCCAAGAAGTCGGAGTATGCTTTACAGTTAATGGAAAAGCAAAAGGTAAAATTCATTTACGGTATTCTTGAAAGACAATTCCGTAATTTGTTTGAGAAAGCTTCTGTAAAAGAAGGTATCACTGGTGAAAACCTTTTGAAGTATTGCGAGGCACGTCTTGACAATACAGTTTACCGCCTTGGGATCGCTCCAACAAGAAGAGCAGCCCGGCAACTTGTATCTCACAAACACATTCTTGTTGATGGTGAGATCGTAAATATTCCTTCATATTCTCTTCGTCCAGGACAGGTAGTGACTGTTCGCGAAAAGTCTAAATCACTTGAAGCAGTAACTGACAGCCTTGCTGGCCACAGTTCACGTGGATTCAACTGGCTTGAATGGGACGGACAGCAACTATCAGGCAAATTCGTAACGTTCCCAGAGCGTGAGCAGATCCCTGAAAATATCAATGAGCAGCTCATCGTTGAGTTGTACTCTAAATAACAATCTTCATTATTTCAGTACTTTCTCCGTTGCGCGGGGGAAGTACTTTTTAGCCGTTAACGGCAATTTTGCGATCGCAAAGGTAACGGTAGCGTGATCAACTATCATTTACTACTATAAAAGGAGCAAAGACTATGTCAATATTAGCTTTCCAAATGCCTGATAAGGTCGTCATGGAAAAAGCAGACGACTTTCACGGGTTGTTTGAGTTTAAGCCTTTAGAGAAAGGATACGGCGTGACCATCGGTAATGCGTTGCGTAGAATACTTCTTTCATCTTTGGAAGGTTACGCCATTACAAGTGTGAAGTTCCCGGGCGTGCTTCACGAATTCTCTTCTATTGAAGGTATTGTTGAGGATGTTACAGAAATCATCCTGAACCTTAAAATGGTTCGCTTTAAAAAAGTTTCTGATCTAAGTGAGAGTAGGATAGTAGTAAATCTAAAGAATGTGTCTGCCATTACAGCAGGTGACATTGGTAAGTTTACAAATGCATTCGAGGTTCTTAATCCAGACCAGGTGATTTGTCATATTGACGATCAGAAGGAATTTGAGATGGAACTGTTGTTAGATAAAGGAAGAGGATATGTTCCAGCAGATGAGCCACGTGCAAATGAATTGCCATTTGGTTACATCGCTGTTGATTCTATTTACACACCGATAAAGAATGTAAAATACAGTGTTGAAAATACACGTGTTGAACAGCGTACTGACTACGAGCGTCTTTTAATAGATATTCAAACTGATGGTTCAATTCACCCTGAGGATGCTCTGAAAGGTGCTGCGAACATTCTTATTCAACACTTCATGTTGTTCTCGGATCAGACAATGACTTTCGAGAAGCAGAAAGCGGAAGAAGATAATCAGGTTGACGAGGAAATGTTGCGCATGAGAAAGCTTTTGAAAACTTCGTTGTCTGAGCTGGATCTTTCTGTTCGTGCATATAACTGTCTGAAATCTGCCGATGTTAAATCATTGGGTGATTTAGTAAGGCTTGAAATTTCAGATATGATGAAGTTTCGTAATTTTGGAAAGAAATCCCTTACGGAGTTGGAGCAGCTTGTAGCTGATAAACAACTGACTTTCGGAATGGACGTAGCCAAGTATCGCCTGGAAGAGGATTGATAATTATTCCATTCATAAGTATGTATTCTGTAGCGCGCCAGTCGCAGCTCGAAGCAACTAAACAACAAAAAAATGAGACACGGTAAAAAGGATAATCACTTAGGAAGAACAGCATCTCACCGCAAGGCTATGCTTTCAAATATGGCTTCCTCTTTGATTCTCCACAAAAGAATTGAAACTACTCTGGCGAAAGCGAAAGAACTTCGTAAGTACGTTGAGCCTTTGCTGACTCGTGCGAAAGAAGATTCAACCCACAACAGAAGGATTGTATTCTCCTATCTTAACGATAAGGCTTCTACGAAAGAGCTTTTCGGCGCAGTATCTGACAAAATTGCATCTCGCCCAGGTGGTTATACCCGTATTATTAAGTTAGGTAACAGACTAGGTGATGCTGCTGAAACGGCATTGATCGAACTTGTTGATTTCAATGATGCACTGCTGCTTGCTAATGCAGATAAGCCAGCTAAAACTCGTCGTAGCAGAAGAGGTGGTGGAAAGAAAGAAACCTCCGCTGAAGCCGATGTTGCTGCACCTGTTAAGAAAGAAGATCACCCGGTGGTAGAAGAGTCAGCACCAGCTGCTGAGGAAGCTCCGAAGACGGAAGATTCATCTGAAGGTACTGACAAAGAGTAGTTTTGGAAGGTAGTAGAAATATTGAGAGGGTTAAACGTTTTAGTTTAACCCTTTTTTATGCGCAAAAAACTGTATTTTTGCACCGCTTTTGAGAATAACCTTACAATTCATTCTCATTAATCAGAAGAAAATCGATAAAAACCATATATGAATCAAAAACAGGAAGCTCTGTTGTTGCTTGAAGACGGAACAGCATACAAAGGTCTAGCTTTGGGAATACGTGGAACGACTGGCGGGGAAATCTGCTTTAATACCGGCATGACGGGCTATCAGGAGATCTATACGGATCCCTCGTACTATGGACAGATTATCGTCAACACCAACTCGCATATCGGCAACTATGGTGTACAGCTAAATGATGAAGAGGAGTCAAGCTCTGTCAAAATCCGGGGAATGGTTTGTAACACGTTTTCGGCCATTTATTCCAGAGATACCGCGGATTTCTCACTGCAGGAATATTTCGAGAGGGCCAAGATTGTTGGTATCAGTAATGTAGATACCAGGCATTTGGTAAGGCATGTGCGCGAAAAAGGCGTAATGAATGCAATTATTTCTTCTGAAATTCTTGATGAGAAGTTGCTCATGGAGGAATTAAGAAGAATACCTTCCATGGACGGACTCGAGTTGTCGTCAGAAGTAACAACTACTGAACCGTACTTTGTTGGCGAAGAAGAGGGAAGCAAATGGCGGATAGCGGTGATTGATTATGGAATCAAAAAAAGCATTTTGTCAAATCTTACTTCCAGAGGTTGCTATTGCAAAGTATTTCCAGCAAAGACGCCGTTTGAAGAAGTAATGGAATGGAACCCCGACGGGTTCTTTATATCTAATGGACCGGGCGATCCGGCTGCTATGCTTTACGCAGTAGAGAGCGTGAACCAGATGATCAAGACTGCGAAACCACTTTTTGGAATTTGCCTCGGTCACCAGTTATTAGCGCTATCAAGTGGGATAACTACTTATAAAATGCATCATGGTCACAGAGGCTTAAATCACCCTGTCAAAAACTTGATTACGGGATTGTGTGAAATCACTTCTCAGAATCACGGATTTGCTGTGAACCCTGATGAGATCCAGAGCCACCCGGACATTGAGATCACACATATTAACTTGAATGATAACACAATAGAAGGGATCAGAAGAAAGGATTATCCTGCATTCTCGGTGCAGTATCACCCCGAAGCTTCACCAGGCCCGCATGATTCAAGGTACCTGTTTGACGAGTTTATAAAATTGCTAAGCGTAAGCTGATCAGAAAACCTCCTTAACGGAGGTTTTTCTTTTATAGAGGTATACAACCCGTAACTAGTTTGCTCAATACATATGAAATTGACCGTGTTACCGAATTGTAAATTTACCTTAAAGTGATTTGCCGCTTATGGATGACGATTTTTTTTGTGTTATTTTGTAGGCGTTAAAATATTCAAATTTATAATTAAAACATAAGCTGCAAATGAGTACGATTCAGTCAGTACATGCAAGACAAATTCTGGATTCAAGAGGAAACCCGACAATAGAAGTAGATATTCGTACCGAAAATGGTTACCTGGGACGTGCTGCTGTTCCATCTGGTGCTTCTACCGGAAAGCATGAGGCCGTTGAACTTCGTGATAACGACAAAAGCGTTTATGTTGGAAAAGGTGTTTTGCAAGCAGTTGAAAATGTCAACGATATTATTTTTCCTGAACTCATCGGATGTTCAGTATTTGAGCAAAATCTGATCGACAAGATCATGCTTGAGCTTGACGGAACTCCTAATAAAGGAAAGTTGGGTGCCAATGCAATCCTGGGAGTTTCCCTGGCAGCAGCGAAAGCAGCAGCGCAGGAAGCAAACCTGCCATTGTATCGCTATGTTGGCGGCACAAATGCAAATACACTTCCTGTTCCTATGATGAATATCCTGAACGGAGGAAGTCACGCGGATAACTCGATCGATTTTCAGGAGTTCATGATCATGCCTGCAAAAGCAGATACGTTCTCTCAGGCGCTTCGTATGGGTGTTGAGGTTTTCCATACCCTAAAAACTGTTTTGAAAAGCAAAGGCTATTCGACCAACGTAGGTGACGAAGGTGGTTTCGCTCCAAATATCAAATCGAATGAAGAGGCGATCGAGATCGTAATTCAGGCGATTGAAAAAGCAGGGTACAAACCTGGCGAAGAAATTTTCATTGCTATGGATGCAGCTGTTTCTGAATTCTACGAAGATGGTCTATACCACTTCAAAAAATCAGATGGCCGTAAACTTAGTTCAGCTGAAATGGCGGATTACTGGACTCAATGGGTTGCTAAATATCCTATTATCTCTATTGAAGATGGTATGGACGAAGACGATTGGGCTGGCTGGAAAACTTTGACAGAGTCAATCGGCAGCAAATGCCAGCTTGTAGGGGATGATTTGTTCGTAACGAATGTAACCCGCCTGCAACAAGGAATTGAATCTCAGATCGCAAATGCAGTTTTGGTAAAAGTAAACCAGATTGGTTCTCTTACAGAAACTATCGATACTGTAAACCTGGCAAAACGTAACAGCTATAAGAGCATTATGTCGCACCGTTCAGGTGAAACTGAGGATGCAACAATCGCTGACCTTGCTGTTGCATTGAACACGGGACAAATTAAAACCGGTTCTGCTTCACGTTCTGACCGTATGGCAAAATACAATCAGCTACTTCGCATTGAGGAAGAATTAGGCGAAAGCGCATACTTCCCGGGATTGAAATTCTGATATAATAAACCGGAGCCAAGCGCTCCGGTTTTCATTTTTGGGTATTCCTATGAAAAGCAATTCATTCTGGTCATTTAAAACATTGAAAAACTTCTATGTAGCTACTTTGGTTGCATGGTTGTTCTGGATTTTGTTTTTGGACAACAATAACATTCGGGTGGTTTTTTCTAACCGGATGAAAATGAAAGAGCTGGAAGTAGAAAAGTCCAAACTACTTGAAAAAATTTCTCAGGTAAAGAAAGAGCGGAATGAGGTTTTTGGGAATCCGCAAATGGTTGAGAAATGGGCCAGGGAAAAGTTTCTGATGAGGAAACCAGGCGAGGAGGTTTACGTGATCGTAGACGAGAATAATCAACCTATTGAAAGTAAGAGCGAAGAATAACCCCAGTGGCTCGCTAAATAACATTTTAACATTCCACCAAATTGAGCAGAAAAGTCATTCTTATCATTATGGACGGTTGGGGAGTCGCCAAGATTGGTGAGGAAAACCGTTCAGCTGTTATAGCTGCCGACACTCCTTTTTACGACAGTATCCTGCAAAACTATTCAAACAGCAGATTGGAAGCCAGTGGTTTGGCAGTTGGGTTGCCTGATGGTCAAATGGGTAACTCGGAAGTAGGGCATACCAATCTTGGAGCAGGCCGTGTTGTTTACCAGGATTTGGTTAAGATCAACCTTGCCGTATCGGAAGGTACATTAGCCCACGAAAAAGCTTTGACCGAAGCTTTCGATTACGCCAAGGTCAACAATAAAAAAGTACATTTCATTGGTCTGGTATCCGACGGAGGTGTCCACTCGCACATTGACCATTTAAAAGGGCTTTGCAAAATAGCTGCTGACCGCCAGCTTGAAAACGTTTTCGTTCACGCTTTTACAGACGGCCGCGATTGTGATCCAAAAAGCGGTTTAGGCTTTTTAACGGAGCTTAAAGAAGCAATGGCGATGACTACTGGTCGACTTGCCAGCATTACCGGTCGCTATTATGCAATGGACCGAGACAAACGCTGGGAACGTGTAAAGCTGGCCTACGATGCCATGGTACATGGAGAAGGAAAGCATGTTCCGGAAACAGACGTTTTGCAGGCAGTACAAGCTTCCTATGAGGAAGGTGTGACCGATGAATTCATCACGCCTATCATTGCGACAGATGCAGCGGGAATTCCTATCACCGTGATCAGCGACGGAGATGTGGTTTTGTGCTTCAACTTCCGCACAGATCGCGGACGTGAGATAACGGAGGTTCTTACCCAGCAGGACTTCCATGAGCAGAACATGCACAAGCTTAATCTGAAATATGTTACAATGACGAATTATGACGAGACTTATAAAGGAGTTGATGTCATTTTCGATAAAGATAATCTCAATAATACGCTGGGAGAAGTGCTCGAATCAGCAGGTAAAAAGCAGATCAGGATCGCTGAAACTGAAAAATACCCGCACGTTACCTTCTTTTTCTCCGGAGGTAGGGAAAAGCCTTTTGAAGGAGAGAGTCGCTTACTTTGCGCTTCGCCCAAAGTGGCTACTTACGACTTACAGCCAGAAATGTCCGCATTTGGTATCAGAGATTCAATCGTACCTGAGTTGGAAAAAGAAGAGGTTGATTTTGTCTGCCTTAACTTCGCCAATCCGGATATGGTGGGGCACACCGGCGTTTTCGAAGCGGCTGTAAAAGCTTGCGAAACGGTTGACCAATGCGTACAGGCGGTTGTTACGACAGGTTTAAACCATGGTTACTCTTCGATTATCATAGCTGATCATGGAAATTCTGATTATATGATGAACGATGACGGATCACCCAACACCGCGCATTCATTGAACCTGGTACCATGCATTCTGGTCGATAACGAATACAAAGCTCCTATCAAGAATGGAAAGTTGGCAGATATTGCCCCGACTATCCTGGATCTGATGGGAATTGCTAAGCCGGAGGAAATGACTGGAACCAGTTTGCTCTAAAACTTAACAGTTGTAAAAGATGTTAACCACAGAGAGCCCACAAGGCTCTCTGTTCTTTTAAAATTCCACTCTGATTTCTTACAAATGCCTCAGCAGACCAACCACGCAAATTCCTTTATTAAAACTCCTGTTGTATATTTTGTTGCATTTCTTTTGACCGCAATGCTGGCTTCCTGCGATCAGCAGCGTGCCGATGAAAATGAGGTGAAAAGGTATTTTGATCTGAAAGGATTTGTAGAAAATCAGATCGTTTATCTGAATGAAAAGAAGCTTTTTGTAGCGAAGTCAGCGAAGCTTGACGGGGAACTTGAAACCGTTAAATCAAATGCTATTGACTGGAAAAAGGAACTTGAGTTGTTCATTCAGGCTGATATCAATAAACCCTCCTATGCCCAGAGTTATGATGTGACGAGGAAGGATTCGTCTACTTACGAGTACAGACTTAAAGAGAACAATGATCTGCCGGTCCGCTACCTGAAAATCGTTACTGATACTACAGTTAAATCTCCCACCAAAGTAATGGCCACGCTGCTGTCTCGCAATCGTATTTACGAATCTGAAAAGCAGATTGAGTTTACTTGCCAAAAGAAGGACAATCTATTGCAGATTTCTGCTTATTCCGTAAAAGGGTATCAGAAACTGATCTTCATGGAACCGAAGCGGTTCGAAATATCGGCCAAAATAGGATTATAGCGGGTTTTTTAATTTCCTTTTCCTGTACTCTTACACCATAAATTGGGTAAAGATTACCCAATTTCCTTACAACGAATGCGCGCTAACGGCCATTTAACAAATATTTCCTCTCAAAATTTTAGTTGTTGAAAATTGGCCTCAGATGTAGAATTTGAGGCTTTTTTACTGGTATTATTCGTGGAAGGTGATTCAGCGTATATAGCCGGCTCAATGGTGTTTCAGGAAAGAGGGCACAAAATTGGTTGCTTATCTATCGAAACCATGTAGACCCGGACTAATCCGTCAACATGTAAACTAAATCATAAAATAAACTTAAAACTCAATGCAACAAGAACAGAAAAATAAGCAAAGCATAGCTTGGGCAATGGTAGTTGTCCTGGGACTAGCGACGGCCATGTTTGGCTACTTGTTTACAACTCAAAAACAAGAGTTGACTCAACAGGAATCAATGGTAGTTGAGAAAGCAAGAGAACTGGCTGTAACCAAAACTAAACTGGACTCTATTTCCACCGTTCTGGATTCAAAGATTGCTGAAATCGAAAGGCTAGGTGGAGATGTTACAGAACTTACCAAAATGAAAGAGAAGTTGGAAGCGGATAAGTTGGCTTTCAGCAAAAGCAGAAGAGTTGAGACTAACAAGTATCTTGGAAAGATCAAGGAGTATGAAAGATTCCTGACCGAAAAAGATGAAATGATTGCGCAGCTTAAAGCTGAAAACGAGCATCTGGTAGCTTCAAACGATTCCCTGAGTACTCACGTTGGTACCTTGACAAGCGAAAGAGAAAGACTGGTTCAACGCCAGACGGAATTGACTGACTCGGTAACTACTTTCACAGCTGCTAATAAAGAGCTAAGCGAGAAAGTAAGTAAAGCTGCTGCTTTGAGAGCTCAGAATCTTAAAATCCTGACCGTTAATTCAAGAGGTAAGGTAAAAGATAAAGATGAGTACAAAGCGAAGAGAGTTGACAAACTGAAACTGGTTTTCAACCTGCCAGAAAACGAGCTTACTGCTCAGGAGCCAAAAGACATTTACGTGAGAGTTCTTGATCCTGAAGGCGCAGTAATCGCTGACGATGCAACTGGTTCAGGAGAATTTGAAGTGAATGGCGCGCCATCTAAATTCACAGCACGTGAATCAGTAGCGTTCCAAAACAACAACCAGAAAGTTGAATTGCTATATGATAATACCTCTCAGTTCCGTCCTGGAAAATACAATGTAGAATTGTATGCAGAGGGATACAAGATTGGTGGCGGAGACTTCACCATCAAGTAAGACATAACTTCACACCATGCATAGCTATGAAAGGCGGCCGATTTACATCGGCTGCCTTTTTTTGTCACTCATGATTTTGCGCCTTAATCACATCAATATATTGCTTTAACACTTCGGTTTGCGAGGGGTCTGATTCAGGATAAGACATATCCATTCTCTTCAACTCCTCCACGATAATTTTCCCCACTGCGAGCCGCATGTTCCGCTTGTCGTCTGCGGGGATAATGTACCAGGGCGCTTTCTTTGAAGCAGTAGCATTAATGCAATCTTCGTAAGCTTTCATGTATTCATCCCATTGCGCACGCACTTTAATATCCTGCTCGTCAAACTTCCAGTTCTTCGAAGGATCCTCGATGCGTTCAATCAGCCGCTCTGCCTGTTCCTCTTTTGATACATTCAGGAAAATCTTGACGACCCGAATCCCATTCCGGTATAGATACTTTTCAAGATTTGAAATATCCGAATAACGGTGTTTGAAGAGCTTGTCAAGATCCTCTGTCAATTCCTTGGGCAGCCTCTGTGACTTGGTCAGGATCTCTGGTTCTACTTTCACTACAAGCACTTCTTCATAGTAGCTTCTGTTGAAAATCGTGATTGTGCCTCTTTGCGGCAGCACCTGGCTTGTGCGCCAGAGGAAATCGTGGCTTAGCTCAGTTTCCGTCGGCCGCTTGAAAGAGTGTATCTTAATCCCAACCGGATTGACACCTGAAATCACATGCTTGATCGTACCATCTTTACCTGCCGCATCCATTGCCTGAAAAATCACCAGCAATCCGTAGCGATTATGCGCATACATCATACTTTGCAGTTCATCTAGTTCCTGGGCAGCCTCAGCTTGCAAAACTTCGTAATGTTCCTTATCCTCGTAAAAGTCCTTAACCTTCGTTTTTGCCTTCTCAATGTCAAATTTCTTGGAGCCGTCTACACGGTAGTCCGCCGGATCAAAATCTTGCATAACACAGATTTTACAGTTGATACTATCTTAAATGGATTGAAGAAAGTCCACCAGCTTCGTGAAAGCACGTGCACGGTGACTTAGCTTCGACTTCTCCGCCAGCGTCATTTCAGCAAAGGTTCTATCATAACCATCCGGAACAAAGATCGGGTCATAACCGAAGCCGTTACTTCCTCTTTTATCCGGAATTATGGTGCCTTCCACTGTACCTTCAAACTGATGGTAAACGCCGTCGATCACCAGTGTAATTACAGTTAAAAACCGCGCCTGCTTGTTTGCAAATGGAGCAAGATTCTGCAGTAGTAAAGCAATGTTATCAGCTGGCTCCCGCTGCGGGCCTGCATAGCGGGCGGATCTTACACCCGGTTCGCCATTCAATGCGGTAACTTCAAGACCAGTATCGTCGGCGAAGCAGTTGACATTGAAGTTCTGATACACATATTCAGCTTTACCACGCGAATTTTCAGCTATGGTTTCGTAAGGCTCGGGAATGTCAGCTTCGCAGCCTATTTCGGCTAGTGTGACCAATTCAAAATGATTTCCCAGTAAAGCCTGGACCTCAATAAGCTTATTGACATTGTTGGTTGCAAAGCAAAGTTTCATAGTATTGATGTTGATAATAGCTGCGCATTTTACATAAAAAAACGGCCACTCTTGTGAAGCGGCCGTTTGATTTGTCTTTTTCTGTTAGCGTGTAGGCGGTGCAACCGGCGGAGCAGCTGGTGCACCGGTTCCTTTGGAGAAATCAATCAGTTCCATTTCAAACTGAAGTACCGAGTTGCCTGGGATTGGTCCATAAGCTTCTGGTCCGTATGCCAGACCGGAAGGAATGATCAACAAGCCTTTTTCGCCTTTTTTCATGAGCATAATGCCTTCTTCCCAGCCCGGGATCACCATTCCCTGACCAACTTGCAAATCCAATGGTTTGCCCTGGTTTTTAGAGCTGTCAAACTCCTTACCGTCAAGGAATTTGCCTGTGTAATTCACTTTTACATTATCGCCTGCGACCGGACTTGCGCCTGAGCCTTCAACCTGAGGAACATATACCAATCCCGAAGCCGTTTTGCGCGCTTTTCCCTGCAGATTGTTTTTCGCAAGAAAAGCATCGATCACCTTCGCGTCAACTGCTTTCTGCTTAACACCTGCTTCCGATTGCTGCTTCTGGAATTCTTCTGATGTTAAAACGCTCAAAACCTTTACTGTAAAGCTGATCTCAGAACCTTTTTTGATCATCGGCGGCATTGGCTGCATCATTTTAGCAAACAAAGTATCTGCATTGATCATGAATTTCGCACTGTCACCAGTTGCCAGCATAGCAAGTCCTTCTTCAAAGCTTCCTTTGAACGGAGGCGCCTGAAGTACCATTTTAACTGGATTACCTTCTTTATAAGTGTCGCGAAGTGTGGAATCGCTACCGTTTTTTAGAACCAGATGGAAAGACATAATATCTCCAAGCTTTGCTTTTCTGGCATCATCTTCGTGTTCGAAGATCTGATATTTAAGCCCGTTCTCCGTAACCTGCGTCTTATACTGATTACAAGAGGCCGCAAGGATCGTTATGCCCATCGCATAACTGATTGTTTTAAGATTCATTTGATTGTTTTAATTTGGAATATTTGGGTGAATTTTGATAGATCAATTTTAAGCTTAGTCAACGCTCAAAAGCGCCTGTTCGTATGTTGGGAGGATACTTAAGAAGTAGTCAACGGTTTCATTTACTGATTGTTCCGATCTTCCTCCACTCGCATTCTTATGGCCGCCGCCATTGAAATGTGTACTTGCAAGATCTCTTACCGAAAACGTACCGACTGACCTGAAAGAAATCTTGATCTCTCCTTTACGTTCAATGAACATAGCAGACATCACCACGTTTTCGACCTGCAGTCCATAGTTAACGATACCCTCTGTTTCGCCGGTACTCGAATTGAACCTTTGCAGCTCAGCCTCTGTGAGTACCATATAAGCAGTTCTGTATTTGGGCAACACCACAAGCTTTTGCGAAAGTACATATCCCAGAAACTGGAGGCGGGAAAGGGGAGCGTTATCGTAGATAAGCCGGTGAACGCGGCTGGAATCAAATCCTGTCCGCATTAAATCTGCAACAGCGAGGTGCACATCCGCAGTCACGTTTGCATGCCTGAAAGAGCCTGTGTCGGTCATGATACCGGCATAGAGGTACTCAGCCATTGGAACATCAAAAATCTCCGTTGCCGGCGCGTAATCTTCCAGCTCTTTAACCAATTGATATACAAGCTGCGCCGTTGCTGCTGCATTGGTATCCCAGATCATCCATTTGGCAAAATACTCGGGTTCCAGATGGTGGTCTATCATCATTTTGGGAGCAGGCGCTTCCTGAACTACCTTTCCGAGATCTTTTAAACGGGATAATACAGAAAAGTCAAGGCAGCAAATCAATGTAGCTTCCTGGATTTTTTTTCTGCATTTAGCTTGCTCAGAGGCTTTTTCGTAAACGAGCACCAGATCGGGATTAACCATCCAGCGCAGGTTGGCCGCATATTCGGTAGGGCTGATAACAGTTACTTCGTGTCCTTTTTTGGATAAATAACTAGCCCACCCAAGCGAAGATCCCAGCGCGTCAGCGTCCGGGTCGCGGTGCATCGTTATGATGATTTTTTGGGGAAGGGATAAAAAAGAGCTTAACTCTTTAACGGTTTGATTCACAGTTATTTATTTCAAAAAAGGAGTTTTGAGAGCGTAATAAGCCCACAAAATTAACAAAACTGTTGGGATTTGCTCAATCTTCATCCCGAAAGCCTAAGTATCAGCCTGCTCTTGCGCGTTTAAATGCATACTTCCCGAACTATCAAGGATATACAATGAAAAATAGTAGTTTTGCACCAAAATCAATTAAGCTTTCGTATGCCAACAAACAGAACTTTCACAATGATCAAGCCGGATGCCGTACAAGACGGTCACTCGGGATCAATTATCAAAATGATTGAGGAGGCGGGATTTCGTATTGTAGCCTTGAAAAAAACAAAGCTTACCTCAGAGCGCGCTGGCGAGTTCTACGCTGTTCACAAGGAGCGCCCGTTTTATAATGATCTTTGCAAGTACATGTCTTCCGGCACGATCATTCCGATGATCCTGGAAAAGGAAAATGCAGTTGCAGATTTCCGCACATTGATCGGGGCAACCAATCCGGCGAATGCAGAGGAAGGTACTATCCGGAAATTGTATGCAAAATCAATGGAAGCCAATGCGATCCACGGGTCAGACTCGGATGAGAATGCGCAGATTGAAGGCAGCTTCTTTTTTGCATATACCGAACAGTTCTGATATTGGTTAGACCATAAAAAAGCCGCCGCTACATTTGTAGCGGCGGCTTTTTTATGAAATTTTTTACAAAAACTTTCTAACTACAACGCTATCTATCACGTGGATCACACCATTGTCTGCATTCACATTCGGGATCACTACGTCGGCTTTGTTGATCGAAACAATGCTGTCAACCCTGGCGATATTCACCTTTACCCTGTTTAAGGTAAGCTGTTCGCCCACTTTCAGGTCAGATAATGCAGTCTTATTTTTTAAAATATGAGTCTGAAGGAAAAGCTTGGCAGAATCTTTCGGAAGCTGAGTAATTAGACTTGCACTAATATTAGCCTTGCCAAATGCATTGTTATCAGGTGCAAAAACGGTCAGGTTTTCTGTTCTCAGCGCATCGCTCATTCCCGCGCGAATCATGAGGTCTCTCAGTATACTGAACTGCTCATTTTCAAGAATCACGTCCGTGATGGTTTTCGGTTTTACCAGGTCTTTGCTATCTTCTTTACACGAGAGAAAAGTTGCGGAAATTGATATTGCAATCAAAAAAAATGTCGCCCAACGCCCTACAAAACGGTTTTTTTTCATAGCTTTCCAAATAGTTATTTTCCGTAAAACTAATGGAAAATGTATTTTAACAGTATTTCACTCACAAATTTTTTAATCCTAATCCCAAGATCAATATGTTAAAAACAAGACAATTACTTCTCATTTGCTGTGCCATTTTGTTTGTTAACTCAGCATTCTTAGTGTCTACAGAAACTGGCGGAGAGTTTGTTAAAAAACCTGTCAAACTTTTCAATGGTAAGGATCTAACAGGCTGGAAAATAAATGGTACCGAGAAGTGGTACGTTGAAAAGGGCGAGCTTGTTTGCGAAAGCGGACCGGATAAGCAATATGGTTACCTGACTACCGACAAGTTTTACAAGAATTTTGACCTGTCGCTGCAATTCAAACAAGAGGCTAACGGTAACAGCGGCGTTTTCTTTCGCTCAACAGTGACCGGAACAAAGGTATCAGGCTGGCAGGTAGAAGTTGCTCCGCCAAATCACGATACAGGTGGAATCTATGAATCATACGGTCGTAACTGGCTTGTGCAGATTCCCGAGGAGAAAGAAGGTTTTCTGAAAATGGGCGAATGGAATACGCTTCGCATTCGTGCCAATGGAGATAAAGTGCAAACCTGGCTGAATGGAAACGAAATGGTGAATTTTGAGGATGCGAAAATCGGTGCCGGCGACGGATCAATCGCATTGCAGATCCATGATGGAGGCGGTATCAAGGTACGCTGGAAAAACATCATGCTGGAAGAACTATAGTTTCCATTCCCCCGTCCGTGGAATTCATACTGCTGAGGTGGTAGTTCGTCGGAAAGTTTTAGAGAGAAAGCTTCATGGAAAATAGATTTGTGTCAATTACAACGCAATCTATTAGCCATGAAGCTTTTTTCTTTATTGCCAGTCCCTATTCTCACTTTTGCTTTTTCGCGTCGAAATGGATGATCGTAAAGTGAAACCGCTCCAAATGCAAGCCTCCTCTCTGGATGGACGGGATTTTAGTAACATGAACCTGGAAAATGCGGATTTCAGCTTTTCCAGTTTAAAAGGTACCAACTTCGACGGAGCTAACCTGCGCAATGCCAAAATGCGCTTCTCCGCACTGGATCAGACTACTTTCCGTAACTCAGATCTTACCAATGCAGACCTGAGTTTCAGCAGTCTCCTGAATGTGGACCTGACAGATGCGAAGGTGGAAGGCGCTAATTTTAGCTATACTTCCAACGAGCGTTCTTTCCGCTGGCAGGATCTCAACCTGATTGGCATGCTTCAAAATCAGGGTTGGGTAGGTACTGCCGTCGCCATTATCCTGGGTGCATTGTTCCTGTACGGAATGAATGCAATCCTCTTTTTTTCTGCTGCAATTTTCTACGAAGAGGAGCCTGTCAGGGTAACATTATATCAATACCTGGTCTTGAATGGAGTGCTTTCCGGCATCGTAACAATCCTGCTTACACAAGGTTTGACGCAGTTGATGGATGTTTTCATAAGGAGGCTGTGGCTGAAACATCTGATTCTTACGGTTGTCGTAGCTGTTTCCAACATCCTTTTCGGGCTTATTTTCTTTAACTACTTCGGAACTGAGATTTTCATTGCCTACGGTAACCGCTATCCCGATGAAGCAGCGCAGAATGCACCTTTGTACTGGTATATGTGGGGCCCGATTTCAGTGGCCAACGCTTTTTATTATATAAGAAGGGCTGGCCAGCAGCTTTCACGGAAGATATCTGATCAGGAATACCAGCTTCTGAATCTTGAAAAACTCAAAACCCGGGCTGAACTCGATGCATTGCAGGCGCGGATCAATCCTCATTTCTTATATAATTCCCTCAATAGCATTGCGAGTCTGGTGCATGAAGACCCCGATAAAGCCGAAGAAATGACGCTCTTGCTGTCAAAACTCTTCCGGTACACGACCGGCCGAAAAACAAGTGATTATTTTGACACCATTGAAAATGAACTTGAAATGGTGGAAACTTACCTGCAGATTGAAAAGGTACGGTTTGGCAGCAGGCTGCAGTTCAGTGTGGAAGTACAGGAGACAGGATTAAGCCAGCTGCTAATTCCCAAGTTTATCTTACAGCCTATTGTTGAAAATGCGATCAAACATGGGGTATCAAGGATGGCCGAAGCCGGGAACATTGTTGTGAAGATTTATGAGGAGAATAACTGGCTGCATCTCTGTGTACATGATAACGGGCCCGCATTTCCGGAAACAATGGGGGCCGGTTACGGGATAAAAAGTATTCAAGATAAACTTAAACTGCTCTACGGTGATCTTGCCAGGATCGAGCTCCACAACGAACCCGTAAAGACGGTGAATATCGGCATTCAAAGATCAGCAATCGGATAATTTCAAAACTTCAAACATGCGATTCCCTCTTAAAACCATATTGATAGACGATGAACCGCTCGCGCTAAGCCGGCTGAAACGGTTGCTGGAAAAGCACCAGGACAATTTCCAAATCGTAGCAGAAGCAAAAAACGGTGCGGAAGGTTTGATCGAAATCAACAAACACGAACCTGACGTAATTTTTCTGGACATTGAAATGCCCCTTTTGAATGGGTTTGAAATGCTTTCCAAACTGTCAAAAATGCCGCTGGTGGTTTTTTCAACAGCCTATGATCAATACGCGATCCGTGCGTTCGAGGAGAATTCAGTTGATTATCTGTTGAAGCCGGTTGAGAATGAGCGTTTACTTAAAACGATCGATAAGATCCGCAATATCACAAAAGCCGCCGACGCAGGAGCCGCAAATCCCTACTCTGAAAACCTGCTCCGCTTGCTTGAAGAAATGAAGCCTAAAAAGGAAATCTTCTCCTTATCGGTCAAATCCGGTGACCGGATCCTGCTGGTACCGCTTACAGATATCACGCATTTTGAGGCCGAGGAAAAATATGTTTTCCTGAATACACTCGACGGACAGAAGTATCTTCTGAATTACACACTCACTTCACTGGAAGAAAAATTACCGAAACATTATCTGCGCGTCAGCCGCGCCGCCATTGTTAATACCCACCACATCAAGGAAATCCAGAAGCATTTCAATGGAAAGTATGTGATGAACATGCGCGACCGCAAATCCTCACAGGTTACAAGCGGCAGTACTTACAACGACGCTATACGTCATCTTCTTGATAATTAACCGGCTCGGTTAGCTTAACTCCTTGTGAACGATTGATTTTGTAGAGGCAATACTTATTCCTAAATTGCGCCCCTGTTTACAATTCCATTAGAATTTTAGGAAGATAATCTCCTGTTCGTCAGTAGGTTTGTTGTGTTTCTTGTAATTTGAAATACAAATTTTTTCTGGATTTCGGCACATAATTAACTTGCTCAGCGTACAGGTCGGTATATAAGTGATTCCCGAACAGCCGAGGAGATTAGATTTTGTCCGGAATTGATAAGATCCTTTTAGTATTGTTCAATTGTTTTGTTAAAAAAGGTTAAAGGGAGTCAGGAGTAATGAAGGAGCTCATTGATGCGGGCAATCTGCCGAAGCACATCGCCGTTATCATGGACGGTAACGGAAGGTGGGCTCAAAACCAGGGTGCAGCCCGGGTTTTTGGCCACCGCAATGCGATAAAGGCGGTACGAGAAGTGACAGAAGGTTGTGCGGAAATAGGTGTTTCATACCTTACTCTCTATGCATTTTCTACTGAAAACTGGGCGCGTCCCGAGTTTGAGGTCAGAGCATTGATGGAGTTGCTTGTCCAGTCAATCAGGAACGAGCTGCCAACTATGCTCAAAAACAATGTTCGGCTAGACACAATCGGGGATACAAAAAGTTTGCCGGGAAGTTGCCAGCGACAGCTTGCGGAAGCCATTGAAGCCACACAGGCAAATACCGGTTTAAATCTGATACTTGCATTGGGTTATAGCGGCAAATGGGATATTACCCAGGCTGCAAAAAAACTGGCGGAAGATGTTCAAAACGGCAGTTTGACGCCAGGTGAAATCAATGAAGAAATGCTTTCCGCAAGGCTTGCCACGGGAGCCCGTCCGGAAGTTGACCTGATGCTGCGTACCGGAGGCGACCATCGTATCAGTAACTTCCTTTTATGGCAGCTCGCATATTCCGAGTTGTATTTTTATGAAGATCTTTTTTGGCCTGATTTCCGTCGGGAGCATTTATATGAGGCGGTACTTTCCTATCAGAACAGGGAAAGGCGATTTGGAAAAACAGGCGAACAAATAAAAGCGAATAGTGCTAAGTAGAACAATATGAACCTTCTTACCAATTTGAATAAATCACTAGCACATCTGAAAGGTCTGACAGCATTATTGCTGATCTGTTCCTGCTTTTCGGTAAATGCACAACGCGTAGGTATCGGTGCAAGCGGCCGCCCCGCTACACCGGCAGCGAACAGTGCAATGGATCCGGCTAATCCCAAAGAATACACCATTGCCGAGGTTACCGTATCTGGTACTCAATTCCTGGATCCAAATTCAATGGTTTCTATTTCAGGTTTGAAACCTGGCGACAAGATCAGGCTTCCCGGACCAGCTATCCCATCCTCCATTAAAAAGATGATGGATTTTGGTACGCTGGACGATGTGGAAATTCTTTATACAAAAATTCAGGATGACAAGGTTTGGCTGAATATCCATATTAAAGAACGCCCGAGACTCTACAAGGTTTCGTTTTCAGGTATCCGGAAAGGGGAGAGAGAGACATTGAATGACAAGGTTAAGCTGATAAAAGGGCGTGTTATTACGCCAACTGTTATCAAGAACACACAGCTTGTTATCAAAAAATATTATATGGACAAAGGATTTTATTACACTAAAGTAAAGGTGTTGCAAATTCCTGATTCCACACGCGGCCAAGCCACATTGAACTTTACGATCACAAAAGGCAAAAAGGTCAAAATCGAGAAAATCGATATCCAGGGAAATACCGCAGTAAGCGATAAGATTCTCAAAAGGAAAATGAAAGGTACCAAGCAAAAACGCATTGGCAGGCTTTTCAATCCATCCAAATATATTCCTAAAAAATACGACGAAGACAAGGAAAAGCTCATTGCCTATTACCGCAAAAATGGTTACCGCGATGCCACGATCGAGTTTGATACCATCAAAAATGGTGACGAAACGATCAGCATCGATCTGAAAATCGATGAGGGCACGAAGTACTATTATCGTGATATTACCTGGTCGGGTAACTATTTATATACCTCGAAATACCTGAGCGAACGTTTGGGTGTGAAGAAAGGTGATGTTTACAATCCTGAGGAACTGGACAAGAAAATCAATGGTATCCCGGGCGGCGACGTAAGCTCCATTTACATGGACGACGGTTACCTGTATTTCCGCATTGAACCCACTGAAAAAGCAGTAGATGGTGATTCCATCGATGTTGAATTGCGTATGTTCGAAGGTAAGCAAGCGACGATCAACAGAATTTTGCTTAACGGAAATACGAAGACAAGTGACCGCGTGGTTTTGCGCGAGCTGTTTACATTGCCTGGACAGAAATTCAGTAAAACAGAAATTATCAATACCCAGCGTCAGCTTTCACAGATGGGGTATTTTGATCCGGAGAAGATTCAGATCAATCCAATACCGAATCAGTCGGACGGTACTGTGGATATCGAGTATACAGTTGAAGAGAAACCTTCTGACCAGATTGAATTGTCCGGTGGTTGGGGAGGATACATAGGTTTTGTGGGAACGCTGGGTCTGGTGTTTAATAACTTTTCTATCAAAAACATTCCTAACCGCGAAACCTGGCGCCCGCTACCTTCGGGTGACGGTCAGAAACTCTCGCTTCGCTTCCAGGCGAACGGACGTCAATACCAGACTTACTCTATGTCGTTCAGTGAGCCGTGGCTCGGAGGTAAAAAGCCGATCAACTTCGGAGTTTCGTTCCAGCGCACAGTTTACCGCCTTACCGACCTGAACTCAATGTATGGTATCGGCGGTCTGAACGGAGGTTCGAGAACTATTAACTACCGTGGCGGATATTATAACAACGGGGTTACTGTCTCATTAGGCCGTCGTTTGAAAGAACCGGACAGGAACCTGGTGATGACACACGCGCTTTCATTCCAGAGATACCGTCTGGATGATCTGGATATTTTTGGAAATGGTTATACAAAGGGGAATTCAAATAACATCTCTTTTAACACTACCATTTCAAGAAACACATTAAGTGATTTCCAATTCCCGAGAAGTGGAAGCAATATCTCGCTGAGTGCGACTGCTACACCGCCTTATTCAGCATTCAGGAAAAAGGAGTTTACAGACAAAAACGATTCTTATCGCTGGGTTGAATACCACAAATGGATGTTCGATGCAAGCTATTACGCGACCATTGTTGGCAAGCTGGTTTTAAGCACCCGCGCGCACATGGGTTTCCTGGGTAACTATGACGGTTCCAATGTTTATAGCCCGTTTGGTCGCTTTATAGTTGGGGGATCCGGTTTGGCAGGACAAGGTACATTCTCACTTGCGGATCAGGATATCATTGGTCTGCGTGGTTACCAGGATCAGAAAGTGGGACCAATTTCAGATACTGGCCGTCCGGCTTCCGGCGGTGGGGTAGTGTATAACAAATACGTCATGGAGCTTCGGTATCCGGTGTCACTTAACCCTCAGGCGACAATTTTCATTCTCGGTTTTGCGGAAGGTGGAAACAACTGGGGTACTTACAAAGAGTTCAACCCGTTTGACCTGAAACGTTCGGCTGGTGTGGGTGCCAGGATCTTTATGCCTGCATTCGGATTGCTAGGTATTGACTGGGGTTACGGCTTTGATAAAATACAAGGTAGTTCAACACGTAGCGGCCCTCAGTTCCATTTTACAATTGGCCAACAAATCAGATAATATTCTCTCAGGAGTTTCGTTAAGAAGTTTGCAAATTATTAGCAGCTTGGCATGAAGAAGTTTTTTATTTTACTAGTTTTGTCAATTCTATACACGTCAGTGGCTAATGCTCAAAAGATTGGGTACACGGACATGGAGTTCATTACAAGTAAGATGCCCGAGTATCAGGCTGCACAGACGGAGATGAAAAAGTTCTCCGAAAAATGGGCTAAGGAAATTCAGGACAAATTTGGCGAGATTGACAGAATGCAGCGCGCCTACATGGCCGAAGAGATTTTGTTGACTGAGGAGCTGAAAAGAAAGAGACAAAACGAGATCAAGGAAAAAGAACTCGAAGCAGGCGAGTACAACAGCAAGATTTTCGGAATGGACGGATTAATGTTCCAGAAGAAAAAAGAACTCATGAAGCCTGTACTTGAAAAGGTACAGCGTGCAGTGACCAAAGTTTGCAGCCAGCGTCGTCTTGACTTTATGTTTGATAAATCCAGCGATGTTGGAATGCTTTATACCAATCCGAAGCACGATTATTCCGACTACGTAATGGAGGAATTAGGGATTGATCCGAAAGCGAACAAAACGACAGGCAGCGATAAACCTGAACAACCAGCCAATCAGCCTGCGAATAGCTCACCGAAACAAAAGAGTACAACCAGTAAACTTAAATAAGTAACAAGCAATGAAACAAAAATTGATGGCTTTTCTGGTCGTAATGACCTTAATCACCACCCCTCTGTTAGCTCAAACAACCCCTGCAAGCGGACTTTCCAAAATAGGCTATACCAATGTTGATTATATCCTCGGTAAACTGCCAGAAAGTAAAGTAATGCAGAACCAGCTTGAAGTTACCAAAGCGCAGCTTGACAAAGCGCTTGGAGAAACATATAAAGAGGCGCAGGACAAGTATGAGGCTTATCAGAAAAATGGAGCCAACATGACTGACGTGATTCGTGCAGACAAAGAGAAAGAATTGCAAAATCTGCAGACACGTATTCAGGAAATGCAGAACAATGCACAAACTTCTCTGCAAACCAAGCAACAACAATTGCTGGAACCGATCCTGACTAAAATCAACAATGCAATTCAGGAAGTAGGTAAAGAAAATGGATTTCTTTACATCCTGAACATGGACGCAGGTCCCGGATCAACTCCTATCATCTTGTTCACAGCTACCGAAGAGAACAATGCAACGCCTTTGATCCTGAGAAAACTGGGAGTAGATCCTGACAAAGCTGACGCCGCACCTGCTGCCGCTACGCCTGCCAAACCAGCTACAACTGCGCCTGCTACTACACCAGCGGCAACTCCTAAGAAAAAATAATAGGATAGTTATTGAACTTTAAAAACCGGAGAGCAGTCTTTGAAAAGGCTGCTCTCCGGTTTTTTGTGCACTCGCATCAGGATTTTCAGGCAATGTGCCTGCTTTTATTATAATCCATCATTTTGCACCCGTATTTAAAAAGTACAAACTGGAAACAAACCTGTACTTAGAAATCGGGGCATTTCATTTTTGTAAGGTTTCACAGGGCTTTCTATACGGGATTTGCTAGTTTTGCGTTTAGACTCAGTGTTCTTCCAGGCAAAGAATAAATTATATTTTTGACGTTATGCTCATAAAAGATATTCATAAAATACTGATACTTCTGACAGCTATTTTACTGTTTTCAAAGGCGCAGGGGCAGGATAATATGAAGAGTACTTCAGGCGGTCCGCTCCAGATTGTATTCCCCTCGGAATCGGAATGGAATGTTTTGTATGAAGGCAAAGAAATCAATTTCCATTTGCAGACAAAAGGCGGCAAAAGTGATTCTGTGAGATATACGATTACCAGCGGGCTGGCCAAGGAAATGAAGTTTGATTCGCTCGGCCACTTCGTTTGGATCCCCAGCTATGATATTGCGGACAGGATTAACACTACCAAGTCTTTTCCTGTCGTGTTTGAAGCCCAAAGTACAGCCGGAGAAAGTGTTTCCAGGGAAGTTGTGTTCAAGGTCAACCACGTGAACCGACCACCTCAAATCGACGAACTCCAGCCATTTTACGTACAGTATAAGACCCAGAATGTTTATAAGATCGACATGGGCTCGGTGCGTGATCCGGATGCCGATCCGATCGTCTTTGTTCCGATCCTGGAACAAATGCCGGAAGGAATGAAGTTGACTGCCGCAGGAGAAATTACCTGGGAGCCTTCAACCGCACAGTTCGCCATATTGAAGAAGGGACCCAGGTACATGGACTTCTATGTAGAAGATCAGCCGTCAAAGGCGCGCACCAAGGGACGTCTTAAGCTGGACGTTACCCAAATGGACCTTGCACCCGATTTTACGATCATACCTCAGAATTCCATTATAAGAAGTGCAGAGAACAACCGTATTAACCTACGGTTTACCTTATCCGATCCAAACGGTGAGGAAGATATTACTGCATTCAATTTTATATCGGAAAACAAGAAAGTGCCCTCCGAGGCTTTGGTTAAAAATACGCCGACCAGCTACGAGTTCATCTGGGAGCCGGGCTATGATTTTGTAAAGGACCCATTAGATACAGTGGCTTTTAACATCACATTCTATGTGTTGGACAAAGCTCAGAATAAGAAGGAGCGGAGTGTACGGTTTGTAATCAAGAATACGGTGGACGAAAGTCTTCGTGATAATTACGTATACAACCTGTACCGCGGCGCGCTTGTGAATGCATGGGGCTTGCTGGAACAAATGACGGAGAAGGAGGGGCAGCTTAAAAGGGCATATTCACGCGCCAAAAAAGGAAAACGCAGCCGGTCACTATTGAATGCATCTCTTGGTGCTACTACTGGTCTGGCGCCTGTAATAGCAAAAACTAACCCGGATACAAGAGGTTATATTACAACAATCGGAGGAACTACTGTGGCAACTGTGGGAACCCTGGAAGCGACGGAGGTAATAGGTAAATCGGTAAATGGCTTGCTCGACAGGTTCAATTACGTAATGCAGAAGAAGAATGAGCTGCAAAACAAAGGAGACGTTTTTGCAAGAGAGTATGGTCAGAAATCAGCACGCAGGCACCCGGACTTTATCCGTAAACTGGACGAATTTAAATCACTGATGAACCTGAGCGGGCTGGTTGCACTGGAATTGGACGCCAATTGGGAAAATAAGAAAGAGGCAACAGACGTCGCTTTGAAGAAGACATTTAAAGATTTTGTGCCTCTTACGAAGGACGAGAACTGAAAGTAAAAAAGAGAGCTAAATGCTCTCTTTTTTGTTGATATCGTCTTCTCGCTCTGTATTTTCTGTGGTAGAAATATCCGTAGCCGCGTTCTCCGCAGGAGTGGGTGGTAAAGGATGTGATTGCGTTGCTTCCTCGTAATTAGAAGTGTACCCGTTGTCCTCAATTTTCTCTTCCTGTTCTTCCTCTTGTGCACCTGATGAATGGAAGCTGCCCTGGAAAATGAGAATGCTGCATACACCGATAAAGATACAAGAGTCTGCAATATTGAAAATAGGTGTAGAGTAATATTGTCCGCCCCAAACAGGCACCCAGTCAGGAATAAATCCTTCCCAGAAATCAACAAAGATCATATCGATTACCTGTCCGTGAAACCAGGGAGTTGGCGAACCGTATGGCGCATTTTCGAGGAATACACCGTAAAATGTGCTGTCGATCACATTGCCCACAGCACCAGCCAGGATCATCGCCAATGCCCAGAGTAACCCTTTTGAAGCGCCTGCACGGGCCAGGTGGATCATATACCCGCCAATCGCAACCATAGCAACAAGACGGAAGAGTGTAAGGAACAACTTGCCGTATTCGTGGCCCAGCTGCATTCCAAACGCCATTCCCGGGTTTAGTACATAATGCAGTTTTAGCCAGTTACCAATGAGCGCAATCTGACCTGAAAAGCCGGGATCCATGTATTTATGTACAAGCAGTTTGGAGGCCTGGTCGATAATGATGAGCAGCAAACTGAACAGTAAATACGGAGCTGGATTTTTGGATTGATTCATTCTTTTTTTTGAAACAATTGGGAATTTCAGGAATGCGAAAGTAATAAGTTAGTTATAAAGAACTGATTCCTCTTCTTTTCAATTCACTTTTTACTAACAAAAACTCCCTGCTGCTCTGGCCCGCAATGGAGGTATTTTCTTCCGCGCGGCGGATTAAATAGGGCAATACTGCATTGATCGGGCCATAGGGAACATACTTGGCTACGTTATAGCCAGCATTCGAAAGGTTGTATGAAATATTGTCACTCATACCAAGCAGCTGAGCAAACCAGATCCTGTTGTCGTTTCTCTCGATCCCGAGTTTCTGCATTTTGGCAGCACAGTATTGTGAACTGTACTCATTGTGGGTACCCAGGCAAATAGAGATATGCTCTACATGTTCCAAACAAAAATCTATTGCCAGGTTATAGTCTGTATCCGTAGCTTGTTTTGAAACGTGGATCGGATTGAAATATTCATTTTCCCTTGCACGCAACCTTTCCTTTTCCATATACGCGCCCCGCACAAGCTTCCCGCCGAGCAGGTAGCCTTTTTGTCTGGCAGTAAGGTAAGCTGTTTTAAGGGCATCCAGCGTTTCGTGCCGATAAAGCTGGTAAGTATTGTAGACAATGGTCCGCTCGCGATTGAATTTTTGCATCATCTGGTAAGTCAGATCATCTATCACGCCCTGAATCCAGCTTTCTTCGGCATCAACAAAGATCCTTACATTCTTTTCATGTGCGCGCGAACATAGACTTTCAACGCGGGCAATTACACGCTCATAGGCGGCTTCCTCATCGTCAGTCAGCTGATCTTTGCGCTGTATTTTTTCGAGAAGCTCTGCCGAGGCAACTCCTGTGATTTTAAAAACGGAGAATGGAATAGTTTGGGAGGTTGCTGCTTTATCAATCGTCCGGAGGATTTCGGTAGCAGTTGCATCGAAGCTGGATTCCTTGTCTTCGCCTTCAACAGAATAGTCGAGGATAGTGCCGATTCCCGATTTTCCGAGCATTGCTATAGTGCGGTCGCAATCGTTAATTGTCTCGCCTCCACAGAATTGTTCAAAAATGGTAACCCGGATGAGATTTTTTATAGGTAAGTTTAGTTTTAGTGCAAGCTTTATAAAAAAAGTGCCTAAATTTACCACTCGAGCCTGATTCATGAGGCTAAATAACCAGTATGTTTTCCGCAGTTCAGCGTCAGATTTGGAGGCAAAAGCGACGGAAGTATCTTCAAAAAATACAGGTATTTGGTTTATTGGTGAAGAATCTGCCATTTTAAGTACACGTTTTCTCTACTGAATGTATAAGTAAATCAGACTAAGAAAGTTGTGTTCATTAAGAAGTTATTTGACTTTTATGGCATCAAATGTACGTCAATCCCGGAAATACGCATGAACTACCGGGTCAAAATATTGCAATTATCTATTTTACTAAGGACAAGTTTTTGAATATGAATGCTTCTTTAGATATCCTTCCGCTGAGCAGTTGGATCAATACCGAGGGAAAACCTTTGGTAATCGCAGGGCCTTGCAGTGCAGAGACTGAAGACCAAATGTTAGAAACCGCAAGCCAGATTAAAGAGGAAGGCTTTGCACATGTGATCCGTGCGGGGATCTGGAAACCCAGAACCCGCCCTGGCAGCTTTGAAGGAATGGGAGAGGCAGCATTGCCCTGGTTACAGGCGGTGAAAAAAGAAACAGGTTTGCCTGTTGCTGTCGAAGTTGCTACTCCGCAGCATATCGAACTTGCATTGAAATATGGCGTTGATATCCTTTGGATAGGCGCTCGTACTACTGTAAACCCGTTTAATGTTCAGGAATTAGCCGACGCATTGAAGGGTATCGATGTACCTGTACTTGTTAAGAACCCGGTTAACCCGGACCTGCAACTTTGGGTAGGTGCTCTTGAGCGTTTGAATCAGGCAGGAGTGAAGAAACTTGGTGCAATCCACAGAGGTTTCTCCAATGCGCAGGAGACCAAGTTCCGTAATTCACCAATGTGGAACATTGCGATCGAGCTGAAAACGATTTTCCCTGAGCTGCCGGTAATCGGTGACCCTAGCCACATGGCAGGAAAACGTGCCTACTTGTATGAATTGGCACAACGTGCGCTTGACCTGCATTACGATGGTCTGATCATCGAGTCACACCGCGATCCGGATAAGGCTTGGTCTGATGCATCTCAGCAGTTAACTCCTGCGGCTCTGGGTCAGATGTTGCACGATCTGCATGTTCGTAAAGAATCTTACGGCAGCGATTATGCATCACAATTGGAAATTATCCGCGGCAAAATCGATCATTTGGATCGTGAAATGCTGGAAACTTTGGCACAGCGTATGGCGCTTGTTGAAAAACTGGCAGAATACAAACGTGATAATAACGTAGCTGCTTACCAGGTGGACCGTTTCCGTGAAGTATTGGAAACGCGTGCAGGCTGGGGCAAGAGCATGAACCTTTATCCTAATTTGGTGGATGAATTGTTCAAGCTGGTACACATGGAATCTATCCGCAAGCAAACGGAAGTAATGAACCAGGTGAGTGCCTAGTTACGATAATAATATTAGATGAAGGCTGTCCGGATTTCGGGCAGCCTTTTTTATTGTATTAAAGTTTGCTTTCTCTCAATACCCGACTGATCTCCTCTCCCCAAATCTGATACGCCCGTTCGTTCAAATGTGTTTTATCCACTGCAAACTCGGGCCGCAAACCGGTAGGATCTGAAATCCGCGCATTGAGGTCAATGTAGGTAATGCTGTGTTTTTGACAATAATCAACCAGGAAGCGGTTCAATGCAATTACTTCGGCCCTGCTTACCGGATCGTTCTGCTCGAAAGGCGTAAGTGTAACAACAGGTTTGATGTTGTTCCTGATCATGATTTCAAGGAGCGACTGGAAATTAGCCTGTATTTTCTCCTGCGAAACGCCGACGGTAATATCATTAATTCCACCTTCCAAAAAACAGATCTCAGGTTTCAGGTCTATAACGTGCGACTCTATCAATTGCAGGAAATGGTAAGTACAAAGTCCCGGAAGTCCATTGTTCATTACATCGGTCCGGCCAAGCAATTCCACCCATTTCCCCTGTGCAGTAAGCGAGTTACCATACATGACAATGGTCGGGTTTCCTTTGATACTTACAAACCTTTGCAGGATTTTATCCCTGTAAATAATTGCAAAGGCTGTAATCAATGTGATTAAGATGAAATTGAGTAGGAGCGAAGCAGTCAGCAGCTTTTTAGTTTTCATGCGCCTTTCGGGAAAAAGCTAATAGGCGTGCTCGCCGAGATTGAAACACCTTCTGCAACGTGCTTCGTAGTGATCGGTTTCGCCCAGCAGCACCCGCGCATCCGAGGCAGTGAGGCGGTAAGAATGGGATGCAACCTCGCCGCATACCATACAAATTGCGTGCACTTTGGTGACATATTCCGCAGTCGCCATCAGTTGCGGCATACAACCAAATGGTTTTCCCATATAATCCATATCCAGGCCGGCCACAATTACCCTTTTGCCGGAGTCAGCGAGATCGTTGCAAACCTGCACAATGGCCTCATCGAAGAATTGCGCCTCATCGAGCCCGACAACCTCACAATTCTGCGCCAGATCCATTATTTCAATGGAGAACTGGACCGGAATAGAGCGGATCGAATTATCATTATGCGAAACAATGTTCTCTTCGTGGTAACGTTTATCCAGTGCTGGTTTGAAAATCTGTACGCGCTGGCGCGCTATTTTTGCTCTGTTCAGTCTCCGGATCAACTCTTCCGTTTTCCCGGAGAACATCGAGCCGCAGATTACCTCGATCCAGCCCGTTTTGGGGTGTTGATCTGCTCTTTTAGGGGACGGTTCTACAAACATCTTTGGTGTCGGATTGACCTTTTTAAGAGTCAATTTTGATTATATTTACAAAGCAAACATATTTTTTTTAAACACGATCGTTATCAAAAGCTCATATTCGTTATGCCGGATAATTTGAATTCAAATGCACTCAACCAATATGCCGCCCGGTTTACTACAACAGTTCTGAATGATGTTTACAGGGCTCAGGATGTAATCAATGGGGCAGGTTTATTGAAGCTCACTCCGGTAAGGCAGATCAATCTCGGAATTCTCAACCGGTTGTTTGAAGCATGGAAAAGCAATGCAGAATCTTTTCGCAGCCCGTACTTTGATTTTGCCCACGAAGATGTAAAACGAGCGCTGGAAGATTTTATGAACACCGCTTCCCAGCATATCGCGGTAAAACGGGTGGATCTCGAACCGCTGCTTTCCGAATCTGTAAAAGATGCATTGCGGCTGTTGCTTGCACCTGCCGATTATTTTGAGGGTAAAATCCGCTCAACTGCTGACGCCGAATTTACACACGAAAAGGCTGAGCAAATGCTCAAATACACGCACATTCACCGCGGTATTGCAGAAGCGATGTTAGGAAGACTTACAGATAGCGGCTCCGATTCGGTGTACCAAACACAGGCTGTGAGCTGGTTGTACGAATTGAAAGACAACGGAGATCTGCTGGACGACACCGATGAACATCTGCAGCTGTTTTCAGATATATTCCCGATTAACATCAATGAGCTGCGTATTCAGGAGGTTAGTAAACCTGTCAGTACCAAGCAGGAGCCCAAATCCTTCTTTGATTCAGCATTCAGCGAACTGGAACCGGCAGGTGCCAGACCAGGCCCGCCACGTGCCGAGCCTGTTTCTGTTGTTTTGGGAGATATCGTTGCGAAGTCACAGACAGTGGAAAAAGATTCATTGAACAACCGCTTTAAGGTAGATATCCCGCAACCCAAGGAAGATAAATCCTACGGAAGCGTTCCTTTCCGTGTCGAGAGCATTGCCAGTGCTATTCCGCTGGGGCAAAGATTTATGTTTGTAAACCAGCTTTTCAATAAAAACAGCGAGCATTTCGATAAAGCGATTTACGAGCTCGATGCAGTTAAAAGCTTTGAAGAGGCTGAAAACCTGATCTGGCACCGGTATGCTTCCAAATATGCATGGGATGTAAATGGCGAGGCAGTAACTGCGCTGCTGGCGATTGTTAAGAGAAAATTTGCCTGATAGCTTAGTGTTGCAAAATATAGAAAAGCTCCCGTTGCTTAGCTGCGGGAGCTTTTTAGCTTTTTACCAAATCCAAAAATAAAGCTCTGGCTGTCTCTAATGCTGCAAGGTCAAGGTTTAGCGGGCTTTGCTTTTCAATAGCGAATTCGACAAGCTTCTCGGTGGGCATGTTGCCGACCAGCTCGTCCTGCGCCATCGGGCAGCCGCCATATCCGAGCAGCGCACCATCAAAGCGGGTGCATCCGGCAGCGAATGCAGCTTCTATTTTCTCGCGCCATTCCGCAGGCTTGGTATGAAAATGAGCCCCGAATTCAAGGTTGGGGTAATGCGAGATGAGCTCCGAGAAAAGCGACGTTATTGCTTCGCTACTGGCAACTCCTACCGTATCTGATAATGAAAAGATACTTACCCCAAGATTTGACAGCTTACTGATCCATTCCATAACAATTCCGGGCTCCCAGGGATCTCCGTACGGATTTCCGAAGCCCATTGAAATATATATCACCACTTCTTTCTCATTTCTGGATGCGAGCTCGCAGATGTTGCGGACCCTTTCTACAGAATCGGCAATGGTCGCATTGGTATTGCGACGCTGGAAAGTTTCGGAAATGGAGAATGGAAAACCGAGGTAGCCGATCTGTTTGAAACCGCAGGCTTCCGCCGCGCCCCTTTCATTTGCAACGATCGCAAGCAGTTTTGACCTGGAAGAAGCGGTATCAAGCTGATCTAGCAGAAGCGCAGTATCGCTTACCTGCGGCATAGCTTTCGCGGAAACAAAGCTGCCAAAATCAATCGTATCGAATCCTACTTTCAACAACTGATTGAGGTACTCAACCTTTTGCTGCGTCGGAATGAATGGATGATACCCTTGCCAGGCATCGCGGGGACATTCAATTAGTTTCAATGATTGAATGAGTGAATAGTGGGAGGATGGAGAAAGGCGAGGACGGAGGAGGGAAGAAACGACTTCCTCCCTTTCCTCCATCTTCCCTTTTCTCCTTATTTTAAAATCGGAGCTAAATCGGCTTCGTTTTCTTTTAGCCAGGTAGCAATTTCCTCTACGATCTGGCGGATACCGATTTCCGGTTTCCAGCCGGTTAATGCGGTTACTTTTGTGTTGTCGGTAACATACAACCGGATATCGGCAGTGCGGTTTTCAGGTACTACTTTGATCGGGATCGTTTTGCCGGTCACTTCCTGGCAAACTTTCGTCAGTTCCTGTAACGAGGCGCTGCTCTCCAGGCCGCCGCCTGCATTCAGGATTTCTCCGTTTACCTTATCCAGATTGTGTAATTGCCAGTCGATCAGCCTGTACAAATCAGCCACGTGCAGCATATCGCGGATCTGCTTGCCTGTGCCGCCGTAGCCGAAGTAACCCAGCTGCTGGTCAAAATAATGTTTGGCAATCCACAACACCATTACGCCCTGATCAACTTTGCCCATTTGCCACGGACCAGTAATTACACCACAGCGATTGATCACCGTTTTGAGGTTATAAAACTCGTTGTATTCCTGAATAATCAGCTCGGAAGCCAGCTTTGTGGTCCCGTACAAAGAACGCGCGCCATTTAGCGGGAAATCTTCGGCAATACCTTTTGATGATACCCCGGGAACCGGCTGCTCGTCAGACAATGCAAATCTCGTTTCTTCCTCAACGAAATTCAGTGTTTCAATGGTTTTAATCGGATATACCCGGCTGGTAGAAAGGAAAATAAAACCCGCTTTGTGCTTCAATGCATAGTTGAGGCAATTCACAGTGCCCACCAGATTGGTGTTGATCAGGTAATCGGGTGTTCCGTCGAGTCCCGCCAGTACCGAAGGTTCGGCAGAGGCTTCTATCACCGTATCCACTGCCGGAATGGCGTCGAAGTCTTCCTTATTACGTATATCCCCATGGACGAATTCTACTCCATGCTTTTTCAAGCGGCTGATATTCAGTTCTGATCCCCGGCGTTTCAGGTTATCGAGCGCAAATACCTCGTAATGCGGATAATTCATTTTCAAAGAAATGGCCAGCGACGATCCGACAAAGCCTGCTCCTCCGGTAATTAAGATTTTCATAAAGTGTTTTTAAATTGGAAGAATGTGTGGATTCAGATAAGACCAAAGTTAGGACATTCCCGAAAAACGGTTAGCAAGCTGACTTAGTTTTCTATGGAAATAGGCCTGGTAAGTAGCTAAACGCCGGAGAATAAATAAATTCTGCTTCAGTGAAGTATGTAACTTCCGATAACATCTTTGAAGTAGATACCTTTCGAACCGCAGCAATTACACAGGTTTTTATAGTATTATTATAAAAAATTTCGTGCATGTCGAACTTTACCTATTCCTTTCTCTTCTTCCTGTGCATTGCCGGTAATTCCTTTGGCCAGATCGCCCAAGTAAACACTGCGACAGATCCCGCATCCCATCCCATATCTGTTTATAAAGAAGCCACCGCCTTCACGCAAAACCTGTATAACGGCCGACAGTATTACCTCTACGATCCGAGGAATGAGGAACACCAGTTTTTTGATACGAGAAAATGGATGAAAGGTGTTATTCGCTATGATAATCAGCAGTTTGACAGCATTCCGATGCTTTACGACATTTTCAAAGACGAGCTGGTCATCAAGCATTTCAATGGAGATCACCTGTTGCTGCAATCCGAAAAAGTTGACTTCTTTTTGCTGAACGATCACAGTTTTGTTCGCCTCGAAGCAGGGAAGGATATCGGACCGCAAATGCGTACCGGTTTTTATGACGTGATTTACGATGGTAAGTCCCGCACGATCGCTCGACGGGCGAAACAGCGGCAGGAAAAAATCGTGGACAAAAAAGTAATATCCCTATACCCGCAGAAGAACTTCTTTTTTGTTCTGAAAGATGGAAAGTACCACAGTACGCAGACAAAGAAATCGGTATTGAACCTGTTCCCTGAGCACAAAAAGGAATTACGCAAGGTGCTGAGGGACGGGCATATCAAGTTCCGGAAGCAAAAAGATCTGGCCATTGCCAAGATGGTCGCCGTTCACGATGAATTAGCCAAGCCATGAAGAAACTTTTACCACTTATTTTCCTCATCAGTCTATCGTTCTTTCCAAGTGTTACCCGGGCGCAAAGTGTAGCCGATAAGAAAATCACCGTTAAGCTGGACTCCGCCCGGTTTGGTGAATTCGTGCAGGTCGTCGAAGCGCAAACGGGATACTACTTTTATTACGATCCCAGCAAGTTCGACAGCCTTACGCTCGACCTGAATGTAAATAACCTCACAATCCGTGAAGTGCTTGATCAGGTTTTCAGGGGATCGGAATTCGAATATGCGATTGACGCGCAAAGACGGATATACATTACCCAGGGGCCGCGGATCATTACCCAGCTTACACCCGGATTATTTGAACCTGATAAAGGCAGCGATAATGATTCCATTTCCTACGCCGGTCCGGGCGACGATGCGAAGGAAAAGCTGCTTTCTACCGCTGAAAGCAAGCTGCACGAAATTGGTATCCGAAAACATCGCATTACGCCAGGCAATTCCACCATTACGGGGTATGTAAGAAATGCAGTAACGGGCGAGCCTGTCATCGGCGCGGCTGTTTTTATTGCTTCCCCTTCCATTGGCGTTACAACCGACGCGCTCGGCTTTTATGCATTAACTATCCCGCGCGGCAAGCAGGTAGTCAGGATCAGAAGCACCGGAATGCGGGAAACGCGGCGCCAGGTAATGCTTTATTCAGATGGTAAGCTGGATATCGAAATGCGTGAAAGTGTGGTAGCACTGAAAGAAGTTTCGGTAAAAGCCGGAATGGACAGGAACGTGGTAGGTACGCAAATGGGGACTGTGAAGCTCACTATTAAAAACCTCAAACAGGTACCGACGGTTTTCGGGGAAACAGATTTACTCCGCACGATACTCACATTACCGGGCATTAAGTCGGTAGGGGAGAATAGTACGGGGTTGAATGTACGCGGTGGCTCCACAGACCAGAACCTGATCCAGTATAACGATGCCGTTATCTATAATCCGTCCCACCTTTTCGGCTTTTTCTCTGCATTCAATCCGGATGTACTGAAAGATGTAGAACTGTATAAAAGTACCATTCCGGCCAGGTTCGGCGGGCGGTTGTCATCTGTTCTGGATATCAATAGTCGTGATGGTAACAAAAAGAAATTCGTAGCCTCAGGCGGGATCGGGCTGGTAACCGGCCGGCTTACATTGGAAGGGCCGATCGTAAAAGACAAAACGTCGTTTTTACTGGGCGGGCGCTCTACTTACTCCAATTGGGTGATCAAGGCGCTGGATAATGAGAATTATAACAAAAGCTCGGCGTCATTTTACGATATCAACCTGCACGTCAGTCACGAGATCAATGAGAAAAACAGCTTGTTCCTGACGGGCTACACAAGCGATGACCGGTTCAGGTTGTTTGGGGATACCTTGTATACTTATCAAAACCAGCTGGCTTCGTTGAAATGGAAGCACACATTCAATTCGAAGCTATATAGTGTATTTACAGCTTCGCACAGCAAGTACCAGTACGCAATGAATGCAAAAGGATTGCCGCTGAATGCATTTGATCTGAAATTTGACATTAATCAATCCAACTTTAAGGCGGACTTCAGCTATAATCTTAATCCACGGCATACCCTTGAATTCGGGCTCAGCAGCATTTATTATAAGTTGCATCCGGGCTCGTTCAAGCCCGCTACTGCCGAGTCGCTGATCGTGCCTGATGAGCTGGAAGCCGAGCAGGCTGTTGAAAGTGCATTGTACCTGGAAGACAAATTCGAGGTTAGTCCGCGCCTTTCCATTTCGGCAGGTATCCGTTTTTCACTTTTTCAATACCTGGGCCCAAGAAATGTAAACACCTATGTGGCCGGCCTTCCGATCGAATACATTTATCAGAATGGTGTAAGACAGTATAAGTCGGGTGAAAATATCAAGACTTACTGCGGACCTGAGTACCGTGCTTCCGTCCGCTACAGCGTTTTTGACAACCTGTCCCTCAAAGTAAGCTACAACACGCTGCGGCAGTACATTCATTTGCTTACCAATACAATGACCGTTTCGCCAACGGATATCTGGAAGCTGAGCGACCCCTATATCAAGCCGCAGATCGGGGACCAGATCTCAGTCGGACTTTACCGCAATTTCAGGGGCAACAAAATAGAGGTATCCCTGGAAGGTTATTACAAAAACATCCAGAATTTCCTGGATTACAAAGGCGGCGATTCGCTGATCATGAACCATAATATCGAAGCCGCCGTGCTCAATACGAAAGCAAAAGCTTATGGTGTCGAATTCATGATCAAGAAAATGACAGGTAAGCTGAATGGCTGGCTGGGCTACACTTATGCCCGGACATTGTTGCGGGCAATTGACCGCGAGTCGCCGGATGCGCCGAATGACGGTAACTTCTACCCGAGCAATTACGATAAGCCGCACGATTTTACGCTAATCTCCAATTACCGCTTCTCACACAGGTTCAGTGTTTCATTCAACTTTACTTACAGCACCGGCCGGCCTTATACCCCGCCAATCGGCAAGTACCTGATCGACGGCGCACAGCGGGTTTACTATGCAGACCGCAACCAGTTCCGCATTCCGGATTACTACCGAACCGACGTGTCAATGAATATTGAAGGAAATCACAGGATCAAAAAGCTGGCGCACAGTTCCTGGACACTGGCGGTTTACAACTTGCTGGGCAGGAAGAACCCGACCTCGGTGTATTTTCAGACAGTTGGCGGAAGGGTAAATGGATACCAGCTTTCCATATTTGGCCAGCCAATTCCCACGGTTACATACAATTTCAGATTTTAAGAAAACAACATATATGCGATACTGGTTATTTAAACTTGGCTTTTTTGCGCTGCTGCTTATTCTGGACAGTTGCGTTGAGCCTTTTTCACCGCCCGAAGTCAACTCTGTTGAAAAGTACCTCGTAGTAGACGGTTTCCTGAATGTAGGACAGGATACAAGCCGGATTGAGCTGCGGCAGACGCAGAATGTAAGTGAGCCAACAGTCAATCTGAGCGTTGAAGGCGCCATTATTACCGCGGAATCGGAGACGGGTGAGAGCTACAACTTCACAGAAGCCGGCAGGGGATTGTACCTTCTTCCGCCTCAGCAATACAATGAGAATACGAAATACAGGCTGCGGATCAACTTATTTGGAAAAGAGTATTTGTCCGAATACGTGGAGGTCACCAAGACACCCCCGATTGACAGCCTGGCCAGCCGCTTTGATGCGGGACAGGATGCTATGATTTTTTACGTAAATACCCACGATCCCAATAACAACACGCATTTCTACAGATGGAAGTTTGAAGAAACCTGGGAATACAGGTCTGCTTACTATTCCTATCTTGAAGTTGTTGATAAAAAGATTGTGACCCGGAGTAAGGATATTAATCAATGCTGGGGAAGTATGCGATCGGGAAGTATCCTCCTGGGATCTACGATCAAGCTGAGCAGTGATATAATCAAGGATCTTCCGCTGTTCAAAGTCCCGGTATCAACCAACAAGCTTTACATCAGATACAGTGTGCTGGTGCGGCAGTATGCGCTTTCCCGGGAAGCATTTGAGTATTGGACAAGTCTTTCCAAAACAACCCAGGGGACAGGAAGCCTGTTTGATCCTCAACCTTCACAGGTTACCGGTAACATCCATAATGTAAAAGATTCCAAAGACCTGGTATTTGGCTATTTCAGCGCAGCTACGGAACAAACAAAGCGGCTTACCATTGCGCCTCACCTGGGCAATTTTCCGCGTTGTATGCCTCCCGATACCTTTGATATTGTCTGCCGACCAAACAGTGACAGGCAATGTGCGCTGGAGACAGCCGCGCTGTTAATGTCTTTCGGAGGAGAACGGGCAGAGTACATACTGGGCGCGCCGGCCAGCTGCATTGATTGCAGGACACAAGGCGGAACAACTACAAAACCAACTTTTTGGTAGCTATTAATACAGCGCAACTCATGTGTAAACTCGCGAGGTTCTTTATTCATATCTTTTTGCTGATCGCATTTCCGCTCGTTGCCAGCGCGCAGGAAGATCCCATGGTTACTTCTATGAAGCAGCGCTTTGATTTATATACAGGGCGCGCTGTGCAGGAAAAGCTGTATGTGCATTTGGACAGGCCTTTTTATCTGGTAGGAGAGACCCTCTGGTTCAAAGCGTACCTGCTCAATGGCGCCACACACCGGTTCCTTGATCTGAGCAAAGTAGGTTATCTGGAAATTTTGGATCTGGATAACAACCCGGTCGTGCAAACCAAATTCTCCATGCGGGAAGGGAAGGGGAATGGAGCAGTGATACTGCCCGCTGCGATTATCAGCGGAAATTACAAAGTGCGCTGCTATACCAACTGGATGAAGAATTTTGGTGCAGATCAGTTTTTTGAAAGTACAGTGTCCATTGTCAATCCATTTGTCAGGTTCGAGCCCGACCGTACCGTGAAAGGTGAAAGCAAGTACGATGTACAATTCTTCCCGGAAGGCGGACGGCTGGTTCAGGGGCTGGAAAGTAAAATCGCATTCCGTGCAGTCGCGGCCGATGGAAAGGGAATCCGGTTTAATGGAGCTATTGTCAATGCGCAGAATGATACCATTCAGAAATTTACGCCGTCAATTAATGGAATAGGCAGTTTTACATTTACCCCCAGGGAAAGCGAGACTTACAAGGCTTACGTTACCGATTCAAAAGGCACCCGAGCAGAGTATGCCCTTCCCGCAGTTGAGGGACAGGGCTTTGTAATGCAGGTAAAGGATTCGACGGACCAGTGGCTCAAAGTGTCCGTAACTGCAAAGCTGAACACCGACGAGCCCGTATACGTTTACATGCTTGCGCACACCCGGCAGGTAAATCCGGTGATCGAGAAAAAGCCGCTGATAAGAAACAGGACGTTTTTCCTGGTTGATAAAACCAAGTTGGGCGAAGGGATTTCGCATATCACGATTTTCAATGAGAAAGTGAAGCCGGTTTGTGAGCGGCTGTATTTCAAGCGGCCCCAGAGTAAGCTCGACCTGGAAGCAAATTTGGCTAAAACATTTATCACCCGCGAAAAAGTCGCGCTGAACCTTACCGCGAATGTAGCTGCGGCGGCTGATCAGATGACAAACCTGTCAGTGGCTATTTACCTCGAAGATTCCATTCACGCCGATCCTCAGCAGGATATCGCAAGTTACCTCTGGCTCAATTCCGATTTAAAAGGAACTATTGAATCACCCGGTTATTATTTCAGCAATGTTAACAGGGATACCGATCAGCAGCTCGATAATTTAATGCTTACGCACGGCTGGCGCAGGTTGAAGTGGGAGAATGTATTCGGTAACCAGCCGCCCAAATATGAAAATGTGCCTGAATACGACGGCCACTTCATTACGGGTCGCATTGTGAGCAGGGAAGACGGAACTCCGGCCAAAGGAAAAGATGCATTCCTGGCCGCGCTCGACGTTCCGGCGAGGTTATATGTTGCGCAAAGTGATCAGAATGGAAAGGTAACCTTTGAAGTGCGCCGCTTTGAAGGACCGAAGGAGATCACGGTACAAACCAATCTCGCAATGGATTCAACTTATAAGTTCGAGATCGCGAGTCCGTTTTCCAAGCAGTTTTCCGGTAATGCGCTGCCCGGTTTCTTTTTTGACAAAACCCTGGAAAACCAGTTACTGACACGCACGATCAATATGCAAACCGGCAACTCCTATCTGCCCCGGGTTTATACGCAGAAGAAAGCTACATTAACTGATTCGGTCGCATTCTTTGGTGTTCCCGATGAGAAGTATTTCCTCGATGATTTCACCCGCTTTCCAACAATGGAAGAGGTTTTGCGGGAATATGTAAAAGGAGTATTGGTGAGAAGAAGACAGAAAGAGTATCATTTCAGGATGATAGACAAGCTTTTGCCAAACACTTACTATGATACCGATCCCCTGATCCTGGTGGACGGAATTCCCGTGTTTGACGCGGACAAGATCATTGAATTTGACCCATTGAAGGTGAAAAAAATAGAAGTACTGAACTCACGGTACTTCCTGGGGCCGCTGACATTTACCGGAATTGTAACCTTTACGACTTACGGGAATGATCTGGGCGGGTTTGAGCTGGATCCGAAAGTGCTAGTTCTGCCTTACGAAGGCGTGCAGGCGCAACGCGAGTTTTATGCTCCCAAATACGATGCAGCCAGCGCAAACAGCCGCATTCCCGATTTTCGCAACCTGCTCCACTGGGCACCGAATGTAGTGACCGACAAAAGCGGAAAAGCGGCGCTTGAATTTTACACCTCCGACCAAACAGGTAAGTACCAGGTTGTGATCCAAGGAATTACACCAGCTGGCGTGGCAGGTAGCAAGCAGTTTTCTTTCGAGGTCAACAAAAGAAATTTCTGATCAGGTCAGATATAAAATTCAGAGGTATGCTTGATCTCTTTCAGTACGAAAGTGCTGTTCAGCACGCCGATATTGTCGATTTTGGATAGCTTGTATTTGACGAAATCGTGGTATTCGTCGAGACTGGATACATTGATTTTAAGTAAAAAATCCACTTGCCCCGCCATGTGGTAACATTCCTGTACTTCATCCAGGTTCTGGATTTCCTGCTCAAACTTCTCGATAAAAGCTTCATTATGGTACCGCATTGACACCTGACAAATGGTGGTAACGTGGCGGTTGATCAGCTTTTTGTCGAGGATAGCCACATAGTGTTTGATGTAGCCAAGACTTTCCAGCCGCCTGATCCGCTCGTAGACCGGGGATATCGTCAGATTTAGCATCGTAGCGATTTCCTTGGTCGTTTTTTTTGCATCTTTTTGAAGAATGCGGAGGATTTTGGTATCGATTTTGTCCAACTGTTCCATGGTGCAATAATATTTGCTGCTGCAAGGTAAGCTGTGGCAGCTAAAAAGTGATTTTTACCAAAAAATAATCATTGTACGGTAAAGTTTCCTGCTGAATGTGCTGTTTGTTGAAAATAAATTTCTTAAACGGCAAATTGCAAGTGATTTATGCTTTAAACAAGAATCCCTATGAAGTCAGAAAATGTTTTGGTAATCGGGGCAAATGGTCAGATCGGTTCTGTTTTGGTGGAGTACCTGCGGGAGATCTATGGGATCAATCACGTTGTAGCCTCCGACCTTCGCAAACCGGAATTGGAAAAAGGCATTTTTGAGCTGCTCGACGCGACAGACGCAAATGCGCTTGCGGCGATTGTGAAAAAACATAAGGTTACCCAGATTTATCATCTGGCCGCGATCCTCTCTGCGAAAGGCGAGCAGGAACCTTTGAAAACCTGGCACATTAACATGCAGACTTACTTCAATGTGCTGGAAGTTGCAAGAGAAAATGACGTTCAGAAAATATTCTATCCGAGCTCGATCGCGGTCTTCGGCGACCAGGTTGATGTGCGGGCAGAACAATGGTCTTACCTGGATCCGGGCACCGTTTACGGGATCAGCAAGGCCGCTGGGGAAAACTGGTCGAATTACTATTTTAAAAGATACGGGCTGGATATCCGCTCAATCCGTTATCCGGGCATTATCGGCTACCAATCCATGCCAGGCGGAGGTACCACGGATTATGCGGTCGACATTTACCACAAAGCAGTAAAGGGAGAGTTGTTTGAATGCTTTTTGAGGGAAGATACAACACTCCCGATGATCTATATCACCGATGCAATGGACGCAACAGTGCGGCTGATGGAAGCGCCGGCTGAGAAAATCACTGTCAGAACAGGATATAACCTGGCGGGAACCAGCTTTTCTCCAAGAGAGATCGCAGCCAGTATCAGCAAGTTCATTCCCGATTTCAGGATTACTTATAAGCCCGACTTCCGCCAGCAAATCGCAGAATCGTGGCCACAGGAAATTGACGATACCCAGGCCAGAAAAGACTGGGGCTGGCGCGCATCTTACAACCTCGACAAGATGACAGAGGAGATGATCAAAGAATTGACTATCAAATACAAGCCGGTAAAGCACTAGGTAAGTAAATTGATGATCAGGTGAGTTGTCTGGTCATTGGGTCAAACAGATCATTCACTAACTCACACATTCACACATTCACTCATTCACTCATTCAAAATTAAACCATGTACGGATCAATTCAGGCAGAACTGGAAAAAGAGCTTGACGCTATCAAAGATGCGGGCTTATATAAAAAGGAGAGAGTTATCACTACGCCGCAGGCAGCAAATATTGCCACTACCGACGGGAAAGATGTGCTTAACTTTTGTGCAAATAACTATCTCGGACTATCGTCACATCCGGAGGTGATTCAGGCGGGGATAGAGGCGATCAAAACGCACGGTTTTGGAATGTCGTCGGTACGTTTTATCTGCGGTACCCAGGACATTCATAAGGAACTGGAAAGAAAAACAGCCGAATTCCTGGGGACGGAAGATTGCATATTGTACGCAGCTGCATTCGATGCAAATGGTGGTTTGTTTGAACCTTTGCTGAACGAGCAGGACGCGATTATTTCCGATGAACTTAATCACGCCTCACTGATCGACGGTATCCGTTTGTGCAAGGCAAAACGCTTCCGCTACAAACACAACGACATTTCAGACCTGGAAGCACAGTTAAAGGATGCGGCAGGAAGCAGAAGAATCCTGATCGTAACTGACGGAGTGTTTTCAATGGACGGAACCATCGCGCAGCTTGATAAGATCTGTGACCTGGCAGAACAATATGGCGCAATGGTCATGATAGACGAATGTCACGCTACCGGATTCATGGGAAAAACAGGCCGCGGCTCTCACGAGTTCAGGAATGTAATGGGGCGCATTGATATCATTACGGGCACTTACGGCAAAGCATTGGGCGGCGCCTCGGGCGGTTTTACGGCGGCCAAAAAGGAAATCGTTGAAATCCTGCGCCAGCGTTCAAGACCCTATCTTTTTTCAAATACGCTTGCGCCATCTATTGTCGGCGCGTCCATTAAGGTACTTGACCTACTCTCGTCTTCAACTGCGCTGCGTGATAAACTGGAAAAAAACACCGCTTATTTCCGCAAGGCGATGACGGAAGCGGGCTTCGATATTCTACCCGGCGAGCATCCGATTGTTCCTATCATGCTTTACGACGCCAAGCTTGCGCAGGAATTTGCTGCCAGGTTATTAGAAGAAGGAATTTACGTGATCGGCTTTTTCTACCCCGTTGTTCCGCAAGGGAAAGCAAGGATCCGCGTACAAATATCCGCCGGTCACGAGCAGGAACACCTAGAAAAAGCCGTAGCAGCTTTCACAAAGGTAGGGGTCGACTTGGGAGTTATTTAAAAAGGGAGGAAGGAGGAAGGGGAGGATGGAGGAAGGGAAAAATCTTCCTCCCTTTCTTCCCGTTCCTCCCTTTCCTCCTTCTATTCTATCAAATGTGCTTCTACGTGCAGTGACTGTAATGTCGCATTGCCGTACTGGGTAACCATCGCTACATCCGCGGCGTCGCGACCGTGGGCAATTTCAATGCGATAGCCTTCGGTTTTCTCCTGAACAGCGTCAAACGTATACCATTCTCCCCCTATAAATACCTCAAACCACGCATGCAGGTCCATTACTTTGAGCCTGTCGAGATACCCTACTGTCATTCTTGTAGGAATGCAAAGGTTTCTGCAAAGGGCGATGGCCAGGTGCGTAAAGTCACGGCACACCCCTATACGATTGCGGGCCAGATCCAGCGCTGTTGTACTCGCATCTGTCACACCGTACTGGTAAGTAATGTTATTATGAATCCACGTCCGGATCGCCTCTACCTGCTCATATCCCGGTGTCCGGTTGCCGGCAATTTCCATCGCCAGCATGTTGATTTCATGTAAGTCCGACTGACAATACCTGCTTGGCAGGATATAATGCATCACATCATCAGGCAGGTCGCCTACAAGCACGTAGCCGGGAGGCGGACTGGGGATTGGTTTCGTGGCATTTACCTGAGCCTGTACTTCGGTAGTGATTACTACGCGGCCGACAGGCAGAATGGTTCTTTGGCAAGGATTGCCGTAAATATCAATGTATTCTGAAAAAGGTACCGCGGGTTCGATATTAAAGCCTTCCTGGATAATAGATTGACCTTCCTGACGACGAGGCCGGAGCATCGTGGTCACGGTAGTGGGAGCGTATACATCGTACGTGAATACGCTTCTTCCCTGCATTTTCATGTGGCGCGGATTTATGTTTAGTAAATATAATGATAAGGTATGATGTATAAATCACGTGCCGTTTATCTTCTTGTAAACTCTATATGCGTTCTGAATTAAAACATGTTAATACACGTTTCTTAGCTGGAATGCTATTTTTGGTGTTCGTCGCAGTATGTAGTATTTAAATTTTCATTACCTATGGCAGTTACAAAATGGATCGTAGACCCCGCACATTCTGAGGTTCAGTTCAAAATCAAACACCTCGTTATTTCAACGATTACAGGCTCATTCAATAACTTCGAAGGCGGCGCTACTTCCGACCTTAGCAATTTCGAAGATGCAGAAATCCACTTCTCTCTCGATGTAAGCAGTATTGATACCAATATAGAAGCCCGCGACAAGCATTTAAGGTCAGCAGATTTCTTTGACGCTGAGCAATTCCCGCACATTACTTTTCAATCCAATTATTTTCATAAAGTCAAAGGTGACAACTACAAGCTTTCCGGTCTGCTTACCCTAAAAGGTATCACCAAACCCATTGAGCTGGACGCAGAATACGGCGGCTCCGAAAGAGATGCCGATGGAAATATTAGAATCGGGTTCGAAGTCGAAGGCAGGTTGAGCAGACAGGAATTTGGTCTGAATTACATGCAGCTGACCGATTCCGGCGGACTTGTGATTGGTGAAGACGTAAAACTCATCGCGAATATTCAGCTGGTTAAGCAATCCTGATCTAATTCGCAGTTACAGCATACATCCCGCCGGCTCAGCTGACGGGTTTTTTGTTGTATGAGGATATCAGAGGGGTGTTTTCCTTTTATATTTGGTCGGTTTAAATCTTCAAAAATGCCCTTCCATGAGATTTCTTAGGATTCTGCTGCGGATCATCGGTTCAATCGTTTTGATTTTGATATTGATCCTGGCGGTGCTTGTCACGACAATGGACAAAACGCCCTACAAGGAAATGCCTTATTACAGGCAATGGAAGGAAATAATAGGGAAGGTTGAACCCATCAAACCGGATTCTCCCGGCGAATTGAAGGCAGGCTGGGCGAAAGTCAATATTACGCCCGCTTCTCCCACACCGACTGCCGGCTATGGTAACAGAAAAGGCCGTTTATACACTGCTGTTCACGACTCCGTATATGTACGCGCCATTGTAATTGATAATGGAAAAACAAAAGCGGCGATCGTCTCCGCTGACCTGCTTATCATTCCGCCGACGGTCACTAAAATCCTGCAAGCCAGGCTGACAGAAAAAGAGATTCCATTTGATCAGGTTTACTTCGGGGCTACGCATACTCATAACAGTGTAGGCGGCTGGGGTACCGGCGTTTCTTCCTTGTTTTTCTCCGGAAAATACGATCCCGCTATTGTGGACCGGCTTGCAGACGCATTTTATACCGCCATTACGCAAGCAAAAGCCAATGTGGAACCCGTTGCACTGACTTACCTCGAATCTGTGGACACACTGGATATCAGAAATCGCCTGGTAGGGGAGGAAGGCGGGGTGGATCCTGAAATCCGCTCAGCGGCGTTTGTGACCAAAACAGGCAAAAAAGCTATTCTGAGCTCTTTTGGCGCGCATTCCACGGTTTTAAATTCCAAAACGATCATCCTTTCCCGCGACTATCCCGGTATGTTGGTTGACTCGCTGGAAAACGGAAGATATAACTTCGCCATGTATATGGCAGGCGCAGTAGGCAGTATGGCTCCGATCGAGAAAGGAACCGATGATTTTGATGAGGTTAAAAATCAGGCGTTTGGTGTACAGAATGCATTGTTATCACCAGCTACTTCGAAGGAACCCAGCAAAGAAAATGTGATCCGCTCGTTAACCCTCCCTTTGCCACTCCGTGATCCTAGTCCGCGGTTAACAATGGGTTTGGTTTTAAGATCCTGGGCTTTTAAGAAAGCATTTGGTGAGTATCCGGTTTTTGTAAAAGCACTGCGCGTCGGCAATATGCTGATGGTGGGAATGCCCTGCGATTTTTCGGGTGAGCTGGTCGCGGAATTGGATGCATATGCGAAGTCAAAGGGGCTTAACCTGCTTGTTACCAGCTTTAATGGCGGTTATATTGGCTATATTACCCACGATAAGTACTTCGATAGGGATTTGTATGAAACCAAAACAATGAGCTGGTACGGTCCATACAATGGAGCCTATTTGCAGGAAGTAATTAAAGATATTATTGATAAAATGTCTTAAACACCTTGACTATGAAAGCATTTCTCCTGTTGATTTTAGGTATGATCAGCGTACAAACAATTGCACAATCGCCGGTGAAGCTGGCGGTAGCCGGACTTACACACGGACACGTGGGCTGGGTTTTCAACAGAGCTAATAAAACCGATATTGAGCTGGTCGGCATTTATGAAACAAATCCGGAGCTGGTGAAGGAGTTTTCTGAGCGATATAAACTCGATAAGAAGCTCTTCTACTCCGACCTCAACAAAATGCTGGATGAAACAAAGCCACAGGCAGTATCTGCATTCGGGGCAATCAGTGAGCATATTATGGTTGTCAAAGCCTGTGCGCCGAGGAAGATCCACGTGATGGTTGAAAAACCCCTGGCTACTACATTTGCCGACGCCAAAGAAATCCAGCGGCTCGCAGAGAAGAACAACATTCAGGTGCTGACCAATTTTGAAACTTCCTGGTATGCAAGCAATCAATATGTGAAAGAGCTGGTGGAACAAGGCAAGCTGGGCGAGATCAGGAAAGTAATGGTTAACGACGGGCACCAGGGGCCGAAAGAAATCGGTGTAAGCAAAGAGTTTTTAGAGATACTTACCGATCCTGCGAAAAACGGCGCGGGGGCATTGGTGGACTTCGGCTGCTATGGCGCCAATCTGATGACCTGGCTCCTGAAAGGCCAGCGACCTGTTTCGGTTACCGCCGTAACTCACCAGAACAAGCCCGAGATTTACAAGAATGTTGACGATGAAGCCTCCATTATTCTGCAATATCCCAAGGCGCAATGCATTATTCAGGGTTCGTGGAACTGGTCGTTTGCGCGCAAAGACATGGAAGTTTTTGGAAATAAAGGCTATGCAGTGGCTGTAAATCCGACGGTAGTGCGGCAGCGTTTACAGGAAAAGACGCCGGAAGAAACAATCAAGCTCGATCCGCGCCCAGCTCCTTTTACAGACCCGTTTTCTGTGCTGGCAGATGTAGTAACCGGTAAACTTACATTGGAACAAAATGATATGTACGGATTGCCAGTGAATGTGACAGTGGTTGAGATTCTTGAAACAGCCGAAGAAGCTGCTAAGACTGGAAAAACGATATTTTTGAAATAAGCAGATTATATATGGAACCGCGCTCGGTGAGATTTTCACAAACCACTCTGACAGAATTGATGATCCCGGCTTATGCCAACTTTGGTGGTAAGATCCACGGCGGGATCCTATTATCGCTCATCGACAAAGTGGCGTACGCGTGCGCATCCCGGCATGCAGGTACCTATTGTGTGACAGTGTCCGTGGACGGAGTTGACTTTTTGCAGCCCGTCGAAGTTGGCGATCTTGTGTCGCTGCACGCATCTGTCAATTACGTGGGACGGACTTCGCTGGTGATCGGTATACGCGTCATTGCTGAGAATGTGAGGAACCGTACGGTCAGGCACACCAATACCTCGTATGTGACGATGGTGGCCAAAGGGGAGGATGATAAACCAACTCCCGTTCCCGAGCTGCTTTTGGAAAATGAAGAAGATGCACGGCGCTTTCTGGAAGCAATCAAGCGTAAAGAGCTTCGCGGGATTTACCGGGATGCATTGGATAATGCAAAAACCCGGCTAGATGTCCAGAATAATATGGATCAACTAGCCGGGCATCGTTGCGTGGTGGGCTGGAAAGTCAAAAAGTAATTTAGAACCCGAAAAATCCGCCGCTTTTCTTCGTGGTACGTGACCGAGTCGTTTTACCAAATAACATTCCAAAAACGCCTCTGACAACCTCCCGGCCGATTTGCTTTGCCAAAGGAGAATTCAGTGCTTCGGAAAGCATTCCTTTTTCCTCCTTCTGTTTTTTGACCTCGGTTACTTCCTGTTTGGTCTCTTCTTCTGCTTTGGCGTGTGCTTCCATCCGCTTTGTCAGCATTTCATAAGCACTTTCCGGATCCAAAGGATCTTTGTATTTCTGGTAAAGACTGGATTGCTGCACGTGCTGGTCGTAATCCGCCTGTACCATTGGTCCCATTACCGAAGTGGGCGGAAGCAGGTGCGTTGCAGCTACCTCGGTCGGGATACCTTTTTCATTCAAAACCGTGATCAATGCCTGTCCGATCCCAAGCGTTGTAAGTACCTGGTCAATCTCGTAAAAGCTTGACTTGGGATATGTTTTTACGGTTTGTTTCAATGCATCTGCATCCTGCGGCGTGAATGCTCGCAACACGTGCTGAACACGATTACCAAGCTGAGATAATACCGAAACCGGAACATCCTGCGCCATTTGCGTACAAAAGAATACACCCACGCCTTTGGAGCGTATCAGCCTGATCACCTGCTCTATCTGGTCGAGAAATGCCTTTGGTGCATCTTTGAACAGTAAATGCGCTTCATCGAGGAAAAACACGAGCTTCGGTTTGTCGAGGTCTCCTGCTTCGGGCAGCTTCTGGTAAAGTTCAGCCAAAAGGCTCAGCATGAATGTGGAGAACAATGCCGGCTTATCCTGCACGTCGGAGATATTAAGCAGGCTGATAATTCCCTGTCCGTCTACGCGATCAATGAGGTCGCTGATATCGAATGATCTTTCACCAAAAATACTGCCAACGCCCTGCTGCTCCAGTGCAACGATCTTACGGAGAATAGTGCCGGCAGTAGAGCTGGAAATGCTTCCATAGTCACCTTTGATCTCCGCGGCACCCGGCCCTTCCGATAAATAATTGAGGACTTTCTTTAAATCATTCAGATCGACCATTGGGAGATCCTTGTCGTCGGCATATTTGAAAAGGATAGCCAGCACGCCGGATTGCGTATCGTTCAGTTCGAATATTTTGGATAATAAAATTGGCCCGAATTCGAGAATGGTAGCTCGCATTTGTGCGCCTTTTTTACCGCTCAGGGAATATAGTTCAACCGGATAACCTTTTGGTGTAAACACATTGCCAAGGACTTGCGAACGTTCTTCAAGTGCTGCATTGGACTTTCCCGGCTGGGCTATTCCTGAAAGATCACCTTTGATATCTGACATAAAAACGGGTACGCCTGCTGCTGAGAGCTGTTCGGCGAAGACCTGTAATGTGCGTGTTTTACCGGATCCGGTAGCTCCTGCGACCAGCCCGTGGCGGTTCATCATACGCAGCGGGAGACTTACCTTGGCCTCACTGATGATCTCACCGTCCAGAATGGCAGAGCCCAGGTGGATAACAGGTTTGTCAGTCTGGTATGATTTCTGGATTGCAGCAGTTAACTGTTCTTTTTTCGACACGTTTACTCCGGTTTTAGGTTATGATATGATATTTTACAAAATTTAAATGTTTCGGGAATATTCCAAGTCAGTGCTTGCATTTTTACAAAATGAGAATCTTTCGTGATACTTTATTACTTTTCGCATAATCTTGTATATGCAAAATTTTATTAGGTATTTTGGTAGAACTGCTTAACGAATATTCTGATTATCAATTTTAGAGACAATACTTACCATTTATGCTAAGCCGAGTTGCGAATTCAATTTACTGGATGAACCGTTATATGGAGCGGGTTGAAAATTATGCACGCTTTGTAGGAGTTAACTTCAATCTCGCCCTGGATTTGCCGCCCGATGTAGATGAACAATGGGAGCCGCTCCTGATCGCAACTGCCGACCATTACCTTTTTTATAAATACTACGATAAGCCTACGAAAGAGGATGTAATCCACTTCATGACTTTCGACAAGCGCAATCCCAACTCCATTATCAGCTGTCTGTACGAAGCCCGCGAGAATGCACGTACGATCCGCGAGACGATATCAAAGGAAATGTGGGAGAGTATCAATACATTTTACCTGTCTATTCGTGAAACATCGCCGGACCATTTTCGGAATATGGACCATATGCAATCCTATTTCACGGATATCCGCAAAAGCTGCCAGCTGTTCCACGGCGTGGTGGATACTTCCATTACGCGGAATGAGGCCTGGCATTTTGGGCGCCTTGGTCGTCACATTGAGCGCGGCGACAAATGCTCGCGGTTTCTTGATGTGAAGTACTTTACCCTGCAGCAGGACTCCGGAACTTCGGGTTCCACACTCGACCTGATGCTCTGGACTGCGGTGCTGAAATCGGTAAGTGCTTACAATATGTACCGTCAGACGCACCGTGCGCTTACTTCCATGAACATTGTAGCTTTTCTGATCCTTGATAAGCTATTTCCCCGGTCTATCGCCTACTGCGTGCGCCAGGCGGAGCTTTCGCTTTATGCGATTGCGGGCTCCATTCCGGAAAGAGGCCACACCAATCCCGCTGAGCGTGCATTAAGTAAAATCCGCGCAGAGCTGGAATTCACAGATGTGGAGGAGATTTTCAAAACCGGCCTGCACGAGTACCTGGATACATTTCAGACCAAAAATAACGAGATCGACAGCGCTATTTTTGATATGTATTTCGGACTGGATAAGGGGCAGTCACAAAGTCAGTCACAAAGCCAAACGATGGGCCAGAGCTTCGGTCAATTTAAAACCCAGTGGATGAACTGAGTGCAAAACTTTCATAACTTAGCGACCCACTTTTTATCAGAGAGAGCCGCAAAGACATGACATATTGCCTTGGTATCAAAGTAGCATCCGGCCTGGTCGCCATTGCTGATACGCGCCTTACATCCGGAACGGAGGTTTCCACCAACAAGAAAGTTTCCGTTTACCAATCCAGCAAGCATTCGATATTCGTGATGACATCGGGCCTTCGGTCTGTCCGTGACAAAGCGATCACCTATTTCAAGGAAGTGCTGGAAGAACGTGACTCTTCGTTCAACAAGCTCTACAAGGCGGTAAATGCATTGGGGGAGCAGGTCAGGCGCGTTGCGGACGAGGACCGGTCGGCTCTGAATGCGGCCGGGTTATCTTTTAATCTCTTCGCCATTATCGGCGGCCAGCTCGAAAATGACTCCGAGCATAAACTTTTTCTCCTGTATCCCGAAGGCAATTGGGTGGAAGTGGGCGACGGTTCTCCTTTTATTATTATCGGAAATTCGGGTTATGGAAAGCCACTGTTGTACCGTAGCCTGAAATTCGATTCGAGCATGCACGATGCATTAAAAATCGGGTTCCTATCTTTTGATTCAACGCGGGTCAGCTCCAATGACGTGGATTATCCCATTGATGTGGTAATGTATACAAAAGACTCTTTTGAGATTGTTGAGCATCGTTTTGAGAAGGACGATCTGGATTATGTGGGCAAACAATGGAGTGCATTGCTAAGCAATTCGGTACAAAAGCTGCCGCTGCAATGGATGGATCCGGTCTTTACAAAAATGGGAGAAGTGGCAAAGAACTGACGCAAATGGAAGCGATTTTTACGGGTATACGTCAGCATCCGGAAACTCAGACACGCTATTAGTTGTAGAAAAATCTAAGGGCTGAGAGGGAAATTTAGTATTTTTACAGCAAACAAAAGAGATACACCAGAACGTGACGTTAATTAAATCTATCTCCGGAATCAGAGGTATTGTGGGTGGAAAATCCGGGGAGGCACTGACTCCGATTGATGTAGTGAAATTTGCAGCTGCATACGGAACCTGGCTGAGGCGATCGGATCCACAGAATTCAAAAGTTATTATTGGCAGGGATGCGCGACTTTCCGGTGAAATGGTTAGTCGGCTTGTGGCAGGTACATTGCAGGGAGTAGGTCTTCATGTTGTGGACCTGGGCCTTTCTACTACGCCAACTGTCGAGATTGCTGTTACCAATGAAAATGCGGCAGGTGGAATCATTCTGACAGCCAGCCATAATCCCATTCAATGGAATGCATTGAAGCTGTTGAACCACGACGGAGAATTTATATCCGAAGCGGAAGGAGCAGAGGTTTTGCGCATTGCCGAGCAGGAAGATTTTGCATTTGTCGATGTGAAAAAGCTGGGCAGCTACGAGTCAGACGATACTTATCTGCAAAAGCATATTGATCAGGTACTTGCATTGTCATTGGTAGATGTGGAAGCGATCAGGAATGCGAATTTCAAGATCGTGGTGGATGCGGTTAACTCTACCGGCGGGATCGTTGTTCCGATGCTTTTGGAAGCGCTGGGAGTTGATCCCAAGAACATCAAAAAACTCAACTGCGAGCCGACGGGCAACTTTGCCCATAATCCCGAGCCGCTGCCGGAACATTTGCGTGAAATCAGCAAAGAGCTCAACGATGGTGCATACAACCTGGGAATAGTAGTTGACCCGGATGTGGACAGGCTGGCGCTCATGTGCGAAGACGGCACTCCGTTCGGCGAAGAATATACCCTGGTAGCTGTCGCTGATTATGTGTTGAAAAATACACCCGGTAACACCGTTTCCAATTTATCCTCCACAGCTGCATTGCGCGACGTGACTGTCAAAGCTGGCGGCGAATATTTTGCTTCTGCAGTAGGAGAAGTGAATGTGGTCAATATGATGAAAGCCAACCATGCGATCATCGGTGGGGAAGGAAATGGAGGGGTGATTTATCCGGAGAGCCACTACGGTCGCGACGCGCTGGTTGGTATCGCCCTGTTCCTGACGCATTTGGCCAAATTCGGCAAAACTGCATCAGTGCTGCGCAGGTCTTACCCGAATTACTATATTTCAAAAAATAAGATTGAGTTGACGGCGGACATTGATGTTGATAATATTCTAAGCCGCATTCAGAACCGCTATTCCAAGCAGCCGCTTAACACAATTGACGGCGTACGGATCGAATTCAATAAAGAATGGGTTCATTTAAGAAAGTCAAACACCGAACCCATAATCAGGATCTATTCCGAGTCGGAAACGCAGACTACGGCGATTAACCTGGCAAACAAGATCATTTCGGATATCAAGGAAATTATTTCCGAGCCGAAACAATGAGTCAGAAGTAATAACAAGAGTAATATGAAAGCTTATCTGGATAACGCCGCTACTACCCAGCTTGACCCGGAAGTATTGGAAGTGATGCTTCCATTAATGACGGAGCAGTTTGGTAACCCCTCTTCCATTCATTCATACGGAAGAGCTGTTCGCTCATCAATAGAGCGTGCACGAAAAAGCATAGCGGGTATCCTGAATGCAGCTCCGGCTGAAATATTTTTTACTTCCGGCGGAACAGAAGCGGATAATACAGCGATCCGCGGCAGCATAGAAACACTGGGCCTGAAACACGCGGTTACTTCCCGGATCGAGCACCATGCTGTTTTACATACCCTCGAACACCTGAGCAAAGCTGGCACGATCAAGCTGAGCTATGTCAATCTGAATGAAAAAGGCGAAGTGGATCTGGAACATCTGGAAACGCTGCTCGCTACCAACAGCCGTTCGCTTGTTTCATTAATGCACGGCAACAATGAGATCGGGAACTTACTGGATCTGGAAGCAACAGGAGATATCTGCGAGAAATACAATGCAGTTTTCCACAGTGACACCGTACAAACAATGGGTCACTTCCCGCATGATCTACAAAAATTAAAAGCCAACTTCATTGTCGGTGCGGCGCATAAATTCAATGGTCCGAAAGGAGTAGGGTTTTTGTATGTACGTCCGGGCATTAAAATCGCACCGTTTGTCCACGGAGGCGCACAGGAGCGTAATATGCGCGGCGGTACCGAGAACATTTACGGTATTGTAGGTCTGGCGAAAGCATTGGAAATTGCTTATCGCGATATGGACGCGCACCGTCAGCATATTGAAGGTTTGAAATCAAGAATGATCGAGAACCTGAGAAGTAAAATCGATGGCGTATCGTTCAATGGAAACTCTGCTGATCTTGGTAACAGCTTGTACACTGTACTGAGTGTAAGCTTGCCACCCTCCGATATCAGCGATATGTTGCTGTTTAATCTGGATATTGCCGGGATTGCAGTTTCAGGCGGCAGCGCATGTTCAAGCGGGACAGACATTGGTTCACATGTATTGAATGAACTTCAGATCGATCCCGATCGCGCCAATGTTCGTTTTTCATTCGGCAAATACAACACCGAAGCGGAAATCGATTATGCGGTCAATACACTGGCGGATCTATACAAAAAAGAGGCTGTAAGCCTCTGATTAACTTCTTTTATTGGTAATTAAGTCTTCGAGCGTCTCAATCCAGCTATCGCTGTCGTTGAGACTTTCAACCAATTGCCAATGCTGTCCGCCTTCTTTCTCAAACAACTCTTTGTACTCTTCGCCTACCTCAATGGTTGTTTCCAAACAATCGGCCACGAAAGAAGGAGAGAATGCAAGTACGTTCTTTACCCCTTTTTTGGTTAGTTCCGGGATCACTTCATCTGTGTAAGGCTTGATCCAGGGCGTTTTGCCAAGTCGGGACTGGAAGCAGGTCGTATATTTTCCTTCCGGTATTCCCATTGCTTTTACAAGTAGCCTGGTTGTTTCAAAACTCTGCGCCCGGTAGCAATGCTGATTTCTATGGTCAAGCTTATCGCAGCAGCTGCCAAACTGGCAAAAGCTGTTGGTTACATCGCCTTTGGTAATCTGGCGCTCAGGTAAACCGTGGTAGCTGAATACGAAATGATCATAGTTTCGCTGTGCCATGTATTTTTTACCTAAATCGGCAAATGCCTGAATGAACTTGGGATGATCCAGGAAACGGTTAATAAAACGTATTTCCGGCAAAACCTCCCAATCCTGCACTACACGCATTACTTCTTTATAAACCGAGCCAGTCGACGCAGAAGCGTATTGTGGGAAAAATGGAACTACTATAATTTCAGAAAGGCACTGTTCACGCAGGTTTTTCAATGCACCTTCAATGCTCGGGCTTTGATAGCGCATTGCCAGCTCCACCACGTAATCGCTGCCCAATGCAGTTTGCAACTTCTCTTTAACGGAATAACCGTATATTTTCAATGGAGATCCATCGGGCCGCCACAGTTGTTTATAAACTTTGGCTGATTTAGGTGCTCTGAATGGCGCGATGATCAGGTTGATCAGAAACCACCTGTTTATATAAGGAATATCAATGACCCGCTCATCCATCAGGAATTCGCGGAGGTACTTGCGTACATCCGGCACCGACGGGCTGTCTGGCGTGCCGAGATTGACGATCAAAACACCAGTTTTGCCAATGGTCTTATTATTACTAGAAGGAATTGGCTGGGCCAAAGTGTCAGTATGCATTATTGTTTTTATCAAAGTCCGGACTATCTGTTTAAAATGATTCCGGAGTTTTAAAAGTTCGTGTTTTCTGTTTTAATCACTGCATCCCGAGTAAAATCTCCCGTAGTACAGCCTGCGCCGACCATTCACGGTTTGCAGCTTCTTCGATTACGAGAGATCTTGGCCCGTCGAGTACCTCATCGGCTACCTTCATATTCCTGCGCAATGGAAGGCAATGCATGAACTTACCATTATCTGTCAGCGCCATTTTTGCTTCGGTGATCATCCACGAAGGATCGTCGGTAAGTACCTGTCCGTAGTGCTGGTAAGACGACCAGTTTTTTCCGTAAACGAAATCTGCACCTTCCAGTGCCTTATTCTGGTCGTAGATCACCTGACCTTTTCCAACAAATTCGGGTGCCAGATCATAACCTTCCGGGTGTGTGATTACGAGCTCTACATCCATCGGATTCATCCATTCACAAAAAGAATTGGCCACAGCCTGCGGCAATGCCTTGAAATGGGGAAGCCAGGTTAGCACTACTTTCGGGCGCTGCTTGATCTTAAATTCTTCGATTGTAATGCAATCTGCGAGCGACTGCAAAGGGTGGCGTGTCGCTGATTCCAGATTCACGATCGGAACCTCTGCATATTTCTTAAACTGCTGGAACACCTGCTCCGAGTAATCCTTTTCCCGATCCTGCAAACCTGCGAATGAGCGGATCCCGATAATGTCGCAATAACTTCCGATAACGGCAGCCGCTTCTTTCACGTGCTCGGCTTTGTCTCCATTCATGATCACACCCTCCTCCATTTCGAGGCCCCATCCATCTTGTCCCACATTCATGGTAATCACGTTCAGGCCAAGATTTTGAGCCGCTTTCTGGGTACTTATCCTTGTCCTGAGACTGGAATTGAAAAACAACAATCCGATTGTTTTGTTTTTCCCCAATTCAATATCCCCGAATGGATTCCGTTTGGCGGAAATGCCGCTGCTAATCAGCTGGCTGAGATCTGTGACGTCGTTAATGGAAAGGAAGTGGTTCATTCAGTTTAGTATTCTGACAAAATTAGATACTGCGGCAAGGCCGGTTTTGGATAGATTATATTAAATGCTTGTAACAGCGACTTCTTTCTTTAAAGCTTCAAGGAAAAGATCTGCTTCCTCTTTGCCCAATGCAAGCGAAGGTAGCAGGCGGATTGTATTTGCGCCTGCCACTCCGGTAAACATCTTATGTTCAAAGAGCAGCTTGTTGCGCAGGTCTTTTACAGGGAAATCATATTCTATTCCGATCATTAATCCACGTCCTCTTAATTCTTTATAACCTCCGATTTCCTTGATTCCTTCAAAAAGGTACGCTCCGATTTCAGCTGCGTTTTCGATCAGGTTTTCTTTTTTCATTATATCGAGCACAGCAACCCCGGCTGCGCACGCCAGGTGGTTTCCGCCGAATGTGGTACCCAGCAGTCCATAGCTCGCCTTGAACTTTGGAGAGATCAGAATACCTCCGATTGGAAATCCGTTGCCCATTCCTTTGGCCATCGAAATGATATCGGGATCAATGCCGCTGAATTGGTGTGAAAAGAACTTGCCGGTTCTTCCGTACCCGCATTGTACGCTGTCGACAATCAGCACTGCACCGGTTTCGTCGCATTTGCGTCTGAGTGTCTGGAGGAATTCGTCAGTACATACGTTGATACCCCCGACCCCCTGGATCCCTTCCACGATTACGGCGCAAACTTCTTCCGTGATTCCCTCACTCGCTGCCTGAACATCGTTGAAAGGCAGAAAGGTAACGTGTTCTTTGTAGTTGATCGGTGCTACGATCGAAGGGTTGTCGGTAGCGGCCACTGCTCCGGCTGTGCGGCCGTGGAATGATTTGGTAAAAGAGATCACTTTCGTCCTTCCATTGTGAAAAGACGCAAGTTTCAATGCATTCTCATTGGCCTCGGCGCCTGAGTTGCAGAGAAAGAGTTTGTAGTCGGGATAGCCGGACAATTCACCCAGCTTCTCTGCCAGCTCTTCCTGCAATGAGATTTTTACAGAATTGGAATAGAAACTGATTGCACCCAGTTGCGTAGTAAGCTTTTCAACATATTCGGGGTGGCAGTGACCGACTGAAATCACCGCGTGTCCGCCGTAAAGATCCAGGTACTTTGTACCGTTCGAATCCCATAAATAACTCCCCGCCGCCTTTACAGGCTCTATATCGTAAATAGGGTAAACATCAAATAAATGTGACATTCTGGATTAGTATGATCAGGCAAGTATCAGGTTTTCAATTCGCTGAAAATGCCCTTGGTTTAACGTTTTAACAGGCAAATGAAAGGTAATGGCAGAAGCTGCTATAAATATATCCCGGAATTCTATCATTAAGTTTCGCCTTCGAAGGTTGTGATAGATTTCGGCGGCATTTACAGAAACTTCTTCATTAAACGGTAAAACGGGAATTCCGTCAAGGAGAATTCTGACGTCATTTTTCTTGTCATCGTTTGTAGCTCCCATCATCAACTCGTAAACAGTTACAGCAGATACAAATAAAGAAGCGTCGTTTGGTAACGACGCCAAAATGGTCTTTGACTTATCAGATTTCCTGAGAAATTCGATGAATATGAAAGTGTCGATTACCATTCCGGAATTTTCCAATTGTTGACACTTTTAGAGTTTTCTGTAATCACAGCAATGTCATCGTCGCTCCACGTAGACACACTCTTGATTTTCTTCTTCCATTCAGATAGGTCACTGTCGTGTTTACGCACTTTCTGCTGAATCAAAAGTATGTCCGCATAAGCGAGTAACAGCCTTCGATGCGGCTCATTCAACTGATCAAATGTTTGAAGTAAATCGTTCATAAGGCTAGCTCTTATAAAAGCGTCTGATCCATTACAAAAATAAGAAAATGCGCTAAAATGCCGGCGCTTTCAATTTCAATCCCGCTTTTTCAGGTAAGCCGAAAGCAATGTTCATATTCTGGACTGCTTGTCCGGACGCACCTTTGGTCAGGTTATCAATGATGCTCGAAATCAGCAATTGTCCGTCGTGTACTTCCAGGTGGACAAGGCATTTGTTTGTATTAACAACCTGTTTCAAATCTATCGGTACATCGCTGACGTGCGTAAACGGATGTGATTCGTAATAGCTTTTGTAAATCGCATTTGCTTCTTCGAGACTCCCGTCAAAAGGCGTATATACATTTGCCATGATACCTCTTGTAAAATCACCGCGGTAAGGAACAAAGTTGACAGCTTCCGAAAAGCCCGCCTGCAACTTGCCGATACTCATTTTTATTTCGGTCAAATGCTGGTGCGTAAAAGCTTTGTAGATAGACATATTGTTGTTTCTCCACGTAAAATGCGTAGTCGCGCTCAAAGCCTGGCCTGCACCGGTGCTGCCGGTTATTGCGCTCACATGCACTGCATCTTTTATCAAGCCTGCACTGGCCAGTGGTAAAATAGCCAGTTCAATGCTGGTGGCAAAACAACCGGGGTTTGCAATTCTGTTTGCACCAATTATAGCGCCTCTCTGAAGTTCCGGTAGACCGTAGACAAACCCTTCTGACTCGTTTCGGAAATCGGTGCTCAGGTCGATCACTTTCAGTGTTTCTGACAGAGCATGTGCATCCAGGAATTTCTTCGATTCACCGTGGCCCGAACAAAGAAAAATGGCATTCAGCTCCGGCTGATTCAAAAGTTCCTGCGTATCCTCACCTGAAAATACCAGGTCTGTATCTCCCAGCAAATCCGTATGCGTAGCATGTACCGGTTTTCCTGCCTGGCTTTTACTATGCGCGAAGGCGATATTCACATTCGGGTGGTTGACTAAAATTCGAATCAGTTCCCCGCCTGTGTAGCCCGCCGCGCCTATTATTCCGATATTGATGGAGTTTACAAGTTCGGAGTTTATGAGTTTATGAGTATCTGAATTCATGATATTGTGTTTCTAGCTGATCTGACCGTTTTGATCAAAGAGACTATCATTGCTTTAATTTCTTTTAAATCACTGTTCTTTTCTTCGAAAGTTTGAAAAGTTATGTATTGCAAATCTTTGGATAAAAGCATGTAATATTCTGTCTCGTGCAACGATCCAAGTGACATCTGAAAATAGTTGGCAATGTCAGGTGTCTTATTCTTACCACAACCCTCAGCCAAATTCGCTGCTACAGAAATTCCTGATCTTCTAATTTGTGAGACGAGCCCGAAGGTTTCAGTTTTAGGAAACCCATCAGTGATCTTATAAATATCCAAGACCATTTTATGTGCCTTCTGCCAAACTTTAAGCTCCTGATAGTTCTGCATGTGTATCAATCACGAATTTTAAAAAACCAAACTCATAGATTCTTGACTCATAAACTCTAAACTCATGAACTCTAAACTCATGAACTCTAAACTTAGGAACTCAAAACAGCTACTCAGTCGACTCACTAACCTTCTGATAAATCATCACCTGGTTCGAGGCTACTTTCGAGAAGCCGCGTACGTCGTCGCCGGTCCATGCATTGTTCATTTCACCATAGCTGCCGAATTTTGATGACATTAAGTCGAATGGAGATTCAATACCTTCCACATGGAAGCGGTAAGGTGCCAGGTAAACGTGCACTTTGCCGGTAACGTGAGATTGCGTATCTGTCAGGAAAGTCTCGATATTCCGCATAACCGGCTCTACAAACTGTCCTTTATGCAGCAAGCTTCCGTACCAGTTAGACAATTGTTCTTTCCAGTACAGCTGCTGCTCGCTCAGCACGTGTTTTTCCAAAGTATGGTGGGCTTTGATAATGATCAATGGCGCCGCAGCTTCAAAGCCAACGCGGCCTTTGATACCGATAATCGTGTCACCTACGTGAATATCACGACCAATGCCAAAAGACTGCGCAATTGCTGCAAGCTTCTGAATCGCCTCCACCGGATTTTCAAAACTTTCGCCGGCGACCCCCTTTAATTCTCCCTTTACAAATTCAAGCGTAATGCTCTCAGGTTCTGTTTTTGAAATTTGGGTTGGCCAGGCGGACTCTGGGAGGTATTTTTCAGAAGTAAGCGTTTCTTTTCCGCCTACCGAAGTTCCCCAAAGTCCTTTATTAATACTATAAGCAGCTTTTGCCCACTCGCGGCCCACTCCTTTATTAGTCAGATATTCAATTTCAGCTTCACGCGAAAGTTTCAGATCGCGGATCGGCGTGATGATTTCTGCGTCAGGAATAATAATCCTGAAAGCCATATCGAAACGAACCTGATCATTTCCTGCGCCTGTACTTCCGTGTGCAATCGCATTGGCACCGATTTCCTTGGCATATTCCGCTACTGCTACCGCCTGAAATACACGCTCTGCACTTACAGAAAGCGGATAGGTATTGTTTTTCAGAACGTTACCGTAAATGAGGTACTTAATGCAATCATTATAATACTCACTGGTTTTCGAAATGGTCGCGTGCTTTTTCACACCCAGGGAATAGGCATTTGCCTCAATGGTTTTGAGTTCTTCGTCCGAAAAACCACCGGTATCCACCAATACTGAATGGACCTCGTAGCCTTTGTCTTCGGCTAAATACTTTACACAAAAAGAGGTATCTAATCCTCCGCTGAATGCTAATACTACTTTCGGTTGTGACATTATATTGAACTTAATCTGACTGGATTCTTGAATAGAGGTACAAAGTAAACAAAAAAATACCTCGCATCGGGCTTGTTAAAGCTGCCGGGCGAGGTATTTAAAAGATATATAAAATCTGTAAATGAATGTGCTACTCTAATGTACGAGCACAGCCCCGGCGTTTTTCTTTTTAGCACGTTCTTCCCTTCGCAGCAAAATGCGCTGCTTAATGCGCATCCAGCGCTCGTAGAGACTCGACTCTTTCAGAAAATCCCAGGAATGCTTTTCTTCAACCACTACGCCATTGTTCACGGGAGCAGCAGGCTCTTTTTCAACCGGATCGTACATCATTCCGGTGCAGAGGCAGTGTTTTCTGCCGGTACGCGTAAGTACATCGTAGTTCACGCAGCTCGCACATCCTTTCCAGAATGCATCATCGGCAGGCAGCTCGCTGAATGTAACCGGTTCGTAACCCAGGTCCGAGTTGATTTTCATTACAGGCAAACTGGTCGTTATACCAATGATTTTGGCGTCGGGATACTTCTTACGGGACAGCTCGAAAGCTTTCATCTTGATCGCTTTTGCCATACCGCTGTTGCGGAAATCAGGGTGTACGATCAATCCCGAGTTAGCTACAAACTTTCCGTGCTCCCAGGTTTCTATATAACAAAATCCAACCCATTCGCCCGTATCAGTAGTAGCGATAATCGCTTTACCTTCCACCATCTTTTCCATGATGTACACCGGAGAACGTTTGGCTATACCGGTACCACGCTTTTTAGCGCTTTCCTCCATTTCAGCACAAATTACTTCGGCGAAACTGAGGTGATTTTCATTGGCAGTCTGAACGATGAACTTACTGCCCACTACTTCGGTATTTTTCATTGATGGCGATTCTGACAAAAATTCGAAAACAATAATTACTACACCCAGATTAAAACGATGGGACGTTTAGAACTTGTAAGAAAAATGGGGGTAAAAGATTTTACCACGTAGGTAAAAGATAATTATGCGGTCCGCGGGGACCTGAATCGGAAAGGCGTAGTATGAAGGACAGTATATGTGCCGTTGTTATTCATTGACTTTCAAGCGAGTCTAAGAAGGTGCAAATTTTGAAAAAAAAATTATCACACCAAAGAAACAGAAGATATATTTTTATGGTTCGGTTTCAATGAAAGTTTTCAATTACAGTAGCCCAAGTACCTCTTCATGTCAGCTCTAAACCCGGACGATATTCTAAACGGTTACATCAACGGAATATTTCCAATGGCCGAAGCTGATGGGACAATTTATTGGTATTCGCCCAACCCCAGGGCCATTATCCCGATCGACACCTACAAACCTTCCCGGTCTCTCCGACCTGTATTGAACAGGAATTATTTTGAGATCAGGGTAAATACAGACTTCGAAGGAGTAATGCGGGGATGCTCTGCACCCAGGGTAAAGGAACCGGGTACCTGGATCTCAGAGGATATCATCGCCAGCTATACCGAACTGCACCGTTTCGGCTACGCGCATAGTGTGGAAGCTTATCGTGAAAACAGGCTTGTAGGGGGACTTTATGGCGTCTCGATCAATGGTGTATTTTTCGGAGAATCGATGTTTACGGTAGAGAGCAATGCATCCAAAGTGGCATTTCACTACCTGATCCAGATTTTGAAACACAACAAATTCGTGTTGCTTGACACGCAGTTCATCAACGATAATGTGCTTCGTTACGGGGCGATTGAGATCCCGCGAGAGGAATACCTCGATCTGCTGCATAAAGCGTTGAAAGTGAAAGTCCGGTTCAATGGTGTCCCGTTCACGCCGGGAGTGCAGCTAAACTAAATGCGCCATTTCCTCAGAAATAATTTAATTTTGGTCAAAATCCTTTACCTGGCATCATTCACATTGGATTGATGCTGTTTTTTGAATCCAGAAGTGTCGAAACCAATACTTGTTATCAAATTTGGAACCGCGTCGATCACGCTTGCGTCAGGAGAGCCGGATACAGGCAAAATTTCTGAAATAGCACGGCAGGTTTCCGAGATCCATTCAGCGTACCGCATTATCATTGTTTCTTCGGGAGCAGTAGGAGCGGGGAAAGCCTATATTCAGAACTACAAAGGCACGATGACGCAGCGCAAAGCGGCCGCCTCTGTCGGTAATCCGCTGCTTGTCGGTTTGTATGCAAGCTATTTTGCCCCAAATCAGATATTTATAGCTCAAAGCTTGTGTGAGCGTCAGCATTTTGCAAACCGCGACAAGTTTTTGCAGCTGAAAGAAACGTTCGAGGAGCTCTGGGAAAACAATATCATCCCCATTGTTAATGAAAATGACGTGGTAAGTGACCGCGAACTCAAATTTTCTGACAATGACGAGCTGGCCACTTTGCTGGCAGTCGGTTTCGGAGCTCAGTCACTCATGTTTTGTACGTCTGTTGGCGGTTTGCTCGATGAGGAGGGGAAGATTATTCGTGATGTAGCCAATGTAAATGAGGTATTCAAGTTTGTAAAAACAGATAAATCATTCCTTGGTCTGGGCGGAATGGCCTCCAAGCTGACCTTTGCCAAGCTCGCTGCACGCATGGCGATCAGGGTGGTTATATTTGGAATGAACAAAAAAGACGAGTTGCTGGAAGCATTAAAGGGAAATGCAGGTACCCTGATCACGCCGGGCAAAAGTACCCTTTCGGCCAGAAACCGGTGGCTAGGCAGCGGCGGGCTTGTTTCGGGCAGGCTGCAGATCGATGATGGAGCTTCAAAAGCACTATTAAGAAGAAAAAGTCTGCTTGCGGTGGGCGTAGTGGAGGTTAGTGGAGATTTTGAATCCGGCGAGATCATTGAGATTTACTCACCTTCCGGAGAAATGATCGCGGTGGCGCGTGCGAGAGAAACATCCGCCGCCATCAGGGATAATTTAAAAACAATGAATTTTGAAGTGGCTCACGCCAATGATATCGTACTGCTTTAATGGAATCGATTTTACCCCTATTACAGGAAACACAAAAAGCATCAGCGCAGGTGCGTAACCTGGATGCAGCGCGCAAGTCAGAAATGCTGCTTGATCTTGCAGCAAGAGTTGTTGAAAATGCGCCGCAGATTATTGCTGAAAACCAGAAGGATCTTGCAGTTATGGACGATGCTGACCCGAAAAAGGACAGATTGCTCCTGACCGAAAAGCGCATTCAGGATCTGGCACAAAGTATGCGTGATGTAGCAGTGTTGCCTGATCCGGCCGGAGCTGTTTTGCTGGAACGTACCATTGAGCAGGGGTTATTATTACAGAAAATTGCAGTTCCGCTGGGTGTGGTCGGGGTAATTTACGAGTCACGCCCCAATGTTACGCTGGATGTAGCGGCGCTTTGTCTGCGTTCCGGAAATGCCTGTGTTTTAAAAGGTGGTAAAGAGGCGCATTATTCGAATTTGTTCCTGGTAGGATTGATCCACGAAAGCTTGGCTGAATTCGGCATTGATCCTGCGGCTGTATTGTTGCTGCCGACTGACCGGAAGTTTGTCAGCGAGCTGCTTACTGCAACACGTTTTGTAGATATCATTATCCCGCGCGGCTCAGAAAGCCTGATCAAGTTTGTGAGAGAAAATTCTTTGGTACCTACGATTGAGACTGGTGCCGGAGTTTGTCATACTTATGTTGAAAAAACAGGTGATCTGGATAAAGCTGCCAGCATTGTAGTCAATGCGAAGGTTTCACGCCCATCGGTTTGCAACTCGCTGGATACTATTCTGGTAGATCAGGAAGTAGCTCAGGCCTTCCTGCCGAAACTCAGGGAAGAGTTTATCAAATGGAATGTAGAGGTATTTGCAGACGAAACTTCGTTTTCAATTTTTGATGAAATCAATTATCCTTATTTGCAAAAGGCGAAAGAAGATGATTTTGGACGCGAGTTTCTGGATTATAAATGTTCTGTAAAGGTGGTAAATGGACTGGATGCCGCATTGGATCATATTCGTGCACATTCGTCGCGCCACTCAGAAGCGATCATCTCGAAAGATGAAAACGCTATAAACAGGTTTTTAAGAGAAGTAGACGCAGCGGCTGTATATGCGAATGCGTCCACGCGTTTCACTGATGGGGGCGTGTTTGCGCTAGGCGCGGAGATTGGTATATCCACTCAGAAGTTGCACGCGCGGGGGCCCTTTGCATTGGAGAAGCTGGTAACAGAAAAATGGATTGTTAAAGGGGATGGACAGGTAAGATGGTAAAAACGGCGGAACGAATACAGGTATTGACCAGCGAGGCAATCGCGCTTCTGAAAAGCTTGATTGAAACACCTTCTTTCAGCAGGGAGGAAGCGGGTACCGCACTTTTGCTGGAAGAGTTTTTTCATAAAAAGGGAATTCCATTTGAAAGGCTGAAAAATAATATCTGGGCAAAAAACCTTCATTTTGACCAGAATAAACCTACTATCCTCTTAAACTCACATCACGATACAGTTAAGCCAAACAAATCGTGGACACTTGATCCTTTCCAGGCAATAGAGGAAGACGATAAGCTTTTCGGGTTGGGGAGTAATGATGCCGGTGGTTGTCTGGTCTCCCTGATTGCGTCGTTTTGCTATTTTTATAATCGTGAGAACCTTGCTTATAACATCATAATCGCTGCTACTGCCGAGGAGGAAATTTCAGGGAAGGAAGGATTGGAGATTGTAGTGCCGCTGCTGCCGGAAATTTCGTTTGCAATTGTGGGTGAACCTACTGAAATGCATCTGGCTGTTGCAGAGAAAGGATTGCTGGTTCTCGATTGCACTGCAAAAGGTAAGTCAGGTCACGCAGCGCGGGAGGAGGGTGATAATGCGATTTATAAAGCATTGAAGGATATAGAGTGGATTACCAGATACCAATTCCCAAAGGTTTCTCCAACACTCGGTCCGATTAAAATGTCAGTGACAATTATAAATGCAGGCACGCAGCATAATGTGGTACCTGATACCTGTGTATTTACAGTGGATGTGCGGGTAACAGATCAGTACACTTTGGAGGAAATAATTGATGAAATCCAGCAAAACATCCAGTCTGAGGTAGTGCCGCGTTCTATCCGGTTGCGTCCATCCAGTATTCCTATTGATCATCCGATTGTATTTGAAGGCTTGAAGCTAGGGCGGGAAACCTATGGTTCGCCTACTACTTCCGACCAGGCTCTGTTGGACTGTCCGTCGCTTAAAATGGGCCCCGGTCACTCTGCCAGGTCGCACAGCGCCGACGAGTTCATTTACATTCATGAGATCGGAGAGGGTATCACGCAGTATATAAAAATGCTTGAAGGCGTTCTGATCCAATAAATCGCTATAATTGCCGGGGTTAACCTAATACGTCCGGCAATGCAATTCTACTCCGAAGAAGATACACGGTCTTTCCAGAATGTCCGGTTTATGTACATCACAGCTACATTGACCGGACATATTTTTACCATTACGCTAAACAGGCCTGAGAAGAGAAACGCTTTCACGCCGACAATGGCGGAGGAGATCATTTATGCGCTTGCTTATGCGCATTATGAGCCGGAAGTAAGATGCGTGGTTGTTCAGGCAGTAGGAAAGGTTTTTTGCGCCGGCGCAGATCTGAATGCATTTCACGACCCCTCAGCCGATCTGAAAAATGACACATTACCTAAGATCCGCGGCGAGGCGCGCCTGGGCGATGCATTTGAAGAGCTGCTCAAACCTGCTATCGCCAAGGTAGAAGGCGCTGTGTTGGCAGGCGGGTTTCTGATTGTCTGTGGCTGTGCTTTCGTAATCAGTACGCCAAATGCAAATTTCAGTTTACCGGAAGTAAAGCGGGGCATCTGGCCCATGCAGGTTATGGCATCTTTAACAAAGGTTATCCCGGAACGAAAAGCATTGGAACTCGCGATAACTGCCCGGAACTACACAGCAGTAGAAATGCGCGACTTTGGCTTGATAACTGACATTAAGGAAGCAACAGATATTGATTTTGCAGTGAATGCGCTGGCTGACCTGATCTCAGCGAATGCGCCACTGGCAATCAGGGCAGGAATATCAGCAGTTCAGCAGATGAAGTATATACCCGAAAATGAACGGCATACATTCCTCAAAGCACAATTGGATATTCTGCTGCAAAGTGAAGATGCAAAAGAGGGCGTATTAGCCTTCAAAGAAAAAAGGGAACCAATTTGGAAAGGGAAATAGTTGACTGCCGAAAGCCGAAAGCCGAAAGCCGAAAGCCTAGTTTACCGGCACAATCTCAATTTCTTCTCCATAACGGTTGTGGAACTTGAAATCTACCACTCCCAACGAGCTGTCCTTGGTCAGTTTAACCCAGGTTTTATAATGGAAGAACCATTTCATCTGCTCTGACATCAAACCTTTTGTGAAATAAGAATGCAGGAATGGATGCAGTGAGATCGTTATGCCCCGCTCATTCTGTTTTGTAAGAATGTAATCCAGGTTATTGGCAATCACATCTGAAACGAGGATACTTGCCTGAATTGTACCTGTACCGCCGCAAGTAGGACAGGTTTCACGGGTAACAATGTTCATCTCCGGCCTCACACGCTGACGTGTAATTTGGAGCAGGCCGAATTTGGAAAGAGGGAGAACCGTGTATTTTGACCGGTCGCCTTTCATCTCGTCGCGCATTGTATCAAAAAGAACGCGTTTATTTTCCGCTTTCTTCATGTCAATGAAATCGACTACGATAATTCCGCCCATATCGCGCAGGCGCAGCTGACGGGCAATTTCTTTGGCAGCTTCGAGGTTTACGCTCAGTGCAGTAGCTTCCTGATCTTCCTCGGAGTTGGACTTATTACCGCTGTTTACATCAATAACGTGCAAAGCTTCGGTATGCTCGATAATCAGGTAACCCCCATTTGGCAGGCTTACTGATCGCCCAAAGAGTGACTTAATCTGTTTTTCGAGGCCGAACTGTTCAAACAGCTTGTTTTTGCCATTATGCAGCCTCAGGATATTCTCCTTATCGGGCGCGATATTGTGGATATACGCTTTAATATCCTCATAAACATCTTTCGAGTCAACTGTGATACTGTCGAAAGATTCGTTGAGCATATCCCGGATAATGGAAGATGCACGGTTCATTTCACCTATAATGCGGTCGCGTGGTTTGGCGTCGCGCAGGTTCTTGATCCCGTTTTCCCATTTATCAAGACAATCCTGCAAGTCCCTGTTCAGTTCATCTACATCTTTGCCAGTCGCCACAGTACGGATAATAACACCGAAATTCTGAGGCTTAATGGAAGACATCAGCCTTTGTAACCGGTTTCTTTCCTGCTTGTCGGTAATCTTTTTGGATAGGTTAACCGAGTTGGAGAAAGGTACTAATACAATGTAGCGTCCTGCAATGGAAATGTCGCACGAAAGTCGCGGGCCTTTTGTAGAAATAGGCTCTTTGACAATCTGAACGAGAATGGGCTGATTTTTGGAAAGTACCTTATCAATTTTACCAAGTTTCTCAATTTCGGGCTCCATTTTGAAATTATTGAGCTTACCGGAATTGGCCTTCTTGGAAATAACGTCTTTGGTGAGTTTGTTAAGGGAGTTGATATTAGGACCCAGATCGAGGTAATGCAGGAATGCATCTTTTTCAAAGCCCACATCAACAAAAGCGGCATTAAGCCCTGCTACCAGCTTTCTAACAGTACCGAGGTAGATATCCCCTACGGTAAAGCTTTGATCCGGCGTTTCGACGTGATATTCTAAAAGACGTTTATCCTGCAAAAGGGCTATACGTTCTCCCTTTTGAGTAGAATTGATTAGTAATTCGTTACTCAATGTTCAACCAACTGAATGGCTATATAATGTTGATACTTAACCGCCCGCTTTTCCGGAATGAAAAGGGGTATTGCAAATGTAGTGAAGAAGGATGACCGGATCTTTATGAAAAATCCGGTCATATTAATTATTTCTTCTTATGTCTGTTCTTTCTAAGTCTTTTCTTTCTCTTGTGAGTTGAGATCTTATGTCTTTTTCTTTTCTTTCCGCAAGGCATAATTTATGTCGTTTATAATAAAAAATTAATTCTCTTATTCGTTGTGGATCAATTATTAAGACGGCCTTCCAGCTCGCCGACAGCTTGCTGAATCACCGGATCTTTTTCTTCTTTCTTAACTTCTGCAAGTACTTTTCGCGCCTGCTCCTTATCGCCGAGCTCAACCAGCGTCAAGCCAAGGTAAAACTTCGCCTTGGTATTGGCCGGATTGTTGGTCAGAATTTGTCTGAACCTGTCAGCAGCTTTGGCGTATTGGTTCGACCTCATGGATAGTATACCCAGATTGAAGAGCGCAAGTTCATTTGTTGGATCAGTATCTAATACTTCACGCAACATCAGAATACCCTGCATCGGGTTATCTGTGTTCACGTAAGTCATGGCCATGTTGGATTTTGCAGCCAGCAAGCCATGATTCTGATCCAAAGCTTTTTGATAAAATTCCCGGGTCTTAGCGCCCAAATTCTTCGCTTTCTGATCATCAACTGCAAAGCCGTAAGCTTCATAGTAACGATCTCCGGTGCGAAGGAAATTTTCGGCAGTAGGAGCTAAAACAGCAACTTGTTCTGCATAGAATGCAGCACTGTCAAATTTTTGTAGTTCGGCAAACTTATCAGACAATTGCAGCCCAGAGGAGATTTTTTCTTTTGCATTTGCCTGAGTGAAGCCGCTTCGGAGCCGATCAATCGCTTTTTGCTGATCGGGAGTCAAAGCGGCTCCATCATGCTTTGGAGAAGTTTCAGGCGCTTTCTCGGTGGATGCCGAAGCAGTCTGGGTTCTCTCCTTGTCCACTTCTTTGCCTTTTGTATTCACAACCACCTTAGGAAGGCTGAAAAGCGTTCCGACAAGAGCAACTGCAAGCACACAAGAAAGGAAAATGGATTTTTTCATAACATTATAACCTGGGAGGCAGGTAAATTACTTTTCAGCGACTGCTTTTAGTTTGTCACTTTCCTTAACCTGTTCAACGAAAACCTTGGCAGGTTTGAAGCTAGGTACGAAATGCTCGTCAATAATCATTGAAGTTCCCTTCGAAATATTACGGGCAACCTTACGCGCACGTTTTTTATTAATAAAACTACCAAACCCTCTAACATAAAGGTTCTCGCCCTCAGAAAGGGAATCCTTTACCACGGTGAAGAACGATTCCAGCGTTTGCTGAACGTCGCCTTTGTCAACACCTGTTTTTTCAGAAATCTGTGCGATTACGTCTGCCTTAGTCACTTTGATTGTTTACTTTAAGTGGATATTATTTCATTTATTTACTTACTCCTCTGAATTTTGGGAACACAAAGGTACGGTAATTTTACCAGAATTTAAAAGAACGGCATTTTCATTTTTTTTCTAATTGATTAAATGACAGTCTCTAATGACAAAAATATATTGAACCCTGATCCTGACCTGATAACGAGCTTTAACAAAAAATTAAAATCGTGGTATATAAAAAATCATAGACAGCTGCCCTGGCGGGAAACCAAAGACCCATATAAAATTTGGTTATCAGAAATCATCCTGCAACAGACCAGGGTAGCCCAGGGAATGCCTTACTACGAGAAATTCCTGCTCCATTTTCCAACTGTTTTCGACTTAGCCGCTGCCGATGAGCGCGATGTACTGCGTTTGTGGCAGGGGCTGGGCTACTACTCCCGCGCCCGCAATATGCATTTCACTGCCAGGCAGGTTGTGGAGGAATATGGCGGCCAATTTCCCGCGACTGCTGCACAGCTTTCAAAGCTCAAAGGACTGGGCGCTTATACTGCAGCTGCGATTGCTTCTTTTTCGTTCGATGAGCAGGTGGCGGCTATCGATGGCAACGTTTACCGGGTAATGTCACGGATTTTTGGAATTCAGTCTGATATGTTAAGTAATGAGGGTAAAAAAGCATTTGCGTCACTAGCAGAAAAGCTGGTTCCTGCCGATGATCCTGCTACTTACAACCAGGCTATGATCGAATTTGGTGCATTGCAGTGTGTTCCGGTCTCACCAGCATGTCATATTTGTCCATTCACGGATATATGCTTTGCATTTGCCAGCAACATGCAGAACCAGCTTCCGGTTAAGGTTAAAAAGTTAAAGGTAAAACATAGGTACCTCAACTATCTGGTAATCCAATCGGGCGAAGCGCTGGCAATGAAGGAGCGCGGAAGTAAGGATATCTGGCAAGGCTTGTACGATTTTCATCTCGCCGAAACCAAAGAACCTGTAACTGATCTCGAAGAGTTGCTGGGAGGAGTTTTTTCCCTCAATTTACTTCGGGAAGGTCAGCTGAAACTCGTCCCCAAAGCATATACGCACATTCTTACACACCAACGTTTGCAGGTGCGCTTCTGGTGGCTGCAAATTTCCGCAGACAAAGCAATAGAATTGCCGGCAGGCTTGACTTTTTATACAAAGGATCAGATAGAAACGCTTCCAAAACCGATTCTGATTGATACTTTCTTAAAAGAGGAAAAGTACCTGTAAATGCTTAAAACTGATAGCTATGGCAAGTTTTAGTTTGAATTCCAGTCAGGTTGAAGAGTATAACCGTGATGGTTATATCGTGGTTAAAGGTCTTTTTTCGCAAGAAGAGATCGACAAGCTTTACCGGACTGCGGTCGAAAATTCGGTGATGCAGAAGAATGCGATGGACCTGAATGATCAGTCCGGTAAAAAGACCAGGCTGTCACTATGGTTTACCCCGGGCGACGATGTGTTCGGGTACCTGATCCGAAGCGAAAGAATGGTCAACTCGGTGTGGCAGCTGCTTGGCCAGGAGAGCCAGGTTTGTCATTTTCACACCAAGCTGATGCAAAAAGAGCCTAAGGTAGGCGGTGCCTGGGAGTGGCATCAGGATTATGGTTATTGGTATAAAAATCAATTTATTTTCCCTGATCAGTTAATGAGCGTAATGGTGGCGCTCACGCCTGCCAATAAAGAAAACGGCTGCTTGCAGGTAATCAAAGGCTCGCACAAAATGGGGCGGGTCAATCATGGTTTTGCCGGTGAGCAGGTAGGCGCAGATTCGGAGATGGTTAACCACGCTCTCAAAACAATGGACCTGGTTTATTGCGACCTGCAACCAGGCGACGCGCTGTTTTTTCATAGTAACCTGTTGCATCGTTCCGAAGCAAACCTCTCGGACCAGCCGAGATGGTCATTGATTTCCTGTTACAATTCCCAATCGAACCTTGCTTACGCAGAACTGTCAAACTCCTGGAAAGTGCCCGTCTCAACTGTGCCTGACCACGCCTTACTTGAATGGGAAGCGAAGTCATTTGGCGATGCCGACTTCTTGAAGAAGGAAGATGATCCTGCATTGAAAACGACGGGCTGGGAAGCGGAGGTGAAGACGGTCGGGTAGGGCATTGACACCATCAAATATCTATTTCTAAACAAAATCTGTATGCAAAAAATAGCAATGCTTGGCTCCGGCTTTATCGGGCGGTTTTATGCGGAATCTATTCACGGACAGCGCAGCCGCGACAGGGTGGTCGCCATTTATGCGCGCCGGGAGGAAAGCGCAAAGAAGTTTGCGACGGATTATGGTTGCGATTTCTGGTCGTCCGATATGGAAGAGGTAATTGCTCATCCCGATGTGAACATGGTTTGCATTGCTTTACCTAATAACATCCACGAAGAGGCAGTGATGCTATGCGCCAAGCACAAAAAGGCAGTCGTTTCTACAAAGCCCTTGGGCAGAAATGGGGAAGAGGCGTTGAGAATGATGAAAGCAGTGGAGGAAGCAGGAATTTTTGCAGGATACCTGGAAGATCTTTGTTATACCCCTAAGTTTCTTAAGTCGCTTGAAAGTGTGAAAAACGGTTCACTGGGCCGGATTATCTGGGCGAAGTCAAGAGAGGCGCACCCCGGTCCGCATAGTGAATGGTTCTGGGATATAGAACAGGCGGGCGGCGGCTGCATTCTCGATCTCGGCTGCCATTGCATTGAGATATCACGGAATTTTATCGGTAAAGATATCCGTCCGGTGGAAGTAATGTGCTGGGCAGATACGCAGGTAAAACCCATTGATGCGGAAGATCACGCGATTGCATTGGTGAAATATGAAAATGGCGCTATCGGGCAGTTTGAGGTAAGCTGGACTTTCCGTGGGGGAATGGACCTGCGTGACGAAGTAATGGGAACAGAAGGCACAATCTGGATCAATAACTTCCTTCGTACCGGATTTGAAATGTTCACAACCGGTCAGAATCCGGAGGGGCCAGGGGAGGACTACGTAGCCGAAAAAGCGGAAAGCAATACCGGCTGGCTGTTCCCTGTTGGTGACGAAGTGAATGATCTGGGGTACAACCACATGTTTACAGATATGTTCAACTCAGCCGAAAAAGGGCAGGAGCCGGCGGAGACTTTTTATGACGGATATATTGTCAATGCAGTAATTGATGCTGCGTACAAATCTGCCAAAACCAAGCTTTGGGAGAAAGTGGAATTGCCTGTGTGGCGTGGCAGAGAGGGTGTAACCAAACCTTCCAACTACGTTTCCTACAATGAAGATTATTACCTCATCAAGCAGGAAATGACCCACGACGGAAGAAATAAGCTCATTTTGAAACATAAGGTAAGCGGTAAGATAACCGAGCAGGACATTTAGCCGCGCATTAATCGAATATCTTATATCTTTAAATTTTCATTCAATCCACATCTGAAAATCATGGCAGGAAGTGTTAATAAAGTGATTTTAATAGGTAACCTCGGCAGTGATCCTGAGGTAAGATACCTGGAAAGCGGCTCCGCGGTAGCGAAATTCAACATCGCGACTACTGAGAGCTATACCAACAAAAACGGCGAAAGGGTAGACAATACCGAGTGGCACCGCATTGAACTGTGGGAAGGCCTAGCGAAAGTAGCCGAGAAGTACCTTAAAAAAGGCAATCAGGTTTACATTGAAGGCCGCATCAGGACAGACAGCTGGACAGATAAGGAAGGGCAGCAGCGCACTGGCGTGACGATCCGCGCGAGTAGTATGACATTGCTTGGCGGACCTTCGGGATCAGGCGGAGGTGGCGAGAGTGGCGGCGGGTATCAGCAGCAATCTTCGCAGCCAAGAAGCAATCAGGCACCCCGTTCATCAGACCCGATCCCACCGTCGCTGGCTGCGGGCAATGATGACGACGACGATTTACCGTTTTAATGTTCCGAGGATTGAATCGGGGGGATTCATGGGAATGAATGTAATTATTAAAAGGGAAGTACCTTTTTAAATGCATAATAACTACATTTATCTTATTGAACATTTGTATCCACCTATTCTGAAAATACGTGAAAGAAGCCGAAGACAGTGACGACCCGCTTGCCCGAACGCGTACGGGGATTTCAATTCCCCAAAAATGTACGCACTCCATTCTGGCAGGGGTTATTATACCCGTTGATTTCTTAGCTCCCTACGATTTAATCCTCGTAATACTTCTCTTTCTCTTTTCACTTTCTCTCTCAGGAATACGCGCTGCCTACGCCGCAGCGGGCGCCATGGAAAATCCGTGGGACCGCAAGCCTGACGAGGAAAATCACTTACCTACCCGCATTCAGCAGCTTGCATTATCGCTCGTCCAACGTGCGCTTACGTTGTTTGCATTGATCCTCGCAGTAAGGCTCGTCTGGATCTGGCTTGAACAGTCGCAAAATGAAAATGTGCGCTGGACTGCGTTAGGTCTGCTTGCTTTCTGGATCTGGCTCGATGCGATCGTCCGTTTCAATGCAGCGAGGCGGGCCAATGAATTAGTCCCGCGACTTGCCGGCCTGACAAGGGTTTTTATCAAAATCGCACAGCCGCTTACCCAGCCAGTACTCAAACTAGGCTACTTTTTCGGGATATTCACGCCCGAAGGCGCAGAGATTACCACAGAAATGCTGGAAGCCAAAGCGGAGAGTGAAGAGGAAACGGACTTGCTGCGCGGCCTGGCCAACTTCCGGCAGACCAATGCAAAAAAAGCAATGCAGGCGCGCCTCCACGTTACCGCTTTTGACATTGAACTGAACTTTCACGAGCTGATGGACAAGATCAATAAATCGGGCTACTCGCGGGTACCCATTTTTCGCGACGATCTTGATCACGTTGAAGGCATTCTGAATGTAAAAGACCTGCTGCCACATATCCATCTCGACGAGCATTTTAACTGGCAGAAGCTGATCCGCCCTGTTTACTTCATCCCTGAAAGCAAGCGGCTTGACGATCTGATGAAGGATTTTCAGAACAAGCGCGTGCACATGGCAATTGTGGTTGACGAGTATGGCGGAACAAGCGGACTGATCACGCTGGAAGATATTATTGAAGAAATATTCGGGGATATTAACGACGAATATGACGAAGACGAAGAAGTGAACTATACGCAGGTCGATGAGAATACCTATGTTTTCGAAGCCAAGGTACTGATTAACGATCTCTGCCGCCTGCTGCACCTTGAAACTGATTATTTCGACGAAGTAAGAGGAAACAGCGAATCACTGGCCGGGCTTTTGCTGGAATTGTTCTCTCAGCTCCCACGTACCGGAGAAGTTGTGACACATCGCAAAGTGACTTTTAAAGTGCAGTCAGCGGATAAAAAGCGGATCAAAAAAGTGCGGGTACTGGTAGGTTAGCTAGTCGCGCTTGTTGCCAGGCGCAGCCTTGGAGAAATACCTGATCTCGTATAATTCCTGATTTTTACCCGAAAGATAAGGAGCCTGGGCTTTTTTTAGCACCAGGCTCTTTTCGTCTAAATGCAGGATCTGATAACCATTAATCACCTTTCCTGTCGAATCCAGGTATACCAGTGAATCGGAAGAAATAAGCTTGTAAGCCGATTTGCGGTATTCTCCCTTACGCCGCTCTAAAAGCGATCCATCCTTTCTGTACTCGAAATAAGACCAATGCGCGTCTTTGGTATTATTGGTAAAACTGAATCCATTTACAAAATTCGAAATGGAATCAGTTCTCCATAAGCCCACTATATCTTTTTCACGGGATGCGCAGCTCGTTAGCAATAAGGGAAAAGCAAGTAAAATCAGCAGCTTTTTCAATGTTCGGCTTGCCTGGATTAATTTCTGAAAACTAGTAATTGCTGTTCTGGATCAAAGTACCATTGCTTAAATCCACCTCACGTTGCGGAAGCGGGAAGTAATAGTGTTTGGGTTTCACAAAGTTGCGGCTCGGCTTGTGCGGCCCGCGGTCAATTTTATAATGTGCGACGATATCAATCAGTCCGGCTTTGTCCCAGCGCATTAAATCCTGGTGCCTTTCGTTCTCTCCGGCCAGCTCAACCCGCCTTTCATGCATGATATTCTTCATGGTTGCATTTGTTACCGGTAACAGACCTGCCCGTTTTCTTACTGCATTCAACTCCGCGTCGCCATTTGCTCCCGACCGGATCTTAGCCTCGGCTGCTAACAGATACACGTCGGCAGTTCTTAAAAAGGGCGCATTCAGGCTTTGGCTCATATCGCCATTTGCGGCAAACTGCGTGTATTTTCTAAAAGCATAACCGGTTACCCGCGTCATATCTGCGGTAAAAGTTTCATCTCCCATTGCATTACGGTCAACCTTGTCGCCCGGACTGAAAATAGACGACGTTTTCCGCGTATCCCCTTTTTCAAACTCCTTTACCAGATCCTCGATCGGCTCGTGAAAACCCCAGCCGCCAAATGCCTGCGGTGTGTGGTAGAATGTGGGCGAGTTGTCGGTTGTCCAGCCGGTTTCGTATTGCAGTGAAAACAGGATCTCCGGATTGTTCTCGGTAGCCAATTCAAAGTTTTGGTTAAATCCTGCTGCAAGCTTGTAAGCCGGGTTCGAAATTACCTTCGCACTTGCCTCGATTGCTTTTGCCCATTGTTCCTGGTAAACATACAATTTGGTCAGAAAACCGTATGCAGAACCCTGCGTAACCCTGCCCGCCTCTGCGTCACTGTACGAAACAGGTAGCAGGGAGGCCGCTTTAAGAAAGTCTGACTCTGCTTGCGCGCGTACTTCGGCGAGTGTGGATTTCGGTTTATTGAAATTCAGGTTCAATGCATCGTCTTCCAGCAAAATAGGTACCTCTCCGTAAATCAGCAAGAGCCGCCAGTATACAAAGCCCCTCAGGAAGTAAGCTTCACCCAGGCTCCTGTTTTTTAAACTTTCATCCATTGTCACTTTTGGCGCATTGATCAGCACCGCATTGGCTCTTGAAATCACCTCGTATTTCGTCTTCCAGGTGGCCAGGATATGTGAATTGGATGCATCGAAAGTGAACATTTCCAGCGATGTTTCGTCGGAATGGTCGCCGGCGCGGTTCATGTCGTCCGAGCAGTTGTCGAAGGTATATTCAGTGTGTGCAAAACCATCTTCATCGAGCAGGGGCGCGTAAACTGCATTCACAGCAGCCACCACATCGTCGCCATTCCGCCAGTATTGTTGAGATGTAACCTGCCCGTAAGGTGTTGTTTCGAGCAGATCATCGCAGCCCGTCAGCATGGCGAGCAGAATATATCCGGATAGTATTGTGATCTTTTTCATAAGTTCTTGATTTCTTCGGTATAAAACTGAACGGGGGTTTAGAAAGAAATAGTTGCCCCGACTGTCCAGGTGCGTGCCAATGGATATTGTGCGTAGTCTACGTTCAGCTGATTATAGGAATTGGCGGCTCCCACATATCCCAGCTCCGGGTTCAGGCCCGAGTATTTGGTAAATGTCAGGATATTCTGCCCTGTTACATATACCCTCGCCTGCGTCATTTTCAATTTGCTGATCGCGTCTTTTGGAAGGGAATAACCAAGTGTCAGGTTCTTCAAACGCAGGTAATCGCCTTTTTCAACAAATAAGTCCGACGGACGGAAGTTGCGGTTTGCATTATCAATGCTCACGCGGGGAATCGTGTTGCTGGTCCCCGGTCCGCGCCAACGCTCACTTTCTTCCGCATACAAATTGAAAGAATAGCTTGCGTCAAGCCCCTGCATTCTATCCGCATTATAGATTTTTGAGCCGCCCACTCCTACAAAGAACAGGTTGAGGTCAAAACCTTTCCAGTTTGCGCCGGCAGAGAAACCGTAGTTAATCTTAGGCTGTGGGCTACCGATAATCGTGCGGTCCTGGTCATTTACCACACCATCACCATTAAGGTCCATAAAACGTACGTCGCCCGGCTTGATCAGTCCGTCGTTACGGCGGGAGTCATTTGCTATGTTATTATCAGAATCGATTTCACCCTGGGTTTGATAAATACCGTCTGTTTTGTAGCCGTAAAAAGTGCCGTAAGGCTGTCCTTCGTAAGTACGAACGATCTCCTGCTGGCCGCGGCCATACAATTGTGTGGCAAGAAAGCCGCCCGGTGTAGCCAGTCTGGTGATCCTGTTTTGGATAAATGTGGCATTACCACTTACATTAAACGTCACGCTGCCGACTGTGTGGCGGTAAGAAGCTTCGAGTTCCAGTCCTTTGTTACGCAGCTCTCCGATATTCTGATCAGGAATAGTGGCAGTACCAATTGTCCCGATTGAAGGCGGTGCCAGGAGCATATTCTTTGTGTTTTTAACAAAATAATTGGCAGAGAAGAAAAGACTGTTTTTGAAAAGCTCTGTTTCCAAGCCGAAGTTTGTCATTTCGGCTGTTTCCCAGCCAATGTTCAGGTTAGCAAGCCTGCTTTGTGCGGCACCGGAAACCTGGCTCTGTACACCGCCATTTCCGAATGCATACCGATACGTGGAGTTGATCAATGCGAGGTATTGCAGCGAAGCTACATTCTGGTTCCCCAGCCTTCCCCAGCCTCCTGTCAGCTTGAAGTTGCCGAACATGGGTAATGCATTCTTGAAGAAATCTTCTTCCGAAATCCGCCAGCCAGCTGAAAAAGCAGGGTAGTAACCCCATTGATTACCGGGCGCGAATTTAGAAGAACCATCGCTTCTGAGTGTTCCTGTCAGCAGGTAGCGATCTTTAAAAGAGTAGTTGACCCGACCAAAAAAGGAAGCGAGTGCATCGTAGCTCCGTCCGCCGTTTCCGCCATTGTTCAAAGGCACCGACACGATTGTTCCCGCATATTGCATGTAACGCAGGGAAGGATCTTCACTCGCAAAGTCGCGTCCCCATTGATTGGAGTAGACACTATTGAAAGTCTGGGAAGTAAAGCCGCCCGTCAGGTTCAAAGAATGAGAGCCGAATTTTTTGTCATAATTCAGGAAGTATTCCTGCAAAAACGACCACGTTTTTTCGTGGCCCAGGGTGAGCTGGTTATAGGAGTTGGTGCGGAACTGATCGTTGATCTTAATGTCAAAATTGTGGCTATCACCGAAAGTAGCATCAACGGCCACATTTGCGCGGAGCGTTAGGCCCGACAGGATTTCAAGCTCGCCGGTGACATTGCCGAGAAAACGGTTGCGTGCATTGTCTTTATCCTGGGTATCTACCGTAAAAATCGGGTTGTTGATATCACCAAACGCGCCTATCCCCTGGGTAGAACCATAGGAGCCATCTGCATTTTTGACGGGCAAACCAGGGTGAAAACGAATTGCACTCCAGAGCAAGCCCGTTTGGGACGATTGCGTATCTGGCCCAACATTGTGTGTGTTACTGAACTGGAAATTCTGGCCGATTTTAATGCGGTTACCTACTTTATGGTCAGAATTAATGCGGAAGTTCAAACGTTCGTACTTTGACTTCTCGATAATACCGGTTTCTTTATAATAGCCCCCTGAAATCGCAAAAGACGAATACTTGCCGCCGCCCCGAAGAGAGATATCGTAGTTCTGGGTTGTTCCCTGGGTCAGCAGTTCATCCTGCCAGTTGGTAAGCTGCGTCTGGTATTGTTTATCATTCCAGATCGCCGGAACCGGCAGGTTATCATTTTTATATGCTTCACGTTTAATAGCCGCGAGTGAATCTGCGGTAAGTACGTCGAGTGTTTTAATGCGGTTGGTTACACCTGCATAGCTGTTCAATGTAACACTGATCGGCTTGTCGAACTGGCCTCTTTTGGTCGTAACAATAATAACCCCATTGGCCGCCCGGGTTCCGTAAATGGCGGAAGCGGACGCATCTTTCAGGATTTCGATCGACTCTATATCATTCGGGTTCACGTCATTCATTGTCCCCGAAGGCACCCCGTCGATCACAACCAGCGGAGAGGAGTTATTGACAGTACCAAAGCCGCGGATCTGGATGGAACCTGCGTCGCCCGGCGCACCGCCATTTCGAACTATATTCACACCCGCCGCGCGACCTTGCAGCGCCTGCTGGGCACCACCGGAAGGAAGATTCTGAAAATCAGCGCCCTTTACAGAAGATACTGCGCCGGTAATGTCCTTTTTTTCCTGTGTACCATAACCGACTACCACAACTTCCCGCAGTGCACTTACATCAGGGGCCAAAGCGATGTTCATCAGTTCCTTGTCCACTACAACTTCCTGACTCACATAACCGATGAAGGAAAATTTCAGCGTTGCATTCTGGTCCGGCACTGTAATGCGGTACTCGCCGTTTTCGTTGGTGGAAGTTCCCACCTGAGTGCCTACAAGCAGGATATTAACTCCCGGCAATCCATCTCCTTTTTCATCTACCACTTTACCGGAGACAGTCCTGTCAATCTCCGACAGCGACGAAGTGGCTGCATTGCTGCCGACTGCCGCAGGTGTTTTCTTTCTCAAAAGGATCCGCGAGCCGCCCACGACCTCGTAAGATACATTCAATGGAGTAAGCAGCTGATCCAGAACGCGGCTCAATGGTCCTCTCAGTTCTTTGACAGTCACATTCTGCACCCGCTGAATGCTCGATGTACTATATACGAATTTGACATCGGCCTGTTTCTCGATCTGTTGTAAAACCTTTTTGATCTCCTGGGATTCAAGCTTCAAGGCGACTTCCTTGTTGAGCAGTTCCTGTGCGCGGGTGGTGTGCGCAAAGGAAATACCGCAGCATATAATCGCGATAAGCAGTTGTTTAACTGTAGTGCTCATGACTTTGTAAACAACCCGTTTGGTGGGTATTTTTTTATGCATAGTTTTAAAGGTTTTTGTTTTAAGAGGCAAAGACAACTGTTTATTGCGGCGGTGATGTTCGAGCATCACCGCCATTTAAGGTTATTAATCCATACAACCTGCACCCTGGACAAACAGGGCAGTTCCGCGTCGCTCATAGGAAATGTTGGCCGACTTGCAGATCAGGTCAAGCTGCTGGAACAAGGTTAGTCCATTTAAATCCCCGGTGAAAAGGCAGGAATCTGCCGTATCGTTTTCGAGCACGATATCGATTCCGTACGATTTTTCAAGGGCTGAGAAAACATTTTTAACAGGAATGTCCGCGAAAGAAAGCCCGTGTTCCGTTTCGGCCGCCGGGATTACCAGCAGCGGGTTTTCAACAATCGACAATTCCATTTTCCTCGATTTTTTATCAAAAACAATGCGCTGGTTCGGTGTTAATATTACCCCGTTCCTGTTAGCAGTACCGTTGTCCGAGCCTTCATAAACGGATACTCTTCCCGATTTTACCTGCACTTCTACCGAGCCGGACTTGTCATACGATTTTACGTTGAAACTGGTGCCCAGCACCTTGGTTACCAAATTTCCGGTGGACACGATGAAAGGTTTGGCAGTGTTTCTTTTAATCTGGAAAAAAGCTTCGCCATGGAGGTAAACAGTCCGGTTTTTGTTGCCAAAATGCGACGGGTAACTCAAACTGCTATTTTTCTTCAATGTAACCACGCTGCCGTCTTCCAATGTAAACGGGTGCGCCTTGCCGGATGTATTCCTGATCTCAACCAGTTCATTGCGGTTATCAGTCTCCGCCGCTGCGAATGTTTCAGATTGACTTTCTTTCGCTATGAAAAACCAGGTACCTGCAACCAACAGAACAGAAGCCGCCGCCGCCAACCAGGGTAACGATCTTTGAAAAAGCGTTTTCCCGAATGCAGACCGGAGCACCCGGCCCTTCAATTTTCTACCAATAATCTCTTTTTCATTTTCAAAAACGGGCGTTTCATCCAGAGGGTTTGCTTTCAGGTACTCCATAATAAAGTCCTCTTCCTCGGGAGAATGCTGCCCTGACAAATACCGGTTTAAAGTTTTTTGAAAATCGTATTGGTTCATTAGTTGTTGAGAATGCTCAATTATCGGTTTGGTAAATCCACAGATCGTCTTTCAGTAATTTGAGCGACCTGGTAATGTGGTATTCCACCGCCTTCTCTGAAATGTGAAGTTCTTTGGCAATGCTTTTGACCGATTGATTTTCAAATCTGCTCAGCTGAAAAACGCGGCTGGTTTTTGCAGGCAGTTTTTTCATAGCCCGGTCAATCGCCGCCGAAAGATCATTGAATTGGACATTGTCTTCGGTGGAAGAAATCTCCTGCATTTTATTAAGAAGTACGTATTCCTGATATTTCCGCCAGGTAATGCGCGATTTCACAAGGTTTGTGATCAGGTATTTGAGCGAAATGACGAGGTAGGAGCTCAAATGTTTGATGTTGCTTTCCAGCCTTCTGTTCCAAAGGCTTTCGAACAAATCGTGCACCAACTCTTCCGCTTCTTCTTTCGAACCTGTCTGGTGATATGAAATGCAGAACAGCTTGTACCAGTACCGGTTATAGATCTCTTCAAAAGCAGGTTTGCTGCTTTGAGAGAGCTGAGTCACCAGCTGTTCGTCGGTCAATATTGGCTTCATCAAGTGCCCGCAAGTATGGGAATACAAAGGTATAGTCAATTAACCGGCTATAACCCCTAAACCGTTTTACCTTTTTTTTAATAATTTTTAAGAACAGTTGTTTTGTACTTTTTTTGGTCGACTCCAAACTTATAGCTAATTTTGCCCTGCAAATAACAATCGTTTATTTGCTATGAGCACAGACCCATCCAAAGTCCTCTTCGAGGCCCTCACTTACGACGACGTTCTTCTAATACCTGGCTATTCAGAAATTCTTCCTCGCAATACAACAACTAAAACCAAGCTTACGCGTAACATCGAGCTGAACATTCCATTGGTATCAGCAGCGATGGACACTGTAACCGAATTTGACCTTGCTATCGCAATGGCTCAGGAAGGCGGTATTGGAATAATCCATAAGAACATGAGCCTGGAAGCGCAGGCTGAGCAGGTGCGGAAAGTGAAAAGGTCTGAGAGCGGAATGATCCTCGATCCGATCACGCTCAACGATACTGCAACACTTGGCGATGCACACCAGATTATGCGTGAATTCAAAATCGGCGGTATCCCGGTGATTGACAAGGATCACAAGCTGGTTGGTATCCTCACGAACCGTGACTTGCGTTTTCAAAAGGAAATGACCAAGCCGGTTACGGAGATTATGACGAAAGAAAACCTGATCACGGCTTCCGACGGCTTATCACTCGACGACGCTGAGAAGGTCTTGCAAGAGTACAAAATTGAAAAGCTCCCGATCGTTGATTCAGAGTATCGTTTGACTGGTTTGATTACCTACAAGGATATCCTGAAACGCAAATCCCACCCAAATGCATGTAAAGACGAATACGGCCGCCTCCGTGTAGGAGCAGCAGTAGGTGTTACTGCCGATCTTCTGAAACGGGTTGAAGCATTGGTTAAAGCTGGTGTGGACGTGATCAGCCTTGATACTGCACACGGACATTCAGCAGGTGTAATAGCGGCTTTGAAGTCTGTTAAAGCACAATTTCCGAAACTGGACGTAATCGCAGGTAATGTTGCTACCGGCGAAGGCGCCAAGGCGCTGGCCGACGCAGGTGCTGATGCGGTGAAGGTAGGAGTGGGGCCAGGAAGTATCTGTACCACGCGGATTATCGCAGGTATCGGTGTTCCTCAGCTGACTGCAGTGATGTGGGCGGCAGAGGCATTGAAAGGAACAGATGTTCCAGTAATTGCTGACGGAGGTATCCGTTTTTCAGGAGATATGACAAAAGCGCTGGCTGGCGGAGCAAGTACGATCATGATCGGCTCGATGCTCGCAGGAAGCGACGAGGCACCAGGGGAAATTGTAATTTACGAAGGCAGGAAGTTTAAAGCCTATCGTGGAATGGGGTCGGTGGAAGCAATGGAAGATGGTTCGAAAGACCGTTATTTCCAGGATGCGGAAGACGATGTGAAAAAGCTGGTACCAGAAGGAATTGTCGGCCGAGTTCCATTCAAAGGAAAGGTTTCAGAGATTGTATATCAAATGGTAGGTGGCTTGAAGGCGGGAATGGGTTACTGCGGAGCGGGAGATATTGCAACTTTGCAAAAAGCCCAGTTCGTGAAAATCACTTCTGCCGGCGTAAAAGAAAGCCACCCGCACGATATCATGATTCAGAAGGAGGCGCCGAATTATTCGAGAAGCTAAGGAGGACATCGGCTGTCGGCTGTCAGACTTCGGCTTGTTAGCTGTTAGCTGTTAGCTTAAATAGATATCAAAGTACAAAGAAAATGCCTGGCTGTCAAACCAGGCATTTTTGTTTAAATTTTAAAAGAGCTAACGGCCAATAGCCAGCAAGTAAAAAAGCCGACAGCCGACAGCCGAAAGCCGAAGTTCTCTAAGCTACCCTCGGCTTCGCGAATTTGCTTTTGAAGTAGCCGAAAATCATTGGTAGTAATGAGAACCCGATGATGCCGAAAATGACAAGTTCGAAGTTCTTTTTAACAATCTCCATATTCCCGAAAAAGAAGCCCAGGAGTGTCAGTGAGGGTACCCAGAGGATTGCTCCGACGATGCAATAAACAATGTATTTGGAGTAGTTCATGCTTCCGGCTCCGGCCACAAATGGCGCCACGGTACGCACGATAGGAATGAACCGCGCCATGATCACGGTGCTTCCGCCGTGTTTTTCGTAAAATGCTTCTGTTTTTTCCAGGTATTCCCTTTTCAGGAAAAGAATTCGTTCCCGCTTTTTGATTTCCCCGCCCAGTTTTTTCCCTACAAAATAGTTAAGGTTATCTCCCAGCAGTGCGGCTATAATAAGAATGATAATGATAAGCCAGACATTCAGACCGGTACTTTCATTGGCAGCAATGGCGCCGGCGGCGAATAACAGCGAATCGCCAGGTAGAAGCGGCATGATAACGAGTCCGGTTTCTGTAAATACGATCAGAAAAAGGATCAGATAGGTAAGCGTTCCGTACTGCTGGACAATGTCGAAAAGGTGCTTGTCCAGGTGGAGGAAAATGTCAATAAACTGCCTCAGAAATTCCATAGCTAAATTGAGTGAGTGAAAAAGCGTCTTACTTATTTGGAATCAATTTTCCATTTTTGTTTAGTCTTCGCATTCAGGAAGTGGTTGAACGTATCCCCACGCAATCCAAGGCGGATTGTTTCAAGCGGGATCAGCTCACTTGGTGCAATGTTTCCGAGATTCACGTTTGCGCCCAGCAGTTTGACAAACCAGACTTGCTGTGACTTCTGCGGTGCTTCCCAAAGCATATCTTCGAATGCAATTTCGGTAAGGATCTCTTCCACCAGGCCCTGGCGCACTTCACCGCTTGCACGGAACAAACCTACATTACCCGATTCGCGGGCTTCGCCAATTACCTTCCATGCACCAGCCTGTAGTTCGGATTTGATCAGCTGTATCCATTTATAAGGAGGGATGATTTTGTTCTCGTCCTTTGAACCTACTTCCGAAAGAACTGTAACCTGCTTGGACAATTTGTTGATGTATTCGCATTTAACATCCTGCGGCATTTCAATGGAACCGTCAGAAACTTCTGCGTATTTTAAATCGTATTTATCAAGCAGTTTCCGGTAATCGTCAAATTGGTTTCTTACAACAAACGCTTCAAACAAAGTACCACCAAAGTAGACCGGAATGTTGGCACTCTTGTAGACTGCCAGCTTTTCATTGAGATTGGGGCTGACATAAGAAGTTGCCCAGCCCAGCTTTACGATATCAATGTAAGGAGATGAAGTTGATAACATATCCTCTGTTTCCCTGATACTGAGCCCTTTATCCATTACCATTGTCAATCCCTTTTCACGGGGTTTTTGGGAACGGTCAGGAACCTGCGATAACGTAAAATTCATATATGGGTATGCTTTTATCTCTGGCAAAAACTCCGGTAAAGGTAGTAATAACCTTCAAAACATAGCAATTAAATCCACAATAATGACTTTGAACCATAGATATTTCTATGATAATTACTATTTTTAAAATCTCACTTTTCCGGGCCGGGCAACTATTTCTTTTTGCAATCAGGATCCCGGATCTTCATGATAATGGAAAACGAACGTATCAGTTTTTTGCGCCAGTATATAGGCAAGAATATGCAGCAGAATTTCTCCCCGGTAGCGCAGTGGCTCAATGGGAAGCTGTTGAACATCGAAGAGGGAATGATGCAGATCGAGTACCTCGTGAGGCCGGATATGTGTAATCCGATGGGTACGCTGCACGGCGGAATGGCGGCTACCATCCTGGATGAGATTGTGGGTACTATGGTTTTTGCGCTCGGCAGGGAGTATGCATTTACTTCCGTTAACCTCAACTGCGACTTCCTCAATCCCGCCTTTCCAGGTGATGTGCTCATTGCACATTCCAATATCGTGAGGGTTGGTAAAAACATTATTCATGTAGAGGGCAGGCTTACAACTCCCGAGGGCAAGATAATTGCCAAGTGCGCCAGCAACCTCATTCAGACCAGCTTTCAAATTCCTTCATTGGTCGCCAACTGACCTGGTTCAGCTTTATATTTGTTGTATGGAAAAACAATTCAGTGAGCTGACAGAAGCCCGCCAGCAACAGCTTATGGCTTTTGACAGGCTGCTAACTATTATGGATGAGCTCAGGGAGCAATGCCCCTGGGACCGGAAACAAACGCTGGAAAGTTTGCGGCACCTGACGATTGAAGAGACTTATGAGCTGTCGGATGCGATCCTGGATAACGATTTGCCCGAGATAAAAAAGGAACTTGGCGACGTGATGCTGCATTTGGTTTTTTATGCCAAAATAGCTTCTGAAAATGATCCTGAAAAAGCCTTTACTTTTGATATCAGGGATGTTTTGAATGCAATTTGCGACAAGCTGATTTCGCGTCATCCCCACATTTATGGCGACACGATCGCCGATTCGGAAGAGGCTGTGAAGCAGAACTGGGAGAAATTGAAGTTGAAGGAAGGTAACAAATCCGTTCTTTCAGGTGTACCAACCTCTTTGCCGGCTTTGGTAAAAGCAATGCGCATTCAGGAAAAAGCAAGAGGGGCCGGATTCGATTGGGACGAGAAGCAGCAGGTTTGGGAAAAGGTACAGGAGGAATTACAGGAATTCAAAGCGCATTTCGATATTGAATCCGGGGACACAATTGATCAGAAAGAGGCAGAAGGAGAGTTTGGAGACCTGCTTTTTTCACTTGTCAATTATTCGCGTTTTGTAGATATTAATCCGGAAACTGCATTGGAACGGACTAACAAGAAGTTTATACGGCGCTTTCAGTTTTTGGAAGAAGCTTCCAAAGCAGACGGTAAATCGCTGTCAGATATGTCGCTCGAAGAAATGGACGAGTACTGGAATAGGGCGAAGGAATTAGGGGTTTGAACCGTTGGAAAATTCCCTTATCAATAGATTGTTCGTTGTTGTTTTTGTAAGGATATTGTCGGCGTCTTACCAACACTATACTTACTAACGCACACGAATATGTATATCGAAGAACGGATTGATCTGGCAGAAATCAGCCTTGTTGAACATGGAAAACAGATTGAAATGATAGCAACCGGCCTGGCAACCCTTACAACCCTTGTTTATACCGGCTTTGCCGAAATGAGGGAGGAGTTTGTCCAGGTACATAAACGGATTGACAATCTTGAAATCAGGTTTAACAAGCTAGAAGACAAGGTTGATCGACTCGAAATTAGAATTGACAGGTTGGAGGTCCGGCTGGACAAAGTGGAGGCCAGGCTTGCCAAAGTCGAGGAGCGTCTGGATAAAATCGAGGAGCGTCTGGATAAAATTGATGCGCGGCTTTACAAAGTAGAGGAGCGCCTGGATAAAATAGACGCTTATTTGCATAAAATTGAGGCTCGCCTTGATAATCTTGAATCTCGCTTTGATAATTTGGAAGCCCGATTTGATAGGTTCGAAACCAAGATGGATCAGCGGTTCGATGAATTGATTATGCTGGTCAGAAGTTTGAAAAATTGAAATGTCCTCACACCATATAGTAAAAGAAAAGCAGGAGCCGGCGCTGATTATCGCCAACGGAGAAGCATGCAGTGAAGAACTGCTTGGGCAGCTGCTTGAATGGAGCCCGTTTATCGTTGTGCTGGATAATGCGATTTATCGCGTATTGGAGCTCGGGATCAAGATTGATGTCTGGCTCGGAGACTTTGATGATCCCCATGATTTTGAAGCGATCCGGGAGCGACAGCATCCGATTGAAATCGTCAATACACCGGATACTGAGAAAACGGATCTTGAAAAAGGCATCGATTTTCTGATCGAAAGGGGCTTTCCGGCAGCTAATATCGTGTGGGCAACCGGGCGTCGGGCAGATCATGCTGTAACCAACATTACCAATCTGGTGCGCTATAAGGATAGGATCAGACTCGTCATGTTCGACGATTATTCAAAGATATTCCCGCTTACAGGTACTTTCGAAAAGTGGTATGTAGCAGGTACCCCCATTTCATTGATACCGGTAGGAATTGTGGAAGGTATTGAAACTGCCGGTTTGAAATACAACCTGAAAAACGAAACATTGACCCTTGGCCACCGGGCCGGCAACAGTAATGAAGCCGAGTCCGATGGTTTGGTAAGAATTTCAGCTCAAAAGGGTGATATGCTGATAATGGAATGTTGGGATCTATAAAGAAGCCTTTACTTCCTTCGCCTCCACGTAAAAATTCGGGTCAACTGTCAGCGTCTTTTCTGACTTTGTTTTAAGCGTCTTCCATTCGGTAGTTGGATAGATAAAGTCTTCTTTTCCTGCTCCTATCTGCACTTTTACCGGCATATCAAAGCCCTCAACTACGTTGCTCCACCGGTATTGCATTCCTTTTGATCCAAATGCATATTCCAATGCAGGGATGCGGGTATCGCGCAGGTACTGGTCAAATACTTTGCCCAGCTTTTTGCCGGACTTATCACTTACATAAGCCTCGATCTGAGCACCGTCAACGGTTTGGTGGTAGAAAGTTTTGTTCAATCCCCGTAAAACCTGTCTCCACTTTTCATCATCATTCACAACCTGCCGTATCGTATGCAGCATATTGCCGCCTTTGTAGTACATATCCTTTGAGCCTTCCTGGTTCACACCATAGATTCCGACAATCGGCGACTCATTTGCAATAAGCTTTCTGGTGCCGATCACGTACTCAGCACCTGCCTTTTTGCCAAAATAGTATTCAGTATAAAGGTTTTCCGAGTAGTTGGTGAAACTTTCGTGGACCCACATGTCTGCAACATCTTTGTAGGTAATGTTGTTGGCAAACCATTCATGACCGCTTTCGTGAATGATAATGAAATCCCATTTCAAACCCCAGCCCGTGCCGGAAAGATCTTTACCACGATAGCCCATCTGGTAACCGTTTCCGTAGGTTACCGAACTCTGGTGCTCCATTCCGAGGTATGGAACTTCAACTAGCTTATAGCCATCCTCATAAAATGGGTATGGGCCAAACCAATGCTCGAACGCTTTCAGCATCATGGGCGCCTGTTTAAATTGCTCTTTCGCTTTTTCGAGATTCTTGGGAAGAACATAATAGCTAAGCTGCAAATCGCCCTTTTCGCCCTTGTATGTTTCTTTCCAGCTCACATATTCTGCGACATTCATATTCACCCCGTAGTTATTGATCGGATTCTTTACCGCCCAGTTGAAAGTGCGCGTGTTATCATCATTTTCCACAACAGATAGCAGATTCCCATTTGAAACATCCGTCATATTCTTCGGAACGGTAATGCTGATCTTCATGCTGTCGGGCTCGTCGTACATGTGATCCTTGCAGGGCCACCAAACGCTGGATCCCAGTCCCTGACATGAAGTAGATATAATTGTATTTCCTTTTCCATCAGGTATCCATTGCACGCCACCGTCCCAAGGCGGATTTTTTGCAAGCCGCGGTTTTCCTGAATAGAAAACTTCAATTGTTTCGGTTTTGCCGGTTTCCTGCTTTTTCCTCAGGTCAACGAAGAATGCATTGCCGTCACGTCTGAATTCCAGCGATTCACCATCCTGAGTAACTTTGCTGATTTGAAGCGGCTGCTGCAGATCAACCTGAATGCTTTGATTCGGTTGAATTACTTTATAAGTAATGGAAGTGCTGCCCGTCAGAGTACTGTCTTTGGCATTGGGAGTGACTTTGAGATGGTAGTAAGTCAAATCCCACCACGCGCGCTGCGGTGTGATGGCGCCCCGCAATGTGTCGGCATGTGTAAATTTCTGATTTTGTGAAAAGCCGGAAGTTGCCGCAGAAAGCAGGAGCAGCAACATGGAATGGCGTAGTTTCATTCGGTAGTTTTGGATTAATTATTTACTCAGTACTTCCATATCATTCAGCTCTGGTCCGCCTCCCCGGTTGGCAGATCCTGCTGCGACGTATATCTTTTTATTCAGAATTACTGCGCCTGTACCGTGGCGACCCTGGTGCAGCGCAGGTAACTTTTCCCATTTGTTTGTCTTCGGGTTAAATGCTTCCACTTCATTGTGTGCCTCTGTGTGTGCAACACTCTCACCGCCGATCACAACAATCTTGTTATCATAAACCACCGTCATATTTCCTGCCCGCAACGTAGGGAGGTTGTTTTCGGCCTGGAGGGTAGTCCATTTACTTGTTTTAAAATCAAAAACATCCACTTCCGCGATTACGGTATTCAATACCTGATTGATTCTCGCGGTTGATAACCTTCCGCCTGCAACATACATTTTATCGTTTAGTACTGCCACCTGAACATGGTCTCTGGGGCGGGGAGCATCGGGCAGCGTTTTCCAGGTACCTGTGGCGGGATCAAATTCATCGAACCAGGTAACCTGTCCATCCCAGTGTCCGTCCTGAATACCACATACGAGATAAATCTTGTCGTTCATGACAAATGCCCCGGCCGCGCCTCTACGCCTGTTCTCCGGAATAGGTGCGCCTTTCCGCCATTCGTTTTTGGCAGGATTGAAAATGTAAATGTCCGGTATAGGGATCTCGTGGGGATATCCGCCTGTAAATGCGCCCAGTACGTAGATCTCGTTCTTATAAGTGACAGCCTGAAAGTGGCTCATTTCAAGCGGACTCGGCGCCAGGCTTGTCCATGCATCTTTTTTGAAATCATATTCATCAACGGGCTTGATGCCCCGTCCACCCAGAAGGTATAGCTTTCCATTCGCAGTGGCCATTGCATTTTCATGCCGCTTTACGGGAAGATTCTCCGGCTCCGAAACCTGCCATATCTGTGCATTTGCAGAAGCAAAAATGAGGTTGAACAGGAAAATATAACATACCTTATGATAGCAGGATTTCATAGCCAAAAGTGTTTGTGAGGATTAAGAATGCATAATTTCATGCGGTTCATTCTCAAAAAAGCACCATCAAGATACAATTATATTCCTTAAAACCGAAAGACCAGCCACTGGCTGGTCTTTCGGTTAATTTAGGTCAAAAACTTGTCAATTTTTACTACTTACCTGCAATGCGGGACTCTCAAATCCAAGCTTTTTCAACCCAGATTGAATGTCGCTATCTTTCATAAACAGCTTCCAGAGCAAGCCCGTACGGTAGTTCTCGATCATCACAATGATCGGTCCCTGATCTATGGCAAGATGTGATTTTGCATACCAGTTCTGCGACTCGTTGAATGCATCCACGAAACCGTATTCGCTCCATATCTTGTCGCCCAGATCATCATAAAAATGCCGGAGCGCCTTCATTGATTCTTTTGGAGTATATGGAAATGAGGAAAGTGCGGCAGTCGGCGTAATGGTACCAAAGTCGTTTGTCGGTGAGTGCGCATTGTACCCGTTATAGGTATCACTGGCAGTGAGTCCCCAGCTATTTTCACCGTATCCTTTAAACTTACCGGGATTGGCTACACAATGTTTATAGTTGATCAAAGTATGATTTACATTCTGCTCCCAATAATCAGCATATTGGTCTTTCAGCTGTCGCGGGTCCAATCCCAGAAATGAGTAGTGCGCGAAAAACAACGGGCCGCCGTAATCGAAGCCAAGTGGCAGCTTCACGCCGTGGTATTCTTTCCCATTTTTGAAGTGGTCACTTTGTGCCCAGCATTTGTGGTAAACCTGTGCGGAAACCGGGTAACGCGGGGAAGCCGCAGCCAGTATGTGCGTGATCAAAGCTTCATTATATCCCCGAAGCTCAAAATTCATCGCCCAGCCATGATTAGGGCTCCAATGCCAGTACAGCTGATTTGCATTTCCCTGCGTATACCAATCCCATTCAGCTTCGCTCCATAACCATTGAATGCGGTTTCGGAGATCACGTTCCACGTAGTTTTCACCGTCGAAATATTGCCTTGCAGCGAGCAATCCCTGGAACAAAAAGGATGATTCAACCAGGTCGCCGCCATCATCTTTTCTACCGAATGGAATTGTTTTTCCGGTTGCTCCATTGAGCCAGTGCGGGAAAATCCCATGGTAACTATCAGCTTTGGAAAGAAACTTCACCATTTTCAACAAGCGCGCGGCCACTGAGTCGCGTGGCTGCCACTTTCTTTCCGCCGCGACGATCATCGCCATAACACCAAAACCAGTTCCGCCGGTGGTTACTACTTCGTCGCCGTACTCAAAAGCGATATTGCTTCGCTCGCGTGACATGCCGCTTACGGGGTGGCCGAATTCCCAGAAGTAGCGGAAAGTCTGCTTCTGGACAAGTTCAAGTAATGTGGTATCTGACAGATTTTTCGGCCGGTCAGCGGCACTGAATGCCACTGTTTTTGCAGCAGTATTCTTCTTCTTTTGCGCGTTGCTATCCATGTTGGTGAACAGCAAAAATATTCCAAGAAGGTAATAACAGGATAACTTCATGATTGAGTAGTTAAATGTCTTAATTAATGTTCGGGCTTGTGAATCCCAGCTTTTTGAGGCCGGATTTAACTTCCGGATTGGTCATAAACAGCTTCCAGGGTAGCCCGCTTCTGTGATTTTCAATCATTATAATGATTGGTCCCTGGTCTATGGCCAGGTAAGAATCTGCAAACCAGAGATCCTTCAACGAGAATGCATCATGGAAACCGTATTCGCCCCACATCTTATCGCCAAGTTTGTAATAGAAGAACTTCAAGGCCTTCATCGACTCTGCCGGCGTGTAAGGAAATGAAGAAAGTGCCGCGGTCGGTGTGATAACGCCCTTGTCGCTGGCAGGGGAGTTGGCGTTGTAGCCAGCAGGAATGTCGCTGGCAGTCAATCCCCAGCATTGATCACTATATCCAAAGAATGCGCGCGGATTAGCAATGCAATAGTTGTAATTGATTAATGTATGATTTCTGTTTTGGGTAAAATAGGCAGCATACTGATCTTGGAGACCGGTCGGGTTTAACCCAAGAAATGAATAATGAGAAAAGAACAGCGGACCTCCATAAGGTTCTCCCAAAGGCAGCGGAATGTTGAAGTAGCTGTTTCCATTCTTCAACCCTCCGGAATTGGCCCAGCCCTTATCGTATACTTCCTTTGAAATACTGTGTGTAGGAGAGGAAGCAGCGAGCACGTAAGTGATCAGCGATTCGTTCCAGCCGCGGATCTGGTGGTTCATGTCCCAGCCAAAAGTCGGGCCCCAATGCCAGTAGAGTACCTTTTCATCGTTTTTTGTAAACCAATCCCATTCCACACCCTCCCAGATTGCAGTAATGTCCGCCCGCAGTTTGGCCTCGGCTGCATTGTTTGCATTAAAGTATTGCCTGGCTGTAAGCAGCCCCTGGATTAAAAAGGAAGTTTCAACCAGATCGGCCCCATTATCCTTCTCACTAAAAGGAACCACGGAACCAGTTCCTCCATTGAGCCAGTGAGGAAATGCGCCGTGAAATTTCTGCGTTTTGTCTTTCAGGAAGGCAGTAATCTTCTGCATTCTTTCAAGCCCGGCCGTACGTGTAATAAACTTGCGTTCAATCGCCACCGGAATTGTCATAATCCCGAATCCGCTTCCACCACTTGTGACAACATCGCCTGAGCTATTCCGTTCTCTGGCGAGTCCGCTCACCGGATGTGCAAAGTCCCAGAAGTATTTAAAGGTTTGCTGCTGCACCAAAGTGAGCAATGCGTCATCTGTGATCACCGGAAATTTGTCGGTACTATCAAGCTGAGTATGCAGGCTTAACGTAACTGCATTGGCAAGCGTCGCATTGGATTTTGATTTCAGCGCCGACGTGGCCGAAACCGTGTATGCATTGAGGAATTGGAGATTGCCGGTTGGTACAATTACAATGGTACTATCTCCATCTTCAAGCGTAGCAGAGAATGGCACCTTCTCACCTGAGTTTGCTACGAAAGTAAGTCCGCTGGCAAGAGACGCATCGCTGAGGGCAGAAGAAAATGTGAACCTGAGATTGGGTTTCAGGCTCACATCCGTGTATTCATAGCCTGAGAATGCACCATTTACATCCAGGCTGCTTAGTGTGAAAGTGGAGGGTTTCGCCGGAGCTGCCGGCTCAGGATCATCCTTTGTATTACAGGAAATCCCAAACCAGATCAAAGCTCCGAGAAGAACTAATTTTCTAAAAGGCATTATTTCTTTTAAACCCATCCACTCACTGTTCACTTCAATTAATAACCAGGGTTCTGCACCAGAAGTCCGCCGCTCAGGTCAATTTCGTTTTGCGGGATTGGCCAAACTTCATTCTTGTTCGCTTTCCAGCCTTTTGGTCCAAAGATCTGTGCAGCTCGTCCCTGGCGGATTACGTCAAAATATCTGTCAAACTCCATGGCCAGCTCAACATGCCGCTCACGCCAGATCGCATTCCGCAAAGCCGCTTTTTCCGTGGTTGTAACCTTTGGCAATACATTTTTCAAAGTACCTCTTGCGCGGGCACGAACCATTTCGAGCGACGCCAGGGCCTGAGTAGCATTTCCGAGTTCATTAGCAGCCTCTGCATTCATCAACAATACTTCGGCGTAACGTATAACGCGAATGTTCTGCTGAGCACCTTCATTAAAGCCTGTGATGAACATGCTGAATGGAACGTAGGATTTCTGGTTGTACATCGGGTTGTCACCGACCGCAGGTATCACATCACCGGCGGGAGTTGTTTCGCCGCGGAAAATGATTGTTGCGTCACGTCTCGGATCACCTGTTTCGAATGAATCAGCCAAAGCTTGTGTAGGTACATTGAAGCCCCAGCCTCCACCTACCACACCACGTACCCCCTGAACCTGCGAGTATTGCGAGTTAGACACGTCTTTATTCGACTCAACCAATGCATTCTGTATCTCAAAAATTGACTCAACAGAATTCTCATTCGGAACACGGAAAAGTGCTTCGTAAGAAGGGAAAAGAGAATATTGTCCCGAAGCAATCACCTGGTTAGTCAGGTCAAATACCTGCTGCCACTTTGCCTGGTACATCGCTACTTTTGCATGAAGGGACTGTGCGGCTCCTTTTGTTGCGCGACCGATGTCCGCTGCACCATAGCTAACCGGCAATGCTGCTGTTGCATCAGCCAAGTCCTGCTCAATAGCAGCGTAAACTTCCGCTTTCGGAGTACGGGGAATGTTATATTCGGTAGCATCCTTCGGCAATGTCAAACGAAGCGGTACGTCACCGAAAGCCCTGACCAGACGGAAGTAAGAATAAGCACGTACAAACTTGGCTTCCGCTATATAGCGGGTTTTCAATGCCTCGTCCATGCTGATCGCCGGAATGTTGGTAATTACCTGATTTGCGTAGTTGATGTTCTGGTACTGTCCCTCCCAGAATCCAAGCAGCTGTCCGTCAGTTGATCCTACCGTAAATTGATCGTACTGGTTAAAGAATGGAGCATCGGAAGCAGTCGAACCTTTCTCTGCATCGTCGGAACCTACACTTTCAATGGAGATCGCCGCAAATGCCGTGTTGTTCCAGCTACGGAGATTGGCATACATCGCATTGACTGCCTTTGTTGCATCTCCTTCATTTTGCCAGAAAACGGCGCCTGCCTGTTTTCCCTGCGGGTCTGTGTCCAGGAAGCTTTCGTCGCAAGCCGCTGGGATGATCAGCATACCAGCCAGCCCGAAATACATGCCGGCTTTTCTGATATGGTTTTTAAAATTGATATAATTCATGTTGATTCTGATATTAGAAAGTAACATTGATACCGAAGTTGTAAGTAGCCGATAACGGGTACACATTCGCGTCAATTCCAGCTTGCGTCGGCTTGTTCTCATTTGCTCTCACTTCCGGCGACAATCCCTTGTACTTGAAGAAGTTCAAAGCATTCTGCGCATTTGCATAGATTCTCAGCTTGCGGATTTTCAGCTTTTCGTTAAACGACTGTGGCAGTGTGTAACCAAGCTGCGCATTCCTTACTCTGAAATAGCTGCCGCTCTGTACGTAGAATGTACTTGGAGAGTAGTTAACACCACCGCCAATGTTAGCCGAAGGATAGGTGTTTGAGGTACCTTCGCCATGCCAGCGGTTGTCAAAGAAATCCTTTGTGAAGTTCTCGTTACCATAGCGCCAGCCCAGGTTTGCATTGTAAACATCAACTCCGGAAACGCCCTGGAAATCGAGCATCAGATCTATGTTCTTGTAATTCCAGTTGGTATTGATCCCATAAGTAAACTTTGGATTCGGGTTGCCGATTACTTGTCTGTCAAGACCTGTAATAGCACCGTCAGGCGTACCCGAAGTACCACTTATATCACGGTACCGGAAGTCACCTGGCTTGGCAGTTGGCTGTGCCGACTTGGCGATTTCATCCTGATTCTGAAAAATTCCATCCACGACGTAGCCGTAGAAAGAACCGATTGGGTCACCAACGCGGGTACGGGTTGCAAGAGCGCCGCTGGTAAGTCCAACACCACCGTCATAGATCGGGTTGGCACCACTGGTTACTGCAAGTACCTTATTCTCATTGAAGCCGCCATTAACACCGATGCTGTAAGAAAGGTCTTTACCGATTTCATCTCTCCAGTTCAAAGCAAATTCAAAGCCTTTGTTCTGGAAATCAGCTTGGTTACCAACAATACGACCTGATTGTGTACCAATGGAAGCCAGTACTGGGATGTCGAAAATGGCTCTTTCAGTTTTCTTGATATAATAATCAAGTTCAACTGTCAGCCGCGATTTCAGGAAAGCTGCTTCCAGACCAACGTCAGTACCCACACCGCGTTCCCAGTAAGTAGTAGGAGGGATGATGGTGTTAATGCTCGCGCCGGTATTGATAAGATTGTTTCCGAAAATCGCCGCCAGATTCCCGCCAGTCGCTACCGTCAGTGTAGACAAGTTCGAAGGCACTGACGCATTTCCTATTTTACCCCAGCTTCCTCTCACTTTCAGGTTGTCAAAGAAGTTTTGGTTTTTCATAAAAGCCTCATTGCTGATCACCCAGCCCGCTCCGACAGAAGGGAAATAACCCCAGGCATTTCCACCCTGATAGAACTTGGAAGAACCGTCAGCACGAAGGGAAGCATTGATCAGGTAGCGATCGCCAAAGGAGTAATTTACCCTAGCAAAATAAGACGCATATGTTCCCAGATCACCTTCATCCAGTACGTTGCGGCCTTCGGTATTACCAAGCGACAGGTACAAATCACCTTCGCTGCTATATGGAACATTCAATGCAGTTGCAGTCAGCTTGTAAGACTGATCACGCTGGGCTGACTGGCCTAAAAGGGCAGTGAAGCTATGCTGTCCAAACTCTTTGGTATAAGTCAATGTGTTTTCAAAGATCCAGTAGCGTGCCTGCGGACGGGTAAAGCTTAGCAAGCTGGTCGTGTTGCGCTGCTTGAAAGTTGCAGCATACTCGGGGTTGTAAAAGCGTGTTTCATCCTGCGAGTACCGACCACCCAAGATTGTTTTGAACGTCAGGCCTTTCATAGGAGTGAACTCTGCGTAGGCATTACCGGTCAACAAAGTCCTTTTCGTGTTCTGGTTGTAGTAGTCAATGGTAACCTGTGGGTTGAAGTTGTTGGCATCTCCGAGATTGAAGTCATTTGGATCGCCATAAGAACCATCTTGTTTATACACAGGCACAATGGGAGCCGCAGTGTACAGTTGTCTGAAAATTCCACCTGCTTCGTCTTTCGATTTGCTGAAAGAGCCTGTGGCAGTATAACCTACTTTCAAGCTCTTCAACACTTGAAAATCATTTTGGAGACGGGCTGTATAGCGTTTGAAGTTGTTTTTCTGAACAACACCATCCTGATCCAGGTACCCAAGTGAGAAGTTATAGCTCGATTTTTCTCCTCCGCCGCTGATTGAAAGCTGGTGATTGGTGACCTTCGCCGTTCTCAAAATCTGATCGTACCAATCAGTACCTTCGCCAAACTGGTTTGGGTCAAGAATGTTCTCCTTCCCATTGATATTGCTCAGCTCATTGACCATCGTAGCGTACTCTTTCCCATTCGCCATTTTGATCTGGTTAGTTACTTTTTGGAAGCCTACGAAGCCGTTGTAGTCCACAACTGCTTTCCCGGACTTACCTTTTTTCGTCGTAATCAGAACAACTCCATTGGCAGCGCGAACACCGTAAATGGATTGACTTGACGCATCTTTCAGGATGTTCATGCTTTCGATATCCCCGGAGTTCAGGAAGCTGATATCGTCAAACCAGACACCATCAACTACGTAAAGCGGGTTAGCACTTCCGTAAGCGGTACCCACACCCCTGATTCTGATCTGAGGAGCTTCCCCAGGCTTTCCTGAGTTGTTGATCTGCACACCAGCCACCTTTCCCTGTAAGCCACTCACCGCATTCATCGAAGGTTGCCGGGATATGTCTTCACCTTTGATCTGAACGACAGAGCCCGTCACATCTAGCTTGCGCTGGCTACCATAACCCACAACAACAACTTCATTCAACGCTCTCGCATCTTCCTGAAGTCCGACGTTGATGACAGTTTGCGTACCCACCGTAACTTCCTGTGCTGTCATCCCGATCATCGAGAATACCAGCACTGCCTGGCCAGAAGGGACCCTGATTGCAAAATTACCTTCGGCATCAGTTGGTACGCCCGTTGTAGTACCCTTTATAAGCACGCTTGCTCCCGGAAGTGGCGAAGCGTCTGCTGCGGATGTTACTTTTCCTGTCACATCTATTTCCTGGGCGAAGGATGAAGTCCCGGTCGCCAGGAAAACAAGCATGTACAGTAACCGTACAGTAGTTTTCATTTGGTATCAATAAAGTTGATTGAACTATTAAAGGAATTAATTGACTTCAAATTTAAATCCGAAGTGAGAGGGAAATCAAGAAATGAACTACATCACCACTACATCACTGGGAATAATGCAAGGTTTGTTAAGATTAAACAGGCTTTGTAGTAGATAAGTCCTATTGTATCAAACATCCATCATAAACTGGACGAGATTGTCATCGTTGCCCAAACCCAGCTTTTTGCGGAGGCGATAGCGCTTTATTTCCACACCCCGGATGGAAATCCCAAGTACGGGCGCCATTTCTTTGGTGGATAAATTCATGCGCAAACAGGCGGCAAGTCTGAGCTCGGATGGAGAGATGGTGGGGGAGAGCTGACGAAGCCGCTTGAAGAACTGTTCGTGTACCTCATCAAAGTTTTGCTCGAAAAGCTCCCAGTCATCTTTGCCGGCTACATTGCGCTCGATGCTGTGCAGTAACTTTTGATAATGGATGTTAGGCAGTTGGTGGCCGAGTTCGGCTTTCACCTGTTTGAGTTCATTACTGATCTCCTCCAGGATCTCATTCTTCCGCACCACGTTGATAGCGACATTGCTGAGTTGCTGACTTTTACTCTGAATTTCACTTTGCAGCTTCTCATTCTGGATCTGCATGATTTGCCTTTCACTGGAAAGTCGCTGCTGCCGGAGTTTCTCTTCCTGTTCCTCAATCAGCCTTTTACGGTGACGGGCCAGGCGCTTTTCCTGGTAAAAGATCAATCCAAACAGGGCTGTTACGATCAAAATGGTAAAAAGGCTCCTTGCGAACAGCGTTTCGCGCCAGAGCGGCTGAACACTGAAATGGTAGGAAGTAACCAGATCGTTGAGGTTGCTCCGAACTTCGAAAACATAATCTTCCGATTCGAGATTGGTGAATTCGACAAAGTTTTGATCTGTCCATTCCGACCATTGATCCGTCAACCCTTTCAAACGATACCTGTACTGAATGTTACGGCCATATTCGGGTACGGAATACGAGATTCGAATCGCGCGCACATCCCTGGGCAGAGTCGGATTATTGGTCACTGCATAAGTTTCAGACAGGTTGCGCAGGTTGGCAACTTTGCGGATCATGGGCGCGGAATCAGTATTACCGGCGTCAGTATCGGAAGATCTGTCGTATAGCGCATAGCCATTATCCAGGCATAAAAAGTAATGGTTTTTTGTCACCGGGATAATCGTTTCGCTATTCCGCACCAGTTTCAAAGACAAATCGCGGGGTCTGTTGCCGGGCGAATAGAACGTGACCCTATTCATAAAAACTTTAAACCAGTCGTCGCCAATACCGGTACGTACTTTAAATGCTTCTTCTTCGGGCATGAAGTCGGTACTCGTTTTCAAACTTTGCTGCCCCTCGGGTTCCAGGAATGTATTGGCAGACCGGATATGTATTTTCTTCCGCCAATTGAACAGCTCGACTGAAAACTCGCTGGATATGTCGGCCGGTGAACGGAACTCCTGCCATTTTAATGCAGAGTCCAGGCGGGGTGTGAGCTGGCTCAGGAAAAGACCTTTATAAGCATGTGCTAGCCAGAAAAAACCGTTTTTATCCTCAGCAATCTGCCGGATGGGCGTAGGAGGTACCCCTTTCACGGGATATGCGTACGTCCATTGGTTCTGTGCGTTTTTCTTGTAAGTGTGCAGTCCATTGTACGCGCCTTGTAGCAGCAATGTGTCATTTCCGCTTTTGATCGGTAACATAATCCAGCCACCGGTAATATTGGACACCTTCCTGATCCCATTCTCTTCAATGCTATACGTAGCATCATTATGTCCGCAGAGCAGCTGATCGTCGAACACTTTCAGCATCCACGTCTGTCCTTCCAATCCGGGAACTGCCCGGAAAGGCTCGGACGAAAGCCATTTTTTTACAAAAACACCTTTGTTTGAACCAACGTAAAGTTTGCCCCGCCAGATAGCCGCCGCGTAAGTGGAGCCGAGCGGATTGTCGTTTGTTTGATAGGAAATAACGGGCGACGACATTGCTACAAGGCTGATTCCCTGGTCCATTCCAATCCAAAGCTTCTTGTGGCGATCCTCAGAGAGCGCGATAACGGTATTGTTTTGCAAGCCCGTTGTCTTGTTAAAACGATACTTTACCTCTCCGTTTTTCGACAACACATAAACACCGTTCTGAATTGTACCGAGTACAAGGCTGCTGTCCCGTGAGAGTATGATCGCTTTGTTAATGATATTCTGCTTCAACTCCTCCGAAACCGGGATCTGCCAGGGAGTTAGTACACCATTTTGCCAGATAAAAAGCCCGTTTTTGGTAGTTGTGATCAGGATGCGCTTGCCCGGAAGCGGAAGCATGGAGGAGATTATAGAGGTCGCAAGTGACTCGGTACCCGGCAGCCGCGAGAAGACCGCGCCTTTCAGCTCATAAATTCCCTTGTCGATAACCGGTACCAGTACGCGATTATGTACATAGCGAAGGAACATGAAATTCCCATCCGCCTGCATTTCGGTCAGGTTTTGCCCGTCGTACCGGTAGATTTTCGCAAATGACTGGAAGTAGATGTACTCGGGAGTTTTGAGAATATGCCAGATCTCTTCGGTTTTAAGACTTTTGAAATTGGCTTTTTTACTAAGCGAATGATATTTCAATTGTCCGTCAGCCGAGCGCAGCCAGTAGCCAAATTCAGAGAAGCCGCCGACGTAAATGCGTTGCTCCTGCACGGGGGGCCGCTTAGTCTTGCCCGCAAGTGGCGGTACAATGGTAACCTGGTCGCAAAGTACGGTGCGTACGATCTGTCCGTCGGGTAGCGGATACAGCTTCCACGAAGCCCCGTCGTACTCCATCAAACCGTCTGAGTTAGCGGAATATATGATCCCATCAGAGCTTTGGCTGATCGCCCAATTTTGATTGTGGGCCTTGTATTCTGACGAATAATAGTTGACCAAAGGCGGTGTTTCCTGGGCAAAAACCTGGGAGAAGATGCAGAAAAAAACAAGTATAGCACTACCCGAACGTGCCTTATGATTCAGGCTTGCAAAAACATTCATGTCAATAAATGAAAAAAATACTTTCTATTTTCTTGCTTACCGGCTCAGTTTCAATGGCGCAGGTAAAACCCACAGACGACAATACCAGGACTGACATTCGGTACAATCTTAACGAATCAGGATCACATTATGTAAAAGTAACTTTCACGAATCAGGCATGGTTCCGTTTCAATGAAAGTAACCCCGGGACTACGGTACTCGGAGACCCCAAGTCCAGCACATTCGACATCGGCCTCCGCAGGACGCGCCTGCAATTGTTTGGGCAGATCACAGACCGGATCTTCTTTTATACCCAGTTTGGAATGAACAATTTCAATAAGGTAAGTGCTTTCCCTGCCTATAATACCGCCGGAAGTCCCAGCAACAGGAAAGTCGCCGCATTTTTTCATGACGCATTGGGCGAGTATGAAGTCCAGCGGAAAGGAACGGCCTTCATTCGGTTTGGCGGCGGATTGACCATTGTTAACGGCTTTTCCCGTTTCTCTCAGCCGGGTATTGGTTCTATTATGACCACGGATGTGCCTGTTTTTGCGCAGGCTACCGTGGACCAGACCGACCAGTTTGCCAGAAAGCTCGCTGTTTACAGCCGGGGTCAGATCGGGAAAGTGAATTATCGGGTAAGTGTTGCAGATCCTTTTCCGGTTGAAACAAATGGTTCGGCGCAGGCCGCGATTAGTCAGAATGCAGTCTTTTCCCAGCGTCACCATCATAAGCAGTTTGAAGGATTGTTGATCTACAACATCTTTGACACGGACGATAACACGACCCCGGGTTACCTGGCTGGTACTTATCTCGGAAAACGCCGGGTGCTGAACATTGAAGCCGGTATCAACTCCCGAAAAAATGCCACGTGGAGGCGGGAGGGGGCCGATACCTTGTACAACAATATGACTTTGTGGTCTGTGGCAGCTTACCTGGATATGCCGCTTGATAATGCAAAGGGTACCGCGGTATCCGCCTATTTAGGGTACTTCAATACAGATTATGGCAGAGGGTACCTGCGTTACAATGGGATTATGAACCCTGCTACCGGCACCACCCAGCCCATTGCGGGCGTAGGTGGTACTCAGGGGAATGCTTACCCGATGTTCGGTACGGGAAGTGTGATCTATGCGCAGGCAGGTTACAAATTCAAAGATGGACTACTCGGCAGTCAGGGAACATTAATGCCTTATGCCTCGCTGCAATATGCCGATTATGACCGTCTTCTTAACGGAATGAATGTTTTCAATGTGGGTTTAAACTGGCTGATCAAAGGACACACTGGTAAAATGTCGCTTAACTACGAAAACAGGCCTGTTTACCGCAACAGCAATGTAGTCAATGAGCTGGAAGCAAACGGCCGCCGCGGCGCTGTGACTTTGCAATACCAGATTTCCATTTAATCAAAAATTGAAATTCACCCTTGCAAAGATGTACCGCCCGTTAAAACCCATTTGCTGAACGCGGCGCGAGTATACAAAGCGGCCGAGGCTCACATTACCTGAATGCGTGTGTTTATCCTGATACACATCAAACACATTGTTAGCGCCTACGGAAAGGTTGATCCCTTTTACAATGTTGAAATTCACTGCCAGATCCGTGACGAGTTTTGCGCCAAAGGTTTGATCCAGCGTTTCTTTCTGGCCTGTCAATACGTTGACGGGCCAGGAGTCGGGTTTTGCGGGATCTATTGTCGGATCAAGATAAGTCACTTCTCCGAAGCGCACGCCGCGTAACATAAGCCCGAGCTTGCCGACATTATAGTTGATCGTCAGGCTCTGCTTGTTCTTAGGGCTTGCGATCTCAAACCTGCTCTGATCTTCCCGGTTGAAGTAGGTATTTACCTGTTTTGTCTGGACCAGGATATCCGATGCGTGAATAATGGGTTTTCCGTCTGCGCCTTTTTTTACTTCATTTTGAATGAAAGTACCTGCCAGTACCGCTCTGAAAGATTGATTGCCCGAAAATTTGGAAGAATAGGAGAGTACCCCCTCGATTCCCCTCGACCGTGTATTTACCGCATTGGAAAAGAAATTGGCAGTAGTTGCATTTGCCTCTGCAAGCTGAGCCTTCAAATCTGCATTGCCGCCGTCGTTGAAATTATTGGTAAGCACAATGCGATTGTTAATGTCAATCTGGTAAGCGTCCATAGTGAGTTCCAATGCATTCGCTAGCTGAATGGTTGTTCCTACGGTAAAGCTTTGCGAGGTTTCCTGTTTCAGCTTTGGAATGCCAAGGATAGCTGCGGGCCGGCTGTCGTTTGTAAATGTCCCGCTTTCCTGCGCTACCTGCTGTCCATTCTGAGTGACGAAAAGCGTGTTGGTTTTGGCATAAAAACGCTGTTGCAAAGAGGGCGCCCGGAATCCTGTGCTCGCCGATGCGCGCAATGCAATTCCATCGGTGATTTTGTAGCGGGTGGCGAATTTGTAGTTCAGTGTATTACCGAAATCCGAATAGTGCTCGAAGCGCAATGCAGCACTCAGCACCCATTTTTTTGTCAAATCCTGTTCAAGGTCCATATATCCGGCCACACTGTTCCGGGAGTGAGATCCTGCATTTTGAGGGAAGAACCCGGAAAACACCTGTGCGCCGGCTGCTACGCCTGCTGCCACGTCATAGTTTTTATAAGAAGCTTCTTCTCCCGCAGTTATGGTGTATTTATCAGTCCGCTGCTCGGCGCCGACTGCCACATTGAGGCCGGAGAGAACCTCGAATTTTCTGTTCAGGTCCAGGTTGATCGTATTCTGGGAAAATCCATTTCCTCCCGCATTGAACTCCTGCTGGATCATCGTTGCAGTGTTGATCTGCGTGTAGTTGACAGAATTGGAAATGGTATAATCGAAGTTGTTTTTGCCAAATGTATTACTCAGGTCAAACCGCCATTGACCCAACTTTCCGCGAAGACCAGCCGCAGCAGAAATATCGGTTACATTGCTGTTTATCTCAGGCAAAAATCCATTCGGATACAATGCAAATACTCCTGTTCTCACCGCAGCTGGAATTGAATTGGGATACCGGTAAAAACCTGCGGCATTGCCTTTCTTGTTATTGTAGCCTCCAAATGCATAAAAATCAACGTTCGACGAAATCAGCATGCTCGCATTCACAACCACTCCGCCGCCCTGCACTTTTGAATTCCCGATCCGCATATCGAAATTGTCTCTCGTCAGGCCTTTTTGTTTAAGTAGCTGCTCGTCCATAACAGCGCCGTCTACCGACGGGAAGATCTGGCCGGTATAAGTGCCCGCCCGGTTGGTTGCCCCGCGATTGACATATTCTCCTGTAATATTCAGAAATCCTTTTTCGCCGATCTTCAATCCATAGTTTAGCCCAATCTGCGCAGTACCTCCGTCTGATACATTCACGGATCCGTTTTTTCCATTATTCAATACATAGTTTTTATCATACTTGGTCATATTCTGACCATAGGAAACATTCCCGCTCAATCCTGTTTTTGATTTTAATATAATGTTGATAACTCCTGCAATTGCATCGGAACCATACTGGGCAGCTGCTCCGTCACGGAGAATTTCAATTTTGTCCACAGCAGTCGCAGGAATGGCATTGAGGTCGGTGCCGACTGTTCCGCGGTTGACAGTACCATTTACATTGACCAGCGAAGATTGGTGCCTGCGCTTTCCATTTACCAAAACGAGCACCTGATCAGGTCCGAGGCCGCGCAGCTGGGCGGGATCAATGTGATCGGAACCGTCAGAGATTGTCTGCCGGGAAGACTGAAACGATGGAGCAACGTAAGTCAGGATCTGGTTGATATCAACCTGTCCCACATTGTTGGTGATCTGGGATACCGGGATAATATCGACCGGAACAGGCGAGTCAATGCGCGAGCGGCCGCCGCTCCGGGATCCCGTGACTACTATCTCGCTTAATACTTCCGATGATTCTGCAAGTGTGATATTGATTAAAAAAGGCGCATTGCCCTGCAAAGTAGCGGGTATTGTTTTAGTCGTGTACCCGACAAAGGAAACGATTAGATTGTAGGTTCCGGGCCCGGCGGCAAGCGTGAACTTGCCTTCTGCATCTGTGATGGTTCCCTGGTTGGTACCCTGCAGCAGAACCGACACGCCGGGAAGCGTGGAGCCACTTTTTTCATCGGTAACCTTTCCGGTGATGGTTTGTGAGAATGCGCATAATGCATTCATAAACATGAACATAGCTAATAGTATTGTTTTCATAAAAGTGTGTTAAAAGAATAAATAGATTAATTGTTAAAAACGAAAAAGCCGGCTTGGAGATCCAGCCGGCTTGCTTATTACAATTTAGGAATTTTAGAGACTTAGCGCTCCATTCATAGAACGAACGGCTTCTGCTGACTTTTCAAACGCAGCTTTTTCAGCGTCACTCAGGCGAAGGTTGATGATTTTTTCCCAGCCATTTCTGCCCAAAACAACAGGCACGCCCATACAGATATCTTTCTGTCCGTACTCTCCGTTCAGGTACACGCTGCATGGTACAATGCGTTTCTGATTACGCACGATACTTTCAACCAGAAGCATAGTGGCCGCACCGGGCGCATACCAGGCCGAGGTACCAATCAGTTTGGTAAGCGTAGCGCCTCCCACCATCGTGTCAGCCGCAACTTTTTCAAGCTGCTCGGAAGAGAGGAACCGGCTCACAGGAATTCCATTGTAGGTAGCCAGTCGCGTCAAAGGGATCATGGTAGTATCCCCGTGACCGCCGATTACCATTCCGTGTATATCAAGCGGCGATACGTCCATTGCCATCGCCAGGTATGTTTTGAAACGCGCACTGTCCAGCGCACCGCCCATTCCGATCAGGCGCTTCTTGGGAATGCCCGATTCTTTCAGAGCCAGGTAAGTCATCGTGTCCATCGGATTGGATACAACGATGATGATTGCTTTGGGTGAATATTTGAGAATATTTTCAGTAACTCCTTTTACAATGCCGGCATTAATTCCGATCAGTTCTTCCCTGGTCATGCCGGGTTTGCGGGGCAGGCCGGAAGTGATCACCACTACATCAGATCCTTTTGTTTTTTCATAATCATTCGTGGAGCCGATTGGTTTTGTATTGAAGCCGAGCAATGCGGCAGTTTGATAAATATCAAGCGATTTACCCTCACTCACGCCCTCTTTGATGTCGAGTAGAACGACCTCCTCTGCCAGCTCACGACGAATAATATTATCGGCAGTAGTTGCACCAACGGCGCCCGCGCCTACAACAGTGATCTTCATAGGGAAATATGGTTTATTGAATAGAAACTAATGCTTTTTGAATTTTTCCTAAAAGTAGGATACATAATTTGTTAATACCAAGGGGAATGTAATTTTTTGGATGAAAAGTAACCAGAGTGATCTAAAATGCAATTTTTTACGTATTTAGATAGTTATATTGGCATTCAGAACCACTTTTTCCTGCCATTATACCATGAATAACAAGTCCATGATCACACAAATATTACAGTCGATTTTTTTCAGGAATGCGAAGGGCAAAGCAGGCCGGTATGCCAGGAATTCGGGTAAGCTTTTTGAACTGGCAAAGGATGTAATGAGCAAGCTGCAGCGCGTGGGAGTGCGCGAGAATATGGCTGAGTTTACGCTCAGTGTTCAGACGCTGATCCGGATGGTGCGTGCTTATGCTTCGGGTGAATACAGAAGTCTGCCCTGGAAAAGTCTGCTTTCGATCGTTGCCGTACTGATTTACTTCGTGTCGCCCATCGATCTGATACCTGATTTTTTGCCCTTTGTAGGTGTAACCGATGACGTGGCTTTGGTGGTCTGGCTGGTGAAAACTTTGGGTGATGATGTGCGGAAATTCGGCGAGTGGGAGAAGCGGGGAAAATCAATTAACATAGGATAAAACAGAACCTTTTAGTAGTTTCTGTAGAAAAGAATTTTTATTTTTGTAAACAATATAAAAGAAACAGATATGGAATCAGCAACCGTTTTGGCATTTATGGGATTGGGTGGACAGGAGATATTTTTTGTTGCCTTGTTCGTTTTACTCTTCTTCGGTGCGAAGAAAATTCCTGAGTTGATGCGCGGTTTGGGGCAAGGTATCAATGAATTCAAAAACGCTACTAAAGACGTTAAGGAAAATATTGAAAAAAGCATGGAAGACCCCAAATAACGCTTCCATCTTATCGAAGAAGGTATAACCAGAGCCTTTAAGCTAATCCCTTAATGGCTCTGATTATTTATTTACAACCCCACAAATAATTTACATTGAAAGAGTATCTGACGCTAGCCGAAATTCAGGAAGATTTGCGTACAGGAGGTCTGACCTGCGTCAAGTTAGTTGAGCATTACTTACACAATATAGCGTCCAGCTCCCACCTCAATGCTTTCGTTGAAGTATATGCCGACGAAGCACGGGAACAAGCCGCCGCCGTTGATCGCAAGTTTGCGGACGGTACTGCAGGCAGGCTTGCAGGAATGGTGATCGGACTGAAAGACGTACTTTCCTACAAAGGCCACGCATTACAGGCAGCCAGCCAGATTCTTGATTCTTATATCGCGCCATTCACAGCCACTGCTGTTCAGCGGTTGCTCGATGAAGACGCGATCATCATCGGCCGGCAGAACTGCGATGAATTTGCGATGGGATCTTCCAACGAAAATTCATCTTTCGGACCGGTGCTGAATGCTGCAGATACAACCAAAGTCCCAGGAGGTTCTTCCGGTGGCTCGGCAGTGGCGGTACAGGCAGGTTTGTGTCACGCTTCGCTGGGTAGCGATACCGGCGGATCAGTTCGGCAGCCCGCTGCATTCTGCGGCGTTGTGGGAGTCAAACCTTCTTACGGACGGATTTCCAGGTATGGACTGATTGCCTATGCATCTTCTTTCGATTGCATTGGCCCCATTACCAAAAGCGTCTCCGATGCTGCATTGCTGCTGGAAATTATGGCTGGTACGGACGATTTCGACAGTACGGTTTCAACCCAGTCAGTACCTCAATATTCCTCTCAGCTGACATTTACGGAAAAAGCAAGGATCGGTTATCTTCGTGATTCTGTTGAAAATGAGGCTATTTCTTTGGATATTCGCCAGCACACAATGGATTTGCTCAACCGGCTCAGGGCGGAAGGTCACGAGGTAGTGCCTGTGGAGATGAAGTTGCTTGATTCGCTGCTGCCTACTTATTATATCCTGACAACCGCTGAGGCAAGTTCTAATTTGTCGCGTTTTGACGGTGTACGCTATGGTTACAGAAGTGCCGCCTCGGTGGATCTGGAATCCATGTACAAAAAGAGCAGGACAGAAGCATTTGGAGCAGAGGTTCGCAGGCGGATTTTGCTGGGTACTTTTGTTTTGAGCGCAAATTACTACGACGCATACTATACCAAAGCGCAACGCGTTAGAAGATTGGTGCGGGAGGAAACGAACCGGTTCTTCGACCAGTTTGACTTTCTGATTTCACCTGTCACACCTACCACTGCCTTTACAATTGGTGAAAAAACCGAAGATCCTTTACAAATGTATCTGGCGGATATTTTTACTGTGCAGGCAAATGTGGTTGGAAATCCGGCTATCGCAATTCCGAATGGAACAGACAGCGAGGGAATGCCGATTGGAATTCAGATAATGGCTCCTTATTTTGGTGAGGAAAAAATGTTGGCATTTGCCGACTACCTGACCAGGTTCAATCAGAAGGTTGCCGAAACACATCATACAGATCAGGAGGTCTAAAATTTTTGACCTTGCTTTATAAGCGGCATCTGTATTTTACCCAAAGTTCAAAGTAAATTATCGTGCCAGAATCGCAGGCGGTTACCCAAAAGTTATTCTGACGCAGGTTTTTTGTGTATAAAAAAGTAAATGTATTAGAGATTATTGCGATTCATCAGGACGATTTCCCGGAACAGGGAGTTTTGAAAACAGGATTTTCTATCTGTAAGTAGTTTAAAAACAGGTATCAGCCATCGAAAACCGTGAATTGATTAACCTTCAAAAAACATTTTATTAATGAGGCTTTCTAAAAAAGTATTGTGGCTCGGAGCCATGTGTGCAGGGTTCTGGAATGCGTCTGCAAATGCGGCAATTCCACAGGAGAAGTTAACATTCGAGCAAGATACGCTTAAAACCGAAGCTCAGGAGGAAGCAAGCCTGCTTCCCTACCTGCCCGAAGTTGAAGAGATAGGACCTAATCCCGCCGTTCCCCAGGATCTCCTGAAAGAGCGGTTTGCAAAACTAGAAAAGTCCATCCCACTTACTTACCACAAGTCCTCTCACGAGTTCGTAGAATATTTCATTTATAAGAAGGCGGATTTCACCCGGACGATGATGGCGCGCATGCCCTTGTTTTTTCCAATGTTTGAAAAAGCATTACAAAAGCACGGTCTGCCTACCGAATTGAAATACCTTTCCATGATAGAGTCGGGCCTGAATCCGACGATCATTTCACATGCGCGCGCAGGCGGACTGTGGCAGTTTATGCCTGCAACCGGCCGCGAGTTCGGTTTGTATCAGGACAAATACATTGATGAGCGATTTGAGCCGGTAAAAGCTACTGAGGCAGCTTGCCTTTATCTTAAACAGCTTTACAAAATCTTTGGCGACTGGGAACTTGCACTGGCTTCGTATAACACAGGGCCCGGCAATGTAAAACGTGCAATGCGCCGGTCGAGAGGTACTACTTTCTGGACGATCTACAATGTGCTTCCGAGAGAAACACGTTCCTATGTGCCGCAGTACGTGGCGATGAACTATATGATGAACTATGGTTACGACCACGGTATTTTCCCTCAGACTACCGAGTTCCAGATTCCGCATGATACCGTGCACATCAATGGTTACATTGATCTGGCTGCTTTTTGCGAGCAGAGCAGTATCAATATGGAAGATCTGAAAAAGCTGAACCCGCAGATTACCAAAACTTCACTTCCTGCACAAACGCGCGATTTCGTGCTCAAAGTACCAAGCCCACAGTACACTTACTTCGTCAGCAACCGTGATTCGATCATGAACTACTGTACGGGCAAGGTGTTGAATGGCGTGCTTGTTGCCAAAGCAGATAGCACCCGAACCGACTCGCTGGGTGTCAATAAAGCATTCCCTTACGCATTGGCCAGTCAGACTTCCGAGACTGACGAAGATGAGGATACAGGAGAAGAGCAGGTATTGGTCGAAAGAAATCGCACCAAAAAAACCAGCCACACAGTACGCCGCGGCGAAACTTTATCCACTATTTCGAGGAGATACCACGTGAGTGTTGCCGAGCTGAGAAAGTGGAACCGTATTCGCAGATCTTCTATCGCCAGAGGACAGCGGCTGGTGATTTACAAAACCGTAAAAGAAACTGCGCCAGCTCCGGTGAGAGTAGCGGCAGCAGCTCCAAAAGCAGACGAGCAGAAAACATATAACCAGGCAAGGCATACCAGGAAACGCTACCATACTGTTCAGAAAGGCGATACGCTGTGGATCATTTCACAACGCTACGGACTTGAAATCGGACAGCTGAAAAAGCGCAATAAAATACGCGGTAACTCTATCAAGCCTGGACAAAAACTGATCATTTCTGCCTAATGTTCAACAGTCCACAATGCACATACTATTTATATGATTGCCTACGTTAACGGAACAGTAGCGTACAAAGACCCGGCATATGCGATTATCGATGTGAACGGATTGGGCTACGAAGTTCGCATTTCCTTACAAACATATACCTCACTTCCCGAACCGGGCGAACGTTGCAAACTTGTAACGTTTTTGAGTATCAGGGAAGATGCACATGTGTTATATGGTTTCTGGGGAAGCGATGAGAAAAAACTCTTCCTGGATCTGATTACAATTTCAGGAATTGGTCCGTCGACGGCTCTTGTCATGCTTTCCTCTCTGTCTTCATCTGAAATAAGACAGGGAATAATCGATGAAGATCTTCGACTGATCCAGTCTATCAAAGGGATAGGATCAAAAACTGCTCAACGCGTTATTCTGGAATTAAGAGATAAAATACGCAAGGAAGAGCTGGTATCAACAGGTCAGAAATCATCAGACACATCTTCCGGAACTTTGCGAAATGAAGCCCTGGCGGCGCTGATTACCCTCGGGATACCGAAGGCAACAGCGGAGAAAAGCCTGGACGCCATTATCAAAAGGGAAGGGTCTGAAATCACAGTGGAAAACTTGATAAAACTAGCGCTTCGTTAACCTGAACCGCAATGCATGTTTGTAAAAACCTTTACGCAGATAAAATCGTCTTGATGGATTTGATTGTAATTACAACCTTCTCTAAATAAGTCTATTACTTTGTCATCAACGATTTACTCTTTTCTATTTAAAGTCTTAAGTATATCAGCCGGAGCGGCTTTGCTGGCCAATATCTCGGTTGATGCGGGTGAGCCATATTCACAATATCCACAGGAGTGGGTTGTGGAAGATACCATTCCCGATACGAACAGAAGAACAGTCGACAGGTCAGGAAACCAGCTGATCACACGCTGGAAGGATTACTATTCCAACCGGATCGCCGAGCCGCGTCCCCGCTCTCCTTTTTACCTCCGTGACCCGGCCAATATTTCTACCAACATCATGCTGGATAGTGCCGGTAAAATTGCCGTCACAGAGAAAGTCAAGACGCAATCCGGTGACCTGAATTTCCGTGCACCTGAACGCATGGATCTTGCTACTTACGACAAGATCCAGGAAGACCGGGCATTCAAGAGCTTGCTGCGCGAATATGCAGGCCGGCAGGATGGAAAGAGTGCAATGGGAGCAAGAGGTTTGTTGCCAAAGCTGGATATACCACCGGGACTTTCAAAGTTGCTGGGGGACGATTTTATCAACTTCAAGCCTACTGGATTTGTCTCGCTGGACCTGGGCTTAATGCACCAGTTTCTGGATAATCCCGCCATTCCGATCCGCCAGCGGCGCAATACCCAGTTTATCTTCAATGAGCAGATCAGTATCAACTTTGATGCGAGGCTGGGTGATCAGTTAGGCTTTCAAACCAACTTTGATACCAAGGCTAACTTCAACTTCGAGAATGCGATCAAGCTGAACTACAAAAATCCAGAGGAAAGCTTTATACGGAAAATTGAAGCTGGTAATATCAACTGGGCAATTAACAGTCAGCTGATCCCGGGTGTACAGAACCTGTTCGGTTTGAAGACAGATTTCCAGTTTGGCCGTTTGAGCGCTACGTTTGTAGCTTCTCAGCAAAAGTCAAGCAAGGAGCGGATTGTATTACGTGGCGGCGCTCAAAATCGTGACTTCGAACTCCGGGCCGATACTTACGATGAAAACCGCAACTTTTTCCTCTCGCAGTATTTCAGAAATATTTACGAAAGCTCCCTGCGGAACACACCTACGATCACGTCCGGAGTTACCGTTACCAGGATTGAAGTGTACGTAACAAACCGGACTACAACAACCGAATCCCTCAGAAATGTGGTCGGTTTCGCGGATCTGGGAGAACCTGCACCTTACAAATCTGCTAATCCAAGCCTTCAACCTATTCGTTCCAGCTCGCCGGCCGACAATGCGGCAAATGGTTTGTACAAGACGCTAACTGATAATGGAGCATTCCGGCAGGTTGATAACACCAACAGTTCCATTACTTCGCTGGGTTTAGAAAAAACGATCGATTACGAATTGCTCCGTGGTGCCAAAAGACTGGTGGCTGATCGTGACTATACATTCCACCCGCAGCTCGGTTATATATCCCTGACCAATGCGCTGAGAAACGATGAAGTACTTGCAGTTTCTTATGAATATACTTTGAATGGACGCGCATTCAAGGTAGGAGAGCTTACCGAAGATTACCAGGCCCGCCAGGACAATGAAGTGATTGCACTGAAATTACTGAAATCATCGACGATCAGGAATAACACCAAGCTACCGATGTGGGACCTGATGATGAAGAACATCTACTCGCTTGGTACAAGCCAGATTGACAAGCAGGGATTTCAGTTGCGTGTTATCTATAAGGATGATCAGACAGGTATTGACAACCCGAATTTGCAGGAAAGCAGCATTGCCAATGTTCCCCTGATCCGCCTCGCTGGTTTGGACAGGCTCAATCCTGTGAACGATCTTCAACCCGACGGTAATTTTGATTACGTGGAAGGCATTACGATTGATAGCAAGTCGGGGAGGATCATTTTCCCGGTGCTTGAACCGTTTGGTACCAATTTATCCCGCAAGTTCGGCGCGGGCGAGGATGCATTCAGGAATAAATACGTGTTCAGTGAGCTGTACCGAACTACAATGATAGACGCGCAGCAGGTAACCGAGCGTAATAAGTTCTTCCTCCGGGGATCCTACCAAACTAGCGGCGGCGCCGAAGTGCAGCTTCCATTTGGGGTACTTGAAACTTCTGTGACAGTAACCTCGGGCGGCGTGCCGCTTTCGCCGGGCTCGGATTACATTGTGGAAGCTCAGATCGGTCGTGTCCGCTTGCTCAATGGAAGTGTGCTTAACTCGGGACGCGAGATTGTTATTGAATACGAAAGGCCTGATATGTTCCAGAATCAGGTGCGTTCATTACTTGGTACCCGCCTCGACTATGTGGTGAACCGGGATATGAGCGTCGGTTTGACGGCGATCAAGTACCGTGAGCGTCCGGCAGGGTTCTTGTCGAGGGTAGCGATCGGGAATGAGCCTGTGAACAATACCATGCTCGGCTTTGATATCAAATTCAGAAAAGACGTTCCGTTTTTAACAAAGCTCCTGGATGCATTGCCGCTGATCCAGACCAAGGAAATGTCGAGCATTCAGTTCAAGGGTGAATTTGCGAAGTTGCTTCCCGGTGTTTCAAAAGATGTAAATAACCGTTCTCTTGTAGACGATTTTGAAGCGGCGCGTACGATTTATGATTTATCCCGCCAGCCTCAGAAATGGCGCCTCGCTTCTGTTCCTTCCAAATTCAGGGACGGGCTTGACGGCCGGACTTTGAATTATGCATACAAAAGGGCAAAGATCTCTGCCTATACAGTTGATAATATTTTCGGAGGAGCGCAGGGGCTCGGCGGAGGTTACCAGCCACCAGCCAATATCGAAGATGCCGACCGTAAGAATTTCTACGAGCGGCTGTTCCTGCCTAACGAGATTTTCCCAAACCGCCCTATTGCCGGATTGGTAACCTATCCGCAGCAGGTACTTGACATTGCTTACTACCCCAGTGAGCGTGGAATGTACAATTACAACACAGATCTTAACCCCGATGGCCGGTTGAAAACACCGCGTCAAAACTTCGGAGCGATCAGTAGGGCAATTACTTCCGATAATGATTTTGATAATGCAAACATTGAAAGCATTGAATTCTGGATGCTGGATCCATTTATCAATACACCCGAGGGGAAAGTAAGAGACGGATTTGAAGAGCAAAACAACACCACCGGAGGAAAGCTGGTATTCAACCTTGGGGATATTTCAGAGGATGTAATTCCGGACGAGCGTTACAATTTCGAAAACGGACTTCCCATTGTTCCAAAGCAGGTAGGTGTTAATGTAGATTCAACAGCCTGGGGATATGCTACAAAATCCCAGTACCTGATCAATGCATTCAGCAATGAAGACGGAGCAAGAGAGCGGCAGGATATTGGTCTTGACGGATTGTCGAATGAAGAAGAACGTGCATTCTTCCGCCAGTTTATAGACAGGCTGCCCGCCAACCTAACGCCGGCTGCCCGCGAGCGTATCCTGGCTGACCCTTCGGGCGATGATTTTAAATTCTTCCTCGGTTCGGACCTGGATAGCGCGGACGCGAAAGTGCTGGAACGTTACAAGAATTACCTGGGAATGGAAAACAACTCTCCCGAAAGCCTTGGAAGATCTGCTGACGTTACGCCGGCTTCGACGAACGTGCCTGATGGAGAAGATATGAATGTCGATAACACAATTAACGACAACGAATCTTACTACGAATATGAAATTGACCTGAAACCAAATCAGCTTGGAGTAGGTAACGGATACATTGTTGATAAAACAGAAACAAACGGCCAAAACTGGTATTTGTTCCGCGTACCTATCAAAGAGTTTTCGGGTGTGGTCGGAAATATGAACGGTTTCAAATCCATTCGTTTTATGCGGATGTACCTGACCGACTTCCAGCAACCTGTTGTACTCAGATTTGCACAGCTGCAAATGGTAGGTCAGCAATACCGGAAATACACTGCCAATCTTGATGCGCCTGGCTTGCAGGAGGTACCTGAACCTTATGATGCAAAGTTCACCGTGGGTACGGTAAGTATTGAAGAAAATAAAAACACGGCGACCGGAACTGGCTCGGATAAGTACCAATATGACATTCCTCCGGGCTGGCAGCGCGATCTAGACAATACCCAGCGTCCTCCACTACAGCTGAACGAACAGTCCATGAGCCTCTGCGTAACTGACCTGCGTGATGGTGATTCCCGTGCTGTTTTCAAGAATGTAAATCTGGATCTGTTGTTCCGCAAAAGGTTGCGTATGTACGTGCACATGCAGAATGAGCAGAATGAGAATGGAATGGTCGGAACGTTCATGCGTATCGGAACTGATTTGACCCAAAACTATTATGAGATCGACCTTTCGTCACTGACCGCTACATCGCCTGGTCCCAAGTCGAGAGAGGAGATCTGGCCGGAAGGTAACGAGATCAATATCGCATTGGCGGACCTGATCGAAGCGAAGGCGCAGCGGAACCGGCAAATTGATAAGAACCTGAGTGTACCCTACACGATTCAAACTGCGGACGGCCGTTACAAGCTCACTGTGGTAGGTAATCCCGATCTGAGCTCTGTGCGGGTAATGATGATCGGTATGCGTAATCCGAAATCCTCAGATCAGCGGCCAAAGAGTTTCTGTTTGTGGGTTGACGAAATGCATGTGGAAGGTTTTGATGACACCGGCGGTATGGCGGCAATTGCGCAGCTGGACGCGAAGCTCGCCGACTTTGCCACGCTCACTGCATCGGGCCGTCTGGAAACTTTCGGCTTCGGAAGTGTGCAGCAACGTATCGGGGAACGCTCGCGGAACCTTACTCAGGAATATGGATTTTCGTCAAATATCGCATTAGATAAGTTGCTTCCCGCGAGCTGGGGTTTCAGTATCCCGCTTTTCGTGAGTTACGATCGCAGAAATGTAAAGCCGCACTTCAACCCGCTTGACCCGGACACCCCGCTGAATACATCACTGGACAATCTGCTTACCGACGAAGCACGAGACGGCTACCGGCGCATGGTAGAAGAGAATGCGGTAAGGCGCGGGATTAACTTCTCGAATGTGCGGAAGATCAAAACGAAACCGGGTGCGAGAAACCATTTTTATGATTTTGAAAACTTCTCGTTCACTTACGCTTTCAGTGACGACAAGCGACGCAATGTATTGACGCAGGAATATAACCAGCGAATGTATAAAGGTGGAATTTCCTACGTGTACAGTAGCCAGCCAAAAGCATTTGAGCCATTTAAGAAGTGGACACCCAAGAACAGGTGGGGCGAACTGATCAAGGATTTCAATCTGACTTTGCTGCCGAATATGGTTGCGCTGAGAACGGATGTAGACCGGCGCTTTCTGAAAACACAGCTGCGTAATGCGGATCTTACTACCGACGGTATTCAGCCGCTTTATGAAAAATACTTCTGGTTTAACCGCTATTATGATTTCGGGTGGAACCTGACCAGGAATATGACGCTGACATACAGCTCGTCGGCCAACTCCATTATCGATGAGCCAATGGGCGACATCAATACTGCCGAGAAGAAAGATTCTTTGTGGACTAATTTCAAGAAGCTCGGAAGGATCAAGAATTTTGACCAAAAAATTGACCTGACATACCGGTTGCCGCTAGACAAAATACCGCTTACAGACTGGATGACGGCTGATTACAAGCATTCTGTTGCTTACCAGTACCAGGCGAATGCGCTCGGGCTGCGGGATACAACCGGATTGCCTTTTGGGGATATTATAAGAAACAGCAGAGAGCGCGGGGTTACCGGTAAGGTTGATTTTGTGTTGCTCTACAACAAGCTGCGCTATCTGAAATTTGCTAATACACCTTCGGCTGGCCGCAAGAATTTTGCGCGAAGCCCTGGTGATATCGAGGACATCGATATGCGTACAACCGATGTGCTGAAAAGTCTGACCCGCGCGCTGATGACTGTTCGAGGCATCAATGTGAGCTACTCGGTGCTGGAAACGACTGCACTGCCAGGCTACCTGCGTGCGCCTCAATACTTTGGAATTGACAATACCAATGCGCCCGGCCTGCCTTTCGTGCTTGGCCAGCAGGACAGAAATTTCCAGAAAAAGGCCGCTGAGAAGGGTTGGATTACCAGAAGTGACCAGCAGAATATGCCTTTCCAGCAGACTATTGCGAAGAACTTTTCTGCCAATACAACCCTGGAACCATTTAAAGATTTCAGGCTGATTATTGAAGCGCGCCTCACCCGGCAGGACGCATATCAGGAGTTTTACCGGCCTGATTCCAGCGGTGCATTTGCTTCACAAAGTCCGTTGCGGAACGGGCAGTTCAGTATGTCGTTTATGTCATTCCGGACTGCATTTGCGAAGATGCGGCGGGATAATTCGTCACCGGTTTTCGATAAATTCAGAGCATACCGGGCGATTATCCGCGACAGGCTGAACCAGGAAAACAGGAGCGGAGGTGAGTACAACGAAACTTCCCAGGATGTACTGATTTCGTCATTTTTCGCAGCTTATACCGGAAAAGACCCCAATACGTCCCGGACAAATCCATTCCTGAAATTCCCGATGCCAAACTGGGATTTCAGCTATAACGGACTATCTCAATTGCCTGCATTCAAGCGGCTTTTCAGCTCGTTTACATTGAAGCATAAGTATATGTCCAATTACAGTGTAGGTAACTTCACTTCTTCGCTGGATTATGAGGCTTTGTATGTGAACCTGGCTGTGACAGGTTACCCGTTATCTTCGCGACTTAACGATCTGGGGCAGTATATTCCGGTATTTGCGATGAGTACTATCACACTGTCGGAGAAATTCCAGCCGCTGGTGGGCGTGGAGGTACGTACGCAGAGCAGGATCACAGCGAGAATGGAATACAACAGAGACCGGACGATTGCATTGAACCTATCCAATTCACAGGTTGCCGAGCTGTTTAATCAGGATGTGACGGTGAATATTGGTTTTACCAAAAACAATGTGAAACTGCCTTTCAAACTGAACGGGGTTAAGAAGACTTTGAAGAATGATATGACCATGCAGCTTGGAATGACTTTCCGGGATACCAGGTCCATTCAGCGGAAATTTGACGGGGAGAATATTCCGATTGCCGGTAACATCAACTTCCAGCTGCGGCCCACTGTTAATTACATGGTTAACAATAGGCTGAGTGTGCAGTTTTACTTTGACCGCACATTCAATGACCCGCTCGTTTCCAACTCCTTTTACCGGGCCAGTACCTCGGGGGGTGTACAGTTGAAGTTCAATTTGGCTGAATAAATTTTTGATTTGGAAAATACACGCCACATCTTGTAATTTGCGGATCAGATTCATCCAAAACTTACCTAATAAATCATGAATTTCCCTTCAAATCTAAAGTACACAGAAGACCACGAGTGGATTCTAATAGAAGGCGATACAGCAACAATCGGAATCACGGATCATGCGCAGCACGAATTAGGCGATATTGTGTACGTGGATATTAATACTGTTGGGGATGCACTCGAAAAAGGGGAAGTTTTCGGTTCTGTTGAAGCCGTAAAAACAGTTTCCGATTTATTTATACCAGTTGCAGGAACAGTGCTAGAAGTAAATGAAGAACTTGACGGTGAACCTGAACTTGTGAACACAGATCCTTACGGACGTGGCTGGATGGTTAAGATCAGCCTTGCCGGTCCTGCCGACGGCGATGGGCTGTTATCCGCAGAAGACTACCAAAAATTTATAGGTGCCTGATAAAAGGTTAAAGCTCCAATCGGAGCTTTTTTTTTGAAACCGGATCAACAAATGCATCCGGCTACCAGATTTAGAATATGAAATTGCTAATCCGATCCGTCCGAATCATTGACAGTAAATCGCCGTTCAGCGGCCAGGTTAAAGACATTCTTATTGAAGACGGGAAAATAAAAGAAATAGGTCATAACCTCTCCGCCGGGGACGCGGCTATCAGGGACACGAAAGGGCTTTGCGTATCTGCCGGGTGGATAGATATGCGCGTGGCTGCACGTGACCCGGGGTTTGAACACAAGGAAGATTTGACAACCGTTCGCGCCGCGGCCGCTCATGGTGGTTTTACAGAAATTGTCCTCCTGCCGAATACCAATCCGGTAGTACATAGTAAAGATACACTGAACTATATCCGCCAGGCGGGTAGTGGCACTCTGGTTACGTTACGTCCGACTGCTTCTGTAACCAGGAAAGCAGAAGGTGTGGATTTCACGGAAATGATCGACCTGCATACTGCGGGGGCAATCGCATTTACCGACGGCGAGCATGCGGTTCAAAGTGCGGATCTGCTGCTGAAAACGATCCTGTACCTTCGTCCGCTCAATGCATTGCTGATGAACCGGCCCGAGGAGGCGCAGCTTTCATTGTACGGGCAAATACACGAAGGCATTACAAGTACTCTGACGGGCATGAAAGGAATACCTGCGCTGGCTGAGGAAATGATGCTCACGCGGGATCTCAAACTGCTTGAATATGCATTAGAAAAGAGCATGTACAGCAACTCAGATCCGGTACTGCACATTTCACTGATCTCTACTTCGGTGGCCGTGGACCTGATCCGCGACGCTAAAAAGCGGGGCCTGCCGATATCCTGTGACGTAGCTGCGCATCAGCTTGCATTCGAGGACTCGGACCTGCTGGGCTTTGATACCAACCTGAAAGTTAACCCGCCATTCCGTTCTGCGGATGACCGGGCTGCATTGAGACAGGGGCTGGCAGACGGAACGATCGATGCGATCGTTTCTGACCACAATCCGCACGACGAGGAGAGTAAGAACCTGGAATTTGATCACGCGGACTTCGGTATGACTGGTCTTGAAACAGCTTTCTCGCTGGCAATAATGCACAGCGGGTTGGGCCTGGAACAGATCATTGAGAAATTTACAAGTAAGCCAAGATCAATCCTGCGGCTTCCTGCGGCGGGAATTGTAGTAGGAGACCTGGCGAATCTCACATTCTTTGAGCCGGAAGCTGAATGGACATTTGATAAGAGCTACTCTAAATCTAAAAATACACCGTTTTTGGGGAAGACGCTGAAAGGCAAAGTAAGTGGGGTGATCAACAACGGTAAACAGGAGTGGTATTCATGAAGTCAATAATTGCCTATTTTAACAAACCTATTCTCAAACTTTCGCTGCTCTTCGGACTGGCATTGGGGATACTGGTTTTCGTATTTTTTATCGGGTTGTATCTGATGGGCATCGTTCCCCTGGGAAATAACAAGATCATGGATTTTGGGATCCACGTGATATTGATCGCGGGAGCCTGCTGGTACTATCGCAAAAAGGTGGGGAATGGATTTTTGCACCTCTGGGAAGCGCTCACGATCGGTTACGTGGTCAATACCATAGGCGCCCTGATTGCGGGCTGGCTGATCTACTTTTTTGTTACTTACATTGATCCCGCCGTTTTTACCAGTTACCTGGCCGAAATGAAGGCGCTGATGCTTGAAGGAAAAGCGGAGCTCGTGAAGAACATTGGGGAAGCCGAGTTTATGAAAATGTACAATGGAGTGGGTAGCATGGAGCGATCGGAGATTATCATGGATGAAGTAAGCAAGAAGACAGTAATGGGGATTATCCCTATTCTCGTCATATCATTGATATTGAGAAAGCAGGATTACGGCGTTTTTCATAATAAATCATAAACCTATCGACTTACCTGAATCAACCTAGGAACCATGGAAGAAAAAACATCTACTGCGCGGGTGGCTTTGAAGTACGGCGTGCTGGCTTCGGTCGTCATCATGATCTACACCACCATCATCAATGTGGCCGGTTTGGGGCAGAACAAGCTGCTTTCGTCGCTTTCATTTGTATTCATGATCGTCGCCATTGTGTTGGCAATGAAGAATTTCAGGGAGCAGAACAAGGGTTTTATGAGCTATGGTGAAGGCCTGGGAGTAGGATCACTTCTGTCGGCGGTAATGGGGCTTCTGAGCTCCGCCTTTACGATGTTTTACATTCAATTCATTGACAAGACAATGCTCACGCAGAGCATGGATCAGGTGAGGGAAGATATGGAGCGGAAAGGAATGGACGATGCGCAGATTGATCAGGCGATGGAGCTTTCGCAGAAATTCATGTCTCCCGGAATTGTGTTTGTAATGGGGGTACTGGGTTATGTGGTGACCGGATTTATAATTTCCCTGATCGTAGCTGCAATAATCCGCCGGGATAAACCCGTTTTTGAATAACTTTTAAAAGTTGATATCTTAAAATAAAGACAGTGTTTGCAATTTTCCGGAAAGAAATTGGCAGCTTTTTTAATTCGCTGATCGCCTATATGGTGATGGTCGTGTTCCTCACTGCGATCGGGCTGATCGTCTGGGTTTTCCCGGATTCCAATATCCTCGACTACGGTTATGCAGATATGGGCTCGTTTTTTCGCCTCGCACCTTACGTGCTCCTGTTCCTGATCCCGGCGATTACCATGCGATCCATTGCTGAGGAAGCCCGCAACGGTACACTTGAACTCTTGCTTACAAAGCCTGTCACCAATGCAGACCTGGTAATCGGGAAGTTCCTGGCCAACTGGAGTCTTGTTTTACTTACATTACTACCAACACTGATCTATTATTACAGCATTTACCAGCTGGGTAGTCCGGCAGGGAATATTGACTCAGCCGCAGTTGCGGGATCTTACATTGGATTGCTGTTGTTCAGTGGGGCGGTAGTTGCAATGGGCTTGTGGGCATCTTCGCTCAACGACAATCAAATCGTAGCATTCATCCTGGGTGTATTCATCGCGTTTATCTGGTACGTTGGTTTCAGCGCGGTGTCTCAGATGCTCGGTACGGGCATACTTTCAAAGCTGTTTTTATGGGTAGCGCTGGATGAGCAATACCTCGCGCTCGGCAAGGGACTGGTTGACTCCCGCAATGTCATTTATCTGCTGAGCCTCATTGCTTTCTTCCTTGTTCTGACCCTCTGGCGCGTCGAAAAGCTGAGAAAGTAAAAGCTTTGAAAATCAACATGCATCGTTTGATCTAACCGCGTGTATTTGATCGTATATGATTGAAAACACACTAACATGATCGCCTTTTATTTAACACCCGACTCTCCTTCTGAACATGTGCAATCCGGCCGTTTAAGGAGGCGGCCGGGCGTGACAATAATTTACAATCGCGCAGACTGGTTCTTGGGAAATTTCGCTAGATTGCCAGTAAGTAATGCACAATTAACTATTAAGCGACTCTTGGCGACAAGCAAGGTAAAATACTCGGAAGAGGAACTCGTGCTGGCTCTCAAAAGGAATGAGAAGGTGGCATTTGATTTCCTGTACGACCATTACTCGGGCGCTTTGTTTAATATCATTTCAAAAACATTAAGGGACGAGGAGAAAGCCGCAGATGTGTTACAGGAATCCTTCGTTAAAATCTGGAAGAATATAGCTTCATACAATCCGGAGAAAGGACGGCTGTTTACATGGATTATGAACATAGCGCGTAACGGCGCGATTGACGCGGTGCGGGTGGAAGGTAGAAAGCCGGCAATGGATGATATTGAAGACATAGCGGTGAGGAATGAAAAAGACGCGTACGAAGATTTACAGACAACGAGTTCGGATATGAAGGCAATCATAGATATGCTTCGTCCCGAGCGAAAAATTCTCATTGACATGGCTTATTTCCAGGGGTACACTCATGAAGAGATTTCCGAGGAGCTGAGCATTCCGCTGGGCACGGTTAAATCGAGGATCCGAACCGCGTTACAAGAGTTAAAACAATACTTTGCAGCATGAATATCCAAGCATACATAGAGTCCGGCATATTGGAAGAATATGTATTGGGCACTGTTTCTCCTCAGGAAAAACAGGAGGTCGAGTGTATGTCTCATATTTATCCGGAGATCAAGGAAGAGTTGATGAGAACTGAGAATGCTTTGGAAGAATATGCATTGAAACATCAAACACCACCTCCGGCTTCATTGAAAGAATCGATTTTCGCTATGATGAACTTCGATTCGGCTGGTGAAATAAATAATGACACGCAAAACGGTAATACTACCGGCACTCAGGAAGAAGTAATAGCAAACGACAGCATCGAGGCGCCCAGGGTTGTGGAGGCTGATGGTGGCAGGGTAATAGGAGACGCGTTTGAAAGGGTAGTGGTTGAGACGAGAGAAGTAACTCCGCTTTGGGCGAAAGTTGCAGCTGCGGCTGCTATTCTGCTAGCGCTTTTTGCAGGCTGGTCGGCCACGCAGATCAGCGGGTATAAGAGCAGTAACGAGCAGCTGGCTGCTGAAGTCGGCAGTATGCGTGGCGAAATGGAAGGAATGAAAAACAATCTTGCCTATACAGAGTCGCTTGCGGGAATGTACCGGAACCCACAATATAAGGTGGTCAAAATGGCCGGTATGCCGAAGTCTCCGGAAAGCAGTGTGGCGGCATTCTGGAACCAGCAGACGAACGAAGTAATGCTAGATGTGCAGAACCTGCCTGTTGCACCTGCCGGGAAGCAATATCAACTGTGGACGATTGTAGATGACAAGCCGGTGGATATAGGAATGCTTGACAAGGATTTCGCCGGGAAAGTACTTAAGATGAAAAGCACCAAACCTGGCGCAGTTGCATTTGCCATTACCTTGGAAAAAGAAGGCGGCGTACCTTCGCCAACAATGGAGGAAATGTACGTAATGGGTAAAGTGAGCTGATTTTCGCATCGTGCACGTTGCTTCGACCGCCCGGCGGCCCGGTGCGCTCAGCATGATAAGGCATTTTTAACTAGTAAGTGTAAACAATGAAGCGTCGTAATTTCCTAGGTAACATCGCACTGACAGGTGCATTCGTAAATACAATTTCAGAAGGTTCGGCTAAACAGTCCGAACCTTTTTTGCATAACAGCAAGTCGCAGGAAACCCTAACTGCGGATTTGATAGTCGCCGGCGGTGGACTCGGCGGCTGCGCCGCCTCGCTCGCCGCTTTGAGAAACGGATTAACCGTAATCCTCACCGAAGAGACCGACTGGATCGGCGGGCAGATTTCCCAGCAAGGCGTCCCGCCGGACGAGCATCAGTGGATCGAAACGCACGGCGCGCCGAAAGCTTACCGCGATTTCCGCAATGCGATACGGGAATATTATATCAAACATTATCCCCTCACCGACGAAGCCAAAAGCCGTAAATACCTCAATCCGGGCGATGGGGCGGTGTCGCGGATTTGCTGTGAGCCGCGTGTGGCGGTGGCGGTGCTGAACGAAATGCTGGCGCCTTACATAAGTTCCGGCAGGCTTACGCTCCTCACCGAGCACAAAGCCGTTTCGGCCGAAGTGCAGGGCAACTGCGTGAAGTCGCTCGATGTCGTGAGCACGCGCACGGGCCGGCGGGTTACCTTGTCGGCGCCGTATTTTGCCGATGCCACCGAGCTGGGCGACCTGCTGCCGATAACCGGCGCCGAGTTCGTCACCGGCACCGAGTCCAAAGCCGAAACCGGCGAGCTCCACGCCCCCGAAAAAGGTAACCCCGACAATGTGCAGGCATTCACGATGTGTTATGCGATCGACTACCGGCCGGGCGAAAACCACGTCATCGAAAAGCCCGCCGAATACGATTTCTGGCGAAACCACGTCCCCAAAATGAGCAAACCCTGGTCGGGCAGGCTGCTGGACCTGGCGTACTCCAATCCCAAAACCCTCGAACCGAAAACGCTCGGCTTCCATCCGGAAGGAATCAAAACAGGCGATGCGCTCAACCTCTGGCTTTACCGCCGCATCATCAGCCGTCAGAACTTCACGCCCGGCACCTACGCGGGCGACATTACGATCGTCAACTGGCCGCAAAACGATTATATGCTCGGCAACCTCATCGGCGCCAGCGAAAAGGATTTCCGAAAGCACATCGACCGCGCCAAACAGCTCAGCCTCTCGCTGCTTTACTGGCTGCAAACCGAGGCTCCGCGCCCCGACGGCGGCAAAGGCTGGCCCGGCATCCGCCTCCGGAAAGACATCATGGGCACCGACGACGGCCTCGCCAAATACCCCTACGTCCGCGAATCGCGGCGCATCAAGGCACTTTTCACCATCAAGGAAGAGCACGTCGGCGCCGTAAACCGCGAAATGGCCGTCACAAACGGTGCGCCCGGCGACAAAACCAAAGCCGCCTTCTTCCCTGACAGCGTCGGCATCGGCTACTACCACATCGACCTCCACCCCAGCAGCGCCGGCGACAATTACATCGATTTCGCCTCCCTGCCATTCCAAATCCCCCTCGGCGCCCTGCTGCCCATACGCATGGAAAATCTGCTTCCCGCCAACAAGAACATCGGCACCACGCACATTACAAATGGCTGTTACCGCCTGCATCCGGTTGAATGGAGCATTGGGGAGGCTGTGGGGTTGTTGGTGAAGTTTGCTTTGGAGAAGAAGGTGATTCCGAAAAAGGTGCGGGAGGAGAAAGGGTTATTGGAGGGGTTTCAGGGGTTTTTAGTGGGGGAGGGGGTGGAGTTGGAGTGGAAGGGGATAATAGATTGATTGAATAAACGTCAATATTATACCTCCACGAATTACCTAGCTGATGTGAGTCTAATAGATGTTCGACTGTGTGCATATCAATCTTGCAATAATTGTGGAAAAAATATTGAAAAGTTGGTAGATTGCTACATGCAAACTTATCCTAATTCTGTCCATGAGATTTACATATTTTAAATTTGAAAACTTTAAGGGGATAGAATCTCAAAAGCTTGATATCAGCAAAAGTCCCGTGTCAAAAGTATTTGCTCTTGTAGGACTTAATGAAAGTGGAAAGACTACGGTTCTTGAAGCAATTAATTACTTCGCACACAAACCTGAAACTCTTGATGCGCTTAATCTTGGTTCTGAACGAGAAAAGGATATTTACAATCTTATACCAATAAACAAAAGGGACAATTTCAACGGAAAAATTTCTGTTGAGGCTGGAATTGAACTGGACGAGACCGACATTGAAGAGATTACAAAAGCATTCAAAAAACAAGACATACACCTAAAAGATATATCTCGTAACATCTCGTATACTCAGGAGTATCACTTTGAAAATTCTGTTCATTTGGTGGATAAAGATAGATCACTATGGAATTCATCTTTTGAAGCCACCATTGGGAAAGCAAGAAAAGTTGTTAAGCTGGATAACGAGCGTGCTCTAATAGCGAATGGGGTAATAAAAAAACGAATGCCGAGCATTCTCTACTTCCCAAATTTTCTTTTCGAGTTTCCTGAAAAGATATATTTAAATTCATCACATCCTGACTCCAAACATAAATTTTATCAGATAATCATTCAGGACGTATTAGATTCATTAGACAATGGGACTAATATAGAAAGTCATTTGATTGAACGAATACTATCCTCTGACGAAAAGGATCGACGAAATTTAACTAGTCTATTGGGTAAAATGCAAAAGCAACTTACCGAGATTATATTTAAGAAATGGAATCAAATATTCAACAAGGAGATATCAAAAACAGAAATTGTTTTATTTGCGGGTAGTGACGCGGTAGGCGCATATTTAGAGTTCAATATTAAGGATGACGTAGATACATATAGAATTGTGGAAAGATCCTTAGGATTTCGCTGGTTTTTTGTGTACATTTTGCTTACTCAATTTAGAACATTTAGGAAAAAGCATAGTAATGCATTATTTCTCTTCGATGAGCCTGCATCAAATTTGCACCCCTCTGCTCAGACAGAACTATTAAAAAGTTTTGAAAAACTTCCGAAAGTGATCTATACTACTCACAGTCACTATTTGATAAATCCAAAATGGATTGAAAATACCTTTGTTATAAAAAATGAGGCGATTGACTATGAAGATGAATTAAACTATAATTCAAAAAATACTAATATTAAGATTCATAAGTATCGCGAATTTGCAGTAAAGTACCCAAACCAAAGCAACTATTTTCAGCCGATTTTAGAGGTATTAGATTATCGACCGACAAACTTAGAATTAGTTCCAAAAATCGTTATTACCGAAGGGAAAAATGATTTTTATACGTATAGCTATTTTCAAGAGATTTATTTGGGGAAAAAAGAAATTTTAAGAATAATTCCAGGTACAAGCGCAAGTAATCTTGAAAGCTTGATAAGCCTGTATCTAGGCTGGGGGACAAAATTCTTTGTATTACTAGATTCGGATAAGGAGGGCTTAAAACAGAAGAATAGATATTTGGAGCTTTTTGGCGAAAGTATACAGGAGTTAATCATTACTTATCAAGATATTGACAGTGCTTGGACCAATTTTGAGACCGAAGACCTTTTTTTAGTTGATGATAAGTTGAAAATTCAAAAACAAAATTATCCCTCTGAGGATAGTTTTTCGAAAAAAATATTTAATAGAAGTATTCAAGAGTTATATGTTGAGAATGTTCAGTTAAGTTTATCAACCGCAACTGTCGATAATTTGGAAAAGGTGGTAAATTACTTTACAAGTAGGTTAAATGAGTGAAGTACCGCAGTCAACTATAATGGTGATGCAGGTAAGACAGCTATTTTGTAATATGAGTTTCTATTTCTTTATAAAAGTCTCTGCAACGGGCTGGGGGGGCATTTAGAAGCCAATTAGTGTTTACGTGAACTTAGTATTTATTATTGAGTGCCTTCTTATAATTTGCCCTATTCTTTTAAATGTAACATGACCTCTGCTCTTAGTATCGGCAAGTGCCTCACCACAATCCCCCAAATAATATCATCCGAAACCGAATCATAACCATGAATGATCCGATTTCGAACATCGACGAGCTTTCGTGAATTAGTGATTTGAATGGTGCTATCCTTCTTGATAATACGATTCATTGCCTCGCCAATGATTTCAATGTTTCTTTCGACGGCGCGTTTTGTGCGTAAATCAGCTTGGTAGTTGGCAAATAGCATGGGTCGGTCGGCGAAGAAGCTATCGATTTCTGCGATTGCATTTAGAATGTCATATAGCTAGGTTTTGATCTCATTGTCCATACACAAGCTGCTTTTGCTGATTTATATTTTGCAGGAAATATGGGTTTTTAATCGCTTTTTCTTCTAGTAGGTCAACTGGACGCTTGAAAATATCTTGTAACGAGAATTTAAAATCAAAGTAGTTATCTACATAATCTTCGACTTGCATTGGAGTGAAGTCGACGATTAGATCAATGTCACTATCTCCGTCGAATCGATCCGTTAGAACAGACCCGAATGCATATAAGCTTTTCACTTTGTGTGCTCTACAAAGTTTCACGATCGCTTCTTTATAGTTTTCCAGCTTGTTCATTTCGTTGTCTTTCCTTTTCAATGTATGAAAATCCTTGGGCCAAATCTTTACAATTTCGCCGTCTCTCATCACTACCAAAGCGGAATTCTTCTGCCTTTTAAATTCAAGAACGCTTTCAAATGTCTTTTGCATTCCGAGAAGTATCTTCTTTTCCAAATCCAGAGATTTTTCTTCGTCTGTCATAGCGGTTTGAGCTATTATTTACTCAAAATCAACCGCTCCAACCTCCCCATCATTTCATCCTTCTCCTTCAACATCCGTTCATAAAGTTCCATTTTCTCTTCGTTCAATTTCCGTATTTCGGCGAGCGGATTATTATGGTAAGTTATTTCAGAACTTCCAATAAATGCGCCGTCGTGAAATGTATTTGAAATTACATTAATAGCCTGCTCCTCATCAAAATTCCGAATTGCCTCGGCGGGGATTTTAAGGATTGCGGAAACTTGTTCGAGAATGTCGGCGTCAATTTTTTCTTTTTGTTCGAGGAGCGAAACTTTTTGCTGGTTCCAGTCTTCGCCGAGCTCGAAAGCGAGCACATCTTGTTTGATTCCGAGCATTTCGCGGAAGCGTTTCAGGTTGCGGCCTTCGTGGATCTTGGGGTTGGAGGTAGTATGTGTCATACAAAGCGCGATTTTGTTGAAAAGGCAATTTATATAAATATGGCGGGAAGTTTTCGGGTAATTTACGGAGAGAGTTGAGTTATTCACAGTTTTGTTAGGTTGGTTATTTGATGAGGTGATAGGAAGTTTGTGGCTGCCGCGTCGGCCCTTCGACTGCGCTCAGGGTGACAAGGGTTGGAGAGCTCGCCTTTGTCATGCTGAGCGCAGTCGAAGCATCACGTGCAAGAGGCTTTGTCGCTAGGCCCTTCGACTCCGCTCAGGGTGACAAGGGGTGGTCGCTTCGGGTGACAAAGCTTAGTTACCTCACCTTTGTCATGCTGAGCGGAGCGGCCGCCGCTGCGGTCGAAGCACACATGCAGGACGCTACTATCAAGCATTGTTTCACACCGTTAAATCTCACAAAAAATGAACACAAACACACACACAACCCCACCTTCTGGCGCAATGTTGCTGGCTTACGGCGAGGAGGTAAGCGAGTTGCTCAGTAGCAGCGCGGTCGAGCGGTGGAAGGAGGAACTCTGGACGATGTTTGGCGGGTATATTCTCGCTCTAAAAGACTTGGGCTACGCTCCCAACCTGAGTAATACGTACTTTTCCTTCAAACAGCTCCTTGATTTTTTCGAGAACGTGGAGCGGATCAGGTTGGGAGAATCTTCTCCTGATTAAAGATGAAAAATTTTAGATGAAAATGATTATATAGCGTTCGAAATCAATGTGTTTTACCTTTTTTTCGAGAACGTGTATGAGAAAGTTGTTTACGATTTTGGCAATGGCGCTTGTTAGCCTTTCATTTTCCGCAAAAGCCCAGAAAGTGGCAGGATGGGAAATCGGCATTCAGGCTGAGTATGGACGTGATTGGTACCACAAAAGCTACGCAGCCGATGTAAATTACGGGGAAGAGGACCTGTATTTTTCTTCGGATCGCTCGTGGGGCGGGGGGATCTATTTTGAAAAATCCCTCAATCCGCGATGGTCTGTGATGGGGCAAGTAGGTTATGCGCAGAAGAAGGTGCATCCGCAACTTTTTCATTATCCCAGCCAAACTACGGCGCATTATTATACCCGCGAACTGCATCACAGGGTTGCGGCGGATGCGGGATTGAGGCTGTACCTGAATCCGGAATCACAATTTAAGTTTTTTGTCGACGGCAAAATAGGAGGAAATGCCTTTATCTCAATCGTCCAACGCGAAGCCCGCGACGGAGACAGAGTTATTAAAGACGTTTTCGGCTTTCAGCGCGTCGCCCCGGTGTCATCAGCTTCTGTCGGTTTCAAATGGTCGCGACTAACCGTTTCGGCGGAGTATAGAGACGATTTGATGGTTTCAAAACGGAGTGACAAGAGAAGCGGGATTTCGGGCAAGGGATTATTTGGGAAAGTTGGGGTGACATTGTTTGAGGGGAAGAGTAGGTAGTATATCAATGGCGGACCTGCTAAACCTCAAAAATCTCTTTCACTAAAAGCTTAAATGAATCGAGCGACTGGGAAGTCAAAGTTTCGGATTCCGTAAAGGGTTTCAGCCCAATATACTTGCCACTTTCATCAAGCACATACACCAGCACAATACGGTCATTCGGCTCCACCAGCCAATATTCCTTCACGCCATTTTCCCGATAGATCTCAAATTTTTCATTCATCTCCTTCTGCGTATTTCCGGGGGATAGAACCTCAATAATCAAGTCTGGAGCACCAATGCAGCCTTTTGCATCGATTTTAGAGGGATCACAAACCACGCAGATGTCTGGCTGTACTACTGTATGGATTTTCGTAGAGTCCGTCTTTTGAGATGGTGTTAGTCTCACATCAAAAGGCGCGACGAAAACCTTGCAAGTGTTGCGATGCAAGTGATTACTAATCTGCCGAAAGATCTCGCCTACATATTGCTGGTGCCTGGTAGCAGGCGCGGGCGACATTTTGAAAATCTTGCCTTTGATCAACTCAATACGCTCATCGAACTGCCATTTGAGGTAGTCGGCGTAGGAGTATGTTTTGTTAAGATCAAGCTGGTCAAGGTCTAATATTTTCATTTGTTATGAATGCTATGGATTGGGATGTGGCGAAAGACAAAATTGAAGTTGTATGCGTTTTTCATAAAAAAAACATGATTTAAGCGTTTTTCACGATAAATAGGTGATATTCACAACTTTGTAACTTGTTAGAAGGACTCTGATGTATAGCATGGCTAGTGCATCGAGAACAAGACATTAAAATATGCATTTTTCACGAGCGATAACCACTTTTCATGGACGAGAAGCACCGGAAGAAGCAGAGTTAGTTGGGTATGGAGCGGTCATTGATACACTCGCCCTGCCGCTCCCTTTACCGGATACCTTGTCACTTATAGGAAGTCGTCATAAACTGTATTCAACCAAAGGTTGGAAAGTCTACACACCCAGACATAAACCATCGGACAGTCTCTACGGGCACCTGGTATTTGCGCTAAAATATGAAGGAGTTAATCTTCTTTTCTTCAAAAAGCTATTTGATGTCATCGGTAGAGAAGGAGTTGAAACTTTAATTAGATCGCAACCAAATGGGCAATACAGTAGGCGCGTTTGGTTTTTGTACGAATGGCTTATGCCGCAGCCGCTCGATATACCTGATTTGAAGAATGGAAACTATGTGGAATTGCTGAATGAAAATTTACAGTACACTCTTAAAAAGTCTGTGAATGTTCCCCGGCAGCGCATTCGTAATAATTTGCCAGGAACTATTGACTTTTGCCCATTGATATTTAAGTCAGTCAAGCTTGAAGAATACATTGATAAGAAATTGGAGCAGGAAACTTATGAAATGCTAACAAGCGTTCGCGAAGACATCTTGCTCAGGACTTCTGCGTTTTTGATCTTAAAAGATTCAAAGTCTTCCTTTTGGATTGAGGGAGAGTCTCCGTCTCAAACACGGGCCTCTGATTGGGGGATAGCAACTGCCCAGGCTGGAAGTAAAGAGCTTTCATCTGAGGAATTTCTACGCTTGCAGCAGATCGTGCTTGGCGATACAAAAAAGCTCAAGTTGGGATTTCGGAAACAAAATGGTTTTGTTGGTGAGCATGATAAAGTAACAGGCGCACCCAAGCCCGATCACATTTCAGCTAGATGGGAAGATCTAGACTCCCTGCTTAGCGGCCTCTTGGAAGCTGCCAAACTGATGACTGAGAAAGAATATCATCCTGTTCTAATCGCAGCATCGATTGCATTCGGCTTTGTATTTATTCACCCTTTCATTGATGGTAATGGCCGTATTCATCGGTATATCATACACCATTTGCTTGCCCGAAACAAGTTTAGTCCCGAGGGGATGATATTTCCTGTTTCAGCTGCCATTCTTGAAAGAATAGGTGAGTATCAGGCTGTCTTAGAGCATTATTCACGTCCGATCTTACCCTTTATTGAATGGGCCATTGCAGCAGACAATAACGTAGAAGTCAAAAATGAAACGACTGATTATTACCGTTTTTTTGACGCTACAAAACAAGCTGAATTTCTATTTGATTGCATTGCCTACACAATAGCGAATATTATTCCGAACGGTATTAAGCAACTGGAAAACCGTGACACCTTCAAAACACGATTAAATGATGATGTTCTAATGTCAGATAAAAAAGTTGAATTGGTTATCAAGTTTTTAGAGCAAAACGAAGGACGATTGTCCCGAAGAGCAGTAGATAAAGAGTTTGATGAATTAGAACACGAACAAATTCAACTTGTCGAAGAGCAATACAAAGAAATCTTCAAAAGGGAACAGCCAGTTAGATACTCTATCGTGATCAGGCCGCCAGCTGACATTATTGAAAAAGTAAAAGGAATGAAAAATGCTTTGAAACAAGCAATTGGCGGCTTTTTTAACAGCGTAAATTCAGAGGCGCACATTACTTTGTTCGAATTTCATGCTTATGAAAGTGACTATCCAATACTGCTCAAAGAATTCAAAAAAATAATTGAAGGCCTAGATCCATTTGATATTAAGTTGCATGGATTTAAACATTTTCCGACCAACGGCGCATTTTACATTCAGCCTACCATTGATTCATCGAAAGAGATCGTAGCAGCGTCTAAAAAGTTTAAGGGAGAACTTAACTCAGAGTTTTTGAAGGAGTTAACGGAAGGTTGGATGGAGCTGTTTAAAGTACCCCACATGTCAATTGGCCGAAAACTTCAACCAGAATGGATTGAAATTGCTTATTCACTTTTCACAGAGTTTAAAGCTGAATTTCGCTGCGACAGAATTACAATCAGAAAATTCAATAGTAACAGACGACAGTTCGACGTAATCGATGAATTGCCCATGCTAGGAAAAGGGTTTGCGTCTGATAATCAGTTGAATTTGTTCTAACAAAAAAAGCGAGCAGCGCTCCGCGCTACTCGCCAAATCCATTTCCGTCGGTTTCAACCGACGGAAAAAGGGGTCATGCAATCATTTCGCCTTCTTCAGCGCCTCCGTCGTCAGCCAATATTTCGCAATCATATTCGGTACTTCCCATTCCGGCAGCTTGCCTGCTTTGAGGAATCCCATATAGGCATTCGCAACCTGTGCGAAGTGCGATTCGTGGCCTGTGTCGTATTTCGCAGGAATCGTAATCTCCCAGCCGGCAGCGATTTTTTTCAATTCAATACCAGGGTATTTGTCCTGAACCGGTTTGAATGCAGCTGCAACTGCGTCTTCATATCCTTTGCTCTTGTCTTTGGTTTCAATGTAAAGCACAGGTTTGTATTTCTGCTCTTTACCCTGACGTACGATCAGGTTGGATTTTGAACCTTTCATGATCGAGTAATGCGTGTCGCCGGTACCTTCGGGAGCCTGAAAATTCCATAGAACAGAGACTTTTGCATGTACTCCTTTCAGCTTGTAGGTCATTTCACCATTTGAATACACATTCAAAATGGTATCCTTCACATCTTTTTTCAGGAAGTCAGGGAAAGTTTCGCTTTTGGTTACCAGCTTGAATTGCGATGGTGTCAACTGCGTAGCGGTGCGTTTTGAGCTGAGCAGCTCCATGTCTTTTTGGTAATCCAAAGTCACATCCGGAAATGCGCTCCATTGAACCAAATCAACCAGGTGCGTAGTCACGTCCACCATGCCTTCGCCTTGTTGTTTTACATCAAAAAACCACGTGGGGCGTACCAGCGGCTCGCCGGAAATGTATTTGAAATAGTGGTGTACACTTTCCTTCATCACGGAAGGATTTTCAGGTGTACCTTTTTGCAACTCACCAAAAATCTCAGGAAGCGCAGCCAGCTCGCGTTGCAGTGTGTTGGTGATCTCATAACGCTCGGTCATGATATCATATAGCAGCACATTGTTCTTTTTTGCACTTTCAAATGCGTCTTTCAATTTATCAAAACCAGCCGCGTCGATCGCCATTGGTTTGTCGGCAAGCACATTCAAGCCCGCGTCAACAGAACGTTTGATATAGTCCGTTTTCTTCTGATTATTTCCGGCCAACACCACCACATTCCCTTTTTTCTCAGACAGCATTTTGTCCATGAAATCGGTGCCGGTATATACTTCTTCTTTCCAATGCGTCGGGTTCTCGGGCGCGGAATTGTACTTCTCCACTTTGTCGAGATATGCCTTCACATCGGGACCTTCGGAGGCATACACGTGCACGACAGAGTCTACATCGTCATACATGGATTTCTGAACAAGCGCCGCGTGGAAGTGACCGGGCTCCACCACGATCAGGCTGAGCGGTTTTTTCGACTCCTCACTTTTACCTTCTTCCTTTTTCGTATTACATGCCTGGTTGAATGCCATTGCGCTTAATAAAGCGGTTGTCAAGAGTTGTTTTCTCATTTGAATGGGTTGATGTAACAGGTGCAAGATAGTTTCAAAACGAACTATGCCTGACTGTAAGACGAAATTTCTTTGAGCATCCCTGAACTCGCTTTATCGATAAAAAGAATTGCATTCGGGTGGTTGCGCAGGATCGTCGACGGGTACAATTCCTGAATATCTTCCTCAACGGTATGGGCAATCGCCTGCGCCTTTTTCTCTCCCGGAACAATGCAAAAAGCATATTTGGCCTTCATCAAAGTAGGGATCGTAAGCGTCAATGCAGTGGCAGGTACCTCATTGAACGTATCAAAACACGCGTCATTTACCTGCTGTTGGCGGCAAGCATCGTCAAGCTCCACCTGTTTTACAACCTGCGGATCATCAAAAAACGCCACATGCGGATCGTTGAATGCCAAATGCCCGTTTTCACCAATACCCAGACAAACAATATCGGTAGGGTTATCGAGCAGCAGCTGCGCATATCGCTTGCATTCCGCATCGAGGTCAGCTGCATTTCCGTCGAGGTAGTTAACCGATTTAAGCGGTTTGAAATCGAACAGACGTACTTTTAAAAAGTAGCCAAAGTTTTGCGGCGCATCGGCAGGGATACCTACATATTCGTCCATGTGAAATGCATTGATCTTTTCCCAGGCAATTCCTTCCTCTTCCTTCAATGCATCCAGGAATTCATTTTGAGAAGGCGCCGAGGCGAAAATGATGTTCAATGTATCTTTTGAGACCTGCAATTCCCTGATCTTGTCTGCTACTAAGCGAGCCGCATCAGTGCCCATTTCTTTTCTTGTATCAAAAATCTTTATTTCCAGATTGTCAACTTTCATCTCTCGTGTTGTTAATACTTATATAGCGTTATTGTAGATTACTTTTCCTTTCACGATGGTTTTTTGTACTGATATGTTTTGGTCAAAAATTACAATATCAGCATCTTTCCCAGCCACTAGGGAGCCTTTTCGCTGGTCCACTCCCATGATTCTTGCAGGTGTCAAACTCGCCATTCTCACTGCATCCAGCAGCGAAACATCCGCCATTTGAACCATCGTCCTGATCAGCCTGTCGGCTGTTGACACGCTTCCTGCAAACGAAGTACGGTCGGGCAGCTTGGCCACACCGTCTTCCACAATTACTTTCAACCCGTTTTTAAGCGAGCCCAGCGTACTTTCCCCTTCGGGCATTCCTGCGGCGCGCATGGCGTCGGTAATCAATGCAATGCGATCGGCTCCTTTGATTTTATAGATCAGCTTCAAAAGCGGCGCAGGTAAATGCACCCCGTCGGCGATAATTTCCACGTCCATATCCAGCAAAAAAGCGCTTTCAATGGTACCCGCGTACCTCAATGCATTCCGCCGCGTTACACCCGACATTGCTGAATATAGATGCGTGGCAAGCGTATAGCCATTTTCAAATGCATCCAAAACCTCCTCATAAATAGCGTCGGTATGCGCTACTGCGGCCAGAATGCCTTTTTGTCTTAATCTTTTACCAAAATCAATAGCCCCCGGCAACTCCGGCGCAGCACTCCACCGGGTAATGGAAGAAGAATAAGCCAGCACTTCTTCATATTCGGCAGGATCAGGATTGCGGATATAACGCGGATCCTGGGCGCCCCGCTGGCTCAATGCGAAATAGGGACCTTCCAAATGCATCCCGAGAAACTGCGCGCCGTTTGTATTCACTGCATTTGCTTTTTCATACAAATCCAGCGTTTCCAGCAAATCAGCCTTTTCACTTGTTAAAGTAGTGGGCACCATTGCTGTCGTGCCATATTTGGCATGCGTTTCAGCAATTCCTAAAAAGGCTTCCACACTTCCATCCATAAAATCATGTCCGCCACCACCGTGAATGTGAATGTCGATGAAGCCAGGTGCGATGTAATGTCCGTTTGCGTCGATTACCTGCGCGTCAGGTACATGAATATCTCCCTGATGAATGCCAATGATTTTTCCTTCCTCTATTACCAGCGTACCGTTTTTGATATAGCGGTAAGGGGTGATTAGTGTGCCGTTTGTGATTTTTGTTTTCATTTCAAAATATTAGATTTTACCATCGGGCTTGCCCAACCACTTTGTCATGCTGAGCGCAGTCGAAGCAGAATGCAGGATGTCCTTAATACCAGAGCGGTCGCCTTTACCCTTCGACTGCGCTCAGGGTGACAAAAGCCGACAGCCGACTGCCGAAAGCCGACAGCATTTAGAAGCCCCACCTCCTCAACTTATGCCCCTTCACGGCATAAAACACCAGGTACAAATAACAAGGAATCAATACCCAATACGCCTGCCTTACGTCAAACTGATCGGCGAAGTAGCCGTAGAAGAGCGGCATGATTGCGTTTCCGCAGAGTCCCATGATCATGATTGAGGCACCTAGCTTAGTAAAGCGGCCCAGATCATCCAATGCAAGCGGCCAGATGCCTGCCCAAACCAGTGAGTTGGCTAAGCCAAGCAATACCACAAACCAGATCGAAATGTCGGTCTCGTGTCCGAGGAAGTTAACCTGCCCTTTTGTGAAAATAATAAGCAGGGAAAACACGGTACCCAGGATCGTGCAAATGCGTAATGCATTGACTTGACTGATGAATTTCGGAATAACCGTAATACCGATCAGGTACCCGCAGATCGTGCAGAACAAAGTGTAGGAAGGAAAAACCTTCGCTTCCAGTAAGTCAATGCCCATTGAATTGGCATAACCGATAATGGTGTCGATCGCGATTACCTGCGTGCCTACGTGCAGGAAAATCGCCAATGCACCCAGGATCAGGTGAGGGAACTGGAAAATGCTCGTTTTCCCCGCATTGGCAGTTGCTATCTCCTCACTCTCGTGTTCGGTATCGATCTCCGGCAGTGGCGATTTGAATACCAGGATACCCAGCACAAACAAGAACGTACCCAATGCGATATACGGATTGATCACGCGACGGATCAGCTCGTCCAGCGCGGCGCTTCTTTCAATGTCTGTCATTGAACTGAGCTGCGCGAATAGGTCCGTGTCGGTCGGTTTCAGGATAACGGCTGCAAACACAATGGGCGACAAAATACCCGCTGCTTTATTGCAGATCCCCATGATACTGATTCGCTGGGCGGCTCTTTCCTTGGCACCCAAAATGGTAATGTAAGGGTTTGCGGCAGTTTGCAGGATAGCCAGACCGATACCGATGGTAAAAAGACCAAGCAGGAATATCTCGTAAGTACGGGTCATGGCGGCGGGCACAAAAATGAATGCGCCCAAAGCCATCGACCAGAACCCGAACATCATACCCTTTTTAAAACCAACCTTCTTCAATAAAAATGAAGAAGGTACCGACATCACGAAATAGGCAATGTAGAATGCGAATGCGACGAGGTAAGCCTGAAAACTGGTGAGCTCGCAGGCGATTTTGAAATAAGGGATCAATATCGAATTGACCCAGGAAATGAATCCGAAAATGAAAAACATTACCCCGATCAGGAAAATGGAAATGGTCGTTTCCTGACGGGTAAGGTTCTCAACTTTTATTGCGGCTGTTGCTGTTTTCATATTTAAACCGTCGGTTCCCAGCCCTTCTGATATTCTCTCTTCCACAACTTCTCCGCCTCCTTATTGCCCTTGATATGCCCATTCGTAGGGTCCACATTCAGCACACCGCCGGAGCGTACCGCAATGTTTCCGAGCTGCGCGAGCAATGTGCTCTGGTGTCCGCCTACAATCTCGGCATTCAATGCAGTGCCTTTTTTGATACCGTCAAAGAAGTTCTGGATATGCAATGCGTCGAGTCCCTGTGACGGGTTCATCTTGTTAAGCGGGTCGATCACGAAGTCGTTCTTCGCTTCTTTCACCAGTTTGTTTTTAAGGTCGAAAATCTGGTAAGTATTGCCCTCGCCGATCTGCAGCGAGCCATTTTCACCGTAAAAGACAACCCCTACACTAGTCCCTTCATTGGTGCGGCCATTGCAGCTGCGGCCTTCCCACGACATCATGGTATTGTTTGCAAATTCAAGATTGATCACCTGCGTATCCGGTGTTTCCCAATCATCTTTGTAGCGGAATCGGCCGCCTGATGAGGTTACCCGCGTCGGGTATTCTACTTGCAAGCCCCAGCGCAGAAGATCGAGCATGTGGGTTCCATTGTTCAGGGCTTCGCCTGTTCCCCAGTTCCAGAACCAGTGCCAGTTGTAATGCACCACATTGTCTTTGTAAGCTTTGCGAGGTGCTGGTCCCTGCCATAAATCATAGTTTAGCCAGGATGGCACAGCTGTTTCTTTTCCAATGCCGATTGATGCGCGGTTATTGGTATACCAGCCTGTTCCATAATACACCCGGCCAATTACTCCGTCATGCAAAGACTTGATCGCAGCAGCTACATTAGGCCATGAGCGACGCTGGTTACCCATTTGAATTACATTCTTATACTTTTTTGCAGCCTGGATCAGCAACTCGCCTTCATGTGGATTGTGGCTGCAAGGTTTTTCGAGGTACACGTGCTTGCCTGCTTTTGAGGCGAGTATCGCCGCTGGTGCGTGCCAGTGATCGGGGGCTGCCACTACCAGCGCGTCCATATCCTTGTTCTCCAGTGCTTTCCTGAAATCGGGTACGTTCGCGGGTTTGTATTTGGCAATTTCATTAACGGTACTGATCGCCTTTTCAGCAGCGCGGGAGTCTACATCCGAAATGGACACGATCTCGCAATTAGGCTGCAAAGCGTAGTTCGAAGACAATGCGAGTCCGCGGCTGTTTACGCCCATCATTCCTACGCGCACTTTCTCGTTTGCGCCGATAATTTTGGCATAGCTCTTAGGAGAAAAGCCCGGTAGTACGCCGCCGAATGCAAGCGCTGCGCCTCCTGTAAGCGATTTCTTGATGAAATCTCTCCTGTTGTTGCCGCTTTCCTGGTTTCCCGAAGCAGCGTTGTTGTTATCGTTCAGATTGGTTGTCATTGGATATAGGTTTAAGATTTTAATTGCGTTGTCAGTTGAAAAAAAGCATTGGAATTGAAATCATACTGGTAATCAATATACTTTGATCGTCGGTCAGGCAAATGGATTAGGGATCCTTACCAGATCCTGGATTGTTTTTCCATTGTGTTCAAACCGGGCAAGCGTATAAACATCGCCATTCGCGCCCACTGCAATCGAGTTCACGTAAGTAGGTCTTTCGCCATCTTCGTAAAACACGGGACCGTGGTCAATGTAAGTCTGTGAAGGAATATGGTAAGTGATCAGATGCAGGTTTTCCAGGCCCTTGGCAGCCCCTTTTGCAATTTGCTCTTCGCCTTTCAGCCGTTTTCCATCGACATAAATGGGGCCGCCTGTCAGGTAGTAGATCGTTTCCTGGTCCGGACCGAGCTGAAAGCCGAGGTAACCGTAACTGAACTGATCAAACATCCCGCTCCTTTTGGAAGGTCCGGAAGTAATGCGTTCCACGATTTCGATCTGCTCTTTGCGCGGGTCAAACCGGAAGAGGTAACCCGAGTTTCCATGCACGCCGTAAGCTACTTTTTCAATCGGGTGCCAGAAGATCTTACGCCAGTTGTACGACATGCTGCCCGGACGTGTAGGATCGTATTTGCCAAAATAATCAAGGCGTAAATCCACATTCTGCAACTTCCGAACAGCGCCTACTTCCGGGTTGTATGTAAAAATATCACCTTCTGCCACTGAAAAATATACATCTGCCAGCTCGGCATCCACGAAAAGCGAGCGGCACAAGGAACGGAAATCGTCACCCGGTGTACCTGCCTCGCCATCTGCCGAAATCGGTCCGAGGTTTTTAAGCTTATTCTGATCTATATCATAATGAACAAAATTCCCGTGCGGCCACGTAATCCCGTATAAATGCCCGCGCTCCCGGTCCATTGTCATCGATACCATTCCTTCTCCATTCGGCACGATTGCCAGATCTTCGAATGCGCCGGTTTTGAGATCGTACGAAAGAAAGTGGCCGCCTGGATAAAGCTGATAACCCGCCGGCGGTGTTTCAGGCAAGCGATCCATTCCGTCGATCAGCTGGTAAAAACCGACGTGTGTCGAGAAATACAGTTTGCCATTTCTTTCATAAAACCGCACGTGGCTTTTTCCCTGCGGAATCACTTTCAGCTCTTTTTCTCCGCACACTTCAGTCAGATCGGCGATAAACTGTGTCTCGTCAGTTTCCGGATCAAACACAAACATTTGTCCGCCGATTTCGTACTGATCCGACGAAAGGACGTAGTAAATCCTGCCGTCGCTTGCAGCCGAAATCGCATTGTACGTATCGTGAGCGCGATCAAAACCCGAATAATAGTGCCGGGCTGTAAGTGATCCTTTATGATCAAGCGCTTCAAATCGGAGGTGGTGGTGGGTATGGGTCACTGTTTAGTCTAATTTTTGATCACACGGGATTCAGGTTTGGTCACACCTGCTTCTTTGGCGAGGTCAACCATTCCGTTTAAAATCTTGATTTCCACATCGGAAGCCCAGGTAGCAGGCAATCCGTATACAATTGCCGCCGCTTCCCCTTCGTAACCGCCCTCACGCAGGATGGTGGCGCTCGGTATGTAGGTCATCACATCATTGGAATAGCCCATGACGAAAGTGTCCTGGCCGAATATCTTCTTCAGATTAATGGCATAATCAACCACCAGCTCGCCGCCCAGTGTCATGATCGCCTGGTCGCCCAGCTTCCATACCTGCAGGGGAAAAGGGTAGGAGGTTGTAAAAGGCTCTTTCTTCTCCATTTTTTCAAGCATCCGGTTCGCCCATTTCTGCTGATAACCTGTCGTATTTTTGGCCAATGCAGTAAATTGTTCTTTCGTAGGCGCAGTGGTAAGCGACAGCTCCACTTCCGAATAAGCAGTTGAGAGTTTTGATTCGAGCGTTTTCATATCCTCGCTCAGCACGCGCTCCACCGCGGCTGCAAGCGTTTTTCCATATTGGATTGCGAGCGGCACGGTACGTCGCGGCAATGGGTTCTGGTCTGCGCCGGCGCCCTGGAAAAACAGCGCGGTAGTTCCGGGATATAGCTTTTCGAGCTCGATCTGCGCATAGCCAGGATAGTCTCCCGACCATTTATACAAATCCAGAACGGTAGGGTGGCAGGCGTAACCAAATGCAACTGCCAGCATTTTGCCTTTTGCATCAGTTACTTTCAGTACAGGTACAGCCGCGTCACCTGGCCCTGTGATCTCAGTCAGCCTTTCCAGCGTAGCTGCATTGTTATTTCTCCGGTTCACCTGAAAACGCGCCACGCCATTCTGTGACTGCAATGTAGCAGGCTGCAAAGCTTTCAATGCATTCCCCGCCAAAGTCACGATCTGGCTGACCAAGGCTGCGGTGTAAGCATCAATTTTATTCTGATCATCGGCCTGCAATGGATAAATGTCAGATAATGCATTTCCCAAAACCGGACCTGAATGCGTATGCGAGCTGTTGAGGATGATCTGCGCTTTGGAGAGTTTGTATTTTGCAAAAAGCTGCGCGCGTATCTCGTCTGACATTGCTTTCGGGAAACCCAGCAAGTCGGAAGTGATCAGTACTGCCTGCTTTCCGTCTGCATCTTCCAGCGCCAGCGCTTTTGCCCACAAATCGTGCAGCTTACCGTCCGAAGCGTGCGTGCGGACAGCAAAACCCGCCATCCAAAGCGGACCTTCGGGCGTGATCACAACTTTGGCCACACCTGCTTTCCATCCTTTGTTTTGGGCAAAAGCGAAGGTTTGCGCGAGTACCAGGAAAACCAGCAGCAATGCTCTCATTTCTTCGCAGCAGTTTTAATCTTATCGGCGTGGGCGTATACTTTTTCTATCGCCGACGAGATTGATTTCATATCCTCTTTTGTACCAAGCAGCATGTTTTGAGTAAACCAGACTGCCTCCTCGTTACAGATTTTGTCGTTCACCGGGCATTTGTTCCGCTCGTTGTATGCATTGATATCAAGCATTTCCTTCGGATACATTTTCCGGTAATTTTTCGAATCAAAGGTGTCTTTCAGGTAAGGCTGGGTGTTCAAAGTCGCGTAGCCGCTTGCGCAGGGTACCCCTTCCGAGCGGAGCGCGGTAAGGAACAAATCGCGCGACAGGTTTTTAAAACCTTCTTTTTGAAAACGGAATGGAAAAAGGTGGAATGCGCCGCGGTTTACATTGTGGTACAACTTATAAGGCACGATCCCGGGAATGTCTTTGATGAGCGATTTGAGGTATTCGGCATTTTCGTGGCGGAGCGTGGTTTGCGCGTCGAGCCTTTTCAATTGCGCGAGGCCGATCGCCGCCTGGTATTCGGTAAAGCGGAGTTTGGTGCCTTGCATAAGACTTCCCGCACTCACCGAGCCCACGGCAGTTCCGTACGCATTCCCGAAGTTGGTGTACGAAAAGCAGCGGTCCATAAACTGGTCATTATTGCTCACCACCGCACCGCCTTCACCGATCGGCAGGTTCTTCGAGTTCTGAAAGCTAAAACAGCCCGCATCCGCGATTGAACCTACTTTTTGATCCTTATATATAGCCAAATGTGCCTGGCAGGCATCTTCAATCACCATCAGCTTGTGCTTTTTGGCAATCGCCATAATCCGGTCCATATCAGCCGGCAAGCCGAGGATATGGACGGCGATGATCGCTTTGGTGCGCGGCGTTATTTTCGCTTCAATTTTCGCCGGGTCGATCTGAAAAGTTTCCGGGTCGATATCCACAAAAACGGGCATCGCACCATTTGACAAAACTGCTGAAACCGTCGCAATGAAAGTGTAGGGAGGCACAAGTACTTCGTCGCCTCCTTTGATATCCATTTGGTTCAAAGCAGTTACCAGCGCATTGGTCCCATTCACCACAGCCAGGCAGCGTTTCACGCCCAGCGCGGCTGCCCATTCTTTTTCAAATTGGGTAACCACCTGCGCCCGCGACCATACTCCGCTCCGCAGAACTTCAAGTACCTGCTTTTCGTCTGTTTCAGGGTTCCACTGCGGCCAGGTGGGCCACTTTTCGGCACTCCATGCTGCCGGTCCGCCGAGGATAGCCGGCTTTTGAGCTGCATTCGCCTTTATAGAAAATGCATCGGCAGCGCCTGTGGAAGCAAGCACAAGGCCGGCTCCGGCAAGGGAATTTTGTTTAATGAAGCTTCGCCTTGAAAGTTTGTTCAAAAACTGTTTCATGGGATTTCCGGGTTTAGGGTGACGGACTCGATGCTTACTTCTTGCGTGCTTTGGCCAGCACTGTTTCCAGCAATACACTTTTTCCGCCTTGCCTTTTACTCTCGTCGGCAGCTTCCATGAAGGCGAATATTTCAATCGTTTCTTCGGGTGTTACCGGCACTTCCCCGGTCTGAAAATACTTTATAATGTCTTTCAAAAGAGGTTCATAACCACCGTAGGGCCCGAGAACTTTGTTTCCATCCTGTGTGAATACGGTTGCGCCGTAATCGTGTTTTCCCGTGCGGGTACCGCGGAATGTTCCCGTGCGGCCATCGCCCCAGATACCTACTACAATGTCCGTATTAGGTGTATTGACGCGGGTTACGCTCTTGCAGCCGGTGCCCATTACGGTGTATAGCGTCTCCACGCCGTGGATACCATACCAGTAGAAATCAGGGTGCGTTTTTTCGAGAACGGCCGGACTATACGTATCCGCCCCAAGTACTTTCGACTTGTCGATCGCTTCAATGCCTTTGATATACCGCAGGGATGAGGCAGAGAATATAGGTACTTTGTATTTTTTCGAGGCTTCAAAAATAGCGAGCGTGTCAGAAAGGGAAGCTGCTACCGGCTTGTCGATGAACATTCTTTTTCCCGACTTGAAAACTTCCAGCGCCTGCTGTAAATGCAGCCTTCCGTCGTTGGTTTCCAGAAGGATCACGTCAGTTTTGCTTAACAAATCCTGAATGGAATCGACGATCTCAACTCCCAGCTTTTTCACCTCTTCAATGTAACCGGGAATGCGTTTCGCGCTGGACTCGATTTCTTTGCTGCCGTAAGGATAGGCAGCCGCCACTTTGTAGCCTTCAAAAACCGGGTCGGGGGTAGCTGCATTGAGCGCCTTGGCAAACGCAATGCTGTGTGAGGTATCCAAACCGATGATACCTACCCGTTTGCGTTCCGCCGGCTTTGCTGAAAGTGGCATGTGGCCCAGCATGCCCAGACCTGCGCCTGCTGCTGCCGATTGTAAAATGAATGTTCTTCTGCTAAGCGAATGCATAGAGATTTTAGGAAAAGAGTTTAGGAATAGGATTAATGATGTAGTGTGATCGGGTACGTACCCGTAAATATACTAACATATTTGAATTTGCAAAATGATCAGTTTTGATAAAATGCGTGGTTCTCTTTAGTAATGATGTCAATAGGCATAAAATGCACCTTTTCTACGGGTGCGCCAAGTACCAGTTTTTGATAAAGCGCCATTAATCCGCGGTAACCCTGCTCTTCGGGTTTGTGGCAGATCAGGAAATCGATCAGTCCTTCGTTCAGGTAATTGATATTTTCTTTCAAAAAGTCGTATCCGATCAGCGAAATATCGGTACGCTTGCTCTTCTTTAAAAAGGAGGCAACTGCAAAAACCCTGGAATTGGTAACGAAAATGGCTTCCAGATCTTCGTGTTCATGCAGGATGCGGGTCAATGCATTGGTAACTGACAAGTTATCCGTATCCGGGATATCGATCCGCACAATTTCGCAAGGCTGATCGTGGTCCGTAAAATAGGAGCGGAACCCTTTTTCGATCTGCAGGTAATTGTAGTCGATTTCCTTAGAAATGTTCACCACCAGCACTTTGTGGTTTTCCTTCAAACGGTAGGTCAGCAATTTGGCGCCTACGTAGCCGCTCTGGTACAAATGCGGACCAATGTAGCAAAGGTTATCCTGGCCCGGCAGATCGGAGTCGATGAATGCGAACGGGATCTTTTTGTCGTGACAAGCCTGAACGAACTCCTTCGATTCTTCGATAAACGAAGGCGAGAGTAACACCCCTTGTATATCTTCCTTCAAAAGCTTGCCTGCCTGCTCTTCGAAAGAATTCTTGTCATTCAGGTCAAAAAAGAAATGCAGTATCTCAATCCCGTACTTTTTGATTTCCGCCTCGGCCCGCCTGATACCGCGCAAAGGCGCTTCCCAGAAATCGGTTTCGTCTGAAACGCGGGGTATGATTACAGCCAGTGTGATGATTTTGCGGGAAGCAAGCCGGCTCGCCAGAATATTGGGTTGATAGTCAAGTTCCTTGATGATCTCATTGATCTTCCGCTTGGTCTTTTCAGAAACGCCTGTCCGGTTGTGAATGACCCTGTCGACGGTCGCAATAGACACATTGGCCCGCCGTGCAATCTCCTTCACTCCGTAATAAGTAGTATCTTTTTTCATCGGGTATTAACAGGCATTTTTGCCCAATATAAAGCGCGTTTTTTCAAAAACAACAAAGAAGTAGCCCTGGTATGAAGAAAGGCTGCACCTGAGCGGGTTATACTTTCGGCGCAGCCTTCAATGTTTGCTACTCAATCGTTTCAAGCGGGGCCACATTCCTTTCTGCGCCTTCGTAACCTACATTCTGATTGATCACGGCGAGGGTGTTGGCTGTAATAACAATGGACGGAATGGGCCAGAGTACGTGGAATGGCGCAATGGAAGCCACATTTCCGATGTACGATACCTTTTTCTCGTAAAAGTTATTGCGCGAGTAAACCCGGTCATAGAAATAGTTCTTCGCACTGAAATTGGCCAGATCGTAGCCGCCTTTGTTCAGTTTTGCCATGATATAGGAAACGCGCACCAGCTCCGAGTGGCGCGGCTCTTCTGCAAAAAGCTCGCGGGCACGTTCGTCGAAAATAAAGTCGAGGGTAACCTGGCCAGCTGCAACTGGCAGTGCATTGGCGCGCGCGCGGACCATATTCAAATCAGCAGCGGCAGCGGCAAGATTATTTTTCCAAAAATGGGCTTCGGCGCGTAGCAGGTAAGTTTCCGCCAATCTGAAAATGTACCAGTCGCCATTTCCGCCGAAAGGTGCTGCTTTTGGATCGTCCTGGGGTACATAAGTAATGTAATGCGGCATTGCGTAAAGCGAATAGAATGTGTCCGCCAATACCGCCATATTTTGTGGTCTGATCGGTTTTCCGAAATCGACAGAGGCCGGATTGTTGTAAAGCAGCTCGTCGAGGTCTACCCAGTTGATATTGGCGCGCCGCAGATCAGTGGTATTCTTCCAGTTTGCATTGCCGAATTTCCACAGATCATATTGGTAAAATGGCGTCAGCCGCACATTTCCATTACCGCGGCCCAATGAATCGTACATAGGTCCAGAGGCGAGTGTACCCGCTTTTCCCTGACTATCCCGCACCACCGCATTCCACCACGCGCTGTTATAATGCCGCATGGTCAAAAGACCCGCAGATTTTGCCCCCGGAGGCGCTTCAAACCGGTCGACGATTGCCAGAATCGTTTCGGTGTTTTGGGCGCTGTTGAAGTTTTTAGGCCGGTGCAAATCCCAGATCACATTCCGCTTCGCATCACCGGCAGCTACGCCGAACCTGTTCTTCATCAAAGCATAAGGTCCGTTGATCACGCGGGTAGTCGCTTCGATCGCTTTGTCAAACTGCATGTTCGACAGGTAAATCTTGGCTAATAAATGATCGCCAGCGCCTTTGGTAATTGCGCCGGGGGCTGCTGTTGCGGGTAAATGCTGCACTGCAAACTCCATATCCGACTGGATCTTGTTCAGGATCGCCCAGCGGCTGTGCGTTTTGAAATCCAGCTTCGCGCCGATCAGCTCTTCACCGATAAACGGAACATCTCCGTACGTATTTACAAGCCGGTAGTACCAGTAAGCCCGGTGCCAGTAAGCTTCGGAGAGCAGCATATTGCGGTCGGCTTCATTGGTCCACTTGATTTTGTCAATCCTGGAAATCAGCACGTTCGCATTCTTGATCGACGCATAAGCCGAGTTGAACATCGCCAGGAACTTGTAGTACCGGTCGGTATTGGGGGTGAGTTTGTAAAAATCCAGCTGCACACTCGCTGCACCCAGGTCGGAAGCTGCAAACTCGTTGATCAGGAAGTTGATCGCGCCGGTGTTTTCATTTTTCAGATCCTTGCGCATCGTGATCAGCAGCGACTCAAAACCTGCTTTGTCGGTGTACACATTTTCAGGGGTAAAAAATGAAAGCGGCTGTGGTTCAAGCCATTTTTCGGTACAGGAAATAGTTACTACAAACAGCAGCAACAACGTAAATAATATGTTTAAGATCCTTTTCATGATTTCAGATATTGGGATTGCAATGCATTAAAGAGAAACCGAAACGCCGAATGTGTAAGTCCGCGGCATTGGTGAATAACCTGATTCAGGGTCCCAGCCGGGCCATTTGTCAAATGTGTACAGGTTGCGGACAGAAGCAAACAAGCGCGCATTGTTCAGCCGGATCTTCTCTGAAATACTTGAAGGAAGGTTATAGCCAAGTGATAAATCCTGAATCCTCACAAATGAGCGTGGTTTGTAAATCATCACGCCGCCGCCAAATGCATTCTCATTTACATTCAGTCGCGCATAATCATTGATCGGATTGTCGGGTGTCCAATAGGGGATAGCCCAGGTATTCCGGCGATCATACGTTTCCGAGCCGCGGTGCAATGCTTCGGCAAAAGAACCAATGTGGCCCAGATCAGCCCGTACGAATATGGAAGCAGTAAAGTATTTCAGGAAGTTGACATCGTTACGAAGTCCCAAACGGAATCTTGGACGTTCCCAGCCGATGAATTTCTTGTCGGACAAAGCCTCGTACATCCCATTGTTATTTACATCTTCCGCTTTGAAATCGCCAGGCTCCATTCTGTAAACCGCGGCTGCATCTTTCTCGGCTGTCTGCCAAACGCCTGTGATGTTGTAGTTCCAAACGCGGTCGATTGCCTGCCCCGGAAACCATTCGTTCGAATAATCCGGCAGCTCACGGGTTACCTGTTTTCCGTCAATTTCAACCGTCTCATAATCGCCAAACAGTTCTTTGATCTTGTTCCGGTTTAATGAAAAAACAAAGCTCGACCCCCAGTTAAGTTTAGGTTTGCTCACGTTGACTGTATTAATAGTCATTTCAAAACCTCGGTTACCCAGCTTTCCTAAGTTGGAAGTAACACTTTGAAAACCAGTTAGCTGAGGAAGGAGGCGGTTCATCAGCAGATCAGTCGTAGTCATATCATAATATTCCGCACTTACATCGACCCTGTTTTTGAACAAACTGATATCCGTACCGATGTTAATGGACTGCGTACGCTCCCACACCAGATCGTGGTTCGCTAACGTACGGTTATATACGCCAACTTGCACATTGGTACCATCGTAATACAGGTTCTGGTTCATTTGCGCCAATGCTGAGTATGCTCCGATCTCGCGGTTTCCATTCACACCCCACGAAACGCGTAGCTTCATCTGGCTCACCCAATCGAGTTGGAAAAATTCTTCTTCCGAAATCCGCCACGCCAATGCGGCGGCAGGGAATACTGCGCGGGGATTTTTAATACCAAACGCCGAGTAACCATCGCGGCGGACCGAGCCTGTGAAAAGGTACTTGTCGTTAAATGTGTAATTCAGCCTCGCCATAATAGCGTCGCCAGTGATGATCGTATCGGAGTTCATTAACGCCGGGTTGGTACCGTATTGCAGTCCGTTAAAGCCCAGGTTTTGATTCGGTACAAAAATCTCATTGCTGATCTGCGTATGCCATTTCCGGTTTTTCTCGGTACTGTAAAGCATTGTTACGTCAAAGCTGTGTTTGCCAAACTGTTTGTTCCAATGCAGAAGGTTATCAAGGATAAACTCGTAATTGGAAGATTCAAGACGGGTTCCGTAGCCGTTTGAATGGTCGTTTCCGCCCACTATGGTTTGTGAAGACCAGAAGTTATAGTCTTTCAGGAACTGAAAACGCGGCTGGTAAGAGATCTTGTAATCAATACCAAAAGGCAGTTTCACTTTGGCAAACATGCTGGCAAACAAACTGTTAATCTTCCTGTATTTATCCTGCCCATAATAGTTGATCAATGGATTGATCCCGCCCGGGTAATCGTGCGGGTACCAGTTGATATCACCAGCTGCATTGAACTCCGAACCGTACGGACTGGAATTGAACATTCCCGAGAGATTGGCTGGTACCGCACTTTCGTCCCGGTCAGAAAACTGTGAGTTAACACCTACATTCAGCCAGTCGGTGATCGTGAAATCCACGTTCAAACGCGTTCTCAGGGCGGAAAACTTGTCGCCGATTATCACGCCTTCATTGTTGGTGTAACCCAGCGAATAGTAGTAATTGAATTTGTCGGAACCGCCTGCTACGCTCAGATCGTAGTTTTGGCGCAAACCTGGCTGCATTACTTTGTTGTACCAGTCGGTTGTTCTGCCTGCTTTATAATTTTCGAGCTCGGTAGGAAAAAGCCGCAGCCTGCCCAGCCACTCGTCGGTATTGTCGGGCTGCGGGTTGTTGCTGGCTTTTCTCCATTGTTCGGTGGAAACACCTGCCGGCAGTTGTTGCGGGTTAAAGTAGTAGAAATCAGGATTTCCTGAGTTGGTTACGCGCAGGATATCCCTTCTGAAATCCAGATAACCGTTTGTGTCAAATGGCTTGAAATCGTTGGCCACTTCGGTAATTCCCAGTTCACTGGAAAAATTGATGGTCGTTTTTCCTTTGCTGCCTTTTTTGGTCGTGATCATCAAAACCCCCGCAGCCGCCCGTGCACCGAAAACGGCTGTTGAGCTCGCATCTTTGAGGACATCAATGGTCTCAATGTCAGATGGATTAATGTCCCGGATACTTCCATTGAAAATCACTCCGTCGAGCACGATCATTGGTTCAGTGGATGCATTCAGCGATTTTGGCCCGCGTATTTCCAGCGAGCCGCCGCCAGCTGCGGTGGTAGATTGATTTGCATAAAAACCTGCGACGGTACCTGTTAGCATATCCGTCAGCTGCGTCATAGACTGATTTTGGTAGGCTTCCTTATTAACCCGCATCACAGCTCCCGTCAGGTCGCTTTTCTTCATAGTACCGTACCCTACGACCACCAGCTCTTCCAGATTGGTCAGCGAAGGTTGCAGGATCACGTCAATAGTCGACTGGCTTCCGATGGTAACCTCCTGTTTTTCGTAACCTATAAATGAAAAAACGAGTACTGCTTCCCGGGCAGCTGCAATCTCGAAATTGCCTTCTGCATCAGTCGTAACGCCTTTTTCTGTGCCTTTAATTACCACATTCACTCCCGGCAGGCCGATCTGCGCCTGCTTATCGGTGACTTTTCCTTTCACCGGCACTTCGGTTTGCGCGTGGCAAAAGGCGGGTAACATACACACCGTAAACGCCCAGCAAGCAAAAACCTTCAAATAGTAGAGCTTTACTTCTTTCATGTAGGAAATGGGTTTAGAGTTTAGAAATAGTTTCGGGTACGTACACGCATCGACTTAATTGAATTCATCCTGGAAACCGCCTGAAATGAGAAATGCAGCGGCTCTTGTCAGAACTTAATGTAAGCTTTTCAGGGAAATATATCGGGTACGTACCCGAAAGATAGAAAGTGTAAATCATAAATCCAAAGTGTGTCATTATATTTTGTTAAAAATCATTTTGGTAGAATAATGTTGTTCAATACACTGCGCAGACGTCAAAAATTAAGTAAACAAAAGTCCACTAACTCAGTAGAGAACAGGATAATTTGATAAATTCCGGGATTACTCACCGCCATATCACTTTCGCTTTGACTTCTTTTCACAGGAATATGATGAAATTCAGTATTTTATCAGCACTCATCTTCTCCATTATATGGACACCAGCTACACTGAAAGCCCAGTCTCCGAAACCAGCCCGGCCGAATATTGTTTTTATACTGGCCGACGATCTGGGATATGGCGATGTAGGTTTTAACGGGCAAAAGCTGATCAAAACACCCAACATTGACAAGCTCGCCAGGGAGGGAATGATTTTCAGCCAGTTTTATGCAGGTACTTCTGTGTGCGCACCGTCGCGTTCTTCCCTGCTCACGGGTCAGCATACCGGTCATACTTACATTCGCGGCAATAAAAGTGTAGCACCCGAAGGCCAGTACCCGATCGCCGATTCGGTAACAACCATTGCCGAGGTGTTGAAAAAGGCGGGTTACATCACAGCTGCATTCGGGAAGTGGGGACTGGGGCCGGTAGGGTCGGAGGGGGAGCCGGGTAAGCAGGGATTTGATAAATTTTACGGCTATAACTGTCAGAGTCTCGCGCACCGCTACTATCCAGACCATTTGTGGGATAACAGCGAGAAAATCGTACTGGAGGCGAATAAGAACCTGATGTATGACAAGGACTATGCGCCGGATCTGATCCAGCGGCAGGCTTTGCAGTTTATGGACAAACAGCAGACAGGAAAGCCATTTTTCCTTTTCCTGCCTTACATACTTCCCCACGCCGAGCTGCTCGTGCCCGATGACAGTCTTTTTCAACAGTACAAAGGAAAGTTTGAGGAGAAATTTTACAGAGGCGCGGACTATGGTTCAAATGCAACTCCGGGCGGATATGCGTCTCAGGAGTATCCGCGAGCCACTTTTGCCGCAATGGTAGCCCGGCTGGATATGTACGTGGGGCAGGTGATGAGCAAGTTGAAAGAGAAAGGATTGGACAAGAATACGCTCGTAATTTTCACCAGTGATAACGGTCCGCACGTGGAAGGCGGCGCGGATCCTAAGTTCTTTGGCAGCAGCGGCGGGTTCAGGGGTGTGAAGCGCGATTTGTACGAAGGCGGAATTCGCGAACCTTTTGCGGCACGCTGGCCGGGTACCATCAAACCCGGCTCCAGAAGCGACTACATAGGTGCATTCTGGGACATATTACCCACGTTCGCAGCGCTGGCCAACACGCCCGCGCCTGCCCATATTGACGGGATCTCATTTACGGATGCATTAAAAGGCAAGCCCACCCAGAAAAAGCATGATTATCTGTATTGGGAATTCCACGAACAAGGCGGGCGGCAGGCTGTGCGGCAGGGCAACTGGAAGGCAGTCCGCCTGAAAGCAGCCGGAAACCCCGATGCATTGGTTGAACTTTACGACCTCTCCAAAGATCCTGCTGAAACAACCAACCTCACACCACAATTCCCCGAAAAAGCCAAGGAGCTCGGCCAGCTCATGAACCGCGCACACGTGACGTCGGTGGTATTTCCATTCGGGAGTCTGGCGACGAATTCGGAAAAATAGTTACCGTTTGTGCATTGTAAAAGGTTATTATAATTTCTTTTTGTAAAATCGAGGGTTAATTAATTTGCATTCGACAAACACTATGAAGGAAATGACACACACCAATTGGGCATCGGTAATTACTGCGGCATTGTCGGGAATTGGAGGAGGAGCAATGCTGGGAGGTTCCTTGTTTGGTTTTCCAGGCGCGGTGACTGGCGGACTGATCGGGGCATTTGTTTGCGGGCTTGCTGAGGTAAATACGGAAAAACGTCTGCGCAGGGAGCAAAACATGTGATTTGATGGAAGTTAACTGCCACATTTAGTATAAATTCAATGATCGATTTCCGTTTTAACTATCCCCTTACCAGTTCGCATCATGAACTTATGAAGGGCGTGCTGGCTGGTATTTCGGAGGAAATAAGCCTGCGGATGGTGCCGGTAGGAGGGGTGAGGGAAGACCGTGAAATTGGTGCCCGCTGGCTATCGCGTCCCGACCATATTATTGACGCTGAGAACATTCTGATTGCAGGTGGCGGGCACAATGCATTGACCTCTATTTTACTGGGCTTAAAATTTTCAGGAGAAGTTGTGGTGACTGACTCCATTACGTATAACGGATTTAGTGCGCTGGCCAGAATGCTCAATGTGCGGCTAATTCCTTGTGCCTTCGACAGTGAAGGTATGTTGCCAGATGCATTGGAAAACATCTGTATTCAGGTTGGTGCGAAGGCGGTTTACCTGATGCCGACTGTTCATAATCCTTTGTGCATTACCATGCCGGAGAATAGGCGAAGGGAAATTGTGGAAGTGGCAAGAAAGTATGATTTGATGCTGATTGACGATGATGCCTACGGGTTCCTTGAGGTGCAATCGCCCCCTAATTTTGAGCAACTGGCACCTGAAAGAAGTTTTTACATTTACAGTTTCGCCAAACCACTGGCAGCCGGGCTCAAATGCTCCTACATTATCTCACCGCCTAAATGGCAAAGCAATATTGTAGAGGGCATACGTTTATCCGGCAGCGGCGCGCCTGCATTGACGACAACATTGGTTGGACGGTTGATTAATACTGGCGTTGCCAATCGAATTATCCAGGAAAAACGTGTTGAAGGCGCTTTCAGGCAAAAGATCGTAAGCGAAATACTGACCGGATTGCCATACATTTCTCAGGAAAACAGCTTCCATCTTTGGGTCCCGCTTTCTCCCGAAACGGATATCGCCGTATTCGAGGGTGAGTTGAAAAACGCCGGCGTTGAGGTGGTGACGAGCCTGGCCTATCAGGTTGAAAACGATCCAAAAAACAATGGATTTCGGATTGCGCTGGGCAATGTCGAAAGTCATTCTGAGATACGCACCGGGTTAAAGATTATATCCGATATCTGAGAAGGTATTAGCAGTTAGATCAACCCCAACCCCGCCGCCAGCTTAATCAGCGAAGCGGTATTTGACACCTCAAACTTCATTAATAAATTTTGCCGGTGGGTGTTTACGGTGGTGACACTTACGAAGAGTTGCCCGGCGATTTGGGGGTTGGTGAGTCCCTCGGCTATCAGCAGCAATACTTCCTTTTCTCTTCTGGTTAAAAATGGCACTGTTTTCGAGGGAGCGGGTGAGGATGCCTGGTCGAAATTGACATTCATGAAATAGCCGCCGGCTTGCACTTGCCTGATCGCTTCCAGTATTTCGTCTTTACCCGAACTCTTGATCAGATAACCCGATGCGCCATTCTGGATCATGCGCGATACATACGACCTTTCATTGAATGTGCTCAATGCGAGTGTCTTCACTGTCGGGAACTGCTCTTTGATTTTCTTGCAAAGCTCTATTCCGCTGATATCGGGCAGACTGATATCCAGAAATGCTATATCAACCTCATTGGTTTTCAAAAATGCAATCGCTTCAATTGCATTCGAGGCGGTACCTGCCACCAGAATGCCTTCGCAATCCGCCAACAGCGATTTCAAACCTTCCAGTACCAGCGGGTGGTCGTCGACGATCAGTATCTTAACACTCATAAATAGCTGTTTAGTAACCTTTCAGACCTCAATTTCAACCAAAATAGAAGTACCCTCGTCAGGCGCAGACTGGATGTCCAGTTTTCCATTCAGATAATCCACCCGCGCTTGTACATTCCGCATTCCGGCACCCTTATTCTGGTCGAGCTTGCTGATATCAAACCCTTTTCCATTGTCTTCTACCGTCAGACTAACCCGGTTATCAACCTTGGTGAGCTGTACCTGAACTTCGGTTGCTTCTGCATATTTAAGCACATTGTTGAGGAGCTCCTGCACGATCCTGTACAAAACGATTTCGACAGAAGAGTCGAGCCGTTTGTCAAAACCAAAATGCTGCATGCTCACCAGCAGCTGGCCCGACGCGCTGATCCCGTCGCAAAAGTCGCTCAATGCATCAATAAGCCCGAAATGCACCAGTGTTTCGGGCATCATACTATGGGCAACGCGGCGCATTTCGCTGATCGCCCCGTCCAGTTGGTTCAGAGCCCGGGTGAACGTCAGAGCGCTCTCTTCGGGCAGGATTACATTTCCTTTCACGGAGTTGAGTGTTAATTTAATACCTGATAATAGGCCGCCGAGCCCGTCGTGTAAATCCCGCGCCACGCGTGTGCGTTCTTCCTCCTGGCCTTTCAGGATAGAATTGGTGGCTACCAGCTGCTTTTCCTGTTGTAACTGCAGCACCTCCTGCTCGGCAATGCGTTTTCTAATTGTAATGTTACGGTACACCAATACTGAAATGCTCACCAGCACAACGAGCCCCGCCGCCAGTCCGTAAATCAGCGTGTTGCGCGTCTGTTTTTCTTTTTCCAATGTAAGTATCTGCTTTTCCTTTTGTGCTGTGAGGTACTTCGCGTCAAGTTCCTGCAATTGCTTCTGAATGTCTGTTCCCTGAATGGAATCGTTGAGGACCACGTATTTCATCAGGTAATCGTAAGCGGCTTTGTGTTTGTTCTGCCGGCTCAGGTCTGTCGCATAATCTTCATAAAGCTCGATCAGGTGGTCGGTCATTTCATTTGCTTCGGCAATTTTCAATGCTTCTTCGGTGTACCTGGCTGATAATGCGGTATCCTCATAATCTTCCGCCACAAACATCAGCGCGCGCAGGCATTCCATTTCAAGGAATACATTGCCCGTTTCCCTTGCCAGTGTCAGTCCTTTTTCACCATATTCCCGCGCTTTTTTAAGATTTTTAAAACCTCTGTTAGCCCGGCACAAACCTGCATAAGCCTGTATCACAAAAATATCAGAGCCTTTCTTCTGCGCAATAACCAGTCCCTCATTGAAATGGATCGTGGCCTCTTTGAATTTTTTTAGGTTGAGATAGCATGTGCCCAGCGTGGTCAGTATATCTGCCAGTTGCAGGCTGTCCTTCATCGGCCTGGCGAGTTCCAGTGCCTTCTTTTTGTAGCCCAGTGATTTTTCAAAAAGGTTGGCATGTTCAAATGCAGCCCCGATGTTGACGTAAAGTCTCGGCAGATAGTCTTTCCGGCCCAGCTTGTCAAACTGGTCTGCCGACTGCTGGTAATATTTGATCGCTTCTGTAAAATTCCCCATGTAGGTGTGGCTAGCTGCTACATTGGCCAGCGCTTTTCCCACATTCAGCGGGCTTTTCATTTCCCTCGCAATGGTCAGGCTCTCTTTATTCAGCTTCAATGCCTGGTCAAACTTCCCCTGCAGGTTTAGAATGTAGGTATAATAAGTCCTGAACTTGAACTTGCCGGCGGGATAACCCAGCTTGTCACTCAATGTCCCGGCTTTTAAATAGTACTTCGCGGCACTATCCAGATTATGGTTTTCGAGGTATTGACCGTAATCAATGTAGGCGAGCACCATGCTGGTATCCTGCTTGCCAGCCTGCAAGCGTCGCCGGATGGATTGAACATCCGGATCCTGCGCAAAAACACGGAAGCATATCAGCAATAACAACAGCGCCTGAACAAAAAACTTCATATTGCCGGAGGATGGATCGACAGGATTTTACAGGGAGCAAAATTCTGAAATAAAACGATTTAGAAATATCCTCTAAAAGCATGATTTTTCAAAAATCGTGTTTTTAAAGGATTGATCCGGGGGAATTGAAGGGGGTATCTTTGTATTACCAAACGACGGAACAAACGCATTCAGCGCGCCGTCGCATTAGCCATGAAAAGATCTTTGTGCGAAGGAGCAATCTTCCGGTACAAAGACAAAATGAACCGCCCGGCTCAGTCCGCTTTGCAGCTTTATAAACCTGCACTGGACTGGGCCGGGCTCTTTTCGGTCAGTTCCACCGGCTTGTACTTCTGGAACGGAACCGTGGGAATGTAGCCTTTGGTACCATCTTCCAAAACTACCCGGTAACCTTTCGACATTTCCCCGATAATCTGCACGACAGTGCTGGCAGGTAGCGCAGTAATTTGGGTTGATTTTTCAAATTGGGGAGAAAAAAAGAGGGTCGCTTTCTTTTTCAATGTAACAGTGTCTCCAAACCATTTCGACGTTTCGGGCAGTCCCGGCAGCTTTTCTTTGCGGTCATTAATAAATGGAAGCGGGTTCACAGCGCCTTGTCCGCGCATGTAAATCCCAAAATGCAGATGCGGCGCAGTCGTGATCGCATTGCCTGTGTTGCCTACCAGCCCGAGTGTATCGCCCAGAGTAACACGCTGCCCGCTGGATACCAGCTGACTATCCAAATGCGCGTAATAAAGTGAATAGGGACTTGACAAAGATGAAAGAAATACTACTTTGCCGCCGAGGTTATTGGTTCCTGTTTGCGTCACAAAACCATCCTGCGCTGCCACCACGGGTGTACCGCGTCTTGCCCGGATATCTATGCCCTCGTGCGACCTGATGCCACCATCGCGGTCGGCGCCCCAGAAACTGATCAGATCGGACATATTATGGCCCGCAACCGGAAAGCTCAGCGACGGCAGTGTAGTAAGTGAGAGTGTAACCGCCAGCTTTTCATTGAGGCCGGTTTGCAGGCGAAGCAGAAGGGTATCCTGCTCGTAGTTGGTATAGGTGAGTGATTGTCCGTCTTTGTTCAGGTAGTCAAGCCGTTGCGTTTTTCCGTTTCCTTTGATTTTATATAATTCCAGAAACAGGTGCGCAACAGTGTCTGCATTCTCGCGGATCGGGGTGATTACCAATCTCCTGCCTTCCGGTATTTTTAGTCTGATTGCCTGGGCGGGCACAGAGTCGCCTAGGAAAAAACGTTCCTGATAGGGAGCAGTGGAGAATACGGAATCTTTCAAAACCGCCTCTCCGACACGAAACCAGGTTTGTCCAGCCGGTGTTTTTTCCAGCTTTGCTTTCAGCAGATCCCGTTCGTAAAACTCTTTGGGTGTCACCGGAAACCAATGCGAAACGGGCACAGGCTTGCAGGAAGCGAGCAGCGCTAAAAGCAATGCGATCAGTGACAGTTGTTGCAAATGTTTCATAACTGAGGACTTCGTTTTAACCGGCTACTAACAAATCCATGCCTGTTACCTCTGATATTTTGTGTAAGAGGGGTATTTAGGACAAAAAATTCTATATTACGTGCAACTTTCAACCTATTAGCCGCTAAAAACATGATACAGTTAGGCCTCTTGATTACACACAAACATCGTTTATTGAGTGTTGCTGCTATCCTGGATGTTTTTGAATCAGTTAACAACTTTTGCGAAAGCGAAGGAGTGCCTCCGTTTTTCAACATCACGCTCTTTTCACCCGAAAATCAATCCGGGCAATTCTACGGAGCCTACAACATGGAACCGATCGCAGGTGCGCCCAAACAGGACCTGATCCTGGTGCCTGCATTTGGTGCTGGCGATCTGAAATCGTCTCTTGCGATTAACCAAATGTGCATTCCCTGGCTCCACGAGCAGTATAAGCAGGGTACTGAGCTGGCCAGTTTCTGTACAGGCGCATTTCTGCTTGCAGCGGCGGGTTTGCTGAACGGGCGGCAGGCAACTACCCACATTGATTCAGCGCAGGCACTCGCATCCAATTTCCCGGATGTGATTTTGAAAAGTGACGCAGTAGTCACGGAAGATAAAGGGATCTATACCAGCGGCGGCGCAACGAGCAGCTTCCATTTGATGCTATACCTGATCCAGCGTTTCTGTGGCAAGGAAATCACATTGCGCACAGCCAAAATGTTTGCGATTGATATGGACCGGGAACAGCAAACCTACTTCGGCACATTTACCCCGCCCCAAAACCACGGCGACGGGCTCGTAAACATGGCGCAGCAGAAAATAGAGAAAGAGTACCAGGAAGGAAGTACGATAGAAACCCTGATCCAGGATATTCCTGCGAGCCGCCGCAATGTAGTACGCAGGTTCAAGCAGGCAATTGGTGTAACGCCCATTGAATATCTGCAGCGCACCAGGATAGAAGCTGCCAAGAAATTACTCGCGCAAACCGACCAGAGCGTACTGGAAGTAATGCTCAATTCAGGTTACAACGATCTCAAATCGTTTCGTCAGCTCTTTAAGAAAAGTACCGGGGTTACCCCCAAAGAGTACAGGGATAAATTTAACATTGCCCGACTGGAAAGCGGGGCCCGGCTCGACCGCAGGATGAGCGGCGTGGCTTAAAAAAGAAGCGGAGCCTGTTTAATGCTCCGCTTCTTTTTAGTTTAACTTGGCCAGCTTCCTGAATGCCCGGTCCTGATCCTGACTGATCTCGACTACATACATACTTGCCGGCAAATTGGTAATGTTGATTTTATGGGTGAATTTGTTACCCGTTTTCTGCACTTTGGCTTTGTGGTGTAAACGGCCCGTGCCCGCTTCAAATATCTTGATTTCAACCTCCGTATTTCTTTCATTCGCCAGATCAATGCTCACAAAGTCGGAAGACGGGTTGGGGTAAATGCTTACATCGGTGTGCAAAAGCTGTTCTTCAACGGGAGGCGCGGGCGCTTCTACCATTGCCTTTCTTGCACTGGATTGCTCTGCGATAACAAAAATGGGCGTTTCACCTGCGGTAACCGTCACTTTTCCATCCACAATGGGAAGTTCCTGCACGCTCATGCTGTTGCTTCCCGCTTGCGGCGTGTAAATTCTTGCGATACCTGCTTCGTTCAGGTTTACGGTGTACTGCTCTGTGCGGCCAATCTCGTCTGGTACGGTCAGGATGAAAAGTGATTTTCCATCGAGTTCATAGCGGTCGACAATCGGATCGGAGTTCAACGTTTCCTTGTACCGGTAGTTGCCAAAACGCTGGTTAACCTGGTAAATGTAATCTGCGGCTGGCCGGCGCGTCTGGTCCCAGTTCAGCAGGCCCGATGTTCCAAACATCCCGGAACCGTTGTTATCATCATACATCTGATAAAAGAATATTTTCTCAATACCCGAACGTGCTGCAACCAGTGAAGTTCTCAAAATCCAGTCAGCCTGAGTTACCAGCTCCGATTTGCTGCCAACAGGAATTGCTTTCAACGGACTTCCCTGGTTCACATCATATCCCGTTTCAGTAATCCAAACCGGCATATCCTGCGAAACTTCGTGCGTAGTTTTAACATAATCGTCAATGATTTGCTTCGCATTTGGGTTTTCAGGGGCAGTACCGCGGGTAGATGTTCCGCTTTGGTTTAATGTCGCATTGTCAATGTACAAGTGGAAGTTGACGATATCCCAGCAAAGATTCACAGAACCGTCTGCGCGGTAACCGCGGAATTCGCGGCACCAGTCTACCATTCCTTTGATGTAATCCGGACCGGTTACTAGTCCGGCGATCACTACTTTCATATTCGGGTCGGCATTTTTGATACCTACACCTGCGCCCATTGTGTTTTTGTGTCCGTCGTAGAAAGCAGACAAGTTAGCTGCATATTCCCGCGCGGTCTGATAAGCTTTGCGGCCTTTCCACCATTTATCGCGCTCGTTATCGCATTCAATATACTTCACCAGGTTCAGTCCGATCTTCACTGAATTAGGAACATCTCCGTTCCATCTTGGTGTGTTATGTGTGCTTAAAAGGTTGGGATCAACGTTGGTGTTGCTTCCGTATCTGGCTGCATACTGAAAACCAACTTTCGCCTGCTCAATGTATGAAAGCGGATCTGCGAAATCTTTTCCATAACGTACCGGCGTATTCTCATTATCGCGCTCACCGGCAGGATAAGTGTCCAGCATCCAGCCCGGAAGTGTTTTCAGGCAAGCCAGTACTTCCATGTTTTCAGCTTTGCAACGCTCATAAATCGCATCATAATTCCAGCCACCCGAGAGGGTAGGGTTGTAAGTAAAAACCCCTTCCTGCGGTTCCAGCTTTTCCCAGTCGATATAGTGACGGAAGCCGGGGAAACCTTTTGCCAGGTTCATCAGCGGCTCATTGATCACCTGCGGGTTATTACCCACTTCAAAATTCCATTCGTATCCGTTTACGCCAAAGGTATCCCCCAGCCGCACCGATTTGTGCGGAACGGGAGTAGGGCCTTGTGACGGTGCTGTATAAGTGCCGTAAAATTCTATTTCGGTAGGCAGTACACCCTGTATTTTCAAAACCAGGTACCTGATGTTTCCCACAGTCGCATTCAGCTTGAACCTGTTCTCTTCCGAAACCTGTGCGTCGGGGTAGGGACCTACCCAGCTGTTATATTCGTAGCCTTTGAAAGAAGCGATCTCAATGCGCTCCCAGTTGTTATTAATGATTGAAAGCGTCATTGGGTTGTTAGCCGCACTGCCTTCGAGGTCGAAGAACTTGATGCTTTCCAAAGTCATTTGCTCGCCTTCGAGCAGCGGGTAATATGCCTCGTATTCGTTGATTACCTTGCCCCAGCCGGTGTTCACCGATGCTTGTGTGTTACCATCAAAAAGTGGTTCGAGTGAGCTGGTTGCGTTGGTAAGCTGGTACCAGCGCTTTCCGTCTATGGTAACCTTATTCGTCGGTGCCGAAGGTTGTACGGGATAAATTACCTGTGTTTGGGAAACCTGATCTGCCGCAGCAAAAGAAGTACTCGCCGCCTGAGAAGCTGTAATTACAGCGCTGCCCTCTCCCTGAATAATTGCCTGCCAGGCAGAGCCAGTGTTGGATACGGTAATTACCGCCGTGTTTGAAGAGGTAAATGTAACAGGTGCTTCGTTGTTGGTACTGGTTGCATTCAGTGTAAAAGGCGCATTTGCAACTGTTTTGGCAGGAAGCGCAGCGAAGGTAATAATGCCCTTTGGCTGTGGAATTGTAGCCTCTTCTACTTCAAACCAGTTGAAATTAAAGCCGCCCCGGTTCACCTGAAGGCGCAAAACCTGCTGTCCTGCTGGTAACGTTACCGTGTCCGCGAAAACGGCATAAGTTTGCCAGCCGCCTGTCCAGGGTATATCCACGCTGCCGAGGGTATTACCAGCGGCATTTTTGATTTCAAGCTGGCTGTTACCGGTCGCTCCTGCTACCCGGAAGCGAAATGCGTGCGGACCGGCATGCTGGACATTCACGTGGTAATCCATCCAGTCACCATTGTCTGTTCCGCTTACATTCAGCCCACCTCCGTTTGCGTCGCCTGTATTCTCGGTTTGCAAGCCATTAACCCCGTCAAAATCCTCTGCCTCTATTTTTCCGGGAATGTTTTTGGTCAAAAGCGGGGTGGTACCTGCAACTTCAAACCAGTTAAAATTGAATGCGCCTCTCGTCGCCTGAATGCGCAGCAGGTGACTGCCTGCCGACAATGTAGCAGTCGTGCTCACGGTAACATAGTTCTGCCACCCGCCTGTGCGAGGAATGCTCACCTGGCCAAGTGAAGGACCATTTCCATTCCTGATATCGATCAACCCGTCTCCCCACGCATTGGATACCCGGAAGAAAAACGTGTAAGTGCCGCTGCTTGCCACATTTACATTATAATCCATCCAATCGTTATCATCAATATTGGCAACATTCAGGCCGCTGCCGGTGTCCGGTGTATTTTCTGTGGTCACATTAGCGGCTGCGTCAAATTGCTCGGCTTCTACTTTGCCGGGAATATTGATTGTGCCTGCGGCTGCTTCAAACCAGTTGATAGCAAACACGCCATGTTCGGCAAACAAGCGGATTGTCTGGTTACCTGCTGGCAGGGAAGCAAACATGGTCACTGTTGCCCAACCCTGCATTCCGCCGGTTCTTGGAAGTGTTTTTTGTGAGAGTACGGTTCCGTCTGCTGATTTGATCTGCAGCGAAGCATTGTCACTGAAACCGTTGGCAATGCGGACTTTAAAAGTGAAGAACCCCGCAGTAGCTGCATTGACATTGTATTCAACCCAGTTGTTGTCGTTCATCCAACCTACATCCATGCCGCCGCCGGCATCTTCTGTGGGCTCTGTTCCTACCCCGGAAATCGCATCGTAGCTTTCGGCTTCTATTTTGCCCGTAAGTGGACGAAACGTTTGCGAAAATGCATTAAAGCCAACTATCAATAAGAAGGAGAGTAAAAGACTTTTCATAGAGGAGAGGTTTAAATTCGATCCAAGATAGTATTTGTTCGTATTATTTTATTTAAGGATCAAATTTATTCATTAAATTTTTTGTAGCAAAGTAGCTACAAAATCTACATATTGTTCAATGCAGTTGTAAATGTGCCTGAACGGCCGGTAGTTTGGTTTGTAATGCGAATGGAAGTTATACTACACGATATGAGAAGAGGGTATGTAGCTGCCGTTTGATTCAGACAAAAAAAACTAACCTTGGAACGAAGGTTAGTTGAATGCTGGAATTCCTGGTTCTCCGCCGGGCTCCCGGATCGGTTCCACTTCGGGGACCACAGGTTCTACGGGTGGAATCCCAGGTTCAGGGTTAATGGGCGGCGTCTCGGGTTCTTTCTCGTAAGGCGGCGTTTCTTCCGGAATATCGGGCGAAGGTACCTCGGGTCTTGGATCAAATGGAGGTGTTTCGCTTGGCCCGGTAGGGTCGCCACCGCCATCAGCGGTCGGCTCCCAGTAAGTATTTGCAAGATAAATGTCCATGTCTTAGTTGTTGTTGAAGCTGTAAAGTGACGATCAGGTAATTACAATAACTGTGCCTGACATTATGCTCCGCTCGCCTATTGCTTTGCAAAAAACTTATATGAAACTTTGAAGAGCTGCATAACTATATACACCATGAGTAATTCAATACAGAATCAGAAGCAATTCAAACTTATTATGGAAAGGATTGAAGACTACCTTCAATTAGCAACTTCGGAAGGCGGCTTTCAGATGTTCAATGAGGATGAATTAGCTGAACTTCAACAACTATCAATGCTTGCTGAACAATATGAAGATACTGTCTTGCATATAATGCCTATCATAGTTAGAAAGGCCTAAAAATTCTCTCGCCTTGAAAAAAATCGTTGCGTCAGGAATTATTTTTTGAGCACGGTTGTAATGTAGCCACTGTACAGTAAATCAATATATTCAAATCTATCAATATATCTAGGCATGGAGGTTCGAAAAGTAGAGCGGATATCGAAAGCGTTGAGTGACCCAAGCCGCATTCTCATATTAAAGCAGTTGCGTCAAAAAGAAGATTGTTTGTACTGTCATGAAATAGCTGATTTTATAGACCTGGCCCAGCCTTCCATTTCTCACCACGTCAAACAGCTCGCAGATGCCGATCTGATCGTAGTAGAAAAAGAAGGAAGGAACGTGAAATACAAACTCAATCAAGCCATACTGAATGAGTATGTAGATTTCCTGAATACGCTGAAAGTTTAAAATTTTTTGTTCAAATACATCGAAACATTTCAATATATCAATAAGTAACCGGTGTTAACTTAATCCCCAATGCCGGTTACATGATTACTCTCCCAAATTGCCCGTTACTCGTTTTTCATTCATCGAAATATTCAAATATATAAATCAATCAATACATGGAAAAGACAATTCTCTCTGCCAAAATCGTCTCCGGTCTGATCATCACCGGTGTGATCTTGCTCTCGGTGTTTCTTAAAGGGTATACTTCCGAAGACGGGGTTCCCAGGAAAGCAGCAACTACTACTGAAAAGCCTGCCGCTAGCGCAGGTTCAGGTGTGCCGGTTGACGGCCAGGTACTCCATTCAGAATCACTGAATGATGAAATGACGGTTTCAGGTACGCTGCTCGCCTACCAGGAAGTGAATATTACCAGCGAGCTCAACCGCAAAGTGGTTGCAGTGCACGCAAAAGAAGGTAAATACGTGAATGCAGGTACATTGCTTTTTAAGCTCGACGATGCTGACCTGCTTGCTGAAATGGAGCAGTTGAAACAACAGGAAAAACTTGTGTTACTCAATGAAAGAAGACTTAAAGACCTGATTGACAACGAAGCCGCCAAGCAACAGGATTATGACGAAGCATTTACAAATCTGAAAGTATTGCAATCCAAAATCGAGCAGTTGAAAGTAATGATCGCGAAAACGAGCATTCGCGCGCCATTCAGCGGTAACCTGGGGATCGTGAATGTACATACCGGCGCTTATGTAACTCCGGGTAATCCGCTCGCGCTGCTTACAGATAATAGCAAGCTCAAAATCGATTTTGCCATTCCTGAAAAGCACGCGAATACGCTGAAAACCGGCGACGAAGTGCAGTACCACGTAGAATCTGACGATCGTACTTTCAAAGCGCACATTATCGCCCACGAAGCTGGCCTCGACCAGAAAACCCGTACTCTGCTGATGCGCGCCGTCACCAACAATAGCAGCCGCGACTTACTGCCGGGCCAAAGTGCCAGACTTACCTTACGTTTAAACAACACCGGTAATGCATTGATGGTACCAAACCAGGCTCTTATCCCTTCTTCAAAAGGATACAGTGTGTATGTGGTCAATCAAAATAAAGCAACCTTCAAACCAATCGAAGTCGGCCAACGCAATGCGTATTCCGTACACGTGACCAAGGGACTAGCTCCCGGCGACACGGTGATTACCAGCAATATGCTTCGATTAATGCCAGGTGCTGAGGTACAGCTGGTTTCAGTTCACTAATAAATTATTCAAAAATGAGTGCGATTTCTCAAGTAAGTATTTCCCGGCCGGTTCTGGCCGGGGTAATGTCCGTACTGCTTATACTTTTCGGGATTGTAGGGTATACCTTCCTCGGAACCCGGGAATATCCCGTTACCGATTCTCCGATCGTGATGGTCACTACGGTGTATCCGGGTGCGAGTGCAGATATTATTGCCTCTCAGGTTACCAAACCACTGGAAGAAGCAATTGCGGAAGCAAATGGGATCAGGTCGGTTTCGTCCACGTCCCGCGAACAAGTGAGCATTATAACCGTCGAGTTTGAGCTCAATGCAGATCTTGAAGCAGCCGCAAATGACGTGCGGGACAAAGTTTCCAAGTCACGCCAGCAGCTGCCTACCGACATTGAACCGACGATTGTTGAAAAAGCCGGTCCGGCCGATTTCCTGGTTTTCCTGACAGTGCAGAGCAAGACTAAGACACTGGAAGATGTTACCGATTTTGTTAACATTAACATCAAGGAAAGGCTCCAATCCATTCCCGGCGTAAGGCTGGTTGATTCTTATGCGGGCCGCAAACGCGCAATGCGTTTGCGAATGGATCCTGTAAAACTGGCTGCATACGGATTGACTCCTGTGGACATTCAAAATGCATTGCAGCGTGAGAATGTGGACTTGCCAAGTGGTCGCATCGAAGGCCAGAACACAGAGGTAACCCTCAAAACGCAGGGGCGGCTTGTGACCGAGGATGATTTTAACAATATGATTATTCGCGAAAGCGACGGTGCGATCGTTCGGTTCAAAGACGTGGGTCAGGCTGTGATGTCGTCGCAGAACGAGCGTACCGCGATGATAATTTATAATGGAAAAACGGCCGATTACGGAGTAGGTACGGGCGTAAGTCCGCAACGCGGCGCCAACTCACTCGCAATTGTGGATGAGTTTAAAAAACGGTTTGAGGAAATCAAAAAGACAGCGCCGAAAGAGTATGAGATCGCATTGGGTAAAGACTTTACGGTGCCTGTAAGGAATTCACTTTCCGAAGTGGAGGAGACTTTGCTGCTCGCATTCGCATTGGTTTCGCTGATCATTTTCATCTTCCTCCGCGACTGGCGCAGTACGATTATTCCGCTGCTGGCTATTCCCGTTTCGATTATTTCGGCCTTCTTCATTATGTACGTAGCCGGGTTTTCGATCAATGTATTGACACTGCTCGGGCTGGTACTCGCGATCGGGCTCGTGGTGGATGATGCGATTATTGTTTTGGAAAACATTTATAGTAAGGTTGAAAAAGGCATTTCGCCCATTGAAGCCGCTCGTCTTGGATCTAATGAAATCTATTTTGCAGTAATCTCTACTACCATTACCCTGGTCTCCGTATTTCTTCCGATCCTCTTTTTGGGCGGATTGACCGGCCGGCTCTTCAAAGAATTTGCGATCGTAGTGGCAGGCTCCGTTACCATCTCGGCATTCGTCGCATTGACTTTAACCCCGATGATGAGCGCGTATTTACTTAAATCCAATTCGGGTCAAAGTTGGTTTTACCGCAAAACAGAACGCTGGTTTGTGGCGCTGAACAATGCTTACGGAAGATCCCTGTCCGCATTCATGAAAGTGCGCTGGCTGGGGATTGCGCTCCTGCTGGTTTCATTTGGAATTGCATTTTGGCTCGCGCCGAAGTTGCCTTCTGAACTGGCACCACTGGAAGACAGATCGATGATCGGACTCGCTGTGATTGCACCGGAAGGAACTTCATACGAAAGTATGGAGCAAAGCATGAAGGCGATCGGGAATTACATCAGTGACTCCATTCCCGATTTGAATGCACAACGCACTTACACAGCCGTGGCTGCGGCGGGAGGTACTTTGGCCCAGCCCGTGAATGGCGGTTTTCAATGGATTTTCCTCAATGAACCCAAAGACCGGAAAAGTGGATTGACACAAGGCCAGATCTTCCAGAAACTGGTTGTCGCTTCGCAGCAGTTCAGGAATGTATTGATTATACCCGTGCAAACGCCCACTATCGGCGGGTACGGAAATACGCAGCCGGTGCAGTATGTGGTACAAGCTCCGAGCCTGAAAGCATTGATCGATGTAATGCCAAAGTTGATGACCGAAGTAGGCAGCAACAAAAAACTGACTTTCGCCGATGCCGATTTCAAGATCAATCGTCCGGAGATCAGTATCAGTATCGACCGCCAGCGCGCGGCCCAGCTCGGAATTTCGACGCAGGATATCGGACAAACTTTACAACTCGCATTGAGCAGCAGGAGATATGGTTATTTCATTTACAATGACCGTCAGTACGAAGTAATCGGCCAGTTAGACCGCGAAGATCGCTCTGCGCCTTACGATCTGAAATCGCTATACCTCAAATCCGGCAGTGGCGAAATGGTATCGCTCGATAATTTGACGAGACAAAACGAAGGGATCAGTCCACCGGCGATTTACAGATATAACCAATCTTACAGCGCCACGATCTCGGCTACGCCTGCGAATGGGGTAAGTTTGGGAGAAGCGATCAAGGAGCTTGATAAAATCTCTGCGAAAGAATTACCGAAAGGTTTCACAACTGCATTGGCCGGACAAAGCCGCGACTATTCTGAAAGTAGTTCAAGTCTGATTTTCGCATTTATCTTCGCCATTATCCTCATTTACCTCGTGCTCGCGGCGCAATTTGAGAGTCTGGTTGATCCATTCATCATTTTGCTGACAGTACCAATGGCGCTGACAGGCGCATTGCTGAGCCTCTGGTTCACTGCACAAACTGTCAATATTTTCAGTCAGATCGGGATTATTATGCTCATTGGTTTGATCACCAAAAACGGTATCCTGATCGTGGAATTCGCCAATCAGAGCAAGGAAGAGGGTGTTTCAACATTCGAAGCTGCCAAGATAGCCGCCGTATCCCGTTTCCGTCCGATCCTGATGACCACACTGGCAATGATTTTCGGTACGCTGCCGATCGCGCTTTCGCTGGGTACAGCTTCGGGAAGCCGGCAGTCGCTTGGAATTGTGGTAGTCGGTGGTTTGATCTTCGCCGGTGTGCTCACATTGTACGTTATTCCTTCCATTTATTCATACCTGTCCCGGCCGCATAAAAAGCGCCACGAAGAAGGACAGCAAACGCTGGCGAGAGAATCAGCTTTACAACCGCATTGATCCCAACAGCATACCCCAACAACATCATGAAAAGTAAATTTTTAAATCAATGGAAAGGCGCACTGCTGACCTTCGCATTAGCCGGTGTGCCGCTCTTCCTGGCCGCTCAAAAGCAGACGATATCGCTGCAAGAAGCCATTGAGCAAGCCAAAGCGCACAACCGCGAACTGCGGGTTGACTCGCTGGGCATTAATAGATCGAGACAGCAGACTGCGATCACGAGAGGGTTATTGTTACCGAACATCAGTCTGAGCGGTCAGTACCAGCATTACTTTCAGCGGCCTGTATTTTTTGGTCTGAATGGAAATTCTGCTTCTTCGGAGCGCATTGACTATGCCCGTTTCGGAGGAGAAGATGTAGCTGGCGCGCAGGTTTCGCTGGTGCAGCCGATCTATAATTCGGGAACGCGGCACGAGATCGCGCGGCGCAAGCTTTTTGAAAAACAAAGCCAGCTCAGCTACCGGGACAGAGAAGTGAATGTGATTGCAAGCGTAAAGCAGAGCTACGTCCGGCAGCTGGTTTTGAACGAGCGCCTTAAATTGCAGCAGGAAAGCATTCTCCGGAACAAAAAAGCACTTGCCGACTCCCGGTATCTGCTGGCGCAGGGAAAAGCGCTGCGGGTGGATACTTTGCGGGCGTATACTTTGGTGAAAAACCTCGAACCGGACGTGCTGAGACTTACTTACGCATTGCAGGTAAGCCAGCAGGAACTCCGCTACCTGCTCGGAGATACGCAGCAAACCGAGTACGTGCTTTCCGATTCACTGCGGCTCAGTCCCGCAGATTCTATTCCTTCTGAAACCGGTGCATACCGACTTTCCGTAGAGCAGCGCCCCGATTTGCAACTGCTCAACCTCAATAAGGAGATTGCTGATAAAGAGATTATGTTGTCTAAATCGGCGCGGTTGCCGGTGGTGAGTTTTATCAGTCAGTACCAGTTACAAACGCAGACAAACCAGTTCCGCTTCGGCAATGCGGGTTACCCGCCGGTTTTCTTTGCAGGGATACAATTTGCGATACCGATTTTCAATGGAAACCAAAATGTAAACCGGGTTGCATTGGGGAAGATCGAAAGACAGCAGGCTGATATCGTATATACCAATGCGCAGGAACAGCTGAAAACGCAGATCAAGCAGGTTCTGGCGAGTTTGTTTGAAACCTCAGAGCGGATCAAAACACAACAGAATGTGTCACAAACAGCAGAATTAAGCTATTCCATTACCAAGTACCGCTACGAAAAAGGTGTAGCGACGAGGCTGGAATTAATGGATTCTGAATTTGCATTGACGACTGCAAAAGCCAATTACCTCGAATCTGTTTTCGATTATCTGTCGGCCAAGATCGAGCTGGACAGGATTACAGGCGATTAGGTGGGTAATTTCTAATATCTTACTGGGATTAAGGTTGTTTGGTATACCGCGGGATAATTATCCTGCGGTATATCTGTTTATAGCCGGTTACAAAGTTTAAATTTTTTCAAAGAAACTTTATATTTGATGTAAACTCCCCATTTCAACTTCGTCAAATTATGGAACAGCATTACGATCAGCAAAGACAGGTAACTTTTCACGGAAAAGGCGCTGGCTTGTTTGGAATTTACATCATCAACATCCTGCTCACAATCGTCACACTGGGACTCTACTATCCCTGGGCCAAAGCCGCCATTCTTAAATACCTGTATGCGGAGACGGAATTTGAACAAAGCCGCTTCACTTTCCACGGCACCGGGCGTGAAATGTTCCTTGGATTCATCAAAGCGATCGGGATTTTCATTGTGCTTTACGGTGTGCTGCTCACCGCCGCGTGGTACAAAGACACCACTTTACTGGTGATTGCTTTGATCTTCTTCTAAGGCGGGTTTCTCCTGCTCATTCCGGTTGCAATTCATGGTTCAATGCGGTACCGGATGTCGCGCTCTTCCTGGCGGGGCATTCATTTTGGCTACCGCGGCGAGTTGAAAGAGTTTGTGCAAATGTTCGTGATCGGCAGCATTCTCACCCTTTGTACCTTCGGGATTTACTCTTTCTGGTTTATCATTGATATCCGTAAATACATTTTCAAACACCTCCGGTTTGGTAATCTGACCTTCGCATACATGGGGAAAGGCGACACGTTTGCGTGGCTGAATGTGAAAGGTTACCTGCTGTCGTTGTTTACGCTCGGTATCTATTCTTTCTGGTATGTCAAAAACCTTTTCAACTATTATATCAACAATATCCGCATGTACCAGGGTGAGAACCGACTGGTGTTTCGGTCCACTGCAACTGCCGGCGGCTACTTTATCCTGATCGCAGGTAACTTGCTGATTATCGTGCTCACACTCGGGCTCGGAACACCCTGGGCGATCGTGCGCGCACTCAATTTCGTATTCTCCAACATTGTCATCGAAGGTCCGCTGGACGTGGATGCGATTCAGCAAACCGAAGAAAATTATACCGATGCAACCGGCGAAGATCTGGCAGATATGATAGATATTGGCCTGGTGTAAGGTCAAATTGTGAATGAAATGCAGCTAATTAATGTCAGGTACCACGATGGGAGAACCTCTGCCGCTCACGATGCGGTTCTTGAACTCATGCCGGGCTACTGGCTCATCCATCCTGTTGCAGGGAATGCAGATTTTCAAACGGTCCGCTGGGATTTGCCGGGTATTATAACCGAGCAGGGCTTTACCAATCTCTCTATATTCAGGTACGGCGAATATCCGCAGCAAACCATTGAATGCAGGGATGATGCGTTGCCCGCAATTTTAAAACAAAAGTATCCTGACAGGGTATTTTTCAGAAAAAGGATATCGGACAATGTCTTCAAAAGTCCGTTGGCGCTGGTTGGGTTTATCGTTCTTTTACTCGGTTTGCTGGTTGCTACTTACCTGTTTGTTCTGCCTTTCGCAGCCGAAAAAGTAGCGCGCCAAATTCCTCAGGACATTGAAGTCAGGCTCGGAGACGCGATGTACGGCAACCTGATTGCGGGCTATAAAGTCGATAGTAGTCTTTCAGCGAAAGTCAATCATTTTGCCAAAGCCATCGATTTCAAAACAAATTACCCCGTCCGGATTACGGTAGTAAAAGAAAAGGAGGTCAATGCATTTGCGCTGCCTGGCGGACATATCGTAGTCTTTGACGGTATTTTGAATAAAATGAAAACCAAGGAGGAACTTGCCGCTCTGCTGGCGCACGAAGTTTCGCACGTGCATTACCAGCATTCCCTGAGAAGTGTTTTGCGGAGTTTGTCAGGATATCTGTTCGTTTCGGTTATACTGAACGATATCAATGGGATCATCGCGGTACTGGCCGAAAATTCCAATATGCTCGTCAATCTGACTTATTCAAGAGAGCTGGAAATGGATGCCGATCGAAAAGCCATGGGTGTGTTCCAGGCGCAGGGGATCAGTTTGAAAGGGTTTGTGGATTTGTTCAAAATCCTTGATACCGGCGCCGAAGGTTCCACCTCCATTGAATTGCTGAGTACACACCCGCTCACCGCCGATCGCATGCAATATGCAAGCGAGCTGGCACGCGAGCAAACCTCCTTTCGGGACCAGTCTGAACTGCAAAAACGCTGGCTTGAACTTCGCCAGGCGAGTGCCCCGCGTCAGTAATGGCACTGTTTTTGTGACTTCTTTTGAAAAGAACCAATTAATTATGAAAGCGTTAACAAAAGAAGGCGAGCAATATGTAGCAGAAATTGCCGCAAAATATAACCTGAAGAAAGAGTCAGTCGAGGCTCTTTTGAAAGCAGTGATCGATGGTAGCGGTAACATGGCGCAGTTCAACATTCAGGAGCTGGGCGGACAAGGTCAGTGGATGCGTGGCGGAATGACGATGGTAGGGGATATGTTCAATAATTCACTCCGGGGTACTGTGGATAAGGTCTGCAATGAACTGTCTGATCTTGTAAGTACGAGGGTACTTTACGAAGGAGCCTCGGATCCGTCTGAGAACACGCAAAATGATTCCAATAGCATATTCCAGGGAACAGGTACGAGTTCCTGGCCGGCAGTATTCGGAACGCCCACGTCCAGCGGTGCCCAAAATGGCTTTCGGTATGCTTATTTCGCGCCAGTGCGCCGGCTTGTGATCGAGGAGAATGGAAAACGTACGATTTACGATACCAAGCACCATCATATTACCGGCGTGTCGCAGCAGCAGGGTACTGAGCGTTCTTACCGGTTTTCAAGTCAGGACGGACCAGTTGACCTGAATAGTTTATCCGTCATTTCTGAGCCGGCAGGACAGCAGCAGCCAACTCCCGGCATCGCGTACGATGTAACGAGCACAGCCGACCTGAGAACGGGGCAAAGTACATCTGCTTCGCAGGAAATCATCATTGCGACGATAGAAAAGGTGAATATGCTTTTTGAAAAAGGGCAGATTACCGAGGAGGAATTTAAATCGAAGAAGCAGGAGCTGCTCGCGCGGTTGTAAATCCTGTTCTTTATAAATGGAAGGCAGCGACCTGGAATTTTCCGGAGTCGCTGCCTTTTTTATTTTGGAAAAATCAGCACTTTTGATGTTGTTTTTTAATGCATTTGACGCTCGGATGATTTTTGCACAAATCTCAAAGTTTGTAGATCCCATTGCTGTAAAGCTCGACAGGTGGTTTGTAGAGGGAATTCGTTTTGTCCCCAACCTGATCATGGCGATATTGATCCTGGTCGTTTTCCGGTTCCTGGCGAGGTACGGCAGCAGGTTTATGGAAAATGTGTTGGGCCGGGCTTCGCAAAATATTGCATTGGTCAGTCTGATGTCTGCGATCACGCGCATTGCGATTGTCATGGCCGGGCTCTTCTTCGCACTGGGCGTTTTGGGTTTGGATAAAACGGTTACCTCGCTGCTGGCTGGTGCCGGTGTACTCGCACTCGCGCTGGGTTTTGCATTCCAGGATCTGACAACGAATTTCATCTCCGGCGCATTCATCGCCATCCAGCGCCCGATTAAGGTAGGAGATGTGATTGAAACCAATGGATTTACCGGGAAAGTGTTGTCGATCGGCCTGCGCTCTGTGAAGCTCGACAACTTCGCCGGCCAGCACGTAGAGCTACCCAGCAAGGATATTTTTCAAAAACCGATAGTCAACTTCACGTTTTCAGGCGAAAGGAGAGTGCAGGTTGAATGCAGCATCGGCTATAAAGATGACTTGGGGATTGTTGAAAACCTCGCACTCTCAGTAATCAACCAGCTTCCATTCCTGAACAAGCTAAAACCCGTCGAGCTCAACTTCACGAAGTTCACGGAAAAGAGCATTGACTTCGAGATCCTCTTCTGGATTGACCAGAGTAAAATAGGTCCCGGCCCGGCGAAGAGTGTTGCAATGAAGGCAGTTAAAAGGGTTTTTGATGAGAATGGGATTGGGTTCCCGACGCCAGTGCCGGTTGTGAGGGGCGGGGAGGGGCAGGGTTCACAGGTGTCGAATTCCGGGTAACACCGTTTAATAAGTTCATTTTGCCAACGGGCATTGGAAGTTGTAGTATTACTTAATTACTACAACCTCTATCATGCATAAGTACTTACTCTCTCTTTCTATTCTTCTTGTTCTTCAAAGTTGCGCGCCGAGTGTTGTTTCGCTGCGTGGAAAGTACCAGCAAGGATCCGTCAAATCCAGAATTGAAAAGCCTTTCGAGCAGGTTTGGGAAAGCGTCATTGATATGATTGCAGAAACAGGTGTCGCCGTAAAAATGATCGACCGCAGCAGCGGACTGGTTATTGCGGATGTCGCATCCTTCTCCGGTTTATTGTCCTATGAAGACACGAAAGGTAACCTCACCAACCCAGCTGCCTACATTGCCGTTGAACGAATGAGCACTGAATTTCCAAGCTCCATTGCTCGGCACCAAGCATCCGCTATCTGGAACATGCGAGTGAAGGCAGTTGGCGACAATACTACAATCGTGAGCGTCAATCTTCATTCAATCAGAATTGAGAAAGCGGTGCTGCCGGTTAAGGGACAATCTACTGGTAACTTCGAGAAGATGTTGATTGATGAGATTGTAAATGGGGTTGAGTGAGTCAGTGTTTCGATCTCATTGAAGTATATATAAAAGTTAACCTTCCTGACTTATAGATCACGTATGAATACTTTAAATGTCAATTTCGAAAATTGTTTTGGTATAGGGAAATTGAATCAAACGTTTGACTTCACGAAAAGTGACACTTTTCTAGTGTATGCACCAAATGGAACAATGAAAACTTCCTTTGCCAGAACATTTGAGTTACTTGCAAAAGGAGATACCAAAAATCTACCTTGTGATAGGATATATACTTCAAGGGTTTCCAAGTTTGAAGCGTCGATTGACAACGACATAATAAAGCCAGAAGATATTTTAGTTGTTAATGCCGAAGATAATAGTTTCGATGCATCTAGTAAGATAAGCAACTTCATTGCTGTCAAAGAACTGAAAGATCAGTATGATAGCATTTATGTGGAATTAAATGACAGGAAATCTGATCTAATGCGGAAGTTAAAAGCGGTTTCGCAAAGTAGTGATTGTGAGGCGGAGCTACTAAGTACATTTTCCAATCTAAACAATTCTTCGATTTTTGAGATATTACTTAGTGTTTTGGATAAACTTAGTCAGTCAGATAACAATTTTCAGTTTCGATACAATGACGTGTTTGATAAAAAAGGAAATGTAGAGAAATTTTTAAAAAAGAATGATAAAGTTCTTAGTCGCTATATCAATAGTTACAAGGATATTGTTTCGAAGTCAAAGTTCTTTCGCGAGTCTGTTAATAATACGTTTGGTACTTATCAAGCTAATGAAATAATAAAGTCTATTGAAGATAATTCCTATTTTAATGCAGGCCACGTTTTCGTTTTAGAAGACGGAACAAGGATTAATGACTCAGATCAATTAAAGAAGCTTGTGCAAAATGAGATAGAAAATATCTTAAATGACGAAAGTTTAAGGAAGGCATTCGACCAGGTTGACAAAGCAATTGGTGCCAATTCAGAGCTTAGAGCATTCCAAAAGGTGGTTGAATCGGACAACCTGCTATTGCTTAAACTGAATAATTATGAGGAATTTAAGAAAGAAGTGTGGCTAAATTATCTATCTAGAATTAATCATGACGTTTTACTCTTGGTAGATTATTACAAGAGCCAAAAAGGCGTTCTAGCAAAGATAATCGATGAGTCAAAGAAAGATATCGATCTTTGGTTAAATATAGTTAATAGGTTCAATGATAGGTTCCATGTTCCATTTAAGATTATACTGGCAAATCAGAACGATATAATTCTGAAAAAAGAAACAGCAATATTAGAATTTGAATATTCCGAGCTAGGCAATGACCCAGTAAAACACAAACGAGAAACCTTACTTACGATTCTTAGTAAAGGCGAACAGCGTGCGTATTTTATTTTACAATTCTTGTTTGAGATTGAAGCACGCAAAAGTAATTTAGGCAAGAGCCTACTTATATTCGACGATGTAGCTGATTCATTCGATTACAAAAACAAGTTCGCAATAATTGAGTACATTAGAGATCTTCAAAAATCAAATAAGTTTAGAATGATTGTTCTAAGCCACAATTTCGATTTTTATCGAACTATTGCGTCAAGGCTATGTCTTGTAAGAGAAGCTGTATTTATGGCGTCGAAATCAGATTCGAAAGAAGTTACATTACATAGTGGGCAGTATATAAATGATTTGTTCATGCATCTAATAAAAAGTTATGCAAGAGTAAAGATGTTTATAAGTCTTGTAGCATTCGTCCGAAATCTAATTGAATATAGCGATACGAAGGATTGTGATGATTATATAACTCTAACAAAATGTCTTCACATACAAGATGGTAGCGAAGACTTGAAGGCAAGTGAAATATTTGAGATATATAAGCAAAGACTTCCAAAACTTCGAGGTAAAACAATCTCATTTGGTACAGATGGGTTTATACAGCTAATTTTTAATACTGCGGATTCAATTTGTATTGAACCTATCGTCGATGAAATAGCACTGGAAAATAAAATTACATTAGCAATAGCTATACGTCTACAAACTGAGAAGTTTTTGATTGACAAATTACCTGGGTTCGATTTGTTGCTCATCAAAAAGAATCAGACCCATGTTCTTTGTCAGGAGTACCACAATCGCTTTCCTGGTTGTGTTAACTTGGCAATATTAGACAAGGTGAATTTGATGACTCCGGAAAATATTCATATTAATGCATTTATGTTTGAACCACTTATTGACATGTCTGTTCAGCATTTGATCAAATTGTACCGCCAGGTAAAGACCATGCGATAATTACGGTGTATTTACTTGTAATGCAGAATTTGTATTGCTGTTTGGACATTGTTGGGCAATTTAGGTTGTTGAACATAAAATACTTGGGTAGGGTTAAGTTTTTGATAGTAGCCTTTCTGCTCGATACAATTCTGCGGACGTAACTTTGTTAAGACGTTACATCAACTTTCAGGAATTTAACGACTTATATTTATTTGCGATTCTACTTGCTATCGAGCTTAGGCCTATCGCAGCCCTACCTCTACCCACTTTTTCCTTTACCATTCGAAAATTCCTTTTGATTTCCTCAAACAATCATCTTACGTTTGCCTCGCTCAATTTCTCGGTCTAAGCTGCATCTGCCTTCACTTCGAAGGCTAGAAGTTGCTATATGGAACTACGTATACCTATTAACGGTGTCGTGGCTACCGTAATGGACATATAGCACCATTGCCCTTAGACCGGGTTGAGCAACGGAAAGCGCGGCACCGTTAACTGGCCCGCTCCATGCAAACCGGTATACATACACCATGTCAGACATCGAAAAAACCATCAAACCCCGCTTTACCTCCGAAGAACTCATTGAAAATTTTATCGCCGCCGAATACGATCTGGCTGAGATGGAGCATCTCTTTACAGATATGATGCTGCGCTACATTTACCCGACAAAAGATTGGAACCCGGGCCCGAGAGTGACGCGGGATGTGCTGGATAGGGGAGAGATTTTCCTGGACCTGTTAAGAGGGATACGTTGCCGATTGTAATTTCAAAGACGGGGAGATATAATTACTCCACCAAACACAAAAACGCCCCCGCTACAATGCAGCGAGGGCGTTTCATAATATGAACCTTAACTAATATTAATATCTGTAAGTCTCCGCCTTGAATGGACCTTCTGTTGAAACGCCGATGTATGCAGCTTGTTCCTCAGTAAGGATATCCAAATTAGCTCCAACGTGTTTCAGGTGAAGTGCAGCCACTTTTTCGTCCAGTGCTTTTGGAAGTACGTATACTTTCTTCTCGTAAGCAGCTGTGTTGGTCCAAAGTTCGATCTGAGCCAAAGTCTGGTTAGAGAATGAGCAGGACATTACAAATGAAGGGTGTCCCATTGCGCAGCCCAGGTTAACCAAACGACCTTCCGCAAGGATGATAATGTCTCTTCCTTCAACAGAATAGATATCAACCTGTGGTTTGATCTGAGATTTTGTATTACCGTAAGAGCTGTTCAACCAAGCCATATCGATTTCATTGTCGAAGTGACCGATGTTACAAACTACGGCTTTGTCACGCATTGCAAGGAAGTGACGATCTGTGATGATCTTGTAGTTTCCGGTTGCAGTAACGAAAATGTTCGCACGCGTTGCAGCTTCGTCCATTGTTACTACTTCAAAACCGTCCATTGCAGCTTGAAGCGCACAAATCGGGTCGATTTCAGTAACCAATACACGGCAGCCTGCGCCACGAAGTGACTCAGCAGAACCTTTACCTACATCACCGTAACCAGCTACAACAGCTACTTTACCAGCAAGCATTAAGTCAGTTGCACGACGGATTGAATCCACCAATGATTCGCGGCAACCGTATTTGTTATCGAATTTAGATTTCGTAACTGAGTCATTTACATTGATTGCAGGCAAATGAAGCGTTCCGTTTTTCAGGCGGTCGTACAAACGAAGTACACCAGTTGTAGTTTCTTCTGAAAGTCCTTTGATACCAGCGATCAGCTCAGGATATTCGTCGAAAACCATATTGGTAAGGTCACCGCCGTCATCCAGGATCATATTCAAAGGCTTGCGATCTTCGCCGAAGAACAACGTTTGCTCGATGCACCAGTTGAATTCTTCTTCGTTCATTCCTTTCCACGCGTAAACCGGGATACCTGCTGCTGCGATTGCTGCTGCTGCGTGATCCTGCGTAGAGAAGATGTTACATGAAGACCAGGTAACTTCTGCACCCAAAGCTGTAAGTGTTTCGATCAAAACCGCAGTCTGAATCGTCATGTGCAGACAGCCTGCCACGCGGGCACCTGCCAATGGTTGTGACGGACCGTATTCTGCGCGGATCGCCATCAAACCTGGCATTTCAGCTTCTGCCAATGTAATTTCTTTGCGTCCCCACTCAGCCAGGGAAATGTCTTTTACCTTGTAAGGAATGTACGTGTCGGTTGACGTTGCCATTATTTTACAGTTTAGTTATATCTTGATTATAATACAAAACTAAGTAGAAAAACCACGGAGGGGAAGAAATGTAGATACAAATTGTGATTTGTGATCGTAAATCAGATATTTTATCTTTTCAGTCGCTACTTAGGCGCACTTTGGCACTCACACGGCCCTGTATCTCTGTGAATGGCAGATATTTTGTCTTGAACTCAAAAAAGTTGTCTTGTTAGCCTGTATCTGAGTTAAGCTGTCGTTCCTCCTGATAAGTGGCTCCTTGTATTTTTATAACCCATTTTTATGTTCAATAAGAAAACACAGAACAAGAGGGCGTGACTTTTAAATAGGATTAAGATCTTTACTCCGACTGTATAACCATTGATAGAAAATTCTAAGTAATTGAGCACCTCCTTTGTATGTTAAAAGCTCAATTATTGAAGAAATGGTTATCTACAGAGCTATTCTAGGGGGCATTGTTATTGTATTTTCGTTTTTTGCCGTTTACGGAAGTTTAGGAGAAAATAGTTCTCTAACGTTTTTTTCATTCTTGATGATAGTGATCACTAGCCTGGTTTTGTATCAGAGCTTTGATCGGCTAGTATCTCAAATGGCAATTGGTATAATAGGATTTTTTGTTGGAAGGCTCTTATTTGTAGGAGTTGTGATATATGCCAACTATCTGATATTTAACTTTCTTAAATCAGGGGTTATACAACAAGGAAGTGTTAGAACGTATGGAATAGCTACTGGAATTTCTAGCAGATACTACAGAGGGAATTGGCATTATTCTCGAAATTTTACCTACTGTAGCCAATGGGAAGTCTTTCGTGGGAAGGATCAACTTCAATCACGAGCTAAGCAGCGGCGATACAATCTATCTGAGGTATTCGAGAAGTAATCCATACTTATTTGAATTTGAAGACAATGATCATAACCGTAGACATGGAATAGTTCGATAATGCTGTTCGTCGACAAATTCCGTACATCTGTCTACCAGCTTTGCTGCACAAATCTTTGGCTTTTGAAATAGCTATATTTGTCCATGCGTGCAAATGTCCCGATACTTTCCGATCCGGCCAGAAGAAGAACCCTGCTTCATGTATTATTCTGGATAACCATCCTGATCATATTAACGGTTATCTATGGCGCGGGTATGCCCGGCTACGGGCTTGCTCTGGGCGTGGTGGCTATGTTTATGCCAATCCACATGCTCTATTTCTATTGCATTGCCTACTTTTTGATCCCGAGGTTTTTCAATAGAAAGCGATATGTGGAGTTTGTGATCTATCTGATTTTATGCATTATTCTTTCCACGCTTGTATTCAGGTTTCTCGAAATACTGGTTGCCGATCCGATCGTTTACGCGGCGGTGCGAAAGACGGACCCGACATTTGTCTGGGTGAAATTGCAGGGCAGTTTCCGCGAGCAGCTTTCGCGGCCGGTATACCTGATCAATGCATTTGAGCAAACGAATATTTTCGTCTGGATAGCCTTGTCCATTAAATTTTTCAAAATGTGGTTTGAAAGAAGGCAAGCGGCCATTGAGGCAGAGCTTAACTTTTTGAAAGGGCAGTTACACCCTCATTTTCTGTTTAATACCCTCAACAACCTTTACGCACTGACATTGACCCAGTCGCCGCAATCCCCGGCGGTGGTAATGGGACTGGCTGAAATTTTGCGTTACATGCTCTACGAAGCAAACACAGATATAGTGGAGCTGGAAAGGGATATCCGCATTGTTGAAAGCTATATCGAGCTCGAAAAGATCCGGTATGAAGAGCGGCTGGATATCAATTTCAGTATAAACGGACTGTCGCCAGGTTTTAAAATAGCGCCGCTGCTGCTTTTGCCGCTGGTTGAAAATGCATTTAAACACGGAGCCAGTGAGCAGGTCGGACAAGCCTGGATCAACATAGATCTGCGCATTAAAAACAATAACCTTAAATTCAAAATAGCCAATAGCAAGCCCGAAACGACCGTAAAAGAAGTGCGGAAACATCATGTGAGCATCGGACTGGCAAATGTGCGCAAGCGGCTCGATATCCTTTATCCTTCGGCGCACCAGCTCCGGATACTGGAAGAGGATGATGTGTTTGCGGTAATTTTGGAGATAGAACTGGACAAACGACTGGAAATCTGATTGACATGAAAATTACTGCCATGCTGGTCGATGACGAGCCCCACGCCATTGAGGTACTGGACAATTACCTGGGCAATTTCGGGGAAATAGAAGTGGTTGCCCGCTGCCAGGATGCGATACAGGCTTTTCAGGTATTGCAGCAGCAAAAGGTAGATCTGATGTTTTTGGATGTGAAAATGCCCGGACTAAAAGGCACAGATTTGCTGCGAAGCCTCAAAAACCCGCCCAAAGTCATTTTTACAACTGCCTACCAGGATTATGCTGTGGAAGGTTTTGATCTCAATGCAGTTGATTACCTTCTCAAACCAATCCCATTTGAACGTTTCCTGCGTGCGATCGACAAGGTTTTTACAGGATTAAATATCAGCAACCAATCCGTTTCCATTGCTCAGCAGAATCTAACAGCCAACAAAGACATTTTCCTCTACCTCAAAGTAGACCGTAAAATGGTGAAGGTGAATGTAAATGACATTTACTGGATCGAAAGTCTCCGCGATTACATCAAGGTGGTATTGAAAGACAAAGTGCTGATTACAAAACAAAAGATCAGCCTGCTGGAAGAGCTGCTTCCTGAAGACAGCTTTATCCGCATTCACCGCTCATTCATCGTCTCGGTTGAAAAAGTAGAAAGCTACCATTCCCACAAGATCGAGATCGATGGAAAAGAACTCCCCATCGGCCGAAATTTCAGAAATGATTGCCAGAAAAAATTCAAACTGATCTTTTAAAATCTGTTATCAGTGGCGTTTGTCGATAAAAAATGTTGTTGATCGACAGTAACTTCCCCGCCTTATTTCTCCTCGGGTTTTCAACTTAAAATTGCAGCGCCATTTGCATTGGCACTCTCATTTTTTAAGTAAAAAGCCATTTAGCCATGTTAAAAAGTAAAAGAATCCTTCTGGCAGTGCTCTCTCTGGGGCTGCTTGTATCAGGTTGCAAAGAAGATGAAGAAGTGAAACCGTCACAGCTGACTGCACGCGCAGGCGCCGACCAGAATGTGAAAGTAGGGGAGCAGGTGACCATCGATGGTACCGGGTCTACGGACAGCGACAACAAGCCTTTCCAGTTCCGCTGGAATGTTACCAAAAAGCCGGCTGGAAGTACTGTGACCCTCGCAACACCCTCGCAGGGTAAAGCTACATTCACGCCAGATCTTCCGGGTGATTACGAAGTGGATATGACGATCTTCAATGAAAGCGGCGAGAATACCGACAAAGTTTTGGTAACAGCAACCATTATCCAGCCCATTGAACTGGAAAGGGACATCAGGACTAAAACCGTTCTCGAAAACCGCATCGATAATCCGAACATACCCGACTATATCGTCAACAACAACACCCAGGTAAATGCAGAACTTACATTGAAGCCGGGCGTAGTAATTGCATTTGCAAGAGATACCAGGCTGGAAGTCAACTATAATGGCGGTATCCTGATCGCAAAAGGTGATTCCACGAAACCCATTCGGTTAATCGGTAAAGAAGCGAGTAAAGGATACTGGTCAGGCGTGATTTTCAGGTCGGCCAGCAGCGCCAACGAAATGGAACATATCCAGATCCTGCACGCAGGAGGAAGACCGATTATCTCTACGATCAAAGCGGGACTGGCGGTAATTGGTACTTACAAAGCTAATTTGTCAATCAAAAACTCGCTTTTTGAAGATAACGGAGGATATGGTTTGTATGTGGATGAAGGGGTAACGATTACAGGTTTTGAGAAAAATACATTCAAAAACAACTTGGAAGCGCCCGTGTACGTCGGTGCCGACATTGTGAGCAGTCTGGATTACAATTCAAGTTTTACCAATGGAAATGGCCGGAACGTGGTGGAGATCTTCGCTTCTACGCTGAAAAAGAATGTCACCTCCGAAGTAGTATGGGCCGGTTTCAAGGATAAAACGCCGTATCGCATCCTGGAAGGAATGGGCTCCGACGCCAACTGGAAATTGATGCCGGGCGTAACGATTGAGATGGGCCGCGGAGCTAGATTATCCATCGACGACGGTTACTTCAATGCGGTGGGCACGAAAACCAACAAGATCGTGATCAAGCCGGCGGAGAATGCCCGCGCTTACTGGCGGGGACTGATCTGCTTCTCGACAAGCGGCAAAAATGTAATGGATTACGTGGATATTTCAGGTGGAGGCAGCACTGCACTTGTATCTGGCAAGAAAACCAACATCGCTGTTTACGGAGGTAATGCAAGACTCGAAATCCGGAATTCTCAAATTACAGGAAGCGGTGGGTACGGTGTGTTTATTAACTATCAGGCTGTTGTAAATGAAGACATTGAAACTGCAAATACTTTTGCGGACAATGTAGAAGGGAAATTGTTCAAAGAGTAGCCTGATGGACAACCTGACTCCCTGCATCAGCCTGATCTTCGGGCTGATTGCATTCCTCACTGTGTTCACATTTTTCCAGGCAGCAGGAAGCGGTACCAGATTCGGGATACTGCTTCTTTCCTGGATTGCATTGCAGATCTGTATTTCAGCCTCGGGATTCTATCATATTACCGGTACTGCATTCCCGACGCTTCTCATTATGGTGGTCCCGCCTGTGATCCTGATGGCCTGGCTTTTTCTAGCCAGGTCCGGGAAATCACTGCTCGACCGCATGGATTTGCATCTGCTGACGGTAATCCACGTCGTTCGCGCTCCGACGGAAGTGGTCATGTACTGGCTCTTTATTTGTCGGGTGGTACCTGCTGAAATCACACTCCAGGGCGGTAATCTGGATATGGTTGCCGGGCTGACTGCACCTGCGATCTACTATTTCGGTGTTTTAAAAGAAAAAATCCGGTGGCAGCTGATGGTTTGCTGGAACCTGCTCGGGCTTGGTCTGGCGATAAGTGTTGCCTTGAAGTTTGTATTTTCTGCGGCCTTTATCCCTGAAAACCCCACGTTCGAACAGCCTAACATTGCGCTGTTCCAGTTTCCATTCGTGTTTTTACCTGCTGTTGTTATCCCATTGGTCATTTGCTCGCACCTGGCCGCCATTCGCCTGCTGGTGAAAAGCAATTCTGTCCAATCCAAAAACAAAATTGACCCGGGTTATCTGCTGCGTCAGCTTATGATCAAAACATTAGCCAGCCATGGAAAGCATCAAAATTAATGTACTCGCTGCCGCTTTGTTGGCGGTAATTAGCCTGTCCTACGGTATTCCGCCGCAAACCAGATCGTGGCGCCAGCCGGTACCCGAAAAGGGATTTTGGGTAACCGAAACAGACCCTGCCAGCCGGATAACCACCGTCCGCTTTTACGCCGCGAGCAACTATCTGGTATCTGAAAGAAAAGAGAATAAAGAGCTCGATATCAAAAAGCTTTCGGTGAGAAGATACCTGAACAATGCATTGAAAGAAGCACTCGAAAAAGACTCAATCGCCCAATCTCTGCCCAAACTTTATGAAATCAATTGAAGTAATATCCATCGTGCGCCTGGCAGGTTTTGCATTGTATTTCTTCATTGCAGCCCAAGGTGCATTCTACCATTTTGGATTTGGAAAGGCACTATATCAGATACCCGCCGAGCATTTTATTGAGCTGCGCAAAGTGGTTGACCCGGTGGTCAGGAGCAAGTTCAAAGTGCTCTACCTGTCTGCCCTGGCGGTGATGCTGCTGTGGGTTGTTTTGACAGATAAATCGGCAGGTTTCTGGTCTTATGTGCTGATCCTGCTTGCATTTCTCCTGCTGGTGGCCGATATGGTTTTCATACTCCGGTTCAGCGAGCCCGTCAACGACCTGATCAACAGCAACCTTTTAAACACAGAAAGAGGCTATTCCAATGCAAGGTCCGAATGGTTAAAGTTCATCTTGATCAGAGGATACCTCTCTCTTACCGGCTTCGCGCTGCTTGTCATACAGCTGGCCTTTAAGTCAAATTAATCGGGTCGACGTATAGCCTTTTCAGTGGATCATTTTTAAACTCTAATAGCCATGAAAAACCAACTTCTTTCATTTACAAATCTCCCAGGCAGAAAAGCGCTGCTGGCAGTACTTTTTGCCAGCTTTTCGCTCGGCGCCTGCAAGGAAAACGGCCCGGATGTTGTGCCGGATGTAATCAGTAAAGACGAAAAAGCCATTATTCCGGCTAAAAACCAGCGGTACCTCTACAAGATTCTCGAAAGCGACAACACAGAATCAAGTGCTGTTACGCGGGTGCTTGCCGAGCGTGATTCGGCGGGTGTGCCTGTGTATGATATCGAAAATGCGATCCAGTATGAGGAAGCCGGCAAACTGGTTCTTAAATACCGCGCTTTCAGTAAAGATGGGTTAACCACGAACGAAATTTCCCAGGCCGCCGGCTTGAATGCGATTACTGAATACATCGGAAGTTTTGCGATAATTAAAAGCACGGAACTGAGCGGCCTGCCACAGCGCCAGATTTTCGAGAATAAAGGAACGGTAGGCAGCAAGGTAACATTCAGCAGCGCGCCTGTGCGACAATATATGGAACTCGAAATCCCTATTGAAGACGGCGATCCTGTGTCGGCAGAGATTGAATGCGTGGTAACCTATCACGAAGGCAAGGCAGTGAAAGAGGAATCGGTTACTACGCCCGCAGGAACATTCAATTGTACCAAATGGGAGTATACCTACGATCTTGAAACCAAGCTCACTTCCGACGCATTCCCTCCTGAGGAATCGGGCGTCATTTATACAGTCCGCCTTTGGACTGCGCCGGGTGTTGGGATTGTAAAGTCAGAAGAATTTTCGGGTTCGGATGTGACCAAAACGGAGTTGCAGAAAATTGAAAAATAGAGCTGCTATGCGAAAACAACTGATTTGGTTGCATTGTCTGGCGGGTATGATCCTGCTTTTCAATGCCTGTAAAACTGACAATAATCCTTCTCCCGACGGTGTTCAGTCCGAGAAAGGATATGCGGTCGGGAAAGTCACCGGCACCGACGGCAGCCCGCTGAAAGGTGTGGAGATTGTGGTAGATAACACAATGTTGTATAATTCGTACGCACTGGGCAGGTCTGATGAAAACGGCAACTACAAAATCCAGCTGCCCAAGGTCGGTACATTCATGGCTTCTGCTCAGATCAAGAAGGAGTATAACGGCGAGATATATGAGCTTGATCTTGATCCTGACGTGTACGAAGAATTCAGTATTGATGGCGCCGTCCGGAATTTCACCTGGAAACTGACAGGCCGGCGACCGGAAGGCGAAGGATATTATGGCGCGTCCATTGAAGTAAACAAATCAGTGAACAGCGAAATATACGATTCTGAAAACATTGAATTCACCTTAACCCCGGTCGGAAACCTGATCGATGGTTCAAAGGGAAAGTCACTGAAACTGAAACACGGCGCGCCTTTCTCAAAAGAATACGGGCGCCTGGTAGATGTGCCTTTGGGAAGATATAGGATGACGGCTTACTACAATGGAGAAGCAGGGAAAATGCCGCTGAAACTCAGAAAGCACTTTTCAGAAGATGCATATGAAGATGAACTGACCATCGATTTCGAACCCGAAAACATCTGGGGAAAGAACATTTCGATTATTAGTTACAAAGAATAATAACTCAATAGTCAGAGATTGATTTCAAAATCAATTCAAATATTGATTCAAAATTCATTTTAAAAGAAACCCCGGGCTGAAGCCCGGGGCAATGGATCTTTTTAGGGCCGAAGGCCCTCTTTAATTTAAATTCTATTACCGTCGACTTCAGTCGACGGAGCTTAAAACTAAATTAGCACTGAAAAACTTTTGAAAATGGCGCCTACTCTCACTGCGTCGAATATACGCGCCTGTGTGCCGCCGTGGTTCAGTACGGATTGCTCGTGAGATGTAACGCACATTTCACAACCATTCAGCGCCGATACAACCAGACTCAGCAACTCAAAAAACTCTTTGCCAAGTAAAGGATTTACCATAATGCTCATTTTGATACCTGCCGGTGCATTATCATAAAATTCCTTGTGCATGAAGTGTCTGAAACGATAAAACACATTGTTTGCATTCATCAGGGAAACACAGGCAGTAACTTCTGCAATCTCCTTTTCCTCAGCACCTTCTGTTTTCAAAAGCTCTTCAAGCGCAGAGATCAATGCGGTGTTCTTTTCGTTCACAGCTACCGATAGCGCGATCAAAAGTGCCTCTTTGCGGTTCAATGTATTTGATTTCAATACATTGCTCACATTTACTTTCAGGTCCTTCAAATAGCGGTGATCCAGTGCTGCCAGCTTGTTGATCAGTACACTTTCAAAATCTGCGGGCAGGTTAACTTCTTTATACAGGGAATCCTTCGTATTTCCTGTTGCTGCAAATGGGTACATGTAGGGAAGTTTGAGTGAAGAGGTTTATGAGTCTATGAGTCTATGAGTTTAGAGTTTATGAGTTTATGAGTACACTTTACGACAACTCATAAACTCATGAACTTTAAACTCATAAACTTAAATTAAGCAAGAGTCGCCTCGCCTTTTTGCCAGTTGCAAGGGCAAAGCTCGTCAGTTTGAAGTGCATCCAAAACGCGGATTACTTCGCTTACGTTACGGCCAACTGAAAGGTCATTTACGCTTACCCAACGAATAATTCCTTGTGGGTCAACGATATAAGTTACGCGGTAAGCGATTTTCTCGTTTTCTTCCAGGATACCCAACTCTTCTGCCAATGATTTAGAAGTATCAGCCAGCATCGGGAATTGCAGGTCGCGAAGATCGTCATGGTTTTTTCTCCATGCAAGGTGAACGTACTCGCTGTCAGTAGAAGCACCGATCAGGATAGTGTCGCGGTCAGCAAAGTCACCCACGTGCTTGCCGAACTCAGCGATCTCTGTTGGACATACAAAAGTGAAGTCTTTTGGCCACCAGAACATCACCATCCATTTGTCAGCATTTTTGTGATCTTCTGAGGTAATATCATAGAATTCGTTTCCTTTTTCCAGAGATACTACTGATGTTTTCTTGAATTCAGGGAATTGAGATCCTACTGATAAAATTCTATTTGCCATGATTGGTCGGAGTTGATAATTTGTATTTTTTAGTGTTACAAATTTATAACCGTGCGTATCCTTAGGCAAGATTGAACCTGGTACTATGGCAGGAAAGAGTTGTTTTAAACAAATGAATTTAGTTTTGTTTATACAAAAACCAATGTTATAAATATTATCGATAACTCTATTGATGTACACAATAGGATTATGCCAATATTTACTTTAATGTGACGGTTATCCGGGCAGCAGGTTCAGGACTGTTTCAAGCGACATTCCCCTTGATCCTTTAATAAGAATATATGTATTTTCCTGCGGGTTGTCCATCACCCAGTTATGCAGCGAAAACTTATCAGGGAAGTAGTAAGCTTTGGGCAATGCGGGCAATGCGTGCTGCATTAATGCGCCTGCAAGGATCACGATATCAAACTTTTCCGCCGCAATCTGCCTGCCAAGTGCAAGGTGCTCTTCCGGCGCGGCTTCGCCCAGCTCAAACATATCTCCCAGGATCAGCATTTTACGTGGCGCATCCAGTCTGGCGAAGTTGGCGATGGCGGCAGACATCGAAGATGGGTTTGCATTATAAGCGTCCATAATCACCGTATTTGAGCCTTTCCTGACAAACTGAGAGCGATTGTTGTCAGGCTGGTAAGTAGCAACTGCTTCAAGCGCATCCGCATCAGCTACACCGAAGTGCTTCCCAACCGCCAGTGCTGCGCAGATATTATCGAAGTTGTAGCTGCCGGGTAAATGCGTCGTCACCGTTTTGCCCCCCGACTGGAAAACGACCACCGGGTTCTCGGAAACGAGCTTCGGATTGACCGGGCTGTTTTCGGAGCAGTAAAAAACGATCTCGCCGAATGCGCGGCGTTTGCTTACCATTTCCATAATCACGTCAATAGTCGAATTTACGAAAACAGTACCCTTCTTTTTGGAAAGAAAATCGAACAGCTCGCCTTTCCCTTTTTTTACACCCTCCGGCCCGCCGAAACCTTCCAGGTGCGCTTTGCCGATGTTGGTGATCAACCCGTGGGTTGGCAGCGCGATGGAGCAGAGTAGTGCGATTTCTTCCTGGTGATTCGCGCCCATTTCGATTACCGCCATTTCCTGTTTTACCGGGTCAATGGAAAGTATCGTGAGCGGCACACCAATGTGATTGTTGAGGTTGCCCACAGTCGCATAAGTGTTGAACTTCATCGATAACACTTTCGCGATCAGCTCCTTTGTTGTCGTTTTTCCATTAGAGCCGGTAAGCGCTATAACCGGGAATGCGAACGTTTTGCGATGGTGCCGCGCCAGGTCCTGCAAGGCAGCGAGTACATCTTCAACCAATAGAAAACGTGCGTCGGCCGCCACAGCTTCATCATCTACAACCGCGAATGCAGCGCCTTTTTGCAGTGCCTCGGCCGCGTATTGGTTACCGTCAAATTTATCCCCCTTCAAAGCGAAGAATATACAACCATTCGTGATCCTGCGGGTGTCTGTACAAATGGAAGCGCCTTTTTTAAAGTGCTGATAAAGGGTTTCGGTGGATGTAAACATGGAAATAGGTGTTCGTTATAAAGTTATCAGGCCTTATTTCGTTAGGTTTGAAGAGCAGAAACTCAGGCCGGCGCGGTGTCCGTGGACACCTGCAAAACTAATAGATTATTCCTCAACGATGCGAACCATTTATACCTCCTTATCTCTTCTGATCTTTTCTTTTCTGACAACGGGCACAGCGTTTTCGCAGCAGGTTTGGTTCAAAATGGATACGGCTACCAGTGTAACTTCCGGCGGCGCCAAAATGCTTAATCCTTGGGCAGGCGGACTGAATGCTTCGCAATTCCTGAAAATGCATTTGAACAACGATGCTGAGGAAGATCTTGTCGTATTTGATCGCACCAATAGCAAGGTCACCACGTTCGTAGCCGGGACTGATCCCACTAATCCCTCTAAAAAAGCCTTTATACACGCACCCTACTACGAAACACGCTTTCCGCAGGCTGATAACTGGATGATACTGGCCGATTACAATGGTGACGGGAACAAAGATCTTTTTGCAAGTACCTCACTCGGGATAAGCGTTTACCAACAGGTGAAAACCGCCGGTTCGTGGACGTGGAAGCTGATGCAGCCTGTGATCTACACCAAAGGTTTTTCAGGAAATATCAATTTGCAGGTTTCCGGCACAGATATTCCGGGTATTACTGATATCGATGGTGACGGAGACCTGGATCTGCTCACATTTGACTTTTCAGGTACTTATATCGAACTACACCAAAACCTCAGCGTCGAGAAGTTCGGCGTGCCGGATAGTCTTGGCAATGCAGGAAGTCCCATTTTCCAGCGTAATGGAGATTGCTGGGGGAATTTCCGCAAAGGCGACGGGGAAGGATTTGAGTTTGATGTGGACTGTGGTGTGGTTACCAATCCGGGCGGCCGCGAAATGCATGCAGGCAATTCCATACTTCTGCATGATCTCAATGGCGACGGGAAGAAGGATTTGCTCGTGGGTCACGTAAGTAACGAGCACATCTCGCTGCTTACCAACTCGGCTGCGGGCATCATCGCCGATTTTACAACTTACTCCAACGTTTATCCCACAAAAGACCCGGTGCTGCTGCACATATTTCCGGCTGCATTTTATGAAGACGTGGATTTTGACGGAGTACCCGACCTGCTGATCGCGCCCAGCCTGCCTTCCAATGATCTGAATTTAACCGATTTCAAATCATCGGGCTGGTTTTATCACAATGCAGGTACAGCATCGAAACCCGATTTTCGGTTGGTTCAAAAGAATTTTCTGCAAAATCAGATGCTGGATGTGGGTGAAAATGCAGTACCCGCATTCTTCGACATCGACGGAGACGGTGACCTTGATATGCTTATAGGAACAGGCGGAACAGCCCGGAGCAATGGTTTCAGGGGTGGGTTCTGGCTGCTTACCAACAAAGGCACCGCAGCAGCGCCGAGCTTTGAAGTAACTTCTGAAAATTACCTCGGCCTGCCAGCTTCGCTCGGACTTTTTAACCTGAAACCTCAATGGGCTGATTTCAATGGGGACGGTGTCGCAGATCTGGGTTTCTCAGGCGTTTCGCTCAGCAATCTGAAACTCGAATACCGGTACATTCCTAACAAAGCGGCGGCTGGCGCACCGGCCCAGCTGAATGTGGCCGAAGCAATAACTATTGCATTGCCAGCTGAATTGATCAGCAGCGATTCACCGCATTTCTACGATACCGATGGGGACGGCGACCTTGACCTGCTCGTGGGGCGAGGCCAGGGAAATATTTACCATTACAGCAATACGGGTAGTAACAAGCAGTTTACATTCAGGCTCGAAACCGATGCGCTGGCTGGTGTCGGCATCAGCTTCGCAGGCCGGTCACCCCAGTTGGCAGTTGCCGATTTCGATCTCGACGGTCTGCCCGACCTTGCAACCGCGGACCATACAGGTAACCTCCGCATTTTCCACGGTGCCGAATTTGGTAAATGGACAGCGCGCGAAAGCCAGCTGGTAGCAGTGAGCGGAAAGCCCGGCGCACCTAACTTCGGAAATTACCTGTCCATTGCCGCTGCCGACCTCAACGGCGACCGCAAACCTGATCTCGCGATCGGGAACAATGCAGGGGGCGTACGTTTGCTCACCAATGTTTTACCCGTTGAAATTACAGGCACAGAGCCTGAGATCAGTCCTATCCGGGTTTTTCCGAACCCCGCAGCCGACTTTTTAAAAATAGCATCCACAGAAACCGGTACCTTCGATATCATCACCGCAGGAGGGAAAAAGATCCTGCAAAACCAGCGCGTCAATGCCCATGCAGAGCGGACAATTTCTACTGCGAGTTGGCCTTCGGGCTTGTATCTGGTGGAATGGAAAGGCGGCAGCAGGCGGTTTGTAAAAAAGGTGATTGTAGAGTAGATACCCGCCAGGCGGCTCTTACATGATAAAATCCTAAACTCATGCAAGCTCTTCTTGGCGTTATCTTCCACTTTATCGGTGGTTTTGCTTCCGGCAGTTTCTATATTCCTTACAAACAAGTCAAAGGCTGGGCCTGGGAATCCTATTGGATCGTCGGCGGATTGTTCTCCTGGCTCATCGTCCCGCCCCTTGCCGCTTACCTGACCATTCCCGGCTTTTCAGAAATCATTGCACATACAGACAGTGGTACCCTGCTGATCACCTACATCTTTGGGTTGCTCTGGGGGATCGGGGGGTTAACCTACGGCTTAGGCGTACGCTACCTCGGCGTGTCACTCGGCAGCTCCATTATCCTGGGACTTACTTCCGTTTTTGGTGCATTAATACCTTCAATTTACTATCAATTTGAACCAAGACCCGGGAAAGACAGCATTTCAGACCTCTTTACCAATACCTGGGGTCAAATGGTTTTGCTTGGGCTGCTGATTTCCATAATCGGTATCGTCATCTGCGGGAAAGCGGGCAGCATGAAAGACAAAGACCTTACAAGAAGCGGCTACGTACCTGACGATAAATCAGAGTTCAAGATCGGTCTTGGGTTGACAGTTTCCATTATTTCAGGGGTATTGAGCGCCTGTTTTGCATTCGGGATCGATGCGGGCAATATCATGGCGGAAGAAGCCAACAACATCTGGAAAGCAGCTAATCCGGGTCAGGGAGAGTTTTTGTTTCAAAATAATGTCACCTACATCATCATTCTCTGGGGCGGGCTTACCACCAACTTTATCTGGTGTATGTTTTTAAATGCACGCAACAGGACTTTCGGCGACTATACCAATTCAGCTACGCCGCTGGTTAGAAACTACGTTTTCTCCGCGCTGGCCGGTACCACCTGGTTTATGCAGTTCTTTTTCTACGGAATGGGAGAGAGCAAGCTGGGCAACGGACCAAGTTCGTGGATACTCCACATGGCGTTCATTATCCTCATTGCCAACACCTGGGGGCTTATCCTGAACGAATGGAAAGGCGTGAGCAAGAAAACCATTACAACGGTGATCACCGGTATTCTTGTCATAGTGCTTTCGGTACTTGTGGTGGGTTATGGTAACTACTTACGGAAATAGTTTTCAAATATTGACCAAATCGGAGAAATATTTAAATAAAAGCATGATAGCGCAGGATAGTTAAGGTAACATCAGCATTGATATTTACATACTGATTACAAGATTTAGTTGGATGTATTGAAGTGGAATGTTTATCAATGATTTTTGTCCCTGATTCCTGTGAAGCATTCAGATAATTTACCCGAAGCCTACCTGGTCACACGTTGGCAGCAGTTTTGTGCTGGTGATAAAAGTGCATTTGGTGAAATAACGGAGCTGAATTATGCTCCGTTGTACCATTATGGAACCCGCTTTACTCCGGACCGCGATATGATCAAGGACTGCCTGCAGGACCTGTTTCTTTCCATCTGGGAAAAGCGGGAATCCCTGGCAGAAATCGCTGCGATCAAGCCTTATCTGTTTCAGTCGCTGCGCAATAACCTGGTACGCAGGTGCAGGCGCCAGTCTGTATTTTCTGAAATTGGGGGTAATGAGCCTTTTGACGACCTTTCACCGGAGTCCGACTGGATCATCAACGAAACCGACCACCTCACCAGCACAAGGCTGAGGCAAGCGATCGACTCGCTCCCGAAAAGGCAGCGGGAGGCACTGTACCTGAAATACTACGAGAACCTTTCCTATGAAGAAATTGCCGTGATTATGGGCTTGCAGCGCCAGGCTGTGGCCAATTACCTGCAATATGGTATTCAGAAATTACGCGAATACTGGCACCACGCTGCTGTTTTCCTGGCGATTCTCTCCGACATTAACTGGTATTGATAAATTCCTAAAAAATATTTGAAAGTTCATGGGTACTATTTGTTGAGGCGATACTCATCGTATTAAAGCAAATAACTTTTCAAGAAATCCATGAATAGCTATAAAGACTTCGAAGTCAAAGACTGGGTGGAAGATCTGCAATTCCGGCGCTGGGTCTACCAGGGCGAATCCGACCTTTTCTTTCGAAGTTACACTCAGAACAACCCTTCGCAGCTCTCCGCTATCGAGCAGGCAAGAGAAATCCTTTTGTCGATACGCGGTGAACAGGACGTTATTTCCGAAACCGAAGTTAAATCCAGGGTATCTGAGATCCTTGACGCTATTCCGGCTGCCAACCAGCAGCCATTTCTCTGGTGGAAAGGCAATTGGCTAAAAATAGCGGCCATTTTAATCCTTGCTTTCGGAATCGGTTTGAGCTTGTACCGCAGGCCGGGCGCATTGAACGAACTCGCATTCACATTTGCAGAAGTTCAGCAGCCCAAAAAGGCCCGTAGCATGCAGGTGACCAATCACACCGGCAACATCCGGCTGGTAACACTGCCCGACGGCAGCTCGGTAATCCTGAAACCCAATGCGCGCATTACATATCCCGAGCAGTTTGATAAAAGCAAAAGGGAGGTGAGCATGGCAGGCGAGGCATTTTTTGAAGTTGTTAAAAATCCCGCACAGCCTTTCATCGTCTTCGCAGGATCCATGGTGACCAGAGTAAAAGGTACCAGTTTCAGTATCCGCGCCAATGATGGGGACGATGAAGTAGAACTTGTTGTAAAATCCGGCCTCGTGGAGGTATCGGCGCTGGAAAGTGAAGATGAAGTGGCAGGCCAGCCGGCGTCACGCAAGCTGATCCTGAAACCAAACGAGCAGGTAACTTTCAATCAGAAGAATAAGATAATGACCGCCAAACTGGTCGAAAAACCAGTCTTACTCGATTTGACAGTCGAAAAGCAGGATTTTGAATTCAAGCGCACCCCGCTGACCGAAGTATTTACGATGCTGGAAAAAACCTACGGGATCATGATCCGCTTCGACGCCGACGCTATTTCCGAATGTACCATTACTGCAAAACTGGGAGATGAGCCAGTATCCGAGAAAATGGATATGATCTGCTCAGTTGTAAATGCAAAATACGAGCTCAGTAACGGTGTAATTACGGTCACTTCCAACGGATGTGACTAAACAGTCTTAACCTAAACCATCTATGAGAAGACTTCTTCAATGTAAAAAGGTCATTTTTCCGATCATGAAGTTTACCGTCGGCCAATGTCTGCTCCTGCTGCTGTTTGTGGAGATCGCGACGGCCAATAATCTGCGTGCACAGGAAATTCTGAGTCAACGTATATCCATTACAGTTAGTGATATGGATGTAGCACAGGTACTCGAAAAAATCGAGGGGCAAACCAAAGTGCGTTTTGTATACAGTGCCGAAATGATAGGGGCCGAGCGCAAGGTGAGTTTCGAGGGAGCCAACCAGCGACTGGATTCCGTACTAGAAAATCTGCTTGGTCCGCTGGGTATTGAATACAAGGTTTCCAAAAGGACCATTCTGCTGAAAAGGGCCGGAGAAAAGAAAACTTCGGAAGAAAGAAGTGGCAATACGCAAACCTCTCCGGCAGCAGACCGGGACGTGACCGGTACTGTAATTGACGAGAAAGGTGCAGGCATTCCGGGGGTGAGTGTGGTAGTAAAAGGTACCACACAGGGTACTTCCACCAACATCGACGGAAAGTACCAGATCCTTGTTCCAGAAGATAATGCCGTGTTGATTTTCAGTTTCGTAGGTTATGTGAGCCAGGAAATTGCATTAGGCGCAACCACCAGGCTGGATGTGACGCTGAAAGTTGACGAGAAAGCATTGGAAGAAGTGGTAGTTGTCGGTTTTGGAGAGCAAAAGAAAGTGTCCGTTACCGGCGCAGTATCGTCTGTGAGTTCGGAAATATTACAACAGAGTTCATCAGCAAGCTTGGCCAATTCCTTGTCGGGGCGCTTACCGGGCCTGACCTCCATTCAATCGGGTGGGGGCCAGCCGGGACGCGATGATGCTACGATGTACCTGCGCGGCGCTGCCACCACCAATGGAAAAAGCCCGCTGATCCTGATCGACGGCGTGCCCAGGGACAACATCCGTACATTGGACGCAAATGAGGTCGCCTCTGTTTCCATTCTGAAAGATGCATCGGCTACCGCAGTATTTGGTGTGCGCGGTGCAAACGGGGTTATCCTGATTACCACGAAGCGGGGTACCGCCGGAAAAACCGAGCTTACGATCAATACCGAGCAAAGTTTTTCGTCCTTCACCCGCGAGCCCGAGCGCCTGCATTCGCTTGAATATATGGCATTGCGCAATGAAGCTTCCAAAAATGACGGGATCACGCCGCTGCCTTTTACCCAGGAACAAATGGATAAATACGCCAATCCGCTCGCCGGACTCGATCCTAACGATCCTGAATACGCGCAAAAATCAATGGTCAGGAGATATATGTACCCCGATCATGATTACTACCGCGAATACATTTCGAGATATGCGCCCCAAACGCGTGTTAACATGAATGTAACAGGAGGGACCGACAAGGTTTCTTACTTTGTAAATGGCGCTTACCTGCACCAGGGCGGGAATTTGAACACACAGCCTAAATCAGTGCTCGGCTATGATCCTTCTTCCAAAATGGACCGTTACAGCTTTCGCGCTAACCTGGATTACAAGGTTACCAACTCCCTCAAAGCATTCCTGAACATAGGCAGCTACATTGAGCAGGTGAATATGCCCGCAGCCTGGCTTTACGGAAATGATACCAACTGGATGATGCGCGACCTGCTTTACCAGGCACAAACGATCCTGCCCATTACGCCCGGACCAACTACGATCGACGGGTTTGGCGTGGCACCAGGCCAGATCGTCGACCCCGGTTATATGGACCGCTCTGCATTTGAGATCATGAACAGAATGGGCTACCGCAATGAGATCCGCTCCAACCTGAATTCATCTTTCGGGATGGAATGGGATCTGGGGAATACAGTTACCAAAGGGCTGAGCATTAAAGGGATGATTTCTTACGACTCAAAATCAACAACTGCGATGCAGGGCGACAAGTCAGAGCGCCTATACCTGGCCGAAGTGAACCCGGCTACCGATGTGCTCACTTACGCAGTTAAAAGGTCAGATGAAAGGCTGTTGTCACTTGGCAAAGGCGCTGATTCCCGCTACAACATCAATATGCAGGGTTCCATTAACTACCAGCGCTTGTTTGGCGAGAAACACGATATCGGCGGGATGATCCTTGCCCAGCGCGATACCTGGGAGACTACGGCCGGCGAAATTCCTTACAATGTACTGGGCGTCGCTGCGCGGGCTACTTATGGTTTTAATGAGAAATACCTGGCCGAGGTAAATATGGGGTACAATGGATCCGAGCAGTTTGCGCCTGGTCACCGGTTTGGTTTCTTCCCGGCGGTTTCGATTGGCTGGGTAATGAGCAACGAAAATTTCCTGAAAAACAACCGGTACATCACTAACCTTAAATTCCGCGCTTCTTACGGAAAAGTAGGTAACGACATTCTGGGCGCGTCGCGTGAGACCAGTCCGCGGTTTTTGTACCAAAGCAATATCACAATGAGCGGCGGCGGTCCGCTGGGCAGCCTGGGCCTCGGCCAGCAGATCAACCTTGGTTTGTTGGGTAACCCGAATATTACCTGGGAAGTCGCAGCCAAACAAAACTACGGGATTGATTTTCAGCTGCTGAGAGACCTGACCCTCACCTTTGACTACTTCAAGGAAAAACGCAGCAATATCCTGATCAACAGAGGTACTGTACCTGAATTCCAGGGTGTTTCGCTCGGTAATATCCCCAAAGTGAATATGGGATTGGTGGATAACAAAGGATACGAGATCGAGCTGACGTACAACAAGGCTTTTTCCAAAGATTTCAATATCATGATCTCAGGAAACTACGGGTACAACCACAATACGGTCAAATTCATGGATGAATCGATCCGTGATGAAAGCTACGCGCACAGGTACCGTCAGGCTGGTTATTCTTTGAATCAATCCTGGGGATACAAAATTGATTACAGCAATGGAAACGGCTTTTTCAACTCCAAAGAAGAACTTGATTCCTATCTCGCCAAAACCCGTTACGGATTCGGGGAGCCGAGGGTAGGGGATTTCAAATATGTTGACCTGAATGGCGACGGTACCATTGATGACAAAGACCAGGCGCCGATCGGCTACTCAACCATTCCCCGCGTCAATTACGGTTTGTCGCTTACATTCAATTACAAAGGGTTCGACTTTACTACTTTCTTCCAGGGGGTTGGGAAATACACGATGAACTACGCGCAGCAGGGTGTGTATGAATACATTATCCGGGGTACCTATTTCGATTATCACAAATCTGCCTGGACACCCGAACGCTACGCAAATGGCGACGACATTACCTATCCTGCATTGAGCACACATAGTACAACCAACCATACCTCCAATGATTTTTTCATTATGGACAGGTCTTTTACCCGCCTCAAAAACCTGACGTTCGGCTACACATTGCCTTCCGGGTCGTTGAAAGCTATTGGTATCAGCAAGTTCCGGGTATATGTAAGTGCGCAGAACTACTTCACGTGGGACAAGCTCAGAATGAACCATCTCGATCCGGAAAACGACGATTCCCTCGGTTACCCGGTAACGAAAATGGCGAACCTCGGTCTTAACGTCACCTTTTAATCAGAGAGATCAATGAAAAAGATATATCGTTTTTCAATGCTTGTTTTTGTCTTGCTGACTTCCTGTAAAGGTGTGCTGGATATGGCGCCCGACGGTAAGCTGGCCATGGACGAGATTTTTGCAGACAATGACAAAGTGGGTGCCTTTTTGAACACCTGTTATGCCAATATACCCGTAAAAGGAACGCGCTACTTCTTCTGGAGTCGCGGGCCTGTGAACTGGAGTGACGAATCGTGGGATACCGACGCGGAGGCAGAATCGTGGATTATGTCGGGCAGAATGTATAATGGAGATGCATCTGCAGGAAGTCACCCGGTAACGAACATCAGCGCTGACGGCGGCAACGGCGAGTACTGGGCAAGATACTGGGCTGCAATCCGGAATTGTACCGTTTTTATCAGCCGCATTGATGAGGCAGTAGTACGTGTACCGACCGATCGCGCCCGCTGGAAAGCGGAGGCGCATTTGCTGCGGGCTTACTACTATTCGGAACTGCTCAAATGGTTTGGCCCCGTGCTGCCGATCGAAAGAGAGCCTTACGACTTTTCTCAGGATTTTTCTACCGTGGAAAAAGCGAGCTATTATGATGTGGTCAAATTCATTATCGAAGATTGCGACGTAGCATTGAATACGGCCGAGCTTCCGTGGCGGGTTACTACAGCCAGCGAAGGCGGGCGCGTACATAAAGGTCTGGCGGAGGCGATTAAGTCCAAAATGATCCTGTTCGCAGCCAGTCCGCTCAATAATGCCGGTCAAAATCTCTGGCAGGAGGCTTACCAGATCAATAAAACGGCTCTGGAAAACCTGAAAGCAAATGGGTACCAGCTGTACAATCAGGTTAATTTCCCGCAGACCTACCTTTCTGAAACAGCTTTCCTCGGCCCGAACAAAAATGTGAATACCGCCATTTATAATGAATATTTTACCCAGACCATGAACTACTCGGCTGCGCCGGTGGATCGTGAAACCATTTACCAGAGCCGTGAAAACCAGGGTAACATCTGGAATATCGACGGTATTGGCTCGCAGGATGGTTATAAGTCGGGAACTTGTCCTACGCAGGAGCTGGTGGATGCTTATGAAACGATCGACGGTCAGCCTATCCTTGACTTGGATAGGCCGTACCTCGACGACCAGCATTTGCAGCCCAACTACAATGCAGCCAACAAGCTCTACAATCCAAATGATCCTTATGCCAACCGCGACCCGCGTTTTTACGCATCCATTTATTACAATGGATCAAAGCGCAAAGCAATGTGGAACTTCGCCGAAGCACCGGAATCCGTAGAAAACTATCCGGCACCTATCGGGAACCGCACGCGCATTATCGCCACTTACGCCGGCGAGCCGCAAACGGGCATTCACCCGACCACGCGCCGGGCAACGCGCACGGGGTATTATGAGCGCAAGTTTTTACATCCCAATTCAGGCGGCGACAATCCGATCGCTGGTGCCAACTGGAAGCTTTTCAGGCTGGGCGAGGTGATCCTCAACTTTGCTGAGGCAGCAGCCGAAGCTGGCCAGCTTGCCGATGCGGCCAAAGCCGTAAACGAGATCCGCACCCGTGCCGGAATGCCGAATCTTCCAGCGGGTCTTTCCAAAGATGCCTTGATCAAGCGCGTGCGCGCCGAGCGCCGGGTAGAGCTGGCAATGGAGGAAAACAGGTATTTCGATGTGCGCAGATGGTCCATGCCGACGGAGGATCTTTCCAAAACCGACCGCTGGATTACAGCCATGGAAATCACCCGGAATGCAAACGGCACTTTTAGCTATAAACGGCGGAATGTGCGCGGTACGGAAAGAAAGAATTACACAAACAAGTTCCTGTGGGTGCCTATGCCATTGAATGAGGCAAACAGACTGCGGTCTATTACAGGGGCGAACTGGCAAAGTCCGGGTTGGTAATCAATATAGTTTTCAACGATTTATACGATCATTTTTTATGATAACATATATAAAATCCGGTATCCTTTCGCTCGCAGCCTTTGTGATCCTGTCCGCATTCAGCACGGCAGCTTTGGCGCAGGAACCGACAGAAACGATCAACGGGCTCGTGCTCGATGAGTTTGGCAAGCCGCTTTCGGGTGTTGTGATCAATTCTGAAAACGGGAAAAATGGAACTTCTACGAATAGTAAGGGAGAGTTTGCGATGAGTATCGACGACGGCAGCCGCGCCATTGTATTTTCATTATATGGTTACAAAAACCAGAAAATCAATGTCACCGACAAGCAGGAGCTTGATGTGAAGCTGGAATGGGACGCGCACAGGAAGGACGAAGTAATTCAGCTGGGTTACACCTCGCAGTTCAGGAATGATATCTCGGGTTCGGTTGCGACAGTGAAAGGCGAAGAGCTGGAAAAAGCGCCTGTCGCTAACCTGACGCAAACACTTGCCGGCCGTCTGCCGGGACTTACCACGCAGGAAACCTTCTCGGAACTCTCGCGGGCAAATACCAACCTGTACATCCGCGGGCTTGCTGCGGCACGGGACGGTGGGCCGCTGGTGATCATCGACGGGATTATCTGCGCTTACAACAGTAACCAGACGCTGGATTACATTACCGCCAATGAAATCGAAACGGTGACGATCCTGCGGGATGCTTCTACCCAGGCGCTTTACGGTATTCAGGGTGCAAACGGGCTGCTGGTGATTACCACGAAAAGAGGTAAAAAAGGGCCTTTGCAGATCAAGACGAGGTTTGACCAATCAATGCAGCAGGTAACTACAACCCCGCCGTTCTATAACTCGGCCGACTACGCCACCATAAGGAACCAGGCTGCATTCAATGACGGTTTGGGAGCCAATTATCTGTATAGCCAGCAGCAGATTGAAGGTTACCGGTCAGGCTCAGACCCTGTTCTTTACCCTAATAACAACTGGTACAAACGCTTCATCAAGGATTTCGCCAACATGCAGCGGGCGAGTGTGAATGTGACGGGCGGAAACGACAAAGTGCAGTTCTTCTCGAACATCAATTTCATGCACCAGGGCGGCTATTTCAAAACCGACCAGGAGCGCTACAATCCCAATGCGAACAATATCTGGGTAAACTATCGCTCCAATGTGGATATGAACCTGAACCGTTACCTGAAAGCATTCGTGAGGCTGAGCGGGAATGTGAAGCGCGAACGTACGCCTGGCGCAAGTAATGCAGATGTGTATTCGAGCATTTTCCGGATTCCTTCTACGGTGTACGGTCCGGTAACGCAGCCGGTAGTGGACGGTTCCGGCGAAGTAACAGATCCCGGTGGAAAAGTGATCACGACCGAACGTGTGGAATCGCCCACCTATGGTTTGCTCAACCGGACAGGCTATGTGCGCCACACGGTTACCAACATTACCTCGCAGTTTGGTCTCGACCTGGATATGGGTTTTTTGACGAAAGGTTTGAACATGACCGGCAGACTGGCTTACCAGACCAACTCCGTGGGTAGTTTGAGTACCAAGCAGGATTATGAGCGCTGGGTGCAGACGAGCGATTCTTCGGGTACCGGATTCATTAAAAAAGGTGCGCAGAACAACACGCCGCTGGCATACTCCAAGTCGCATTCCTACTATTACCATTTGACCTACAATGTGGCAATGAACTATCAGCGCGACTTTGGCAGGCACCGGGTGGGAGCAATGGCGTATATGTTTTACCAAAACCTCACAAGAGCTGAAAATGATTCGGCGCGAATGCTGCCTTACAACAGGGTTAGCTCAGGATTTGAGGTCAATTATGGTTTTGATAACCGGTACCTGCTGAAACTGGATCTCGGCTATTCAGGATCTGAGCAGTATGCGAGAAACTCGCGTTATACAACCACACCCGCGATTTCGGCGGCTTGGGTGATTTCTAATGAGGCGTTTTTAAAAGACAATGCATTCCTCTCTTACCTGAAACTGCGCGCTTCTTACGGGAAAACGGCCAATGATGAAAGCGGGCTCGCGCGGTATGCATACCTGGACAATGTGACGGTGACGGGCGGCGGGCCGATCGGTTCACTGCAATATGAGGTGAAGGAAGGCCAGGTGGGTAATCCCAACATTGCAGCTGAAATCTCCAAGAAGCAGAACTTCGGGATCGATCTGGGATTTCTGAATGCAGTGAATTTGTCGGTAGATGTTTTTCATGAAAAAATGGACAACATGATCGTCAGCGCGCTATCAACAATTCCGCTTTACCAGGGTGTGCAGCTCGTTAACTATCCCAAGCTCAATGCAGGTAGTTTTGAAAACAAGGGTGTTGATCTGACACTCGGGTATAACAAAGCAGTGAGTCGCGACTTTTCAGTTTTTGGTAAACTGATGGTGAGCTACGCTAAAAACAAGATCATCAATCAGAATGAGGCGCTCAAAACGGAGGACTATGCTTATCGTAAATGGCAGGAAGGTTATTCTTTTGGTCAGAAGTTCGGGTACCTCGTGGATCGCAGCAATGGAAACGGATACTTCAATTCGCAGGCGGAGATTGACCAGAGCGGACTTACTTACGGTTTTGGCACACCGCGCCCCGGCGACCTTAAATACCGCGACCTGAATGGCGATGCCAAGATCGACGAACGTGACAAAGCGCCCATCGGAACGGGCATGCTGCCGAGTACGATCTATTCCTTATCGGCCGGATTTACTTACAAAAACCTTGATCTCAGCTTCCTTTTTCAGGGCGTAGGCAAATACGCAACGGTTGAAACAGGCACGCTCACGGGTATCTGGGAAACTGAGTACGACGGCGTTTTCGGCTCGCTGCACCGCAATGCATGGACACCCGAACGGTATGCAAACGGGGAGGAGATTACTGCACCCGCACTCTCGCTGGGCAAGAGCGTCAACCACGAAACGAGCGACTACTATCTGGATAACCGCTCTTATCTGCGCCTGAAAAATGTGGAGATCGGCTACACGCTTCCTGCTTCCATTTCACGCTACATTCTTTCCGAAAAAATAAGGATACTGGTGAGCGGACAAAATCTGATTACGTGGGATAAAATGCGCTCGAAGGATTACGGTCCCGAAGGCGGCGGCTTTGCCGGATTCCCAGTTTACCGCGTGTTCAATGCAGGTATCAGTGTCATTTTCTAACTCTGTCATTTTACAAAATGAAAAAATATAAGATACTTCTCCTGACACTTGCAGTTACCTCCATATTGGTATCCTGTAACGAAAAGCTGGACTTGCCAAGCGACGGCCGCATTACCATGGACCAGGTATTCAGCGACTATAACCGGACACGCGGCTATCTGAATTCGTGCTACGGCTTTACCCCGAAACCTTACATGGACCGTGCCTCTTTTACGGATGAGGCCCAGGACGCAGACGATATCACGCCAGGCTCAAAATACATTGTCTGGTACGGCGGCAATGTGACTTCTCTTACTTACGCGACCAATTCAGCAGACGGAAGTCCGTGGGGGAAACTGTATGAAGGGATCCGGAAATGCAATGTATTTATTGAAAACATCAAAACCGCTACGGTTTATGCGAGCGAAGGAGAGACGAATTCTTGGATAGCGCAGGCGCACACTTTGCGTGCATTGTATTACCTGCAATTGATCAAACGCTATGGCGGCGTGCCTATCTTCGATAAGCCGCTCGCGATTGACCACGATTTCTCGCAGGATAAACGTGCTACCTTTTCGGAGGTAGTAACCTTCATTCTGGCGGATTGCGACAAGGCACTTTCATATCCTGCTACGCGGGAGGGTTTGCCCTGGGATATTTTCGACAATCAATATGGGATCATGACGCGGGCAGTTGCTTATGCTGTCAAGTCGCAGGCGGTTACCTATGCAGCAAGCCCGCTTTGGAGCGACGGTACCTATAACTGGCAAATGGCCACTACAATTACTGCCGAAGCGCTGGGAGAATGCCTGGCAAACGGTTATCAGCTTTTCAACCAAAAACCATCAGCTGATATCGCTCAAAACAGCTACGCGCTTTACTTTTTCACCAGTTCAAATGACCAGCGCGCTACCGATAAAGAAACCATCTATCATGCCGGAGATGCTATGCAGGTTTGGCGGTATGCAGGCATGCCGACCAACCCTGGCATGGAAAGAACGGGCCCGTGCCCCACGCAGGAACTGGTAGACAGCTACGAAATGGCGAATGGGGAAGCACCGATAACAGGGTATTCCGATGCTAATCGTACCACGCCGGTTATCAACGCAACTTCGGGCTACAAAGAAACGGATCCTTATGCAGGACGCGATCCCCGTTTTTACGCTTCCATTTACTACAATGGCGCTGTCAGGAACCTGGACCAGCCTGCGGGAAAGAAGGTCGAAACCTTTGTCGGCGGGGCTGAGGAGATTTCAGATATCAACCGGAAACATACGCGGACGGGCTATTATCTCAGGAAGTTCAACAATTTCAGGTCGGGACAGAACAATGATGCAGACGGTGCGATCAGGCTGTTCAGGCTGGCAGAGCTGTATCTCAATTTTGCTGAGGCTGCGAACCAGTCGGCCGGACCGGATGCAGCTGTGAAGGTAGGCGCACAAACCATGTCTGCGCGGCAGGCTGTGAATGCAGTGCGGGCGAGGGCAGGAATGCCCGGCTTTCCGGCTGCGATGACAAAAGAGGCATTTGAGAAAAAATACAGAAATGAAAGGCGCGTTGAGCTGGCATTTGAAGAGCACCGGTTTTTTGATGTACGCCGCTGGAAGATCCTGGACCAGACCGACCGTTTTGTAACAGGAATGCGGATTACCAAAAGCGGCACCAACTTCGTTTATCGCCGGTTTAAGTTCACCAATCGCAATGCGTTTTCAGACAAATACCTGCTTTACCCGATAGACCAGGCCGAAGTGGACAAGATCGTCGGACTGTCCGGTGCAGACTGGCAAAATCCCGGCTGGCTGGATTAGATCTGAACAGCTCCGGCGCTGCCCTACTGCGTGGCGGCCATTGAATGCAAATACATCCTAAATCCTTAATAATGCTAAAGAGAATCTTCACACTGTTAGGCCTGACAGCGACTGCAAGTTTTGCGCAGCCGCTGGCAGGTACTGATGACCTCGGCAGGACAATCCCGCAAAACAACGTTGTGGGCGATCCAAAGAGCGACCGCCAGGTAGGTATGTTCTATTTCCTGTGGCACGATGTGGCGCCGGCACGGCATTGGGACCTTCATGAGATCGTTTCCAAAAATCCCGCGGTACTGGAAGACTTTGATCATCCCGATTGGGGAGGTGATCCCAAGAATGGCGTAGGAATGTACTACTGGGGACAGCCTATTTATGGATACTATAAAGGCGATGATTACTGGGTACATCTGCGGAGCATTCAGCTGCTCACTGATGCGGGAGTTGACTTTCTGGTGATTGATGCAACCAACCGGCTCACTTACCCGAAGCAGGCCGACGCGCTGATGAAAGCAATGGACGCAGTGCGCGCGCAGGGCCGGAAAGCACCCAAGATTGTTTTTTATACCAATACGCAATCTGGTGAAACGATGCAGGAAGCGTATAATATGTTTTACAAAGAAGGCGCCCCTTACCGCCACCCTGACAGCTGGTATATGCTCGACGGCAAGCCTTTGATCATCGGGATCAGTAAAGAGGCAGAAGGGAGCAACTACAAATCCTTTTTTACTTTCCGCGAGTCACAATGGCCTACGGAGGCGCAGAAGAAAAATGGCTGGCCGTGGATTTCTTTTACCCGACCTCAGAAAGTACATTATAATAATGCAGGCGAAGCGGAGATTATCAATGTCTCGGTTGCGCAGCATCCAAATCCCACTGCGGGAATGGGCGGGTCGGCGTTTTACGGGAACAAAGACAACTGGGGCAGGAGCTATCGCAATGGCTCGCCCGGCGATCCGAAGAAGGATATTGTTTACGGTTACAATGTGCAGGAGCAATGGGATTTCGCGATCAAGCAGAATACGCCTTTTGTATATGTGACCGGCTGGAATGAATGGATTGCGGGTAAGTTTCCGAGTCACGACAAGAACCCGGAACATTCGTGGTTTTGCGATCAGGCGAGTCCGGAATACAGCCGGGATATTGAGCCGTCGCTCACGGCAGGTTTGAAAGACCATTATTATATGCAGCTCGTCGCCAATGTGCGCAGGTACAAGGGTGTGGAAGCCAATCCGGCTTTGGGGCCGGTAAAAAGCATCAAAAATCTGGAAGACTGGAAAGGCATTGCGACCATTTACAAAGATTACACAGGTGATACTCAGGCGCGAAACCATCCCGGTGCGCAAACAGAGCCTGCGATGGTGTATGTGAACAAAACGGGAAGAAATGATTTTGACGAAATGAAGATGGCCCGTGATGAAAAGAACCTCTATTTCTATGTAAAAACAGTAGCTGAAATCACGCCGAACTCCGGCGACAACTGGATGCGCCTGTACCTGGATATCGACCGGAAAGCGGCTACTGGCTGGAAAGGGTACGAGTACCGCATTGTTTCAGGGAACACTTTGCAGCAATATAAATCGGGTAACTGGCACGACGTCAAGAAAGTGACCTACCAGGTTGCAGGCAATCAAATGATGGTCTCTATTCCTAAATCCTTTTTAACAAATCTGAAATCCCCCCTGAACATGGAGTTCAAATGGTCGGACAACATGCAGGAAGACAACAACCCGCTCGACTGGTATGTAAACGGCGACGTTGCGCCTGGCGGGAGGTTTAATTTTATCGCAAACGAGTAGCGTGTTTCTCACCCAAGCGCATTAACACTTGTCACCCTGAGCGCAGTCGAAGGGCCTTCGACCGCCCGGCGGCCCGGTGCGCTCAGGGTGACAAAAACTTACAAACCATCTTTTGAAAAATGAAAATCAAACTTCAACTTATCCTCCTACTCCTCGCACCACCAGCCTTCGCCCAAAATTACAGCCCACTCGTCACTGCCACCGACGCAGTCGGCCGCAGGTTGCCTTCGCATCAGGAGGCAGGAGATTTTAAAAAGGACAAGTTTGTGGGACTGTTTTACTGGACGTGGCATACGCAGCAGGCGAAGAATAATCCTGCATTGAATGTAACCGAATACCTTTCGCGCAATCCCAAAGCGATTCACGATTACAATGATCCGATCTGGCCGAAGCGCAAAAGTCCGTGGTTTTGGGCGGAGCCGCTTTTTGGGTATTATGTGGATACCGACGAGTGGCTGCTGCGCAAACATGCTGAAATGCTGGCCGACGCAGGTGTGGATATGATCATTTTTGATTGTACTAATGGAAACCTGACCTGGAAAGAGTCCTATATGAAACTCTGCGAGGTATTTACGCAAGCCAGAAAAGACGGTGTAAAAACGCCGCAGATCTGCTTTATGCTGCCTTTCTGGACAACCGACGGCGGAAAAGAGATCATCAGGGAGATTTACGCAGACCTTTATAAGCCGGGAAAGTACAAGGATCTGTGGTTTATGTGGAAGGGAAAACCATTCATTATGGCTTCTCCTGAATTTACCGAAACCATCAAAGGAAAAACGGCTGAGCCTGCATTGGAAAAGGAACTGCGTGAATTTTTTACATTCCGTCCGGGGCAGCCGGTTTATAACAAAGGGCCGGAAAAAGCAGATCACTGGGGCTGGCTGGAAATTTACCCGCAGCACGGATATAAGAAAAACGCAGACGGGACTTTCGAGCAGGCGACGGTAGGCGTAGCCCAGAACTGGACCAAAGCACGCGGGTTGACTGCATTGAATGCAACGGGCTCATTTGGCAGAAGCTATACGCACACCAAAGGGCAGGTTACCACGCCTGGCGCAGTGAATTACGGCTTTAATTTTCAGGAGCAGTTTGACAGGGCGCTGGAAATTAACCCCGAGCTGATATTCATCACCGGCTGGAACGAGTGGATTGCAGGCCGCTACGATGTGTGGCAGGAGCAAACCAATGCATTTCCCGACGAATTTGACCAGGAAGGCAGCAGAGATATCGAGCCTATGAAAGGCGGTCACGGCGATAATTATTATTACCAAATGGCGGCGAATATCCGAAAGTTCAAGGGCCTGCCTGCCCGGGAGCGAACTTCGGCAGCTACTACGGTTGCGATCGATGGGAAGTTTACAGAATGGGATCAGGTAACTCCTGCATTCGCGGCGCATAAAGGCAGTACGATGCATCGGAACAGTCCGGGCTGGGGGAGTCTGGTGTACACAAATACGACCGGCCGGAATGATATTGTGCTTTCAAAAGTAGCTCGTGACGCGGATTTCGTGTACTTCTATGTAGAAACCGCACAGCCGCTTTCGCCTAAAACAGATCCGGGCTGGATGCGTCTTTTTATCAATACTGATAAGGATAAGAACACGGGCTGGGAAGGATATGATGTGGTCATCAACCGCATTAATCCTGATAAAAAAGCAATTGTTGAAAAAACGGATGCAGCCTGGAACTGGACAAAGGCAGGTGAAGCCGAGTTCTCTGTCAACAAAAATAAAATGGAGATCAAAGTGCCAAAATCCATGCTCGGCATAACCGGTGAGCCCGATTTTGAATTTAAATGGAGCGACAATATGCAGGAGCAGGGCAATATCATGGATTTCTGGGTTAATGGAGACGTGGCACCTGCGGGAAGAGCTAATTACATTTATCAGCCGTGAGACCACCCCCTGCCCCCTAAGAGGGGGTCGGGGGGTGGGGTAAAATCAACTCCTAAATGAATGATCATTTCAAGAAGTCTCGCCTTGGCAGTACCGTTGTTTTATCTGCGGTACTTTTTCTTTATGCGCAAAGTTGCAGCGCGCCGAAAAGCAAATCCGGACAGAGCTCCAAAATTGCCCTGAATGCCCAGCCTTCGCCTGATCTTTACGCTGAGCATATCAGAACCAGCGAATTCAAAACGCCTGACGAAGAGCGCAAGAACTTCATCCTGCCTCCTGGCTTTGAAGTCACGCTTTTCGCCTCTGAGCCCGATATTACCAAGCCCATTAATATGGAGTTTGATGATCGCGGCCGGCTTTGGGTGACTCAAAGTTCGGAATATCCGGTGGCTGCGGGGCGGGGTGACGGGAAGGATCGAATCACGATTCTGGAAGATAAAAATGGCGATGGAAAGGCGGATACCTTTACGCATTTCGACGACAATCTGAATATCCCGATCGGGGTAATGCCCGTGGCCGACGGTGCGATTGCTTACAGCATTCCCAATTTGTATTATATCAAAGATGATAATAATGACGGGACAGCAGACAGCAAAAAAGTACTGCTGGGACCATTCGGTCACAAAGACACGCACGGAATGGTGAACAACCTGGTGCGCGGCTACGACGGCTGGCTCCACGTTTGTCACGGTTTTTCCAATACTTCCAATGTGGCAGGTACCGACGGGGATACCATTAAAATGACTTCGGGGAATACATTCCGGGTGAAACTCGACGGGAGTCACGTGGAGCAGACCACCTTCGGTCGGGTAAATCCATTTGGCTATGCTTATGATGAAAAAGGGTATTTGTATTCGGTGGACTGTCACACGAAGCCGATCACGCAGCTCATTTTCGGCGGAGAATATCCGCATTTTGGTAAAAAAGCACCGGCCGGACTGGGGTTTGCTCCGGTGATGATGGACTACGATCTGGGTTCAACTGCATTGGCTGGTCTGGTTTATTATACGGGCACCCAGTTTCCCGAGCAGTACCGAAACAGTTTTTATACGGGAGATGTGGTAACCTGCCGCATTGACCGCAATACGATCACATATAAAGGTTCGACGCCCGTTTCCAAAAAGGAAGAACCATTGCTGGTAAGTAAAGATCCGTGGTTCAGGCCGGTGGATGTGAAGCTGGGGCCTGATGGCGCTATATACATTGCTGATTTTTATAACAGAATCATCGGTCATTATGAAGTTGCATTAAATCACCCCGGTCGCGACCGGCTTAGCGGACGCATTTGGAAGATTACCTACAAAGGTGACTTACCGCATCAGGATATGAAGGTGGTGGATTGGTCAAAAGCGACGCTGGATCAACTGATCGAGGGATTGAAACACCCGCAGCTGAATACCAGATTGAAAGTGGCGGACCGAATTGTGGATACATTCGGACAGAAAGCTATAAGGGATTTGAAAGCGTCCATTCCAGGAAATGAGAACGCCGCTTCCCGGGTGCACGCGATGTGGGCATTGCACAGGCTTAGAGCGCTCAATTACTCCATTATGTCGGACGCGCTCACCCACCATGATCCAACTGTCAAGCTGCATGCATTCAGGATTTATTCGCAGGGCGAAGGAGTAAACGATCGTTTCCAGGATTTAACATTGAAAGCATTAAATGATGAGGATCCAAATGTTCGTCGCATAGCAGCGGAGATTTTAGGGAAAGTCAAAAGTTTCAAAAATCTGGTTCCTTTGATGAATCTGTATGCTAATACCGATGCGGAGGATACGCATTTGAAGTATACCGCAATGCTAGCGATACGTGACAATTTGAAAGATGATCATATTATGTGGCGCATTCCGGGCATGAAATGGACGGACCCACAGGCTGGGCTTTTGGCGAAAGCAATGCTGGATGTGCTTTCAAGCGCGGCGGCTGCATTTGTGCTGGATTATACGTTAACACACGAGCTCAATTCGGCTGATTTGGTCAAAAATCTCGAATACATTGGCCGGTACGTTTCACCTTATCAGCTGGAAAAGGCAATTGATCTTATTAATAGGCTGTTCGCGAATGATCTTGAAACACAGCTTTCCTTATATAAAACGATCCAGGCGGGTGTAAAGCAGAGCGGGATGGAGCCCGGAGAGAAACTGGTTTCCTGGGGTACCAGTCTGGCGACGCGGTTCCTGGAAGGTATCTCCGAAAGTTCGGAAGTCTGGAAAAACAGACCACTGGCGAAAACGGCTGATGCCGGTAATACATGGACAGTCTCAGAACAGTTTCTGACGGATATCACACCTGCTTTTCGAATTATTTTGAGTGAGAAAAATGGCTATGTGCCCACTGCTGCGCTTTATTCAGTTCCATTCAAATTGCCGGCTACGTTGAAGATGAATGTTTTTGACAACGATATCCACAACCTGCCTGAGAAAAAAGGTGTTTCAAGAAATGCTATTCGGGTAAGACTCGCAGAAGGTGGAAAGATCATTCAGGAATACCGCCTGAACCAGAAAGAAACAATGCAATGGAAGGATTTGATCAAAAATACAACCTTTAATCTGAGTAAATACGCCGGACAAATGGGCTATATCGAGGCGGTTGACAGTTCGCAGACCGGCTCGGTGGGTTTTGGGAAACTGGAACCGGCTGTACTGGAAATTCCGGCGAAGGCGCCTGGCATTATTTCTGATCAAAGGGTTGCGGCAGCAGAGATAGCTAATGAGTTTCGGATCAAATCACTTGAACCGAAATTAAGAGAAATGGTCAAAGCGAAATGGCTGGATTACCCGGTTCGCAGCGCGGCGGCAAATGCATTGATGAATATTGATCCGAAGGCAAATGTGAATGTGCTTGCGGAAGCTTTTGATGATCCTGCGGAGCTGCCGATACTACGCGAAAAACTAGCGGCTTCGATGAGCCAGGCGCCTTCACCTTCTATTTATGAAATGCTGAAAAAGCAGCTGGCGGGCGGTGCACGAAACTTGCAGGTTGCGATCGCTACGGTACTTTCCAATACTTCACAAGGTATTGATTACCTGCTGAATGCATTTAAAGAGGAAGCCGCTAATCCTGATATCGCCAATGAAATTCCGGTAAAAGAACGTTTGGATGTGAATGCCAATGCTGGTCAGCGGGAGCAAATGCAGAGATACCTTGCGGCTGGGGCGGACGAGCGGGAAGAGCGGCAAAAGCTGATCGATGCGCGCATTGTCAACTTTAAGCCAGCAACTGGCTTAACCGATGCCGGAAAAGCTGTTTTTGTGCAGAATTGCAGCGGCTGTCACCAAATTTTAGGGCAGGGCGGAATGGTAGGCCCGCAGCTCGATGGTATTGGAAACTGGGGCCACAAAGCATTGACCCAAAAGATTCTTGACCCTAACAGGAATATAACCGAGGCATTTCGTACTTATAATATCACATTGAAAAATGACCAGACGCTTACGGGCTTGTACCGCAGGACAGAAGGCGAAACAATGGTATTTGCAGATATGACCGGAAAAGAATTTGCGGTAGCCAACAACGAAATGAAAGAATATCGCGCTTCCAAGTACACCTTAATGCCCGACCAATTCAGGACTATAATCCCGGAAAAGGATTTCTACGCATTAATGCATTATTTGCTGAGTGTGAAGTGATGGGGGGAAGTGGTCGAGGCTACTCCCTTGTCTCCTGAACCCTCTTTTTGTCACCCTGAGCGGAGTCGAAGGGAGTAGCGTGGTCGCCCGCCCTTCGACTCCGCTCAGGGTGACAAAAAGGTTTATGGATTGAATAAAATATTGGTTTTAGAAAAATAAATAAGATTGAAATGCATCATAAAATTAAATTCCTCTGCCTCCTGGCTGCTTTAATGCCTTGCTTTGCTAAGGCGCAGACCAAGGCTAAAAAGGGCAGCGATATCACATTCAAGAAGACGGAGTTAACGAAGCGGTTTATCTCCGAAGGGGCTGCGATGGGGGATGTGAATAAGGATGGAAAAAAGGATGTGCTGGCAGGGGCGTATTGGTTTGAGGCGCCTTCCTGGAAGGCACATGAAATTATGAAACCCGATACTTTTCAGGTAAATGGCGGTTATAGTAACTCGTTTCTGGACTATGCAATGGACGTGAACCAGGACGGCTGGATCGACTTGGTACGGATTGACTGGCCGGGTAAGGCTGCCTATTGGCACGAAAACCTGAAAGGAAAGCCAGGACACTGGCCGGCGCATCTGATCCATTCCTCGGTGGGAAACGAATCGCCGATGATGGTGGATATTGACGGCGACGGCAGGCTCGATCTGCTTTGTAACGATCCCACTGCCAAGAAAGTGATCTGGCTGAAATCTCCCGCAAAAAAAGGTGAAGTAGCCTGGGAAAAGTATGTAATCAGCAATGATCCTAATAACTCTACCCATATGTACACGCATGGAATCGGGTATGGAGATATCAATGGCGATGGGAGGAAAGATGTGCTTGTGAAAGCAGGCTGGTGGGAAGGTCCGGCGGAGGGGCCGGCAAAGCACGGGAAAGAAGAAGACTGGAAATTTCATCCCGCCGACCTCGGTAAAGACTGTTCGCAAATGTATGTGATGGATTTAAATGGAGATGGATTGAATGACGTACTCAGCGCCTCAGCCCATGACTATGGGGTGTGGTGGCACGAGCAGCAGAAAGATGCCCAAGGCAATGTGATCTGGCGTCATCATACAATCGACGATTCGTTTTCGCAGACGCACGGTTTGGAAATGAAGGATATCAATGGTGACGGGAACATGGATTTCATTACGGGAAAAAGGTATTTTGCCCACCACGGAAACGATCCGGGAGAGTTTGAGCCCGCAGTAGTTTACTGGTTTGAATATAAACCGGGGAAAACGCCAACGTGGACCAGGCACGAGGTTGATAACAATTCAGGAGTAGGGTTGCACGTGACTGTGGAGGACATTAATAATGACGGCTTGCTGGATATCGTGACAGGAAATAAAAAAGGAGTACGGGTTTTCACGCAGCAAAAAGGTAAGTAACATATATGAAATTCGGGATCAATACCTATTTGTTTGCGTCGCCTTTTACCAATGAGGGTGTTTCCTGGTTTCCGAAATTTAAAGAATGGGGATTTGACTTTGTTGAGATAGCAATCGAAGATCCTGCGAATATCGATCCCGTATTTGTTAAAAAAGCATTGGACGAAGCCGGGCTGGAATGTCGCTCGGTATGTGCGGCAACCGGGCCGGGTAGGGATTTGAGAGGAAATAAAAAGGAGCAGCTCACTTCCATCGAATATGTGGAGCAGCTCATTGATATAGCTCCGGTGCTTGGCAGTAAGCTGGTGGCGGGACCTATTTATTCATCGGTAGGTCGCGCTGATTTATATGATGAGGAAAAAAAGTTGAGACAGTGGCAGACTGCTGTGACCAATCTGCGCAGGTTGGCTGCTTATGCAAAGGAAAATAATGTCATGCTGGCTATTGAACCATTGAACAGGTATGAAACGGATATGGTCAATACCTGTGAGCAGGCTTTGAAAATGATCGCTGATGTGGGAAGTGACCATTTGCTGGTGCATCTGGATTCATTTCACATGAACCTGGAAGAGAAAGATCCTGCGCTGGCGATCAGAAAAGCAGGAAATAAGCTGGGACTGCTCCACGCGTCAGGCAGTGACCGCGGCACGCCGGGTGGTGATCAGATCAACTGGGACCGCATTTTCGCCGCACTCGACCACATTCATTATCAGGGTGACATTGTCATCGAATCATTTACTCCCGACGTCAAGATCATCGCCAAAGCCGCGTCAATCTGGCGAACAATCGAACCTTCAAAAGAAGCAATCGCAGTTGACGGACTTCACTTTTTGCGGTCGCTGGCATTTTAAGTCAAGTACGAGGTTCCCAATGCGGGACAGTTCTGATTATGTCAAAGCTTTCCTATATTTGATATCATTGCGAACAAAACATCTCCATGATAATAGACACACTTGAACAACTCGACTTTAGTAAGCAATATACTTACGCGGACTATCTTAAATGGCAGTTTGAAGAACGCGTTGAGCTAATCCGTGGGTATGTTTCTCATTTGTTACCAGCACCTTCACGCCAACACCAGAAAATTATTTGGAACTTAAACGGGGCTATTGGGGCGTATTTGAAAGATCAGCCCTCGCAAGCTTACTCCGCTCCTTTTGATGTTCGTCTTCCAATCCGGGATAAAAAAAGCAACCAGGAAATTTCTACGGTTTTGCAGCCCGATATATGCGTGATCTGCGATAGCTCCAAGTTGGATGATCAGGGTTGCATTGGAGCTCCCGACCTGGTTATTGAGGTACTTTCGCCGGGTAATTCTGCGAAAGAGATGAACCAGAAATTTGATATATACGAAGAAAGCGGCGTTAAGGAGTATTGGGTTGTATATCCTGAATACGAGCACGTACTAATATTTACATTGTCTGAGGCGGGGAAATATGTTGGGCAGCACCCAAAAACCAGCAAAGATTTGCTCCGATCAACTGTTCTCCCGGATTTGACAATTGATTTGTCCCAGGTTTTTGCAGACAAGTAATGGCATTTGGTTTTAAAACAAAAAGAGGGGGTCTCAAATGAGGCATCCTCTTTTCATTTTAAGGGTTGTTTGATTTTTGTGAATTGATTATCTTTAGACATAAGCAATTCCGGAAAAATGGGTCGCCGACAGCCTAATTTCAAGCCTTACCAACAGCAGCAGCTGATGCTGCTTCCTCCAAATTTAGAAGAATTGGTCCCAAAAGGCCACGTTGTGCGTGTGGTCGATGATGTGATCAATAAGATCAATTTAGAGCCGCTCAATGCTGCCTACTACCTCACTGGTCCTGCGAGCTACCATCCTCAGATGCTATTAAAAGTGCTCGTATTCGGCTATATGAGCAATATATATTCGAGTAGAAAGCTAGAAGCAGCATGCAAAGAGAGCATTTACTTTATGTATCTGAGCTCGATGAGCTTCCCTGATCATAACACCATTAACCGGTTTCGGGGCATACGTTTAAAAGATACGTTCCGAACGATTTTTGAACAAGTAGTCAGTCTGCTTGCCCAGGAAGGCTATTTAAGTATTGAGGAAGTATATACCGACGGCACTAAGATCGAGGCCAATGCTAATAAATACACCTTTGTTTGGAAGAAGGCCATCGCCACCAACAAAGAGAAGATGAAAAAGCAGCTGTCCGAGATCTGGTCGTATGCCCAGAGCGTGGCTGCCACCGAGGACAACCTGCCAGAACCGCCAGACCTGACCGGAATCAACAAAGAGAAAGTGCAGGATACGGTCGATACGCTTAACCAGGTGCTTGGCAAGAAAGAAAATATTGACAAGAAGATGAAAGCCAAACTGGGTTACGTAACCAAACACTACCCGGCCAATATCACCCGTTATGAGCAACAAGAGGCTATTTTAGGCGACCGCCTTTGTGAAGTACAACCTGTTTGACAAACGCCAAAACCACGCCTTTAACAAGAAACATCCGTTCTCGACTAACAAGCTTTATTATAATCCTGAGCAAGACCATTACATCTGCCCGATGGGCCAGAAAATGGCTTACATAGGTGACCGGACAAGGAAAACAACGACCGGCTTTGAACAGACCGTCAGGCTTTACAAAGCCAAAAACTGCCAAAGCTGCCCATTAAACGGAGCTTGCCACAAATCACAAGCAGATCGGATCATTCAGGTAAATGTCAATCTGGAAAGGCAAAAGCAGCAAGCAGATGAGCTACTAACAAGTGAAGAAGGCATTGCCAAACGAAAGAAGCGGTGTTTTGATGTCGAACCTGTCTTCGGAAATATAAAACACAACCACGGCTTCCGCCGGTTCATGCTCCGTGGCAAACAAAAGGTCGAAATCGAGTGGGGATTGATCGCATTAGCCCAAAATCTCAGAAAAAGGGTGGCCTAGAAGGACTGCTTACATCAATATTGTCAGATAAAGCTGATTAGCTTTGGATCCAGGATTTTGAACAGCTATTCTTGATTAACAAAAACCAAAATAAAAGAGGGTACCCCATTTTTAAAATGAGACACCCTCTTTACTTTTATATCGACCTGAGAAATCAGGCTGTTAATTCTTCTTCTAATCTGGAAGCATTCAGTTGAAGTATCTCCGTGGTCCAGGCGCGGGTCTTCGCAGCCAGCTCCGAATCTTTGGCAAGAGACTGCCCGTAAGACGGGATCATTGTTTTGAATGCAGTCTGCCAATCCGAAGATTTTGCTTCCGGGAAGCAGCGGTTAATCAGATCGAGCATAATGGATACCGATGTAGAAGCACCCGGAGATGCGCCCAGCAATGCAGCAAGTGAACCATCAGCGGCAGTTACCATTTCGGTTCCGAATTCGAGCACACCACCTTCTTTTTCATCTTTTTTGATCACCTGAACGCGCTGACCTGCTTTCAACAAATCCCAGTCTTCCAGCTTTGCATCCGGTAAGTAATCTCTTAATGCTTCAACACGGTCCTCAGGAGACTGACGAACCTGGTCGATCAGATATTTGGTAAGCGGAATATTGTGTATCCCGGCTGCAAGCATCGGCTTGATGTTATTCAGCTTAATTGATAATGGTAAATCCAGGTAAGAACCATTTTTCAGGAATTTAGTTGAAAATCCTGCGTACGGCCCAAAAAGCAACGCCTTTTTCCCATCGATCATGCGGGTATCCAGGTGAGGGACAGACATCGGAGGCGAACCTACCGAAGCTTTTCCGTATACTTTTGCCTGGTGTTTTTCTATGATTTCAGGTTTGTTGCAAACAAGCCACTGTCCGCTTACAGGGAATCCGCCAAAGCCTTTTCCTTCCGGAATGCGCGACTTTTCGAGCAATGGGAGAGAGCCTCCGCCTGCGCCTATGAATACAAATTTAGCCTGAACATTGCGCGACTTGCGTGTATCACGGTCTTTCACCTCAATGTTCCATGATCGGTCACGGTTGCGCGTGAGATCGTCTACTTCATGGTTCAGGTAAAGGTTTACACCGTCCTGTTTTTCAAGATAGTCAAACATAGCGCGGGTTAATGCGCCAAAGTTTACATCTGTACCCAGTTGCATTCTGGTAGCCGCCACTTTCTGATCTTTTTCGCGGCCTCTCATAATGAGCGGGATCCAGGAACTGATTTCTTCCTGGTCTTCGGTATATTCCATTCCACGGAAAAGGTGGTGGCTGGTCAGCGCTTCGTAACGCTTGTGCAGGTAGTCTACATTTTCATCACCCCACACAAAACTCATATGCGGAATATTGTAGATAAAGTCAGCAGGACTGTCGATCACGCCCGTTTCCACCAGGTGCGCCCAGAACTCTTTTGATACTTCAAACGATTCAGCGATTTTGATCGCTTTCTTGGTTTCCACAGAACCGTCAGGAAGCTGCGGTGTGTAATTGAGTTCGCAAAAAGCAGAGTGCCCGGTGCCTGCGTTGTTCCATGCGTCGGAACTTTCGGCAGTAACACGGTCAAGGCGCTCGAATATGGAAATAGTAGTAGCAGGATTTAACTTTTTGAGCAAGACGCCCAGGGTTGCGCTCATGATTCCCGCACCAATCAAAACCACGTCAGGAGAGCTCGTTTTTGAAGACTTTTTGGTATTCATAACGAAAAAAGTAAGATATGTTTAGCGGGATGCAAACCCGGAAAAGTACAAAATGCAGTTAGATAACAAATTAGCTAGTGCCTTTTGTTTCGAAAATAGTATAATTTCAAAAAATAAATTTATGGCGGGTTACAAGTTCTTGGTTACGGGCAATTAAAACTTCTTAAGTTTCAAAAAGCGAAGAACTCAGGCATAAAAAAAGGTACAGTATGCAAAGTGCACCTGTACCTTTCTGATGGCAGCTCCAATCGCTTAGATATCTGCTTCTATAATGTCTGATTCTTTGATGCCATAAGCCTTTACAACTTCCTCGTAATTGTTCATGTTCACACCTGCATTGGCACGGAACGATTTGCTAGGAATGATGACCGCGCGAATTCTCTGAAATGTTCTTTCCGGAGCAGTTGGCTGATCTTCAGACCAGCTTACCGGACGAATATCTATGAAGAACTGGTTTCCTCTGAGCAGTGTGATGAAGTTAAAGGTTGTGCTTTTTCCTTCTCCAAACTCAACTTTTCCAGGAATTGCCCACCAAAGGTTCTGGCTTTGAATGAAAACGACCACTACACTTTTTGCAAGCGCTGCTGTATCGGCTGCTGAAAGGTTGTTTTTTCCCATTGTGTAGCCGCCATTGGTACTTGGCTGGTTAGGAGCTGTAATCAGTTCTCTTGCTCCCAGAGCGTCCTTACCGGCTACTCCGGTATCACCTTTCGGTCCTGCTGGTCCTGCGGGTCCCGCCGGGCCTGCTGCTCCTGCTGTGCCGGCAGGGCCAACTTCCCCTTGTGGGCCTTCGCAGCTGAGGGATACCCCAACAATACCAATCCAAGCAATTACAATTAGTTTTTTAAGCATAGCTGTATCGATTAAGTTAAAATAAATAGAAATAGATTGTGCAAATAAACGGTGAATAATAGAAATACCTAAAGTGGGTGGCAAAAAATACACTATTGGTCACAAAGTAAAGCTTTGTGAACGTAACGTTCTTTGCAAAAAAATTGTACCCGAATTGCCGCTGTCCCCGATCATATGCACTGAGTGAATCCAATTCGGAGAGCAAAGTAGATGCCGCGGTAAGTTTTTGTAGTATATGTTCTATTGATCTTGCGGAAAATTTGTTAGCTTATTCAAGATGTTGTAATTTCATGCTAAAATCCATTCTTTCTATCAGTTACAGCTTTTTTCCACGGATACCCTTCACCTCGCAGACCTTTTCCAGGCTCTCGCATTGAAAACAGAAACACTATAACATTTTGTTAAACCTTATGAAATCTAAAAATTTTACAAAAAAATTCTTAGTACTACTTGTCTTTGCATTGATCAGCTTTGGTGAATTGCATGCTCAATGGAGCGGGGCGTACGGAAATGAATGGCTTGCGGGAAAGTACAATCAACCCTGGGTAAGCATCAAAGCAGGTGCAATTCCAGGCAGTAACAACACTTACACGCGCTCAAAGGGCATTTACAGGATTGCAATGAACTCTGCGGCATTGCCCAGCTCGATCAAGAATGCCGACAAATCGCTGTTGCAGCTGTACCACCGCGGCAGGCAGGTTGATATCATCAAAGCTGATAATACTGAAATTCTCTTTTACGCGGTACCCAATGACGGTAAGTCTGATGAGCTCTTTTATCGTCCGACTTCTTCCCGCGTAAATCCTTACTGGAGCGCCTATTCTGACGAAAGTACTTACTTCCTCACAGTAGGAGCAGAGGCGGGCGCCCGCGCAGCTTCTGTACAGCTTAATAATCCTGGCGCGACTGTCTTGGATGCGCACGTTAAAACCGACCTGAAAACTTTCCAGAACGACTATTCGCACGCGGCTTACTCTCCAATGCGTCCGCCAAATATCAACAGTTTCTTTGAAGACGGGAAGACGAGAACAGGCGCGAGCCTTTATGATGACGGTAATCCAACCTGGACAAAAAATGGTGCAACCGGTGCAGAATTCTCGGTTCAGGTAACGAATAAATCAGGCTCCGGTAATCCGCAGATCAAGGGTTTGATCCATGGAAGAAGTTACTTCCCTTCATTCGGAGGATCGCGGGTGATTAAAGTTTACATTGGGAAAACCGCCGCTACATTACGAGAGGCTACACAAGTATCCATCCCTGGCTTCTACTTCGCTGAATTCACCATTGATGTACAACCTGACGATCTGGATGCGAACGGAAAAGCAGTACTCGGATTTACAACACTCGGCAACTCGGAGAATGTTGGGGGTACAACGGTTTACGACAGTTTTTCGGTTACCTATTATCAGGTAACCTATTCGCAGACACTGAATATGCAGAATGCCGCGGCAGCGGAATTTGTGTTTCCAGGTGCAGCGACAGGAACCGTAAATAAGGTAAGTATCAGCAATGTACCGGCAGGAGCTTCTTTTTATGACATTTCAGATCCGGACAAACCAAGGAAGGTCATCGGCGCAACAGATAACCTGCAATTCTCAAGGATCAATGACAGTCAGCTGACTTTATTGGCAACCAACCAGACTCCATATACAGTTACAGACGCCAAAATAGCCAGTATCAGCTTCTCGAATATCAATCCTGCTGATTTCAACTATCTGATCGTCACCAATAAAACACTGGAAGCTGCTGCTGATGAATTTAAGGAATACCGCACAAATGGTTCTCCGGGCGAGAAGTATAAAGCAGGCGTGTTCAAGATTATCGACATCTACAATCAGTTCAACTACGGAGAGCCTAGCCCTGTTGCGATAAGACGCTTTGTTGATTACATGATTTCAAATGGCGACAGACAAAAGTATTTGTTGTTAATGGGACCTTCTATTGGCAGGAACGACAAGGCAGTGAGAGAAATGCCTGACGAAGTACCTACGGTTGGTTACCCGAGTTCTGACGTATTGCTGGTAGAAGGTCTTGGTGGCGAGCTGGAAGATGTGCCGGCTATTCCGGTGGGAAGGATCCCTGCGGTAAGTTACGACCTTGCACACGGTTACCTTGAGAAAGTGAAGACTTACGAGAGTGCGAATGTGGATCTTGCATGGAGAAGAAAAGTAATCCATGTGAGCGGAGGAAAAAGCAGCGCAGAAATCAACCTGCATGCTGGTAACCTGGCTACTGCTGCTACTGTAAGTGGAATTACAACCCAGTTTAGCGGAGTTGTAAGTGAATATAAAAAGCCCGCTGCACAGGCTGGTACGATCCCCGTGACACTTGATATCACGTCGCAGGTAAATGCAGGAGTAGGTATGATCACCTATTTCGGGCACAGCGCGCCTTATCAGACGGACTATAACTTCGGTTATGTTTCTGATGCGGCCAAAGGCTACACGGCGACAAATGGAAAATACCCGGTGATTTACTACAATGGATGTGATATCCTGAACATTTTCAGCAACAACATTGGAAGTACAAGTGTGAACTCTTCCTCTTCACGTCCTCAGTCAGTTGACTGGCTTTTAACCCCGGACCGTGGCGCGATTGCTGTATTTGGTAACTCGTTCTCAGGTTATAATGAAAGCTGCAACGAGTTTCTTCAGGAGCTTTATCCATTGATTTTTGGTACACCTGATAAAGCCCGCCAGACATTGGGGAATATTTTAAGGGCTACTTCTCACGAAACAAAAAGCAATCCGAATCCTTACAGAATGTCAGCTGATAATGCGAGAATTGCCGCTGACTATCAGAAAAGAAGGGCACAACTGCATCAGACGGTATTGATCGGAGATCCTGCTATCCAGATCTTGTTCAGCACAGAAGGTGGTTTGCCAGTCGATCTCAGCTACTTCAATGCAAAAGCAGTAGGCGAGAGTTCGGTTGAAGTTACCTGGAAAACGGCTTCTGAGAAGAACAACAGCCACTTCATAATTGAGAGAAGCTATAATGCGAAGAATTTTGAGGTAGTTGGTCTCGTGGAAGGAAAAGGCGACACTGATTCACCAAGCAGCTATGTTTGGTATGATAACAAACCACTTTCCGGAAAAAGCTATTACAGGCTGGTTCAGACAGACAGGAGTACTGTTGAAAATGGACAGAATGTTGACGGTAAAAAAACAACTTCGCAGATCGTTCCAGTTGACAGACCTTTTTCAAGCGCGCTCATTATTTCTCCAAACCCGGCAACGGACCAGGCTGAAATCAAGCTTGACCTGCCAGTTTCAATGAAAAGCTGGAAACTGATTGACCTGAACGGAAAAGTGAGACGTAAGGGTCTGACTTCGAATCAAATCAATACAAGCGACCTGCCTTCCGGAGAGTATGTTTTGGAGGTAACCACAACAGCAGAAGATACCTATTCCAAGAAATTGATCAAGAAATAATGCACGTATAATAAAGAAGGTATAGCAGATCGTTATTTGCTATACCTTCTTTATTATAAACCAAAATCATAAATGAACTATCGACACACTCTCTACAACATCTCCCTTCTGATTTTTATTCTGACTGCAAATCTGTCCTTTGGGCAGGCGGGCAAGTCTTATGATAACAGCTGGATTAAGTACGACCAGCCTTATCTCAAAATTCTGGTGAGTGCAAAAGGTATTCACAAAGTGCCGCTTTCGGCTCTGCCAGCCAGCTTTCCCGTTTCTGAACAGGCCAAATTGCAACTGTGGCATTATGGAAAGCAGGTAGCTATTTCGATCATCAACAATGAAATCATATTTTACGGAGTTCCCAATGAAGGTAAAAGGGATTCCCTGCTGTATCGTCCTTACAGCGCGCGATTGAATCCTTATTTCAGTATGTATTCGGATGAAACCGCATATTTTCTTACTGTTTCGACTTCAAAATCGCTTCGGGCAGAAACAATTACGAGGGCAGTGGACATGAAGGTGCCTGCCACGGTAAGTCACATCGCGAAAGATCCTTATATTCTTAAAACAGACTACTCTCTCATTACCCCGAGTCCTTTGAGACCGCATTTGTCCAACTCTTTTTTTGAGGATGGAGCAAGTCGCACAGGTCCGGCCGTCGTGAAAAATACACAAGTAACCTATCCCGTTCAACTCACCAACCCGATTGATGTAGCTACAAATAGGCCAAGGCTGAAAATGCTTATTCATGGAAGGAGTAATAACCTGCGAAATGTGGAGGTTTCGATTGGGAAAACAGCCCAGGACTTGCGTTTAGTCGGAAAGATAACGAGCAGAGATTTCGTTGGATCGGAATTTGAATTCGATATTCTACCGGGAGATTTAGACCAGGCTAACAAAGGAGTAATTGCATTGAAATCGCCCAGCAATGAGGCTTACGAGGCGTTTTCGCTGGGCTACTTTACAGTTACTTATTTACAAACGCTATCTGCACAATCAAAAAAGTCATACGAATTTTCTTTGCCTGCCTCCAAGGAAAGTGTAAGCCGGTTAAATATTGCAGGGTTAGCAACCGGTTCTGTATTGTACGATATTACTGATACACTAAAAGTAATCTCGGGAGACCCGGCCAATCTAATGGTTCCCCGCAAAGCAAGCAAAGAATTGAAATTGCTTGCTACCAGCGAAGTAGTTACTGTTGATGCTGCGAAGATCAGTACGGTTGATTTCAAAGCCTATGATCGTACAAAAGCTGAATTCATCATAATTACAAGTGAGAATTTGCTTAGCAGCTCACAGACTTACGCCGCTTACCGCAGTTCAGCGGCAGGGGGCGGGCATTCTGTGTTGGTTGCAAATATTAAAGACCTATATAATCAGTTTAACTACGGAGAGCCCAGCCCGCTGGGGATACGTGGGTTTATGGACTATATACTGGCTGATGGAAACAAAAACCGGAATCTTTTTCTAATCGGTTCTGCCACTTCTTATGTGGACCGCATGAAGAGAGGAATACCGGACGAAGTTCCGACTGTTGGGTACCCTGGCTCCGATCTTCTGCTGGTGTCTGGTATTGCAGGCGCTTCCATAGACAACGCGGCTATACCTGTCGGTAGGCTGCATTCCATTACAAATGAGCAGGTATTAAGTTACCTTGATAAAGTAAAAGAGTACGAGCACAGCAAAGCAGAGGATCGCGGCTGGCAGAAGCAGATATTACATTTAAGCGGTGGGAAATCGGTATCTGAAATAACCCAGCTAAAAAACTTGTTGGAACGGGAGCGACCGGCTGTTGAGAATGGAAGGGTAGGTGGCAAGGTTATCGCGCTTACAAAACAACAGGCAATGGCGGAGGTCGAGAAAGTAAATATCACACCTCAGGTGAACGCCGGTGTAGGGATGATTACCTTTTTCGGTCACGGTAGTTCCACTATAACTGATCCGGATATCGGGTATGTATCGGATGTGGATCGTGGTTACGACAATGCGGGAAAGTACCCATTGATGTATTTTAACGGATGCAGTGTCGGCAATATCTTCGCCGGTAAAACGAATACCAGCCCGAGTGCGGGCAACAATCGTGCTCCATTGTCATTGGATTGGATGATAGCTCCTAAAAAGGGCGCGATTGCTGTCATTGCTAATTCTTATGAAGGGTTTATAAGTCCGCTTACAGGTTACCTGGACGAACTATATGCAGGCATTTTTTCAGATGAACAAACTTCCAACTTATCCATTGGGCAAATACAGCTGATTGCAAACGAAAAGGTACTGAAAGCCGGCGCTAACGAGTATGATATAGCGAACATACATCAGTCCGTTCTACAAGGTGATCCCACCCTGAAATTGGTAAGTGTAGCAAATGCAGATTACGCACTTGATGCGGATGAGGCGATCTTTATCCGGTCGGAGGAAAAAAATAAATCGATCGGGAATTCGGCTAACCTCACTACCGGCATTATCATTGAAAATCATGGCAGGTACATAAAAGACCAGAAAGTGCCTGTGGAGGTGAGTTACGAGTATAAGGACGGCACAAAGCGTGCATTGTCGGCAACGGTCAATGCATTTGCCAGCCGTGATACTTTGCTTGTTGCGGTTGTCAACAATAAGGATCTGGCAAGAATTATCGTGAGAATAGATCCGGACAGTACGATCAGCGAAACTTCCAGGAAGAATAACTATTCCGATCTGGTGATCGACTGGGACAGGGCAAAAGATCAGAGTTTTTACCCGACCGAGCCTTTGAAAGATGTTGTAGCGCCCATTATGAATGTAATGATCGATGGCAGGACAATCAGGAATGGTGATTATGTTTCATCAAATCCCTCGATTGAAGTTGTGCTCGAAGATGACCGTCTGCTTTCTGCGGACTCATCATTAGTCGATATATTTCTTAAATCGTGTCAGGATGATTCCTGCGAGTTTATAAGACTCGCCCATTCCAGTGGGATTGAAATTGTAGAAAATTCGGAACGATCATTGAGCTTTAATTACCAGTTTGATAATCTGATTCCTGGCACTTATGAACTGTTAGTGAGCAGCAAAGATGGTTCTGGCAATGCATCTGTCAAATCGTACCGGATCCTGTTTGTGATACCTGAAAACGTGCAGCGAAGTGCATTGATCGCAAGTCCTAACCCGGCATCTGAATACGTGAGGTTTGCTCTGGAAAATGTTGGACAGGATGTTTACGATTCAATTACCTGGAAGATTTACAACCTGAACGGCATTTTGGTAGACTCAGGATCTGAGCGTGCTGAGAAGCAGGTTATTAAAGAATGGTACTGGCTTCCCCGTCAAAATGTCAAATCTGGCATTTACATCTACCAGGTGAAGCTTTCAGGCAACACTGAGAAATCGATCACTGGGCGGATCGCACTTACAAGATAGTAATCAGTAAAGATTGTTTTCCCGGAGCCAGTTGAGCCAGATGGCAAGTGAGATTGTCCTGGTCACAAAGAACTGGCTTCGGGAATGTTTATAATCCGGCAAGCCCTCCGTAAAAAGGATCGAGAGGCACTCTTCAAATTTGCTTTTCTCTACATATTGCCAAACAGGATTATCCTCTTTTTCCATTAACGCTTTCGACTGTGTAGCCAGTCGCAATGCAGCCTGCCTCCCGTAGATACTGAAATTGGCTTTAAGTGGCCTGGTACGCACATTTTCGGGCAAGAGATCCTTCATAGCCTCTCTGAAATGCTGCCGCCCCAACCCAACTCCGAATTTCGTCCGCATCGGAATTGACAGGCAAAATTCAAAGAGATCCTTGTCGTAAAAAGGAAACAGGTTGACAATGTTGTAGTGGCGCCCTAATGCGAAAAATTGTTCACTGGCTATGATTGACTGTGCATTGAAAACGTCGTCAAGCCCCATTTTATATTGTTCCGGAAGTTCTCCCCTCAGCAGGTTGGACGTTTCCTGTGAGTCGCGTTGCATTTCAGCATCGTTGAGGTATTCCGTTGCGACCGAGGTCGGCAGATTATCGCCGCTGATCCTTGAAAGCCTGTTCTTAAAAGCGCTGACTCCCTTCTTGAAGAAGTGCCAGAGCGACACATTCATTTGACTGGATGAGGTCAGTAAGAGACTTGCCGCCTGGCTTACAGATAGTTGTCTTAGCTCACGATAAAACTCCTCAACAACAAGCGACCGTTTGTACAATTCGTACTTTTTATCATCATTATAAGCATCCCATTGAGGGAAGTTCTTGGTCAGAGACGTGTATTGAATCCGTAACCGGATCAGCGATTTAAGTTCTTCCCAATTCCGTTTCGCGTAAGTTTGTCTGATCAATTCCAGCCCGCTTCCCACAACTGAATCCCCGTCGTGCCCGATCAGCAGGGACTTACAGCCCAACTCAGCCGCCTTTTTCATCAGGCTTCCCTGTGCAGATGGGCTGATCACCATGCATTCGGGATGCCCGTAAAGAGAGGTGTAAAGCGAGAAAAGCGCGAAATCGTTAGTTTGTGGAGGCACCTTGTGGTGAATGGATCCGATTTTATCCGCTACTGCAGACGCGTAATCAGATTCATCCGAATACTTTGTTTTCGTATCCAGATAAAGAGTGTGCAGTTCCGCATCCGGGTTCAGCAGATTTGTAATAGTGCTTAAAGAAGACGAATCCAAGCCGCCACTCAAATGGGAACCAATAGGTTCGGTCGGTCCTTCAAGGGATTTCGCTACCGATTTGAAAAGTAACTTTTTGAAAGTATGGCCGAGCTCTTCAATGGTAGTGATATTGTTCCATTTAGATGGAGAGAAATGGAGGTATCGCTCTAAATTTACTTCCGTAGCATTGATAACGGCTGTATGACCTGGGAGTACTGTCCTGATATTTTCAAAGAAAGTACGGTCAGTATAACTTCTTGCCTGGTCTCTCCGGTAGCTGATGTAATTAAGAATACGCGCCTTATCAACTTCTAGGTAAGCTCTGGCGCTTTCCATTTGAAGCAATGTGACCAGGCTATTAGAAAAGGCTACGAATCGGTTGGAGACGTGGAGGTAGTAAAAAGGAGCAGTGCCGAAGATATCACGCTTTAAGTGAAGCGTTTGTGTTACCTCATTGAACCAGATACCCCATTCAAATTCGTGCAAAATATGCTCTGGATGCTCGATATATTGGTTCTCAGAAGGCAGATCTACCTCAGCCGGGGTCAGTATTTCACTTTGAGGTTTATGCAAAAAATTAGCTCCGAAAATAACCTGTTTACTGAGGTTACTTATCGGAGCTGATTTTTGTAATCTTAAAAATCCGTTTGCCCAATTAATTGTACCAGACTGGTTGTTTTCAGTGTGGTTGATGTTGTTTTCGAAAGATATTACTCCCTCAACAACCATTAACTGATTCACGGACTTTTTTGAATGCTCAAATACTTACAGACTATTCAGAAAAGTCAAACGTTGGACCTAGATCCTGAGCGCTGCCAATTTTTCCTTTTGTTAGTTTCGCCACATTACCGAATCTGTTCAAAACCGGTTTGCGATAAGACTTTTTTGTCTGTGTAGAGTGCGATGTCACTGTTCTCATGTGTAATTGATTAAAATGATTTTTACCAGTATCCGCCGTAAAATTAGCTACTTTAATCTAATATGCAAATTTTGAGGGGATTAAATGTGAAAAAACAAAATGAAAAAGTTTGGAAATCCTAGAAATTTCTGGATTATTCTGCTCCAAATTCAACAATTTTCCTTGTTTTTCGGGTTCCAGAGTCGATTTTGCCAGATCCTATGCAAGCTTCATCCTGACAGAATTCGAAAGATGTTTGTAGGTCAGTAATGAGGCCTACACCAAGTGCGTACTGCTTAATACCAACGTACCTGTTGATAATGGAACTGTCATTTCGCTCCACCACATTCAATACCTTCTCGAAATCCTGATCTCCAACTTTCGCAGGTAACCCGAAATCTTCGTAATGGTATTCCTCCTTATCCAGATTGTTGTAAGTATTCCCATTCCAGCTCATTCGCGTGTCAATTGGAAATGCCATTGAAAAGAAAGTCTGGTTGTCAATGTTTGTCAGGATCTTGTCCGGGAATTTCTGAACAGCAAACTCTTTGACTTTCGTCCAGTACTCACCCGCTTTGTTTCGGGTGGACCGGGAATAGGTGTACGTGGAGATACCTTCTGCATTAACATTAACGCGCTCGATTTGGTCCTTCTCCTGCCAGCTCTTGATCACGGGATTAGCCTGGCCTGTGGAGTAGACTTCTTCCCGGACATCGTAAACCGCATACCGGCCAACTTCCAGAGGATAATACTGATAGGTATCCACCGGCTCAGCATTGTCGCCATCGCATGCGGCGAGTGACAATGAAGCAAAGAGCATCAACGCCCAGTTTTTAAGTGACCTGTTTTTTGCAATGTGTGTAAATGTGTTCATTGAGGGATATTTTAATTGTAAAATGATTCAAACTGACTAGACGCGCTCTTGAAGTTTGGCCTTCAAAAAGCCGATCAGTACCTGCAAGCCCGTGTCAAACCGGTTGTTGTTATTAATGATAACATCGGCTTCGGACCGAAGAGGTAATATAAACTTGTCATAAGTTGGCGCGACATGATGCTCCCAGCGGTAAAGCACATCATCTAGATCGTAGCCGCGTTCGTTATTATCACGAATAATGCGCCTTTTTATTTTAACGTGTTCCTTGGCGTCAACAAAAATTTTGAGATCAATAAGCCGCGCAATTTCAGGGAAGTAAAAGACAAATATACCTTCAACTATAATGATCGGACGTGGTTCAAATATAAGCATTTCCGGCTTGATCAACGGATTGTTGAACGTGTACTCCTTTTGATGCACTTCTCTGCCGGCCCGGAGAACAGCAATGTGTTCGGCAAACAAATGATGGTCTATCGTCTCAGGTAAGTCAAAGTTTTCCACCCCATTTTCATCCCGCGGGATTTCGTGTATGGGCCGGTAATAGTTATCCTGGGAAATACGCGTGATTTCATCCTTTCCAAAAGAGTCGATCAGGCTCTTCATGAAATAGGTTTTGCCTGACGCACTTCCACCTGTTATACCAACAATGTATGGGGGTTTTTCCTGGGTTATCATAATGCTGCTGAGATCCTGAAAACAGGATATCCTGAAAATTAAATTAGAAAATATTAGTTAATAACTGCCAGCTTACCGGCAAGTTTATCGCTTCCGTCGCCGGATACAATGAAGACCATATAAACCCCGCCCCGCGCCCGCTTGCCGGTATAATCAGCCAGGTTCCACGAAGCAGTTCCGCCTTGTGACCGCGTTTCAAAAATCAGCCTGCCCGAAAGCTCGGTTACCTTCACCGTCGATCCGTCCATTAAACCCTTAAAGCCCACTTTACCCCCGAAATCGGGCCGGACGGGATTAGGGAAAATGGTGACCTGATCAAGGTTTTGGGAAGCTTCGCTGGCATCGCTCCGATAAGATACCATTCCATTTGCAGTGTCCACAAACAGCAAACCCTGCGCGGGGTCAAATCTCAATGCGTGAATATCGGTGGAAGGTAGCGGACTGTTTTCTGTGTTGAACATGGTCAGAAGCTCCGTTCCGTCCGCGCTGAATTGGTAAAGTCCGTTCCGAGTTGCTATCCACTTTCTGTTGCCCGGCTCCACGGCAATTGCGGTACATTTTTCATTGCTGAACAATTTCCGTTGTCCGTAAATGGGAAGGATCGCGTCAATGCGCCCGCCGTCCAGCACATTATCAGGCACAAAGTACCCCGCGCCTTTGTCACTTGCAAACCAGACATTGTCTTCATAGTCCAGTGCAAGGCTGTTGATCACGTTCGACGGCAGACTGCCTGATCCGATTGAAGCAGATAAAATTCGTTGCTGACCAGCGGTATTCTTGACAAGAATGCCGCCGCCCTGATAATCAGGAATACGTGCCCAGCTTGTTCCCGCCCAGTCGATCACCACCGAATCGAGGCTTGCATTGATTGTCGTATCCGTTTGAGCAGGTAATACCGGTTGAAAGCTTGTCCCTGCATTCGTGAGTAATCCCGCTTTTCCGTCGGCTGTCCACAGTCGCCCGTTCTCGCGAATGGTTGTCGCCAGGGCTTTAAACATCGGATCGACTTTCACAGATACTTTGTTTTGCGCGTTGATTGAAACGATCTCGCGGGGAGTAGTTACCAGCATTTCATTTTCAGAAGTGTCAATGTTTAAATATTCACTTGGGGAGGAAAAGACGGTTTGCCAGCTGCCTTTATACAATTGGTAAACACCCTTCCCTGAAAATGCAGCATATAGGTTATTGTTGAAAATGGATACAGCTATCGCCTTTTCACTTGCATTGACCAACTTCCAATTGGCAAAATATTGACGATTGACACTCGGCGACATCGAAGCTGCCAGAATACCCTCGCGGGTGGCAGCAAATATCGAATCCGCAGAGAATGCAAGATCTCTCACTGCTGTCTGAATCCCACCTGCGCCGATATAACGGTAACTTTCTTTCACCTGGCGCATTTCAGTGTCAAGCACAATAATTCCAAAATCGGTACACAGATAAGCCAGCTGTTCTCTGAAAACGATCTTACGAACGGCCTTACTTTCTGTTATTCCCGCCGTTTCAGCCAGTACAGACCAGCCGGCTATTTCAGCAGGTGCTAAATTCTCATCAAGGTAAACGAAATCAATGTAGCCGCTTCTGTAAGCGAGCAGGAGCAGGTTGTTTTCAGGCTCAAATGCGAATGCACTTACTCCATTATCATGCAAACCTTCCGTCTTCGACCAACTTGTAACCTCGCGGGTTGTAGTATCGAGACTGAAAAAACCATTGTAGGTACTATATAGAATACGGTTTTTAACAGCCATAACCTGCCTGGCAGACAAGTTGCTGAAATGGTTTTGCCAGTGTCCGATCGGAATGGTCTGACTTTTGGCCTCGGGCAAAAGGTTACCCAGCAAACAAAGAGTGACCAGAATATTTTTCATCTGTCTGCGTGTTTCCTTTTGGTATCAATCCCCTCTCGCCCTTCGTCCATCGTGATTGATTATTCAACCGTTATCACAGCGGAACCTTTTCCGGTACCACTGCCGCAGCCGCTTTTGAGTGAGCTGATCGTGTATTCAGTGGTTGCAGTTGGTGAAACCGAAATAAGGTATGGGTTCAGAAATGTTCCATTGATTGCTGTTCCGTCGGACAATGTGAATGACCAGGGCGGCAATCCGTTCTTAAATTTCAGCTGTATTCTGGTTGTTCTTCCTGCGGAGATGGCGCCTCTTCCCGAAACTTCGCCGATTGCGCGGTCAGGTGCAACTACGTCAATCTCTTCAATGGCGCTTGAAACCGCTGGTGAGCTGGATACAATCCGGATTTTCTGGGTCTTGATGGTGTCTCCCGCTGCTGCATTTGCGATTTTTACTTTCATCGCCGTCGGCGTGATAGTAGTTGGGAGGTTTACAAAACGTCCCGACTTATCGGTCATTTGCACTGTAAACTTGTTGCCGGCATTGTAGCGTCCCTCGGTTTTATAAGGGAGTTCAATGGTCGAGCCTGCGCAAACCATATTCTGGGGTAGCTTTTCCAGCGTAATGCTGGCGGGGGGCATTTTTACAGATATTTTCGCACTTCCCGAGAATTTGCCCACTCCGCAAAGTCCTCCCGCAGACGTGATCTGGTAATTGGTATCGTATAAAGGTTTCACCTTGATTTTTGCGGGTGATTCCTGAATATTGTTCTCATAAGTACCATCTGATAACAGCACGAACCAAGGCCCGCCGCCTGTAAATCTGACAGTCAGTTCACCGGTTTCATTTTCACCCAACCGGAGCGAATCCTTTTCAAGCGTGGCTACTGTGGGAGAAACAATGGATACATTGGCTGTTTGTGTAACTAGGTATGGTGCCGAGGAAACAACCCGCAGCTTGTACTCTCCGGGTTTGTAGGTAGCCGGTATTTCGGCAGTGATAAAACCAGTGGTATCCGGGGCGGAAATTGTCTTGAATGCACCTGTGCGCTCTGCAATTTGCACCACGAACTTATTACCCTCCTTAAACTTGCCCGTTGCATTGAATGGAACCTGGAATGGAACCCCGCCGCATAGCCGCGCTATTTTTTCGGCTTCTTTCAATTCCAGTTTTGGCTCAGGATTGTTGTTTACATTCACGATAGCCTCACCCGACGTAACACCACTCCCGCAAGCATTGGCCACACCCGAGATCCTGTAAGCCTTCACTTCTTTTGGCTTCACAGACACATAATGCGGATTCGAAAGCGTGCTTAAAATCGTAGTGCTGTCCGAAAGTCTGAAAGACCAGGGCGCGGTTCCGGTAAGGTGCACCCGAAGCTGCACTTCCTGGCCGGGCATTGTTCTGGTGGTCTGGCTTCCATCCAGGAAGTCGATGCGGGCGGTAGGTGTCTGCAATAACCTGATTGGTACCTCCTGGCTTCTTATAACCGGAATGGAACTGACAATTTGCAGGCGATACACTTCACCGCCAATCTTGTAAGAAGGAATAACTGCTTTTACCGGGCTTTTCTTAACCGGCAGCGAAATAGGTACCGTTTTCCCCGAAGCATCAATCATTTGTGCCAGGTAAGTATTGGCTTCGTCAAACGGGCCGCTTACTGTAAAAGGAATTTCAATTGTAGTGCCTGGACAAACCGACAAATAGGAAATGTCTCCAATTGTTATCGTAAATGAATGAAGACTGTCGCCGCGTGCTTTTTCAAGTTTTTCAACCTTCTCGTCTAATGCCCGCTCCGTGAGACTATCCGGTGTTGCCTCCGTAGAAAGATCGGCAGCATTCGTGGTATCTTGTCCTGCATTGGTATTTGTCTGGACAGAATCTCTCAAAGGTGTAGTTACCCTCGTCGCTTTCGGCAAAGTATCAGGAGCAGCAGCTGCCGGTTTTGTTGCCGGAGTGGTCGCCTTCTTTTTAGGTGGTAAGATTGTCTTTCTGGGCGACGTGGTTTTTTTCTGGGCATCCACCTGCGTGCAGACGAACATCAAACCAAAAAACAGTAAAGCGATAAACCGGAGCATGTATAGGTTTTTATTTTCTAATTCATTGAAACCAATGTACTTCCGCGGAGTACCGGGACTACATCGTAAAGATCTCTCTGCAAACAGTACGAAATGTCTTTCTGGATTCCCAAACGCTGCAGCCTGCGAACGTGAGATGAATTGGAGACACTCGCCAGCAGGTTGTCCCTGCTTTGATCGTAAAGTCGCTGCGCCATTAAGGTCCCGTCTTCCAGCAGCATAAACTGCTCTTTCAGCGCATCAGCAAGCGCGCCTGCAAACAATGTATCCTCCAGGTTTGGCCGGCCTTTCCAGCCTGCACAAAGTACAAGAACATCGTAAGGTTCTGATCTGAGATGATTGGCAAGAGCACCCAGGTTTAAGAACGACCCGATCATCACTTTCACTGCGGAAGATTTTGCCTTTGAAATGGATAACGTTCCATTGGTCGTCGTCATTGCTACCTCAGAGCCGATCAGCCGCTCATTCATAAAGCTGAACGGGGAATTGTCAAGGTCGAAACCCTCCACTTTCCTTGCATCGCGCTCGGCGGCAGCTATAAAGCCTTTATCCTGTAAAAGCTTGCATTCTTCTATAGTCGCGACGGGCGTAATGCTTTTTACACCATAGGCAAGCCCCGTAACCATACAGGATGTCGCGCGAAAAATGTCGGCAACTACTACAATTGAATTATCAAGCTTATGTAAATGGAGCAGATCGGGGGTAAGACAAACGTCAAGTTGTTTCATTCTGAAAACAGGTGCTGATTTTTTTGTTTAGTTTTTTACAAAAGGCAGTTTTACAATTCTCGCCTTCAAGAGCTTTTCCCTGACTTTTATAAATACTTCCGAATCAGCTTTCGCAAATTCTGTGGGCACGTATCCCATTCCGATCCCTTTTTGTAAAGTAGGTGACTGGGTACCGGAAGTAACTTCTCCAAGCTTGTTACCTGCTGCATCGCAGAGCTCGTAATGTCCTCTTGGTATACCCCGGTCAATCATTTCAAAACCAACAAGCTTCCTTTTCAGGCCCGCTTCTTTCTGAGCTTTGAGGTTTTCCGAATTGATAAAGTCTTTCGTAAACTTGGTAACCCACCCCAATCCGCCTTCCAGAGGAGAAGTTTGATCATCTATATCATTTCCGTAAAGACAGAAACCCTTTTCCAGCCTCAATGTATCCCTGGCACCGAGTCCGACCGGTTTAATGCCGAATTCTGCACCTGCTTCAAATATCGCTTTCCACATTGCCTCGGCGGATTCATTTTTAACATAAATCTCAAAACCGCCAGCGCCGGTATAGCCCGTTGCAGAAATGATTACATCCTGTATACCCGCCATTTCTCCTGTTTTGAAGGTATAATAATCCATCGCAGCAAGATCAAGGGTAGTCAGCTTTTGTAAAGTAGCTGTTGCATTAGGACCTTGTACGGCAAAGAGACAGGTAGCGTCGGAAATATTCTCCATTTGAGCTCCCTCGCTGTTATGGCTCTGGATCCAGTTCCAGTCTTTCTCGATATTGGATGCATTCACAACCAGGAGATAACTGTCTTCTTCCATGCGGTAAACCAGCAGATCGTCCACAACACCGCCGGTTTCATTGGGTAAGTAGCTGTACTGTACTTTTCCGTCAAACAATGCAGCTGCGTCGTTGGCGGATACTTTCTGAATCAGGTCCAGTGCTTTGGGACCTTTAACAAGGAACTCTCCCATGTGGGACACATCAAAAACACCCACGTTATTTCTTACAGTATGGTGCTCGTCCAAATCAGATGAGTAACGCACAGGCATTTCAAAACCTGCAAATGGGACCATTTTAGCGCCTAATCCGACGTGGAGCTGATGCAATGGGACTGTTTTCATGTAGAATAAATTGATTCACTTTAATTCACAAAAGTATGCAAAGCGGCGCAAAGCCGCACAAAAAAGTCTTTATTCACTGACCGTCCAGTTCATTTTGAAGTATATTGTGAAAAAATAGGTTAAAAATTGTATCCGCTGAATCGTGGATTATTTCAAAAAGGGATGAAGAAACAACTACTGGTCTGGGCAACTTTACTGAATGGCGCAAACGCATTTTCGCAAACCGCTACATTCAATGGGCAGGTTATCGACGATAAAATAAGTATTGGGTATGGAGTGGCCGCCGGCGATGTGGACGGGGATGGAAAAACAGACATTTTGCTCGCTGATAAGAAGGAGATTGTCTGGTACAAAAATCCTGGTAATAAAGAAGGCAGCTGGTCGAAATATGTGATTGCAAAAGATCTGACCGAGCAGGATAATGTATGCATTGCCGCCAGGGATATTGATGGTGACGGAAAAGTGGAGGTAGCGGTAGGCGCGCAATGGAATCCTTCTGAGACAAAAAATCTGAGAGAATCGGGCGCGGTTTTCTATTTGTCGGCACCGGAAGACCGCACCCAAATGTGGGAGCCGGTCCGTTTGCACCATGAAGTAACAATTCACCGGATGCAGTGGGTTAAAAAGGCCGAAGGAGATTTTCAGCTGGCTGTTCTGCCACTGCACGGAGAAGGTAATGCAGGCGGAGTAGGAGCCGGGGTCAAGATGATATTATTCGATGTTCCGGAAAACAGAAAAGGGATATGGGGTTTCGATTTGCTGGAAACCAACATGCATATGACGCACAATATGCATCCAATGGAAGTACCCGGGCGCATTCTGGGACTTTCAGTGGCGGGAAAAGAAGGTGTTCAGGTGTTTTTAAATGGAGCCGATGGTTGGGCGCCTTCGGGTAACTGGATGGTAGCCGATCAGGGAGTAGGAGAGATCAGGACGGGCAGTTTGGGCAAAAATCAACTTTTCACAGCAACGATCGAACCAATGCACGGAAGTTCGCTGGTTGTGTATTCGAAAGATAACCGCACTGTGCTGACAGACAAGATCAAGGAAGGACACGCATTGGCTTGCGGAGATTTCTTTGGGCAGGGCCGCGACCAGGTGGTGATGGGCTGGCGTAACCCGAATGTGCTGGGAGAAACAGGTGTACGGATTTTTGTAGGATCCGATCCGGAAGGTAAAAAGTGGCAGGAATACACATTAGACGAAAAAATCAAAATTGCCTGCGAAGATCTCCTGGCTACTGACCTCGACGGTGACGGCGACCTGGATATCGTAGCTTCCGGCCGCGCTACCCACAATGTAGTAGTATACTGGAACCAAAAGAAGAAGTAACAAGAAAAGGCTGGGAAACAAAGTTTCCCAGCCTTTTCTTGTTGTTAATAAGTTGCATTGTCTTCTTTTGTCACACTGAGCGGAGTCGAAGTGCATGCACTTCGACTCCGCTCAGTGTGACAAATATTTGACTAACTAGTTACAAGCATCAGTCCCTGCGCCCCATCAGCAAGCTCACATAGTAAAGTAATGTAGCCAAAGAACCGATAGCAGCTACCAGATATGTTCTTGCAGCCCATTTCAATGCATCGGCTGATAGTACATATTCTCTTTCTGTAACAATCCTGTTTTTCTGTATCCACGCCAAAGCACGGTTACTTGCATCATATTCAACCGGCAATGTGATAAAGCTGAAAAGGGTTGTTGCAGCAAATAACGCAACGCCGATTGTAAGTGGCAGAACAGTTGTATTGATCAGCAAAATACCGATCAAAATAATCCATTGCATATACTGTGAAGCAATGCTCAGGAACGGAACCATTTGCGAACGGAATTGCAGCCATTTATAAGCAGTAGCATGTTGCACCGCGTGCCCGCATTCGTGGGAAGCCACTGCGGCGGCAGCTACACTCCGGCCGTAAAATACATCCGGGCTCAGGTTAACTGTTTTATCCTGAGGATTATAATGGTCGGTTAGCTTTCCTTCAACAGACAATACGCGAACATCGTAGATACCATTTTCACGAAGCATAGTTTCAGCGATTTCCTTTCCGCTCATTCCGTTGCTTAATCCTACCTGCGAGTATTCTTCAAACTTGCTTTTCAGCCTCCACTGGACGTACAAGCTTACAAGCATTACAACAATACCGATTACATATGCACCCATCATAGCTTTTCCTATTTATATCCTTGTTTTATTTTCTCTATCAGCGCCGTAGTTGAGTAACCCTTGACAAGAGCTATCGTTTTTACTTCGCCTCCATTAGCTAAAACAAAATCCGCGCCAGCAATGGTTTCAACGGTATAATCGTCTCCTTTGACCAAAATGTCAGGTTTTACAGCCTCAATCAACTGACTAGGCGTCGGTTCGTCGAACAAAATGACAGCATCAACGAATGAAAGTGCGGCCATTAACCTTGCGCGGGCATACTCATTTACGACCGGTCGCAATGGACCTTTCAGTCTGCTTACCGAAGCATCGGTGTTCAGCCCGAGCACCAGTTTGTCACCCAGCGCCTGTGCTTTTTCCAGGTAGTCAATATGTCCCAGATGCACAATGTCGAAACAGCCGTTGGTGAAAACAACTTTCTGTCCGGCACGCTGCCATGATTCTACGGTAGGGATTGCTTCTTCCAGTCTCAGGATTTTGCTCTCAGTAAGGTTCATAGGGTATAAAAGGTGTTAAATGCCGGAAAATGAATGTACAATCATCATACTGATTTTACATTATCCCAGACTATTACAAGGCATTATTCACTTGCGTTCCGTCATGTGGTCATTACGTCACTTAGTAGCAATTATTCAATCATTCAGTCATTCAATCATTGAATCAAGCCGATACCTGCTCAGGTTCATCTACTGTTTTATTGTTTTTTAATAAAACAAAAAGAAATGCTAATGCACCTGCGGCCAGCATAAAGAGCATCTGAGCCCCGTGAATAAATGTTGCGAGGGTTATCCCGTCACTTTGCGACAGTCCGTAAAGGATCATTACATTGCCCACCAGCAGGTGATATGCGCCAATTCCGCCTTGCGTAGGAGCGGTCATTCCAATTGCGCCTACCACCAGTAGCGTCAATCCGGCAAGGGGGCCAAGATCGGAAGTTTCGGGAATGCAGAAGAAAAGTACGTACGAGACGAAGTAGTAGAGCACCCAGATCATCAATGTACTTAAAATGAAAAGTCCGGGATTGCGCAGCTTGCGGATACTCAGCAACCCTTCCAGCATACCTTGTGCAAACTGGACGATTTTAGCGACCAATGCATTCTGCTGGAGCTTCGATCTGAGAGTGAGGTTTTTATAAAGATAAATTGCAAGTAAGACAACGAGCACCAATCCACCGACCAGGATACCCAGCAGCATCCCGCTGCCCGAGCCTCCATTTCCGCCTGCGACTTTGCTTTGGAAGAAATCGGTAAAGAATGTACTGAGCCGATCAAATTCTAAAATGAAGTTCAGGCCGATCAGCAGAACCAGGATAATCACGTCAAAAATACGCTCCGCGACTACTGTCCCGAAGCTGAGGTTTACAGGAATGCGTTCCAGTCGGTACAATGTTCCGCAACGTGTTACTTCACCCATTCTCGGAACAATATAATTGGCAAAATAACCGGTAAGAACAGAGACCGAGCTGTTGACAATGCGCGGTTTATGGCCGAGCGGCTCCATTAACATGCTCCACCGCCAGGCGCGGGTAACGTGGGCGCAAAGAAGAAAAAAGCAGGAAACGGCTATCCAGCGCCAATCCGATTTGGCAAACCGGTCCAGCATTTCAGCCAGATTAATATCTTTAAATACAAACCAGATCAATCCGCCGGCCAAAACCAGCGAAATGGTGTAACGTAGAACATTTTTCATAGCTGCTGTTTATGTGGTGCCGGGAGCTGGATTAGCTCACCAGATGGTTGTTGTGGTCGGGGAAAACGATCATCGGCTTGAAGGTTTTGGCCTCTTCCTGGCTCATTGATCCATAAGCAATAATGATGATGATATCTCCGATCTGCACGCGGCGTGCGGCGGCTCCATTCAGGCAAATCATACCTGATCCTCTTTCTCCCTTGATTACGTAGGTTACAAAACGTTCGCCATTGTTGTTGTTGACAATGTGAACCTGTTCATTTTCAATAAGTCCGGCAGCATCGATCAGGTCTTCGTCGATGGTGATACTGCCAACATAATTCAATTCTGCCTGAGTCACCTTCACGCGGTGAATCTTGGATTTCATTACTGTTATTTGCATTACCCGGTATTATAAGTCGAGATAAAAAAGAATGCATTACTGCCCAAAGTTACAGGAATAATGCGCAGTCCTCAAAACATCAGGGTCCGGTTTACGGTTCCACCCGCATCCTATGCAGCCGCTCCCTCAATTCTACTCGTTTGAACGTGCCATTTTTCCAAGGTCTTGAAGTAATATTCCGAGCCACTTTGCTTTACTTATATTATCACCTTATTTTTCTTAAATATCCGATGAGTACAGAAAATAAACCAAAAGATGTAAACCGCCGGGACTTTTTACAAAAGACTACGGCAGCAGCAATTGGTAGCTTTTTTATAGTCCCGCGACATGTTTTGGGTAAAGGCTACCGGGCACCAAGCGACAAGCTGAATATAGCTGGCGTAGGTGTCGGAGGAAAAGGCTTTTCGGACACCAATAATGCATGGAACAAAGGCGCCGAAAACCTGGTAGCACTTTGCGACGTAGACTGGGGTCAGGCAAAGAAGAATTTTGAACTGCACCCGACAGCCAAGAAGTACAAGGATTTCAGGAAGATGTTCGACGAAATGGGAAAGGATATCGACGCGGTAACTGTTTCCACTACTGATCATATGCACGCCATAATCGCAATGGCCGCAATGCAGAGAGGCAAGCACGTCTACGTTCAGAAACCTTTGACGCACGACATTTATGAGGCGCGTATGCTCACAGAAGCAGCCAGGAAATACAAAGTTGTGACCCAAATGGGAAATCAGGGCGCTTCTAACCCGGCGCAGAACCAGATGAAAGAATGGTTTAATAAAGGTTTGATCGGAAATGTGCATGAAGCGCATGTTTGGACAAACCGTCCCGTGTGGCCACAAGGAATTCCGGTTCCAACCGAAAAATTCCCTGTTCCTGCTGATATCGACTGGGAACTTTGGGTAGGATGTGCGGATTGGGTTGATTATAATCCGGCCTGGCACCCGTTCAAATGGAGAGGTTGGTGGAATTTCGGTACAGGTGCATTAGGCGATATGGGCTGTCACCTGATCGACCCGGCGTTCCGTACGCTTGGGCTGGGTTACCCTACCGAGCTGGAATGCAGCGTGGGGCAGGTGTTTATCAAAGACTGGACTCCTGAGTACATTCCTGAAGGCTGCCCGCCATCTTCAAGGGTGCAATTGAAATTCCCTGCCAACAAGGTAAATAAGTCAGAAGTAACATTAACCTGGCACGATGGCGGTCTCCGCCCATTCCACCCGGACATTATCCCTGCAAACGATCCGCTAGGCGAGCCCGACAGCAGCAATGGTGTTTTGCTGATCGGTGAAAAAGGTGTAATGACCTGCGGTACGTATGGTATCGATCCAAAAGTATATCTGAAAGACGGAACCAAGCTGCAATACAAGCAGGGTGATTTCGGAAACAAATACACCACCATGCCGGAGTTCGGTCACCATGTTTCCTGGTCTGACGCTTGCAAGGCTGGCTTCAACAGCAAGGAGCACAAAGCGCTTACCTCTTCATTTGACTACGCAGGTCCATTGACTGAAACTGTGATTATGGGTAACCTTGGTATCCGCAGCTACAACCTGCGCAAAGCCAAAGCAGATGGCAAAGGTTTTGACTATCCAGGCCGCAAGAAGCTGCTATGGGATGGTACAAATATGAAAGTAACCAACTTCGACGAAGCAAACCAGTTCGTAAAGCGCCAGTACCGCGGCGACTGGAAGCTGGGAAGCTAGGTTGCAGTATGTTCATTTCACATAAAGGCGGCACGTACCTGATACGTGCCGCCTTTATGCTATGCTTTGTCACCCTGAGCGGAGTCGAAGGGACGCTACTCACAGGCGGTAGCGCCCCTTCGACTCCGCTCAGGGTGACAAGTCTGGCCCAGGGTGACCAACTATTTTCAAAACACCAAATTATCAATAAGCCGCACCGGCCCCAGGAATACTGCTACGCATATTGCGTTATTCCCCTTACTTCCAATTATGTCGATGGGTTGCAAATCGGATAGATCCACTATTTCAAAGTAATCCAGCCTAAATGCATCGACAGCTGAAAACTCCTGTTTCGCTTCTTTAATAACCTCTGAAACACTTTCTCCTTTAAGCAGGGCATTTTTCGCTGATTCCATGATCCGGAAAATGTGTGGCGCAATGTGTCTTTCTTCTTCATTCAGCCTGCGGTTTCTTGACGACATCGCCAGTCCGTCGGCTTCGCGGACTGTAGGTGCTATAACAAGTTCCAGGTCAAAACCCAGGTCCGCAACCATTCTGCTGACCACTGCGACCTGCTGCAAGTCCTTTTGACCAAAATAGGCGCGATAGGGTTTTACAATATGAAAGAGCTTTGAAACCACGATCCCGACACCATTGAAGTGCCCTGGCCGCGAAGCACCTTCCATTACCGTTTCCAGCGCGCCGAAATTGAATTTCAGCATAGGCTGCTCGGGGTACATTTCTTCTGCTGACGGAGCAAATACAACATCGCAGCCGGCAGCTTCAAGCATTGCGCAATCGGCTTCCAATGTCCGCGGATATTTCAAAAGATCTTCGGGATTGTTGAATTGGGTAGGATTGACGAAGATGCTGCAGACTGTCACATCGTTATCGGCTTTTGAAGCCTGTATCAATGAAATATGACCTTCATGCAATGCGCCCATTGTGGGGACAAGCCCTATTTTTTGCTGTTGTTGAACTTGCTGAACGAGGTACTTTCTAAGGTTGGAGATCGAAGTAAATACTTCCATGGAAAACTGAAATTCGGAGGGAGTAACCCTGCTTGTCAAAGTGCTTTATATCTCAGAATGAAACCGGAAGTGAGAAAGCGAAATATTTGGAAATAGACTTCCCAAACTGAGCGCAATATGACAATTAGTTTGGAATATCTTTTGAAAATGCGATTTTTTTTGTATAATTTTGCAAAACTTTTTTTCACAAACTGCTAAAAGATCTATGGAGAAACTACGAATTTTATATGTAGCCAGTGAAATCAATCCTTTCCTCCAGACCACTGATGTTGCCGATTACGTAAGAAAGCTCCCACAGGCAATGCAGGAAAGAGGTGCAGAAATCAGGATTCTAGTTCCGAGATTTGGTCTTATCAACGAACGCAAAAACCGGCTTCATGAAGTAGTTCGACTGTCAGGAATAAACATTACCGTAGGAGATGAAGAAAAGCCACTGATCATCAAAGTTGCCTCAATCCCTAATGCCAAGCTGCAGGTGTATTTCATTGACAATGATGATTATTTTCACCGTAAATCTGTGTTCTTTGATAAAGAGAACAACTTTTTCGATGACAATGACGAGCGTGCAATTTTCTTTTGCAAGGGTGTTTTGGAAACAGTTAAAAAACTGGGTTGGGCTCCGGACGTAGTACACTGTAATGACTGGATGACCGCCCTGATTCCGCTTTACCTGAAAACCACTTACCGCAACGATCCGATGTTTAAGGATACGAAAAGTGTGTTTACGGTTCACAACAATGCTTTTGATTACAAGTTTGATGCAGATTTGCAGAGCAAGGCAAAAGCAATGGATGTAAGTGACGAGGCTTTGGCCCATTTACATTCTGCTGATTTTGAAGGATTCGTTAAAATCGGTTGTGCTTATGCAGATGCAGTCTTGAAAGCTGACGATAGCTGCAGTGATAGTTTGAATGAAATCTTCAACAATGCACCGAAACGTGTAGAGCTGAACGAGCAGGATGAAAACTTCTCTGAATCATATTACAACTTGTACACTGATCTGATGAGCTGATTAGCATATAACAGTTACTGAAACCGGCAATTTTCGAATTGTCGGTTTTTTTTGTGCCTTACGGGATCGTTTCTTCATTGTTTCAATGTGTTCGAGCACTCCGTTTAAATTGGATAATTTCCAGTATTTAACTTAAAATAAGCTTGTTAGGAAAGGTGTATTGCTCTTTATTTGCGTTCCAAGTTGACATACACTTTAACCAAAATTGAAAAAACTATGTGTGGAATTGTGGCTTATGTTGGAAATAAGAAAGCTTATTCCCTGATCTTGAAAGGCCTTAAAAGACTGGAATACCGGGGTTACGACAGCTCTGGTGTTGCCTTGCTTGAAAATGGTGAATTGAATATTTACAAGAAGAAAGGGAAAGTCTCCGAGCTGGAAGCCGGGTTGGCGGGCAAAGAGCTGAATGCGACTATCGGGATAGGGCACACCCGCTGGGCTACCCACGGAGAACCTAACGATGTGAACGCACACCCGCATTTTTCCAATAACCGCAAGCTTGCTGTTGTTCATAACGGGATCATTGAAAACTACGCCGCAATTAAGAAAAACCTGATCAGCAAGGGACATACATTCCAGAGTGAAACTGACACAGAAGTTCTCATTCATTTTATTGAAGATATCCAGGCCGAAACCGGCGACTCGCTTGAATCTGCCGTAAAGCTGGCGCTGAAAGAAGTAGTGGGAGCGTATGCAATCGTAGTAATGTCGGAGGATCAGCCCGGACAACTGATCGCCGCGCGAAAAGGCAGTCCGCTGGTAATTGGAATAGGGGAGGAGGAATACTTTTTCGCTTCGGACGCAACGCCCATTATAGCCTACACCAAAAACGTGGTTTACCTCGATGACTATGAGGTTGCGGTAGTACGTGACGGAAAGCTGAGCATCCAAAATCTCGATAATACCGAGACAATTCCTTACATCCAGAAGCTGGAAATGGAACTCGAAGCCATTGAAAAAGGCGGCTACGACCATTTCATGATTAAAGAAATATTCGAACAGCCGCGTTCCATTGCCGACAGTATGCGGGGTCGACTGCGTTCAAGCGACGCGCATTTGCAGCTCGGAGGATTAAGTAACCATCTCGATAAGCTCGCCCAGGCGGAGCGGATCGTGATCGTTGCCTGCGGCACTTCCTGGCACGCGGGATTGGTGGCGGAGTATCTTTTTGAAGAGCTTGCCCGGATCAATGTGGAAGTGGAGTATGCTTCCGAGTTCCGGTACAGAAATCCGGTTATCAAAGAAAACGACATTGTGATTGCCATTTCCCAGTCGGGTGAAACGGCGGATACACTCGCAGCGATTGAACTGGCCAAATCAAAAGGAGCTACGATTTTCGGGGTTTGCAATGTAGTTGGCTCGTCGATTGCGCGGGCTACGCATGCAGGTGCCTATACACACGCCGGGCCGGAGATAGGCGTGGCAAGTACCAAAGCGTTTACAGCACAAGTGACGGTACTTACATTAATTGCATTAGCTACCGCAAAACAAAAAGGCACGATATCGGAAGAAGTATTCCGGCAATTGCTGACTGAGCTGGAAAACATTCCTGACAAAGTCGAGAAAGTGTTTGAGAACGCATCTAAGATCAAAGAGATCGCATTCATTTTCACCTATGCACGCAACTTCATTTATCTGGGCCGCGGACTTAACTTTCCGGTCGCGCTGGAAGGCGCGCTGAAATTGAAAGAGATTTCATACATCCATGCAGAAGGCTACCCTGCTGCTGAAATGAAGCACGGACCGATTGCATTGATCGACGAAGATATGCCGGTCGTTTTTCTGGCGACGAAGGATAGTTCCTACGAGAAGATCGTATCCAATATTCAGGAGGTAAAGGCGCGGAAAGGCCGCGTGATCGCCATTGTTACCGAGGGCGATACGCTGATCCCGGGAATGGTAGATTTTGTGATCGAAGTTCCGGAAACGCACGAGATACTTACGCCGCTTGTTTCCGTGATCCCGTTGCAGCTTTTATCGTACTACATTGCGGTCATGCGTGGCAGGAATGTAGATCAGCCAAGGAATCTCGCCAAGTCTGTCACAGTTGAATAACTGCTTTAACAAATACGATAAAGAAAGCGAAGCCCGTAAATGGTTTCGCTTTCTTGTTTACACAAATCCAGTGAAAATAATATATACCCGTTTTCGTTAGCTTTGCGCATCAGCATTGTCGGATTTGATTTATATGTTAAAGCAGTTACCCCTTCTTTTTGCGGCGCTTTTCAGCCTTTTTCTCGTTTCCTGCGGTAAAGAGCAGCAATCTTCTTTTGCTCCCAAGCCGAAAGGTTTCAATCGCATTGACTTGCCGGCTCATCAGTATCAGCAATTAACGGAGCTGCATCCTTATACTTTTCAATATTCCACTTTTGCCAGAGTAGAGCCCGATACCTTTTCCATTGCGGAAAAAGACTGGATTTTTATCAACTATCCTGCATTAAACGCGAATATCCAGCTGACTTACAAATCGCTTGAAGGTGATCCTTCAAGGCTGAAATCCTACATTGACGATAGTTATAAGCTCACAGGAAAGCACCAGATCCGGGCATCCTCCATTCAGGAGCAAAAGGTTTTGAGTAAAACCGGTCGTACAGCAATAATGTTTAAAATCGAAGGCGATGTGCCGAGTCCGTATCAGTTTTACACAACAGATAGTACCAAGCATTTTTTGCGCGGCGCCATTTATTTCCCAACTGCTACCAAAAACGACTCCCTGGCACCTGTGATCAGCTATCTGCAAAAAGACATGCTGCAACTTTTGAATACCCTGAACTGGAGATAATTCGTCGTAGTTATTGCAGTGAAAAATCGAAGGACGTATCTTTGAAGTTCTCACCTCAACAAGATCAGCAAATGGCAAAAAGGCAACCTAAGAATCAGCTTCCTTTAGATTTCTCGGTTCGTGGTAACCGGATCGTCCTGCATCTGGGACAAGTCGAAAGCCAGCGCTTGGGTACCCGGCTTTTTGATGAGCTCGTTAATGGTGACTGGATGATCGAACCCGCCGGAGAAGCTGCGGATATCTCCTACGCACAGGATATCGTGCATCAGATAGGCCATAAGCTGCCTTATCCTGAGGGTATTAAAATAGCGCAGCTACATAAAGTTGATCCCGCATTCAAAGGTTTTTCTGCTATTTACAGACAAAAAGGCTGGGTGTTTGTAAATGCGGCATCGGAGATCAATGAGCGTAATTACCACATTCATTTACTGACTGTCTCGCTCGGCCTTCATACCTTGTATTCCAGCACCACTTCGCTGGCTGCCCGCTCTGAGCAGCTAATTTTTGAGGCACTTCTGCCTTATAAGGAAGTGGAAAGCTTTTTCAGGAATGATATTTACAAAATCCCTGATTCACTTGCTTCCGATATTGCAGGCTATTTCAAGGTACCTTTTCCAATGGTGCTCAAACGCGCACTGGCATTGAAGATCATTTCTGACGAGCAATACAGGAATTTTATGACAGCCAATCCTACTTCACCGGTAAGGCCGAAAGAGCTTTTTGTTTCTAAAGACGGGAATATTGAAGATCTGGAAGCGCAGCTATTCTCGGGTAATCTGGAAGATTGATTTTACTGTTTGACAGGATCCAGGTTGCTGAGATCAGGCAATGGACTTACAGACGTCCACCCGCCATCTACCACAATGCTTTGCCCTGTAATATGTCCTGAATGTGGCGAAAGCAGGAATAAGGCTGCATTAGCAATATCTTCACAAATAGCAGGCCGCCCCATCGGAGTGATCGACGACCAGATTTTGGGGTAGGTAGGATCCTCGGCCATTGTCCGCTCCGTCATAGTCGCTCCCGGCGCAACCGCATTGATTGTAATTCCAAAAGGCGAAAGTTCAAGAACCAGATTTTTAGCCAGCATTTCTAACCCTGCCTTTGTCATCGCATAAGCAGCTAAAAACTGGTGCGCCTGGTGGCCTACGACGGATGACATTAATAAAATGCGACCTCCCGATTTTTGTTTCCGCATTTGTCGGGCAGCTGCCTGTGTAAGCAGGAAAGAACCCATTAAATTCACTTCCAACACTCGCCGCAGATCATTGGCGGGATACTCAAAAAAATCGCCGAATAAGGTGATACCTGCATTGGCTACCGCAATCGTGAGCTTGCCGAAACATTTGACAGCTTCATCAACCATTCCTTCGATCATCTCAGGATTGGAAGCATCTCCGGCAAAGGCGACGCACTCGCCGCCTTTGTTACGGATTTTCTTTGCAGCTTCTGAAGCAAGTGCTTTATCAGTATCATTCAAAATCACACACGCACCCTGGACTGCCAGTTGGCGTGCAATTTCAAAGCCGATACCCTGGCCTGCGCCAGTGACAATCGCTACCTGATTTTCAAAAAGATTATTGTTCATTTTACCTAAATCAAAAACCACTCTGCTTAATGCGAATCTCTGGTCACCTTATCTCCTGAACCGCCTTTCAGAAAGTCAAGGTCCGCGCCTTCGTGCGCTTGTAAAACGTGGTTAATATGCAGATTTACATAGCCGCGTTTATAACCCAGATCGAGCGGCTGCCAGTCGCGCCGTCTGATTTCAAGCTCTTCCGGTGACACTTCCAGATTCAACCGTCTGTTAGCAACATCGAGTTCGATAAAATCCCCGTCACGGACCAATGCAAGCGTACCGCACACAGCGGCTTCGGGAGAAACGTGCAAAACAACCGTTCCAAAACCGGTACCGCTCATTCGTCCGTCAGAAATGCGGACCATATCAATCACACCTTTCGCCAGGAGCTTCTTCGGCAGCGACATATTACCTACTTCCGGCATACCGGGGTAACCTTTCGGGCCAACATTTTTAAGTACCAGAATGCTATTTTCATCTACATCCAGCTCCGGATCGTCGAGCCGGTGTTTGTAATCATCTATATCTTCAAAAACGACCGCTTTTCCCCGGTGCTGCATCAAGTCAGGGTTGAGGGATGCAGAAGGTTTGATCACCGCACCGTTTTCGCAAAGGTTACCCCGCAAAACAGCCAGTCCGGTCAGGTCTTTGATAGGCTCGGCCAGCGTGCCGATTACTTCGGGGTCAAAGCACTCTGCATCTGCACAGTTTTCGCCCATCGTTTTTCCATTAGCTGTAATTACCCCGTCATGCAACCTGCCGATCAGCTCTTTGATCACCACCGGCAAGCCGCCTGCATAATAGAAATCCTCCATGAAATAACCACCCGAAGGTTGCAGGTTGAGCAAAAGCGGAACACGCGCGCAGATATCGTTAAAATCGTCGAGCGTAAGATCCACACCGATCCGGCCGGCGATAGCGAGGAGGTGAATCACGAAGTTGGTAGAGCCGCCAATAGCCGCATTGATCATGATCGCATTCTCAAATGCTTCTTTGGTCAATATTTGTGACAGCCTTAAATCCTCATGGACCATCTGCACGATCCTTCTTCCCGATAAGTGCGCCAATACTTTGCGACGCGAATCAGCAGCCGGAATAGCCGCGTTTTCAGGCAGGGTTAACCCCAGTGACTCCACCATGCACGCCATTGTGGAAGCTGTTCCCATTACGGCGCAATGCCCCGCGCTGCGGCACATACAGGCTTCGGAGGTCGTGAATTCCTCCTGCGACATTTCACCTTTCCGGTAAAGTTCGCTGAACCGCCAAACATCGCTGGTACCTACTGTCTTTCCACGGTACCGGCCGGTGAGCATGGGCCCGCCCGAAACAACGATCGTCGGAATATCCACACTCGCTGCACCCATGACAAGCGAGGGCGTGGTTTTGTCACAGCCGCAGAGCAATACCACACCATCAATCGGATTGGCACGGATCGATTCTTCTACGTCCATACTGGCCAGGTTGCGGTAAAGCATGGCGGTAGGCTTCATCAATGTTTCACCAAGAGACATTACAGGGAATTCGAGCGGGAAACCGCCTGCTTCCCAAACGCCCCTTTTTACCGATTCGGCCAGCTCGCGAAAGTGTCCATTGCAGGGTGTAAGCTCCGAAAAGGTATTGCAAATGCCGATTACAGGTCTTCCCTCAAATTCATCGGCCGGGTATCCCTGGTTTTTCATCCAGGCGCGGTATATAAATCCATCTTTCCCGGATTTTCCGAACCAGCCGCGGCTGCGTAGCTTATTTTCTTCCATTGATCGCCATAGTTTACAGATAACAGGTAAAGCCCGTTTTCAGTAAAATATAATTCTACTGACCCTTTTAAATAAAAAGTGTATCTTCGTTTTATACGTGTTCCAGGCTTGCCAATGATTTTCGGAAAGAGTTATAAATTGTTGCTTTTCTTGCTCTTAACGCTGTTTGCTTCTCCTTCATTCGCCCAATTTCAGGCAGATAGTTTCATTGAAAAACTTCTGAAAAAGCACCCAGAGCGGTTCTCTGAAATCCTTAAAAATCCCGATAAGTACCAGGTACAGATCCTGTATACCCGCATTGACAGGAACAAGAAAAACGAGCCACATTTCACAACGCACGGTTATCGGGTCAATCGCAATGCATATTTCTATCCTGCCAGTACCGTTAAGCTCCCTGCCGTTGCATTGGCTTTTGAAAAGCTGAACAAGCTTGGCATTGATAAATATACGCCCATGCTGACCGGCGTCGACCGGGCAGGGCAGACCCAGGTGTTAACAGATACCACTGCCGAAAACGGGCTTCCATCCGTCGCGCATTATGCAAAGAAGATCCTGCTTGCAAGTGACAACGACGCATTCAACCGGTTGTATGAATTTATAGGACAGGAAGAATTGAATGACAGCCTGCATAAGAAAGGTTATTCTGACACACGCATTGTACATCGGCTTGAATCGCCTATGAATGCGGAAGAAAACAGGTATACCAATCCTGTACGCTTTGAAAAGGACGGAAAAATCATTTACCAACAACCCGGTAAATACGCAGGTAAAGAGCTGAAAGCGCCTTCTCAGATTTTAAAAGGAAAAGGTTATCTAAGAAACGGCGAGCTGATCAACGAGCCTTTTGATTTTACGTATAAAAATGCTTTTCCGCTGGAAGAACAGCATAAGCTGCTGAAAGCACTTTTCTTCCCGGCCCAGACACCCGTTAATCAGCGTTTCAATCTGACGGAAGACGATTACAGGTTTATCTACCAGTATATGTCCCAGTTCCCGGTGGAAACTGATTTCCCGGCAAGCTATACCGACGATTATTATGATGGTTATGTGAAATTCCTGATGTTCGGAGCGACTAAAACGCGGCTGCCGCGGCATATCAGGTTATTTAATAAAAGTGGGGATGCGTACGGTTTCTTGCTGGATAACGCCTACATCGCCGATTTTGAGAAAGGCATTGAATTTATGCTGACTGCCGTGATCTATTGCAATGAAGATCAGATTTTCAATGACAACAAATACGAATATGAAACGGTCGGCTTACCGTTTATGGCTAATCTCGGGAAAACGATTTTCGAATATGAACTCGGGAGAAAACGTGCAGTAAGACCGGAACTGGACCGGTTTGAAGTGCAATACGATAAGTAGATCAGGAAATGCGGACCTTAAACCTCGGTGCGATCTGGCAGATGTAAAGGTTGATCAGGTGGCCGATAATCAGAAGTGCAGAACCCGCGTAGCCTAACCACGAGAAGATAATGTGCCTCCCTTCAAACAACAGCGAGAAGGAAAAAAGCATTAAAGCACCCCAAAGGAAGATTTTCAGAGGAAGCGATTTGTGATTTCGTGTAGCATAATAAACAGCGACGCCATTGATAAGAATGAACAGGAAGTCAAGCGAACGCAAGCCTGCATGATGCTCGTGGTGCGTGGCCATCGTTGAGCCGAACGCCAATGCAGGTACCAGTAAACAATGGACAATGCAAAGCGCAGAACCCAGAATTCCTATGTAATCGGCTTTGTTATGTGAGTGTACTGACTTCATTTCTAAATACAATGATGTTGCAAAAATACGACCATTAAAATCAACTTGCAACAGAGTTGCAGAATATTTTACCTGTCATAAAATTCTGTTCCACCGCGTTGTTTGTGGAAATTGTAAGTGATAGAACTTAACTTTGAAGTGAAAGGTTTTATAAGTACCAAGATTTTATAAGAATAACTGTGGAAAGAATGGACCAGTTGAGAGAAACCCTGAAAGTACATCACCTGCGTACAACTACATGCCGGGAAGATGTGCTGTCGACATTTATAAATAAAAAGAATGCGCTTTCTCACGGTGATTTGGAAGGTGCGCTGGGAGAAAATTACGACCGCGTTACTATTTACAGGACTTTAAAAACTTTTCTTGAAAAAGGAATTATCCATAAAGTGCTCGACGATGAGGGGCTGAGATATGCATTATGCTCGCACAGCTGCTCCGAAGAACAGCACCACCACGATCATATCCATTTCAAATGCGTTGAATGCGGCGAGACAAACTGTCTTGAAAACCTTCATATTCCGGCAGTACAGCTGCCTGCGGGTTACCATTCCGAGAACTTCAATCTCCTGATCCAGGGAACCTGCCCGAAATGCAATTGAGGTTTTCAGTGCATTATAGATCATGCATTGAAAACCTCAAAAAATAAAAGTCTTCTATCCGGATCTATTGCACTTTCAGCACAAAGTCCAGGTTCGCGTCGTCGCTACCGATAGTTGGCGAGCCGTTTTTTCCTTCTGGCTGGTGACGCAGCTGCACTTTTAAGTTACCCGTACCCGCAGGCCCGGTTTGTACTGTTCCCGTCAAACCGACATTGAAATTGTTCTCGTCCTTATCTCCATAAGTATAAGTCAGCAAACTCGCCGGAGCAGGTGTGTAAACAAGCAAATGCTCATCCGATTCTTCCCTGATCTCTTCTGTAATATTATCAGCAGGCGTTTTACTTTCATCCAGGAATTCGATCGTCATCGTGTACTTGGTATTGGCCTTTAATGCGACCGTATCAAACTTGGTAGGCGCATTTCCACCATCTCCGTCTGCATCCTTATAGCTGAATGAAGTAACGGTTCCCGTTGCATCCTCCTTGAAATTCAATGTCACAGAAGTAATCAGCTCATTTTCATCGTCGGGTTGGAGGTCTTCGCCTGAATCTTTGCATTGTGTGAAGGACATAGCCAATCCCAGAAACAGCAGGGAAGAAAGCTTTCGGTACATTTTCATAGGTAATGAATTTATTGATAAAACAGATTTAAGCTCCAAATTTCCATTTGAGCCGCAGTGAAGCATTGCGGCCCATTTCGTCTGCATAGTAGCGGAACCTGTTCAGGTAATCACGGTATGCCGTATTAAAGAGGTTTTGAATGTTAATTCCGATTTCGATCTCCTGCTTTTCTGCGAAGTGCACGGAGGTGCCCGCCTGTAAGTTCCAGAGGCTGTAAGCTTTTGGAGGGGGTAAAAAATCGCTGTTTGCCGGTACCCGCTTTTGTCTGGCTAAAAGCAGGTTGCCGAGTGACAGGAATGTTCCATGCAGATTACCTTTGTCTGGCAGCTCATATTTTAGCTGATTGTCAACGCGGTTAGGCGGGATCATTACCAGGTAGCTGTCATTTCGCTGATCGTAAACGCGCAGGTAGCTAAGCTTGCTGGCTATGGTTGTATTTCTTAAAAACTCCCAGCTAGCCGACACGTCGATTCCCTTGAAAGTAGCGTCTGTTTGCGTGTATTTAAAATAAGGAAATGCGCCACGAACTGTCAGAATAGGTTCTGCTTGTGGTTTCAAGTAGATGAAATCAGCAATGTAATTAAAATAGCCACCTATTTCTGCCGACCACTTTGTGTCTACATATTTAAGACTCGCGATTGTGTTGAAGGCTTTTTCGGCCTGCAAAGCAGCGTCGCCCCTTTCAAATGCGGCCGCACCGTGATGCACACCGTCGCTGAACAGCTCGCTTACATTGGGTGCCCGCCAGGCGGAGCCCGCATTTAGCCGCACGGAAAACTTTTCCGAAAAACTGCGGGTAGCACCTACGGTACCGGAAAAATTGGCAAACTGGAAATCATCGGCGACTTTTTGCCTGTTGACAATGCGATAGGTTTTTAAAGTCCGGTAATCATAACGTATCCCGGCTTCAAACTCCCACCGTTTTGTGACATACCTCTCCATCCAGAACAGACCCACATTAAATTGATTGAAATTCGGGATCAAAGGTCTTCCGTCCATCAGATTGTACTGATACAACGTACTTATCCCTACCTGGCCAGCCAGTTTTCCGGCAATCGGCTTGTGGTCCCAAACCAGATCGTTGGTTAATGTGGAGAGTTTGAATGTAAGCTCAGGATGATTGAGCGCAGCTATCGAATCGTTTCTTGGCCGGTGTAAATCGTATTCATTTCTATCGTTCAGCTGCCGGGCAAATGTCCATTGCAGCCGGTTACCATTCTGGAAATGATAATGCGTTTCAGCTTTGATCAGCTCGTGAGCAACGTTTTGATTGGGCCGGTTAATTGCATAGCTGAATCCGGATTTTACCAAAGGTTCGCCTTTTTGAATCACATTCAACAAGTCGGTAACACTTCCAATGTGAGAACCTGAGAAAATACCGATTTGGGTAGCAAACCTGCTGTAGAACACGTCGATACCGAACCCTTTGTGACGATACCCCGCAGAAAGCGAGAAGTTCTTTTCACTGATTCCCGTATTGTCGAGGAAATAATTGGGAGTACGGATGTTGCCACCCCGCTTGAAAGTGCCTTGCGCGCGCCACGCAAATCCTTTAAAATTTTTAATTCCACCCTGCAAAGTGCCGGATACCACACCTTGCCTGCCATTTGAAAAACCGACCGCATTCAGTTCCCCACTTAACATTTTGTCAAATGGAAGCTCTTCAGGCTCCACGAGGATCACGCCGCCGATTGCATCCGAACCATAGCGAACCCCTGCCGCCCCTTTTACAACAGAAAGCCGCGTCGCGATAAACGGGTCGATTTCCGGTGCGTGTTCAGAGCCCCATTGCTGCCCTTCCTGCCGCACACCATTGTTCATGATCAGAATGCGGTTACTATGCAAGCCGTGGATAACTGGTTTGGCAATGGAAGAACCTGTTTGCAGGGTAGTTACACCAGCGACACCTTTCAGGCTCTCGCCGAGGTTTTGACCCCTGGTTTTTTCAAGATCAATGCCGGACAAAGTGGTCAGCGGCTGCGAAGAAGGCGCCTCAGTACGGTGCGCGGTAATTTCTACGTCCTGCAAATGCACCTCCTGTTCTTCCAGATCGAAATTTTCTTCGTGGCCAGCAGTCAGGTCAAGCTTTTGCCGAAACGGATTATAGCCCACAATGCGACATTCAAGCGTGTAGGAGCCGGGGCAGAGGTTTCTAAGTTCGTACCGGCCATTCTCGTCGGTGAACACACCTGTATTTTGTCCCACTATCAACACCGTCGCACCAATCACAGGCTGGTTTGTGTGCTTGTCCTTCACAACTCCCTTTACAAAGCAGGCACAGCCCGGATTTTGGCCAAAAACGATAATTGGCAGAGATAGCAGGATTGCCAGAATAATCAAGAGGAACTTGTTGCGCATTTGTTAAAAGCAGGAGCTTTCTGTTACATTGTTGCAAAAGTAACGCTAATGCAACTTTGTTGCAAATGAAATTTGAGGCTATTTTTGGATTCAGGTTGGTTTTAGTATAAAAAAAGGCTGATTCTGAGAGAACCAGCCCGACTAAGCTTTAAACTCTTTCCAGCTTGACTGGATAGGTCTTCTTCGCATTCCACTGGCACACGTAGATATTTTGATCGCCATCCACGCAAACATCGTGGCAATGCATGAAAATAGGTTTCTCCTGAACCATCAATTGTAGCTCGCCATTTTTATACTCGGGTTTGGTACCTCCCGGATTTGATATCACCTTATTTGATTTGTCAAGGATTGTTACAAAACCTGAATTGGGCGTTTGGTTGAGGTATCTCAGTCTCGACCAGCAAACACCTGCGAACAGGTTTTCACCATGAAATACCGGGCGGCAGACAAATGCGCCCGGAAGGAATATCGTGCTCAGGTATTTACCGTCGAGCGAAAAACGCTTGAATGCATTGTGCGCCCTTGAAGTTACCAGCAGGGTAGGGTTGGCCTTATCCCTGTAATCAACAGCGATTCCGTGGGCTGTCGAAAACTGGGCATCTCCGTCGCCGCTGCCTCCAAATTTGTCAATGAATTCGCCTTTTTGATTGTAGCGTAAAATGTAATTGGAGCCATAACCGTCGGCAATATATAGTGTCCCGTCAGGTCCAACTGCCGTTTCTGTTGGTTTGAATGGGTCTGTCTCTTTGTAGGCACCTACCTTCGACGGGTGCTCAATCGTAAGTAGAACCTTGCCTTTCAGGTCAGTTTTGATGACCTTACCTGTATTCGGATCTGTGATAAACAGGAATTCCTCGCCGTTTGCATTCCAGAGCGTAAGTCCGTGTCCGCCGGGATATTCGTGCCCCCAGCTTTCCAGCAACTTACCCGACCGGTCGTAGATAAGGATATTGTTCTTAATCTCATCAGTGACCATGATCAGCCTGCCTTTGCTATCCTGGACCATTTCGTGGCAGTTATTGACAGGAAATTTAGATGCGTCGAGATTGCCCCAACTCTGATTTACCTTGTACCGGAAGTTTCCGTGCCCGATGGTCTCTCCATCAGCTTTCGGTTTGGCATTAAGAATGTAAAATGGCTTGAATGCAATTGCAGCTGCCGTAGTGGCTGTGACTTTGGCAAATTGACGACGGGATGGGGTATAGGACATGATCTGGACTTTTATCAAAAAAGACAGTCCATTCACATTCTTACTATCACAAAGTTCTGATTCGGGTTAGCTTGCAGAGTAGCGTTTTCCGTAACGGTTCAGCCAGTCCATCAGGTGGTTCACATTCTGCATCTTGAAAAGCTCGCTTCCGGCATTCATAGTTGCAGCAGTGCCACAGGCTACGCCCATCCGAACAGCTTCCCGGAAAGATTTACCCTGCGAGAGTGTCCAAACGATGCCCGCCAGCATACTATCTCCTGCGCCTACTGTGCTTTTGGGCTGCACTGGCGGTGCCGGAATGTGTTCTACCTGATCTTCGGTCACCAGCATTGCGCCCATTGCACCCATTGATACAACGACCACCTCGCATTGTCCGCGGATGATCAGCGCGCGCGCAGCATCGTCCACCTCGTCCATTTCAAGCTTATCCACACCCACGAGCTCACTTAGCTCCTTGATATTGGGTTTAAGAAGGTACACACCTGACTCAGCAGCATAACGCAATGCATCTCCGGAAGTATCGGCAATGAACTTGGCACCTTGCTTGTTGGCGATCCTGGATATCTGGCCGTAAAAGTCCTCGGGAACACCCGGAGGCAAACTGCCGCTGGCAATGATATAGGAAGGTTTAGGGTCAAACTCTTCCATCATTTCTAAAATTGATCTTACTTCGGTCGGCATCATTTCGCTGCCGGGCATTCCGAACCGGTACTGAAAGCCCGTGCTGGTTTCAAGCACGTGGAAGTTTTCACGGGTCCATTGCTTGGTTTCGATGACCATGGTTTCCACGCCTTCATTTTTAACGAGCTTGTGCAACCTCTGACCAGTAGGACCGCCGATTGTGAAAATGGCAATCGGATTTCCACCTAACCTGTGAATGGCCTTCGCCACATTAATCCCCCCACCTCCGGCCTCGAATGTGGGCGTTCCGCAACGGAGCTTATTGTCCGGTACAATTCGGGAAACCTCCGAACTTTTGTCGAGCGCAGGATTGATTGTCAGGGTCACAATTGGTCCGGTAGCCATAAAAATGCTGTATGTTAGTTTAAACCTCGAAGGCGGAACAACTTATCACTTAATTTACGCGAATAAAAGAAAAAAAGTGATTGCCGATGCAGCCTTCTTGATATGTTCACATAACCCCGGCATTTTATTCAGTATTGCCCGTCGCTCACTTCCCAGCCGCCATCGACAGATAAGTTCTGTCCGGTAGTGAATTTTGAATAATCAGACATGAAATAGACAGCAGCCCCATCCAGATCGCCCGGTACACCATAGCGACCTCCGTCGAGTGACTGTTTGCTGGTGACAAACTGTTCAGATTCCTTGCCTTCAACTCCCTCAATGATACCTGGCGAGAGCACATTCACCCTGATATTTTTAGATGCGTAAGAAGAAGCGATGGATTTAGAGAAGCCAAGTACCGCCGACTTTGCGGTAGCATAAGCATGGTTTGAGAACTGGGAAGAAGGATAAAAGCCCAGTACCGAGCTCATGTTCAGTATGCTGCCACCTTTGTTCATTCCCATAAATGTCCGGATTGCTGCCTGGTTTGACAGCATCAGCGAAGTCAGGTTCCAGTCAAGTGTTTTGTGCCAGCCTTCAAGCGAAAGCTCGTGCAAAGGTCCGTCACCAAATTTCTCTCCGCCACCTCCTGCAACATGGTATAAGCCGTCAAAACTACCGAATTCGCGGATACAGAGTTGTATCGCTTCCATTGCGGTTTGCGGGTGAGTAGCATCGGCCTGCTTGGCGCGAGCGGTGCTTCCGAGCTGCAACTCAGCAACAAGGCAGTTTTCAGGGTTTCGCCCGACCACAACCACGTTTGCTCCGCTTCTTACAAATGCCCTGGCCGCAGAAAACCCCAGACCGGTTGTTCCTCCTATGACCACAATCGATTTATTACCCAGCCAATTTTCCATTTTCACTATTCATTTTTATTGCAAAATAGGATTATTGGGGTAAAAAATAAAACGCCTGGCATCTTGAAGATACCAGGCGCCACTTACTATGAAGTCAATTGTCTAGGCCACAGAGCGTAGCACCGACATTGCTGATTTCTCAAACTTATCTTTTGCGTAGTCCAAGGAAAGAGTGAAATCTTTCACATCCGTTTGCGAAGGCAGGTCAAACATCGCGTCGGTCATAATCGACTCGCAAATCGAGCGAAGTCCGCGGGCACCCAGTTTGTAAGTCATTGCCTGATCAACGATGTAATCCAGCACTGCGTCTTCAAAATGCAAATTGATGCCCTCCATTGCGAAAAGTTTACTGTACTGCTTCACCAATGCATTTTTTGGTTCTGTCAGAATGCGGCGCAGTGTTTCGCGATCAAGCGGGTTTAAATGCGTGAGCACAGGCAAGCGACCGATCAGCTCTGGGATCAAACCGAAAGATTTAAGGTCCATTGCCGTTACATAGCGCATCAAATTTCCTTTGTCGAAAATCTCGATGATCCTGTTATCACCTGAAAAACCGATCGGACGGGTATTAATGCGTTTTCCGATGTGCCTTTCAATCCCGTCAAATGCGCCTCCGCAGATGAAAAGAATGTTTTCGGTATTAAGGGTAATCATTTTCTGGTCGGGGTGCTTGCGGCCGCCTTGCGGGGGTACATTCACGATAGAGCCCTCCAGCAATTTCAAAAGCGCCTGCTGTACACCTTCGCCGCTTACATCGCGTGTAATGGAAGGGTTATCTGACTTACGTGCAATTTTGTCGATCTCATCAATGTAAACGATACCGCGTTCAGCAGCTTCTACATTGTAATCGGCAGCTTGCAGCAAGCGTGTTAAAATCGTTTCAACATCTTCCCCAACATAACCTGCTTCCGTAACAACAGTTGCATCAGCCACGCAAAAAGGCACTTGTAGTATCCGGGCAATGGATTTGGCAAGATAAGTTTTGCCGGTACCCGTTTCGCCCACCATAATGATATTCGATTTTTCAATCACAACATCATCTTCGGTAGTTGCCTGGTTGAGCCTTTTGTAATGATTATATACAGCAACGGCCAGCGAGCGTTTCGCTTCATCCTGACCTATTACGTATTGTTCGAGAAAGTGCTTGATTTCGGACGGGGGAATGGGTTTCAGCTTAGGTAGCTTGCCCTTTTTTTCCTTCTTATCTTCTTTTGCCCCTAATTCTTCCGTGATCACCTGATGACCCTGGGCAATGCAGTGATTACATATATGTGCATCTATTCCGGAAAGTAATAAATCGACTTCGTTTTTCTTACGTCCGCAGAACGAACAGCTTACTTGTGCCATTGAATTTGTTTATACAGTGGTGAATTACCCGGTTCGCTGAGTTTATTTATTATTAGCAACAGCCAAGACCGTGTTAACAAGAAGGTTTACATTATTGTTTCCAAACGCCGCACATTTTGCAGCCAATCGAAAGGATATTACAAATTTCCGGTTTTTTGACCGGGTTACCAAAAGAAAATGAGGCTAATGCATAAAAAAGCACCCTGGCAAGCTGGTTGTCAGGGTGCTTTCAGCAAATCAAAAATGGCTTATTTGTCTCTTGTCAAAACCTCGTCGATCAAACCGTATTCCTTCGCTTCTGTCGCTTTCAGCCACTTGTCACGGTCAGAATCCAATGCGATTTGCTCCGGTGTCTGGCCGGTATGGTTGGCAAGGATTTCGTACAATTCGTGACGCAGCTTTACAATCTCGCGGGTTGTAATTTCGATATCAACCGAAGTTCCCTGCGCACCTCCCGAAGGCTGGTGGATCATCACACGTGCATGAGGAAGCGCCGAACGTTTTCCGGCAGCGCCACCCGCCAGCAATACCGCGCCCATTGAGGCAGCAAGGCTGGTACAAACAGTTGCTACGTCTGGACGTACATATTGCATGGTATCATAAATTCCCAAACCTGCATACACAGAACCGCCCGGGCTGTTGATGTACATCAGGATATCTTTCTTAGGATCGGCTGATTCGAGGAATAGCAACTGTGCGACAATGATATTCGCGATATTATCGTCCACACCAGTTCCCATGAAAATGATGCGGTCGGCCATCAAACGAGAGAAAACGTCAACTTCACGGAAGTTCATCGGACGTTCCTCGATCACCGAGCGGGTCATATTTTCAACGGTGTGGTTCATATAACCGTCCACTGAAAGGCCATTCACGCCAAGGTGGTGGACAGCATATTTTCTAAATTCATTTCCGTAATTCATCGGTAAACTTAATTTTAATTGAGTTTATATTTAAAGGGCAACGACTATCAGAACAAAAAGCAATATATGTTAGTTTCTGATTAAAAACCTGCCTGCTGAATAATCGGCTTGCACAAAATTGACTAATTCATCGGGAAAACCTTGTCAATTCCTGCGATAAATTATCGGAATTTGCGAGGAGCAGGAGCGGGACAGTTAAGTACATTGCATTTGAAAAGTTTGAAAAAGATAAACACGGCGACCATGAGCGCAGCAGCTAACTTATCAGAGAAAATCCGGTTGATCAGGTTACAGAAAGGTCTCTCCCAGGAAAATATGGCAGATATGCTTGGGTTATCCACTACCGCTTACGGTGATCTCGAAAGAGGCAGGACGGAACTGTCAGTTTCGCGCCTGGAAAACATTGCCAAACTGCTTGACATCAAACTTCCCGACCTGCTGGGGTTTGATTCGGTTTCGATGTCGGAAACGGATTGGCTCAGGCAGGAGAATACCCGGCTGCTGGCAGAAAACCGGAGGTTGCAGAATGAGCTGGACCAATGGAAGCTGAAATTCAGGCAGTGGTTTGGTGAAGGGATCGTGCGCGAGCTGGGGCAGCAGCGTGAGCGTATTGGTTTTTAGTAAAACAAAAAACACCGCCCCGGTAACCGGAGCGGTGTCTGATGTATAAAGCTAGATAGCTGATTAAGCTGCTACTTCTTCGCCTTTCGCCATTTTCTCGAATTCGCTTACTTCAATGGTTTGCTCGTCGGTAGAAACTTGTCCGCGAATGATATCCATTACTTTGTTGTCGAAAACCTGGTTGAAAATACTCGTGTAATTGTCACGCTCTTTGTCAGCAAGGTAACCTTGTGCAACGCGGTCGATTGTTTCCTTCATATTATCGTCATCGCCGTAGATACCAAACTGACCTTTTACCATGTTACGGGTAAATTCAAGGATCTCAGGATATTCAACTTTCACGTTCTCTCTGTCCGCAATCTTGTTTTTGATCAGACTCAGTTTCAAAGATTTTTTGAAATCTTCAAACTGCTCTTCGATCTGCTCGCGGGTAAATTTACCTTCGTTGGTACGTTCCAGCCATTCTTTCAGGAACTCTTCGGGAAGATCGATGGAAATGTTTTCCAGCAATGCATTCTCGATATCGCGACGAAGCAACGCTTCGGTTTCGCGCTCATAGTTTCCTTTGATGATTTCGAGAACTTTCTCGTTGTACTGCTCTTCGCTTTCAACCTGTCCGGCTCCCAGTACCTTATCAAAAAACTCCTGGTTCAATTCCGCAGGTGCTGAGCGGGTGATATCTTCTACGGTCAAAACGAAATCGCCTGAAAGTGAACCGATATCTTCTTTTTTCTTGCCGGTCACATGAGCGATCGCCGACTCGTCGGTGAATGTATCCTGGATATCAAATGTGATAACATCATCTTTTTTGACACCAATGAACTTCGCAAGTGCCTCTTCTTTAAGCTGCTTGGTCGGGATTGCAGTGCGTGTTGTGAATTCGGTTGACTCTTGTTTAAGCTCTCCGAAGATCATATCGCCAGCCTCACTTACTTCAGGGTGAATGCTGTCTGCAAAACGCTCGCGCAGGCTGTCATTTGTCTTACCAAGCTCCGCATCGTCTACATTGATAGTATAACGTTTTACTGCAGGCAGTTCAGAGAAATTCACTTCAAAGTCGCTCGCCATTCCCAGGTCGTAGCTGAATTCAAACTGGCTTGGATTATCCCAGTTCACTTCGGCAGCTTTGTCACGATCAGGGATCGGGTCACCTACTACCTGTAATTTGTTTTCCCGGATGTAGTTACTCACTGCATTGCTCAGCAGGTTGTTCACCTCGTCAACCAGAATGCTTTTTCCATACATTCTCTGAATTACATGCGAAGGCACTTTTCCAGGGCGAAAACCTTTCAGGTTTACACGTTTTGAATAATCCTTTATGATTTTATCAATTTTCGGCTGGTAATCTTCTTTGGTCAGCGTCACTTTAAGTGAAGCCATTGTAGGCGAGCTTTTTTCTAACAGAACTTCCATGTTTCGCTTATGCTAATGGTAATACCTTGGGTAAAACAGAAAAGAAAAATAAAAATGCCCTCAAAACGAAGTCCTGAGGGCATTTGACGGGTCTTACTACGGAGCAGCACATTTTTCTATATGGGATAGGAATCTGATGCCCCGTCATTCCCTTGTAATTTGTACGGGCGGAGGGAATCGAACCCCCACGCCTTGCGGCACTAGATCCTAAGTCTAGCACGTCTACCAGTTCCGCCACGCCCGCTCACTTTTTCCGTCTTCAATCGCAGTTACTATCGTCGCCTGTTCTCGAATTGGGAGTGCAAAGGTATTTCTATTTTTTAGATAGATGCAAGCTTTTTTCAAAATTTTATCTTTTGGTAATCCTTTATTGAAAAATGTCGCCGGAATTTGTTATTTTGGTGAAGCATACCAATTAGAAAACATCAGTGGAGCAACTCGTCGAGGCCCTCAATATTGACCTGGAGCAGGAGCGGAAGGATATCCTCAAAAAGTACAGGAGACTATTACGTACAGCCAAGCCATTTTTGAAGGATAATGATGCCAAATTAATCAAAAAGGCTTTTTATACTTCCGTCGACGCCCATAAAGATATGCGGCGCCGGTCGGGAGAACCTTATATTTACCACCCGCTCGCAGTAGCCCAGATCGTGGTGGAAGAGATCGGGCTCGGTACCACGGGCATTGTTGCTGCTTTGCTGCATGATGTGGTGGAAGATACCGATATGCGGATCGAGGATATTGAAAGACTTTTTGGAAAAAAGGTTGCAAAGATCATCGACGGGCTTACCAAAATTTCCGGGCGCTTCGAATATGGTTCTTCACAGCAGGCTGAGAATTTTCGCAAAATGCTGCTCACGCTGTCCGACGATGTGCGTGTGATCCTCGTGAAGCTCGCCGACAGGCTGCACAATATGCGCACACTTGACAGTATGCCGCGTGATAAACAGCTTAAAATCGCTTCCGAGACTATTTTTATCTACGCGCCGCTAGCGCACCGGCTCGGACTCTATAGCATTAAATCCGAACTGGAAGAGCTTTACCTGAAATATACCGAACCTCAGGAATACCGCGCCATTGCCAGGAAACTGAGAGAGACGAAAGGCATTCGTGACAGGTTTATCGCCAAGTTTATGGAGCCGATCGCACAGGACCTGGAATCTGCCGGCTTGAATTTTATCCTCAAAGGCAGACCCAAATCGATCTATTCGATCTGGAATAAAATGCGGAAGCAGAACAAGCCTTTTGAGGAAATATATGACCTTTTTGCAATTCGCATTGTACTGGAATCTTCGGCTGAAAATGATCGTGAAAAAGCGATCTGCTGGCAGGCGTATTCAATCGTGACTGACCACTATAAGCCTAATCCGGATCGGCTAAAAGACTTTTTGAGCACACCGCGTGCAAATGGGTACCAGTCGCTGCACTCAACAGTAATGAGCAAGAGCGGACAGTGGGTAGAAGTCCAGATACGCACGACGCGGATGGATGAGATCGCCGAAAAAGGTTACGCAGCGCACTGGAAGTACAAAGGCAACGATACCAAGGTTCGCGGTAACATCGAGCAATGGATCACGCAGGTCCGCGAAACGCTTGAAAATGGTTTTGGGGATAAAACTGCCGCGATCGAGTTCCTTGATGAATTCAGAAGTAACCTGTTTAACGAAGAGGTTTTTGTATTTACACCAAAAGGTGAATTGAAGGTATTGCAAAGCGGCGCAACAGCGCTGGATTTCGCATTTGATATCCACTCCGAAGTGGGCGCGCATTGTATGGCTGCCAAAGTAGGGGGTATCCTGGTTCCGATCAGCTACGTGCTCAACAATGGGGATCAGATCGAAATCATAACTTCCAATAAGCAGAAACCCAATGAAGACTGGCTGCGGATCGTAGTTACCTCGAAAGCCCGGGCCAGGATCAAGGATTTTCTGAAAGAAGATAATCGCCGGTACGAAACTGACGGCCGGCAGATGGTTGAGAAAAAACTTAAAACACTTGGTATTGAACTTACTGCCGAGGTTGTCAACCAACTGAGGGCATTTTTCGAATGTAAAACAGCGCCCGACTTTTTCTACCGAATAGGAAAGGGATATATTCAGCTTGATGAGCTGAAAAGGTTCAAGAAGGATAAAGAAATAAAAGAGCGGAAAGCCGATTCCGCCCATGCAGCAAATGCGGTTCCCGGGCCGGTTGGCAGCGATGGTAAGACACTTACCAAGTTTTTAAAACAAATCCACGGCGACCGGGCAGACAGTGATACACTGTTGATCGGCGACGATATGGACAAAATCGATTACAAGCTTGCCGCCTGCTGCAATCCGATTGCAGGTGACGACGTTTTTGGTTTTGTTACGATTAACGAAGGCATTAAAATACACCGGACTACCTGTCCGAATGCGGCCGAACTGATGTCCAAACATGGTAACCGCATTATCAAGGCCAAATGGGAATCTAACAAGGATGAAGCCTTCCTGGCAGGGCTCTATCTGTCTGGAACAGACCGCGTGGGACTGGTGAATGACGTGACGCGGATCATTTCAAATGAGCTGCATATCAACATGCGCGGACTGACAATTGATACCAAAGACGGCGTGTTTAATGGGGATATCAAGCTCTATGTACAGGATACGCGGCATTTGGATATCCTGATTAATAAGCTGGAACAGGTAGAGGGAGTTTACAACGTACAGCGCTTTGACACGAACCTGAGCCACACCTGATTGGGTGAACGATTATCGTCAGGCAGTGTTATTAAATTGTGTCGACCCTGGTATTGTTAAATTACCAGATTGACTGTGATTTAGTATAAAAAAGCGTATTTTCGCGCAAGAATAGTCAGAGATATGCCACAAGCCAGCAAACCAAATTTCGAAGCCGCCAAGAAAATCCTGACGGCTTACCTGGAAAATAAAGGACTTCGCAAAACGCCTGAACGCTTTGCGATATTGGAAGAGATCTACACCAGGGAAGATCATTTTGACGTAGATGAGCTTTACATCAGCATGAAAAACAAACGGTACCGGGTTAGCCGCGCAACCGTTTACAACACGCTGGATGTTTTGGTAGATTGTGACCTTGTGACCAAACACCAGTTTGGGAAAAACCTGGCGCAGTTTGAAAAGTCTTACGGTAACAAACAACACGATCACCTGATCTGCACGGATTGCCATAAAGTAATGGAGTTCTGCGATCCAAGGATCCAGTCTATACAGAATATGGTAGGCGAAATGCTGAATTTCAGCGTGATGCACCATTCACTTATCTTCTACGGTAACTGTACCAAGGAAAATTGCCAGAACCGCAACGACGTACCGAGGGAAACTTCGGCTGCATACGAAGACAGATAGTATCTGATATCCTTTAAGGCAGGGGCTTGCTCCTGCCTATCTTATTCTTACACATATAGTTTCAGTAATCAAAAATTGAATGAAAGTTGACGTACTACTTGGGCTCCAATGGGGAGACGAGGGAAAAGGTAAAATCGTGGACGTTTTGGCGCCGCGTTACCAGGTTGTAGCCCGTTTTCAGGGTGGCCCGAATGCGGGGCACACGCTTGAATTTGATGGTATCAAACACGTTTTGCACCAAATTCCTTCCGGTATCTTCCGCAGTGATATCCAGAATATTATAGGAAACGGCGTGGTTCTAGACCCGATCGTTTTCAGAAGAGAGATTGAAAATCTCGGCAAATACAACCTTGACCTTGTGAGCAACCTTGTTGTTTCCAAGAAAGCGTCTATTATCGTTCCTACACATTCATTGCTCGATGCAGCTTACGAGCGTTCGAAGGGCGATTCCAAAATCGGTTCTACACTGAGAGGAATTGGCCCCGCTTACCAGGATAAAACTGCAAGGCTCGGATTGCGCGTAGGAGATGTGCTATCCCCGAATTTTGCACAGAAATACAAGAAACTGGTTGATGCCCACAAGGTGATCCTTGATTTCTATCAATATGATTACGCAGAAGCTTTACCAAAAGCTGAGGAAAACTTCTTCGCTGCGGTGGAATTCATGAAGCAGTTCACATTGGTTAACAGCGAGTATGTTGTTAACGATGCATTGGCCAACAACAAAACGGTTCTGGCAGAAGGAGCGCAGGGATCTTTGCTGGACATTGACTTTGGTTCATACCCGTTTGTAACCAGCTCAACTACCATGGCTGCCGGTGCCTGTACCGGTCTTGGTATTGCACCAAAGCAGGTAGGAGAGGTTTTCGGAATTTTCAAAGCGTACTGCACGCGCGTAGGCAGCGGTCCATTTCCAACTGAGCTACTGGAAGAAACCGGTGAGAAAATGCGTCAGGAAGGCCGTGAATTTGGTGCTACCACGGGTCGCCCTCGCCGGTGCGGCTGGCTCGATCTGCCTGCATTGAAGTACGCGATCATGATCAATGGAGTTACCCAGCTGATTATGATGAAGGTAGATGTACTTACCGTTTTTGATTCAATCAAGGTTTGTACAAACTATAAGCTTGCAGACGGAACGCTGACAGAACAGCTTCCTTACGATCTATGTGATGAGTCTGTTGAGCCGGTCTATAAAGAATTCAAAGGCTGGCAAACTTCCCTCGACGGTATCCACGATTTCGATGCCATTCCGGAAGAGCTGGTAGCTTATGTAAAATTCCTGGAAGAGGAATTGAAGTTGCCAATTACATTCATTTCCACCGGTCCTGACCGTGAGGCATTGATCAGCCGCGAAGCGTCTGCATTGTCGGTTTAGGTAAGGGTTTCCGTTTATACATTTTGGTCACCCTGAGCGGAGTCGAAGGGGCGCTACTGCTTGGTGGTAGCGCCCTTCGACTCCGCTCAGGGTGACAAGTACTTGCTCAGACTGACAAGTACTTCAAAAAACAATATACGCTACGCCAGCAAATTCAACACATCTTCCCGGCTGAGCGATTTTATAAAACCTTCTTCGTTTGAAATCAGGTCGTCAGCGAGCTGTTTCTTTGATTTCTGCAATGCAAGAATCTTCTCCTCTACCGAGTTTTTAGTTATAAACTTATAAGTAAAAACGGTTCTGTGCTGGCCAATGCGGTGTGCGCGGTCTACTGCCTGTGCTTCAATGGCCGGGTTCCACCAGGGATCTAGAATGAAAACGTAGTCGGCGGCGGTGAGGTTAAGCCCGAGGCCGCCTGCTTTTAGCGAGATCAGAAATATCTTGATACCCGCTTGCTCCTGAAACGTTTCCACCTGCTCCTGCCGGTCCTTTGTTGAGCCGTCGAGATACGCGTATCTGATATTCCGTTCGTCTAGATAATGCCTGAAAAGGTCAAGGTGTTTGATGTACTGGCTGAAAACCAGGATTTTGTGATCCTCAGTCATAACCGTCTGCATCTTGTGCAGCACATCCTCGAATTTGCCCGAACCGTGACTATATCTCGGATCAACCATCAACGGGTGGTTTGCGAGTTGCCGGAGCTTTGTAAGGCCCTGCAATACAACCAGCTGCGACTTGGAAATGCCTTCTTTATCAATGCTTTGAAGAATCAGATTCCGATAGTAGGCTTTTGCTTCCTCGTAAGCTTTTTCCTGCTCTTCCACCATATCACAGTACTGGATACTCTCGACTTTTTCGGGAAGATCGGTTGCTACCTGCGATTTTAGCCTTCGTAAAATGAACGGTTTGATCAAATTATAAAGTCGCTTCGATTTATCTTCATCACCTTTCTTCTCAATCGGAATCTGAAATTCGTCCCTGAAAAACGACTGACTTCCCAGCAAACCCGGGTTTACAAAGGTCATTTGTGACCACAAATCAAGTGTGTTATTTTCAATCGGCGTACCCGTCAACACGAGCCGGTGTGAAGAATTAAGCTTTCGTACAGCCTTTGTGATAATGGAAGTCGGGTTTTTAATAGCCTGGGACTCGTCGAGGATAATGTAATTGAACTGGTAGGTTTCAATAATATCAATATCCAGCCGCACAATCCCGTATGAAGTTAAAATCAGGTCATACTGATCAAATTGCGCTGTATCTTTTTCCCGGTTAGTGCCGGTATAAAGAAGAACTTTCAGGTCGGGTGTAAATTTCTTCGCTTCCAGTTGCCAATTGTACAGCAGTGAAGTAGGCATGATCAGCATGGAAGGATTAGATGCGCCATTCTCCTTCTCGGATTGCAGCAATGCCAGCGTCTGGACCGTTTTTCCTAAACCCATATCATCGGCCAGGCAACCTCCAAGCCGGTATTGTTTGAGGAATTGAAGCCAGTCGTAACCTGTTTTTTGGTAAGGCCGTAAAGTGCCTTTGAAATTCACAGGAGGATCGACAGGCTCAATTTGCTGGAAATTCCGAAGGTTTTCGAGCTTTCTGCTGATTACTGTTGTGGCGAGGTTTTCCTCCTGCAGTTCCTGTACCAATGCCAAATGGTGCATCCGGAGCCGGAGCTGATCGTCGTCTTCGGCGTGCTCAGTAAAGGAAAAGAATTCGGAGTATTTGGTAAACCACCATTCCGGGATCACTGCGGTTTCTCCATTTGGTAGTAAAAATTCTTTCTTACGGTTTAGAATGTAGCTTCTCAGCTGTATAAACGGGATTTCAAACTCTCCGAACTTCACTTTTGCATTGATATCGAACCAGTCACGGCCTTCCTGAACGGAAATGTCCAGGGAAGAGTACCCCAGGAAATAACGTTTGCTGTCGCTGGTGTTCTGCCTTACGCTGATGCCATTTTCAGATAACGTTATCGCATTGCCTTGTAGCCAGCCAAAAGCTTGTGACTTAGGCATTTGCAGCTTTCCATTGCGCATATTCAGCCCCCATTCCTTCAAAAGTCGCACATTCTTGCTTTCGCCATCGATATCCCGCCTTACCTTATTGAAAAAGTAATCATTCCCTTTCTTCTCCATGTGTACACTCGACGGATGCGCAAAGCTGTCGTAATGAAAAGAAAAACCTGCATATTGGAACGAAAGATCAAAAGTGACGTCGCTATCTTCCTCTTCGATCACCTCCACATCTTCTGAATCCTGGAAAAGCACCGGCGTCTTTTTAGGCGCTGTTGTAAATTCGGAGATGGTCAGCACCGTTTTTGGCTGCGACGATACATTCCTGATCTCAAATCCTTTGGCCACCACATCGTAAGAAGCAATAAGCGGAGCAACAAATCGCCCGTAATACTGCTCCTCCACCTGACCCGGAATGGCAATGAATTTTTTGTTCAGAAATGGCTTGATCTTCTTCCCGTCCACATTTCCTTCGAAGCTGTAAAGGTGTCCGTCGACAATGAGCCAGGCAGGATCTTCGCAGATCAGAAATGCATTTTTATATTGAAAATCAAGCTTTTGGTACTTGTGGCGGATCGTTGGGAAGTAATGTGTGTTATCTTCATTTCTTACAAAATGAAAACGTATAGTCGCTTTTTCAGGCTCGGTGACGACAGGTTTCCAGAGCGGGTTACCGTCGCTTCCCATGATGAAAATGTCCTTTCCATTCAGCTTTTCCAAGATCCGCGCCTTGCTATTTTCGAGATAGCTTGCGATGGCTTCCTGAATCGTTTTATCGCCTTTTTGTGCATCGTAAACTTTAAGGAAGAAGTCGACTGCATTGAGCTTTTTAGTGTTAAACTTCCGGACTACCAGATCTTGCTGGATATCGTCGATCAGTTTTACCAGCTCAAAATCCCCGGCGTCAAGCCCGCTTCTGAATTCCTTGACGTTTTTGGAAGATATATTCTGGATCTGAAACGTAAAATCGCCTTGTGCATTCAGCTGTACGGCGAAAGCTTCAAAAATATATCCCAAATATTCATGGTTCAAAATTGAATAAACAATCTTAAATGGCTCGGACGGAGATACTTTCATTATCCGGTTTCTACAAGTAATAAGTGTTGACGAAATGCTTCCCAAAGAGTAGGAGACGACCTCTTTTAAGAATTGGGAAACTTCAAATATAGGTTAAATCATACCTAAATGAAAGTCCGCCCATGCAGCAGTAAGCGATATTTGTAGAAAAAATTGAGACAGGTTTCCAAACAATTCGATAGGGGATTTTGAAGGAAAAACTGTGTCGGTACTACTCAGAGTAATGCAAAAAAGGCTTCCTGTTGAAAGGAAGCCCGGTATAGTGAAAGTTCATATTAATTACTCGAAGGTATATTGCTCTCCTCGCTTGCGGATCGTAACCACCATGTTCTCATCATCTTCCCTGTTCAGAGTCCCGTTGTAGCTGCGCGAGCCTGTCGGTGTGGTTACAGTGATATAGTATTTCGTGCGGACATAACCTTCATAGTAATGCACAAATACCTTGTACTCTCCATCCGGTGCATTGTCCCAAAAGATATTTTCAGGTCCGTATCCGTCCACATCGTCACGGTCCAGCTGGCCGCCGGTGGTGTATGAATAATCATCTGCAAAGTAAATTTCCTTACCGCCTGGCTCGATCACGTGCAGATCAATGTCTGTGTCGTCAGTATCCCAGGCAAGATTAATCTGCAATGCTCCCGTACCCAGTTTTACAATATCAACGCATTGTGTAACAGGCTGGCTTACCTGATTTCTGTTGTCATAAACCCAGACTTTAATGCAAAACTGCCCGTTGATAGATGCAGCCGGTATCCCGATCGGTAAAGTGAATTGGCCGGGATTATCAGGATCAGCCTGAACTACAAAGTACATATCAGAACCCACTACCTGTACGTAATAGCCGCCGATGGTCGACCCGGGCGGCAGGTTTACGCTGAAAGGAATTGCAACAGTACTACCGTTACTGGAAATAATGACTGCTGTGGATCTCGGGAAAATAGAAGGATTGGAACCCTGCGTACTCCTAGGTGGATTACCCACAATGCGAACGGTGCCGTCGGGAAGAATGATATACCGGCTGAACGTAGCAGGATCGGAAGGGTCGATCACAATCGGGTCTACTACGGTTTCGATTTTCCGGATACAGCTGCCCGCGAAGAATAGAAGGACCGAGAAGAGTATAAATGTAGATTTACGGAACATGAGCTGGGTGTTAAGGGTAGTGTATTATTTGGTTGCTTTGAACTTGTATCCGATTCCGGCTCGAAGACCGGCAAAATGCAGCGCGTCGGAAATTCCTGCGAAATCCGTATTGATTACATAGTTGTACTGCGCCGCCACGTCCAGGAACAAGCCGCCCACCAGGTACTTCTCAAACCCGATCGCGCCGCCCACTGCAGGTAAAAAAGCGGTGGCTTCTGCAGTGCCCGGGCCTTCGGGATGAAGTTCAGTCGTGGTCCTCACGCGTTTGGTAAACTGGCCACCGCCGTAGGGATTGAAGTAAATGTTTTTGATAGGATAAAGCTTGAAGCCAACTTGCAGCGGAATCCTGGTAATCGTTTCATCACTGCTGAACTGCAGTACCTTCTCGGGAACGATACTTACATATTTTCTCTGGACCTGCCACTTGGAAGATCCTCCCTGCAGATTGACACTTACACGCTCGGCGAGATAGTAGTTGAGCTGAATGCCGGCACCAAAGCCCTGCAGTATCCCCACGCCGGTGGACTTGGCAGACCAGCCTCCTGATAAACTTTCAATGGCGTACAAACCTTCGGCAAAAACCAGCACAGAAACAGACTTACCAAGCCGAAAAGACGGTGCAGCTGCACGCAACTCCTCCTGTACTTCTGTCGTTGAAGGCGGCTGTGAATGGAAGGTTTTCTGTTGAGTTTCATTATGCTGACTCAATGTGGGTTCTTGCGTGCGGTTGTCTGTCAAAAGGATTTTACTGTTGTTTAATCCGGCCAGATTAAGATGCTGGCTGAATGCCGGCATCGTGAAGGTGTATATAGATACCAGGACCGTCGTATAAAGTTTTCTCATAGCGAAAGGGGCGTTTTAAATGGAGCGCAGTTAATTGGTTTCGGATTGATTTTAAAGAAGTTACCTGCATTGAAATTGAAGAATAATAGCTGGCTCCCAAACATGATATTTGCGGAGACGGGCTTTTTCCTTGCGTATCCGCCCGATTTTCTTGTGAGAATGTTGATATGTGAACTCCGAAGTGTTACTCTGCCTGTCTGCATTGGTATTAAGTGAGGCAGGAGACTCCACTTCGGCAGAAAAAAGCAAAGCAGATGCATTTACGGATCCTTGTAGCGGTGAATGAGGTAACTACCGCTGCTGCGTTCAGAAAGTTGATGGAACATTCGGGAAATACGATCTTCGCGTCAAGGACCGGGCTCAACCCGGTTGTACGCGCGATACAAACCTTCAAACCGGATTTGCTCGTCATTGAAGTGACCTCCGCAGAAAGAAAGGGCATTCAGGTTGCGCAGGAAGTAATGAAAACACACGACCTGCCGGTAGTATTCCTTGCCGGAGATCGTGCGTATCCTACATTTCAGGCCGCGAAGGAAACATCCCCCGCAGCATACTTACTTCCGCCTTTTAGCAGGGAGGAGCTTGGTTTTCAGATCGAACTGGCGCACCATAATCATAGAAAGTCTCCAGCAGGAATGGAAGCACTGCCCGGAACCCCGGGTTGCATTTATTTGCCTGTTGACAAAGGGTATCAGAAGGTCAATTGTGAAGATGTCGTGTACCTGAAAGCCGATGGATCTTACGTGAAAGTGTACCTGGCCGGAAAAGAGTCTCCATTTCACATCAGCGCGAATTTGAGCCATTTGGCGGGCTATTTTACAAGTTCGAATTTCTACCGGGTCTCGCGATCGTTACTGGTTAATCTGGATCAGCTGGAAAGGCTGGAACAGAATCATCTGTTCATGTCAGGCGGGAAAATTGTGATACCGGTACCCGCTTCAAACCGGAAGGAATTGCTGGCTCAATTGTTAGTAGTAAAAACGAAATGAGCGGCAAACACCTCAGCTCGACTTTTTAAGCGCGAGGCTGACCAGTTCTGCCGTGTTTTTTACATTCGTTTTCTTCATAATGCTGGCGCGTTGGTTGGCCACCGTATTGGAGCTGATCTCGAATTTTTCGGCTATATCCTTGCTGCTCATTCCCTCAATGAGGCATTCCAGGATCTGCTGCTCGCGCGGGGTGAGCAGGCTCCATACCGATTTGCCTTCCAGCTCTTCCTGCACCGGGGCGGGTTCGGGTGCCACGAGCAACTGTTTCATCAGTTTTTTGATGATAATGGAAGAGGCATAAGGTGGAAAATACAGCTCACCTTTTGCAATGGCGCGGATCGCCAGAAGCATTTCGTCGCGGCTCGCGTCTTTTTGCAGGTAGCCCGATGCGCCGCTTAATGCAGATGCTACAATATAATCTGCATTGTTGTGCATGCTGAAAACCAGTATTTTAACATTCGGGAATGCGGGTACGATCTGTTTGATTACGTCCAGGCCGGGTACGCGCGGCATGGTCAGGTCAAGCAAAATCACGTCCGGATTCACTTTTTCCACCATATCCCACACTTCGTCACCGTCGGCTGCTTCGCCCGCGATCAGCAGGTCTTCTTCATCTTCGAGCAGGGTGATAATTCCCTGCCTGACAACCGAGTGGTCGTCGACAACCAAAATCCGTATACGCATTCTGCTTTAAAAAGGAGTGACAGTTCATAGTTCGACTTCCAGGACGAGCCTGGTGCCACCGTCGATTTTGGAGGAGATATTCATTCTGGCATTGAGCAGCTGGCTCCTCGTGCGGATATTTTCCATTCCATTGCCGGAAGTCGAAAACCCGCCTTCTGTTTTCAGCTGATCCATTTCAAAACCCTTCCCATCGTCGGCGATCTCCAAAATAATACGATTACTGCTCTGTTCCAATTTAATCTTAATGCGATCAGCCCCGGCGTGCTTGATCGCATTGTTAAGTGCTTCCTGTGCGATCCGGTACAGGCTCGTTTCCATAATGCCGCTTATAGCGATTCTTGAACTGGTATCTCCTTCAAAGTCAACCCGCACACCGGCAATTTCGGCTGTCTGGTCACAAAGCAATTTCAATGCGGCAGCAAGTCCGAAATCATTCAGTACCGAAGGCATCAGATTGAAAGATACCTGTCGCGTAGTCTGGATAATGTCCTGCACGAGCGCCACAAGCTTTTCGAACTGCCGCTTGTGTTTTTCATCATGAAACTGCACCGATTTGAGTTTTTCAGCATGCAATTTGAGCCCGGTCAGCATTTGCCCAATCCCGTCGTGCAGTTCCAGTGCGAACCGTTTTCGCTCTTCTTCCTGTCCCTCAATCAGCGAAGCCGCTCTGATCTGGTTTTCTGCCAGTTTCATCTGGTACTTCTCTTCTTCGACGCGCAACAACTCATTCTGTGCTTCCAGGAGCTGCAAATTGGCTTGTTTCAGTTTTTGGTTAGAAAGCTGCAATGCATTCTCAGACTCGGTCAGCATTCTTACAACGCGCCGGGTTGTATTTACCACCGGCCTGAAAATCAGCAATCCCTCAGCCAGCAGTACCAGAATGGTCATGATATCCAGGATCCATTCTATCCTTTCCAGGTTTTCCAGCCGCTCGAAACTTTCGCGGTCAAACTGGAAAACGATCTTGTCCATTTTGGCAAGAAAGCGGGGTTCATTCTCTAAAATGGTTTGTAATCCCTGCTGGCTGGCCTGGGCCGAGGTATCACGCTCAATGATTAGAAACTGCGTGTACATTTCGTCGAATACCGGTTCGAGCTCGGTGAACATCTGATCCAGTACCGGACTTTTCCAGGTTACAAACCCGTCCTCGACGGCCAGTCTCCTGTTTGCAAGATTTTCGTGACTTGTTTTCCAGAGATCCAGCAGTTCCGAAAAGCGGGCCGAGTCCCTGTGCGCTGTACCGCTGATTTTGAGCAATGCAAGCTTCGTCAGGCGCTGGCTTAACATCCGCTGGCGCCCCGCCACATTCACTACCCGACTGTCGTGGTTGAGGTTACTGATCGTTTTCCTGATCAGGAATAAGCCGCTGAGCGTCAGTAATGCCACTACGCATAATGCGACCACATAAAACCTTGTCAGACTACCTGCTACCCGTTTGTCGAGTCTATCCATTTGCTCATATTCCGATATATACCAGGTTTTCTTTCACCATCACCGGAAAGGTTTTGATTTGATAAGCATCGTCATTGAGGCAATGCCCGGTTTGCAATGAAAAGGTTTTTTTGTGAAAAGGACAAGCCACTTTCGGTTCACCATCCTGGCTCCCGATCATCCCGCGCGCCACGGCCATTTGCTGCCGGTGCGGACATTCATTGTCGGTTGCATACCATTCGCCTCTTCTTGCGAAATTAAATATAGCGATTTGTTTCCCGTCAATCAGCGCACAACCGCCGCCATCCTCAGGGATATCACTCACCTGACAAGCGAAATGCCAGGTTACTTGGGTTTCGATGTTTGTTTGGGTGTTCATGGGGAAAAGAGTTTAAAAGCTTTCGGCCATCAGCTATCGGCTTTCGGCTTATTTCTTTGTTTTTGATTGTTTTGACTAGCTACTGTTTCAACTAAAGGAACTCTTAGAGCAGACTGCTGATTACTAACAGCCGACAGCCGACAGCCGACAGCCGACAGCCGACAGCCGACAGCCGACAGCCGTTTTTCATGCCCACTCCTTCGCTCTTTTCTGCTCCCTCATTTCTTCGAACTGCACAGAAGGATCTTTTGCGGGGGTGTTAACAAAGTGGGAAAAACGTTTCCGTAGTTCGGGGCTTTCTACTACTTCTTTCCATTCGCATTGATACACGTCGATCAGTTGCTGGAGTTCGTTTTCAAGTTCAGCTGCGATGCCGAGTACGTCGTCTACGACCACTGCTTTGAGGTATGACATTCCGCCTTCCATTTTGTTGAGCCAGGTTGCGGTGCGGGTGAGCGGGTCGGCGGTTTTGATATAAAACATCAAAAAGCGATCGATCAGGCGCAGGCAGGTTTCTTTGTCTACATCGGTCGCGAGCAGCTGTGCGTGCTGCGGTTTTGATCCTCCATTGCCGCATACGTACAAATTCCAGCCTTTTTCAGTCGCTATGATCCCAAAATCTTTACTCTGCGCCTCGGCACATTCCCGGATGCAGCCCGAGACTGCGGATTTAAGCTTATGCGGCGAGCGTAGCCCTTTGTAGCGGTTTTCTACTTCAATGGCGAAACTCACAGAATCCTGAACTCCAAACCGGCACCAGGTTGAACCCACACAGCTTTTTACAGTTCGCAGCGACTTCCCGTAAGCGTGGCCGCTCTCAAAACCTGCCCCGATCAGCTCTTCCCAGATCAGCGGCAGGTCGCCCAAGTGCGCGCCGAACATATCAATGCGCTGGCCGCCGGTGATTTTGGTATACATGCCGTATTTCTGAGCTACCTGGCCGATCACGATCAGTTTCTCCGGTGTTATCTCACCGCCTGGAATCCGCGGTACAACCGAGTAAGTTCCTCCTTTTTGAATGTTGGCTAAAAAGCGGTCGTTCGAATCCTGGATAGGCGCGCGGTCTTTTTGAAGGATATTTTCATTCCATAAACTAGCGAGCAGGGAAGCGACCAGCGGCTTGCAGGTTTCGCAACCATCGCCTTTTCCGAAGGTATCCAAAACGGTATTGTAGGTTTTTAGCCCATTCATCTTGACAAGATCAAGCAACTCTTGTCTTGAATAATCAAAATGCTCGCAAACTACATTCCGGATGTAAACGCCATTTTGCTTCAATGTGCCTGCGATAATATCCTTGACCATCGGAACGCAGCCGCCACAGCCAGTACCCGCTTTGCAGGACTTTTTGATTGCTTCTATATGCTGGTGGCCTTTTTCATTCACTTCCTGACAAATCATCCCTTTCGTCACAGCTTCGCAGGAGCAGATCAATGCATCGTCGGGAAAGCTCATCACGCCTGCACCTGCTTCTTCGCCGCCACGCGAGCCTAGTATCAGATCTTCGGAATCGGGAGGTAGTATTGTTTTGTTTTTACAGGTTTGCAAAAGCATATTGTATTGCTCTGCATCACCAACGAGGATCCCTCCGAGCAGTGACTTCCCGTCTAGACTTACATTAATCCGCTTGTAAATGCCTTTCGCCTTGTTTTCGTAACGGACAGTCGTACAAGCCGGCTCTTCTATAAATGGATCCCCGAAACTCGCGACGTCGGTACCAATGAGTTTTAGCTTCGTCGACATATCAAAGGGAAGAAATTCTTTTTCGCCGCCTGTAATCTGCGTCGCAACCACATCGGCCATTTCATATCCCGGCGCGATCAATCCGTAAATCATGTGGTGGGCCAGCGCACATTCGCCGATTGCAAAAATGAATGGATCGGAAGTTTGCAGTTGGTTGTTCACCACAATCCCGCCTCTCGGGTGTGTGTCCAATCCTGCTATTTTCGCCAGTTCGTCACGCGGTCTGATACCGGCGGAAATTACCAGCATATCAACTTCCAGGAAAGACTGGTCAGCAAATTGCATTCCCTCAATGCAATCCCCGCCTTTGATCTCCTGCGTATTTTTCGATAAATGTATATGTAACCCAAGCGATTCTAGCTGGTTCTGCAACATTCGCGAGCCGGCTTCATCAATCTGTCTGGGCATAAGCCGCGATGCAAATTCAACTACGTGGGCTTCCTGCAAACCAAGGTCGAGCAGCGCTTTCGCAGCTTCCAGTCCCAGTAACCCGCCACCGATCACCGCCCCTCTTTTTGCCTTGCGTGCATAAGTCTGGATCAGTTCAAGATCTTCAATGGTACGGTACACAAAAACGCCATCTTTCTCAACCCCCGGAATAGTGGGTACAAATGCGCCGGAGCCGGTCGCCATAACCAGGTAGTCATAATGCACTACATGTCCATGGTGTGAACGCACGAGCTTACTATCTCTGTCGATATCCACTACCGGGTCGGACAGATACAGTATAATTCCATTGTCAGTATACCATTCTTCTTTGGCGAGGGTAAGGTCATCGGCAGACTTACCTGCGAAAAATTCACTTAAATGTACGCGATCGTAGGCAACGCGAGGCTCTTCTCCGAATACTGTGAGCGCAATATTCTGCCCTTCTTTCCGCTTCGACAACAGTTTTTCACAAAACTTAAAACCAACCATCCCGTTGCCGATTACTACAATTCTGATCTCTAATTCTTGTTTCATAGTAAATAGTAACTATTAATTTGTGAACCAATAAGTATTTTGTTGTACTATTTCAATTCTTTTCTAGAGTGTACTGGTATAAGTGCCTCCAAAAATAAATGGCTAATAGTCATTTTCCTAATTTTATATTTGCAATTATAGTTATTTGTAAATATAAATTTTGGTCAAATGCTTGTTTTGTAAAATGTAGCTCCTAATTTTGATGCGCCAATAACTATGATTAGTAACTACTACGTATAGTACATTTTTAATATTCACTTCTATGATACCAGCGAAAATGGAAGCAAAACTCACATTGGTAGGAGCCGGTCCGGGCGACGGAGAGCTGATCACCCTAAAAGGGGTCAGAGCACTTGAAAAGGCAGATGTAGTATTGTATGACGAGCTCGCCTGCAATACGCTGCTCGATTTTGCGCCAGCACACGCCATGAAAATTTACGTAGGCAAAAAAGTGGGAGAAACATCGTTCACCCAGGATGAGATCAACGGTTTGATCGTTCGTCTCGCCCGAAAGAAAGGTCACGTTGTTCGTTTAAAAGGTGGCGACCCATTTGTGTTCGGTCGTGGCCACGAAGAAATGCAGTATGCACGTGACTACGGAATTGCGGTCGAAGTGATCCCAGGTGTGTCCAGCAGCATTGCGGTACCTGCTTCCATGGAAATACCGGTAACCCGCCGGGGCGTGAGCGAGAGCTTCTGGGTGATTACGGGAACTACACAGGACGGGACTTTGTCCGACGACCTGCGCCTGGCAGTACAATCGAAAGCGACGGTGGTGGTTTTAATGGGATTGAACAAACTGAATGAGATCTGTGAGCTGTATAAACATTTCGGTCGTGGACACTTACCAATGGCGGTAATCCAGAATGGTACCCGGCCAGATGAAAAAAGTGTAATCGGGCAGGTTTGGGAAATGCCTGAGCTGGTGCGCGAGCACGGAATAGGCACGCCCGCGATTATGATGATGGGTGAAGTAGTCGCGCTACACCCCTCTTATGCATACGAATACCTGCAACACGCCGGGATATCCTGTTAACAACCACCTCCAACCTTTCACCGGGATGAAAAGAACTTTATTCCTATTCATTGCAGGATTATCAGCCTGCGGTTTACTGATATGCGCCAATGCGAATGCACAGTTCACATTATCGGGCCAGTTCCGTACGCGCACCGAGCTGCTGCACGGACAGGGAAGTCCATTGTCCAAAAACGACAAAGCCGCTTTCTTTACATCCCAGCGCACGCGCCTGAATGCAGGTTATACGGGGTACCGCATGCAATTTTTCACCGCAGTTCAGGATGTGCGGGTCTGGGGACAGGATGCTTCTACCAATAACCGCATTACCAATCAGGCTGCAAACGGATTAATGCTCCACGAAGCCTGGGCACAGATTAGCTTGCTGGATACCGGGCAGGCAAATGCGGGTAAAATGCTGGCGATCAAGATTGGGCGGCAGGAATTGCTGTACGACGACAGCCGGCTGCTCGGTAATCTCGACTGGCTGCAGCAAGCCAGGCGCCACGATGCGGTTTTGCTCAAATATGAAAACAAGAATTGGACAGCGCACATCGGGGTTGCGTATAACCAAAACCGTGAGGTTAAAAGCGGCACTTTGTACGATGGTGTTCCGGTGGGTTATCCGGCCGGTACCAATGCAATCGGGACGATGTATAAGTCAATGCAGTTTGTATATTTTGGTAAAAAGACAAAGAATGGAAAAGCTTCATTCCTGATTTTTAAAGACGATTTTCAGAAATATTCAAAGGATTCTACCGGAAAGAAAGAGCTGAGAAACGGTACCTGGAACCGCATTACAATCGGACCGTATTTTGAGACCAAGTTGGGTAAATACTGGAATCTAACCGCAAGCGCGCATTACCAGACAGGGAAAGACAAAGATGGGCTGTCGCTCGACGCATGGCTTTATTCGGTACGCGGCTTGTACAATGCAAACAGCCGTTTTGCAGTGGGCCCGGGCTTTGATTATACCTCCGGCAGTCAGGCAGGATCAGCCAAAAACCACACATTCGACCCGCTTTACGGAACGCCGCATAAGTTTTGGGGACAAATGGATTACTTCTATGCAGCCAATGGATTTGGCCGGGGCGGACTCAAAGATTTTTACATTAATACCCTTATCAAACCTGCAAAAAAGTGGCTGATACAGGCTGATTTGCACCAGTTTTCAAGCGCAGCGCCTATTCGGAATGCAGAGAACCAGAAGCTGTCGGCCAACTTCGGGAGCGAGCTGGATGTGATTGCCACTTACAGCCTGACCAATGCGATCAGCTTTCAGGCGGGTTACTGCACTTTTTTGCCGAGCAGCAGTTTGGCGGTTGTCAAGAACATTCCCAATCCTCAGAACATGGCCAACTGGGCTTATCTGATGATCAATATCAAACCGGAGTTTATCAAATAATTCCCCAAGTCAAATCTTCACCTTTCAACTCTTATTACGATGGAAACAACTCAGAAACCGCTCGAGAAGCTGAATGTATTTAGTTTCAAGGGTGTACAAATGCGTACTTTTCACCTGACCTGGATGGCGTTTTTTCTCTGCTTTTTCGGTTGGTTCGGTCTCGCACCTTTGATGCCGATTATCAAAAAAGACCTGGGTTTAAGTAAAGAAGAAATCGGAAACATCATCATCGCATCAGTAGCCGCGACAGTAGTTGCCCGCATTCTGATCGGGAAATTGTGTGATTCGTGGGGGCCGCGAAAAACCTATGCGGCTTTGATGGGCATCTGCTCCATTCCCGTGATGACAGTCGGGCTGGTGCATTCTTATGAATCGTTTTTGCTTTTCAGGCTGGCTATCGGGGTGATCGGCGCGTCGTTTGTGATCACGCAATACCATACTTCGGTGATGTTTGACAAGAAGATAGTAGGTACTGCCAATGCGGTGGCCGGAGGCTGGGGGAATCTAGGCGGTGGTATCACCAATATGGCAATGCCGCTTGTTTTCGGTTTTTTTATAAGTCTGGGTTACCTGCCTGAATCTGCCTGGCGCGTGGCGATGATCATTCCCGGCGCGGCTCTTTTCATTTTTGCATTCGTTTACTACTTCTTTACAAAAGATACTCCTGCGGGAAATTTCGAGGATCTGAATGTAACGGATACCAAGGCTGTGAAAGTAAAAGGTACTTTGGCAAAAGCAGCGAAAGACCCGCGCACCTGGGCGCTTTTTCTTGCGTACGGTGCCTGTTTTGGAATTGAGATCACCTTCGACAATGTAGCTGCACTTTATTTCTCCGAAAACTTCGACGCGTCGCTGGCTACTGCCGGGCTGCTCGCAGGTGCTTTCGGTTTTATGAACATTTTCGCCCGCGCTATCGGCGGGATTGTGGCTGATAAGGTTGGGAACAAGTACGGAATGCTTGGAAAAGGCAGGTTGCTAGCTGCATTGTTGTGTCTCGAAGGCATCGGGATTGCGCTTTTTGCCCAGAGTAACAGTCTGACCGTAGCAGTAATTACCATGCTCGGCTTCGCGATGTTTCTCAAAATGGCCAATGGAGCTACCTATGCGATTGTTCCGTTTATCAACCGGAGAGCGATGGGGGCAGTGAGCGGGATCGTGGGTGCTGGTGGTAATGTAGGGGCGGTGCTTGCAGGTTTTCTTTTCAAATCCAGTTCTATTTCCTACTCGGATGCATTCATGTACATCGGCGGCGCTATCGCCTGTGTGGCCGCAGTAGTCGCGCTGGTCAATTTTGAAAAAACAGAATCCATCATATCAGAAAGCCTATCTCCATCCCCCTCTTCCGTTGGCTGAAGCCGACGGAAATGGATTGGGGCGATTGGCCTGGCGCTCGCTGCGCTGCGTTTGCAAAATGCTGATTTTCCGTTTCACAGGGGCATTTCTGCTCCGCAGTAGCTAGCTTGATGATTTGCATTTCGCTAACTCACTAATTCATTCATTCACCGCACCGGCGACCCGGTCATTCAATCATTCAAAATTGAAACTAACATCCTTCAAATCCACCTGCTGTTACTGTGGCGTTGGCTGCGGGGTGGTGGTCACCAAAGAGAGTAATGGACGGCTGAGCCTGGAAGGTGACAAAACGCACCCTTCCAATAAAGGTATGCTCTGCTCGAAGGGAATGAACCTGCATTATACGGTAATGGACCAGTCGGACAGGCTGCTTTACCCGCAAATGCGGATGAACCGTTCAATGCCTATGCAGCGCGTGAGCTGGGACAATGCATTGGAGCGGACTGCGGCTGTTTTCAAAACATTTATCAAGAAATTCGGTCCGGATTCCGTCGCTTTTTATGTTTCGGGTCAATGCTTGACAGAAGAATATTATCTGGTCAACAAGCTGATCAAAGGTTTTATCGGATCCAATAACATTGATACTAACTCGAGGCTTTGCATGAGTTCGGCGGTAGTGGGTTATAAAATGTCACTCGGGGAAGATAGTGTTCCTGTTTGCTACGATGATATTGAAGCGGCGGATGTCATGTACGTCACCGGCGCAAACCCGGCCTGGTGCCACCCGATTATCTGGCGGCGCGTGGAGGCGCACAAAGCGGCAAATCCTGGTGTAAGGCTCATTTGTGTCGATCCCCGGAAAACGGATACAGCCCGCTCTTCGGACCTGCATTTGCAAATCATACCGGGCACCGACATTGTTTTAAATCACGCAATAGGAAGGTTGCTGATCGAAAATGGCTATACCGATGATGATTTTATAACAAACCATACCGATGGTTATGAAGCTTACCGCCAGAAGGTAATACAGCGCACGCTCGCCGAATCTGCCGAGTTATGCGGGGTAGCTACGGAAGATATTGCACTCGCAGCCAAATGGATCGGAGAGTCTCAAGGGTTTCTCTCTTTCTGGACAATGGGGCTGAACCAATCTGTCATCGGGGTAAATAAAAACCTTTCTCTGATCAACCTGCATTTGATAACCGGCCGAATCGGGAAGGCGGGCAATGGACCATTTTCACTTACTGGTCAGCCGAATGCAATGGGCGGACGGGAGACAGGCGGTTTGGCGAACATTTTGCCCGGCCACCGGGAAGTTACCAACGCAGCTCACCGGCAGGAACTGGAAGATTTCTGGCAAACTCCGGTACAGATAGGTGCCAAACCGGGGTTGACCGCGACCGAAATGTTTGAGGCGCTGGAAAATGACAAGCTCAAAGCGATCTGGATTATCAATACCAATCCGCTTGTGAGTATGCCGGATATGCATGCGGTGGAGAGCGCATTGAAAAAGGCGCGGTTTGTGGTGGTTCAGGATGTATCCAATCGTGCAGATACCGTGCAGTTTGCGGATGTGGTTTTGCCCGCTTCGGCCTGGCTTGAAAAAGAAGGCACAATGACGAATGCCGAAAGGCGCATTACCCACTTACCCAAGGTGGTCGACTCGCCGGGCGAAGCTTTGCCTGATGCTGAGATTATTTGGCGCTTTGCTGAAAAAATGGGTTTTGGCAGTTCTTTCAACTATGCCAATGCAGCTGAGGTTTACGATGAATACGTGAAAATCACAGCCGGGACGCATATCGACGTGACCGGGGTAAGCCACGATTTTTTACAAAAAAACAGAAGTGTACAGTGGCCGTTTTCATTGCAAACGCAGGAAAGTAATATAACTGCGGGCCAGCAGCGGCTTTTTAGTGATCATCAATTCTATACTCCAAACAAAAGAGCTCAGATCCACGCGGTAGACGATGAAAATGCATCAGAACCCATTGATGCGGATTTTCCATTGATATTGACCACCGGCCGGATCCGCGACCAGTGGCATACATTGACTAAAACGGGGAAGGTAGCGCGGCTTAACAAGCACATTCCCCAGCCATTTTTACAAATAAACCCGGCAGACGCGACACTGAGGAATATCGCGGAGGGACAACTGGTAATCGTGAAAGGCAGGAGAGGAGAGGTGCGCGTGAAAGCGCAGCTGACCGGCGATGTGCGACCCGGACTTTGTTTTCTGCCCATGCATTGGGGGAAGATTTTAGGAAGTAATGCAGTCAGGGCCAATAACCTGACCAATGCATTGGTAGATCCAAAATCGAAAGAGCCGGATTTTAAATTCTCGGCGGTTGAGGTCTCATTATACCAAAAACCTGTTGAAAAGATTATCATTATTGGAGCAGGTTCCGCCGGGCTGGGCTTTATCAATGCGTACCGAAAGTTGAATCAGGAAGATGAAATCCATGTTTTTTCAAAGGAAATTAATCCATTTTATAACCGGGTCATGTTGCCCGACTACATCAGCGGCGCGCAGCAGTGGGAACAGCTGGTCAGGTTGCGTGAGGATGAATTTGACTGTCAGCGCATTGTTGTCCACAAAGGAACCGGCATTGTTCATATTGATCGTAAAAACAAGACGATTATTGATGATAAAGGGCAGGAACATACTTACGATAAATTGATCCTTGGAACCGGCAGTCGCGCTTTTATGCCGAAAAGTGTGCCCAAGCTGCGCGGTATTTTTAATATGCGATCGCGCCCGGACGCAGATGCTTTGCTGCCGTTTTTAACACAGCCGGAGCCGCACGCGGTGATTGTTGGCGGAGGTATTCTGGGTTTGGAACTGGCTGCTTCTTTTCGCGAAATGAATGTAAAAGTGACCGTAATCCAGCGTAGCGGCCGTTTTATGGAGCGCCAACTCGATTCACTTGCAAGTGAGCTGCTCTATCAGGAGTTGCTTGACAGGGGAGTTGAAGTGTTTTTTAATGATGAAGTAGCCACATTTTCTGGCACTGAAAAAGTAGAAGGTATCCGGCTGAAATCGGGACGAAAGCTGGACTGTCAGGTGGTGGTGATGACAATGGGAACTGTGCCCAATATCGAGCTCGCTCAGGAAGCCGGCCTGGAATGCAAGCGTGGGGTGGTCGTAACTGATTATATGCAAACTTCCGATGCGGACATTTATGCCGCCGGTGAAATTGCGGAATGGAACGGAAGAATGTGGGGGATCACATTGGCTGCCGAAGAACAGGCCGGGGTAATTGCCGGTTTCCTGGCAGGAGATATTACGCAGCCTTACAAAGGAAGTATTTCGATGAATATCCTGAAAATGGAAGGCTTGCATTTGTGCAGCATCGGGCTCACGGAAGTGCCGCCAAATGATCCCGCTTATGAGCAAATTGTATTTACGGATCAATCCAAAAGGTATTACAAGAAATGCATTGTGTACCGTGACAAGCTGGTAGGCGCGATCATGATCGGGGATAAAAATGAATTTGCCGAGTTCCGAGACCTGATCGCAAGTGGTACCGAGCTTTCGGAAAAGCGTTTGCAGTTGCTCAGGGCGAGCAAGCCGGCCGATCCGCTGGTAGGAAAAGTGGTTTGTTCCTGCAACAATGTAGGTGAAGGAAACCTTGAAAATGCGATTGTAAATGGCTGTGACGATTTTCAGGATTTATGTAAAAAGACCGGTGCTGGTACCGGCTGCGGCTCGTGCCGGCCCGAAGTGCGTGCTATCCTCGAAAGGGTAATGGAACGCTCGCTGGTTGTTGCGCAGGAATGATCATGTTTACAATGAACGCGGTGAAAAGATGAAAGATTATTATCATGTAAAGATCAACCTGCCGGGCGGTATTGCCTCTCCGGGCTTTTTAAAGGAAGTTTTGTTGGCTTCCCGAGAAGCCAATGTACATAAAGTGCGTTTTGGCGCACGGCAGCAACTGCTCATAACCGCTCATTATGAGGATATGCGGTTTCTTGAAAAAAGCCTCAAGAATGCGGCGATTCGCTACGAGGTAAATACCGACCGCAATCCGAACATCGTGAGCTCCTATTGCGGGGAGGATGTTTTCCGGACCGGGCAGTGGCTGCTTGCAAATGAATACCATTCGGTACTGGATTGTTTTGATTACCAGCCTGCATTGAAAGTCAATATTTCCGATTCAAATCAGAGTTTTACGCCATTTTTTACAGGTAACCTTAACTTCATTTCTTCGCCCGAGCCGCATTTTTGGTACTTATATGTACGTCCAAAGCAGAGCAATGTGGTTTTCAGGTGGCGGGAGCTGGTTTATACGAATGAGATTGGAAAGGTTACCCATGCCGTGGAGGCTTGTTTGCTGGCGGACGAGTTTGTAGATGAAGAAACTTTGTTCGCATCCGTCAATGCGCGCATTCAATATATATCCCAGCCAGCGGCAAATGAGGTTGAGCTGCCCTCATTTTCACTTCCTTACTACGAAGGATTTAACCGCTACGAATCGCGGACTTGGCTGGGTTTGTACCGACGTGATGAACTGTTTTCTGTCGATTTTTTACTGGATGTTTGTGCGCTTTGCATGAAAACGAAGATCGGTGAAATATGCATTACGCCATGGAAGTCGCTGATTATAAAAGGGATTGAAGACCATTACAGGGGCGATTGGAGCAGTATACTGGGTAAACACAATATCAATGTGAGGCACGCTGCTAACGAACTGGCGTGGCAAACAGAAGACCATCACGAAGAAGGTTCGGTACTTAAAAAGGAGCTGATCCAGTATTTCGACAAACACGATACACGCACTTTCGGACTTTGTTTCGGCATTCAAACGCGACCGAAATCAGAAGTATTTGGCTCGATATTGATAAAAAAACGTCCATTGCTACGAATCGGTCAGCTGGCGGTTTTCAGTCTGTACGACATTTATTATACCGAAAACTTCAACCCGAACAGTCGCCGACTCGTGGCTTTTGAAAAAGGTTTATACAGAATGCAGCTGGCTGTGCAGCTCGAAAAGCTCTGTCGCAGGTTTAGTAATCAACGCTCAAAACTCGGAATGCAGCTCGCCTTTACTGCGGACGAAGAATTGCAGCAACAACCAGAGCAGGGTAAGGTACTTCACCAATGCCCGGACTGTTTCACAGTCTACGATCCGCAGTATGGCGACGAGCAGCAAAACATTGCACCAGATACACCTTTCGAGTCCCTTCCCGAAAGCTACTGTTGTGGGGTATGCGGAAGTGGGAAGGAGGAAATGGTGGAGGTTGTTTTGGAACTCAGCTAAAAATGAGAAGCGGCTTTGAAAATTGTTCAAAGCCGCTTCTCATTTTTGGTACCGGGGACGGGAATCGAACCCGTACGAGCGTTTCGGCTCACAGGATTTTAAGTCCTGCGTGTCTACCAGTTCCACCACCCCGGCCAGTGCCATAATTTTGTGATGGTACCTAAGAGAAAAAAAGCACCGTTTCCGGTGCTTTGCTCTCTGAGCGAAAGACGGGGTTCGAACCCGCGACCTCGACCTTGGCAAGGTCGCGCTCTACCAGCTGAGCTACTTTCGCGTAACCGATTCGGTTATCGTGGTGCAAATGTATGTACACGCACTATTTGACGCAAGTTTTTACAACAAATATTTAACAAAAAATCTGAGCAGACTAATTAACAAATTGTAAATCACGTACTATAACCCGTAAACTTTTTTTACTTACCTGAAATCTCTTCCATAAAGCTGGCGCGGTTTTATCAGGAAAAACTTTCAGATCGGCTTGTGGTTTTTGCCGTCCGTCCGTTTTCGACGATCCATTTCATATTTTGATTACCTTTATCCTTCTGAGTAGGCAATGCAGGCTGTGAAGGCCATTTTCAGTCGGATGTTGTCTCTAAGTCCAAAATACATAACAGCGTTTTTTCATGTTACTTTCCAACGAAGTATTGTTTTTCGCAGGTTTTATACTGGTTATTACCATTATGCTTCTTCTTGACCTGGGTGTTTTTTTCAACAGAAAAGACCATATAGTCAAGTTCAAGGAGGCTGCTGCGTGGACGATCGTGTGGATTGCCCTGGCAATGGGCTTTTACCTGATCATAAGAACGCACGGTGATCTCATTCATGGCGTAGACAACTACGCTCAGCTGGAAAGCATCAAAGATAAATACGCGCCTCACCTGACGCTGATTCCAGGCAATTTCGAGGCTAGTGTTGAAGTATACCGTAAAAACATGTCGCTGGAATTTATTACCGGCTACTTGCTCGAATATGCATTGTCTGTTGATAATATCTTCGTCATCATCCTGATCTTCGCGTCATTTGGTGTGCGGCCGAAGTACTATAAGAAAGTACTTTTGTGGGGTGTACTCGGCGCGATAGGAATGCGGTTCGTGTTTATTTTTGTGGGTTCCGCATTGATGCAGCGCTTTGAATGGATCATCCTTGTTTTTGGTGCATTGCTCGTTTATCAGGGTGGTAAGATATTTTTTGAGGGTGGAGAAGAAGAAAAGATCGATCCGGCCAAGCACCCTGTTGTAAAGTTTGCTTCCAAATACCTGCCTGTTTTTCCAAGATACGTAAGAGAGCATTTTTTTGTGAAGAAGAAGGGCAAATGGATGCTTACGCCACTGTTCGTTGTGGTACTGATCATTGAATTTACAGATTTGATATTTGCGGTCGATTCCGTTCCGGCGGTTTTCTCCGTTACAAAAGATCCATACGTCGTTTTCTTCTCCAACATTTTCGCAATCATGGGATTGCGTTCCATGTTCTTCTTCCTCAGCAACATTATGGGCCTGTTCCGATTCCTGAAATATGGTCTGGGCGTTCTGCTTGTATTTATTGGAGGGAAAATGCTGGCTCACAGCTACCTGGAATCGGTTGGCTTCGAAACGATCTATTCACTTTACGTGATCATCGGAATCCTTGCAATCAGTATCCTGGCTTCCGTTGTATTTCCGAAAAAGGACACGAACGAAGAGAAAGTACTTTCAAATAGCTAGCGTGCAGGATCGTTGAAGTATGTATGAAGCGGATTCTGAAAGCCTATTTAAAACGACTGACAAATTTAAGTACTAGGAATAAGTCACTGCTCCTCACGCATCTGGCAGCGGAGCAGTTTATTGATCTTCATGATACGGACTTTGTTCTTGAAAAACCTTCCATTGATCTGGTCAGACAGCTTGTGCAGCAAAAGGCTCGCATTGCTGTCTGCGACGTGGCCGATCCGCGTTACGAGAAGGTAAATCAAATCAGCAAACGGCTACGGAAGATCAGCAGGACCGAGCAGTTTATAGCCGAGGAACGGGGTTCACAGGATTTGTTTGTCGGCTATCCTTTTGTAAAGGGCAAGCTGTCAGACGGTACTTCCATTCACGCTCCGCTGTTGTTCTTTCCTGTTACGCTGAAAATGGACCGGGAACAATGGTGTTTGCAGTTGCGGGAAGAAGGCAATGTAGTCTTAAATCAAAGCTTCGCACTCGCTTACGCGCATTTCAACGAGACTTCCCTACCTGACGAAATTCTTGAAAAATCGTTTGAGGACTTTCCCAAAGATTTCCTGGAATTCAGGACCCAGCTTTACGAGTGGCTGAAAACAACGCCATTCCGTATCAACTTCAATCAGGAATTATTTGACGAAAAGCTCGTTGCATTCTCGGCGGAGAAAGCGTCGGAGCTGGATAACACTTGCCGGAACGGAGAGTTAAAGCTATACCCAGAGGCTGTTTTGGGTATTTTCCCGCAAGCGGGTTCTTACCTTGTGCCTGACTACAATGCGCTGATTACCGCTTTTGACGAGCAGCCGTTTTCTGTTCCATTGATTAATGCGGAAGAGGAAGGCTACACGGAAGATCAGGAAAACAACTTGTCTCTGGCGGCACAATCAGATGTGTCAAAAGTGAGGGAGGAAGAAATTCTGACGCCATTTCCGGTTGACGAAGCGCAGGAGGATATCATTTTACAGGTAAAAACGGGCAAATCGGTCGTGGTGCAGGGACCGCCGGGAAGTGGCAAGTCTCAGCTGATATGTAACCTGATGTCGGACTTCGCTTCCAGGGGAAAGCGGGTGCTGCTGGTTTGTCAGAAACGGGCTGCACTGGATGTGGTGCACCAGCGGCTCAAAACAATTGGAATGGACAGGTTTGTCGCATTGATCCATGATTTCAAAAATGACAGGGCGGCATTATACCGGCAAATCGCGGCGCAGATCGAGGACGTAGATGCATACCGGAAGGAGAATTATAGTCTCGATGCCGTTTTTCTTGAAAGACAGTTTACGCAGGAGAGCCGGGCTATCGACAAGACTGTCGCTGACCTGAATGCGTTTCGGGAAGCTTTGTTTGATGAGACTGAATGCGGTGTAAGTATCAAGGAACTATATCTTACCAGCGACCAGCGCGCGCCGCATCCTGACTTGCTTGCGCATTACAGACATTTCAGAATTGACCAATGGGACGATTTCCGGAGGCGCTTAAAAACATATTTCGACTATACCATTCACATTACTGCCGCCCACGACTGGGCTGAGCGCAGGGATTTCGCGGGATTTGGGCTTGCGGAGTTAAGGAGAATGGAACAAATGCTGGATGAAATCCCGGCTGTTTTTTTGAGACAGAAAGACAAATTTCAGCAGCTTACCAGTGCGCATTTTTCAATTGATTTTTGTCAAAACCGTAATGAGGCGCTTGGTCGGCTTCGGGATATTACTGCGTTGATCCACAATAACGAAAGCTGGTCTTTATTAAAGCAGTACCTTTCATCAGCACACAATGCACATGAGCGGCTCGCTTTCGTAAGGCAGACTGCCGATGCACTTGACGGATTTTTGCAGGAAGAGGGCATTGAATTTTCGCTGAATAAAACGGAGCTCGTTACTTTTTCTCAATCTCTGAACAAGGCATTGGAATCCAAGGGGTCGGCATTGACCGGCTTTTTCTGGGGAATATTCAGCAAAGAAAAAAAGGAAATCGAGAGGGTTGCCACTGCCAATGGACTTTCACTTGAAATTGCAGACCTGAGAAAGTTGCAGGTGCAGATTAGGAACAGACAGGAAGTGGAGGGTTGGTTGTCGCAGGCAAGTCTGCATTACAAAGAAAACTCTGATACCCGAATGCAGCCGGATATCGCATTGACCCAATTTTTTAGAAATGCAGAATCAGCTGCCGATGCTGTTGTGCGTTGTTCATTTCAGCCCTGGCAGGCGGTTTTGCATGCTATTATTACGAATGTAAATGACAAAAGCGAATTCGACGCCATTCTCAAAGGATTGATCCAGTGGCTCGAAACCTGGGACAAAATGGAGCGTGAAATGCTGCCTTTTATACTGCCCTCACAAATTGGCAAATTGATCAGTGAGCCAGCGTATGCAATTCGCCTACGCGCTTCTCTAACCAGAGACTTTGACTCGCTGGCTGATATGGATAGGCTTTTTAAGGGAATGACAAGCTCCGAGCAGTCCGTAGCCAAAAGCGTGCGTGTCGAAAGCAGCAAATCCGGTTTAGCAAATACGGAAGCTATGATGGGCTTGTTTGAAAATAGCATCAAACTTGCCTGGATTGAACATATAGAGTCAAAATACCCGCAGCTGCGGGCTGTTACTTCGCTGAAAATGGCGCAATGGGAGGATCAGCTTCAAGCCAGTATTCAGCTCAAACAAAAGCTGAGCGTAGCTATCAATAGTATCAAGCTGCGTGAAGGTACTTACGAAGATATTGCGAAAAACCGGCTGGGAAATACGGTTACCTATCGCGAACTGGCGCATCAGGTAACCAAAAAACGCAAGATTTGGCCAATCCGAAAGGTGTTGGAAAGTTATTCGGATGAGGTTTTCTCGCTGGTACCTTGCTGGCTCGCCTCGCCGGAGTCTGTATCTGCCATTTTCCCGATGCAGCAGGCGCTTTTTGACCTGGTTATATTTGATGAAGCTTCGCAATGCTATGCCGAATATGGCCTCCCGGCGGCATTCAGAGGGAAGCAGCTGGTTGTAACGGGTGACGATAAACAACTTTCTCCAAGTGACTTGTATAAGGTCAGGTATGAGGATAGGGGAGACGAAGATGATGAATATGTTGCGGCCAGAGAGATCGAATCGTTGCTGGACCTGGCAGCACAGTCGCTGGAACAGTATCAGCTTACCGGGCATTACCGCAGCCAGTCACTTGATCTGATCGACTTTTCTAACCGCCATTTTTACAAAAACAGCCTTCGGCTGCTGCCCGATTTCAGTCACATCAATGCAGGCAGAGCCGGGATCCAGTACATTAAAACCGAAGGTATCTGGAAACAGAACACCAATGCAGTTGAGGTGGAAAGAGTGGTGGAGTTGGTTAAAGAGCTGATTCCCGAAGGCAAAAGCATTGGCATCGTTACATTCAATTTCTACCAGCAAGCGGCGATCCAGGATAGTCTGGAAAAGGAAAGTATGTTGCCACCCGATCTTTTTGTAAAGAATATAGAAAACGTACAGGGCGACGAGAGGGACATTATCATTTTCTCTATGGGCTATGCGCCTGATGAAAGAGGCAGGCTCTCCATGCAATTCGGAAGCCTGAATATGCAGGGAGGCGAAAACAGGCTGAATGTGGCAGTTACCCGTGCCCGGGAGCGTATCTATTTTGTAACAAGCTTGTGGCCGGCTCAAATGCAGACGGACCATACTGCAAATGCAGGCCCCAAAATGTTAAAAGCATACCTGGAATATGCGCTGGAAGTATCACAGGGTAAATTCCAGCCCGTTCCCGTGAGTGCAAAGCAATTCAGGACAGACTGGCTGCTGAAAGAACGTTTGACCAGACTGCGGCCAGACTATAGAAAAGAACTTCCGTTCGGCGATGTGACAATAAAAGAAGAAGGGGTTTATAAGGGCTTGATCCTGACTGACGACGATCTCTATCATGAGAGCAAATCGTCAAAGGAACCGCACGCTTACTTACCCCTCCTTTTGCGGCAGAAAAACTGGCCATTCAGGCGCATTTATAGCCGAGAGTACTGGTCTGGCAATTTGCCGGCAGACATATTATAGTTCTCTGATGCGGATGTTTCTGTAAGAAACCTGATCTCCGTGATCCTGCAAAGCAATTTTTCCTTTTGAAGCAGCACCAAACCCTTCCCAGGTTTTGAATTTGCTATTTGCAACAAGCTTTTCCCATTCAGCACCCTGCGTCGGGAAATCAACTACTTTCTTGCCATTTAACCAGCTTTCGCCACGACCACCTTTGATCACGATTTTCGCCTTGTTCCATTGTCCCGCAGGCTTTACAGCTTTGAAGTCGTTTGCAGGAAGCATATCATAAAGTGAACCGGATTTGTGGTTGCCTTCTTTGCCCGCTTTTGCATCAGGGTGTTTTACATCATCCAATACCTGGATTTCAGGACCGGTTGAGTAGGGGCAGCAGTACTTCTTATCTTCGATCACGTGGTAAATAATACCGCTATTGCCGCCTTCTGCGATTTTCCATTCGAGTTCAAGTTCAAAATCGCCGTATTCCTTGTCGGTAACGAGGTCTTTCCCGCCTTTTTCCGTCAGCACGATTGCATTGTCTTGTATTTTCCATTGCGGCAGCACTTCGTCTGACTGCCAGCTGTGCCAGCCTTTCAGTGATTTACCGTCAAACAGGGTTTCCCATTTGCCTTTATTTTGCGCTTCTGCATGGTTAGTAGTAGAAGCGAAAGCGATCAATGCGATCAGGGATGCTCTGCTGAAAGCTTTCCAATTCTTGCTTGTCATGTTTTCTCTGTTAAAATTTAGATCGCAATATTAAGTACTTTTCGGTTTTTAAATACTTATTTCAAACGAAAGTTCGGCTGCCAAAGTAGGTATCCTGACCTGATTTTTTTTAAACTGACAACAATGGCTTCTATATTTTCAAGAATAGTTAACGGAGAAATCCCGGCTCACAAAATTGCGGAAAATGATGATTTTCTGGCTTTCCTTGATGCATTTCCGATTGCAAAGGGGCACACCTTGGTGATACCTAAAAAAGAAATTGATTACCTGTTTGATCTGGATGATGCTACGTATACGGGTTTGCTGCTGTTTGCAAAGAACATCGCGCCTGCATTGGAGAAAGCAGTCCCCTGTCTCCGCATTGGTGTGAGCGTAATCGGCCTTGAAGTGCCGCACGTACATATCCACTTGATTCCGCTGAACAGTATGTCAGACGCTGATTTCTCTAAAAAAATCAGCATTTCACAGGAAGAGCTGGCGAGCCTGGCTTCGCAGATCCGCGAAAAGCTTTAAAGAACGATCAGTAAAAGGAGAAGTTTTTCCGCAAGCCCAGGGTAAAACCGTGCGTTTTGCGATACAAATCCCCTATATCCGCTGCGTATGCTCCTTTGACCGTGAGCCCGCCAAGTACATCAAGCTGCGTTTGCAGTGCAATGTAGCCGGAGAATTGTTTGGGGATATCCAGGAAACGCCAACCGTAAGTGCCGTAATTGTGAGAGTACGAGAACTTGGTCTGCCATTCTACTTTACGGAACAATGTCCCGCGCAGGCCGAGGTGATAAAGTAAAACCCTGTTATTGCTTGTGAAATTATCTGCGTACTGCGGATACTTCCAGATCGTCTGGGAAGTAGGGGGAATAAAGGGGGTCCCGATTGTTCGGTCATAGTAGGACCAACCGTCGCGGACTTGCTGGTTATTGAAATAATCGTCGTGGCCCCGCTGCTTGCCGTCGCCCAGAACAAATACATCGCCTCCCTGGCTTTTGGTATAAAGCATTTCCAATACTCCCTCGGTAATTTCAAAATTAGCCCCGTAGGAGTTCTTCTTGCGCAACCTGATTCCGTATAAACCGTCATTCAGCGTAGTGAGATAGAATAGGGAGCCGTCTTCAAATACGAATTGTCGATAAAGAAATATGCTCATTCCATAAGTCTCGATCTCCATTGCAGCATCAATGGAGCCCAGGTGGTTACCAATGCGGTTGGTACTGTCAAAATGCGTGACATCATCGCCGGAGCCTCCGATCGAGCCTGTTACCGCGCGAATGTAATTGGCAAATCCATCGGGGAGCTTGCCGTTCTCAGCTGTTAAATGTTTTGATCTGCCTCCCCACTGCACCTGATGATTGAATCCTCCGTACAGCTTTAAAGTAGAATGCGGTTTTCCAATCCGGAGGTAAAATGATTTTTGGTGCAGCTTCAAACCGCTGGTAACTGGCCTGCCTTTCTCAAACAGACCATCCGCATAAAATGCCTGGAAGGAAATCCACTTCTTTGTAAAAGGGACCGGGACAAAGCGCGAGGTACCCAGGATGATTTTCGGGATCGGCATTGCATTGCCTGACCATGAATAGGAGCCGGAGCCGATCGTGGAATCAGCCAGGCCGATCCACTGCTTTTTTCGACCGACAGATAATTCCCAGTTCTTGAATTTTAGTGTAGCATGGAGTTGCGGGAGAAGTACTTTCGAAGTTTCGCCTACGTTTCCTACTCCCTCTATTCCGCCGCCTACTCGCCAGACATTCCTGCCGGTATTCTCGGAAAGCGGCCAGTATGTTTCAATTCCAACCCTGGCGGTACCTGCCGGGCCGGTTACAGGTACGGTTCCAAACTGGTTTGCATGCATCCAGAAAGGAGTATGTCCATTGTTACTTCCCATTCCCGACACTTCCAGGTAGTTGATTGTCGAGTCTGTATATATTTCAGGTTGTTTGTCGTACTGCGAAAATCCGATCGAAGGTATAAGCAGCAAAAGAAAATAGTAGTATTTCATATGTATACCCTCACACGCTCCGGAATGTGTATAATGCTTCCTTGGTCATAAAAATAAGTATAACTTTCAGGTTTTCATATTGCACTTCCGCAGGATGGCGTCTACTAATCCAAAAAGCCGCTCTTGCGAAAGCCAATCATCAACCCGGTCGAATGCGCGTACAGGTCGCCGTAATCAGAGGCAACACTTGTAAAAACGCTGCTTCCGTTTAATACTTTCAGTCTTTTTTCAACACTTAACATGACTGATCCCTGCTGCTTAACGGATTCAAATGGGCTGATAAAAGAGCCGGAATTCCGTGAATATGTTCCTTTAAACGACCATTCCAAAGCAAGCCAGCTCGCAGTCACTCCGGTATGAAACGCCCACACGCGATTATTATTGGTGAATTCCGACCGGCTTCTCGGCAGGTCAGGCTTTGTTTGCGAGGCGGCAGGTATCAATGGAGTACCTATTCCACTACCGTAATACGACCAGCCCCTGGCAAATAGATAGCTGTTATAGTAGTTGCCTTTCTCGAAAATAACCAGTCCGGACAGCGGGTTCTTATTTGTCTGATTTTTAGTGCCTAACACCTCAAACAGAAAAGATCGGAACGCGAAATATCTGGCTCCTTTTGGTAAAGGTTTGAGCCGCTTCAAACTAATTCCATTCAATCCGTCTGTGAAATTATTGACTTTGAAAAGCGAGCCGGTCTCGTAAATATTTTGTCTGTATAAAAAATAAGACCAGTCTTTACCTCTCCATTCACCCCCTATATCTACGGTGCCGAAGTGATTTCCGATTTTTCGGTAGTCAACAGTTTTTCCGATGACAGTGTAAAGGTATGCTTTGGGCGGACTGAGCTCCCGGAGCGGCATGGTCTCTGCCTCGCCGCCCCACATTGCCTGATGGTTCATGCCGAGGTATACTTTGTACTTGTCCTGCGGCTTACCTAATCTGAAATAGAGACTTTTCTGGTGAAAGTAAGATCTCGGAACGCGGTTGACGCTACCGTAATTGATTCTGCTCGATCCCAGGTAACCATCGGAGTATGCAAATTTGAGTGCGACAAAATTGTCTGTAAAGAACAGGGGCAAGTATTTTGGAATGGAAACCTGTATGCGCGGCATCGGGCGTGCATTGCCCGCCATTGCAAGCGAGCCGGAGCTCATTGTAGTGTCAATCAAACCGGACACCATTCTTTGTTGTCCGGCGAGAATTTCTACAATATTGAATTTGGCAGTGAGGTAAGCGTCGGAGAGGAACACGTTTCCGGCTTTCCCGTAGCTTGCGATCGCCTGTACACCGCCACTCCATTGGAAATTGCGTGGATTATTCGGGTTGTAAATTTTGTAAATACCTATATCAGCCAAGCCGAAGTTTCCATCCAGCGGAACACTTCCATGCTGATTGGCAAATTGCCAGAACGGAGTTTGAGCAGTGGCGCCGGCCGCCGATATGGTGCCTTTATAGTAAAGCGTGGAGTCTTGAGAATAGCCGCTTATAGCGAAGCAAAGAATACAAAGAATTAAGCAAATTCGGCGCTGACAAACTGGAACGGGCATTTAAGTATATAGAAGTTATTCCTCCGTTGATCAATTGATAATTCATCAAAGTTATCGGATAAAACCGGATTTTCTCCATCCGAGCAAAACAGCCGCACTATTCGGAAATAACTCTCCAAAATCAGCAGCGAGCATGATCGACAGACGGTTACTTTTACTAGCAAAAATCGGGCTCGAAATGTCGAGGAGCAGGGAAGTTTGCCGGATTGTTTTTGAAAATGGAATCGTGTATGTGCCGGAATTCAGCGAGTAGCTCCCTTTGAAGTTGAAAGTGACCTTGTTGAAAGAAGCGGAGATACCTGCATGATACGCCATAATCCGGTTGTTTGGAGTGAATGAAGCTGCGTTGTTTCTGAGTTCATTCTGCACCATCGATTGCGAAGGAATAAAGGGCGATCCCAGGCTCCGGCCTCGGTAAGACCAGCCCTGACTATAAACATAATGGTTGAAATAATTGTCGCGCCCGAAAGTACCGGTAGTGAAATCGAAGACCTCGCCGCCCTGGTTTTTTGTGTAAAGAAATTCAAGAAGTATCGTGTTGATGCGAAAGCCGCTTTTAGTTCCCGAAGTATTTCGTTTGAACCTGAGTCCATTCAGACCGTCTGCCAGGTTGGAGAGGTTACTCAGCGATCCGTCTTCGTAAATGCTTTGACGATAAAGAAAGAGGTTCCACTTATTACCTTTCCAGTCAGCGGCCACGTCGATGGTACCGAAATGATTACCTACGCGGCTGTCGGCCCAGGGCTTACCGAACACCACATAGCTATAAGCTTCCTGACGTTTGAGGCCGCCGGTAAAAATCTTGTCTTCGCCACCCCACATGGCCTGGTGATTAAATCCTGCAAGAAGATTAAGCCGGTGCCTTTTGCCGCCGAGCTTGATATAAAATGACTTCTGATGCAGGTAACTCTCTTCAATACGTCTGACATTTCCGAAGTGAACGTCAGCGGGGCCAAAAATTCCGTCGGAATAAGAAAACTTGAATGAAAGTAAATCATTGTACGGGAGAATACTTACAAACCGGCGCGTGCGGAGCTCAATCTTGGGGTAGGGGCGGAAATTCGACGACATTGCTATTCCTCCCATCGTAAGCAGACTGTCGGATAGCCCCATGTATTCTTTACGCTGGCCAACACTTAGTTCAAATGGACCCGCGCTTCCGCCAATAAATAAATCTGAAAAGAATAGGTCCGGCTTCTTTCCGGCAACTGCGATCAGTTCTGCTCCGGCGGTCCATTGAAAAAGCCGCGGGTTGCTGGGATTGTAGACCCTGTAAAAGCCTGCATTGGCTAATCCAAAAGAACCGTCTTGAGGTACAGTGCCGAATTGATTTGCATGCATCCAAAAAGGTGTTTTGGATGTAGAGGCGGCACCTGATATTCCCAGGGAATAATAGAATGTAGAATCCTGGGAATATAATTTAGAGGAGCAGGCCGCTAACAGAAGCAGGCTCAGCAGTAAGTTCCTCATCAGAGTTGGTGTCAGAAGATGGAATAAAGTGACAGGTACTAACTACCTGCCCTTTTTCCCGAAAATCACAACTGCCGTAAGCAGGATTATTCTTAATTCGAGGAGCAACGTCCAGTTTTTAATGTAGTAAAGATCATACATCAACTTATGACGCGCATCGAAAACGCCGGCTCCATAAGAGTACATAACTTGTGCATACCCGGTAATACCTGGTTTGATGTTATGTCTCATATTATAATAAGGGATTGTTTCGTCAAATGTCTCCGTAAATACCTGACGTTCAGGCCGGGGACCGATCAATGAAAGATCCCTTCTGAAGATATTGATGATCTGGGGAAGCTCGTCGATGCGTGTTTGTCGCATAAACGAACCATAAGAGAATGTACGGGAATCATTCTTTTTAGAAAATGATGCGCCATTCTGCTCGGCATCGAGCCCCATAGACCTGAACTTGATACAGAAAAAAGACTGATTATTCATTCCAACCCGCTCCTGACGATAGAAGATAGGGCCGGGCGACTGCATTTTAATGCGGAAATAGCTTAGTATCCAAAGGGGGAATGTCAGAAGAAACAGGATGATCGAGATCGAAACATCAATGATCTTTTTAGGATATCTTACCCTTTTTCCAAATGTAGGCAGGGTAAGAAGATTCGGATTGATTTCTGATACATCATCCGGAATGTAGACCTTCTTAAGGATGCGCTCACAAAAGTCGTAAACGGTGTTAATTCGGATGGACTTATTCTTTCTTACTACCAGCTCATAAATAACCCTGTTTCGGCTGTCGTATTGGGGATTTGTAACAAGGTGTATTTTTTCAAATTTGTCTAGAAGCGGCCTGACTGTATGATTGAGCAGATAATCATCATCGGAACTGTGTGGTATCAGAATGATTTCCCTGTATTTCTTCAATAGGAGGGCTAAATCATATTTCTGGAGAAAGTAATCATAGCTGGTCACTATTAGAACTTCTTCTGAAACAGCGGTCTTACTCAGCAGGCGATGAATATACCGTTTTTCCGATATGTAAGTGTTATTCATATGTGTGTACCTGATTTATGTGATAGTGTCGTGTTCTTCAACAAGATGTGTTAGAGGTACAAGTTTAGCTATAAAAATCAAAAAACAGAAATGTACCTTGTTGTTTTTATTATATTCAGCTCTGTTGGTCAATTGCTTAGTGTCAGTTGTCAACCATTCTGCGAGAAACTAGTTTCGGTGTATTTCGCCAATTAATTTGAAGTTACTTACAAAACAATCTTCCGTTCAGCCATTTAGTGGTCAGCGTATATTCAGTACTTTACATCCTTTTTATAATGATAATTTCATATTTATCCGGCGCCATTCACAAGCTTTGCATGGTAAGCTCTGTGCCATTTTGCGAAATGTTCCACACCTGTACTGATGTCCGTTGCAGCCCGGTATCCTGTTGCCCTTTCCAGCTCTGCAGTGTCCGCCCAGGTTGACACAATGTCGCCTGGGATCATTTCTTTCAGGTTAATTTCGGCCGGTTTACCGAATGATGATTCAAGGCATTTAATAAAGTCCATCAAGTCGACTGGTTGCCCATTTCCAATATTGAAAACCTGGTATTGCTCAGTCAACTGTGTGTCCAGTACGGCGTAGATCCCGCTCACAATATCATCAATGTAGGTAAAATCACGCTTCATGTTACCATGGTTGTATACGTTAATTGCCTCGCCTTTTTCAATCGCATTTGCAAAAAGATAAGGCGCCATATCCGGCCTTCCCCACGGACCGTACACGGTAAAAAACCTTAAACCAACAGTCTGGATATTGTACAAATGGCTGTATGCATGTGCCATTAATTCGTTAGCCTTTTTCGACGCAGCATATATGTTGATCGGCGTTTCGGATTTTTGGCTTATTGCAAATGGCTGCTCGGTATTCAGGCCGTATACGCTCGAACTACTTGCATATATCAGCTTCTCTGGCTTGACCAGCCTGCTGCACTCAAGAACGTTGAAAAAACCTTCAACATTCGAAGAAAGATAGCTGCGTGGGTTCTCTAAGCTATACCGTATACCAGCCTGTGCCGCAAGGTTGATCACGTACCGGAACCTGCGCGTTTCAAACAACTCCGACAGCTTGTCCATCTCCGTGAGGTCCATTTTGAAAAACTCATAATTGGCTATATCGCTTTTGTAGTAGTTTTCTGAAACAGGATTGTCAATGTCAATGCCGCATTCTCTTAGCCGATCGTGCTTCAATGTGACTGAGTAATAATCGTTGATATTGTCAATGCCAACCACATCATGACCTTTTTCGATCAACTTCTTTACCAGGTGAAAACCTATAAAGCCCGCGGCTCCGGTTACTAAAACGCTCATGAGTTGTATAGCTTAACAATTTGACTAAATACAGTTTCTTCTGAAAACTCGGTTACCGCCAAATTGCGGCTGGAAGCTCCCATGCTTTTCCATTCTGACTGGCGTGAGAGCATCTGTTCAACTGCATTCCTGATAGCAGCCACCGATCGTGGTTCTATCAAATATCCGTTTTCACCCTGAATTACTGTCAGGTTGCAGCCGGGAACTTTTGTTGTGATAACGGGCAGTCCGCAGGATAATGCCTCTAATATGCTTCTTGGGATACCCTCGCGATAATAGCTTGGCAAGATAAACACGTCAGAGCTATTCAGCATTTCGGCAATATTGCTCTGTTTGCCGAGGAAGCGTATTAATGTATTGTTCTGAAAACCCTGAATAAACTCTGGTGTGACTGTTCTTGGATTTTTGTTGTCAGGCTCGCCAATAATCAGCAATTGCAGGTTCGCCTTCAAATGCGTGGGTAAAGTCTCAAAAGCCTCAGTAAGCTCACTGATCCCCTTTTCCCAGATCAGCCTTGTAGTACAAAGAAATGTTATCCTGGTAGGGTCGGGAGTTTTTGATACAGGTGAAAACTTCGTTATATCTACGCCGCTTCCTTTAACAACCTTGATCCTGTTACGGAAAGATTTTTTGAAGAGAAAATCATGATAGTCGTCCGGGTTCTGGATAATCACGAGATTGGCTCTCAGGAACTGAATCAGAAAAAGGATTTGCTGAACAAGTTTGAGGAATTTATACTTCGGACCCGTATTGGCAAATGCAATCCCCAGGCCTGCAATATGCAAAACAACTTTCTGGCGTCCGAAAATGCCAGAGAACGAGTTGATCAGATTAGGAACAAATTTGAAAGAATGCACGAGCCCTATCTGATTTGCCTTGGCAAATCGTCGGACTTCAAAGATCGTTTTGATGAGGGCCAAAGGATTGGTATTGTCCCGCTGCAGACTTGAGTTCTGCACATAAAATCCCTCCTGCTGAATGCGCGCGGTGTACTCGTCATGGGGTACCATTACAGAAATACTGTACCCTCTTTCCTTCAAAAATTTCGCAAAAGGAATCCGTGCCTTATAGAAATCTTCTCCGTCATGTGCCAGGAGAAGAACGTTTTTATTGGTCATTCCTGAAAATCAAGTTAACTGAAAGAGACTGACCAGAGGGGAGAACGAAGTCCGATTTATGGAATTCCGGGTTATTTTCTATGAAACAAGGTCGGCTCAGAGAGGCTTCTGGAAACATAAAGCTGCTAGTGTGTTACTTAATGATTTTCAAAAATACCTTAAATGTTAAAAATTACCAGTTTCATCACCGAAAAAGTAGGTGCAGCAATTTCTCTGAGGCTATAAAACAAAATCAGCCGGTAAATTTTTGATTTACCGGCTGATTTTGTTTTTGAAACGGATTAAGGCTGGGCTGTCCAGGTACCTGTCTTTTCAATGACCGTCCAGGTATTGTCACTTGTTTTTCGCAGACGAATGCGACTACCTACTACGTTACTGGTAATCCATTTCCCATTGCCCGACGCAAGAGGCGTAATGTTGTCTGTTGCATTTGGTATGATCGTAATATTTTTCGCCGTTTTAACCTCGATAATGACGTCAGGCCAGCCCGCATTTACCTTACCTAAGGTAACATTACGTGTATTGGTCGATTTTTCATTGGTATAATATTGCTTATAGTAGGTATAATCAGCGATACTATTGCCTGCTCCGAGTTCATGAACCAAGGTCTTGTTTGCATCGGAAAGTGCAAGCTCGGCATTTACAATCATGTTGTTTGATGGAAAATAATCACCTGATTTAACCGGATCAACGATACTGCAATTCAAGATCTTGTTGGAACTGTTCCAATCTTTGAAGCTGAATGCGCGGGTACTAAGCTTGGTTGCACGAAGGTCTGTTATGCTGGGGTTGAGAATATGAATGTTGCCTATATGTGTATCCCCTGCATCGTTTGTTTCACGGTGAACATAGAATGCGGCGCTGGCAGTCGGTGATGTACTGGCATTGGAGTTGCAGTTTATAACACTTGGTTTCTGTATCACCACATCGCATGCACGATAGCCCCAGTTTCTGGCTACAAACCCATTCAGCTTCGCATTTTTCCAAATGGGGTTCTGGATTGTAACAAATCCGCCAAGTGTACTTTTTACGCCGATTGCAAGCATTCCGTACTGGCTGCCATCGTCTATATGATTGGTGATTGTGACTTCAACTACATTACCGGTGCCGGATAATACCCCCGGACTGATTACAATTCCCGGGCCTTTATTACCTGCAGTCACAGTATTCAGAATTCTTATTCCTTCCGCGCGTTGCCCGGAATTACTTGGTTCGATATCAATCCCGGCTTGTGGACCTTCTCCGATAGTGTTGCTGAAAGAAGAATTGATAACATCAATGTTCCGGATAGAGACGATGGAAAGTCCCTGCCTTCTGTTATTGTTTGCGGAGACATTGGTGAGTTTTACATTTTCACTGATCTTTCTGACACTGGCAGAGCCTATATAGAATCCGTCGCCGCCACTATCGTTTGCTGCCATACCTTCCAGGGAAACATTCGCTACGCCTTCCAGAGAAAAAATGTGTCTGTGCTGTCCTGATGTGTATTGCGACTTCAGATCCCTGAAAATCACCCCAGGTGCCTTGATAGTAATATTGGATACATCATACATGTACATCATTTTCTGAGATGTTCCTAGTGTTCCCATACCTTCGACAATCGTTCCTTCTTCAAACGTAAGGTTAGAATTACTCCAGATGCGTATGCTTTTGATCCGATACGGCTGGGCTCCTTTCGGGAAAAACACGTTTCGGTATTTAGCATTGTCCAGCATCTTTTGAATTGCAGCCGACTGATCATTGGTCCCGTCAGCAACAACACCAAACCATCTGACATTTACTGCGCCTTCATATACGCGCTCGTACCTTCTTGTAGCTGCTACGATAGTCATTGCGCCATCATCAACGGCAGTAGAAGTACGGTTATACTTGAACAAACCGGATCTCCCTTCGTCAGTGATAAACACCGACGAAGCGGTATCTGCTACACCGGCCCTTAATTGGGCAATGGTAAGGTAAGGTATATAGTTTACTGCTGCAGTTGCTGCGACCCTTGCACCAGACTCAACGTCTTCAGATGCAATCCCTTCATCGGGTTTGAAAGACAACTGGGATACAGCAATATAGTTGCTTTGATTATCCGCTTTCCTGTGGCTGCGTAACAGTTGGAAAACACCATCGCCAGAGTTGTGGGTGAATTTACCCTTTACTGTGTAGGATACATAAGGCTTGGTTGATGAAAGCTCTGCACCTACGAAATCAGAGAAAGTACCTCCTGTTTGTTCGAAGCCGTCTGGCAAGATCAGCTTTAATCTGAACGCATTTGATCCTTCAAAGACAAACACGGTAGTGGCAGGAAGGTACATGTAGCTCGCCTTGATTTCAATCTGAAACTCTTCATTTAAGCCAACATGCGTAGCCTGGGTGCCGATTGAAAACTTGATCGGATCGATCAGAGGCGCCGCGTTTACTATGTAGGATAAATTAGCGAACAGCAGCAAGAAAATAGCTTTTAATATTGTAGAGCTTTTCACAGGTCTAAAATTAAATAAGTTTGTATTTTAACTACAAAGCTAATTTAAAAGTTCTACAAGAAAAAAATGACATTTGTCAATTAGTTCTACAATTCATGAATTTAAATGTCTTACCATTTGGCATTATGGACTAAAATCGCCTCATGTGAAAAATCAGGGCATATTTTAGCTTAACTCTCTATTAGAAAGCATGGTGTATCTTTTTTTAGAAACCAAAAGTTACAAATTTTGAAATCAAAAAGATAGTTGGAGCTGCACATTGAAGCTAGTATATATAGAACATATTCTACATTTCTATCGCGCTATGTAGAGTGATAGCGATCGAATTTTGCGTAGTAAAGGTGATTTGAAAGTGGGATTCAGGATGAAGTGCTCTCAATCTGCTCGATAAGGGAATCAGCATAGAGCTTTTTTGAAGCGAAGTGAGCGTGGCAGTTAGAAGAGAGTTTGGCGTATAGTGCAGGATTGCGGATTACGCTTAATACTTTGGCAAAATCCTCGTTTTTCTTTGCCGGATTATGGACGTCAATGAATATCGCAGAATCCATATCCTTTGAATAATTTACAATATCTCCAACAGGGGATACTACACCTACAATGCCATTCTGCATTGCTTCGGTAACACTCATCGCCATCCCTTCGTTGAAGCTTAATTGAAGGTAAAAGTGGTAATTTGGAAAGATCTTCCATTTCTGTGAGCCGGTTATTTCTCCTTTAAACCGGATATAAGCATTCAGATCATGTTCACTGATAATCTGCTGCAAGCTAGCCCCGGAGCCATCATCGTCCCTGCCGTAAATGTCAAAATATGCCTTTACATTATTTTCGTGCAGATATTTGATAAGCTCGACTGCGTCGGGTAAGTTTTTTACCTTATTTATCCTGCCCAGAAACATAAAGCGGACATTATCCTGTGTCTCTGGCGCAAGTGCCTTATTGTCGGTCGGTGTGGAGCGGGTGAGAAAGCTTACCACTTTGATTTTCGCTTTGGGCTTGAAGTGATCTGCAACATATTTCTTGGTCGCAGAGCTATCTACCAAAACAAAGTCGGCCATGCGAACAGCATATTTATTGAACTGCTTTGCAAATGCGTGAGGGAAGTCTGTGCTATGGATAAATGAATATAACCTGACGTTCTTGTCAACCAATTTACATAGCGTACCCACCAGCGAACTTCGCCAAAGTGAGCAGATTAGTATATCCGGACGGGTTTGTAATACGGTCCGAACAATTTTCGGCAATACGATCGGATAAAGCGGAACAGCATAGTCAAGAGGGATGAACACCTGTTTCTCCTCTTCGGATAAATGCGACATAATTGCTGGATTGATCTTCCCCAGTACTATAATTGTGAGGTCGTACTGTTTGTGAAGAGCAGGCACAGCTGATAACAAAGCAACTTCTACGCCGCCAATCGCAATACTGTGTAACACGTAAGTTAATCTTTTCCTTGAACTCAATGGAAGAAATAGCTATTTGATCAAAACCTTATTTCGCGCATTTGCCTGATCTATCAAATTCTTGATCTTTTCGTTGTTTGATCGGTTTTTCATGGTATACGTTTTCCCCTGATGGACCAGTTTCAGATTAGACAAGATGTATTTCACGCCGCCTTTCCTCGATTCGCTTGTGCCTTGGAAGAAATAGTAGTTAGGCTTGGCCGTGTTCCTTATGATAGTGGGGTTAATAATAGTAAAAGTTCCAGAAATATCCTTGGTATCATAAGGTGTCATGTCTCCGCTGGCAATGGCAAATGAAGCTCCGTATGCTTTGGGATCATCTGTGTAATCGGTCCATTTATCAATCGTAATGTCAATCTTATTAACCCCGCAAGTGTTTTTTGTAAAAATTGCGTAGAAGTTAGTTGTTGCCAGTACAGGACCAAGGTTGTTCTTTGTTTGCAGATTGTAAAACTTGCAGTTGATGTACTTGCTTGTGCAATCATTAGGCTCAAAGGACAATCCTGTTTGCGGTTTGACTATCTTGGTTTTATCTTCTTCACCGGTACCTTCTATACTTATGTCCCTAAAATCGCCATTAATAATTCCAGTGACCAACATACCTACCCGTGTTGCGTCGTTAACCACTAACTTATTAATAGTGATGTCCCGGCTCTGCTTGTTCCATTGAACGCGGACTGTTACGCCATCTCCCGAGCTCTTCGTTACTTTTGCATTGGCTATCGTAACATTGTCGGGCGCATACATGGCAATGCCGGCCCCGGCCGCGGAGGTGAGATAATCAGGGTTTGCTTTACTGCCTACGAGATTGATCCCGTCTATAAATACATCTTTGATATCCCAGGCGATGAAGCACATGTATCCGTTAGTTTTCATAGTACTGGGACAAACTAGTGAACTGCCCGCTGGAAAATACAATCTGTTGCCGGAACTTACCGAAATATGCCTTTTGTAACCCTTGAACGAGTCGTCGACACCAATAGTAAGGGGATAGGCAGGAAAGATGACGTATTTGTGCTCACTCAGGAATTTGTTGATGTAAGGAGAATAGTTGAAGTCCTTGACAATTTTACCTCCATTAATGCTTTTTAGATATGGTTCAATCGCGACACCGTATTTCATGGTACTATCGCGCAACATCTTTTCACGCTTTTGAGCATGTAAGCTGTGGTGCAGGCTAATTAAAACGACCAGTAGCAAGCTGAAAACAACTTTTTTCATAAGTTATTATTATTTATGAGCTGATAAGGCATATATATACGTACTTACAGGAGTAAGCTAAAACCCTACCATACGAAGGGTGCGTCATTTCCGAAAAAATCATTTTTTAGTAAAAGGTAGTAGATTTGCAACTCACACACATTTCCAGCCTATGAAAATTTCATACGTAACTTCCTACGATGCATCGGATATCCATAACTGGTCCGGACTTGGATATATGATTGCTGATGCATTGAGAAATCAGGATCATGAGGTTAATCTGATTGGTAGCCTGAAGTCCTCACCATCCGCCGAGATGTATCTGAAAAAGTTGTATTACAAGATCTTGGGAAAAGATTTCGACTTTGGAAGAGAACTTCACACAGCCAGGCAGTATGCTGCACAAATCAAATCCCGTGTAAGCAGTGATAGCGACGTAATTTTTTCACCAAGCACTTTGCCTGTTTCGCTGCTCGATATTTCCAAGCCGAAGGTCTTCTATACAGATGCAACCTTTGCCGGGATGATCGGTTTTTATGATTATTTGTCTAATCTTTCATCCAGTACAATTAAAAGCGGAAATGAACTGGAGAGGCAGGCATTAGAATCATGTGCTCTGGCGATTTATTCCTCAGAATGGGCAGCAAACACCGCTGTCGAACACTATAATGCCGATCCGGATAAAATTAAGGTGGTTCCATTCGGCTCGAATGTTGTGTCTGGAAAGGACCTGAATGAAATCCGGACAATCATCAACAACAAGAAACATGGAGAATGCAACCTGCTTTTCCTAGGAGTGGATTGGAAAAGGAAAGGGGGGGATATCGCGCTTGAAGTTGTAAATATTTTGAATGCAAATGGGTTAAAAGCCACCTTGCATATAGCCGGCGTAAAAAACTTCCCCTTCGAAGTTGCCCCTCCGCACGTCAGGAACTACGGGTTTATCAGTAAGTCAGATCCCGAGGGAATAATGCTGATGAACAAGCTGCTCGTTGAAAGCCACTTTCTTTTACTCCCCACCAGGGCTGATTGTACACCCGTGGTTTTCTCGGAGGCTAATTCCTTTGGGCTACCATGCATCACAACGAATGTTGGGGGTATTCCAACAATTATCCGTGAAGATGTGAATGGAAAGGCATTTCAGATCCAATCATCCGCCATGGAATATGCATCTTACATTGAATCTGTTTTCAGTAACTGGAGTTCTTATCAGCAACTGTCACTTTCCTCATTCAATGAATACGAAAGCCGCCTGAACTGGGATGTAGCTGGACGTACAATCACACAATTAATGTCCGAATTATAGAGACTTTAATTCGCTGACAAGAGATATGATTGTGGATCTGCTAAATCACATCTCCTCCTAAGTGACTGTTACACTGCTGGAATAATCGGATATTTAAGCTGATTAGAAAGGTTTTCTGTCGCCATATATCCAGTTTTAAATGCCCTAATATTAGCTATATACTGTTTGTAACGATCGCTGTTGACTATGTCAGGATCCAGGCCGTTTAGGACATAGTCATTTAACTCTTCCGGAGTTTTGAATGGTATTCCAATAGGGCCTGCAATCTCTGCATAGTAGTCGAAATAATCGTTATGGACATATAGTAGAGGAATTTCTGTGTTGATTGCATCCCAGAATGACCCACTTGAACAAAGTGAATAGTCGGAATTTTCGTAATAAAAAACGGTAAAAGATGATTCAAGTGTCAGCCTATCCAGCTCTTCGCGGGTTAATATTCCAAAATCGCGTTTGTAATTAACATGTTCATTCAGGAAGCATTGCATATTGGGATAAACCTTGCCGCAAACATTGAATTTGTATTTCAAACTTTTAGCGAAAGCCTGTTCTGCGAGCTGGAAAAAGTGGTGGGTATTCTTAGCCTTTGTTGCTACTCCTAATGTCGACAGCACAATCGGACGCGTGTCTTTGCGGAGTAGGGGAGGTTCAGAAAACGGGTAAGGATGGTCAAGGACAATGGCATTCTGTGATAAAAAAGAAGGCAGAACATCAATCAGGTTTCGGTAAATGCTTTTTCCCAGTATAATGTAAGTTACATTATGGTTTCTTTTAGCAAATGCCTGTTTTTGAAAAAATCCCCATATTTTGTTTAGGAAGTGCTTATTGAATTTTAAAGATTCAAGTTCACCGTGCATTACAATAGAAATTGGTGCCTTTCTGTCACCAAACAACTTATATAGAAAATGCGCAAAGGGATGGATTAACAGAATATATAATCTGGCATCTGCATGCTGCCTTGTCAGGCGAAGCAGTTTCCTGAGTGTTTGAAACTGATGATATGCCCTTATAAACTCTTTAAACCCGCCACGCTTGTCGTACACAGGAATTTCCTGATACTTAATGTTAGAAGTATCCTCCTTTATAACACGAAGGTGTTCTGCCTCTCCCAGAAAAACAATAGGCTCCGACGGGTATGTCTTAGTTAGAAGTTCTAAGAAAGATTTATTAAACTGCTCGTGCCTGAAAGCAACAGAGGATATATCAGATACGTAGATCATATTTGGTTTTCGGTAAAGATGGTTTTATATGGCACATTGATACCTTCATCACTTCTGATCATTGAAGTGAATTTATAAACCGAGAAAACAAAAACAATACTGACCAAGATTATTTTATAGCGGCGGGAGGCATTGTAATATGCTATTGGAATAGCCAAAATCTGAAAGATATCGTAAGGTCGGGCAATCCTGCTAAATATGGGATTTAAATGAGTAAATATTATATATAGTACAATTCCGAAAACGTATATATTGAAAATACCATTAAAATCTTTATCACCGTTTTCAGTGTAGTTTACAGCTGGTATTAACAATGCCAAAAAAAGCAATCTGCGAGATAGCCCTTTCAGGAGTGTTGTATATGGATCTTCAATTGCTTCATCACCGAGGTCCATATAAACCTCAGTCTTATGTTCTGAAACAGCTGACCCAATGGTTTCAATCATGATATCTGACAAGTAAAAGCTGATAATTATCACTACCAGAATAGCTAATACGGAAAGTACATTCCACTTTAAATTGTATAGGAAATACGCTGGAAAAAAGACGAATGAGGATTTATGGATCAGTGTGGCAATGAATACAACAATGGCAAACTTGTAAAATGATCTTTGTTGAATGAAAATGACAGAAAATAGTGTAATGCTGATAGCCAGATCCTGTCTTACTCCGAAACCACTGCCTACTAAACTATAAGATAATAGTAAAAACAGCGCGAAAGCTGGATAAGGACTTGTTTTATAAACAGTGTAATACGTAAATGATACAATGATAAGCGCACATTCGAAAAGAAATAGCGTATAGTTTTCGGAAAAAAGATTAAACGATCTAACAATAAGTTCGTAGCCAACCTCCATTCCTGTCGCACCAAATTCCACTTGCTTTATCCTACGAAAATAGGCGAGATAATTTGGCCAGTCTGTTCCTGTTTCCCAACGTATTCCCGCTGTTATAATTACCAGGCTGCCTATTAAGATCAATGGAAAAAGCAGTGACTTATTACTGGCTTTCTTTATAAACAAATCTGCCAATGCAGTTGTACTAAGCAGAAAGTAAATGATAAAGTAAATTGCCATTGCTTATTTAATTATAATCGGGTTGCACGCTGGATTTGTGTAGCTAAGATTTTTTAAGTCCTAATAACTTCTTAATAGTATCCTTCCCATTGACACCAAAAGACCTGATAATCAAATCGATAACAAGAAGCTTGCTGGCAGAAACTATCCAGGAGAAAGGAGGAATATATTTATACATCCCATTGCTTATTTGTACACGACGCGTATCTGCAAGCAATTCGATTTTACTAACAGCGAAACTCAGCCCCCCAGTCCGCATCACCGCAACTGTTACAGGGAAATAGGTTGCATCGTGATCTTTCAAATGGCTTAAAAGGAAGTCGTAATCACCAGCAATCTTGTAAGAAGTATCAAATAGCCGTTCTTGAAAAAGACTACGCGCATGAAATGTTGCCTGGTGTGCGAGATACATAGCCACGTCTCGAAAGCGTTTTTTCAAATCCGGCCATGCTACGCCGTATTGCTTGTCTGTTCCATCCGGATAGCGATATATAATATCCCCGTAGGCTATTTTATGAGGTGTTGTAGACAAATATGGAATAGAATCCGCTATTGAATTCTTGTCTGCCAGAAAATCATCTGCATTGATAAAAAGCAGCCAATCGCCAGTGGAAGCTCTTACCCCTTTGTTCATTGCATCATAAATCCCCTTATCTTTTTCGCTGATCCAGTAATGCAGCTTGTCACTGTACCTACGAATAATATCAACCGTTCCGTCAGTGGAATTTCCATCAATAATAATGTATTCTATATTGGAATATGTCTGCTCAAGAATACTGGTGATAGTAGTCTCGAGATATTGCTCACCATTTCTTACGACAGTTATTATAGTGATTTTAGGAGATTGCATTCAGTTGGATTTTAAGGCCAGATTTACCTCGTTCACAAAGTTGTCGGCATAGCTGCTAACAGTAAAATTCTTGGCAACGTGGCTCAGTGCATTTTCTGAAATGTTTTTGTATAGAACAGGATCGGACAGAAGCTTGTCTATATTTTCAGCTAGATCATCTTCTTCACCTGTGTAGAGCAAACCCGTTTTTCCATTTTCTATAATCTCACCCGAACCCGCAGATGCAAATGCGACAACAGGTACGCCATACATCATACTTTCGACGGTCACTCTACCGAAGGCTTCCATGCGCGAGCACATTAAGGTCACGTCCGAATCAGCTACCACTGTTTTTATATCTTTCACAAATCCAAGGAACTTCACGTATTCAGACAGGTTCTCCTGTTGAATATATGTATTAAGTTCACTGTAATATTCAGGATCATTGATGTCGCCTGCAATTTGCAGTGTTAGCTTCTTTCCTTGCCGTAACAATAGCCTAAGTGCCTTGATGGCAATTAGTTGGTTTTTAGCCCGATTAATAACTCCTATTATTGAAATGACGGAAGTCCTAATTGCAAGGGTCTTTGGAGTCAGCGCCATATCACTCCCTACCAGGCCATTGTAAATAATCACGCTGCGGGTGTCAACTTTGCCCTGTACCAGCCTTACCTCACGTATGCTTCGTGAGATACAGATTATTGTATCCGCTTTGCGAGCCCAAAATCTGAAAAAGGGTTTTCCAAGATTGTATTTGGAATCATAATCTTCATATACAAATTCCCGAAAATGCCACAAATGCTTTTTGGCAGCAAGTTGAGCTGTGATAGCCCCAATCAGAATTACAGATGAATTGGAATGAATGATGTCAATTTGTTCACTGTTTATCAGACTTACAATATTAGTGGCTGCCCGGAAATTGGTTACGAGCTTTAAAATGCCGCGCAGCATCGGAGTGTTACTTGTGCCATTGTAAACATCGGGTTTAAACGGAATAACGCGGTAGGCAACAGAATTGGCTTTCAATTCGTCCGTGAATTGTCCCTCTTGTCTGCATATGACCAGCCAATCCAATCTGTCGCGCGAGGCAAGAATCAACGTCAGTAGCGACCTGTTTGCACCATATAGTTGTCCATAGTGGCTAAATGACAGGATCTTTGGCTTTTTAATCTTACCGTATGCTTTGTTCATTAATATCAACAGCAATTAAACAGCCTTCTTTTTTGCGTTAGTGTAAAGGTACAAGTATCGCGATCCTTTGTTCCTTTTGAAGTTATCTTAATTACTGCACTAAGAAGGCCTATTTCTAGTAAAGTGAAGACTATTCCTACGAGGGGAAGATTGCGCCTGCACTAAATGTGATCATTGAAAGCAAACCGGGATACTGAAATTTTAAATAACAGCTACTTCACTCCATTTGCTTCCAGGTAGTATACAATAATTCATCAGAGGGAAAATCAGACTGGTGAAGGAAGTAGTTGCGTGAAGGCAAGCAACGAAGCCTTTACTAGGCAGATTAATAGGACAATGTAAATAGCTGGAACTTAGGGTTTGCGTTAAAGAAGTCGCAAGTGGTATTTTTCTTTGAAAAATACAATGTAGATCAGCGTAAGGATTGCTCCTGCAATTGCAAACACCAAGCCAATAATAAGCCTTTTAGGGCTGCTTTTGTTAATCGGAACCTTCGCAGGTTCTAAAATCTTGAATACCGGCTTTTCCTCCTTAACCTTAATTTTGGATTGTTCAAGCTTGACGACAAGGTCAGAATAGATTGATTGAGCAAGCACATATTCCGCCTGCAGACGCTGTTCTTCGATACGGGCTACGTTGAGGAATGCGTTTCTGTTTCTGTCCCGATAACTCTGCAAGGCGTACTCTGCTCTGTCTTGTCTTGCTTTAGCTTCCTTTACTCTGTCATCAAGGAATAAAGCCTGGTCACTCGTTTTTGATGTTCGGTAATCTTCGACATATTGAATAAGATACTCCTTTGCACTTTCAACGATCATTGCAGCTACAACAGGGTCAGGCATTTCACATTCAATAGTGATAATCCCGTTTTTATCATCCACATTAATGCTTACCAATCCAATTGCAGCCGAAATTTTGGCTTGTTCGTCGCTGGTAAGGGAAATAATATTGGATTTTGGCAATGGTGTTTGTGCCTTGGGCGGTCCCGGCTTTGATTTGAATAGCCCTTTGATGCTGGCTAACCAGTTCTGCGTTGTGTCACGAGCGAAATATTGACGCAGGTCAGCATACTTTTTCCCTGATTCGTCTATAACCGGTTGTTTTAATAGGTACTGACCAAATGGCGTACTTTTCAAAATGTTCGGATAAAGTTCAGGAACCAGTTTTTCAGCACCGCCTCGTTCAGCAGTTACGGCCATACTGAAAAAGGAATTCTTCCCCGACATACCGTATTCCGGAAGAAGTATAGTTTGTGCCGTAAAGAGTTTTGGCAACAAAAAACTGTAAAGTATACCGATTACTGCAAAACATATGGGTACAATTACCAACACTAAAAAATACCTTCTAATAAAATCCAGCAGATCCGCTACACTTACTTCAAGCGTTTCCCTCTTCGTCAAAGTCTTGTTCTCCACCATCATTATAAAATACGTATCAATGCAACCGCGAGGGTGGTGAATAATGAAATAAGGGCTAAGCGTTCTCCGCGGGACATTGGTTGCTCGTTCCTTGGCTCTTTCATTGGGATTGTAATCACAGAACCTGGTTCGACGCGGGGATAAGATCTGAAAAACAGGAATTTGTTTGTCCTGTGCGTCCGGCCGTTAGGATACGAAACGTACGTTCTGTTTTTACGCGCTCTCTCCGTGTAGCCGCCTGCCTGTGAGATGTATTCTTTGAAGTTGAAGTTCCGGTCAAAGTTCACGACAGAAGGATTATAAACTCCTCCCTGAATCCGGACCATTTCAGACTTCTTGGGAATGTAAAGCGTGTCTCCGTCCATCAGCAGAAGATTGGCTGGGATATTTGGCTTCTCAACAATAGCCTTCAAATCGAGGGCAACGAGCTCCCGGTTCCGGTAAAAGCGTGCTCCTTCAATGTAAGCCTCCTTTTTCATTCCGCCTACTTTTGGGAATAAGTCTGAAATACGTTCAAAGTTGTTCAGGATCGTGTAAGTACCAGGATAAGTTACTTCTCCGGCAACTGTCACGATTTTTTGGCTCTCGTACCTTGGTGATTTACGCACCAGCACGATATCATAGGGGAGGAGTTTGAATTTTTGATCTTCCTCATTCAGTACGAGGTTGTCCGCTACATTCAATGTGAAAATCCGGACATTCTGCGACTCGGGTAATCCGATCGTATCATTCTTAACCCGCCGTGAAACTTCAATGCGGTAAGGGACCCCGCCTTCGGTAAAGCCACCAGCCTGAAAGATAAGGTCAGCTATCGTAATGTCTTTGTAATAATAGTAGGCACCAGGGTTGATAATTGATCCGTCTATTGACAGGTAAGTGAATTCTTTTAGGTCTTCCACCGACTTGATCGTCAATATATCGCCCGGCAAAAGCTGAATGTCAGGAATTTCATTATTCAGCAGTTTGCGAAGATCAATGGCGACAAGACCTGTCTGCGTATCTCCACTTGCGCGTTCCAGCAATGCGCGGTTTAAAAATGCTCTCTGACCTATTCCCTGCGCAATGTTGATCAGTTCCTTCACTGTTTTGGTACGTTCGTCAAGCGGATAAAAGCCTGGGCGGGTTACCGCGCCACGGACTTCAACCTGATTGGCAATTACGTCGAGGATCTTTTTGATAGTAAAGATGTCGCCGTTCTTAGGAATGAAAGAACTGATTTGCGTCGAATCAATCGTACCGATAATGAAGTTATTGCCTGTATTACGTTGATACTGAATTAGCTGAGTAAATGCTTCCGGGGAAAAGCCGCCTGCATATCTAAGCAGATCATTCAGCGTTTCACCTGGCTTTGCTTCAAAAACACCTGTTTTCTTTAATTGCCCTGCAAGCTCCACCCGTGTATCGTAAGGACGGATAAGTATGATGTCCTGATCCCTTAATGCGATATTATCCCGAAGATCTCCGTCCATTAAAAACCGGTAAAGGTCTATTTTGCGGAGTACCTTATTGTCCCTGATAATTTCGATATTCCTGTAAGATCCGTTTCGGTTAGGTCCGCCGGAAACGTATAATGCATTGAATGCAGTAGCAAGAGAAGAAACAGTGTAGCTGCCAGGTCTGACAGCTTCTCCGATAATCATCACTTTAATGCTGCGTACGTTGCCTAACGTGATGCTCGAGTAAGTGCCGGAACCAGGCCTGTTTAGTGTAGAATATGCCTGCCTAAGCCGGTTAACAATCCTTTCATTTGCCTGTTCAATGGTAAGCCCGCTTACCTGCACTGGTGCGAGGTTCAGCATTTTTACAGTTCCTTCCGGGCTGACCTTCATCCTGAAATTGTCAACGGCATTTCCGTAAATGTCAACGATCAGCTCGTCGTCAGGTCCAAGAATATAGTTTTTCGGGGTAGCGATGCGTAGATTAGGTTCGAAAGTTGCAGCTGAGCGCCCAAAGAATGCGGATCCGAAAGTTCTGTTCAATCTTCTTTGTCTTGCTTTTCCTGCGGCCGTCGAGTCCCTCTCATTGTTCGTCTCGTCATCGAGCTCGTCCTGATCGTCCTGCTCGCGTGTCTCATCAATCTCATCGCGGTTAGGGTCATTTCTGGTGTTGTCTTTCGAATTCTGCTGCAGCCTGCGGCGAATGGTCGAAATATCATCGAGTGAATAACCTCTCTGAAGCGCAGCTCTTTCAATGTCCATGTCGGACATCCCGGCACCTTTTGCCTGATTGTAAAAGTCGACAGCCTGCTGGTTGCCTACTTGTGCGGGATCAACCGTGGGTTGCGTAGTTGGTGTCTGCGGAGCGGTGTTTTGTGCAAAAACTTGAAGATTGATTAAAATCAGAAATACAGGCAGAATACGCCTTAAGTATTTCGCTAGAACGGATTGATAATGCATGCAGTGTTGTTATTTCGGCCGGTACTGGTGCGCTCCATTGTACCGGCGTGATTTGGAAAATCCTAAGTTGTGGTAAAACTACAAAATCTTAACTAATAATGATTTAAGAGTCACTACAGTTAACCGGATAGGACTATTCAACTTTTATTGATAATTCTTTCAATTGGCTATCGGCAATAACTGACGGTGAATCGATCATTACATCGCGGCCTGAATTGTTTTTCGGGAATGCGATAAAGTCCCTGATCGAGTCGGCACCGCCAAATATGGAGCAAAGTCTGTCGAATCCGAATGCGATACCTGCGTGTGGTGGTGCTCCGAACTCGAATGCATTCATCAGGAAGCCAAATTGTTCCTGAGCTTCCTCCGGCGAAAACCCGAGTATACCGAACATTTTCTGTTGCAGTTCTTTCTCGAATATCCTGACAGATCCTCCGCCAACCTCAACGCCATTAATAACCATATCGTATGCATTTGCTCTCACAAGCCCCAGATTTTTGTCCAGAAGATCAATATCCTCGGGCTTCGGACTCGTGAAAGGATGGTGCATTGCAAACCAGCGATTTTCAGTTTCGCCAAATTCCAGCAATGGGAAATCCAGTACCCAAAGCACCCGGTATTCATCCGGATTTCTCAGTCCAAGGCGGCTTCCCATTTCAAGGCGCAATTCATTCAACTGCTTCCTTGCTTTGTCTCCTTGTCCGGATACTATCAACAGTAAGTCGCCTGGTTTTGCATTGAATGCAACTATCCATTTTTTAAGGTCTTCTTCGGTGTAAAATTTGTCAACGGAAGACTTGATTGATCCATCGGTATTATATCGCACATAAATCAAACCTTTCGCACCAATTTGCGGGCGCTTGATCCAGTCTGTAAGTTCGTCCATCTGCTTGCGCGTGTACTCAGCACAGCCCGGCGCACAAATCCCTACAACTAACCCTGCATCATCAAAAACGCCGAATCCTTTTCCCGAAGTAAGGTCCTGATCTTCGCCTTTAAGCTCCGTGAATTGCATGTCAAAACGAATGTCAGGCTTGTCCGAACCATATAAACGCATTGCGTCTGCATAGGTCATTCTTGGGACTTCCGGCAGCTCGATGCCTTTCACATTCAAAAACAGGTTCCGGATCATACCCTCGAAGGTGTTCAGTACATCTTCCTGGGTTACAAACGACATTTCGCAGTCGATCTGCGTAAATTCAGGCTGGCGGTCTGCACGCAAATCTTCGTCACGGAAACATTTAACGATCTGATAGTAACGGTCAAAACCGGCTACCATCAGGAGTTGTTTGAAAGTCTGAGGGGATTGGGGCAATGCATAAAACTCACCCGGGTTCATTCTGCTCGGTACCACGAAATCGCGCGCACCTTCGGGTGTAGACTTGATCAGAACCGGGGTTTCAACTTCAATAAAATTCAGATTATCAAGATATGTTCTGGTATACCGGGCAACCTGATGACGCAGTTGCAGGTTTTTACGGACATTATTTCTTCTCAGGTCGAGATACCGGTATTTCATCCTGATATCGTCGCCACCGTCCGTTTCATCTTCAATCAGGAAGGGTGGTAACTTAGCAGGATTGAGGATACTTATTTCCGAAACGCGGATCTCAATGTCGCCTGTCGCTATCTTGTCATTTTTAGACAAACGCTCAATCACGGCTCCTTTTGCCGAAATCACAAACTCGCGACCAAGCGAACGGGCGATTTCCAGCACATTGGCCGGTGTCTTTCCTTCTTCAAAAAGCAGCTGGGTAATGCCGTACCGATCGCGGAGATCAAGCCAAATCATTCCCCCCTTGTCGCGAACCCGCTGAACCCACCCGCACAATACAACCTCTTGATTAACATGTTCTAAGCTTAATTCCCCACAGGTATGTGAACGTAACATATAACTATTTTGATACTGATATAAAGAAAGTCCCTGATAATAAATGCCGCAAAACTACGTATTTTTAGCAAATCTAACATGCAACGTTTTTCATGAATGTATTCACCCGGCCGGGTAACCAGCTCTCAATTGTATTTGCATCACTAGCTCTCGGGCTGGCTTTTTCCTGTAATCCTGAGCCAGAGCCTCCATTAGGCACTTCCGATCAGTTTGAAACAAAAGCTGAAAAATTTCCCATCGAACCCGGTATAATTGACGAGGGTTCCGGACTGGCGCCCAGTCTGAACATGCCAGGTTATTTGTGGACAAATCAGGATTCAGGTGCGCCCAATTCACTTTATCTGATCAGCAAAGACGGGAAATCGATTAAAGAATATAATGTACCAGGCACCACTAACCGTGATTGGGAAGACATCGCTTCCGGTCCTGGCCCCAATGCAGGAGTTAATTACCTGTATATCGGTGATATTGGCAATAATAATACACCTGCTTCGCCGGTCAGCGTCATTTACCGTGTCCCGGAAATTGCAGATCTGAATGGTGCATTCAATCAGTCTTCGGTTGAAAAGATTTCTTTTAGTTATCCCGGTGGTCCACGCAATTCGGAATCGATGATTGTAGACCCGGTGACCAGGGATATTTTCATTATCTCGAAAGACATGGAAAATACCGGTATTTACAGACTGCCTTATCCGCAATCTACCAGTGATGTGATCATTGCTGAAAATGTGGGTACTATTCCTGGCATTTCTACCGCCACAGGCGCGAGCATTTCCAAAGACGGAAGTGAAATTCTGGTTCGCACTTACCTGGCGGTTCATTACTGGAAGCGAATGGAAGGCGAGGGTGTAGGACAGGTTCTTAAACAGGCGGCTGCGAAACAATTAAGAATTGAGCTGGAACCGCAGGGAGAAGGCGTTTGCTTTGAAGCAACGCGTGCAGGATTTTATACGATTTCTGAAAAATCAACTGCAACTTCCGTATCCCTTAACTTTTATAAAAGACTATAATCAGGGCCAATATGTTTAGAGCGCTACTAACCGCGGTTTTTCTTTTCGTTTTTGTTGCTGCTCACGCGCAGCCTTCGTCAAATGAAACCTGGATCAGGGAGAATTACACCAAAACGGAATATGACATTCCGGTCCGTGACGGGATAAAGCTGCATACCATCGTTTATACACCGAAGGATGCATCTCCCGATAAGAAATATCCCTTTTTGATGCAGCGGACCTGTTACAGCGTAGCTCCGTATGGTGCCGACAAATTCCCTGCGAAACTGGGTCCAAGTCCGGCTTTAATGCGTGACAAGTTTATTTTCGTGTATCAGGATGTGCGGGGACGATATATGAGCCAGGGAGAATGGACCAATATGACGCCCCATATCGAGCAAAAAAAGAAGAAATCGGACGTAGATGAATCCTCGGACACTTACGATACCATCGACTGGCTGCTCAAAAACATTCCGAACAACAATGGGAGGGTAGGACAATGGGGTATTTCCTATCCCGGGTTTTACACTACCGCCAGCGCATTGTCCGGGCACCCTGCTTTAAAAGCATCCTCGCCGCAAGCTCCGATTGCGGATTTTTTCTTTGACGATTTCCATCACAATGGCGTGTTTACGCAGGGTTATTACCTCACGTTCCCTGTGTTTGGCATAAAGCCGCCAAAGCCTACCACCGCTTCCTGGTTTGCAAGTGAAATGATCAGCCCTGAGCCCGACGGTTATACTTTCAACCTGAAAATGGGGTCGCTGAAAAATTTTGATAAGTATTATTCCAAAAACTGGTACTGGCAGGAAACAATGGATCATCCCAACTATGATGAATTCTGGCAGAAAAGGGACATACTCCCGCATTTGAAGGGGTTGAAACACGCATTTATGACCGTAGGCGGCTGGTTTGATGCGGAGGATCTGTATGGACCGCTGAATACCTACAAAACCATTGAGAAGAACAATCCTTCGGCTTACAATACCTTGGTGGTGGGTCCATTCGGGCATGGGCGGTGGAGTGCAGAAGCTGGCCACACGATGCATAATGATATCTACTTCGGGGATAGTATCGCCACTTTTTACCAAAATAACATTGAGGCCAAATTCTTTAAACACTTTCTGAAAGAAGCAGGTGATGGCAAAACAGGTTTACCGGAAGCATATCTTTTTGATACAGGAAAGAAAGAATGGAAAACCTACGATAAATGGCCGGTTGCCAATGCTGAAAAACGGAAGCTGTATTTTCAGGCAAAAGGTAAACTCAGCTTTAATGCACCTGACGAAAGTAAGTCAGAGACAGCCTATGTAAGCGATCCTTTGAAGCCGGTCCCATATACTTCAAATTATAAGCAAATGTCAGGCTTTACGCCGTTTGAGTATATGTCCGAAGACCAGCGTTTCGCAGCAGCCCGGCCTGATGTGCTTGTTTTTGAAACCGATGTGCTGGATCAGGACATTACTTTGGGAGGAGAGATTACTGCATTGTTAAAAATCAGTTCCAGCGGCACCGATGCTGATTTCTTCGTGAAGCTGATTGACGTTTATCCGGGCAATGAGCAAAATCATGAATACCTGAAAGATAATAAAACGGTATTGGCAGGCTACCAGCAAATGGTAAGGAGCGAAATCATGCGGGCAAGATTCCGGAACAGCTTTCAAAAGCCTGAGCCGCTGGTTGCCGGTCAGGTTACCGACATTAAGTTCCGATTACAGGATGTACTTCATACTTTCAAAAAAGGGCACAAGATCATGGTGCAGGTTCAAAGTACTGCATTCCCCCTTTTCGACAGGAATCCCCAGAAGTATGTCGAGAATATTTACAAAGCTGCTGATACTGATTTTACAACTGCCACGCAGACTGTCTACCACCAGGCAGACGCGGCGAGCGCACTGGAAGTTGATATAATCAAATAACACTCCACATTCATGAAATTTAAATTAATGGCAATGAGTCTTACTGCTGCAAGCCTGAGCCTGTCCGCGCAGGAAATTACATATCCGCAGACCAAAAAAATAGAACATACCGACGAGTACCACGGGACCAAAGTTGCAGACCCTTATCGCTGGCTGGAAGACGACCGCTCTGATGAAACTGCGGCTTGGGTGAAGGCGCAGAATGAGGTTACTTTCGGGTATTTGAACAAGATCCCATTTAAGGCGAAGATTTTCGCAGATCTTGAAAAAGCATACAATTATCCAAAGTATTCGGCCCCTTCAAAGAAAGGAGAGTACTTCTATTTCTACAAAAATGATGGTCTGCAAAATCAGGCTGTTTTGTATCGTCAGAAAGGCTTGAATGGAACGCCCGAAGTGATAATTGATCCGAACAAGCTTTCAACAGACGGTACTACCAGGCTGGCTGCATTCAGCTTGTCGAAAGATGGCGGGCATGCAGTGGTAGGTTTATCAAAAGGCGGCTCCGACTGGCAGGAATATGGCGTAATGGATATGAAAACGCTTTCTATGTTGTCTGACAAGGTGGAATGGGTGAAGGTTTCCGGCGCAGCCTGGCAGGGGAATGGGTTTTATTATAGCAGATATCCAAAACCGGATGGAAGTGCATTGGCTTCCAAGAATGAAAATCACCAGGTATATTTTCATACTGTGGGCACGCCACAAAGTGCAGACAGGCTGGTTTACGAAGACAGTAAAAATCCGCAGCGTTTTCACACCGTAGGTACCACCGAAGATGAGCAATATGCGATTCTCAGTATTAGCGATCGGGGTAAGGGAAAAGATGGGAATGGGGTTTGGATACTAAAAAAAGGAGAGACCAAATTCACACCAATCAAGGAAGAAATTACAGATTTCAGTTATGGCGTGATCGATAATGTAGGTGCTGACTTTTTAATTGAAACCAATGAAGATGCGCCTAATAGCAAGGTAATGTTATTTGAAACAAAGACTGGAAAGTGGAAAGCCATTTTGCCGGAAAAACCCGAACCTTTGCAGGGCGCAGGAACAGCGGGAGGAAAGCTTTTCGCAACTTACTCCAAAGATGTGACTACAAGAGCTTACGTATATGATCTTTCCGGTAAGCTGGAAAATGAGGTGGCACTGCCTTCTCTTGGATCTGCAAGCGGATTCGGCGGCGAGCGGGGCGATAGCTTTGTTTTTTACACATTTACCTCATTCAATTACCCGCCGACCATTTTCAGATACGATATTGCCTCTAAAAAGAGCGAGGTATTCCGCGAGCCGGAAGTTGCATTCAAACCAGCGGAGTATGAAACAAAACAGGTATTTTATCCCAGCAAAGACGGCACGAAGATCCCCGCATTTATTACCTACAAAAAAGGATTGAAGCTGGATGGTAGTAACCCGACCATTCTTTACGGGTACGGTGGCTTCAATGTAAGTTTACCCCCTTCATTCAGTCCCACTCGCATTCCTTTCCTGAACCAGGGCGGCGTTTATGTACAAGCCAATTTGCGTGGCGGAAGTGAGTATGGTGAAAAGTGGCACGAACAAGGAATGAAGCTCAAAAAGCAGAATGTTTTTGACGATTTCATTGCTGCGGCGGAGTACCTGATCAAAGAAAAATATACCTCACCGGAAAAACTGGCCATTCAGGGTGGTTCTAACGGAGGCTTGCTTGTAGGGGCGGTAATGAACCAGCGGCCTGAGCTGTTCAAAGTAGCATTTCCGGCAGTGGGAGTAATGGATATGCTGCGGTTTCACAAGTTTACGATTGGCTGGAACTGGATCGCGGATTATGGCAGCAGCGATAATGCAGACGAGTTCAAAGCACTTTATGCATACTCACCTTTACACAATATCAAAGAAGGCGGAAAATATCCTGCAACAATGATCACTACCGCCGACCACGATGACAGGGTAGTGCCCGCGCATTCATTCAAGTACGCCGCCGAGTTGCAGGCAAAAGCTGGCGCTTCATCAGCAAATCCGTTGTTGATCCGCATTGACACCAACTCCGGCCACGGCGCCAGCAACACCAAAAAAGCGCTGGAAACACAAGCGGATATCTATGCATTTATGTTCGCGAACATGGGGCTGGTCTGGAAGTAGAGGAGTAGAAATGTAACTGGTTGTTATTTAGTGTCATGATATTCCCATTGAGGGACTACTCTTACTCTATCATGCCATTATGAAAAAACTTTTATCGTTCATTCTGCTATTATCTTCTTTTAGTACCTACTCACAAACATTAGAACAGGACAGGCTTGCACTCGTTGCATTTTTCAATGCAGCTGATGGTGAACGGTGGTTCTTTCAGCAGCGACCGTCTGATTATCCTGTGTGGCAAGTTCCAGGTAATCCGGGAGACAGCCCCTGCGGTTGGTATGGCGTGGAATGTGAGAACAACCGGGTTGTAAGTTTGACTTTAGCAGCTGAGGATCTTTCGGGCACGATTCCAAAAGGAATAGGAAATCTTACCGCATTGAAGTCACTTATTATACCAGGAGGTGGCGTTTTGGAAGGTCAACGTCCATCTCTGTACGGAACGTTGCCGGCAGAGTTTGCAAATCTGGTCAATTTAGAAACACTTGATCTGCGGAAAAACTTTTTTGACCAGGTTAACTCGGATATTATTTTCGACCTCCCTAACTTAAAATCACTATCATTTTCCGCTACCTGGCCAATTCCTGATGAGATAGGCGACCTGTCAAACCTGGAAACTTTGGTAATAGATAATGAATATGTCAACAGCTATAAAGCTAATTTGGGAGACTTTCCGATTGGAATATGCAGACTTCCCAAACTTACTTCATTAAGTGTGTCCGGTACGCACTTTCAAAGCGCTATTCCCAATGAAATTGGACAAATTACCAGTCTGACTTCGGTGTTTTTGAATGGGGCTGCTGATATTGGTACAATACCTCCTGGTATCGGCAATCTGTCAAATCTTACATCCCTTCAGATTATTGATCTTCCCGGAGGAAGCGTGATTCCAGATGAGATTGGGAATCTGATCAATTTGAGAACCTTAAACCTAACCCTATTGCTCAACTCCGGAGCTATTCCGTCGAGTATCGGGAACTTAGTAAATCTCGAACAATTGACTTTATCAGGCAATGGACACACAGGTACAATACCTTCATCCTTCAATCAGTTGACAAAAGTTTCGTCGTTGAGTTTGATTAACAATCATCTTACTGGCCCAATACCAGATCTTTCGGCAGTGGGCTTTCGTAAAATAGTAGTAAGCGTTAATGATTTTACCTTTGACGGTATAGAAAGTAACGAGACAAGATTCGCTTATTATTCAAATCAAAAGAAGATACCCGTAACGAAGAGGAATGGAATATTGTCTGTAAATGCAGGAGGAACACTCTCCAAGAACACTTACAAGTGGTACAACTTTGGCAGCCTGGTAGAAACCAAAGTCGGAGACAGTACATTCACACCTGCGGAAACGGGAAATTACCACGTCGAGGTTACAAATTCTGTTGCGATAGGGTTAACACTGATCAGCGTTAACGTAGAAAGCTCCCTCCCGGTCACGCTCATTTATTTTAAGGGAAAGCAGGAAAAAGCCAGCAATGTAATATCCTGGAAAACTGCTTCCGAAACCGGAAACAAAGGATTCGAAATTGAAAAAAGCTCGGATAGTCGCATATTTGAAAGTGTGGGCTTCATAGACGGGGGAGGAGATAGCAGGGAAGACAGAAGCTATCGCTATACCGACCTCAATCCATTCCGTATTACTTACTACCGCCTGAAACAACTGGACTATGACGGCAGGAGCGATTATTCTAAAATAATAATGGTTAAAAACGAGCCGGAGTTAAGCGTCTATCCCAACCCGGCACGCGACTATATTACAGTTTCAGGGCTGTCAAAGCATGAAGAACTTTCTATTTTCAACATGCGTGGTGAACTTGTTTTAAAGCAACAAACAGGGATTTTAAAGCCTGTAAATATCAGCGGCCTGCCTGTTGGTGTTTACACCTTGAAAATAGGTGACAGAACAAAAAATATGGCGATTTCGAAATAACTACTAAGGATATTGTCCATCAAAATGGTCTGCTTCATCAAAGGGGCAGGCCATTTTTATTAACTTCTTAATCTCCCATTAAATCTCAATTTATTTCTACATGCAGGATACAACAGGACGGTGTGCATAGCTAAGTTTTCTAATCTTGTGCACCTTTCCAGAGTAAGAACCGTCCGGTCAAAACCTTTCTGGAAAGTGCTATTCACCTCAAATCGACAAAATAATTAACATAAAATATATGAGCAGTTCTAAAGTGAGCCAGTATCGGTATGTAAGCTATTTGTGGGATGATGAAAAAGCAGCTTCGCTCGGCGATGACCAGGTGGCGCTTCTTCTGTACCGTTCCAACCTGTTGGGAGCAGACCTCCGGCTAACCAATTATGCTGGTGGTAACACAAGCTGTAAAACCATTGAAAAAGATCCTCTTACAGGCAATCCGGTGGAGGTAATGTGGATCAAAGGCTCAGGTGGCGATATAGGTACATTGACAAGAAGCGGGCTGGCTGGTTTGTATGTCGACAGGCTGCATAGTCTTAAAAATATATACAGAGGTCTTGAATTTGAAGACGAGATGGTGGAGCTTTTTAATCACTGTATCTACGATCTTAAATCAAAAGCGCCTTCCATCGATACGCCGCTGCACGGCCTTCTTCCATTCAAACACATTGACCATCTTCACCCCGATGCATTGATCGCGATCGCTGCATCTAAAGAAGGGGAAGCTATTACAAAAGAGTTATTTAACGGTGAACTGGCGTGGGTACCCTGGCAGCGTCCGGGCTTCGATCTTGGATTGAAGCTGGAACAGGCTCTGGCCGAAAATCCGGGAATACGCGGCATCGTACTTGGCGGACATGGTTTGTTTACCTGGGGAGATACTGCTTATGAATCTTACATTAATACACTGGATACGATTGAAAGAGCTTCTGAATACCTGAATGAAAACTATGGCAAGACCCGCCCTGTTTTCGGAGGACAGAAACTCCAGAGTGAGCCAACAGAGCGCCGCACCGAGATTGCAGGCAAACTCGCTCCATACCTTCGCGGACTGGCTTCTGAAAAGCAGGCAATGATCGGCCATTTCACCGACGATGAGCGCGTGCTGGAATTTATCGCAAGCAATGATCTTGATAAACTGGCGCCACTGGGTACCAGCTGTCCCGACCACTTCCTGCGGACGAAAATCCGCCCGTTAGTACTGGATCTTCCATTCGAAAAGCTTTCTGCCGCAGATCAGGAGATACTTGAACATATCCGCCCGCAATTTGAAGCTTACCGTGCCGATTACCAGGCTTATTACGATCGCTGCAAGCACGATAACAGTCCGGCAGTACGTGACCCGAACCCGGTGATTATTTTACTGCCAGGTGTTGGAATGTTCTCTTTTGCAAAAGACAAACAGACTGCGCGCGTAGCTGCTGAGTTTTATATCAATGCAATTAATGTAATGAAAGGCGCTGAGGCGATTTCTTCTTACGTTTCACTCCCCGAACAGGAAGCTTTTGACATTGAATACTGGTTGCTGGAAGAGGCAAAATTGCAGCGTATGCCGAAAGAGAAATCTGTGTCGCGCAAAGTCGCATTCGTTACCGGAGGTTCAGGCGGTATCGGAAAGGCTATTGCGCAGAAATTGTTGCAGGAAGGAGCTTGCGTGGTGATTTCAGATATTGATGAAAACGCATTGGCAGACACAAAGGCAGAGTTCGATGCTAAATTCGGTAAAGACTTCTCAGATACTGCTATTGCCAACGTACTGGATGACGAGCAGATCAAAGCTGCATTGCACGCAACCAAACTGAAATACGGCGGCGTCGACATTGTAGTAAACTGCGCGGGGCTTTCCATTTCAAAACCACTTGCCGAGACTACTATTAAAGATTACGATATCCTGCAGGATGTTTTGGTTAAAGGTCAGTTTCTGGTATCGCAGGAATCTGTCGCCATAATGCGCCAGCAGGGTTTGGGAGGAGATATTATAAACATTGCGAGCAAGAACGGAATCGTTTCAGGTCCAAATAATGTGGCCTACGGAACTGCCAAAGCAGCCCAGCAGCATATGTCGCGACTTTTGGCCGCTGAGCTCGGGCCTGACAAGATCCGTGTGAATGTCGTTAACCCTGACGCAGTGATTGCAGGAAGTAAGATCTGGGAAAGTGGCTGGGCGGCTGGCCGCGCGAAGGCTTACGGGATCAAAGTGGAAGAACTTCCGGCATATTATGCCAAGAGAACTGTTCTGAATGCAGAGATCCACACCGAAGACATCGCAAATGGCGTATACATTTTCGTGAGCGGATTGCTCAGCAAAAGTACCGGCAATGTGATCAATGTGGACGGTGGCGTACCTGCTGCATTCCTGAGATAAGAATTGAATGAAATGCGCCGGGGCCGGAAAGCCCCGGTTTTTTTGTTTTATAAAAACGCTTTTACCCATGAGAATTGAACAATATCAGATCGATCAGCACAACGACAGCTTACTTGCCAGGCACAATAATCAGTTGGCGTACACCAATACTATTCTGGCTGAGGAAGGGATCAATGCCGGTGATGTTGTAAAAGCATTATCCGAGTTTCAGGTAGCTATTCCAAGCTGGGCTTTGGGTACCGGCGGTACTCGTTTCGGCCGTTTTTCCGGTGTTGGGGAGCCGCGCTCTTTGGAAGAGAAGATAGAAGATGTTGGCTTGCTGCACGCATTAAACCGTTCCAGCGGGTCTATTTCGCTGCACATTCCCTGGGATATTCCGGAAAGAGCACAATCCATTATGGAGCTGGCTGCTTCTGTCAATCTCAAATTCGATGCTGTCAATTCAAATACTTTCCAGGATCAGAAAAACCAGGAGCTTTCCTACAAGTTCGGCTCGCTGTCGCATGTAGATAAATCTGTGCGTAAGCAGGCGGTTGAGCACAATATTGAGGTAATCAAATATGGAAAAGAGCTGGGTTCAAAGGCGCTATCGATCTGGCTTTCCGATGGTTCTACCTTTCCAGGGCAATCTAACTTTGTGAAGGCTTTCCAGAATACACTTGAATCATTGCAGGAAATATATACTGCATTGCCTGATGATTGGAAGGTATATGTGGAATACAAAGCTTACGAGCCTAATTTCTATTCAACTGTGATCCAGGATTGGGGCAGCTCTTTATTGTTTTGCCAAAAGCTGGGACCGAAAGCCGATGTACTGGTTGATTTGGGCCACCATTTACCAAATGCAAACATTGAGCAAATCGTTGCTACGCTGATGATGGAAGGTCGCCTGGCGGGTTTTCACTTCAATGATTCCAAATATGGCGACGATGATCTGACTGTGGGCAGCATTCGTCCGTATCAGTTATTCCTGATTTTCGTAGAGCTAGTGGCAGGAATGCAGCGCGCTAACCGGGCCGCGGATTCGTATGCCTGGATGATCGACGCCAGCCACAATGTAAAAGATCCACTCGAAGACTTGCTGCAATCAGTAGAAGCAATCCTGATCGCACAAGCACAGGCTCTGCTGGTTGACCGCACCAGGCTGGAACAGGCAAGAATGGAAAACGACGTAGTACTCGCCCAGCAAATTTTGCAAAACGCATTCAGAACAGACGTAAGGCCATTGGTCCGCGAATCGATGCGCCTGAGCGGCGGAGCACTCGACCCCATCGGGTTGTTCAGGAATCTGAATGTCAGGAATGAGCTGATGAATGAAAGAGGCAAGCTGACGGTAGCGACGGGGTTGTAAACTTTAATGTTAAGTGCGCAGGGACAATCGTTACATCCATGCGCACTTATGTATTACAAATTTCTTTTTAGCGAAAGATTGCCAAAATCCTTCCATTCATCTTTCTCACTACTTCTAAATTTCGTGAGAAATTGCCATGTATCGCTGTCGATATTATATAGGAATTCATTGCTAAAAGGTCCCTGAGGATACTGAAAGTGAAATTTTATCGAATTATTTATTTTCTTTCCATATCCTAGAGTTTCTGAGAACGGTCCACCCAAGATGTCTAGCCAATGCATTATATATTTTGAATTTTCGCAATCGTAGCCTATTAATACCTTGGCTGAGTATAACGAAGAGTCAGATGATCCTTCCAAGTCCATTTGCAAGAATTGGCGGTTAAGTATCCATTGTACTGATATTGTATATCTGACTTTTTCATTTCCAATATTTCCGTTAGATTCCCATGTGCCTACCAACTTTTGCAACAAGGAATCTTCGGAAAACTCAGTCGGGCATTTAGAAGAGTTCTGTCCCATAATATTTGTATGTGTAAATGTGATCAAAAAGGCGAAAGCCAGAGTTTGAAGCTGTTTCATTTTTGCTAATGAATTTTACTTTCGAGGTTAACGAAGACTAGTTTGGCAGGTTCAAAGAAGAAGATCTAAGCCTTATTTGCCATAGGCAACAGGAATCTGTTGCGTTAGTAACTAGTGCCGCTAGCTTGATAGCTTTAATTGGAGTCTCTGCCAGATTTGTAAGGCAGGGTAAGATGGTATGTTGTTCCATTCGCAAAGTTTGTTTAATTAAAAAACTTATAAAGAGCGGAACATTGAGTAGGCAAGCAATATAGCAAGTTTTTAAATCAAAGCGACTTTCTCTTAATCAACGTAAACGGATTTTTAATCACTGCCCTCTTATTTTCATTGATCAGTTCGGCGGCTGTTCTGCCCATTTGCTCGTGATCGGTAGAGATGGTGGTAATTCCGTCGAGTAAAATCTCTTTCAGCGGCGTTTCGTTGTAAGAAATAATCCCGATATCTTTCCCTACCGTCAACTGTTGCTCACGTGATTTTTTGATCAGGTTCACCAGGTCATTTTCCTCGATTACCACATAGGCAGTATCTTTCACAGCCTTGTTATCTTCATGAAAATCGTACATGATCTCGTGCTGGAATTCATGCTGGATACAAAAGATCCGGAAACCTTTGATGATTTCTTTCGGATACCGGATCAGGGTCGGGAAGATCAGTACCAGTTTCTTGTAGACTTTCAGCAAATCCACCGCTTCATTAAGCGCCAATACAATATCTTTCTCAAAGTTCTGGTATACAGACGAATGCTTCTTGCTGTTTAATTCCAGATCCCTGTCCAGTAATATCAGCTTCTCCGGCGGGATCATTTTGAGTGTTTCAATGGCATCTTCCGCTTTTTCGTAAAAATGCGGCATGACCACATAGTAGTCGTACTCACCCAGACTGTTTTTGATCAGGTTGCGAAAGATATTTGCATTGGAATGGTGGATATGCAGATCTACATTTACATTCTTCCCCAGATTTTCCACAAACGCATTATAAACCTGCTTTTTGTAATTACTGATCTTATTAAAAACCAGTAAGATCCGCACCGAAGTTTCAATGTCAACGCGATTGATGAAATATCCTTTTCCGCGAACCGAGATCAGTACCCCGTCTTTGATCAGGTGTTTGTAAGCTTTTTCAACAGTATCCCGCGAGAGCAGGTATTCCTCGCTGAGCTGGTTAATGGAAGGGATTTTGTCGCCTCTTTTCAGCTTTCCTTTGCTGATTGCCTGCAAGAGCGACTTGATGATCTGGATGTACTTGGGGGCACTTTCTTTGAATTCAATGTCAAATTGTATTTCCATTAAAAAGTGGGTTTAGAATAGGCTAAAAGTAACGATTTTATCCTGCATCCAATAGAAAAAACCCGCCAAAATCTATGATTCTGACGGGTTTTCAAATACACTAACACCACTTATCTTGGCCCTCTTCCGCTTCTTTCAGAGGCACCCCGCGGTGCACTTTCCTGGGAAGAACGACCATTATTTCTGGGCTCGGGAGCACTTCTTTCCTGGCGGCTCGAACGCTGCGGCGCTTCATAAGATCCGCGGCCCGGATTGACCGGCGCATCATTTGAGCGGCTTGGTCTGGCACTTCTTTCAGAACCGAATCCTGGATTAACCTCCCTGCTGCTGCGATCAGGCTGACGGGGCGCTTCGTACCGGTTATTGCTGCGGTTGTCAGAAGGAAATGACGGCTCAGCTTCCCTGGTCCGGCCTCTTCTCATATTATCAGGAGCTTCCACCGGATTACGCGGCGCATTGTTGATACGGTCGCCGGGACTACGATCAACAGGGCTACGGTCACCCCGATCCGAATTGTCGCTTATCCTTCCATTATTAATGCGTTCATCACGACGATCAGCATTTTCGTTGACCCGACCGCTGCTGATGCGGTCATTTCTGTCAAAATCGTTATTCCCACGATCCCTGCTGCTGTTATCATTATCGCCCCGTCCATTGCGGTTGGCATCAATGACAGATCCGCGGCGGTTGGGTTCGTATCTTGCATCCCGGTCGTTACCACGTGAATCGTACCGGTTGTCACCTCTGCTGTTCCCGGCTACAATCACCCTGCCGCGGCCACTCGGTGTTGCATCGATTGTACGCACAGGTACGCTTCTTCGTGTCACACGCTCAATCTCATCGCGGCGCGGTCCATACACATAAGTGCGGTTGTTGCTGCGGTAATAATTGTTGATGATCACAGTTTGATTGTAAACGTTTGTGACTCTCCGGCGCGGCGGGCAGTAGTTGTACCAGTTGCGGTAAGTGACATAACGTTGTGGTACAAACACCCACCAGAAGGAAGGAATGTTCACCGACACATTGATATTCACCCCGGGACCCAGCGGCGCCCAGCCATAATAGCCTCCACCCGAACGCCAGTTTACCCAGGCAGGTCCCCATTCGTAATCAGGTACCCAAAACCAGCCCACGTAATCGTCGAAAGACCACCGGCCATAGTGGAACGGTGCCCAGCCCCAGTCGTAGTCGGACACCCATGTGTTACCATATTCGGTAACTTCCCAATATCCGTTGGTGGAGTAGGGTTGAAAACCTCTTGGTACGTCAGGCACCCAAATGGAGCCGAACTGCGGATTGCGCACCCACCTTCCGTAGGGTGACAATTCTTCGTAAAATGTTTGAAAAGAAATGCTTACCCCGGGTTGAGCCTGGGTTTTATTGGACACCGTAACACCGCCTAACATGAAAATGCACAGGCCGAGAATCCGAAGTATGCGCGTGGTGCTCATGGCTGTATGTTTAAATTGTTTTCTGTTTTTAAAAATCGTTTCTTGGACATCAATTTTTGCTGCCGGTTTAATGCTATTTGACAGACTACCGAACAGGCTTCAAGGTTGCTTTCAGCATTTTAATGTCAATTTTTGCAATCCTAGGGAAGGTACTTAATGTAAATTCTTCTTCCACAGCTTATTAGTAGCATTTTTAATGAAATGAATCTGTTAGCCAGACAGGTAATCTGACAATTGAACAAGCAGATAGCCCTATTTAGCCAAAAAACATTAACAAGCGTTAACAATATTTCTCCTCCTGATAATGATAAATCCGGACACACTTCACAATGAATTGACCTTCCAGACAGCCCGCAGCGGTGGCGCCGGAGGACAAAATGTTAATAAAGTAGAAACAAAGGTGGAACTGAGATTTGATATCCTGCATTCGACGGTACTTACTGACGAACAGAAGCAAATGCTCATCGAAAAACTTGCCTCCAAGTTAACGAATGACAAAGTCCTGGTATTATACCACCAGACCGAGCGCTCGCAGCTGGCCAACAAGGACAAAGTAATCGCCAAGTTTGATCAGCTGATCAAACAGGCATTTACAGTTAAAAAAAGCCGGAAACCTACCCGGCCCACCAACGCTTCCAGGCTGGAAAGGTTGAAAGACAAGCAGCGCAATGCGATCGTAAAATCGCTGCGGAAGAAAACTTTTGAAGATTAAGACTGCTCAACACATACCGATAATGCACTCCGTTACAACTGTTCAGCCCAAAATAAGCGCTGTTCTTACATTGCCCGTGATTGTAGCCTCACTCGGCTATTTCGTGGATGTTTACGACCTGCTGCTGTTCAATATCGTGCGTGTTCCAAGTCTCAAAGATTTGGGCCTGAGCGAAGAAGAAATCTCCCGGATCGGTGCCAATATTTATAACTGGCAGCAGGCGGGATTGCTGATCGGTGGCTTCATGTGGGGAGTTCTGGGCGATAAGCTGGGGCGGCGATCAGTGCTGTTTGGCTCAATACTGACCTACTCGCTCGCAAACATTGCCTGCGGTTTTACCAGTAACGTAGAGATTTACTCCTTGTTACGTTTCATCGCAGGACTTGGCCTGGCTGGTGAGCTGGGTGCGGGTATCACATTGATAGCCGAAATCCTGCCGCGGGAGCTCAGGGGATACGGAGCCTCGGTGGTAGCGAGCGTCGGACTTGCCGGAGCAATTGCGGCTTTCTTTGCCGTTAAGCTTACGGACTGGCGCACGGCGTACTTTATAGGTGGCGGAATGGGGTTGATCCTGTTGGTTATGCGTTTCAATGTGCTTGAATCCTCGGTTTTTAGTAAAAGTCTGGAAAAGCGGGGAGCCAGGCGGGTACCCTGGTGGACGTTGTTCATAAGCTGGTCGCGGCTGATAAGGTACCTTCGCTGCATGGGGATCGGGCTGCCAACGTACATGGTAATCGGTATTTACTCCACCTTTGGTAACGAATTCGCTAAGGCACTTGGAATACCAGGTGAAGTGCAGGCGGGGACCTGCGTGCTGTATACTTACATTGGTGTAGTCACCGGCGATTTTTTCAGCGGTATTCTGAGTCAATGGTTGAAATCACGGCGCAAAGCTATTCTGGTTATGATCACAATGACTTTGGCCGGGGTAGGGTGGCTGCTTTACGGAGGTATCAGGTCGGCAGAAGTATTGTATATCTGTTACGTCTGGCTTGGATTTTCGATCGGGTACATTGCGATGTTCCTGACCACGACTGCGGAGCAATTTGGCACCAACCTCCGGGCTACTGCCACTACCTCGGTGGCGAACAATGTGCGCGCTACGGTCCTGATTACATTGCCCCTGTTCCAATTACTGAAACCTTCCTCAGGTGTATTGCATTCCGGCGCGATTGTGGGCGGCATTTGTTTTGCCCTGGCTTTATTGTCGCTGTGGAAAATGGAGGAAACCTACGGCAAAGAGCTTGACTACGAGGAACTGTAACCCTTACTTCACTGCCGGAGTGCCGAAAATCAGCTTGTCCGGAGTGGGATATACAAGCAGTTTTGTAAAATCAGTTTTCCAGAAATCCAGGTCGAGTAACCTGTTGTTTTCATCTTTCGTGAGCGTAATTACAACCGGAGTTCCATCCTGGTCCACGTATTCGACCTGTATCAGATCTCCGGCATATGCATCCACATTGCCACCCAGACTGATACTTCCCATTACGCCGCCTTCGTATTCATCTACGTTTTCATTGACCGGGAAATCGTCAGGGTTGAGATTGATGTGTGTAAGCAAAAATGCAATAAGGTCTTTTTCGTTTTGGCGGATCTTTCTCATTTAGTGGGGGTAGAAATGGTTTTGTTGCGCCACTGTTCAGCCTTTCTTCCTACAAACCAGAATGAAAGTGCGAGTATTGCAAAGAAAATGCCTTTGTTGGTACGGTCCCAGAAGTACTCAAAATACCGGGTGTAAATGTTTAGCAGAAAGAAGATCAGGCACAAGTCGCGCAGGACATACAAACCTTTCTGAAATGCATAATAGAGCATTCCGGCGAGCATCAATGTAAATGCAGCTGCCCAATACCAGAAATGGCCTTGTTTCAGCAATTTCCAACCCTCCCAATCGTCATAATTCCCGAATATAGAAAGTGTCCAGGCTGCGAGTAGGAATAGAAAAAGGCCGATACTATAAGTGACTTCCTGTAAAAACTTCATTGAGCCGGAGCGCTTCAAAAGGAAGGAAGAACCCCAGATAACCAGTCCGAAAACTGTCATCCGCAGCGGATAATTCATTCCCAAAAACCGGAAGCTACCCTTTGACCAATAATGGGTTTGCGCTCCCCACCAGCCGGCAAGTGAAACAATCATCACCGTCCAGAGCAGGGTTGAGCGTAATAGAACAGCTATACCGCCATAAACAACCGCCGCAATCAGCAACGGCAGTGCGTAGTTGCTTTGCGCATCGGCGAAGCTGCGCGTCCAGTAGGTGACGGCGATGGCGACTGTGAGGATGATTGTAATGTTGTAGGCTTCGTTGCTTGCGCGTGCCTGTGGAAAGCGGATTTGTCTTCTTTTGGCAAGAAAAACAAACAATGCACTCAGGAGAGAAAAGCCTATCCCGAAAATATTCTCGGAAATACCCCATTTCTGTCGCAGCATTTCCAGCCACTTTTCATCGATCACCAATGCGCCGAAAGCCAGCAGGCCACACGAAATGGCTGAGATCAATGCGTAAATGGCGATTGCATCCACATTCGAATTGCGCAGCTGGTAACTTCCCCGCAGCTGTTCTGCCTGTTCCCTGGATATCTGGTTACTTTCCTCCCAGAAAAGAATGGCTTTGTTAACAGTTTCGGCTTCTTTTTTATCTAATTCCATTCCGGTTTTTAGTGCATCATTTTACAAAGTCTGTGCCGATGAACTGTCAGAAGCATCACTATTGTAATACTTATTTAGCAAAAATGATAAATTTCTGCCAAGCCGCACTTGCAATCAATAGCACAATTGGTTGAAATTCGCTCAGTTCGTCGAAGTTTTGATCGAACCCGTCGAACATTCGGTTTCATTTGACGAATCTTTTTTTAGCTAGTTTTACATTGATGTAATTTCCTTGACTTGAAACAATAGCTTACACAATGTCCCTCTCACAGGTATGATAAAAAGATTAATTTCAATCGGAACAATCGTGTGCACGCTTACTATTCTCGGCTGTGATACACCGCTTGGCCCGCGCGCCAATCCACTTGGAAACAGATCGGACGGGTATTGGAAATTGACGTCGCTTTACAAAAACAAAAATCAAATTGACATTTTTAAGGCAGACAGTTTGGCCTACCTGAAATTAAGTCAATACACTAAATACGACAGTGCTTATTCCACACACAATACGCATTATGTATTTACGTTTGCCTCCTCTGATTCCACAGAGACAAGTGTTCTTGATGCGATTGAATGGGGATATGAATCAGGCCCGAAGACACCTACCGAAGTTCAATGGTATGCTATTTCAAAGCAGGAGGGATTTCGGATCGTATTTCACTTTGTTGAAGGCTCAAACCAGTCTTATCAGATGGACGTCAGTAATGTTATGAAAAGTGCAGAGTACAAAGCTGATCTGGATAGCATCAGATACATTTACACACCGACCGGGAAGTTCTAGTCAATATTGACTAGTCCTGAAAACCCGATACAGGTTTGGGATAAATAAATTAAAGTTTTGAAACAGTAGCAGACCTAAGTTTGC
>NZ_JBXHAP010000003.1:0-704441 GCF_056895175.1 Dyadobacter sp. HNCC25DJ183
AGAAAGCCTTTTAGCTTTTGATGAAGGATATCGACCGATAATTTTCTGCCCGAATAATTCAAACGAAAGAGGGTGCCCCGGTTTTAAATTGAGACACCCTCTTTTATAAACGCTGACCGGCTACCGGCTTAGAGTGTTCTCTTTACTTCACGCAGCTCGAAGCTCTCGATGATATCGCCGATTTCGATGTCGTTATAGTTTTTGACACTCAAACCACATTCGTAACCATTTCTCACTTCCTGAACATCGTCTTTGTAACGTTTCAAAGAGTCGATCTCACCTGTGTAAAGAACGATACCGTCGCGGATTACGCGGATCTTATTACTGCGTTTCACATATCCGTCAGTTACGTAGCAACCTGCAATCGTACCTACGCGGCTAATTTTGAATACTTCACGAATTTCGATGTTACCAGTGATAATCTCTTCGATAGTTGGAGCGAGCATACCTGTCATCGCATCCTTAATCTCATCGATAGCCTGGTAAATCACAGAGTAGTGACGAATTTCGATCTGATCCTGCTCGGCCATTTTCTTCGCATTTGAAGAAGGTCTTACCTGGAATCCGACGATAATCGCATCCGAAGCAATCGCAAGGTTCACATCTGACTCAGAAATCTGACCAACCGCTTTGTGGATAATGTTAACCTGAACTTCCGAAGTAGAAAGTTGCAGCAGTGAATCGGAAAGTGCTTCAACAGAACCATCCACGTCACCTTTTACAATCAGGTTCAATTCACGGAAGCTGCCAATTGCCTTACGACGGCCAATTTCTTCAAGCGTAATGTGCTTGCGGGTCCGGATGGATTGCTCGCGCTGGATTTGCTCACGCTTGGTAGCAATGTCGCGGGCGTCGCGCTCATTCTCGAATACATTGAACCTGTCACCAGCTTGCGGTGCTCCGTTAAGTCCAAGAAGCTGCACCGGTGTGGAAGGTCCGGCGGTTTTCAACCTTTTACCAAGGTAATCCGTCATTGCCTTCACTTTACCATAATGCGAGCCTGCAAGAACCACATCGCCCACTTTCAATGTACCTGTCTGAACAAGGATAGTAGTTACATAACCACGTCCTTTATCAAGAGATGCTTCCACTACCGTTCCGACAGCTCTGCGGTTTGGATTAGCTTTCAATTCCAGAAGCTCTGCTTCCAGCAATACTTTTTCAAGCAACTCGTCGATACCCAATCCAGATTTGGATGAGATTTCCTGGGTCTGGTATTTACCACCCCATTCTTCAACAAGCAAGTTCATATTAGCGAGCTCCTCACGAATTTTCTCGGTATTGGCTCCCGGTTTATCTACTTTACTGAATGCAAATACGATTGGTGCACCTGCTACCTGGGCGTGATTGATTGCTTCACGTGTTTGAGGCATTACGCTGTCGTCAGCTGCAATCACAATGATAACAACATCCGTTACGTTCGCGCCACGGGCACGCATCGCTGTAAATGCTTCGTGACCTGGTGTATCGAGGAAGGTAACCTGTTTCCCGGTCTTTGTTTTTACACTATATGCTCCAATGTGCTGGGTAATACCTCCGGCTTCACCGCTCGCTACGTTCTCCTGACGGATATAGTCAAGCAGCGATGTTTTACCGTGGTCAACGTGACCCATAATTGTAACAATTGGTGCTCTTTCAACCAAGCTTTCTTCATCATCAACTTCTTCCTGAACATCGTTCTGAACCTCTTCCTCCGCAGAGATGAATGCAACTTCAAAGCCAAATTCATCAGCGATAAAAGTAATTGCTTCCGCATCCAGACGCTGGTTGATCGAAACGAACATACCCATGCTCATACAAACCGAAATAACTTCCTGAACTGTAACGTCCATCAATGAAGCCAAATCGTTTGCGGAAACGAATTCCGTTACGCGCAATACTTTTGTTTCCTCATCACCGAAGCCATTTGCATCGTTTTGGTCTGCTCTGTCACGGCGACGGCCGCCTTTTCCACCACGTGCCATATTTCTGGTGTTCCCACCGCCCATACGCGCCATTGTGGCTTTGATATTATCTGAAACCTCCTTATCAGAAACTTCTTCGCGCCTGCCACCTCTACGGTTATTGCCGGCTCCGCTTCTGTTGTTGGTGTTTGTATTGTTATTTGGTCTTGCATTTGCCTGGCCTGTTCCCGGTGCGGTTGTACCTGTTGCCGGTGTGCCCGGACGTGCTGTATTCGATGCACTTCCTTCACGTGGTCTGCCGGTGGTAGCGTCACTTGCAGCAGGTGTTGCCGGTTTGTTATCTCCTGGCACGGCAGCTCCGTCACGGATCCGCTTTCTCTTTCTGCGACGCTTTTTGTCAGCAGCAGTGTCGCTGGATGCAACAGGATCTTTCTTTTTCGCTTTATCAGAAGGAAGCTCAATCTTTCCAACTACACGCAATCCGCGCAGCTGTTCTCCGCGTGCTTCAATCAGCTCAGACCCCGCTGGCTCACTTTCAGCAGCTGCAACCGGAGCGGCAGGTGCTGGTTTGGCAGCTTCAACAGGTTCCGCGCCTGGTGCGGGTTCAGCCGCCGCAGGAGCAGATTCCTTTTCTGGTGCAGCTGCTTTCACAGTCTCAACAGGTTCAGGCGTTTTCTCTTGTTTAGGCTGTTGCGGCTCTTCAGATTTTTCAGCCACAGCTGCTGCCGGAGCAGGCTCTTCCTTAGGTTGCGCTGCCACAGGTGCGGGCGCAGTTTCCGGCTCCTTCACAGGTGCCGGAGCAGGTTGAGTTTCTTTGGCTACGGGCGCCGGCGCTGGTTCAGCTGCAGGTTTTTGTTCTTGTACCGGTGCGGGTGCTGCTTGTGCAGGTGCCTGACGTTTCTGGTCCAGATCAATTTTCCCAACTACCTTAATTCCCGGCAGGCGGTTTTCAAAAGCGGGCTGAGCCGCGGCAGGAGCTTGTGGCTCTTCTACCGGCTTTTCCTCTGCCTTCTGCGCATTGCGGAAATACAAGATTCCGTCAACATCGCTTTTAACTTTATCCTCTTTTATTTCAACAGGAGCCTCTTGCGGCGCAGCAGGTTTCTGAGACAATGACGAACGCAGGTCATCGGATTTGAAATCTTTCGCCAGAAACTCAATTTGGTCGGAATTAATTTTGGTATTCGGGTTTGTTTCCACCTTATACCCTTTGGCAGACAGATGATCCACGATCGTAGTTATTCCCACGTTCAGGATCCGTGCCACTTGGCTAAGGCGCATCATTTTATCTTCTGCCATATTAGCAATTAATAGAAAAAAAGTTTTGCATTGTGGCAGTTTCAATCACAGCGATTGATGCCGCCAATTTTTATTATTCAAATTCTTTACGAAGGATTTCCAGTACTTCTTCCACCGTAGCTTCTTCGAGATCAGTTCTTCTTACAAGTTCTTCTCTGCTCAGGGCAAGTACGCTTTTGGCTGTATCCAAACCGATCTTGTGCAGCTCGCTGATGATCCATTCATCGATCTCATCAGAGAATTCAGTCAGGTCAACGTCTTCATCATTTTGTTCTTCAACATCCCGGAACACGTCAATTTCCATTCCAACCAGCTTACCTGCCAGCTTAATGTTCTGACCGCCTTTACCGATCGCAAGCGAAACCTGGTCAGGTTTCAGGAACACCGAAACGCGTTTCGCATCCCTGTCAATCTGCATAGAGCTCACTTTCGCGGGACTTAATGCTCTGCTGATCAACAATTCAAGGTTGTCAGTATAGTTGATTACATCTATGTTCTCGTTTCCAAGTTCACGTACAATCGAATGGATCCTCGATCCTTTCATACCTACGCAGGCACCAACCGGATCGATTCTGTCATCATAAGATTCTACCGCTACTTTCGCGCGCTCACCTGGTTCACGAACTACTCTTCTTACGGAAATGATACCATCATAGATTTCAGGTATTTCTACTTCAAAAAGCCTTTCCAGGAACACTGGTGACGTTCTTGACAAGGTAATTTTAGGAGAACCGTTGTTCATCTCTACCTTGTGTATTACTGCTTTGACAGACTCTCCTTTACGGAACCGGTCTTTCGAAATCTGCTCATTGCGGGGCAGGGAAAGCTCATTTCCTTCCGAGTCCATGATAATTACCTCGTGGCGTAGCGTCTGATACACTTCCCCGGTAATCATTTCACCAACCTGATCCTTATATTTCTCGAACATGATTTCTTTTTCCATGTCCTTGATCTTTTGGATCAAAGTTTGACGGGCAGTTTGAACGAGCCTGCGGCCGAATTCTACCAGCTTTACTTCTTCTGCAACTTCTTCGCCCACTTCAAAGTCACTCTGAATCCTGCGTGCTTCTGCAAGTGGTATTTTATTGTAATCCCAGATATCCTCCGAATTGTCGTCAACGATTTCGCGGGTACGCCACATTTCAAGGTCACCGCTTTCCGGGTTGATAATCACATCGAAATTATCGTCTGTACCATATTTTTTACGAATCATCGTACGAAAAACCTCTTCTAAAACACTGATCATCGTCGGGCGATCGATGTTTTTAGAGTTTGCAAACTCCGCGAATGATTCAATTAATATTCCGCTATCCATTGCTTATTTAAAGAATATTTGCTGATACTAAGTTATACATATTATGTCATTGATTACAAGCCAGCTCCGGCATTCGGGCCTGTAAATCTATTTAAATGAAATTTCAACCAGTGCCTTTGAAATGTCGCTCAGGGCGATGTTCCGGACCAGCTCGCCGGGTTCAACAGGAACCTTTGACTTTTTCTTCGGCAGCGGCAGCTCAATTGTGATGTCCTGCTCGTTTACCTCAGTCAGCTTACCGGTTATTGCCTCACCTGTTTTCAAAGTGACTTTCAGGTTTCTGCCAATATTTTTGGTGTATTGACGAGGCAGGATCAATGGATGATCCAGGCCAGGTGAAGAAACTTCGAGTGTGTAGGCCTCAGTAATGAGATCCAGCTCTTCTAGCTGCTTGGCCAGCTGACGGCTGATAGAGGTGCATTGCTGGATAGTAATGCCCTGGTCACTGTCAACAAGTATCGTTATTTTTTGGCTAAGCTTGGAAGGTTTGTTGATGATGTCAACCAAATAACAATCACCTTTTTCCAGCAGAGGAGCCAGTAAGACTTCTAAATGTTCCTTTATTGTCATGAAAGACCTTAATGCAAATAAAAAAGGGGATTAATGTCCCCCTCAATCAATCGATCAAAATAGAATTGGATGCAAATATATAACTATTTTATCACAACTACAACTGACAGCAACTCTTCAAAATTGATATACAGTGCCTATTTTTGTGAAAATTCGATTTTGTAATGAGAGGGTTGTCAAAGTTTTTGTGGTTTCTATATAAGTGTTTTGTTTTCTACACCTTCCTTGTTTATGGATTGATTTTGTGGACTCCTTTTGACGGTTGGCTTGCCGGCTTTATGATGATGTCTTTTCCGGTCTTGATGATCGTGCACATCGTTTCTGTGCCTGTCTGGTTTTTGATGGATAGAAAGAAGGCGCTCCTGCCAATTGCCGCTGTTGCAGTCGGCTGTATTTTCCTGCCGCGCACTTTTGCATTTGGTAGTGAGGACACTGCAGAAGTTACCAGGCAAAAAACCTTCAAGGTCCTCGGCTACAATGCGCACACATTCATGCTCAACGGGGATCGGCGTAATCCGGAAACGAAGGAACAAATCGCAAGCATGAAGGAATGGATCGCTTCCACCAATGCGGATATCCTGTGCATACCTGAATTCTACGATGAAGATGTCAAGCTGTTCCGCACCACTGAGTATTTCAGCAAGCAAGGATACCGCCACTCCATCAAGTTTGAGAAAACCAGAAAGCGGGACAAAAGCCGGTATTTAGGTCTCGCGCTATTTTCAAAATATCCCATCATCAGCCAGCGTGATACTATTTTTGAGGAGCAAAATGGAATGATCCAGGCAGATATCAAGGTAGGTCAGGACACAGTGAGGATAATTGCGCTCCATTTGTATTCAATGACTTTGAATCTCAGCAGGCTGGCACATCAAAAGAAGGTGGAAGGGATGATGAGAGAAGGCAAGTTTACTGTTGGGAAAATGAAAGACGGGTTCAAAAAGCGGTCGGAAGAGTTGGTAGCTTTACAGTCCTGGGCGCACGATTCACCCTATCCCGTAGTAATTTGCGGCGATTTCAATGAGATTCCATATGGATATGTATATGGGAAATTGCGCAAAGATCTTGCAAATGCATTTGAAGAAAAGGGGAGTGGTTTTGGCTTCACTTTCAATCACATTCCATACTTCATCCGCATCGATCACCAGTTTTATGACGCTGGCAGGCTGGATCTCCTCAATTTTACCACACATAGGAACATCAAGTATTCAGACCATTATCCTATTTCAGGCACTTACAGGTTCACCGACCGATAATTTCCAACCGATACGCTTCCTGGATTCAAGAGCAGCCCGCATTTGGGGGAGCTGCATTGCCCATTCTTCTTCTCACAACCCGCCATTTAGGTAAGGCAATGCAGGTGCTATGCAACGTCTTTAGTGCCCCACAGCCACATTCACCTCATTTTCCCTCAAAAAAGCCTTCGCACCTGATACCCGGTACAGTATTTGCTATGGTCGCGTGCATTCATCAACTTAAATCATGGGGAATATGGAAAAACAAACCAACAACGATTAGGGTATTATACTGATATATACCCAGTCACCTTACACGCTCTGCCACGCATTTCTGGCACAGTGCCTTTTTCCGGCACACACCAACTATTTTCTTAAGCTATTTAAATCCTGAAGAGTTATGCAGATCCAATTACCGAGTAACCTGGTTTGTTTTTCCCATTTACGCTGGGATTTTGTTTATCAACGCCCCCAACACCTCATGAGCAGATTCGCCACTGAATCTGAAGTATATTATGTAGAAGAGCCGATTTTTGAAAAAGATGTTGTTCCCGCGATGGTAGTCAGCAGGAGGTTGGAACATCTTTGGGTTTGTGTACCCCACTTACCGCACGGACTGAGCGCTGAGCAAATCAATTTCAACATCCATAAGCTGCTGGTTTCAATGCTGGCAGACGTCGATATGTCAGATTGTATTTTCTGGTATTACACGCCCATGGCGCTGAAATTTTCAGCCGACTTCGATCCCGCCTGCATTGTTTACGATTGTATGGATGAGCTGTCTGCATTCAAATTTGCACCGGCGGAATTGCGGCAGCTTGAAAAAGACCTGTTCGATTCAGCTTCTGTGGTATTCACAGGAGGGCAGTCGCTGTACGAAGCCAAGCAGCATCAGCACGACAACATTCATCCATTCCCAAGCAGCATTGACAAGCAACATTTTCTGCAAGCACGGGAGGAATGTGAGTGCCCGGCTGATCAGGCTTCTATCGAAGGATTTAAGCTGGGCTTCTATGGGGTGATCGATGAAAGATTCGACACAGACCTGATTGCCCAGATTGCCACAATGCGCCCTGAATGGCAGATTGTATTGATTGGTCCGGTCGTTAAAATAGATCCTGCCATGTTGCCGAGAAATCCCAATATCCATTACCTCGGATCAAAGAGCTACGAAATGCTGCCCAAATACCTGGCTGGCTGGGATGTAGCCTTGATCCCTTTTCTGCTGAATGAATCGACCGTTTTTATAAGTCCGACAAAAACACCTGAGTACCTGACCGCAGGCAAGCCGGTAGTTTCAACTGCTATACGCGATGTGATCTCAGGATATGGAGTAAATGGTGCAGTGTCCATTGCCAGAAATGCAGGGGAGTTTGTACAGGTTATTGACGGGCATGTTGCCCAGCTTCCAGGAGCAGACTGGCTCAAATTCGTGGATGGTCTGCTGGAAGACAATTCCTGGGACAATACATTCAAGCAAATGAAAGAGTTGATTATCGAAAGTGCAAAATCAACGGAGATCATCGAGCTTTACAGTTCGAAACTTCCGGTGCAGAAGACTGTCTGAAACTGGGCGTAGCATTAGTACTTTACGCCCAGGCTGTCCAGCTCTTTAAGTGAAATAGTAGGTGGGAAAATGCCCTGATCAAGCTTTTGAGTGACCAGGGTACCCGTTTTTTTTGCAAGCTCTTCGGAGCGGAATCCGTTGTTACCGGGCACTCCCGGGATTGTTGCCTGCTCGATCACAGGAATTGTATCCTGATAAATCCGGTAAGCCCAGCCGGTCTCTTTCTGAAAGGTTTCGACCCTGAAAGGAGACCGGCCTTCGCCGGTGAAGCTGCTGCCTTTTTTTGAGAAAAGCAGGTAAGCTGCAACAGCGAAGGCCAGCAAACAAATTATTGTAATGATACTAGTTTTCTTCCTGATCACTGGTTATCGTCATCATTTTTAGCGGCAGTAGGATCAAATGCCCAGAAATCATCTCCTCCTCCTGTACCAGATGAACTTCCTGTTCCGAAGTAAATCAGATTACCAATTGAAAAACCTGCGGCATATCCTCTTCCCTGGCCTTCAAACTTTGCTCTCTCAACCCAGCCGTTAGATCCCGGAGTGAATTCCCAAACATCTGATTTGCCATCTCCACCGATAATGTAAGCCTTGTCTCCAAGCGCAAGTGCAATCGCATTGAATCTAGGTTCGAAGTTCTCTTTCACGTCATCATTCGGGAAATCAACGCGTGTCCATCCGCCTTTTCCGCTGCCAGCAGCAGGGTCAAAGCTGTAAATGTCGTTTGTTGCAACTGAAGAATTGCTTCTTCCGCAACCTACGTAACCTTTTCCGCCAATTGTGAATGCGAATGCACCTGCGCGTTTACCGCCGATGAAAGTCGCCATTTCAGTCCATTTATCAGTGGTTGGATTGTATTCGTAAAAATCCTGGTAGTAGTTGCTTCCATTGTAGCCCAACCCAACATAGCCTTTATTATTAACTACGAAAGATGTCGCATACTGGCGCGTTCCGGGGAAGTCAGCAATTCCTTTCCACTTGTTTGTAGCAGGATCGAATTGGTAGAAATCTTTTTTATAACCGTTGTCAATTGTTGTTACGTTGTCATAACCTGTACCAACATATGCTTTTCCGTCAATCACGAATGCAGTTGCATCATTGCGGCCTGTTCCTGGAAAGGGAGCTACCTGCGACCAAATTTTATCAGAGGCATCGAACGCCCAGAAATCCTTAACCCTCGCAACTGTCTCATTCGTGTAGCCTGTTCCCACGTAACCAACATCACCAATCACGAAACTTACAGACCTGGTCCTCGCCGAGCCACCGAAGCTGGGAAGGTCTTTACGGAACCAGTTTCCCTGTAAATCTGCCTCCGGATCATCATCCTTACAGCTGATCTGAGCAAATGCAAGTGAAGCAACTAGAATGGCTAACGAAGTCTTTTTTAAAGTATTAAACATGAAAAAATATAGTTTGACGAATTGTTACAAATGAATACTGATAAAATCTTTCAGGGCTGAGTGCCTGCGCGGATAAAGGTGTTTTTACACAAATTTTTTGCAAACATAATATCTTCAACCTGCTAAGTAAAAATAATAGGGTCTTTTTTGTCCAAAACTTTACCGGTCAGTTACTTTTAACGCAGATACGTTCAGGAATGTTGCCAGCCTCGTTCTGCGGCTTTCTTGTGACAACTTTTATGCGCATTTAGTTGAAATAGCTTTAACTGAAATCGCGTTTGTAATTAGGTCTGCCACTTTTTTGCCGGCCTTGGCGTATAGATCAAAAAGCCCTTCGAAAAGCAATACGTACTGCTCCGCTTGTTTGTTGCAAGTCACGGTCACTTTTGATAACGGCTGCTAATTGTCACACGCATATTGTAAATAAGCTTACATATGGTAGTTTTGCATTTTTTACTGTCTTGCTCTCAATGAAATTCAAGTCTGGTTATTTAAAAGGATTCTTTAAGGCCTCTCCACTGCTATTTATATTGGGAATGTCTGCTTCCATGATTGCCTGCGATCCCACAGGTGATGAAATCGGAGCATTGGTACAGCCCGACCCTGACGATTTTACCGTTGGTTTTACTGATACCGCGAGGGTGCAGCTTTCTACTGTTATTACTGATTCTGTGATGACTGGTTCGGCCGGCCGCATGCTGGTAGGACGGTTTACTGATCCTTATTTTGGGAAGTTGCAAGCCGCCAGCTTTTTCCGTCCTGCAATTAACAACGGACTGAATCTGGCTCAGGAGGCCGTTTATGATTCGTTGGTGCTATCCATGTATTATGATACTTATACATACGGTGATACCACCAAGCCGATGAACCTGAGTATTCACAAATTGCAATCAGATATCGCTGACAAAGGCGTTTATTTCAGTACAAACAGCACTCCTTACGATGCCGTGCCACTGGGTAAGGTGAAGCTTGCACCCCGGCCATTAACGAGCAAGAGATTGGTAATCAAGCTGTCGGATGTATTAGGAAATGATATTTTTTCCAAAGCCAAAGCCAATTTGATACCTTCCAACACGGAATGGATGAATCTGGTAAAAGGATTATTGATCAGAGGAGCTGCGAATGATGAAGGAGCGATCGTAGGTTTCAGGTCAGATAGCGCGGCGGTGAATATGTATTTCCATACGTCACAGGTGGATGGAATAAAGCGAGATTCAGTGGTGATACGGAACTCCGGGATTTACAATCAGGTACTTAGCGATAGGACAGGCACACAGATTGCCAACCTTCCTGTTACTAAAAGAATTTCATACCCTACTTCCCAGACTGGTAACAATGCATTTATACAAGCTGGCACGGGTATCATGACGCGCATTGATTTGCCGACGGTTCGTGACTTGCGAAATCAACAGTACATAGCGGCAAACCGGGCATTCCTGAGAATTACCCCGAAAAGATTTTCGGTGACTGACCAGTTTAAAGCGCCGCCTACACTGTACGCATATCGCGTTGACAGAAACAATGAGTTCTATCTCATATCCTCAGGTGAGGCCGGAGGCTTTCCACTACCGCTCTACACACTAGCTACAGCCAACCAACGGCCTGTTCCTGTCGCGGCACCGTACATTACCGATTTGTTTACCAACAAGCAGTATTATCTCCTGGATATCAGCTCGTATGTGACCGAGCTGTTAACCAGCGAAACAGGAGATATCGGCTCACTTGTGCTGCGCACCTCCCCATTTAATGAGCGGGCCAACCCTGCTTATCCGGCTGAAAATACTGAATTTACAAACTCATTCAATCGGTTGATTTTTGGAGATCAGCAAAGCGATGAGCCAGGCGTGAAACTGGAACTGTACTTCACCAAGATCACACCTTAATTGTTATAGTACTTAATAAGAAAGCCTTGCTGATCAATGTATTAGCAAGGCTTTTTTATTGACAGTTGTCTCAATTCAAGGCTCTATATTAAGCGCTTTGATTTCGGCCTTATACTTCTCAGGCAGGATCAGCGCTTTTAAGAGCCAATCCATTTTCAGGCTTCTGCTTACCTGATATAAACCTAACAGCGGGCTTAACAACGAGAATTTTCTGAATGCAAGGAGCTCCTTAACCCGCGGGGGAACTACTAGGGTTTGTGCTTCTAACAGGATTCTGTAACGGACGCTACCCAGGTGTTTTTTGTATTGCTTGAATAAATCATTCGTATAGTGGCTGTGCGCCAGGTTTCGTGATAAATGTTCCTGTCGCATTCGCTGCCATTCTTCAAAACTGAGCGGTAGCGCTTGTACACCCATTCGGCTCCCCACTTTGTAAAAAACATCAAAAACTTCCTGCTTTTCAACGATGGTTAGCTTCCGTTCCAGCACCTCGAAAGATCGGATCGAGTAGTCAATGAGCATGAACAGCACATCCCGATAAGCCCACTCGGGAATACTTTGGCCTCGTTTTGCTTCTACGCCCGCATGTATCGCCGCCATGGTGTCAATGGCGCGATATGCGGATTCTTTTTCAGAAAAGACAATTTTACGCGCATAAGAAACAGTGGAGAAGAGTCTTCCCAGCGGATCAGACGGAAGACGGTTTGTAAAGTACAGCCAGTCCACCGCCTTGCTGAGCGCGAATTCAGCCGCTGCGCCGGCGAAAATGAAGAGGATAGTGTCGCTCTTTCCCCATATTTGTCGCACAATCGAGTGCTTTTCAACAAAATAGTCCATACCTGTAAAACGGAAAAACCTGCCGGAAGTATCTCACATCCATTTGATAATGAGATTAAAGTCTGGTCTGGTTATTTAAATAAAACCACGCTGCTCAGCGCGAGCGTATCAGGGAAGCAAATTTACCTTCAACGCCCAACGGGCAACCAATCAGCTATGGAAATTACATCAGATTCTTCGTGGGCAAATGCACGTGACCAAGCCGCACTCAGCGGCTTTTTCGAAGAATACAGAGTTAGAAGCGCCGAAATTGAAGCATTATTATCATTAATTCAAAAACAACCTGCTCTGCAGCACGGTACCTATCACTGGCGTGCCATTTCCGAAGATGGAACAGACTTCCGGCTCTCTGGATTGTCAGACGAGCAGGATACCTGTGTACTGGCCTGGTCGCGAATTTTCGAAGCAAGTGAGATCCTGTGCGTCATTAACTTACACCGTAGGAAAGAAGCTGTCGTATACGTGACGGTCGACGATGGGCTGCATGCTTCCGGTACCAGGATGAACCGTATGCTTGGGCCCGGCTCCATTCCCGGCGAGTTGAATGTAGAAGACCGGAATGGGAAGTCCATCAGACTTACAATCCCGCCACGCGGTCTTGTGATGTATGGATAGGCCTTAGTTGAGTTGGCACAATTCAGCAATACAGGGATATGCTCCTTGAAACCGCATACAAATTTATCACTACCCGGGTGAATGGAATTAACCAGCTAGTCGAACAAAAATCTTAGTTGTGTGAGGTGAGTGATGCGCCACCAGTTGCGAGGGAAATCCGACAATTGGTGGCCTTTTTTATACTACAAATCCCGCCTTCTTCAACCTGTGCAATGCTTTCTACAACTATTTGCAATAGCGGGCCAATATCTTACAGTGAATGAGGTGTTCCGAACAATTCTAATTTATCGTAGTGTTAAAGACAAGGCTGTGATTAATCCCATTTTAACCCGTATATTTCTACAAAATCTACAAAGTAATTTTACGCTCCTCTATAAGCATGAAGCTGCGCCTTTGCCCGTTAATTTGTGCCCTGCTGATACAGTTTGTTCCGTTGCTGGCATTTACACAAGGCAGACCCATTCATTTCCGTCACCTTACTACTGAAAGCGGACTTACAGACAACAATGTCAACTGCATATTTCAGGACTCAAAAGGTTTCATCTGGATAGGTACAAATGGAGGACTTAATCGATATGACGGGCATGAATTCAAGAGCTACCAGAATGAGGAACGCGATAATACCAGCTTGAGTAACAATGCGGTGACGGGCATTGCAGAAGACAAAGCCGGAAATATATGGGTAGCAACAAGCGGCGGCGGGCTGAATGTACTTGACAAGGGCAGAAAGAAATTCAAATCGTTTCTGTCGGACTATCATCATAAGAAGACGATCGCCGGGAATTTTGTCAATCGCATTGCCTTTGACCAAAATGGAAAATTGTGGCTCGCTACCACAGGCGGGCTCGACTGTTTTGACACGGAAACAGGTACTGTACTAACCCAGTATAAATTTAATCCTGCCCATCCAGGTAGCCTGAGCGGAGATAATGTTAACACCGTTTTCTGTGACAGCCAGAACAACATCTGGGCGGGGACTTCAACAGGTTTGAACCTGCTTGATCGGAAATCGAATACATTTAAAAAATTCACTTACCAAAGCGGAAATGCGGCTTCCCTGTCAGGGGACGATGTGCGTGCGGTTTTTCAGGATTCGAGGGGAAATATCTGGGTAGGTACTTATCAGGCAGGACTCAATCTTTATCAACGGGAAAAAGGTACATTCCGCCGCTTTCGGCACGATCCGGGCAACGCGGCCAGTCTGTCGAACAACAGCATCACCAGCATCAACGAAAGCGAAGGCGAAATCTGGATCGGTACCGAAAACGGCGGACTGAATATTCTGGATGTTAATGACTGGACATTCACCACGCACCTGCACGACGAAATTGACCTGAGCAGCGTGGTCGGAAATTCGGTGGACTGCATTTACCGCGATCGCCAGAATAACTTGTGGCTGGGTGTGTTTAGCAGCGGGGTGAGCATTTATAAGAAGAGCAACGGATTTGAGCATTTCAGGCGCAATGCCTCTAAAAACAGTCTTACAAACAACGCGGTACTCTGCTTCTATGAAGACGAGGAGGAGAAGATGTGGATCGGCACAGATGGGGGAGGGTTGAACCTTTTCGATATCAAAACCCAGAAATTTATAGAGGAGCCGCGGCTCGCTTTGGCGAGGAATGCAATCAGCAGATTTGTACTCGCGATTGTACCCGACAAGCAGCAGAAGTTGTGGATTGGTACCTGGGGAGACGGCTTTGCTATTCTGGATCCAAAAACAGGTCGGTCAGAGGCATTCCGAAGCAAGAAAAATGCAGCTAACACATTGTACTCCAACAATGTTTACGCCATTGCACATACAGCTGACAACAGGGTTTGGCTGAGTACATACGGCGAGGGACTGGATGTATTTGATCCCGTGAAAAAGGTTTTCAAACACTACCTGAGTAATCCTGACGATCCTAAGACACTCTCCGATAACACGGTAGACTGCTTTCTTGTCGACAGAAAAGGCAATTTGTGGATGGGGACGGATGAAGGTCAGCTTAACCGCTACGATCCCGCTACTGATTCCTTCACTCGGTTTTCCATTTCGGAGGGCAAGCACCTGTTCAATGGCGCCATTAACAGCATTACCGAAGATAAAAGAGGCATTTTTTGGCTTGCTACGCTCAAAGGTTTGATCCGCTTTGATCCTGCAACCCAAAAATTTAAAAAGTATTCAACCAAAAACGGTCTGATCAGCAATGCGACGCAGGCTATTGTGGAGGATAATCGCGGCATGCTGTGGATCAGTGCATCGGGCGGACTTTCCCGACTGGATCCGCGTAGCGAGAAATTTGAGGTATATCCCGTAGAGTATGGTTTGCAGGGACGCGAGTACAAGCAGAAGGCTGTTTACAAAGACCGGAATGGGAATATTTACTTCGGCGGCGTAAACGGTTTTAACAAATTCAATCCCGCCGCAATCCGCCGCGATCACGGCACTTACCCCATTGCTATTACGAATCTCAGAGTATTCAACAGGAATGCAAGTGCAGTTGGCGCCATGAATATGACGCCCGTGATCGATGGCGACATTTCCGACGCAAGCAAAGTGATCTTGTCTCATGACCAGTCTTTTATCACACTCGATTATGCCGCGCTGGACTTCATTTCCACGCGCCGCAACTATGCCTATTTCCTCGAAGGTTTTGACAAGGACTGGAATTTTGTAGGTAACAAAAACACCGCAGTTTACACCAATCTCCCGGCGGGTAAATACCTGTTCAAGGTAAAAGCGCAGAATATATCCGGCGAATGGGTGACGGCGTCGCAGAGCCTTATCATCAGGGTCAGGCCGCCGTTTTGGGCTACGTGGTGGTTCCGTCTGTTGGGCTTACTCCTGATCGCTGGCATCATTTATCTGGTTTATACCATCCGTGTCAAGTCCATTGTAAAACAAAAGGCAACATTGGAGCGGCTTGTTGAGGAGCGCACGATGGTTGTGCAGCGGCAGACAGAGGAACTGCACGCACAAGCCGACCAATTACAGGCATTGAATGAAGAGCTGCAGGCGCAATCGGAGGAACTGCGTACCCAGACAGAAGAGCTGTACGAGCAACACGAAGAGGCACAGCAGGCGCGGGAGGAAGCCGAGCGGGCTAATCAGGCAAAAAGCATTTTCCTGGCGACTATGAGCCACGAAATCCGGACGCCGATGAATGGCGTAATCGGTATGACGGCGCTACTATCGGAGACGCAACTTACTGACGAACAGAAGGATTATACGAGAACAATCGCCGCCTGCGGTGAAACGCTGGTTAACGTGATCAACGATATTCTTGACTTTTCAAAAATCGAATCCGGGAAAATCGACCTGGAAGACTACGAATTCGAACTGCGGCCGAGTATCGAGGAAATGATCGACCTCTTTGCATTGACAGCCTCCCGGAAAGGAATCAGCCTGCGGTACGAAATTGATCCGGACGTTCCCCATTTCCTGGTAGGAGATAGCCTGCGGCTGAAACAGGTATTGACCAACCTGATCAGCAACGCCGTCAAATTTACAGCTTCGGGGGAAGTGACAGTACTGGCCTACCTTCATTCAGAACCCGACAGGGGACAAGTAGGGGTCGGCTTTACCGTGAAAGATACAGGCATTGGCATTCACAAAGATGGTCTTTCCAGCTTGTTTAAGGCGTTTTCTCAGGTCGATTCCTCAGTCAACCGCAAATATGGCGGTACGGGGCTCGGGCTTGCCATTTGTGAAAGACTGATCCGGTTAATGGGCGGCGCGATCCGGGTCGAGAGTGATTACGGAAAAGGCTCCTCATTCCACTTTTACATTACTACGGGCTATACCAACAAAGTTTCGGATGACCGCAAGAGCCGGATCGCGCAGCAAAGCGATGCCCGGGTGCTGGAAAGTGACTTTTCGTCCCAGTACCCGCTCCGGATCCTGGTTGCGGAGGATAATCAGGTAAACCAGAAATTCATTGGATATGTACTGAACAAACTGGGTTACGAAATCCTGATTGCGAATAATGGGCTGGAAGTGCTCACGTGGCTCGCAAAGGGGCAGTATGATGTGGTACTAATGGATGTACAAATGCCTGAAATGGACGGTTTGGAAGCCACGAAAATCATCCGCAAGGAAAATCCTTCACAACCTTACATCATTGCACTCACTGCCAATGCGCTGATTGAGGACAGGAATAAGTACCTCAGCATCGGGATGAACGATTATATGGCCAAGCCGATGAAGCTGGAAGAGATCAAGGAAGTATTAAAGAAAGCTTTTACCAGGATTCACCAGTCCCGGCTGGACGTTCTCTCCGGCCGGGTTTAGTGTAATCAAATGCGAATTTGCTAGTCCTCGTCGTCGCTGATCAGTTTATACAAATTCTCTGCATAACGATCGTAGGCAATGAAGATATCGGGCTTGACCATAAACTCCCGCGCACCCAGGCCCACGCATTTCTCCCTGGTCGAGGATACCGAGGAAGTTGAGGTAATGATCACGGGGATTTGGGGGAAATTGGCTTTTACTCCTGTGATCACGTCATACCCGTTTTTGCCCGGCATGTTGAGATCCGAAAGGATCAATTCCGGCAGAGTATCGGGTTGGCCGTTTAGCCACTCAAATAGCTGATCGCCGTTGCTGAACTCGCCTATAATGTCAAAACCTTTGAAAGCGTTGAACGCATCTGCCATAAAGAAGCGCTCATCCTCATCGTTTTCAACGATAGCCAGTTTGTACTTCTTCATATGTTTACAATTAAAGATTGTGGGGTCTGTTATAATTAGTGATTGTGGGGTAATACTACAAAAAAGGTCGTTCCATTTCCTTCTACTGACTCGGCCCAGATTTTACCGTTGTGCCGCTCAACTACCTTTTTACAGATCGCGAGACCAACACCTGTACCCGGGTACTCACTTGAAAAGTGCAGCCTTCTGAAAATCTCGAAGACCGCTTCCAGTTTCTCCCGCGGGATACCAATCCCGTTGTCGGTGATCATGAACCTGACCTGGTTATTTTCCTCTGAACACTTCACAGAAATCACCGGCGTGCGGCCCCTGGTAAACTTCAATGCATTTCCAAGCAGGTTTTGAAACAACTGAACCAATTGCACGCGGTCGCCGCGCACGCTGTCTACATCTGACTGCAACTTTACCTTTGCGCCGGAAGCTTCAACAGAATCATTCAGGTTTTGGATAGCGGCGTGGAACAGGTCCGCTACCTTAACTTCTTCCTTGATCAGGTCAGACTTGCTGATATGTGAGTAATGCAAAAGGTTATTGATCAGCTCCTCCATACGTTCGGCTGCGGCGATACCTTTTCCGATGTAGGTTTTCATATTCTGAAACTGGTCCTGCTCCACATTACGCGCCATTAAATGCAAAAAGCTCTTCACAGTCCGCACCGGCTCTTTCAGATCGTGTGATACAATGGCCGAGAACTGTTCGAGCTCTTTGTTTGCAGCCGACAGTTCGTCATTGGCAATTGATAATTCACTTGCTAGCTGCCGGTACCTGTTACTGCTTTCCTGCAAAGCCTGCTCACCGAGCTTCCGCTCCGTCAGGTCGCGGGTAACCTTTGAAAAGCCTGACAGCCTGTTTTCCTGGTCGTACACTGCGGTTATTACAATGTTGGCCCAAAACCGGGTGCCATCTTTACGAAGCCGCCAGCCTTCTTCCTCATATTTACCTACTGCCCGGGCTATCCGCAGCTCGCGTTTCGGCTTATCATTGATAATGTCCTCTTCGGGATAAAAAATGGAGAAGTACTTGCCGATCACCTCGTCTGCGGCGTAGCCTTTAATGCGCTTTGCGCCTTCATTCCAGCTCACGATCCGTCCTTTTTCGTCGAGCATGAAAATACCGTAATCGGCGACCTGCTCTACCAGTGAGCGGTACCTGGCTTCACTGTCCCTGAGTACTTCTTCGTCTCTCAGGCGACTCGTGAGATCACGCGTCACTTTCGAAAAGCCGACTAATTTATTTTGATCATTGAACAATGCAGTCAATACCACGCTGGCCCAGAATACCGAGCCGCCTTTCTTCACGCGCCAGCCTTCTTCCCGGTAAATACCCTGCTGCTGTGCAATGCGCAGTTCGTTTTCTGCTTTTTCCGCGATCAGGTCGGCGGACGTATAAAAAATGGAGAAATGTTTGCCGATCAGCTCGCTGGCAGAATAACCGTGGATCAGCTGCACGCCTTCGTTCCATGTTAAAATATACCCTTCCGGGTCGAGCATGAAGATGGAATAATCCTTAACAGCCTCCACCATCAACCGGAAACGCTCTTCGCTGGCTTTGGTTTCGAGCCAGCGGTTTTTCCGCTCCGTAGTATCGCGTAACAGCACTGTAAATCCGGAAAGCTTATTATCGCCGGCAAAAACAGGGGAGAGCGTGGCCTCGGCCCAATATCTTGTTCTGTCTTTCCGGCGCCTCCATCCCTCTGAAACCCATTTGCCATTCTGAACGGCCATGTTCAGCTCGTGCTGGAATTTGATGGTGTCTTCGTGATCTTCGTCCAAAATGAAAAACGGCCGGTTCTCAATCTCGGTCGCGGCGTAACCTGTGATCCTGCAAGCAGCCTGGTTATACGAAAGAATATGACCGGCTGCATCGAGCAGAAAGACTCCTTCCGGAAGGTTGTCAAACAAAATACTGCTGTTTGGTGTCATGCTTATTGTACTGAATGCAAGTATTTAAATGAACAAAATAGATTACAAATTCCGCTTTACTCCACTTCCGTGCTCGTCTCGGCCACGAGACTTTCCTGCAATGTGAGCCTTACCCTCGTCCGCCGCTGGTCGGATTCCATATACAGCCCTATATCCAGCAGCGACGCAATTTCCCTGATCAGTATCAGCCCGATACCCGCGATTTCCACGGTCTCCGCCAGTTCACTTTCGCCATTGGAGTGTCCGTTTGCATTAAACCATTGTACCAGGAGCGCCGGTACGCTGTTCCCACTATTTTCAAGCTCGATAAGTACCGTCTCGTTTTCAGCCGCCGCTTTGATCCGGATGTTTCCGTTACGGGTGTATTTGTTTGCATTGTCAATCAGGTTGTGCAGCACGATTCCGAGCAAATTGGAGTTGCTCATTACAGCGATTTCGGGATCAATATCAATGTGCAGCGTATTGTTTTTTGTCCTGATAATACCCTCAAAAAGCTCTGCCTTTTCCGCGACCAGTTCCGCTAAATTGACTTCATCAGAAATCGCCAGCTTCTGCTGAACAGGGATTTTGGTAAATTCCAGCAGGTTTTTTACATAGCCAAACATTTTTTCAAGCGACTGATGAAGCTCCTGGCTGTACTGCGCCACAGTTCCATAATCCTTGTTTTCCATCATCCGGCAAATCTCCTCCGAAATAATAACCAGGAAATTGAATGGGCCGCGGATATCGTGTGTAATGGACGCAACAATGCGCGACTGTACGTAAATCTGATGTTCGAGTTCCTTCTGGGATTTTTCGAGAGAAACCAGCGCCTGCTGCAATGCCCGCGTCCGTTCCACGACGGCCTGTTCAAGCAGCTTGTTTTCAATCTTGACCCGCTCCATGGCGAGCCGCTCATTTTCCTTTCGCTGGCGGCGTGCCTCGCTATCCCGTTTCAGGTAATAGGCCGCCGGAATGAGGATAATGCTCATGAGTATCCCGCGGCTTGACAGCATCAGTATCTTAATCCCCAACGGATTTTGCGCAGTCCGGAATGGAAAGTCCTTGAAAATGGGATTGAATGTAAAATAGAAAACGTTGGACAGCAGGCAGCAGCAAAGCAGCGACAGGATAAGACCCTGCCAGCGCGCAAACCTTTGCTGGATGTAATGGATGCTGTACCAGCACGCCAGACTCATTAAAAAGATGACGATCTCCGAGCCGATCAGATTAACCGGGTCCGCCCATTGACCTTCCGAAATGCGCGCGGGCAGCACGAAAAGCGGAATCGAGATGGCAACTATAATACCTGCCTTATGAAGATGCTTGTTCATTAAATACTTGGGATTACTTACTCTACTTCTCCTGCATTTATCTTCACAAACAGTTCCATGACACTTGTAACCTGTGTTTTTTCAAAAATCCTGGCCTTGAAAGTGCTGACTGTACTTCCGCTGATATTCAGCATGTGCGCAATTTCTTTTGTCCATTTCCCCTCAATTAGAAGGTACATGATTTCCCGTTCGCGGGCAGATAGACGCACTACTGCTTTCTTGCCCTGCTGCGCCTGTTCAAGCAGCTTGCTTTGTACATGCTCGCTCACGTACTTATTCCCGTTCATAACCGACGAAATAGCGGCCATGGTTTCTTCTTTTGAGGCTGTTTTGGACAGATAACCATCTGCGCCGGATTGCAGATAGCGCCGCGCATGCTGCTCTTCATCCAGGGAAGAGCAGACCAGAATGGCTGTTGCGGGATGTTTTTCCCGGATCAGCACCGGCATTTGTGTGCCCATGCCGCCGGGAATGTTGATGTCCAGCAGAACGAGATCGAATTGATGCTCACCCATTGCTCGCAGTGCTTCTTCAAAGCCTTCCACTTCATGGATGCTAACATTTTTGTCGAGCTCCTGCAGCATGAGCTTCAAACTCATGCGGATCAAAACATGATCTTCAACAATCAGCACTTTATTCATGAATCATCCCGGCAATGTCTGATTGCGGTTTATGCTTAATTGGAAAAGTCATAACGTAACCAGATAGAAAGTGAGTTTTCTGCACCAAAGTAGTACTAAAATGCAATTTCGCCAACAGGTAAGTTAAGCCGGCTCAAATCAGTGCAATTCGATTCCGGTTTAATTCCTACAACCTGACGGAATACTATCAAATGCCAATTTAAAACTGTTTAATAATTTTCCAATAGAATTCCTGCGGCTAGCTTCTGTTTGTCAGATATTTACACTTAATTCAAAAGCGGTTGAGAGAAATACCCCAACAGATCTTCTATGAAAAAATTGCTACGAACTCTTTCCTTTTTATTGCTTCCATTGCTTTCAGCCGTCCCGCTTTTTGCGCAGGTTTCTGTCGAAGGTGACATCCAGGCATTTGTCACACAAACCGGCGCGCAGGTTACCATCGACAAAGCGACCGGCTCAATTAACTTTCTTCACTTCCCCTTGCAAAACCCTTTTCAGCCCAGCGGCGGCGATGTGGCTTCCAAATCTGCCAATTTTTTCAAGGAAAATGGCAAGCTGCTGGGCATGCGGGCCGGAGAGGACGATTTCCGTTTCCGCGCCGAAAAGCAGGGTAACTTCGGTTTGCAGACAGTCACATTGGAGCAGACTTACAAAGGTGTTCCCGTGTTTGACGGACTGATGAAATTTCACTACGCCGGGAACCTCGGACTTACAACGCTGAATGGTAATTACATAGCTGACATCAAGGTTGATCCTGTTCCCACGCTCAGCCAGGCAGATGCCGAGCGTCTGGCAATCGCCTATGTCGGCGGAAAAGGTGAAAAGCCGGCAGACAGTCCGCTGAGGGCGCACAGAAGCTCCATTTATATATTTCAAAAAGGGCTTGCCCAGGGTTACCGAGGCGAAACTTTCCTGGTTTACGAAGTGGAAGTCCGTGACGATGCCGACCTCCGCGAGTTCCTGTATGTGGAAGCCCACGACGGCCGGTTGATCGAGCAATTTACAGGCACGCACGGCATTCAGCGCACCCTTTATGAACGCAGCATTTCGCCGGCCAACATGAAGTGGAATGAAGGAGACGCTTTTCCAGGTACGCTGGATGTTTGGCAGCGCTCGGAGGTAGAAACATCCGGTTTCATTTATAACCTGATGAAAAATACGTTCGGAAGGATTTCTTTCGACGGACTGGATGCGCCCATGATTACGGTGAACAACAGTCCGGCTATCTCTTGCCCGAATGCAACCTGGAATGGCGTAAGTGCCAACTATTGTACCGGCATCGCAACGGACGACATTGTAGCGCACGAATGGGCGCACGCCTACACGGAATATACAAGCGGGTTGATCTATGCCTGGCAGGCAGGCGCCATGAACGAGGCGTATTCAGACATTTGGGGTGAGACAGTAGACCTGCTTAATAATTACATGGACGATGGAGAGAGTAGCACCGCTGTCCGGACCGGATGCAACAGCTCGACGCGCTGGCGGATGGGGGAGAAGGCTAGCGTATTCAACGGGGGATTGCGCGATATGTGGTCGCCGACCTGTCTGGGCAGCCCCGGCAAAGTGTCGGATCCCGAGTTTCGATGCGGCAATGGGGATAATGGTGGAGTGCACTTCAATAGCGGGGTACTTAATCACGCCTACGCATTGCTGGTAGACGGCGGCTCCTACAATGGGCAGACGATCACCGGAATCGGACTCACAAAAGCCGCTCACATTTTCTGGCACGCCCAATCCGAGTACATGACACGGACTACCGACTTTGCCGCGCAGGCAGATATCCTCGAAGCAGCAGCTTCCGATCTGCTAGGGCAGCCTCTTACCGAGTTGTCCACCGGCACAGCCCCGGGAGGCACCTCGGGCCAGTCGATCAATAACTCGGACCTGACGCAACTTGCAAAAGTAATAGCAGCGGTGGAGCTTCGGCTGGAAGCTTCGTGCAGTTTCCAGACCATTTTTCAACCGGCTCCGGCACTCTGTGAGGGTGCAAAGCCGGGTTTGGCGATTTTTACTGAAGGTTTTGAAACTGGACTAGGCTCATTCACCACAGGATTTGCCACTACTTCGTCTTCTCTTGTCACAAAAGCTTGGGTACAAACAGCAGGTCCTGATGGTCACGAAGGAAAAACGGCATTTGCATTGAACTATGCAGGAGGCAATTGCAGTGCATCTTCTCAGGAGGGTGTAATCTGGCTGAGGAGCCCTCAGATACCGATTCCCTCGGGAACAGCCGGTAACCTTCATCTTGCATTCGACCATTACGTGGCCGTGGAGCCGGGAGCGGATGGTGGAAATATCAAATACAGTGTAAACAAGGGCGAGTGGACACTTGTGCCGGCCTCCGCTTTTACTGCAAATCCCTACAATAATGTCATTCCAAAATACCTGAATCAGAACAGTACCACCCTTAATCCATTGACAGGACAACCTGTATTTTCGGGTACGGACGACGGATCAGTTTCGGGTTCGTGGGGACAAAGTCAGATCGATCTCACTGCGCTGGGGATCCAGCCGGGCAGCTCGGTACAGTTTAGCTGGGAGTTTGGAACTGATCAATGCGGCGGTTACGACGGCTGGTATGTTGACAATATCAGTGTATTTACCTGCTCCATTACACCCGCCGTACATTTTGCCCTGAATGATGCGACGGTCAATGAAGGAGAAGGCAGTACTTCTTCCGGCTGCCTGAATTATGTTGACAAGAAGATCAAAATACAGATCGACAAAGCGCCTTCCGCGCCTGTCACGCTCACATTCAACAATCCGCAGGGTTCGGCAAAACAAGGCGCCACTGCGGACTATACCATTTCACCGGCGTCGGTAACACTGCAAGCCGGCACGCTCTCGGCAGATGTGACAGTGCGCGTTTACAATGATGCCTACGTGGAAGGTGACGAAACTGTGGATTTATCCTACCAGCTGAATGCCAATGGAGGCAATGCATTTGCAGCCAGCACGCAGCAGACTTTTTCATTGACGATCGTTGATGATGACCTGGCTCCGGGTAACTACACGGAGGAGCTGCTGTTTTCCAACTTTAACACGAGTCAGCAGGGGTGGCAGGTGACCAATGGAGGGACCAGTCTCAACACCTGGGCACTGGTATCGCCTTCCAGTCAGGCACTTGATCCTGCCGGGCGGCCATTTTTCAGAGTGATCGGAAATGATGTGGTGAGAACCGATCACGTGAGCGATGAAATACTTGAATCGCCTGCTATCAACACCCAGGGTAAGAAAAACATGGTTTTAACCTTCTCACAGGGCTGGCTGCCTTATGCCGACGGCGTGCCCGAAACGGGAATGGTGGATGTTTGGGATGGATCTGAGTGGCACAATGTGATGACAATCAATGAAGCTTCCGGTGCGTTGGGCAGTATTTTCAACGGAACCCCGGACAATCGAACAATCCAGATCCCGGATGCTTATGCCAATGTAAATATGCGGATCAGGTTCCATTTTGTCGCGCAGCTCAGCTTCCATTGGGCGGTGGACAATGTGAAGCTCACTGCTTCCAATTCCACGAATATACTTACGACCGTAAACAATGGAAACGGTGCCACTGAATACCTCGGCCCGAATGAAACCGCCGTGTTCTATGATCCCGAAAGCGGTCATATTATGGCGAAGATCAAAAACCTTTCGGCGCACGATTATGGTTGCACCACCGTCGAGGTCGACCGGGCTGGCACTGACGAAACTGCCTGGCTGGGAGATTATCAAATCACCAAAAAAACCTACAAAGTGACGCCTGCGATAAACAATCCTTCCGGGCGGTATGAGATCACGCTGTATTACAAAACGGCCGAGCTTCCTACATTTAATGGAGCCGATATCACTTCCATGGGAAAAAGCCCGGGTGCAATCGGGGCTGGTAATGTGGTCGGTACTTCTTTCGCCGAAGTGCAGGTAACTTCCGCTTTCAATACCGATCTTGCCTATACCTCGGTTTTTGATTCCGGCTTTTCGGGCTTCGGACTTTCCGACGCGCCGCCCGCCGGGTCTCTGCCCGTTACCTTGATTGAATTTTCGGGCACCCATGCCTCGGAGGGGAATGTGCTGACATGGAAAACTACTTCTGAGGTCGATAATGACCGTTTTGTTATCCAAAGCGCAACAGACGGTCGCAGCTTCCGGGAGATCGGCACAGTAAGTGGACGCGGCTCTTCTTCGATCACGAATTCTTACCGTTTTACAGATCCGGAAATGCAATTCTCAACTGTTTATTACAGATTAAAACAGCTGGATTTTGACGGTACCGCTACGCACAGCAAAATCATTGCGGTTTCTGCAGACAAAAAGCCGGAGGTTAAGTTCTTCCCAAATCCGGTGAGTTCCGAATTGACAATGGAATTGCCCGATGTGAAAGACAAGTTCGTGCAGGTTTCAGTAGTTAATGCAGGCGGTCACGTGCTGATACCTGAGCATCAAACCAGGTTGGAGAATGGGAAGGCTGCATTAAGCCTGGAAAAGCTTCCCGCCGGCATTTACCAGGTGATACTCAAAACGCAGTCTGGCAGCATCATTTCCCAGATCATAAAATATTAACCGGCTAAAATGCTTACAAACATGGAAGCACCGAACCATAGTTATCTAACAACCTCGTTCGGGATCAGGAGACTGCTTTGTTGCCTGGCCTTGCTTTTTGCATTTACCACAACTACCGGCTGCGATGATCAGGATACCGGGACGAAAAAAACGCAGGAGGTATTCTTTGAGGTAACCTACATCAATAATGCGTGGGGACATCAGTTTAAAGGGTTTTTGATAGATAAGAATGGCAAGATCCAGACCTTCGATAATCCCACGCAATGGATTATTGCCGATCCCCAGGATGGTCTCACGATGCAGCAATTCGTCGAAAATTTAGCAAAAACAAAAGAATCGAGTGTGCAGGTATCGGTTGGTGAGCTTGAACAATACGCCGCAAAGATCGGCTCGCTTGGCAATGCTAACTTTTCCAAGCCTGTGCCCGTGAGTGTCGACGGAGGGATTACGACTTACACAGCCTATCAGCTGAGTGCAGACAGGCAGCGCTACCTGCCTGTGCTGCTCATGCAAACAGGAGACCTGGAAATTCATAACCTGAACCCCGCTGCCCAGGAAACGGCGGTGTGGCTGGCTGGCCTCGCCGAAAAGGTTTATTGATTTCAGTACGCACTAAGCTCCGGTTGCAGATTCCGCATTGCCTGGCGCAGGTGCCGCCGCGCGTGTACGATCATGAATTGTAAAATGTCTCCCGTGGGTAAACGTACCCAGCTGGCAATGGAGAGGGGAATGCGCGTATGGTTTACATTCGCTGCACGCGCCTTTCTGAGCAGTTGCAGCAAGGTTTCCTGCTGTTCGAGGAACTCGGCAACTACCTGGTGTGCGTCCATGGTTTCGGCAGGCAGGTGCTTTTTGACGGCTTTCATTTTCTTCGGGCTCTTGTCCGGATCTGTGAGCTTGATAAGGTACCTGCCCAGCCAGGAGCTTTTGTAGGTATTTTCTGCGTTACCGGTGGCTGCTTTTTCAAGTTCCTTCTGTAAACGAGGCAGGTAGTATGCGCCGTAAGTGTTAAGGTGCGCCAGGCATTGCGCTATACTCCACCCGCCCGTGGCCGAGGGCCGGAGCAGTGTTGCTTCTTCAAGGTTTTGGAAATACTTCAAAGTATCACTGATAAACAATTCAGTTTCTTCTTCAAGCCCGTTGAGCCAGGGCGCTTTTTCAATGGTTGTTGCTGACATTTTCCTGCTGTTTTGTACCATGCAAAGTTGATCAGCCGGTGATTATCCGTTGTTGGTATTTGCCAAGATTTCAGTACCTGATGCTGTTGATGAACTTGCTGAAATTGGTCGGGTCCACACCGATGTAATTGGCCAGGTACTTGTGTGCGACCAGCTGTAAAATGTGCGGACTGCGGTTCAGGAGCTTCCTGAATTTCTCTTCCGAAGAATAGCATTGCAGTTCTACCAGCCGCTCCATTACACCCGACATAGCCTGCGTAATCCCCAGCCGGATCATGGTTTCGATCGCAGGTCTCTGCTGCATTATAGCGTGCAAGTCGGCGTGAGGTGCCCTGAGGAATTCTGAGGGGGTTAATGTTTCAAAATAGTAACGTGAAGGTTTTTGTAAAAACAATGCGTCCACCACGCCGCCGAATGAAGGTGAATACGAAAATACGAGCGTCGATTCGCGGCCCTGTTCATCGAGGTAGTACACCCGCTGTACTCCGCTGAGCACGAAATAGAGGAAGTTTTCAGTTTCTCCCGCGGTAGTCAGCACGGTTTTTCGTTTGGCTGAAAAAGGCTGCCAAATGGCCGCGAATGCAGCCCAGTCGGCTTCGCTTAACGGGTGAATGGCGTCAACAACTTGCCGCAACTGCATACAAAATCAGGATGAGGTTAACTGTCTGTAAATATAGCGCATTTCGAAAACCAGCCATGGATTTCAAGTTGGTCAGATGATAGAAAACCGCCACTGCGCAGTTTCTGCCTAGGTATTCAAAGGCGCGTTATATAGTTTTACAAAAACACCATTTACCTCAAACAAACTGAAAATTGCCCATTTATGAAGACAGAAAAAGAGAAAATGCTTGACGGTGAGCTCTATGTAGCACTAGACCCGGAACTGACGAAGGAGCGTACCGAGGCGCGGCTGCTGCTGCTGGAACTGAACAACAGCCGCGAAGATGAACCGGAGAAGCGTACCGAAATACTAAAAAAGCTGATCCCCAATGCAGGCAAAGATCTCTGGCTGCAACCGCCATTTTACTGCGATTATGGAAGTAACATAATCGTGGGCGACCAGGTATTTTTTAATTTCAACTGCGTTGTGCTGGATGTTACCTATGTGCGCATTGGCAGCCGCACGCTGTTCGGGCCCAATGTACAGATTTACACAGCCACACACCCGACTGACCACGTAACCCGCGCGTCGGGAGTGGAGTCAGCGAAGCCAATAACCATTGGCGAAGATGTGTGGGTAGGCGGCAGCGCCGTGATTTGCCCGGGTGTAAGTATCGGTAACCGGACGATCATCGGAGCCGGGAGCGTGGTTACCAAAGACATTCCCGACGACGTTTTTGCAGCCGGAAACCCCTGTCGCGTAATCCGCTCACTGATCCAGGAATAAGCGCCGCTATTGCAACGTAAACCCTCCACCTTTTGCAACCAGCGATTTGTCAAGAAGATAAAACTGTGTTTCACCTGAGACATCCACATCCAGGATAGCAAGCTGATATATGCCCGGCGCAAGATCATCCTTTCTCAGAAAGGTGTTGAAGCCGGGTTTATAGTAATTGCCCGTTGTCAGTATCTGCTTTCTGGCTTCCACTTTGGCATTCGCATTCATCAAATGCACCGCACCGGCCTGAACGTTTTTCAAAACCAGAAAACGGTCACTCAGCAAAGATTTGCGGAACGGTTCGTCGTTGCTGCCCACGAAGTAGTGCGTCAACAGCTCGGGCCCTTCCGTTACCATACGGGTTACCTTCCAGTCTTCCAGGTACATCTTATCAGCCGTTTTTCCGCCTGCTCCCTTCGCAAACATTTCGTTGAGTGCAGCCTCGCTGATTACAGGTTCGGGAAGGCGGAAGAAGCCTTTTTCATAACCTGGCGTCAGATAGAAGTCTGCATTGCGGGTAATGCTTTTTTCAACCGAAAACATGTCACGGTTATTTTTCCAGTTGTAAACATCGGCGAGGTAAGTCGTTTTCTTTGAGGCTACCGTCGCAGTAAATACATAATGTGCATACATCCAGTAGAAAACGCTCAGGACAGATACGGTGATCAGAACCTGCTTTTTTCTGAAAAATGAGGTGTAATCCAGGAGTATGATGTAGCAGATGACCGTCGACATTGCTGCGTAAAGCTGAAAACGGCTTGCGATTGTTGAGCCTGTCCACGACCTGAACAACGCGATCACCGCACTCGTGATGAAAATGAATGCAAATAGGGATAGCAGCTCGATAGATCCCGGTTTAACGGAGCTGGGCTTATCGAAATAAACCGCCGCTACTTTCAGCGTGAGTACCAGCATTATGCCAACGATGAAGATACCCCATAGCGCAGACCATAACTCTTTCCCTGCCCAAAGCGACATACTTGAACCAATGAATCCAAACAGGGACGAAAGCATGCTGATCAGATCAGTCGGTAAATGTCCCGCCTGCCCGCGCTCGTAGCCGATGAGGTAAATAGCAAGGCACGCGATCATGGAAATCGTAGCCAGGGTTGCCTTTTTGAAATCTTTGAAACACAAAAAGTAAAACACGACGGCAGGAAAAGAAAGTACCCCATTACCATGCGTGAATGTGGCCAGAAAGCAAAAAACCATCGCCAGCCAGAATGTAACGGTAGTCCTGCGTGATGCGAGCAAAATAGCAGTTACCGTAAAGGCAGTCAGAAAGGAATGCTGCATTCCATTGAGCGCCCAGCCTGACACTTCGTGGAACAGCGGGGTGAAAAAAAGGAACGGAGCAGGAATGAAGTAGTAGAGTGGGAGCTTGGTTTTCCTGAATTGGATATAGAGGAAAGAAAAGATGTAAATGACGTTCAATGAGACCAATACAATGTAAAACCTGAAATTCTGGTGGCCTGTGAGCGCATATTCAACCAGCGCGATAAACCGGATTGTAGTGGCTTTGTGATCGTTGAAAGTCAGAAACATTTGATGCAACACAACATCAAAGGAAAACCCGCCTTCGGAAGCAGCTTGTATAAACTGAATGATCAGGAAATCGTCCTGGAATGGGAAATTAACTGAAAAGAAGAGGTTGTAGAGTAAATATAAAGCAATAACCAGGCCGATAATCAAACCTGAAACTAAACGCGGCATACATAATTATTAAAGTGACTAGCATTGTCATGCAATATTCATACCGGGCGGGTTGAGGCTTTCTCTCCACGCGACGGGCGGCAGCTGCGAGCGGCAAACTGCGGGCGGCCAGCGGCCGAAGGTAATACATGCTGAAACAATTCAATGTGCCGGAAATGAAAAAGAGGGTCACCAGTGGTGGCAACCCTCTTTTTCAAAATAGCAATGCTGATATCAATAACCGATCGGCGCAGAGCCTGCGGTTGTAGTCCAGCCCGGATTCTGGTAAATAGGCGAGGTAGTCGCGTCTCCACCGGTGGCTGTAATTGTAAAGTGCTGCGCTGCGATCGGGCTCAGGTAATGCGCCATCGCCCACCTTGTACCCTTATACGAATCTGCATTGCTGCGGATTTCGTGTGGTCTCAGGTAAGTGCTTAATGCCGGATCTGATACCACCGCGTTGTTGGTAGTAGCACCGTAAGTAAGCTGCGCAGCAGTGTACCACGATTTCATCGGTCCCCACAATTTAAATCCTTCCACGTGGTAAGGTGTGTTGATCATCTGGTCCATTGCACGCCATCTTTTCAGGTCCATAAAACGCAATCCTTCCGCCATCAGCTCATTCCGGCGCTCGCGGCGGATATTGTACAGCATAGGGGATACCTGACGGTTTGCAGAATACGATCCCCAGTCCGAGGCTTCCTTCGTCATTTGCGTAGCTGCGACCGTTTTGTCGATATCCGTGCTCACTTTTGCACGCGCCCGGATCTGCTGCCAGTAGCTGATCGCATCTCCGTCGAGCGATCCGTTTTTCTCGTAACAAGCTTCCATATAGTTGAGGTAAGCTTCCACGGCACGGAATGTGATCGATCCCGTGTAACCGTTTCCATTGCCTGCATAAATACCATCGTAAGTCAAGCCTTTGCGGATCGAATAGCCAGTCGTGTATTTCTTCTCATAGCTCGATTCCCAGATCATAGGAGTAGGTTCGATCTCGGTAGCGTGCGAGCCCAGCGCGAGGTTGAGCAGCACATTTTTCTGACCTGGTTCTTTCAGGAAAAGATTCAGCCTGCCGTCGCGGTCTGCTCTTACATTGGTAATGTAATCATCCCCTTTATAGCCACTTCCTGCTGCATAAATCGGCAATCCGTTCGCCATTAAAAAGCTTTCGACCATACTTCTTGTCAAACCGACCGCATAGTTTCCAGCTTGTGCATTTACAGGTACATTGTGCGTAACCAGCGTGCGGTTGTACTGTCTCCAAAGCAACACCTCGCCGTAAGAAGACATGTTTTCCGCGCTGAACATATTGAAATAAGGGTTTTCATTATTGGCTGAAAGAATGATCCCTGTATTCGTTACAAGCGGCGTGCTTGAAGCCACTTCCTTGGAAGCCGCCATCGCCTGAGTCAGGAAATACTCGATCTCGCCTTCTATGCTCCCCGACGGGAAATTGTAGGATGCGCCCTCAGGCTTGGTTGCGCCCGGCCATTCAGGACCTTTGGGGACGAATGCCGTTCCTTTGAAATATTTCAGCCAGGTACCTTCATATAAAGCCACGCGCGATTTCACCAGCTGTGCTACTTTCTTGGAAATGCGGTTGGAGCCTCCTACCGGCGGGACATTCTGCATTAACAAAGCAGCCGAGTCCAGATCTGAAATGATAAAGCGGGCTACCTCGTTGCGCGGACTGCGCTTGCTCGCGGCAACCAATGCAGCCTGCTGGTCAGGTAAGGTAGTACGCAGGATCGGGAAGTCGCCCAGTGCCTGTAACTTTTTGAAATACTCAAATGCACGCAGGAAATATACCTCACCGATGTAATGGCGGATATTGGCGTCGCTGCCCGTAAGCTGACCGTTTTTCAGGCTTGGTACCACGGTTTGCAGGAAGTAATTGAGCTGGAAAATGTTGGTAAAGCCCCAGTCTCCCTCCGTTGACCCAACACGCCACAAGCCGGGCATGTATTTGTTGTCTAGCGCCGGTATCGCCATATTATCGGTGTTCGCGTCTATTCCAAAGGTGCCGAAAGACCAGTTGGCATGTGAAGGAAGCACATCTGTGTAGCGCGCCACGGCATAAGCTGCGAGCTGTGACTCTTCGTTAAGGTAAGAGTCGGGGGTAATGCTGGAAAGAGGCGCCTGATCAAGGTAATCGTTGCAGGACACAGCCACGAGCCCCGTCAGCCCAATCACGAAAGCACTTAATTTTTTATATCTGAGGAAATTCATTGTGTCTGATTTATAAGGTAATACTTAAACCTGCCGAGTAAACTTTTGACAATGGATACACACTTCCGCCTGAGCCTCCGTCGATGGTTTCAGGATCAAACATTTTCGCCATTTTGGTTTTTGTAAGCACATTCTCGCCCGAGAAATAAATGCGGAGCTTTTGAATGCCGGCCTTTTGGGTAATGGTTTGCGGAATGGTATAACCCAGTTGAAGGTTCTTCAAACGCAGGTAAGATGCATCCTGCAGGTACCGCGTCTGCGTCTGCTTGTTTTTGCTGGTTCCGAATGTTGGCCGTGGGTAATATGGATCCAGGTTTTGTCCCAGCGGGTGGTTGGCATCAGCGCGGAAGTAATCGGCATGGTCTACAAATCCTGTTGACCACCAGATATTGTCAGTAGCTCCCCAGAAGAAGTAGCTGCCCTGCCAGTAGTCGCGTTTCAGCACACCCTGAATGAATGCACGGAAATCGAAACCTTTCCAGTCCAGGTTAATGTCTGCACCAATGGTGTACCTCGGTGTGCTGTTACCGATCTTACGCTGGTCGCCCGGGTTGGCAAGGGTGTTTGCACCTGAGTTGATGATACCGTCGCCATTCAAGTCAGCGTACATAATGTCACCTGCTGCCCATTGCGAACCAAAAGCGCTTTGTCCGCCATTGGAAAGAGTTGCCAGGTGGGCGTCCATTTCTTCCTGTGACTTGGCAATGCCGAGGGTGGTATAACCCCAGATATCACCCATTTTCTGACCTTCCCGATAGCGGCCGAGATCATTTGTTTCGTTAGGATATCTTGTGATCGTCGTCTGGTAGTCGGATAGCAGCAAACGTACATTGTAGCCCAGGTAATTTTTAAGGCGATCGTTCCAGGCGATTTCAAACTCGAATCCCTGCGTTTTCAAGTCGGTGTTGTTGGTCTGCGGCACGCCGGTTCCCAGGATCACAGGCAGGGTAGGAGCGGGGCCCACCATGTTGAGCGTCTTGCGCTGGAACCAGTCGAACGAGCCCGTAAGCCTGTTTCCAAGCATTCCCCAGTCAAGACCCAGGTCATAGCTTTTGATCGTTTCCCATGTCAGTGTAGAGCTGATCAGGCCGGGCGCGCTGGCCGTATTTGGCCTGACGCCATTAATCAGCCACGATCCGTTGGCAGTACCTACCGGCATTGTTACGTAAGTCGGGTAAAAATCGGTGGATCCGTCGGCAGGTTTCTGGTTACCCAGCTGGCCGTAGGATGCGCGGAATTTAAGGGTGTTGATAAAGGAAATATTATCCTCGAAGAACTTTTCTCTCGCTACATTCCAGCCCACGGAAACAGACGGGAACAGGTTCCAGCGCTGCTCGGCGCGGTAACGTGACGATCCGTCGTAACGCAGATTGGCTTCAAGCAGGTACTTGCCGTCGTAATCGTAGTTCAACCTTCCGAAAAAGCCGGCTGTGGCCCAGCGGTGGTACAAGCCTGTTACCGAAGGAGGTACAGCGACCCCATTTGCATCGGTACCGCTCGTAGTTGCAATCGTAGGCAGCGAAGCCACTATCACTCCATTACGCTGTGCGCTCAGATTGCGGTACTTCGTCAGCTCGGTCTGGAAGCCGCCCATCAGCTTGAAGAAATGCTTGTTAGCAAGTGTCAGGCTGTATTCCGAGTACAGGTTTGCGTTGAAGTAGTTCTCCTTGTTCGCATATTCGTACACTTCCGAGTTGTTGTTGTATACGTACGGATTTCCATTGACATCGTGGTTGTACGTTTTCTGCACATCCCAGTGACGGAAGTCGTTGCGTGTGCGGTAGTTTACCTCTCCGAAAGTTTTCCAGCCTTTTACAGGTTCAAAAACCATTTGTAATTGCTGGTACAGGAAGTCGGTCTGGTTTCGGTCCTTACCTCCCTCGGCCATTCCCAATGCAGGCGATGGCGAGCTGAACAGGAATCCATTCGGATCGTAAAGCGGCAAAGTCGGCCAACCCTGGCGACCCAGGTCCTGGTAAAAACCATTCGTCAGGTTAGACGGGCGGTTGTAGTCTTCACGGATAAAACGCGTGCTGTAATTCACAGAAAGCTGGTCCGTCAGTTTGGTGTTGATCTTCGCAGTAGCTCCGTAACGTGTGAAATCATCCTGGTTGAAGCGCATCAATCCCTGCTGCCCCATGTAGTTTCCGGAGATATACACCTGCGTTTTCTCGCTTCCTCCACTCAGGCTGAAATTGTGCTCCTGAGACAGTGTTCTTTTCCTGAACATTTCCTTGTACCAGTCCACATTCGCATTGCCGTAGCCGTAACCGTCAGCCCAGTAAGCTGCATTGTTCGAGTTCACGATCACCGAATTTTGAAGGGCGCCACTCTGGTAATCGCGGATCCGCTGTAAATGCTCTGTATTGAAATGCGGCGCGCTGCCTCCATTCTGCCCGGCGTCGTTGAAATACAATGCAAAAGTGTATGAATCCATCATCTTCGGCATCAGTACCGGCGTGGTCGAGCGAAAGCTGTTATTGTAGTTGACAGACAACTTTCCTGCTTTTCCTTTCTTGGTAGTAATAAGGATCACCCCGAATGCGGCACGTGATCCGTACACAGCCGCAGCAGCTGCATCTTTAAGCACCGAAATGCTCTCGATATCCTGCGGGTTGATCGCATTCAGCGATCCTTCCATTCCATCGACCATGATAAGCGGACTGGAAGAAGAGTTACCGATCGTACCCGTACCACGGATATTGATGCTGGGGTTACTTTCAAGGGAACCGTTGTTTTGAGAAATGTTCAAACCTGTAACCAAACCCTGTAAAGCCTGGGTTGCATTACGTACCGGCCTGTTCTCGATCGCCTTTGCGTCAACCGTGGCGACCGCTCCTGTCAGGTTCACCTTCTTTTGGGTACCGAAACCAACCACAACAACTTCTTCAAGATTGTTGTTGTCGTTATCGAGCGCCACATCCAGCGAGTAAGTACCGTTTGCATTTGGGGCCAGTCCGGTCAGGCTCATCTCGCGTGCCTGGTAGCCGATGAATGTAAACACGAGCACTGCATTGTCGGCCGCATCCAGCTTATAAATTCCGCTGGCGTCTGTGATCGTGCCGGTAGAAGTTCCTTTAACGACTACGCTCACACCCGGCAATGGACCCTGAGCGTCTGTGACGGTTCCTTCCACTTTTACTGTCTGGGCATATAAGGCTGTCGACGACATCAATGCGGCTAGCATGAGCATCAACACTCCCGTCCTGCCAAAAAAATGGAGTAGTTTTCTTTTCATTGGTTAGAAATTCGGTTTGGGTAAAAAATTGGGTATTCTGGGAAAAGGACAATTATGGCATTTGTCAGAACAACTACTTACTTAGCAGATGTAAAATGACGTTTTAGCCAAATGGTCAAATAATCATTCGAATTATTCAAAATTAGAGAAGCGGGAATGTTCAAAGCGGGTGTTTTTCGTCAGATTCCGGGTGAAATCAGGCAGGCGGGTTGAAATTTTTTGAAGATTTTTAAAAATGAGGAGCAGGATAACGGGAAGCAGATACGTGAGGAGAATGGGCTGGCAATACGCAGGCGCAGAGGTGAAAAAGCGGTTTTGGTACTTGTCTTTTTTACTGATTTTTCTCAGTACAGGTCAAGGTACAAGGGCGCAAAGCAATGCGCCGCGCTTCCGTTTTGAGCACATTACGGTTGACGACGGACTCGCGCATAGTGACGCGATGACGGTCGTGCAGGGAAGCAGCGGATTTATATGGATTGGTACAAATAACGGGATAGACCGTTACGATGGCTATGATCTCAAACACTACCAGCTGCCTGCCAGTGAGCCGACCGGCGTGGCAACGAACAGGATGCAGCTCCTGTCGGTGGATACGCGGGGCAAGCTCTGGGCAGGGACAGAAAATGCGGGTTTGTATTTTTATGATCCGGGGAAAGACCAGTTTGTAAGACCCATTTACAAAGACAAATCCGGGCCTTCGGGTCAGGCTATCTTCGAGCTGAACCGCAGCAATGTGCGGTCCATCGTGATGGATAAAGCAGGTCAGTTGTGGGTAGCGACATTCAGTCACGGTGTTTTTGTTTTGACACTGGACGGTAATGGGGAGGTTGCCAGACTGAGCCGGGTGGTCCTGGGCCAATCAGGTGCAGCCAACTTTGATGCAACTTCCCTGGTCCTGAGTCCGGCCGGTAAGCTCTGGATCGGCACGCCGGGAGAGGGTCTCTGGGAGCTTGATCCCCAAGCAAAAGAGGCCGGATATGTACGTCACGCTTCCAGGAATAATCATATTACAGAAAGTGATATCCGTGTACTGAGTAAAGATAGGCGAGGTAACTTCTGGATCGCATCCAACAACTATGTGTACCGCCTGTCTGCCGGCAATGCCGGGCAAGCCGCTAACGCTACCAGGTTGCCGCAGCTTTTCCACGGGATCCAGTGCCTGTATTCCGATTCTTTCGGCCGGCTCTGGATAGGCTCCGATTTCGGGTTGAGCATGATCGAAGATGTGGACAACTACCTCGCCGCGCCAGGAGCGTCGGGTGTGCATCACTACGCACCCAAAGATACTGACCCGCAAAGCATCAACTCGGGCCGCATTCACCAGATCACGGAAGATTCCTTCGGTAACCTCTGGCTGGCAGCTTCGGCCGGAGGCGTAAATAAGATCAGGCTTCAACCCAAAGGTTTTCACCACCTTAACCGTGAGGTTTCTGAAAGAACTACCCTCAGCAACAACTTTGTCAATGCAATTGCGCGCGATGATTCCCGCGGGCAGCTCTGGATCGGTACACGGAACGGGTACTCTGTTTATGACGAAAAGACGGGCACCTACCGCAATTTCCTGAGTCGCGCTGGTGGTGGAAATGTGACGGGTACAGACGTATCGAGCTTTTGCCTGATCGATGGTCAGATGTGGATAGGCACGCGTTACGCCGGACTTTACCTCAGTGCGGCAGACGGGCAAAAAGCCCCGGTAGCTGTGCGGACAGGCACCGGCCTCATGCCCTGGAACAACATGAGCATTGAACGGATTGTGACGGATCAGCATGGGAATGTGTGGGTAGGTACCTTCGGCGGTGGATTGAACCTGTTTTCACGGACAGGCAGGTTGATCAGGAGCTTCAACCGGTTCAACAGCCCATTGCCCACCAGCGATATCAGCTTTCTGTTAATCGATCCCAGCCGGGATGTGATCTGGGCAAGTACGGCCGATCAGGGCGTACTGAAACTGGCGTACAGTGGTGGAAAGCTGCTTTTGCTCAACCAGTTCAAGCATGATCCTGCTAATATGAACAGCCTGCAGGCGGACTTCGCGTGGCCGCTGCTGCGCGACCTGAAAGGCAATATCTGGATCGGAACGATAGGCGGTGGTTTACATCGGCTATCTGTCGAAAATGGCAAAGAGACGATCCGGAGGTACCAGCACCTTGTGCCGGACAATGATGTTGAAAGTATCCTGGCCGACCCGGCAGGCAATTTGTGGCTGGCGGGTTCCGGGTTGAAGCGCTTTAATCCCGAAACCGGGGAGCTGGTGCGCTATGACGTAAGTGACGGGCTGCAAAGCAACTCTTTCAAGGTGGGCGCATCTTTTCATTCCGCCGGCGGAAACATGTATTTCGGGGGTACCAATGGGGTTACCTGGTTTAAACCCGAAGAAATTCAGCCTAATCCTGTTGCGCCGCTCGTGCGCATTACGGGGCTGCGTGTGCTGAACAAAAACCGGGACGCGACGCAAAAGCAGGCTGGCAGTTCTATGGTAAGCAGGCAGTTTTCAGAAGCAGAAGGAATTACTATCCACGCGGCTGAAAATGACTTTTCATTCGAATTTGTAGGTCTCAACTACATCAATCCCCGGAAGCAATCGTATGCATTCATGATGGAAGGTTACAGCCGGGACTGGATACAGCTTCCTGCCGGACAGCGCGTGGCCAGCTTTGCCAACCTTCCTGCGGGCGATTATGTGTTCAGGGTTAAAGCCAATAACGGGGAGGGCGTTTGGTCGAAGGTACCAGCTTCCGTGCGTGTAAAGGTACTGCCGCCCTGGTGGCAAACTTGGTGGGCTTACCTGCTGTATATCGCTGCATTTTCGGCCGCGTTGATTTGGTATAAAAAATTAAGTACCAGTCGTTTGAAGCTTGAAAACAGGCTTGCTCTCGAAAAGCTGAAAGCAGATAATGAACGTGAAATGGCCGAAATGAAGGCAGCGTTTTTTACGAGCGTTTCGCACGAGTTCCGGACTCCGCTTACGCTCATTCTCGGGCCCATGCAGGAGTTTGTCAATTCACTTTCCGAATCGGAGGCGGTGCGTGAAAAGGCACGTATGATGCACAAACAGACGCGGAAGTTGCTGGATCTTGTGAATCAACTGCTCAGCTTCCGCAAAGTGGAGTCGGGTACGATGCAGCTCGCAGCGGCAAGGCAGGACATTGCGGTGTTTATCAAGGAGATATTTTCGATTTTCAGGATCAAGGCAGACGAGCTCCGGGTTGACTACCAGCTGCATTTACCCCAACAGGAGCTGCCGCTTTATTTTGATTGCGGGAAAATGGAGGTGGTGATTACCAATCTGTTGTCAAACGCATTCAAGTATACTGCCCCGGGCGGACTGATCAGCTTGTCCGTGCGGGTTATCGGGTCGGTGGAAGGAGAAGGGGTTTGGTTGGAGCAAAAATTGCAGGATAACTACCTCGAAATAGCTGTGTCCGATACAGGTAAAGGAATTGGTGAGCAAGAGCGCGAGCGCATTTTTGATCCATATTTCCAAGCGACAAATACCCGCTCTGATATTACAGGAACCGGAATTGGTCTTGCATTGGTGAGGGATTTTGTAAAAAGACATTCCGGAGATGTGACAGTGAACAGCCGCGTAGGAGCAGGTACCACCTTCATTATCCGACTTCCATTTGGCAAAAACCACCTGAACCCGGGAGAAATCGCGGAGCCAGGTACTTTGCGTCCATTCGCGGTTGAGCCGCTTGATAGCGCGCCTTTGTCCGACGCTACAAGTATTGTGGGCAACAAGTCGCTCAAACTGCTCATCGTGGAAGACAATGCAGACCTGCTGCAATACCTCGGCGGTTTGTTCCGCGATCATTTCCAGGTTTTCCTCTCTGCCGACGGCGCGGAAGGCTGGGGCAAGGCGCTCGACATTTTGCCCGATCTGATCATCAGCGACGTGAATATGCCAGGCCTGAATGGACTGGAACTGAGCAGGAGAATCAAACAGCATTTGAAAACCGCACATATCCCTGTCATCCTGCTTACCGCACGCGCCGCTGCCGTGCAGGAGCTGGAAGGATTGGAAACTGGGGCGGATGATTACATTGTCAAACCGTTCAATGAGGATATTCTCAAAGCGAAGGTTACTACTTTGCTAAGGAACAGGAGCAGGTTGCAGGAATACTACCTGCGCCAGATCCTGCTGCAACCCACCGAGATCGTAATTCCCGACGAAGACAAGCTGTTTCTGGAAAAAGCAATGGGGATCGTGGAGGCAAACCTGACAGACAGTGACTTTAATGTGCAGACACTGGTAAGTGGCATGCACATGAGCCAGTCCGTTTTTTACCGGAGGATCAAAAGCATTACCGGTCAATCAGTGATTGAATTCATCAAAGATATCAGGCTGAAAAGGGCGGCTCAGCTGCTGCTCAATCCCCACGCGCGTGCTGCGGAAGTTGGCTTTATGGTAGGTATTGAAGATCCCAAGAACTTCCGGGTTTCCTTTCAGAAACTATTCGGAATGTCGCCGACGCAGTATGCCAAGCTGCACCGCTCAGGTGAGAAAGCGCCGGCTGTTCAGGCTGAGGATTGATTCCGGAAATGAAGAAAAGCAATGTTACTTGGCCTCCTTAACCGCATTCATGATTTCAGCCAGCGTACCGCGTACATTCATAACCATATTGCTGTTGTCGAGCATTTCGCTTTCTGACTTCACTTTGCCCGTGAACTTGTAGAGGAAACCGGTATCTTTTTTATCGGTCAGAATTTTCCAGCCGCTTTTGAGAATGCTGCCGTCGGTCACCTTGGCGTGCATGGAAACATTCTGAGTTCCTTTTGCAGGAATGCTGATTGTTTTTTCCAAAACCCCATTCATTTGTAAAGCATCCTCAATGCTGAAAACGAACGCTCCGTCACTCAGTTTTAATGGGAACAGGTTTGGATTAAAAACCTCTACTTCCACATCCATCCCTTTACTTTTCATTGAAAGTGCATTCAGGTCTACATGTTTCACCTTGATTTTAGGGATTCTCAAAGCTGGTAATTTTCTGGACACATCCATTGTGAACTTCTTTTCACCGGCAACAGGCACATCCACTTCAAAGCTAGTTGTCATCGCATAATTCGCGCTGTCGATCTTGTTATCATCAAAATGTTTCAGCACGCGGGCCATTGGTTTGGCGAGCAGCTCCATCGGCAGTGTGATCGTGGAGCTATCAGAAGACCGGATACTGATCGGTTTTTCATAACTATCCTCGATCACCTTAATGGAATCTATATAGATCACATAGTTGAGGCGTTTTGTATTGATATCAACCGGCAGCGGATTGTGTATCGTGACCTTGCTTTCCATTTTAATCCGCTCTGCATCAATATCCCGGATGTTCAGGGAGGCAACTCCGACCGTAGGGGCCAGTTTATCTCCGGCTTTTTGTTTCGTCTTGTCAGATGAAGGCGACTTCCACCACCAAATGCCGGCTCCGACCAGGACGATCAGTACCAGCAACAAGATTAACCCTTTGCTAATGCGCATATATTATCAGTTTATGAGTGATAATGATTTCGATTAATTCCGTGGCATTGATAATTTCCGTGCCATTTGAAATCAGGCGCGAACGGGAATTATTCATTGCAGCTTCATATTATTTGAAAAAGCGGCTGGAATCGAGAAAATCGTACATCAACAAACTGAAATACAGCGGTACTGGTTACAATGGGATATAAATGCTGAACGTAGTTCCCTGTCCCGGCTCACTGGCAACGGAAATGCCGCCGCCGTGATTGGCAGCAACCCTTTCACAGATAGCAAGACCGATCCCCGTGCCCGAGTACTGACTTCTGCCGTGCAGGCGCTGGAACAACTGGAATATGCGGTTGGCATACTGCTGTTCAAAACCGATTCCATTATCGGTGATATCTATCCGGTAGTACAAGGCCGAAGTCCGCGTTACGACCAGGTTTGAAGGCAGCAATCCGCCGGATATCAGGTCGCTTGAAATGCTGATCACCGGGCGGGTATCAGGTTTTCTGAATTTGATTGCATTGCTGATCAGGTTCAGGAACAGCTGGTTGAGCTGCATCTGGTCGCCCAGGATTTTGGGCAGGTCACCCACCCGCACTACTGCTGAGGTTTCGGTGATAGCCACTTCCAGGTCGCTCAGTACCTCGTTCACAACCTTGGTGAGCGATACCGTGGTGTTCATTTCATTATGTGCGGTAATACGCGAGAATGCGAGCAGGTCTTCAATAAGCTGTGACATGCGCGAGGCGGCCGTTTGCATTCGCTGCAGATAGGTTATGCCATCACCCAGCTTGTCGGAGTAGCGGCTGATCAGCAGATCGGAAAATGACCTGATCTTGCGCAGGGGCTCCTGCAGATCGTGCGAAGCTACGTAGGCAAATTGCTGCAGGTTCACGTTGGACTGCTGCAGCATATTGTTGGAAGTAGAGAGCTCCTCGTTGGTAGATATATATTCCTCATTAATGGCCGCCAGCTCTTCATTAATTGCTTCCAGCTGCTCGGTACGCTGCTGCACCAGCTGTTCCAGCGCCAGTTTGATTTTGCGCTGAGCAGTGACGTCCTGAGCTGTGCCTATCATGTAGCGCGGCTCGCCCGATTCATCGTAAAGTACCCTTCCCTGTACGTGCAGGATGCGGGCAGAGCCTGTTTGTTTCTCGTTCAGGGTATATTCCCGGTCGTAAGTTCCGTTGGCGCCGGGTTCCAATGTCCGTTCTACGGCGTCTATCACATCCTGCCTGTCGTCATCACAGATAGCGGCGTACATGGTTTCAAAGGTGATCTCTGATTTGTTTTTTACCCCAAACCAGTTTCGCAGCCTTTCCGAACAATCAACAATGCCCGTTTTCAGGTCAATAGAGTAGGTGCCCAGCTCGGCGAGCTCAATCGCGCCTTGCAGAAATGCCTGCGTTTCCTCTATTTTCTTGCGGTTAACAACATGGTCGGTCAGTTCTGTGGCCACCACGAGCACACCGAAAATATTTCCCTCCGAATCGCGCTGAGGCTGGTAAGCCAGGTTGACGTAGATCGTTTTTAATATGCCATCATAGCTGATATTCGCAGCCTGCTCCTTGGATATGAAAGGAATACCTGTGGCAATTACATTCTCAAGGAGCTTGTCGAATCCTTGTCCGTCGATTTCGGGCAATGCTTCCAGCATCGGTTTCCCGATAAGATCCTGCGGTTCCCGGCCCACCAGCTTCGCGTAGAATGGATTGGCCATGGTAAACGTCAGGTTATCTTTATGGATCATCGCAATGCCGATCGGCGACTGTTCAAACAGAGAGAGGAGCTGCATCTGGCTCTTCTCAATCTGTTTTTCAATGTTCACGCGCTCTGTCACATCGATTGCAATGTCGAGGATTGCATATACTTTTCCCTGACTGTCGTAAACAGGAGAGTAGGTGATATCATAGTAATTGTGGGTCATGACACCCTGCTGCACAATGTCAACCTGCGTTCCATAGCTTTGGTACGTCACTCCCGTGGTATATACATCGTCAAGGATTTTCAGGAAAGGTTGGCTGGCCAGCTCCGGCATTACTTCGCGCAGCGGCATGCCGACGATGTTCGCGCCTTTGCCCACAATATCAATAAATGCCTGGTTGGGTAGCTCCACCAGCAAATCGCGGCCTACAAACAACCCGATCGCTGCCGGTGCGGAGGCTATGACAGCTCTCAGCTTGGATTCACTTTCTTCCAGTGCTCTGAGCGCCAGCACCTGGGAGGTAACATCAATGGACATATTGATAATGCCGTAAATGTTGCCCTCACTATCGAAAATGGGCTTGTATGTAAAGTCAAAATAGTAAGTACCGAGCTCCCCGTCCACTTCAATGTCCACGGCTGCACTCTTGGCACTGTACGGAATGCCGGTCCGACGAATTTCGGCAAGGATATCCAGGAAAGGTTGTCCGATCAGTTCGGGCATTGCCTCACGCAAGGGTTTGCCGATCACCGTTGCGTCCTTGCCCCAGTATTCGATCATCGGCTGATTGGCAAGTTCCACAACCATATCGTTGCCTACGAACAAGCAGGTAGCAACCGGTGCCTGATCGATCAGCGCCTTGAATTTAGCTTCGCTGGCTTCCAGCTTTTTCCGGGTCTGGTACTGCCGCGTGACTTCATGCGCCATGATCATGATCTTGTCTACCTCACCTGCTTCCGTGCGGACAGGGGTATATACGAAATCAAAATACACATCTTCCAGCTGTCCGTTTCGTTCAAGCCGCGCCGGCACTCCGGTTCCGATGTAGGGTATCCCTGTATGGTAAACGTTGTGTAATAGTTCTATAAAGCCCTGGTCCTTGATTTCAGGCAGCGCTTCTTCCAGCTTCATGCCGGTAATGGACGCATTTTTTCCCCAGACCTCAAAAATCCGCTCATTGCCAAGCTCGATCACAAGGTCGGTGCCTTTCAGCAATCCCAGTGCCATGGGCGCTTGTTCTACAATGGTCTGGAAACTTCGGGCGTGTTGCTGGTGCTGGCTGAGTTCACTCCGGTTGTTAACTTCTTTGGTAATATCAATGAAAGTACCCAGCGCGCGGACAGTGCCAGGCGCCCCACCGGCCAGCAGCCTGCCTTTGCAAAGCAGCCAGCGGTCTTCCTCCGGAACAGCCGAATTGGTACGGATTTCAGCGGAGAAGAATGCAGGCAGTTCCTGGTTTTCTTTTAATGCTATTTGCTCGGAAAACGAGTCCCTTGTATCTGTATGTATCTGTGCAAGAAGCTGATTCAGATCAATGATGTCGCCACCTTCGAATGAGAAAAGTTCTTTGGTCCTGTCGCACCAGCGTACCTGGCCCGTTTGAAGATCCAGCTCCCAGGTCCCTATCCCTGCGGATTCCAGAGCAAGTTCAAGACGTTGTATTTCCAGGGCATTATCGGTGTTAAAAGGCTTGGAAGCGGTGGTCATGTACGCGTTTTTTCAAGGCAATGAAGTAAACCAAAAACTTACGGCGCACTTGCCGGCTGGTTTCAGGCAAGAAAACATTGTGCCACAAAGGCGGGATTACCAGTTTCCGTCGTGAAAGTATAGCGTAGTTTTATTAAGTGGGTAATATCAGGCTTTTTCTGCAAGGTCGGTCACGATCCGGTCGCAGTTTTCCATTGTAAGTGGTTTGGAGAGATAGCCGATCACCTGTCTGTATGCCACGGCGGGCATTACTACCCGGCCTTCCGCGGCCGAACTGACCAGCAGAATGCTCGTTTGCTCGGAGTAGGGGCGGCCCTGCAATGCTTCCAGGAACTCCCAGCCGTTCATCACGGGCATATTGATGTCCAGCAGCGCGTAGTAAGCTGTTTCCGGCTCGCAGCTGTCCATAAATTCAATGGCATCGCGGCCGTTGTTCAGGGTATGTACATTGGTGATAATGCCCGCCTTCTTCAAAAGGGTCTTGTGAAGAAAAAGTACAACAGGATCATCGTCAATGAGGAGGACCTTAACTTTCTGGTTCATGCGTTGTTTCTGCTGTATGTACAATCTCACGTATTACTTTGTCCAGCTCACATGCGGATTGGTGCACGTAATCCAAAAGGTCCTGCTGGGTTAATTCTTCATAGCCGCCGTCTTTGAGCAGGGAAACCAGCCCCATGATCCTGGCTAGCGGGGCGCGCACCACGTGTGACTGTGTCCAGGCGATCTGCGTGAGCGTCTCATTTTGCTTGTTGATCCGCTGCAGGTTCTTGCGGTATGCGGTCGCATCTTTTACATGCCCGATTGCCCTGATAGCAGTACCCTCTTCGTTCCGCAGGAAAATCACCCTGTGCTCAACAATGGCAATGCTGCCGTCGGCTTTTATGTAATCATATTCAAGGTCGATCATTTCCGTCCCGGGATCGTTCCTGGCCAGGCTTACCTGCTGCACCGCACGTTCCTTGTCGTGGGCGCAGATGTGACTTGACCACAACGAGGGATCAGGAGACGAAAATTTATGTCCGAAAATGTCTGACAATCCTTCGCCCCAGTCCACCGATTCCTGCACGATATCCCAGTCGTAAATCGCCTGGTTGGCGGCCTTCATCAGTAGTTTATAGCGATCGTTGCTTGTCTTAAGTGCATTCGATTGGTTGAGCAGATCGGTGATCTCCGTGGAATTAATAACAATGCCACCCACAGCTTCCTCGTGCGTCAAATTGGTCGCTACTGTGGAAATCCATCGCCAGCGTCCATTCACATCGGGAAATCTGTAAGGATCGATCCGCACCTTTTCACCGGGCGCCAAAGATTGAACCGTGCCCGCAATACGCGCTTTGTCTTCGGGGTGCAGATATTCAAGGAGGTTAAGGCCGATCAGTTCATCTGCATGAAAGCCCAATACGGGCAGGATGCTGTCGGCAATAAAAATGCATTTGCCTGACGGTTCCATGATACCGACCAGGTCTGCGCCTTCCTGGGCAAGTGCTTTAAAGCGTTTTTCGCTGGTGCGCAGGAGGTTTTGCTGCCGCACGCGCTCGGTAACGTCCTGGATAATGCCATTGATTGAAACGGGCTCGCCGTTTTCGTCACTTTCGAGGTGCAGCCGCTGGAAAACCCAGCGTATCTCGCCTGCCTCGGTTACAATGCGGTGTTCGTAGTCGGCTATCCCTTTTTCGGCGAGAATTTTGAAAGCTTGCTGATCAAGTAAATGGCGGTCGTCGGGGTGAAAGCATGAGCGTACGTTATCGTAGGTGGGCACAAAGGTGCCTGGATCCCTGCCGTAGATCACGTACATTTTTTCAGACCAATCTGAAATATCTTCACCCATTTTCCTGCTCCAATACCCAAGTTTGGCTATCGCCTGCGCATCTTGCAGCTTTTTTGTAGCGGCAGCCACTTCCTTCTGGGCGGCGAGGGTGGCAGTAACATCTGCGGCGAGGATCAGTTCTGCATTCCGGCCCGCATAGCGGATCTTGCTTCCCCAAACCTGCACGTCGATTATTTCGCCTGTCTTCTTGCGATGTTTGTAAATGCCCGTGGAGAAATCTTCACTGGCGGATTTGAGCTTGTTGATTGCCTCTTCCAGAACAGCGACGTGTTCGGGTGGGCGGATATCCTTGATTGTGAGGGCCAAAAACTCTTCTTTCCGGTAGCCATAATGCCTGAGCGCGGCTTCGTTTACATTCAGGACCTGGTAAGTATCAATGTCATACACCCACATGGGGAGCGGGTTCAACTCAAAGAGTACTTTATAGTTTCCATCAAACTCGATAAATCTTTCCTGCTGTTCGCCCGGACCACTCTCGAAAATCATTCGGCATTAAAAAGTTTTGCGCCCAACAAATCTTAAATATAGAATGCTAATCTTTATTTGTAGTGTCAATGTAGAATTATTTGATTAAAAAGTGATTAAAAAGGCGCATTAATTGGTAAAAAGAACAATAAGCCGTTTTCAGGGCACTCATGCCGCTCCTTTTACATTTTCGCAGGATTTTGTTATATTTGTTCAAATCAAGCGGTTTGCTGACTGGGAAATTAAAGTCAGCTCTTCTATAAACGCATCTGCCGAAACGCCGGCGGATTTTAAAAGCTGAATTTTGAATTTCGACGAATTTGAACTCCACGAGGACGTGATAAACGCCGTGGAATCTATGAACTACAAACAAGCCACACCTATTCAGGAGCAGGCAATCCCTTATATTCTTGACGGTAAAGACCTTCTTGCCTGCGCGCAGACAGGTACCGGTAAAACAGCCGCTTACCTGATCCCGATCCTGGACAAGGTGGCGCACGAATCCAATGTACATACAGGTGCATTGATCCTGGTACCTACAAGAGAACTTGCCGTGCAGATCGACCAGCAGATCCAGGGATTGGGGTACTTTGTCGGCGCAACCAGCATTGCAGTTTACGGCGGGAACAAAGGCCCGGAATGGGACCAGCAGAAAAAAGCACTTACACAAGGCGCAGATATTATTATTGCAACACCCGGACGTTTGATCGCGCATTTGCAGCTTGGCTACGTCAGTTTCAGTGACCTGAAACACCTGGTACTCGACGAGGCCGACAGGATGCTGGATATGGGCTTTTTGGGAGATATCCTCAAAATCATGAGCTACCTGCCTGCAAAACGGCAAACGCTCATGTTCTCTGCGACCATGCCTTCCAAGATCAACGAGCTGGCCAAGCGTATCCTGCAAAATCCGGAAGAAATCAGGCTGGCAGTTTCACGCCCTGCCGATAGGATCGATCAGCAGTTTTATCTGGCAAACGACGAACAGAAGCTGCCGCTCCTCATTCACCTGCTCAGCCAGGTACAAAGCACAAGCATGGTACTTTTCACCTCGCGTAAATCGACCGTGGAGCCTATCGTGAGATCATTGCGGAAGCTGGGAATGGACGCACATGGTATCTCCTCGGATTCCGAGCAGGCCGACCGTGAAATTGTTTTGAGGAACTTCAAAAACAGGCAGTTTCCGGTACTTGTCGCCACCGACGTGCTTTCGCGCGGGATTGACATTGATAACCTGAGCCACGTGGTTAATTACGATGTGCCGCGCGATCCGGAGGATTATGTTCACCGGATAGGCCGTACTGCCCGGGCTGAGTCCAAGGGAACGGCGATCACTTTTATCAATGAGCAGGACCAGAAATACGTCCTGAAAATTGAGCGTCTTTTTGAAAAGGAATTAGAGAAAAAATCCGTTACAAAAGAGCTGGGCCTGGGCGAAGCTCCTGCTTTTGAACCCAAAAAGCACAGAGCACCAGCGGCTGGTGGCAGAAAGCGGCCGTCGGGCAGTAAGGAAGGATCCGGAAAACCTTCGGGCAGCAGACCAAAACGCCGCAAACCCAAAAAAGAACATAATAACCCTTCTCAGGCATAAGTTGTTTTCAGCGTTCGTCGGATGTTAAGCGAAAGAGAAACGCAGATCTGTGATTATACCAATGTTCCTTATAATGAAAACAATGATATAACCACAGGTTGCTAATTTTCCCTTTCATTTGTCTTGCCTAATAGTCGACAGCATGAACTTAAACTAAGTACGTTTGGACCGTTTAATAGATTGGATAAGAAATTACAAGTTTAGCGTCGCCGATCCTCCTATCATCACCATGGAGGGTTTGTTCTCGCTGCTACTGCTGCTTGTTCTGAGTCTGGCAGCCGTATTTTTTCACCTGATCCGTATTCTTTTCAATGCGCCCGTTGATTTTTCAATGGACTGGAACCTGTTCCTGAGCTGGATTCCGCTTCTTATCGCATTTGTCGCAGACAGCCTTACCAAAAGATATACCGAAATTCCCGTCGGGCTTTCGCTGCTGAGCGTAACCTGGCTGGCGTTTTTCCCCAATGCGCCTTACATGATCACCGATCTCGCGCATCTAACGGTTGATTATCAGCGGGACCTTACCTGGCATGATACCATCATGCTTTTTTTCTATGCGGAAGTGAGCCTGTTCAATGGGCTGGTTTCTCTGTACTGGATCCACCGCGCATGGCGGAGGGTGTTTGAAAGGCGGCCGGCTAATATCATGCTGCTGGTTTGCCTTCCATTGGCAGGTTTCGGGGTTTATCTGGGACGTGTCAGAAGAATGAACAGCTGGGATATCATCCACGAACCCGGATTGATCGTCACCAACCTCATCGAAAGTATCATGGACCGTACTGCGCTGGTATTCAGCTTTGAAATCGGTTTGCTGCTTGGAATTTTATATCTGGTACTCTGGGGGATTATCCGTTTCAGGATCAGGTACAACAAGAAACACCAGTGATTTTCGATTAGCCTTATCAAGAAACCCTGTTTGTATTGAAATATGCAGATTTCTGAAAATGTAAAAGGATCCTACTCTTCCCAGTACGACCAGAGTACGGTAGCATGGCGCAATACCGGTGCCAAATACAAAGCGCTGAATATCGTCGAGCTTGCTAAGGGAATAACTTTCAGGAATGTGCTCGAAGTAGGTGCAGGGGAGGGTAGTATCCTCAAATGGCTGGACGAATGGAATTTCAGTCAGGACCTGAACTGCGTCGAAATTTCCGAAAGCGGCATTGAGCTGATCAAATCGAAAAACATCCGCAACCTGCGCGACATACTGCTTTTCGACGGTTACAAAATTCCGTATCCCGACAACCATTTTGATCTCGTGATCTGCTCCCATGTGCTGGAACATGTGGAACACGAACGCACGCTGTTGCGGGAGATCAAGCGGGTATCCAGGTATCAGATCTTCGAAGTACCCATTGATTTTTCATTTTACGTAGATAAGAAGGTTAAACATTTTCTTTCCTACGGGCATATCAATATTTATACACCTGCGCTGTTCCGTTTCCTTCTTGCGACCGAAAGTTTTGAAGTCAGGAAAGATATTTGTCATTTGTACCACGACGACGTTTTAAAACTTCTTTACAAAAACAACAAAGCGGCGCTCTATATCACGCAGGCCAAATATGCATTGCTGCGGCTGTTTCCTTATCTGAGAGGGATCAAGCCCAGTTCTTATGCGGTATTGACCGAAAAAACAGACAAGCAGCTATCGATCTTTTAAGCTGTTTCAATGGACGATCTTCCAATCATTTTCCGGGACGAATTCCTGATCGCTGTCAACAAACCGCACGGCTTGCTTGTGCACCGGTCTTCCATTGCCGCCGATACCGACCAGTTTGCAGTTCAGATCCTGCGTGACCAGATCGGCCAGCATGTTTATCCCGTACATCGCCTCGACCGTAAAACCTCGGGTGTATTGCTTTTCGCATTGTCCGACGAGGTAAATAGTTTGATGCAGCAGCAGTTTCAAAACGGGGTGGTTAACAAAACCTACCACGCCATTGTACGGGGCTTCACACCAGATCAGCTTGAAATTGACTATCCCCTCAAAAAGGAGAATGGGACTATCCAGGAGGCTTTCACCTCCATGCAAACTCTGCTGCATTCCGAGGTCGCATTTGAGATCGGGAAACACCCGACTTCGCGTTATTCGCTTGTTGAGCTGAAACCTACCACCGGCAGAATGCACCAGCTGCGGAAGCATATGGCGCACATTTTTCACCCGATCATCGGCGACCGGCCTTACGGCTGCAACAAGCAGAACAGGTATTTCAAGGAGCAGTTCGGAATGATGGAAATGATGCTGCACGCGTCGGAACTTTCGTTTACGCATCCTATGCTTGGAAGCACGCACACGCTTAGCGCACCTTATCAAAATGCATTTGCAGGAATGCTGGACCTGCTTGGGTTTGGTGTGGAAGTAAGTCTTAATCGTATGATTCAGTAACATCAGCGCGTTCTCAAATCACGTTTAAACAGCTTTATCAATGGAATCGAGCTACTTAACAAGTGTTTTAAAACAATTCCGGTACTATAAGCACCTGGGTGAAAAGGCTATGGCGCAGCTGCCGGAAGACAAGCTTTTCTGGCAAAATGATCAGGAGAGTAACAGCATTGCTGTAATTGTTAATCATTTGTCGGGTAATATGCTGTCGAGATTCACCGATTTTTTGACTTCCGACGGAGAGAAGCCCTGGCGGAACCGGGACGCCGAATTTGAAAATCCTTTTGCCAATGCCAGGGAACTGATGGAACAATGGGAGAAGGGATGGAAAACTCTGTTTGAGGCTATCGAGGGACTCACGGAACCCGACCTGGAAAGCATTGTGTACATACGGAACGAGGGGCACACTGTCGTGGAAGCACTAAACCGACAGCTGGCGCATTATTCCTATCACATTGGTCAGATTGTTTTTATCTGCAAAATGCTGCGCGGCAAGCAATGGGAAAGTCTATCGATACCGCGTAACCAATCGTCAAAATACAACGAAAGCAAATTCGCCCAGCAGCAAAGCCACCGCCATTTCACGGATGAGATTTTAGGAGAAAGCAGAGATACGGCTAGCGGACAGAATTGAGGTTAGTTGTGCATTGCCATCATTCATTCCGCAATCGCCCTGCAACCGAACAAACATTGTTCGCTATCGAACATTACTCTGAATACTGGTTTATGCTAAATCGCTGTCGCAGAGGTGGTTTGTGCCTGGTTGCCTTGCTGGCAAACTATTTACGGCATGGAAGCCGGGAAGTCTGATCGTCCTGGTGAAATATGATAAGCAACTACTTGAAAATAGCGTGGCGGAACCTTTCAAACAGCAGGTTTTATGCCCTTATTAATTGTGCCGGATTGTCTGTCGGTCTGGCAATTGGTATTCTGATTCTGCTTTGGGTGCAGGATGAGCTCAGTTTCGATCGCTTCAACAAGCAGGCCGAAAACATTTACAAACTTGAAAACAGGGTAGGTACAGGTGTAAGCCAGCAAATATGGTCTGGTACTGTGGCACCTATTGCCAGCTTCGCAAAAAGGGAGCTGCCGGAGATTAAAGATGCTGTCAGGCTGACCTATAATGGATACTATAACCTCTTCCGATACAAGGAAAAGCTTTTCAGCGAAGAACAATCATATTTCGCGGATCCGACACTTTTCTCCGTTTTTGATTTTCCCCTGATAGAAGGCGATCAGCGGAACCCGTTCCCGGACAACCACTCCATTGTTGTCACCAGGAGCACCGCCAAACGCTATTTTGGCAATGAGCGTGCCCTAGGAAAGGTGATTACCTGCTATACGGTTCCTTTCAAAGTCTCCGGCGTGATCAACGATTTTCCTGAAAATTCGAGCATCAAAGGCGATGTTTTCCTGCCGATTTCACTTCGCTTCAAAGACGTTTACAGCAATCGTAAAGATGGTAAAAACAGTGAAAATGACTTTCATGAGTTTGACTATACAACATTCCTGCTCTTTCGGCCGGGGACATCGGTGGGTAACCTGGCAGACAGGCTGCGGAACATACATTTGCGGAACAAACCCGATGATACCGACATCAATTACCTGCTGCAAGCATTGCCAAACGTGCATTTGTATAAATCGGATGGTTCTGCGCAAGGTATTGACACTGTGCGAGCTTTCAGCATTATTGCTCTTTTGATCCTCGCAGTAGCCTGCATCAATTATGTGAATCTCTCGACCGCCCGCTCGCTGCTCCGCTCCAAAGAAGTAAGTATGCGGAAGATCGTCGGCGCTGACAAGTCACAGCTTTTCACGCAATTCTTTGTCGAGACAATCCTGGTATTTCTGATCTCAGCCTCTATGGCAGTAATACTGGTAGCTTTGCTTATACCCGCATTCAATGAAATTTCGGGGAAGAAACTGGTGCTGAATCTGTCCGATTACCAAATCTGGCAGGTCCTTGCGGGTACCATTGTCGCTACCTTGCTCGCTTCGAGTATCTATCCGGCATTGTTACTCTCATCCTTTGAGCCCCTCAAAGCACTGAAAGGAAAGGTATCGGCGGGGTTGAACGAGGTGTTGTTCCGGAAGGTACTTGTGGTGATCCAGTTTACAGTATCGGTTATTCTCATCGCCGGTACACTTATAATCAACAACCAGCTGCAATACATCCGCTCGAAAGCACTTGGCTATGACAAAACGCACGTTCTGTCATTTGGAATGGGAAAAATGGCCGGCCACTTTGATGCAGTCAAATCAGAATTAATGGGAAAACCCGGCGTGACCAGCGTTACCAGATCCAACTTCAATGTCGTGATGGTTGGCGGACAAACGGGCAGTAACGACTGGGATGGGAAAGAACCCGGCGAAACGATGATGATGCGTTTCATGAGCGTTGACAAAAGTTTTATCCCATTTTTTAAAATGCAGCTCGTCGCGGGTGTCAACTTCTCAGATACACCAGCCGATTCCAGCCACTTTATTCTCAATGAAACAGCTGTAAAAACCGCCCGCATTAAAGATCCGATCGGCAAGAGATTTAAATTGTGGGAACGCGAAGGAACGATCGTCGGTGTGGTAAAAGATTTTCATTTTGCTTCGATGAAGAAAAAGATCGAACCTGTGATATTCCAGAATGCGCCCGAGCAAATGGGCCGGATCTATATTAAAACGACAGGCGAAGATGCTGCAAAGGCGATTGCCGCTGCACAAAGATCCTGGATGCAGTACAATGCAGATACCCCATTTCAATATGCTTTTCTAGACGAGTCTTTCAATTCTCTGTATAGGTCGGAGGAGCAAACGGGCACACTTTTCAATATTTTTGCTTCTATCGCAATTCTTCTTTCCTGTCTGGGTCTGTTCGGACTGGCTACTTTCACTGCACAAACGCGCCGGAAAGAAATCGGTGTGAGGAAGGTACTGGGCGCGGGGCTGTCGGGTATCGTCGGCTTGTTGGCCAAAGACTTCATTAAGCTGGTTCTGATCGGCATTGTCGTTGCCGTACCGATCGCCTGGTATACAATGGAAAAGTGGCTGCAGGAATTTGTGTATCGGACCAATATCAACTGGTGGGTTTTTGCACTGGCGGGCGTGCTGGCGATTGCAATAGCGCTGCTCACCATTTCTTTCCAAACTATCAAAGCTGCATTGATGAACCCGGTTAAAGCCCTGCAAAATGAATGAAAGCAGGGCTTTGAACAGTAAATTCCAGGAATAAACGGGCAAGCAAAGCTACTCAGACCAAACCGCCAATTCGTAACCGTCGGGATCGGTGAAGTGGAAGCGGCGGCCGCCTGGGAATTCGAAGATATCCTTGATGATCGTGCCGCCGGCACTTTCTACTTTCTTTTTGGTGGCAACTACGTTTTCGGAGTACAGGATCACCAGGATACTGCCATTTACGGGCTCGCCCGTTGTGAAGCCGCCATCGACAAAGTCGCCCTCGAATGCAGTGTACTCAGGGCCGTAGTCGGTGAATGCCCAGCCGAAACTCTCGGAGTAAAACCTTTTTGCCGCGGCCAGATCGCGGGAGAGAAATTCAATGTACTGGATCTGCTCGTGCCTGAGCCTTTTTTCCGGTGATTCCATGAGGTATGTATTTAAGCTTGAACCGCTAAATATAGAAAGATTGTGCAGACTGCTTTTTAAGTCAGCCGTGAATAAAGTTTCGGTAAAATAATGCTTTGCAAATCAGTAGAATACAGCTCTCTCTGTCTCACGTTGTAAAGTCACGCTTTTGCCCTGAGTCCGCTTTGTACAACTGAAAAGTTAATAAATCCGCTCTCTGCCGCTATGTTATCGCTTGTTCCAAAAGGCATTTTGAGATACTTCAATCAACATATCACACCCTTTTACGGCCTGATCCGGCTGGCTCTTTGCATGGTTGCGTCAGTTGGATTGCTGTATGTGCTGCATGGTTGTGTACAACCTTTTTCTCCGCCTGAAATCAATTCCAATAAGAGTTACCTGGTGGTTGACGGGTTTTTCAATGTAAGCACGTCGGATTCCAGCCGGATTGAACTCAGGTGGACACAGAATGTAAACCACGTAACCCAGCCCCCGATAGAGACAGGCGCCGTAGTCAGTGTTGAAGAGGAGGAGGGACAATCGTACACTTTTACGGAGCAGGCCAAAGGTGTGTACGTATTGCCTCCCGCAGTGTATAATGTATCGGGCAAGTACCGGCTCAGGATCAAGACACGGGGCGGGAAGGAATATCTGTCAGAGTATGTGGCGGTGAGCCGCACGCCTGATATCGACAGCGTAACCTACAAGCTCAATGCTGCGGGGAATGCAATGGTATTTTATGTAAATACCCATGACGCGCAAAACCGGACACAGTTTTACAGGTGGAAATTCGAGGAAACGTGGGAGTATGTTGCGACTTACTATTCTGCATTGAAAGTGGAGAACAAAAAGGTAGTGATCCGGGATGAAAATATCAACCGGTGCTGGTCCAGCCAGAAGTCGGGCAGCATTTTGCTGGGGAGCACTGTGCGCCTGAGCGAGGATATCATCAAAGATCTTCCGTTAAACATCGTACCCATCGCTACGAACAAGCTTTATATCAAGTACAGCATTCTGGTTAAGCAATATGGTCTGTCGCGGCCTGCATTTGAATACTGGACCAGTCTCGCCAAAACAACACAGGGAACCGGCAGCCTTTTTGACGCGCAGCCTTCGCAGGTTACGGGTAACATCACCAACGCGGCTGATCCCCGCGACTTCGTGTTCGGATATTTCAGCGCCTCCACCGAAGCAACCAAGCGCATTGTAATCAGTCCGAACCTGGGCGTCTTCCCCAGATGCACCGAACCCGACACGCTTCCGATTGCATGCAATGGCCGGGGAGACGTGAATTGCGGATTGAACACACCCGATATGCTGCTTAGCTACTGGGGCATTCGCGCCGACTCCGTTCTGGTGGCCAATGCATCCTGTACCGATTGCCGCCTGGAAGGAGGTACCATCCAGAAGCCGCCTTTCTTTTGAAATCACTTCTTTATATTCTCCATCAATCCTCATGCTCCTGCTGCATTGCTTAAACCTGGCGAACCAATGCAAAAGGCGATACTGCATTACATTGTAGTAGTAATGTAGTGGTGACATTTTCAAGAAAATCTTCCATTTATCAGATGTGAGGTAGTAATGTAGTAATGCATCTGCTACTGCTGTCGCAGCCCTCCACATACCTTTGTTGCTATAATAGTATTGTTACTATTTCAATAATTAATTGGGCAAATAGCATTTGTCCTGTCTACTAATTAATAAAAACATCTATGAAAAGAAAAATTGTACTATTGTGTAGCCTGTTAATGCTATACGGTATGGTGCAGAGCGCTTTTGCCCAAAGCAGGACTGTGAAGGGCAAGGTAACTGTGAAGAATGGAGGGGAGGAATTGGTAGGAGCCACCGTGTTAGTAGAAGGAACCAATCAGGCGACGATTACCGACGCCGCCGGAAATTACTCGATCGACGTGCAGCCTGAGGCGGTACTTGTCACGAGCTTTATCGGAATGGTCACTCAGAAGGTACCGGTTGGCAACCAGAGCGAGATCAACTTCCAACTGGTTGAATCAAGTGATAACCTGGAAGAAGTAGTGGTGGTAGGTTATGGTGCCCAGAAGAAGAGTGTAGTAACAGGCGCCATTTCCAGTGTGAAGGCAAGTGACCTGGAAACGATGCCTATCAACAGGCTGGAAGAAGCATTGCAGGGACGCACCTCCGGGCTTACCATTGCGGCAAACTCCGGACAGCCGGGATCGGCGGCGACGGTGCGCGTGCGTGGTGTGACTACGCTGAACAACAACAATCCGCTTTGGGTGGTAGACGGCGTGGTGGTTGATAACGGCGGTATCGGTTATCTGAACCAGTCGGACATCGAGTCCATTGAAGTATTGAAAGATGCAGCTTCACAGGCAATTTACGGCGCGCGTGCTGCAGCAGGGGTTATTCTGGTCACTACCAAAAAAGGTAAAGCAGGCGGCATTCGCATTAATTACAATGGTTATGTAGGTACGCAGGCACCTGCGAGAAAACTGGATCTGCTGGATGCGAGCCAATATGCAACGATCCGGAATGAAGCCGCAGTGGCAGCCGGACAGGCGCCTGTGTACGCAGATCCCGCTTCTCTCGGAAAAGGAACCGACTGGCAAAAGCTGATCTTCAACAACAATGCGAAGCGTCAGAACCACGAGCTGAGTATTAGCGGCGGATCGGAACGCTCCACATTCTACCTGTCGTTTGGGTACTTGGATCAGGAAGGTATTGTAGCGAGCGATATTTCCAAATACAAGCGTACAAGCATTCGTCTGAACTCAGAACACAAATTGGCAAAATGGCTCACGTTTGGCCAGAACCTGGGTTATGCGCACGATAAGTCAGTTGGGCTGGGGAATACCAACAGCGAGTTCGGCGGTCCGTTGAGCTCTGCTATCAACCTCGATCCGATCACCCCCGTAGTAGTTACCGATCCAGCCATTGCCAATGCGGCTCCTTATACCAACAAAGGTGTTCAGCACGACGCAAACGGACATCCTTACGGGATTTCTTCGGCAGTAGGGCAGGAGATGAGCAACCCGCTTGCGTATATCCAAACCCGTTTAGGAAATTACAGCTGGAGTGATAACGTAGTCGGAAATGCATATTTAATGGCAGAGCCGATCAAGGGATTACAACTGAAATCTACATTGGGGGCTAAGCTGGCTTTCTGGGGAAATGAGAGTTTCACACCGATCTCGTGGCTGAATGCAGCGTCGGTTACTTCGCAGACCAATTTCAACCGCTCGAACAACCGCCGTCTTGATTACAACCTTGAAAACACAGTGTCTTATACGCGCGCATTCGGGCTGCACAATGTAAACGTTCTGCTTGGACAGGGCGCTTACCTGGACAACAACACGACGATGACGAGCGTGACTTTCTTCAACGTGCCGGCAGATAACTTCGAAGACGCTTCGCTGAACTTCAAGGTACCTGCGGACCAGCGAAATTCCGACGGATCGGAGGGAGCGCGCCACACGGTAAGTTCGCTTTTTGCACGTTTGAACTACGATTACAATGAGAAATACCTGTTGCAGGCCCTGGTGAGAAGGGACGGTTCTTCACGCTTTGGTTCAAACCATAAATATGGTGTTTTCCCATCGTTCTCACTGGGCTGGGTGCTGTCCCGTGAAGACTTTTTCCCTGAAACCAATGCGGTTAATTTCCTTAAACTACGCGGAGGTTACGGTGTGGTTGGAAATGATGGAATCGGCGACTTTGCTTACCTGTCTACCATCGGAAGCGGCCGGAATTATACAATCGGTAACTCAGGAAGCTACATTATCGGATATAGTCCGAATGCACCTGCCAACCCTGACCTGAAATGGGAGCAGACCAGCCAGACCAACATTGGTTTTGACGCAACGATCTTCCGCAATGTGAATATCACCTTCGAGTGGTTTAAGAAAGCAACAAAGGATATTCTGCAAAATCCGCGGATACCGGGGTACGTAGGAGCGATTTCCAATCCTGCCGCCAATATTGCCGATATGGAAAACAAGGGTGTGGAACTGGAACTGGGATACAGAAAGCAGTTTGGCCAGATTGACTTCTCTGTGAACGGAAACGTTTCTTACATTGAAAACAAGGTAACCAACCTCGGAAATGGCGTAGAATACCTTTCGGGCGGCGCGAGCTTCCAGGGTGCACCTCCGATCACCCGCACGCAGGTTGGTCATGCAATCGGGTCGTTTTTCGGGTATGTCAATGAAGGTATCTTCCAGACGCAGGAGGAAGTTGACAGTCACGTAGCGGCAAATGGTAACAAAATACAGCCGAATGCAAAGCCGGGTGATTTCCGCTGGGCTGACTTGAATGGTGATGGCGTAATTACTGAAACAGACCGGACTTTTATCGGTAATCCTACTCCGAAATGGTCTTACGGTTTGACGATCAATGCGGCGTACAAAGGTTTTGACGTGGTTGTGTTTGGTCAGGGTGTGGCAGGAAATGACATTTTCCAGGGACTTCGTCGTCTGGATATCGCGAATGCAAACTGGCAGGCTGACGCAATGGGCCGCTGGACCGGACCGGGGACTTCCACAGCATACCCGCGCATTGTGAACGGAGATCCGAACAAAAACTTCCAGAACCCGTCCAGCTTCTATCTCGAAAAAGGCGATTTCTTCCGGATGAAAACCTTGCAGGTAGGTTACTCGCTTCCAGCCGCATTGATCAGCAAGGTTGCATTGAAAAAGGCACGTGTATATGTGATGAGCCAAAACCTGTTCACGCTGACAAAATATACGGGTTATGATCCTGAGATCGGCGGCAGCGTACTGAGCATTGACAAAGGGATTTACCCGCAGGCGCGCTCGTTCATGGTAGGTCTGAACATTGGTTTTTAATTGATTAACAAGATGATGATGATAAAAAATAAAAAATTCATAGCTGCATTGACATTGTTGGCGGGGTTGCAGCTGATGTCGTGCTCGGAGAGCTTTCTGGAAGTGAAGCCGAAAGGGCTGAACCTCGAATCCAACTATTACCGGAACCAGGAAGAAGCATACAATGGACTGGTAGCTATTTACGATGTGGTAGGCTGGCAGGGTGCCGGCTATGTGACCACGATAGCCACGATGAATGCTGCTTCTGACGATCACTACGCAGGTGGCGGCGGACCGAGCGATATCATGGATTTTCAGGTTATTTCCAATTACACCCTCAACCCAACCACCGGGCCGCAGGGCGAATTATGGAGAAAAGGATTCTCAGGCGTTTTCCGGGCTAATTCACTTTTGGAAAAGCTGCCGTCGGTACCCATGGACGAAACGATTAAAAAGCGCTATGCGGCTGAGGCTAAATTCCTGCGCGGGTACTTCTATTTCGAACTTGTCCGGTTGTTCAAGAATGTGCCTCTTTTTACCAAAACGGTTTCCACACAGGAAATGTACGACGTAACACAGGCGGCTCCGGCGGAAGTATATGCGCAGATTGAAAAAGACTTGTCGGAGTCAATGGCCGATCTGCCGGTGACGATCAATGCGGCTACGGAAGGCGGCCGCGTGGGGCAGGGCGCTGCGCATGCGATACTTGGAAAAGTGTATTTGTACCAACAGAAATACGCACAGGCGGCACAAGAGCTGGCTTTGGTGAATGGTACGCCGGGCGGCACCAATCCTTATGGTTATAAACTGCTTAGTAACTTTGCCGACCTCTGGAAGAGCGATAACAAGTTTAACAGCGAGTCTATTCTGGAGATTTCCTACACCAATACTTCGGCTGGTACGTGGGATTGCGTGGCTTGTACAGAGGGAAATATCATGAACATCATCACAGGCCCGCGCGGCTACAACCGCAAATCCGACGCTGCGCCCGATTACGTTTCCGGATGGAGCTTTTTACCGGTAACCCCGTCCTTATTTGAGGCGATCCACTACGACCCTCGCTATAAAGCGACCGTCGCTAACCTGGATAGTCTCGAAAAAGCCGGACTTGCCAGTTACGAAAAGGGGTACATGAACACGGGATACTTCCTCGAAAAATTCGCAGGAAGAGTTTCCAACCGCTGGACCGGCGCGGGAACACCCGAGCTGAACTTCCCTCAAAATATGTACGACACGCGCCTGGCAGATACTTATCTACTTGAAGCCGAGGCGCTCGTTCGCGGTGGTGGCGACCAAACCCGCGCAACTGCATTGCTCAGCGCCGTAAGAGCGAGGGTAGGTTTGAAGCCCGTGGCAGCTACGTTTGAGAACATCAAAAAAGAACGCAGGCTTGAACTGGCAGGCGAAGGTCACCGCTGGATGGACCTTGTCCGCTGGGGGGACGCGCCAAAAGCATTGGCATCCAAAGGCTTTGTGGCTGGTAAAAATGAAATATTGCCTATCCCATTGCTCGAAATGGAAAATACCAAAATCGAGCAGAGCAAAGAGTGGGGCGGCACGAAATAGGATTTAGCGTTATGTAGAAAGCTGAGCGCAGATGTTGCGCTCAGCTTTTTTTATGAATGTGTCCCTTTGCTATCCCTGGATTCGTCAATGTGAAAACCCAGGAAGAAGTTAAACATGTTGACCTCGGTAGGCAATTGCAGCTTCTTGCGAAGCCGGTACCTGCTTACTTCTACGCCGCGGAGCGAGATGTTCATCAGTTCTGCGATTTCCTTGCTCGACAGGTTCATCCGCAGGTAGGCGCTCATTTTCAGCTCACTGGCTGTCAGTTTCGGGTATCTCTCCTTCAATGCGATCAGGAAGTTACTGTGCACACTGTCAAAATGTTTGGAGAACTGCCCCCAGTCTTTATCCACCTTATTTTCCTCTGCTACCACCTTAATCACCCTTTTCAGGTCGTCGTTGATCTTCTCGTCGTCCGCAGTTTTGGTGATCTTGACCAGGTCTGTTTTTAGTTTTGACAGCAGTTCGGCTTTTTGTACCAGATGCATCGCCGAAGTGGCCAGGTCTGTGTTCTTATGCAGGATCTCGGCTTCGAGCTTTTCGTTTTTCAGTTTAATAATCTCCTTTTCATTTTTTTCGAGTTCCAGCTGGTGGAGGTACTGTAACCTTTGCTGCTCCTCCTCATGTTTTTGCCGCTGTCGCAAAAAGCGTTTTTCCTGCCATTCATAAAACAGGAAAGCCAATCCCAGCAGCAGGACACCGTAAGCGAGATATGCCCAGGAAGTTTGGTACCACGGCGGCTGAATGACAAATGTGTAGCCGGTGACCGGCGATTCACTACCGAAATTATTGCGTGCTTTGACATAAAACGTGTACTGGCCCGCAGGAAGGCTGGTGTACTCCTTCGCACTTTTCACCGACCAATGCGACCAGCCTGCATCAAATCCATCGAGAAAATACGAATACGCAATGCTGGATTGCTGACTGAACAGGGTGGATGAAAATTCAAAACCAATGGAGTTCAGCTCGTGCGCAATTTGCGGTACCTGGCTTTCGGTTTGCTTGTTCAGCTGGTTAACCTCGCCCAGATAACCTCCAAAAAGGACCGTATCCGACTTTGCGACCGATCGCAGCATCCTGATCTGCACGTCAATGCGGTTTTTGTTCTGCTTATATTGCTGGTAGTTAATGTGGTAAATGCCTTTTTCACTGCCCACGAGGATGTTTTTTTCATTCAAAGGCTGAATGTACTCGAAGCCCGACACGAGCTTCTGGTTCAGTTCCGGCAGGAAAATGATCTTCGGCTTGTTGCCGGATACATCCAGCACGCCCAGCTCTTTACCAGTCACAAACCACACGTTACCGGCCTGATCTTCTTTCAGGTAGCGCACGTCCACACCCTTGAAAATCTCATTGTAGTAGCTGGACGCAGCAAAACGGTCTTTTCCAGGATTGTATTCGTAAATGCCGCTTTCTGTCGCTACCAGTATCCTGTTTTTGACCTTATATACATAATTGTTGTTCAGCGAAAGCGGCAGTCCGTCTTTGCTGGTGTACAAGCGGGCCGCAGATTTTCCGTCAGGTTGCAGGGATATTTTAAAAACACCACGATAGGGGTGGGAAGTCCAGATCACATTTTCGTCGTGGGTGTCAGTGCAGAGGAAACGCGAGGCGATGTCAAAGCCACTTACCTCGCCGGACGGCCGGAATTCTGTCCCGTCATAGGCAAGAAAATTGATCCCATTGTAATTACCTACTGCTACCCGTGAAACCGGATCGATCCGTGACAGCGGCACTGCGCCCCAGAATCCATTCCGGCGTTCAATCGCAATTGCTTTATCCTGGCGTATCTCAAACATACCTTCGTGGTGCGACATCAGCAGTTTTCCATTGATCTCCGACAATCCCCAAACCTGACCGCGGGAATTTTTAACAAATGAAAATGCGCCTTTAACAAAGCTGAGATCATTGAATTCCCCCACCGGAACTGAATAAAGACCGTTGGAAGTACCTATATAGAGCCGGCCTTTGTAGATAATCGAAGCATAGCCGGCTTCATCTTTGGTAGCGACGGGGTAAATGGTCTTGACCGCATTATCATACGCGATGAAATCGATCCCATTGTCAAGCCCCAGCCAGAGATTGTGATCACGGTCGCGGAAAACACTCAGTACATTGTTGTTTTGCAGGCCATCTCCCCGCGAAAACCGGTGCACAAATTCACCTTTATTTGTAACAATATAGCAGCCGCCCAAGCTTGTGGAGAGTGCCAGCAGCTGGTCGTTGACGCGCGTGGCTCCGTAAATGCGTTCTTTCCTGATCTGGTTAATGAATGCCGATTCCATTTTTACGGCGCTGTTGCCGGAAAGCCTGTAAAGCCCCGCGTCCATTGTCACGAGAATGGTCGTATCCCGGCCCATAGGCAGCAATGCAGTACTCAGGAACTCGGCGGGCAGCTCGCTATTGGTGAGAAAAGGCTCCCAGCGTTCGTTGTTAAACCGTAGAAGCCCGTTTGTCGCATCCTGCGCTATTACCTGTCCATTCGCCGTACCCATAAAACGCCAATGCGATACAGGATTGAATGTGATTATGGATTTGTCTTTGTACAAAAAGATCTTGTTACTGGCCCTGAAAAAGACACTTCCTTTCCATGCGGTCACATTCCAGATATCGGCAAAGCTGCGGTCTTTCTCCTGAACGAGCTCGCGCAGCGAAAAATACCGGAGTACGCCTGACTGATCCGGTGAGAAATACCCAAACTCATTCTCTCCGCCGATGTAAATGCGGTTATCATCGCCCAGTTGCAGGGAACGTACTTTTGTTTTGTTGGGAAGCGGGTACACTTTCCAGTACACACCATCGAAACTCAGCAGCCCCTCGTTATTGGCAAAGTACATTACTCCATTACGCCCCTGGCGGATTGCCCAGTTCTGTGTTCCGGCCCGGTAAGCATGTTTACTATAATTAACTACTTCCGGGAGCCCGATGGTCGGCAGCCCGATGGTCGATAACGCGCCGGTCGATACCGCAGTGGTACTTTGGGCGTGTAGCGTGTTTGATAAAATCAGGAAGGTTAGAAAAAGAATCACTCGCTTCATTATCCATGTACACTGTTTCCCTCTCACTGGTTTGACGTAGTTAAAAACCGCGTCAGAAACTGTATTTTGCAAATTATAAAGGATTGTTGTAGTAATGTAGTAGCTACCTGCTAGCAGCTTTGTGCCGGCCCGGCTACATTTGGGTTCGCAATATATTACATTATTTTGTGTGTTTTTCAATACGAGGTGACTCACTGTAATCAACCGGTTACTCTTAACCTGCCGCAAGGCAACCAGCATGAAAATGACTATTCCTAAATCCTTTTTGTTGATCCTGTTGCTCTTGTCCGGCGTGCTTGCATTTGCACAAAACACAAAGAAAGCTGCGGAACTTTGGCTGACCAATCTGGACCAGTCCGTACTATTTGCGAGGCAAGCTGCACCAATCCGCTTTTCGGCCGGGAATGCATCGGGAAAGGTGATCAAAGTGGACGATCGTGAGACTTACCAGACGATCGACGGATTTGGTTTTACATTGACAGGCGGGAGCGCGTCCCACCTGATGGCGATGAGCAAGCCGGCACGCGCTGCATTGCTCCGGGAGCTTTTCGCTGTAAATGGCAATAACATCGGCATTTCATACCTCCGCCTCAGCATTGGTGCGTCAGATCTTAATGAGACGATTTTTTCATACAATGATCTACCGGCAGGTGAGACGGATCCTGAGATGAAGCGTTTTGATCTTGGTCAGGATAAAAAGGATGTGATACCGATGTTAAAAGAGATCCTGGCGATTAATCCTGCAATCAAAATCATGGGATCGCCCTGGTCGCCGCCGGTTTGGATGAAGGATAATGGAGACACGCGCGGCGGGAGCCTTAAACCTGATTCGTATCCGGCTTACGCCAGATACCTGGTCCGTTATGTACAGGAAATGAAAAAGGAAGGTATACGAATCGACGCGATCACCGTGCAGAATGAACCGCTGCATCCGGGTAACAATCCCAGCTTGCTAATGCTGGCGAAGGATCAGGCCGTATTTGTAAAAAATCACTTGGGACCAGCTTTCAGAAATGCAAAAATTGACACGAAGATCATTATCTACGATCATAACGCCGACAAGCCCGAGTATCCGATCTCTATTCTGAATGACCAGGAAGCGCGGAAGTATATTGACGGTTCTGCTTTCCATTTGTACGGAGGTAAGATCGATGCGCTTTCCGAAGTGCACAATGCGCACCCGGACAAGAACCTGTATTTCACGGAACAATGGATGAGCGCACCCGGCAATTTTGCGCAGGATTTTCCAGATCATATCACCAAGCTGACCATCGGCGCTACCCGCAACTGGGCGCGTACTGTGCTGGAATGGAACCTGTCGAGCAATCCGCAAAACCGTCCGTTCACAGACCGCGGCGGCTGCGACCGTTGTTTGGGCGGGATTACCACTGATGGGGATAAAGTCATTCGTAACCCGGCTTATTACGTGGTGGCACATGCTTCAAAGTTCGTACGGCCAGGTTCTGTGCGCATTGCTTCCAATATGGATGCGCAGCTCCCGAATGTTGCTTTTAAAACACCCGATGGGAAAAGAGTACTGATCGTCTTCAATAGCAGCGACGACCAGCAGGCTTTTCAGATCCAGGATGGGAATGCGTTTGCCTCTGCTGTGTTGAAGGCAGGCTCGGTCGGCACATTCGTGTGGTAGGAGAACTACGGAAAGATCTTATTAAGCGGCTATTTCAGGATTTTGTGTAAGCGGCGGCAACGTTTTCAGCGGGCAGCGTGTCTGTCAATTGATCTCGTAAACAGCTAGCTATGAAAAATTCTTTCCGCCTTCTCTCTCTCGTGTTGATCTGCCTCGCCTGCGTTGAGCCGAACGACAATGCGCCCAATGGCGTGCCTTTCGATGGTACGGGCTACAAACCCATTTATGCGACTGCGGACGAAGCTGCGAAGGTTCAGGTAGCTGCCGCACAGCCGCTCGTCCAGCCTGGCAAGATCTACCTTTTCGATCCCTATATTTTTGTAAATGAAACAGGGAAGGGCATTCACATTATTGATAATAAAGATCCCAAAAATCCGAAAAACCTTTCCTTTATCTCCATTACCGGCAACTATGATATTGCTGTAAAGGGAAATTGGCTGTATGCTGATAACCTGTCAAACCTGCTCGTTTTCGACATATCCGATCCGCTTTCACCGAAACTGGTGAAGACGATCAATGATGCCATTTCGGTCAATAATTTCCCGCCCTACCAGAATGTTTACTTTGAATGCGCCGACAGCAAAAAAGGCGTTGTAGCAGGCTGGGAAAAGGTCCCGATGACAACGCAGCCTAAATGCTTCAGATAACACTTCCTCTTTCAGATAAAAACTCTTTTTACATCTTGCCATGAAAAAATTAATGCCTTTTCTATTTCTGGGACTTGCCTTGCTGGGGCTTTGCATGATCCTGACAGCCTGCAATGATGGCGAAAGCAGCGTTAGTCCGCAAACCGGCACGGGCGGTTCAATGGCGCGTTTTGCAATTACCGGCAATACGCTGTACATCGTTTCCAAGCAATCTCTGGAAGTGTACGACATCACAAAAGGCGAGGCGCCTGTCAGGACGGTGCGTAAAGAAATGAATGTGGGGATTGAGACGATTTTCCCTTACAAAAACAACCTCTTCATCGGCGCCAATGACGGTATGTACATTTATAATAATGCCAATCCCGTCAGTCCGGTGTTGCTGACCAAGTATACGCACATACAATCCTGCGACCCGGTCGTGGTTCAGGACAAATACGCCTATGTGACATTGAGAAGCGGCGTTGCTTGCCGCCGGGGAAATACATTGAGCTCATTAGATGTGATAGATGTTTCTGTCCCATCCAATCCTACGCTGGTACATTCGCAGGTGATGGCCTCACCTTACGGGCTTGGTGTGTCGGGCAACAAGTTGTTTGTGTGCGAAGGAAGCAATGGACTCCGCGTCATGGATATATCAGATCCCGCGCTTCCTGTCGACAAATATAATTTCAGCGACGTTCCCGCTTATGACGTGATCGTCAGACCAAATCACCTGATCGTGACCGGCGAAAAAGGGCTGTACCAATACAAGTTCGGGAATTCGGATGAATATGAACTACTCAGTAAAATCCCGGTACTATGAAGAATATAGCTTTAATAGCACTGTTTTTGCTGATCGGTATCACATTAAGCCACGCGCAGATTAACGCGGAAAATGCAGCTAACCACGTGATCATCAAGTATTCGCCTGCCGCGATGTTCGACAGTGATAATACGATTCAGTTTGGGGTTGAAGTCCCGCTCGGAAAGAGCGGGGTCAGCTTGCAGCAGGACCTTGGATACGGACATTCGAGCTTCAATCTCTGGTACTATGAAGTGACCACAGTTCCTGATAAATCAACTTACAAAAGCCGCACGCAGCTTCGCTACTACTATTTCAGCAAGCAGCGTGTGAGAGGCTATTTCGCGGGCGAGTTTATGTACAAAAGGGTAGTGTACCGTCAAAATCAATGGGTAGGAATGGATTGTTCAGGCTCGGGCGGCTGTAATTATTCTGAAAACAAGGATGTGAAAATAGGCAGGACTGCGGCTGCGGGACATGCCCGATTGGGCTGGCAGTTCTATTTCCCCAGCCGGATGACGCTGGATCTGTTTACGGGATTCGGTCTGAGGAATATCAATGTGAAGACACTTACACCGGGATTGAAAAATGCTAGAGTGCAGTCTCCGCGAGAAATGTGGTCTGAAACAACACCAGGCACGCACTATGTTGTGCCGAGCCTGGTGCTGGGTTTTCATTTGGGCGTTGTGCTGGGCAAGATCCGCCAGGAAGGCGAGTAACTCAGCTTCCGGTATTAGCCTTTTTCTTATCAGCGTACTTTTTCTCGGCGGTTTTCGCTTTTTCAAAGTCTAGTACAACACCGTTGATGCAGTAGCGCAAACCGGTTGGCGGCGGCCCGTCGTCGAAAACGTGACCTAAATGCGACTTGCAACGGCCACACATTACTTCGGTCCTGCGCATTCCGTGGCTGTTATCCTGCGCCTCAATGATTGATTTTTTATTGATCGGTTCAAAGAAGCTGGGCCAGCCGCAGCCGCTCTCATATTTGGCGTCGCTTTTGAAAAGTGCATTCCCGCAAACTGCGCAGTAAAACGTCCCGATCTCTTTCGAATGCTCGTACTCGCTGGTAAATGGCCTTTCGGTACCTTTCAGTCGCGCTACTTCATATACCTCCGGAGAAAGGATCTTCTGCCAGTCCTGGTTGCTTTTGTTCACCGGAGCGGCATCAGAGCGGGAATATTCAGGAGCCTTTTTCTGATCAGCAGGCTTTGAAGCCGACTGCCCGTAACAGTTCTGAAGCATGAGCATCAGCACGGCAGAGGCGGCAAGTGTTACTATATATTTCATGTTGCTGATTAATGGTTTGTTTCTTTCATATATACGATAAATGATCGGATATAGTTGTGATCAAGCCATTGTTTGGGAAGTTTCTTTTATACCTGGTGCAGCGCTGACAATTGATCGGCTTGCTCAATGTCACTGGTTGCGACGGGAATCCGAAGGTAGAATTTAGTCCCGGCTCCCGGCGAGCTGGCAAAGGAGATCTTGCCGTGGATTGCGTCTGCATACTTTTTAGCCAGCACCAAACCCAGGCCGCCGGATCGGGAGGTATTCCTGAATTTGTTTTCCCAGCTTTCTATAATCGCCTGCTGGGCATTCTTGCTGATTCCAGGGCCATTGTCTGCAACACAAAATTCATGAAAAGTATCTATCCCCGAATAAGAAAGCGTGATCGTGCTGTTTTTGCCTGAATACTTTACTGCATTGTTAATGAAGTTCCTGATCACCACAGAGAAGAGGTTAGGCTCGGAATAAACAGTCAGGTGTTCAGGTATCTCGGAGTTAAGACTGATCCCTTTTTCCTTTGCAATGCCGCTGTACACCCGGAATGTTTCATCAATGGCGTCGCTGACCTTGAAATCCTGCCGGGCCACATCCGATCCCGGTTCAATGTTCCCGTTGGTTATAGCCAGCAGGTTCAGGAGCAGATTCTGCGTATTTACAACAGAATGGCTGAGTTCGGCTTCCAGCATCTTGCGCTCATCCTGGCTCAGTTCGTAGCTGCCCAGTATTTCCAGATATTTTTTCAGCGAGATCAATGGCGTTTGATAATCATGTGAAATTACCGAGATCAGCCTCGCCTTCTCCTCGTGCAGCTCGTCCAGAAGCATTGCGCGTTGTTCCGCCTTTTCCCTTTCCGCGCGGTAGCTGCCGATGATGTAGCCAAGCGTAATCAAAATCACGACGACACTGACTATATAAGTGGAACCAATGTCAATAAACCGCTGCTCGGTATTGGCATAACCTGCTACTACAAACTCCGGATGCAGGTACTCAGTTACAAGCAGTCCGCCTACGATAACAATGTTCGCAACAGTCAGGACAAGGTATTGTTTCCTGGGGCCGATCGTCAGCGACAAAAAGTACACGAGACCGAAAGACAGGAGCGTTGACCCTGATATTCCCGCACCAATGCGGTAAGAGGCTATAAAAAAGATATAGATCACTGTCATGTACAGGTTGAACGAGAGCGTGGTGCGCTCCCGGAACCTGGACAGGTAGTAGAGGAAAATCTGGAAGGGGATAAGTACAGCGGTGATAGCCGCCTCTGCGATCAGGCCGGTGAAGAGGCTGAATGCAAATACGTACAGCATTACCAGCGTTGTGGCCGTACATGCAAAATGGTAAATCCTGCTTTGAAGTGAAAACAGGTCACTATCACCTTGCAGGTACTGCCAGTATTTGGATATAAATCTGTGAATCTTGTTGATCAAAGCATTGCATTTAAACAAAGAAATTCACGTTGAAAGGAGGTGAAAAATAGCGGGTTGAAGTGTTTCCCTTCAATCAGATAAATGCGCCGATATCACGCACACCGAGCATTCTTGCACTGGTAAAGCCTTCCCCAAAATTGACACCCACCGCGTGTCCCATTTCACGCGCACGTGCAATGATAAATTCCAGGAACTCAGGAGTGGAAATGTAACTCTGCGGCTCGCCTTCAATCTGATAATCAGGTATGTGAAACTGGCTTTTGAAAGCACGCACAGCTTCTATTTTGCGATCGTGGAAGTCGGTGATATCCACAACAAAGTCAGGCTTGATATACCTGTCCTGAACAGAATGGAACACTTGTCTGGGGCGCCACGCTTCCTGCTCGTTTCCATTGTCGTCATATGTTTTCACCATTCTCAGGCCTGAGTAAAAGCAGGCGTCTGCGACCAGTTTGGCTCCGCGGCCATGATCAGGATGCCGGTCGTCGATCGCATTGGTGATCACAATGTCGGGCTGGTACTTTCGGATAAATGGAATGATCGCTTTCTGATGCGCTTCGTCGTTTGTGAAAAAACCGTCAGCCAATCCCACATTCTCCCGCACAGCTACGCCCAGTATCGCTGCTGCATCTTTACCTTCCTGAATGCGGCCTTCGGGCGTTCCCCTCGTTCCAAGCTCACCTCTTGTAAGATCAATGATCCCGACCTTTTTGCCGAGGGCCATTTGAGACAATAAAGTCCCGGCACAGCACAGCTCAACGTCGTCCGGATGAGCTGTGATGGCGAGTATATCAAGTTTCATGTTTTTGATTATTTAATGCGAAGCTTTTGTCCGATGCGCAGCGTAGAGCGGCTGGACATGCGGTTGCGGCGGGCAATGGAAGAAACGCTCACTCCATATCGTTCCGCAATAGCGCCCAGCGTGTCGCCCGGGCGTACTTTGTGTAATACAGACCGGCTGTAAGCAGCAGGTGCCGCGTCGCCGGATTCAAATTCGCTTCTGTTGGATTTGCCTCTTAAATGGTTCCAAACCGAGCTGGTCAGCAGGAAATGGTCTGATTTGATGGTCTTATTGTCCCAGTCAAAAATATGTCTCGGGTCAAATGGATTTCCTTCGTAACGGTTTTCATAGTGCAGGTGGGAGCCGGAGCTTCTTCCCGTATTTCCGCCTAACCCGATCACTTCACCAGCCTTGACAATCTGGCCTGATTCCACCATTTGTTTGGAAAGGTGACCATACAAAGTTTCAAGTCCGTTGTAGTGCCGCACAACAATGAAGCGGCCGTAGCCCGATCCGTCCCAGGCAACAATCCTGACCATCCCGTCATAAGTACTTCTTACCGTATCACCGGTTTCCAGGTCCAGGTCGGTACCATTGTGCCAGCGGCCCCAGCGGTAGCTGAAATTGGAAGTAGTAGGGGTTCTTTCCATCGGCGTGCTCCATTTGCGGTTCAGCGCCTCGTTGTATAGTGTCAGATCAACCGGCTCGTCGAATTCAAGGGGATTCAGTCCGTAGGGGTTGATTGTTCGCGCATCCCAGATCACGTAGTATTCTGCTGCTTTTACCCATTCATCACCTACCTGCAAGGAATCCACCACTTCCACAACCTCAGTCTCGCCTTCGTCAATGGTAGTGGTATCTTCGTTTACAACAGGATTAAGGGGTTTTACGGGCTCAAACTGGTTCTGAAATTTCAGGTTTGAGGTTTCCACCTGGTATTCATCTTCGGGCTGGGGAACGGTAGCCTTGGTGGTTGGTCCTTCGTTGGCGTTGTTTCCGGACTGGTTAATCTTCGGGTTTCTTCTGAATTTACCTCGCTCTTGCGCTTGCGTGTTCCATGAAATCAAACACACCATCATCAGCAAACTTACAATAAGCTTTACTTTCATATTTAAAATGGGTCAGACTACATATAAGCGGAGAGCTCCTATGTAGTCTGACTAAATTTTAGGGGTTGGGCAAAAATTAAGCTGTTGTTTCTTCGATAATCTCTTCCACTTCTCTCTCCATCAAAAAACGCTCTGCGTCCAAAGCCGCCATACATCCCGTTCCTGCTGCTGTAATCGCCTGTCTGTACACATTATCCTGTGCATCTCCGCAGGCAAATACACCTTTAATATTGGTGCAGGCACTTCCTTTTACAGTTTGAATGTAGCCGGTTTCGTCCATGTGCAGATATCCTTTGAAAATATCCGTGTTAGGTTTGTGGCCGATTGCTACAAAGAAACCGGTTACGTCGAGAAGTTGCTCCTCGCCGGTCTTATTATTTTTTACCAAAACAGATTCAAGTCCTTCGTCTCCATTCAGCTTCACAGTCTCTGTGTTCCACAGCACTTCGATATTTGGAAGCATTTCAACGCGTTTCTGCATGATTTTGGAAGCGCGCATTTCATCGCGGCGTACCAGCAGGTATACTTTGCGGCAAAGTTTTGCAAGATAGCTTGCCTCTTCCGCAGCCGTATCGCCGGCACCTACTACTACCACATCCTGGCCCCTGAAAAAGAAACCGTCGCAAACCGCGCAGGCAGATACCCCGCGGCCATTCAGCCTGTCTTCTCCTTCAATGCCCAGCCACTTCGCCGAAGCGCCTGTGGACACAATCACCGCGTCGGCAATGATTTCGTGTTTGTTATCAATGATCACCTTGTGCGGGTAGGAAGTAAAATCAACTTCCGTCGCCATTCCGTAGCGGATATTAGTTCCGAAACGTTTGGCTTGTTTTTCAAAATTGATCATCATTTCGGGGCCGGTAATTCCGTCGGGATACCCGGGATAATTATCAACTTCCGTAGTAATGGTAAGCTGGCCGCCTGGTTGGGCGCCTTGGTATAGTACAGGATTCAATCCTGCTCTGGATGCATATATAGCGGCAGTATATCCGGCAGGGCCGGAGCCGATAATTAGGCAGGAAACTTTCTCAGATGACATGGGTGACAATAACTAGCGTATACAAAAAAACGTTACAAAATCTATTCAGGATTTCACTTGAAAAAATAAGTGTGTGGAATTGAAAAGGCCTTTGCAGCACTCGTATAGTACAACATCGACAGATCAACAAAAGTGCGAAATTTAGCCCCGTAATGCAAGCTGTCAGAGAATGCGCCACTCAATGCGCCTGTTTTTCTGGCGGTTCGCTTCCGTATCATTTGCCGCTACCGGCTTTGTTTCCCCATAACCTTTTGACAAAATCCGGGGCTGTGCAATACCCGATTTGTGCAAATACTGCTGCACAGATTGCGCGCGCCGGCGCGACAATTCCATGTTTTCGCTGTCCGAACCTACATCGTCGGTGTGCCCTGAAATCTCGATTTTTACATCTTTGTTCCGGGTCAGGAAGTCTGCCATCTTGTCGAGCTCCACTTTTGATTTTTCATCCAGCTCGTATCTGCCAGTCTGGAAAAAGATGTTATTCAGGATCTCCGCCCGGTCTTTTTCTATTGCCTCCAGAGGAATTTGCAGGTCAACAAAAGATACTGAGTCGCTGACCGAGAAAGACAGACTTTTAAACAGGTACCCCGGTTTTGAAACATAAAATGCATACTCTCCTCCTTTGTTAAGCACAGCCAGGAAAGAGCCCGTACGGGCATCGGAAGTGAATGCGCCCACTTTCTCCTGCGTTTTGAGATCGAAAAGATCGATATCAGAAGCGACCGGCTGGCCCGTTTTCTTGTCGGTAACCCTGCCTTTGGCATACCTTGTAGGTACGATCATATTTTGCAGCGACTCAGGCAGGTCGAATGTATAGATGAGCGAGCGGCCTTTTCCCTTATCGGAACTGTCGTCGGTATAATAAGCGCTCTTTCCGTCGGAAGCAATGAAAAGCCCGACCTGATCTGCAACAGTATTAATGGGATACCCGAGGTTATTCGGCGCCGCCCAGATCGTGTCTGTTTTTTGAGAAATGAAAATATCGAAACCGCCCATTCCGGCTAAGCCGTCGGATGCAAAAAAGAGGGTCCGGCCATTTGCGTGAATGAATGGCGCGTTTTCATCATCGGGCGTATTGATAGCCGGTCCGAGGTTTTTCGGGGCGCTCCACTGCTTTTTATCATTTAATGTGGTAACCCAGATATCCCTTTTCCCGATTCCTTCCTTTCGTTCGGAAGCAAAATACAGGGTGTGTCCGTCAGCGGAAAGTGATGGCTGTGATTCCCAGTCGCGGGTATTCACCTGCTCGCCGAGGTTCACGGGGGTAGTCCAGTCTTTTCCCTCCTTATGTGATATGTATAAATCGCAGCTTCCATAGCCTTCGGGTCGGTTGCAGGCTGTAAAAACGAGGGTACGACCGTCAGCTGAAACACTGCACGTTCCTTCATTATTAATGGTATTGATTGCGGGTGAAATATCTTCTGGAACATCCCAGCCACTTGCGTCGCTGCCTTTTTTGCGGTTTGTTACGTAGATATTTTCATCGCGCTCCTCGGTGAGCCCCGTAAAAATCAACGTTTCATTATCGGCTGTCAAAACGGGGAAGTACTGTGTCCTGAGGAAATTGACAGTATCGCCCATTGATTTCTTCTGGATAGCCAGCGGCTTTTTGATCGCTTCTGCGGCAAATTTGGACGAGACGATCGACTTCTCGGCCAGCCTGAACAAGCTGGATTTTGGCGGAAAAAGCTTGATCGCTTTTTCGAAATAAAACTGCGCCGAATCGTAACGCTCAGCCTGGAAATGGTACCTGCCCAGCCACTGAAATCCCGGCCCTGATTGCGGCGCGTCGGGTTTCAGCCGGGTAGCAAGCGTGTAATGCTTGCGGGTAAGATCGGCATTGCGCTGCAACTCGTAGATCTGCGCGAGCCTTAAATGGGTGTCGTAACTTTGGGGAGTTTCCTGAAGTACTTTTTCAAACAGTATAATGGCCTCGCCGAGCTGGCGCTGCTGCCACGCTTTTTGCGCCTTTTCATAATTTTCTCGTCCTTTCCGGGATAGGGTAGCCTCCTGTGCCACCACTTTGAACGATCCTGAAAAACTTAGAATAACAATTAAAAAGACGGCCCAGCGCATTACGGAATGTTCATAAACTTGTGAGTTTGTAACGACATTTTCCATTTGGGATTGTCTTTGATATAGTCAATCATCAAAGGCAGCATGATATCGTGCTTACTCCATTCCGGCTGCATCAGCAATGTGCAGTTTTCGTTGACCAGCGCGGCGTGCTCTTCTGCGAAATCGAAATCACTTTTGTTGTAAATGATCGCTTTTAGCTCGTTGGCATTCTTGTAAATATCAGGGTGCGGGGTCTTGAATTTTTTAGGTGAAAAACAAACCCAGTCCCAATGCCCCGAGAACGGGTAAACGCCCGAAGTTTCGATGTTCGTCTTAAATCCTGCTTCCTGCAATGCGCTGGTAAGTGCATCCAGGTTATACATCAAAGGTTCGCCGCCGGTAATCACGGCCAGGCGGCCGGGATATTGCAAAGCGCCTTCCACAATGGAATCGATCGGGTACTTGGGATGCGCATTTGCGTCCCAGGATTCTTTCACATCGCACCAGTGACAGCCTACTTCGCACCCGCCGAGGCGGATAAAATAAGCGGCCCGCCCACTGTGCTGCCCCTCGCCCTGTAAAGTATAAAACGCTTCCATCACCGGAAGTGCTTTTGTGTAGATTGGTAAAGTTTCGGTTAACATGCCGCAAAGATACGAAAATCGAAATTGCCGATTTCCATAATCACTCGGCGCGGCATTCGTCCGCCTGATCTTTGCCCGACCGTAGATTTAGTCACATATTTGCAGGATGGATACTGTACCAATTCACCAGCAGGAAGTTATTTGCGCGTTGGCGACCCCCTCAGGAGTAGGGGCAATTGCCGTGATCAGGGTCTCGGGAGAAGGCTCTATTTCCATTGTTAACAGCATATTTAAAGGCAAGAACCTGGAAAAGGCAGACAGCCACACAGTCCATTTCGGGACCATTTCAGACGGGATCGAGGTTATCGACGAGGTGCTGGTCACTGTCTTCAAAACACCGCGTTCATTTACAAAAGAGGATTCGGTGGAAATTTCCTGTCACGGATCTGATTACATTATCAGACAGATTCTCAAAGTACTTATATCTAAAGGTGCCCGCATTGCCAAGCCGGGCGAATTCACGCAGCGTGCATTTCTGAATGGGCAGTTTGACCTGGTACAGGCAGAAGCTGTGGCTGATCTGATCGCCGCAGATTCGCAGTCCAGTCACAAAACGGCGCTGAACCAGTTGCGCGGCGGTTTTTCCAAAAAGCTTACTTCATTAAGGTCAGAGCTGATCCATTTTGCTTCGATGATCGAACTTGAACTCGATTTCGGCGAAGAGGATGTTGAGTTTGCCCAGCGTGACGATTTAAAAAGACTGATCGACTCGCTGCAAGAGACTATTGCGCCATTGATCGAATCATTTGATGCGGGTAACGCGATCAAGGAAGGAGTGCCGGTCGCGATTATCGGCTCGCCGAATGTAGGGAAGTCTACGCTGCTGAATGCGCTGCTCAATGAAGAAAAGGCGATTGTGACCAGCATTGCCGGCACAACGCGCGACGTGATAGAGGATACCATGATCCTTGGTGGAATCAAGTTCCGGTTTATTGATACAGCCGGCATCCGCGAAACAGTTGATCTAGTGGAGTCGATCGGCATAGAGCGCTCCAAAGCTGCGATGGCGAAGGCGGATATCGTGATATTCCTTTTTGACAGTGAAGAAACTTACAACGATATCAAGGTACTTGCAGAATCGCTGCCGAAAGACAAGCAGGTGTTGTTTGTTTTGAACAAAATTGACACTGATAATGGCCAAAATGTGCGTCTGCATGCATTGGACGATGATCTTATCCCTATTTCCGCCCAAATGCAGAGCGGCCTGGCGGCATTGACCACGAAGCTCATTTCGCTGGTCCACAAACAATCCGCCGCCGACACAGTAGTTACCAACTTGCGGCACTACGAACATCTTGTAAAAACATTCGACTCACTCACGGACGTAGTTAACGGATTATCACTAGGCGTCACCGGCGACTTCCTGGCGCAAGATATCCGCCTGGCGCTCCATCACCTGGGAGAGATTACGGGAACGATTGTGACGGATGACCTGCTTGAAAATATTTTCAGGAAATTTTGCATTGGCAAGTAGACTTAATAAAAATTTAGTAGCCAGTAAATATGAGATTGAAAAATTTGAAGTGTGTGTATGTAGTAATATTTTTCATATTGTTTTTGGCTTGTAAAAAAGAGGAATTACCAATTCCTCCAAAGGCTCTGACGCTTTCCATCGAACCTTCCGAAGTCAAACTGGCGAAGGAAGAGCCCTACGGCGAGCGCTTAAAACTTACCTTTCAAAACTATGAGTATGAGCCGGGCGAAGACCTGTCATTCGTATGGAGCAGTGAAAACCCAAGGATTGCCCGGGTAGATACAAATGGTGTCGTGTGGCCGGAAGGTGCTGGCGAGACTTACGTAATAGCAAAATTGATTAATGGCAAAGCCCAGGCGCGGTGTAAGGTAACGATTACAGATGGCTATGATTATAAATACAGGTTGGTACTAAAAGATAAGGGCACCACAGATCTAAATCTAAATAGTCCGGGAGCATTCTTATCAGCAAAAGCCATTGAGCGCAGGCGCAAACAAAATATAGAAGTGAATGAAACGGACCTTCCGATTTCCGCAGATTACCTTCGGATCATTCAGCAGGTAGGCGGAAAAATTGTCGCTAAAAGTAAATGGCTCAGTACCGTAAGTGTTCATTGCCAGGATCAGTTTTTGATTGATCAGTACAAGGCATTGCCATTTGTAAAAGAAGTCGTACTTGTGTGGGAAGGAAAAAGGTCCGAATCTTCCAGTACGGAAAAATATAAGGATATTCCCCAGGTAGGTTCGGTAGCCACTGATAACACCAATCCCTTGGATTATGGAACGGCCCGTAATAACATCAGTGTCAACAACGGTCAGTATCTCCATGACAAAGGGTACAGAGGAGCAGGTATTGATATTGCAGTTATTGATGCAGGATTCATCAATCTCAAAAATAATGCAGGTTTTAAAAGCGTAAATATTAAAGGAGCCAAATCTTTCATATTTGAAAATGATGATCCGTATAGCGTAGATAGTCACGGCGTATGGGTCACATCCTGTTTGGCTGCAAACGTTCCTGGTTATTATGTTGGCACAGCACCAGAGGCGAATTATTGGCTGCTGAGAACCGAGGATCAATCCTCGGAATACCCCATTGAAGAAGATTACTGGGTCAATGCCGCGGAATATGCAGACAGTGCAGGTGTTGATATTATCAATTCATCTCTTTATTACAGCACTGGATATACTTTCCCATCAATAGTATACAGCTTTAAAGACATGGACGGTAAGACCGCAATGGCTAGTCGAGCAGCCAATGTTGCCGCCAGTAAGGGAATATTGATCGTTAATTGCGCCGGAAATGAGCAGTCCTGGGTTGGGACTCCTGCTGATTCTCCAAACGTACTAACAGTTGGTTCTGTACATAAATCTCTGGAAGCCGACAGTTTTACATCGTATGGCATTACTGTTGATAATCGCATAAAACCTGATGTGATGGCTTTAGGAGGCGGAGCATCTGTGATGAATGTACTTGGAAAAAGCGAATTTCGCTTTGGTACTTCGTATGCAAGTCCTATCCTGTGTGGTCTGGCAGCCTGCTTATGGCAGGCCTATCCCAAACTGACCAATCTGGAACTGATCGATATTATCAGAAAATCCGGTGACCGGGCCAGTAATCCTGTGGTTCCTTATGGCTATGGTATTGCTAACATGGAAACGGCTTCGGCACTTGCCAGAGCAAGAGGAAAATGAAAGTGAGCGGTGAAAACCGGTTAATAATATAGTCAGATAATGTTTGAACTAACAAACTAAAATATCTACTTTTAATCCATCGGCAGCCACAATATTTCATATTAAAGTTTAGTATTGTATCGCAAAAGCTCGAATTATAATACGGTCAATGATTCTCTATTGACAGCGAGGGCCTGTTCAACCCAGCCCATGTCTACTCCGCGAATCGCATAAGCGATTTAATTTCCCACTGATTGACAAATTACCGGAATTAACAACAGCAATAATATTGCGCCAATCTGTTGTTGCCAAATACTTTCAAACGAAAGGCAGGATTCCTATTGCCTACGCAATTGCCCACCGGAAATACAAGTATCCAATAATCAACTTAAATTTTATAAACTATGTCAAAGCAACAAGTAACTCGTACTGTGCTAACCGGGAATACAGACCATCTTACCCCGGAAATGTTGAAAGAACTGCAAGAAAAGTTTCAGCTTACTGTTAAAATCCGGGGGCACGAAGATGTAGTTGATAAGATGATAGGTCAGATATCTGATGCTGCTTCGTATGACAGAACACATCCCGGTTATGACCGTTCGTACGATAAGTCACCTGGGGCGGATTTAATGGATATTCTGAAAAATAGAATCATAAATCCCGAAATTAATGTCAGAAATCTCGATCAACCCGATGCTCCGGGCGGCAACCAGTAGTACATATCTATTATTTATATCCGCGCATAAAGAACATTTGCTTTGGAAAATGTAATTGAACCAGAAAATTACGTTTGCACCGACTTGCTGATCAAGTTGGCAAGTCGGTGCAATATCAATTGCAGTTATTGCTATTGGTTTAAAGATCCGTCTGTTTATGATCTGCCCGCGATTATGACCGAATCAGTGGAAGAGGCTTTATGCACGCAATTAAAAGCACATATAAATACATATTATTTAAAAACATTTTCAATAGGTTTTCACGGTGGCGAACCGATGCTGTTTGGATTAAAAAGGTTCAGGCCCTTCATGAACAAGTTAAATGAAATAGCAATCCAAACGAATTGCAGGATCAGATATTCCATCATGACCAATGGAATATTAATTACGGAAGAGTGGATTAATTTCTTTAAAGAATTTCAAATTGGTGTCGGCATAAGTTTGGACGGACCCAGGAAATTCAACGATGCAAACAGGATCGATTTCAAAGGGAATGGAACTTACGACAGGATAACCGAAAAAATCAGGCTCTTGCAAACCAATGGAATAGAGCCGGGCATTATTTCCGTGTTCTCCACTGCGCTGAATGGGATGGAAATCATCGATTTTTTTGTCGAACAAGTGGGTGTCAAACAGTTCGATGTGTTGATTCCCGATGCAACATATAGAGATACCGTTCAGCCGATTGCGGTTTTCTATAAGGATCTTTTTGATGATTGGTACGACAGCCACGCAAATTCAGGTGTCACGATCCGGATCATTTCTTCCATGGTAAAAGGTCTTCTCGGAGGGCAGAGTAATTCGATTACACTCGGACTGGGCGCGATTACTACCGTCACTATTTCCACGGACGGAAGCATCGAAGGGCTGGATGTGATGCGCGTACTAGGCAAAGGCGCGGTGACGAGCAGTCTCAATATTCAAACGGATCCCATTCAGGCTGTGCAGGGAAATGACCTGTGGAGCAAAATCCGAAGTGCGTCTCTAAATGTCAATGCAAGGTGCAGGAAATGCGAATTTCTGAATGCATGCGGCGGCGGACCTATCGTTTCGCGCTGGTCTGCGGAGAATGAATTTGACAATGCGAGCATCTATTGCGACGATCTCAAAGAGATATTCGGCCACGTCTGGAAGCGACTCAAAGAGGATATATACGTGTAGTATCCAGGTAACAATTTTAACCAGCTGCAAATGAAAACAGTCCGGTATTCCAAAAACATTGCCTCTTTCAACAAACCTTATCCGCACCTTACTGTGGACGGCATATTGTCGGAAGATCTTACGCGAAAAATTGTCCATTGGTTTGATACAAAGGCGGAATGGCAACCACATACTTCTTCCTTTTTCAATCAATTCGATTGCATGAACCTGAGTATGGGAAGGCTCGACGGGCTGGACGGTTTGTTCAGCCGGCCCACTGTTACTTACTTCCGAAAGCTGATCGAAAAACATATGGAAGTAGATCTTAGTGAGACAAGGATTAGCTATTGTGCACATAAATTCACGCAGGGATTGGGCGTGGGGATTCATACAGATTCTCCACATGATGGTACCGAAACACACCGTCTTATTATTCATTTGAACAGCCATTTCTCTGATCGGTTTGGTGGACATCTGGTTGTGCTAAATGAAAATAATATCGGTAATATCAATAAGATTGTAAGGCCTGTTAATAATTCGGCTTTCGCATTTGAATTGTCAGACAATTCCTTTCACGCGGTATCGGATGTTGAGGAAGGAATCAGGTATTCATTGATTTATTCCTTCTGGAAAAAGGGGTTAGGTCCGGAAGTTTCCGATACCAGATTCTTGCGATCTGAATATCAATTGAAAGGGTATATCTCATTTCTAAAACAAGAAGGTGCAGATCTTGTCAACCACACAAACCGCACATTACTGGCGCATTTAATTGGCACGGCAAACATCCTCCGTAGCTGGAACGCACCTCGTTACCTTTGGCTTACAGGATTATTTCACAGTGTATATGGTACCGGTTCTTTTTCAAAGGCATTAATCGATCCTGAGAGGCGACAAGATATTGCAGAACTAATTGGTGAGGAAGCGGAAAGGTTGGTTTATATCTTTGGTAATTTAAATACCAGTCAATTTTGTCAGGATTTGTTGGCAAATGACAATTCTTTTGATACTACACTTTTGAATGGTGAATCAATGCTGATTAATACATCAGAAGTGACTTCCATTTTAATGTTGATCCTGGCAAATGAGCTTGAACAATCTTTTCACCTGGCCGTGGATCATGCGAATATGCAACAGGCTGCTGCATTAATTGAACTGATCGCTGACAGAATACCAGCAGCGCAGTACGAGCGCATTCTCAATAGTTACAACTTCAATTATTCTCATCATGTTTTATGAAATATTCAATCGAAAATGACGAAGTGATGACCGCGATACCGATCCACGGATCGGGTACGGAGAGTCTGCATGCATTGCTCAAAGCATATTCATTAAACCACATTCTGGAAATAATTCAAAACAAATCTGACTTCAACATTTCACATCGTAATTATGATCTTTTGATTAATGTATTAGTCCATGCTACTACGGAAGAATGTGTGGAGATATTCCGGTCTGTTTTCTTTATAGCCTGGTTAAAAAGGCTGAACAGAATGTTAAAGCAGCCCGGGAATGAATTAGATTCTCATTTACTATATCTGCCCATTATTTTGATAAAATACTTACCGAAATTTCCCGGTGAAAATTACCAGTGCAAAATACCGCTAGCTGATCAGTATTGTCCGATCGGGACAAGCTGGCAGGTATATACACACACCGGTTCGGACGATCTTGCCATGATCAGTGCCAACCACGACGGTTCCATTGATCTCGCAGTTGCGGATACCCGGATACATATTTCCGAAGCGTGCAAGGTGGCTGTCGTGCGTGCTGGGGGCAGCATACAGGTTGCGGAGCGCGTTTTTATCACGCGTTACCATATTGAACTGCTGAACAGCTCCTTTTTCGGCGAGTTGAGCGAGCTCCGGCTTGCGGAGGAGGAACCCTCGGAAATGGACGTGGCCGATCTGGAAGCTGCATTCACCAGGTCGCTGGACCTGATCGAAGATGTGTGGCCGGAATGTATGCCCGATATCAGCCTGCTTTTCAACGGTGTGCTGCCGATGTCCATGCCGTCACACCGCTGGAACAGTGCGTCGACCAACGAGCTTCCCTACATTTTGCAATTAACGGTACGCAAAGATGCGTGGCCGTTCCTGCTGGCCGAGTCTGTTATCCATGAATTATCTCATGTGAAAATGGATCTGTACAGGTCCATTGTGCCCGTTCTGCTGAGCGACTCAGCGAAGATTTACAAGCATCCTTGGCGACCCGATCTGCGGCCGATATCCGGGGTTCTGCTTGGCGCCCACGCATTTTTGGCAGTGTTGAAATTCTATCGGCAGGCAGCGAAAATCTGGCCTGACAATGCGCCGGTACAAAATGAAATTACGATCAGGCGCGGCGAAGTACAGGTAGCCCTGCAAATACTCGAAGAACACGCCCGGTTCACGCTTGAAGGAAATGCCATTTTCGCAGGAATGATCTCCGCATTTGGAGATAACTGATCCAGGATCGATTCAAGTGCTTTCCCGCTTACACTCGGTGTATCAGCAACCATTAAACACGATCGCTTATGTCGGAAGTTGTTTTAAATTCTTGGGAAGACCTTCAGAAAGCCGTTACCAAAATTACCATTGCACTTAATAACGACGAAAACCTGAAACTGGCAGCTGCTGTCAACCCGCTGCTGGCGCTCGCCGAACTGGGTTACCGGATCAATCCGGATATTCTGGATAAAGTGGAAGACAGGCTCCGCTTCGGCCCGGAAACGGCGGCGAAACTGGACGAACTGCGTTCAACGATCCACCGCGAGGCAGGCGGCGCATTCGATATCCGTTCGGAAAGGGACCTGAATAGGGTCCTGTTCGACGAGCTGAACATAGAAGCATTTGATCACAAAGGTTGTCCGGTCTGTGAACCGGTACTTCCCAGACGGAAAGGGGAGGCGGACGATACATTGAACACCTACGCCGGCCTGCATCCCGTGATCGGGCCGCTCCTGGCTTTCACGGAAATAGATGCCTCTGTGGCCGCCTTCGGTGACCGGTTTGCCTACAATCAGATCCGTCAGGGAAAGTATGGCAAGGATTCCAACATTCATTTGCACATCAAGCTGAAAAAGAGAAAATCGAATTGACATGGCAGATACACATGGATTTGAATTAATTATTCAAGCTTCTCAAAGCGTTGTAGTCAAAGCCTTGAAAGGAGCCTGGAAGTCAGCCGAATGTCCGGATCAGCCCGATGATGCGGGGCGTATTCCCGAGTTTATGGATATTCCGGCGGTAGGTACGATCGGAGGTTTCCCCGTGGTGGACGGACAAGTGCAGATCCCGCAGGACGAACTCGATGCTGCTTTCGCAACGGATGTAGGCGGTGTAGAGCTGATCCTGGGCATTAATGTGCAGATTGAGATCGGTAATCCGCCGGTACCTTCCGCCCGGCTGCTCGATTTTCATACAATATTGCACGCCAAGGCGCCTGTTAACACCATGCCCGGTTCGCAGAATGTAGGTATCCTGCTCGGTGATATGGTCCGTGCCAATGTGTGGGCTGTGCTGGATGCGGGGCACCCGCTGGATGCAAGTATACCGGAGCTGTTGCAGGATTACGTACATAAAGCCTACGAAGACGAGCAGATACCACATTTGATTGTTCAGAATAATGTGGCTTTTGGAGTCGGGACTTGCAGTACGACCACACAGATTTATGACGACGAGGCGAACCCTGCGCGCCAGATCCTGACTTCATTTCCTGATCCCGCAACACTGCGTATATCCATACCCGTTTATCTGCGCATGTACGCATTCATCCCGGATAGCATCGGCCCGCTGCATATCGAAGCGCCGATGGGAATTGAAACACGGCTGATCATCGACGCGCCTTTTGAGAAACATCCTGACAAATACGTAGCCCGGTTTGGCGATGTGGTACTGGCCAATGTATCCGTCGGGCCGATTGCCGGTGCCGGATCGGATATAGCCGGAAACCCCAACGAAGCGAATAATTACAACACCAATAAAGCCCGGTTTTCGGCGCTGGACCTTGAAGCGGTACTGTCTGCACAGTTGCGGAGCAAAGGCGTGACGTTTGCCAACGATCTGGGAAACAGGGAAGTTGCCATTCCTTCTTCCGCTGAAATTGAGGCTACCATTGCCGATCTGTTTTTTACAGAGCTGTCATCCAGAAGCCATATCTCGATCTGGACACCGACTGCCTCAGATGACGAGTTTGAAGTAAATAGTGTCGATGTAAAAGTGTTTTCCGACTCATTGAACATCGCCCTGAACTCAGGCGAGGGGGCCGATATTGATGCGATTACGTTCTTCATTCCCGCACCGATGGAGTTTAGTATCGCCATGAGCAAGGCTTCTCTCGAAGAAAAAATCAGCCAGGCAATTGCGGAGAACGGGTTTGACAGTTTTCCCAAACGTTTCCATGAAGACGGCAAGGATGTCGATCTCAATAGCTTGAATATATCCGTGGTCAACCACGCAATTCGCCTGACGGGCTCAGTGACTGTAATTGACGCGGTGCTGGGTTCTATTGATGTGGATGCAGATTTTACAACTAATGTGGGCCTTCACTGGGAACCCAGCGGTGTCCAGAGCGCAGAAGGTTTTCAGGAGCTCAAACACCATATCATCGGAGATCCCGATGTGGATGTGGATGAGGGCATTGCTTTCTGGATCGTTGCGATCATTCTTGCGGTCATATCATTCGGTGTTGGGGGCGTTCTGATCGGCATTATCTCCATTGTTATCATTCTGGTCGTGGAGGCAATCGTAGAAAATATCGGCAGCGACTCGCTCGTAAATGGCGTTTCTGGTGCTGTGGAAGGGATTACCGCGTGGCCGCCCGAGCTTTCCAACATAGGCAGGGTGAAAGCCGTTTTCTTTGATCCTGTCGATATTTCTGACACCGGACTGGTTCTTTCGGGACAAATGGAGGTGATCAGTAGCTGTGAAACTACGGAGGTCGTTCCTGCCACCACTGCTAAGAAGTATACCGTCAACGCCGTTCAGGCAGCCGAGCTGAAAGCACTACGCATTTATCCGCAGGCTGACTATTTCTGGAACCCCGGCGACGGTAGCGCGACACAACCCGTAAAGACTATTTTTCACGCTTACGACAACAGCGGTATTTACCTGGCCAAGCATGGATTAAAGGTCAATGAATTCGGAGGGGCTCAAAGCAGGCATTTTGGTTTGGTCAGGGTAAAAAATGTTGGCCCCACTGTGGATGCCGGGCCCGATATCACAGTCAATGAAGGCGAAATCGTAACGCTGGAAGCTTACTTTGAAGACGTTGAATACCTCGATACCCACTGGTCCGTCTGGAATTTTGGCGACGATCAGCCTACCAAAAAAGGTTTTGTCGAGGAAACCAATATCAAACCAAAATCAAAGGGTGTCACCAAAATCCATCACGCCTGGTGCGATAATGGCGTGTACGCGGTGAGTGTACAGGTGATCGATAACAATGGGGGCGTGGGCACGGCAACAAAAATGGTAACCGTACTGAATGTCCCGCCGACGGTCGTAACTCCGGAGAGAATATATGCCTACACATGCAGCCCGATAACGCTGACAGGCGATTTCACAGATCCCGGCTGGTGCGACACGCACGTAGCTACCTGGCACTTCGGCGATTGTTCGGGATTGAAAATGGCAAAGGTGGAGGGAACCAACAAGCCGCCTGCTGCCAAAGGCACAGCAGTCGCTTCCCACATCTACAAACAATGCGGCAGCTTTTATGCCGAATGTGTTGTGACCGACGATGATGGTGGTGTAGGTAAATCGCAAACCATCGTGGAGGTAACAGGGATTCAGAACGGTCATTTCAATGAAGGATTTTCATATCATCCCGCAGGAAAAGTAGCCAATTGCTGGCACCCGTTCGCCTTAGCCGGAAACCCGGCCCGTTCAGCTGCGGGACAAACAGGCGAGGCGGTTTTTTATTGTGAAAAATGCCTTGTGCTCGATGGGTTAAGCTCCCAGCGAATAGTGCTGAGTGGTGGTTCGGCAGGTATTTACCAGCAAATCAAAGCCAATCCGGGCTGGGTATATCAGGTGGAAGCGAGGTATATGCTCCAAAGCGGCAGCGGGTTTGCGAGACTTGGTATCGATCCGTTCGGACAAACGGACCCGGCGTCGCCACGGGTGATCTGGTCGAAAGGGAACACAGAGCGGGCCTGGTCGCATTTGATGCAGCGGACCTGTGCGAAGGAGAACCTTATTACGGTTTTCCTCGGTCTGGAAAGTCAGGCGGACAGGCAGGCGAACGAATGTTGTTTTGACGTGGCGGACCTGATCGCGATGCAGAATATTTCCTGTGAAACGGTCGATAAGCCGGTGCCTGAAAAGAGTACCTGCGTGGATTTCAGTGATGTGAAAGAAAAGCAGGAGCTGCCTGCTGAATGGACTTACAAACGCGTCACATTCATCTCTTCCACGGGGATGGCCAACTTTATCACGTCTTCATTCCCGCCCGACCACATTCCCTGTCTGGCAATCAGGCGCGGGCTGCTGCTCAGGTTCGGGCAGCCCGTAGAGGACCTGACGCTGGAATTCAGGTATCACCGATCCATCGGCGTCGGGATTGTCGCCAGCGATAGTGAAGGCGTGCATATCTCTAAGAAAAATGAAGAACTCAATAATCCGGCTTTCGTGGTGACCGTCGAGGGGAGTGGGATTTCCCAGGTCCAGATCGTACTGAAAGGAGAAGCCGGACTGGCAAAAGTGTGCTTTCGGAAGACCAGTTATAAGCAAGAAGAGCATCCATTTTACATTAAAACTTTGAAACAATGAACAAGGAAGAATTTCACAAACACCGGATTTTAGCCAGGTCGGTTAAAAAGGTCAATGTAGGGCAATGGCTCAAAAACCCTAATGTCGTTGGGATGGCATTTGGTCGCAGGATCGTGAATAACCGGTTTACCGAAGATCCTGCCGTGGTCGTATATGTCATGAAAAAAGTGCCGCGGGCGTTTTTACCGCTTTCACAGCTCTTACCAAGACGACTTTTCATCGGCGGGGATAGTGTGCAGGTGGATGTCGTGGAAACGGGTCCGATCTACCCGCTCGCATTTACCGGGCGCGACAGGCCGGCCCCCTCTGGCATCAGCATCGGGCATTTCAATGTCACAGCAGGAACGCTTGGCTGTCTGGTCACAGACAGAACGGACGGTTCGCTGTGTATCCTGAGCAATAACCACGTGCTGGCCGATGAAAATGCAGCTGCGCTCGGAGACAGTATCATTCAGCCGGGCTCCTTTGACGGCGGGGTCGTGCCTGCTGACGTAATCGCCACGCTGAAAAGATTTCAGATGATCAATGCGACGGGAAACACCATTGATGCGGCTATTGCCCAGGTGACAGACCGTGGGAATGTGATCAATGAAATGAAGAATAACCTGATGCCGGTACCCTCAGCCGACCACCCCGCAATTGGCTTGCTTTTCGCGGGAAGCTGCAACCGTACGATCATGAATCCGATTGATGATGTATTGAAAACATTACAGATTGATTTCCTGAACGGGAATGCCGTCGCAGCAGCAGAAATCGGTATGAACGTTGAGAAAGTCGGACGGACCACCGAGTATACGAGTTCCACAATAACGGAAATAGATGCTACTGTTTCCATCGGCTACGATTTTGGCTCGGCTACTTTTGACAATCAGATCGTCACTGCATGGATGTCCGACGGAGGCGACTCCGGATCCATTGTTTGTAGAGGCGGTGAAGGTGGAAATGAAGATAAATGCAGCGATTGTAATTCTACCCAGGCTGCAAAATCGGTGCTCCGTCGTGATATTTCCGGTGACGTGGCGACTGAAAAGGTTTTCCGTGAAAAATATCTGTCCCGGACACTGACCGGCCGTTTTGCGATTGATACCTATTTTGAAAATGAAGATCAGATCCTGCAACGCGTAGATAAGCTGAGGGCAAATAGAGAGGATACCGAATATCTGCAATACCTGTATGATAAATATGCCGATCAGGCCAGAAATATGGCCTGGAACCCGGACAGCAAGGAAACGATCACATCCGAGCACCTCAATGAGGCAAGACAGGTTCTGGGAAGGATGCAGCGTTATCTCAAAGACGACGAACAGCAGGCTGCCAAACAGCTTTTCGAGATTGCGCAAAGCTTTGAAGGCAACACCGTAAGCGAGGCTCTGAGGAAACTTGACGACGAGAAAATCTTCAATGAAGTGGTTTCCATTATTTCAAAAGTGGAATCATTGAGAAGAAAAGACTGCTGACGAATGGCTGCTACGAACTCAGAGTGGCTGACCTGCGGCCTGACAAAGGCAAGGTTGCTGTCGATCGATGATATCCTTGCTTTTCAGATTGATTCTGCAGATCGGGAATTCAGCCAGCTGGTATTGCATACGGTAAAGTTGGGCGGGAAAAAGCTCCGCCCGACTTTATTTTTGCTCGCCGTCAAAACGGGGGATTATTACGAAAAAGACCTGCTTTTCCCCGCCGCAGCGGTGGAGCTGATCCACATTGCCTCCCTGCATCACGACGATGTGATGGACCGCGCCGAGACCCGGCGTAACGAAGCCAGCGTGAATGCCCGCTGGGGGAATGTCAATGCGACTTACTCAGGAAATTACCTTTTCTCAAAGGCGATCTCAATGCTATCGGACTACAACCAGGAAATCAACCAGATCACCTGCCAGTATGTAGCCGACCTGTGTCTCGGGCAGCTCAAAGAGGCTGAAAATGCCTATAACCTGCAATTACCGGTAGACGATCACTTGCTGCATATCCGGCAAAAGACGGGTTCCCTTTTTGAACTTCCCTGCAAACTGGGTGCGATACTTTCCAATGCAGACCGCTATACTGTGGATGCGATGGTCAGTTATGGCCAGTCGCTCGGCATTGCTTTTCAGCTGATCGACGATATACTGGACCTGAAAGGCGACCCCGGGAAGACAGGGAAGGAAATCGGTAAAGATCTTCGCGAAGGCGTTTACAGTTACGCCACGCTCCATGCGCTGAATGACCCGGCCACACAGGGGGAACTCAGGCAGCTGCTGCTGATCGAGGATATGAAAAGGGACCACATCGATCGGGCCATTGTGCTGATCAAATCCAGTGGGGGGATTGCGCGGGCGAGGGAACAAGCGGAAGCATACATTACAGAAGCCACATCGGCCATCGCATTCCTGTCCGAAGGGACTACAAAACAATCATTACTCAACCTGGCTGCATTTATCCTTTCGAGGGATCATTGATATGGAAAATAATTCTTACGACGCCATTATTGTCGGAAGTGGCCCGGCAGGCTCCATTGCTGCATTGTGCATTGCCCGGGAAGGTTACCGTGTGCTGCTGATCGATAAAAGTGATTTTCCACGGGATAAAAGCTGTGGCGACGGCTTGACGCGGACATCGGCCAGGTTGTTGCACGCGCTCGGTCTGCTCGAACATTTCAGTGGGTATCAAAAAACGGGTGGTGTGCGGGTGCTCGTGCAGGATGAAGGCGAACGGAATTTTGAATATCCCGGCTACCTCGCCGAACCAGGCTACGGCCTCGTGGTACCCCGCATGCAGCTCGACCAAATCCTGCACCGGAAAGCGCTGGAAGCAGGAGCAGAGTTTAAAGGCAAAACAAGTTTCGATAGCCTGCTGTACAATGCGGCCGGCACACAGGTAACCGGCATCCGGATCAGTACGGGAGAAGAATTCTTCGCGGACATTGTCATTGCGGCCGATGGTGCTGCTTCCAAAATAGCCTATCAGGCCTCGCTCGCCAGTACGCCCCGCAACAAGCTGGGGTTCGGGATTAGGGGTTATTATGAAAATATTGAGGGATTAACCGATAAGCTGGAAATTCACTTGCCCATTCTGGACAGTTCCAACAAATACGTGCTGCCCTCGTATGGCTGGGTGTTTCCGATGGGCAATGGGAAAGCGAATATTGGCGTCGGACTTATTGAAAAAACCGAAACGGACAATATCCAGACCGTGATGGATATGTTTGTTGAAAAGCTGAAAAGAACGGATAACAGGTTTGCGGCAATGCAGCTACAGGGTAAGTTGTTCGGCGCGCCGATGCGTTTCGACTTTAATCCTGACCATACCTTTGCGCCCGGGTTAATGCTGACCGGCGACGCGGCCGGCATGATCAGTCCATTCACGGGAGAGGGGATAGGCTATGCGATTGAGACAGGGACACTTGCTTCTGAAATCTACCTGGAACAAAAGCGGGGTGGGCGGGACTTTGCTGACCTGTCGGACTATGGCAGGCTGCTGGCGTCGAGATACCAGGGTTATTTTGAAACCGGGAATACCTCGGTGAACCGGTACCACCTGGTTTGGAAGATCCTGAAAGGCACATTTCAGAACGATAAACCCTTATTCAGTGCAATCCGTCAATCCGCAGTATTTCCCGAAGGGATCGGCGAAAATTTCACACAGTACTATTTCGACGATGTTTCGGCTTATATAAACCACAACAGACACCAGCTGAAAACCGACCTGCTGGCTGTGAACGAAAACCTGATCAAGCTGACGCGGCAGGATTGGCCATTTTTGTCCAGGATGTTTACTGCGGCGCAAACCTCCTCGGGGATACCATTCCGGCCATCGCTGTTCCTGCTGCTATCCGGCTATTCGGCAAGATCGGACCGGAACAAGCTGGTCAGGCTGGCTACTTCGCTGGAGCTGGGCTTTATTTCTTCCATTTGTCACGACAGCGTGATCGAATCCAGAAATGATTCCGAGAGGAGTGCTTTCAACTGGGGAAACATGATCTCCATTCTCGTGGGCGACTTCCTGCTGAGCAAATCCTTCGAAATGATCACCTCCATGGAGAGCGTTTATGCCAAGATTATTTCCGAAGCCATCGCCACTTCCAATACCGGACTGATCCTGATGAAGAGGAAAGCGGAGACAGGCGCAGCATTCAGCATTGCGGAATATCTTGCTATTCTTCATCAGAAAAACAGCAACACATTTGCGCTTTGCGTGCAGCTGGGCAGCGTGGCCCGAAACGCAACCGTTTCCGAAACCAATGCATTGACCGCATTTGCCAGGCATTTCGGAGCAGCCTATTTTTTAGTGGAAGATACTGCCAACTACCTGCATCGAAATGATACCCCCGGTGCGAATCCTGATTCGATTTCGTATACCGGCAACCCGGAGCTCAGCCTTATGCACCTGCTTTTAATGCAGCAAGGTCAAAGCGAAGTAAATGTAAATGAGGCATTACTGGCACGCCGGTGCTGTGGTTATGCAAATGACGAAATTCAGCAGGCACTTACTCAGATAGAGAGTCTGGATAATCCAGAACTCAAAGAAATGTTGATCAATCTGTGTAAATTTATTTCAATAAAGGCTCACGCAGATGTTTAGGATAATATTAATAGGCTTCGGGCTGATGATGGGGATCTGGATACTGCAAGCCTGCAACCAAACGAAAGTAAAAATGAGCAATAGTCTGGAACACGTGAAGGAGGTTTTTCACCAGGATAAGCAGGAAATCATCGGTAAATACAATGCGACCGGAGCCGGCATTGGAAAGGAAGGCGAGGAGTACGTCATCGTGGTTTACCTGCGCGGGCCTGGCAGAGAGGAAAAAACGGAGCAATGGAAAACAGTCAAGCTTAAATTGAAGTATACTGGCGAGATGAAGGCGTTGTAAGTTCTAGGTTTTAGAAAACCTAGAACTTACATGCAAGCGACTTTGAACTGAATAGCCGCAGAGCAGCTCCCTGTTTATAGGGAGTCGCTCTGCGGCTATTCAGTTGACCGAGGTCTTTAAGTCACTTATTCTAGTGTCTACTTCGGGAACTTTGCGTCGCTTTTTACTTTGCGGATCTGTCTTAAATGCCGGTCTACGTGGCCCCATTGATAGATGTAAACCTGGTGCATGTTTCGCGGGTTGGGGGTTCCGGTTAATTCAAAATGGGCACGCATATCTGCATCTGTCTTTTTTACAAAAGCAATGTTCTGCTCGCGACGGCTCAGGAAGAATGTCAGGTTGTCTTTTCCTTTGATAAAACCAGTCGGAATGGCGATATCTGCTGCCACGTGCGGATTGGTCTCCATAATAAATTCCGAATAATAGCTGTCTGGCCGCGCCGTTTGATTGAGTTCAGGCTGCGGCTTGCTGCGTGATCCCATACTGATTTCCCGTGCCCAGATGATCTCCCACAATGCAAGGTGCTCGACAATCTGCGCGATAGACCATCGGTCGGGCGACTCTTTGAAATCCCATTGCGCTGGTGTCAGGTTCTCTGTTTCTTTGACCAGTTCGTCCCTGGTTCGGCTTAGCTGATCGATGGTGTACTGGCGGTCGGTTTCTGTCCAGAGCTTTTCCTGGGCAAAAGACGGACACGCGAGCATAATGAAGAGCAGCAAGCTGCAACATCTTGAAAGTTTCATTTCCTGTAAGTTTATAGATTTGCCCAAAACTAGACGGAAATCGAAAAGGCACTGATCAGATTGAGCCACCGGTAGACTTAATGAGCAAACGGAAAACGCTCATTGCGACGCGCTATCTCAGGATTTTAAAAAGATAAGAAAGCGTGTCCGCCTCAACCGCATTATTGCCCGCTTCGTCCGAATGTGTAGAATCGCTTAAAAAGATTGATAGTATCATTACATATGTCTTTTTAAGCAACCGATACATATGGGGAATTTGTACTTTGTCAGGTTACGATCTTTTGTTTGCTTACTTACAGTCGCTTCTGTCTCAGCCTGCGCGGTCAGCTGCATTACACCAAAGCAAATGGTGTATTTCCAGAATAGCAGTTCTGAAAACTCGATCGATTCGATCATGCAGGACTATATTCCGACGATTCAAAAAAATGATATGCTCTCGATTACTGTGGGCAGTCTCAATCTGGAAGCGAATGATCTTTTCAATACGGTAAGTCAGCGCGGGCCTTCTGTTGCTGTCAATGGCGGACAAGCTACATCGCAGCCGTACGGACATCTGGTATTTGCAGACGGCAGTATTGAAATGCCGCTGATCGGAAAGGTGCATGTGGAAGGACTGGAATTGCAGCAGGCTGCCGACACGCTTCGCAGAAAACTCAATAAATACCTCAAAGCTCCCTCGGTAGCGATCCACATCCTCAACTTCAAAGTATCCGTTTTAGGTGAAGTCAACAAGCCGGCGGTTTATACGATCACCGACGGTAAAGTAACGCTGCCCGAAGCATTGGGACTGGCCGGCGATCTGACCATCTACGGCCGCCGCGACAATATTCTTGTTGTCAGAGAGGAAAAAGGCAAACGCGCCTACACCCGCGTAGACCTCACATCGAAAGCCATTTTTGACTCCCCTTATTATTACCTCCACAAAGACGATCTCGTCTACGTGGAGCCCGCCAAAGCGCGAATGACCCACGCAGACAGAACATATCAGATTTTACCATTAAGTCTCAGCATTATTACCACTGTTTCCCTGGTGCTTTTCAGGGTTCTTTAAGCCTGCATTTATTGCCTAATAATAAACATCCTTTCTAATGGAAGAAAAAGGAAGTGGACTGTTCACTGGTAACCAGGACGGTCAGCAGAAGAAGTTCAATCTTCGTGCATACCTTTTCAGGTATTTCAAATATTGGTACCTGTTTGTACTATTTATCCCGTTGTGCCTCGCCGGCGCTTACTATTATCTCCTCTCAACGCAGCCGGTTTTTATCTCATCCACCACGTTGCTCATTAAGGATGACGCGGAGGCGAGTGGCGGTAAAGCGATCATGGATGAGATGGTGAAGCTGAACGGGAATAAGTCGCTCGAAAATGAAATGGGCATTCTCCGTTCCAAGCTGCTGATGGGGCTTGTGGCCAAGCAGCTTGGGTTGGACGTTGCCTATGAAACCGAGGATGGTTTCAGGACAGTAGACCTGTATGCACAAAGCCCGATCCGGGTGAATACGGAAATTATCTCAGAATACGCGTTCACAAATCCCTTGATTATACATACAACCGACAGTTCCGGATTCACGATCAACGACCTGCCGCAACGCTATCAATTTGGTCAGAAACTCAGGACGCAGTGGGGGCTATTTTCAGTGGAACGTGGGGTTGCTTCGCCTTACAGGGATATTTCTGTGCGTTTTCACAACCTGCCTGCCCTTACCGCAGGTATGCTGCACCGCCTGAATGTAAAGGTCCTTTATCCCGAAAGTACGCTCCTCGAACTAACCTTTGAGGATACCTCCACACAGCGCGCAAAGGATATCCTGAACAAACTGCTGGATGTATATGTGCAAAGTTCGATCAGTGATAAAAACGGCGAGGCTTCCAATACGCTTAAATTCATTGAAAGTCGTCTTAACCTGATCACAGGCGAACTGGGCGACGTGGAGAAGCATGTGGAAACGTATAAGAAAACGAGAGGATTGACCGATATCAGTGCTGAGTCGCAGCTTTATCTGTCCAATATCAAGGAAAATGACGTAAAACTGAATGAGATCAATACCAAGATCAATATCCTGGAAAGCGTGGACAGCTACGTTGAAAATCTGAAGGGTGGTACGCCGCCACCTGCCACTTACATGATCGACGACCCGATCCTGATCCTCTTGCTAACCAAATACAATGAGCTCGATCTGCAACGCGAGCGATATGCGCAGACTACCCAGGAAGACAACCCGCTGGTGGAAACGATCTCTACCCAAATGGCGCAGACCAGACAGTCTATACGGGAGAATGTGCAAAACCTGCGCCGGGGAATGGACGTTACAAAACGCAATCTTGAAACCATTAACACCCGGTTTTCGTCTGGGCTGCGCGGAATTCCTCAGAAGGAACGGGAATATCTTGGAATAAAAAGGCAGCAGACCATCAAAGAGAACCTATACCTCTACCTGCTTCAAAAAAGAGAGGAAACTGCGCTGGCCTATGCCTCCACAGTTACCGACAGCCGCCTTATCGATGCACCCATTTCTTCCTACCAGCCGATCAGACCACGGCATTCCACCATTTGGGCGGGTGCCGGAATGGCCGGAGTGGTGATCCCATTGATTCTGATCAACCTCATTTTACTGCTCAATACAAGAGTCCAGAGCAGACAAGAAATAGAAGATCTCACCCAGGCTGCCATATTGGGCGAGGTGGGAACAATGAAGAAAAAGAAGGGGCAGCGCACGTCCGAGTCGGTGTTCAAAATCGGCAGCCGGAGCAAGGTATCCGAGCAGTTCAGGGCTTTGCGTACCAACCTGCAATACCTCGGAAGCGGAAATTGCCGCATTATCATGATTACTTCTTCCATCAGTAATGAAGGAAAGAGCTTTGTCAGCGTAAATCTGGCGGCAAGTCTGGCATATACCGACAGAAAGGTAATTCTTCTCGGACTTGATCTGCGCAAGCCTTCCGTTCACGAATACCTGGAAGTGACCAACAATGTAGGTGTTACCAACTATCTGATCGGCCAGATGAATGCGCAGGACCTGATTAAGAAAACCTGGCTGCATCCCAAATTTGACATTATCCCAAGTGGTCCGCTTCCTCCGAATCCGTCCGAGCTGCTCAGCAATGGGCGGCTGGGCGAGTTGATCCGCGAGTTGCGCGCAGAATATGACTATGTTCTGATCGATACACCGCCTACCGGCCTGGTAACCGACAGCGCATTGATCGCCGAGTATGTAGAAGCCAGCCTTTACGTGGTGCGTGACAACTATACTTTGCAGGACCATCTCAAAAGTATAGCCGAACTCAAATTCTCGAAAAGATTTCCCAACCTCAGCCTCGTCTACAATGGTGTGAATTACGGCGCCGACTACGGTTACGGAAACGGACAGGGGTATTTCGACGAATCCAATGTCAAATCAGAAGCTGAGCTGGCAACCGGAAGGCAGCTGAACTAGGGCGTATAATCCTGTTTGATTGTTCGCGTATATCATCAAGCGTCAGGCTTAATCTACTCCGCCATTTAAGATCAGGCGAGAAATAATGATGAGGAAAAAATCCATAATACTACAAGTACCTGCTGTGTATGCGAGACTCATTCACCTGGCTAGGCTGGCGGCTGTGACTGCCATGTCGCAGGCGACTATTCAGGCACTGGGCTTGCTGACGGGCTTTCTGATTATCCATCTGCTGCCCGTAAAGGAGTATGCTTACTACACCATTGCCAATACGGTACTGGGCACCATGGCGCTGCTTTCTGACAGTGGTATTAACAACGGAGTAATGGCGCAGGGCGGGCGCGTGTGGGAGGATCGTGCGCAGCTGGGTGCGATTCTGGCCGCCGGATTGACGTTAAGAAAACGATTTTCGGTGATCAACCTCTGCATTTCTATTCCAATCCTGTTGTTCCTTTTACTTAGGCAGGGAGCTGGCTGGCCCGCGAGTCTGCTGATTGTCCTCGCATTAATTCCCGCCTTTGTAGCCACACTTACGGACTCTATTCTCGAAATTCCATTCAAGCTCCACCAGGAAGTAAAGAGCTTGCAGGTCAATCAATTGATGGTCGGTGCTGGCCGTTTTTTGCTGAGCGCAGGCTTGCTGCTGCTTTTTCCGTTAACAGCGGTCTCGCTCCTTGCAAACGGCATTCCCCGGGTTTACGGCAATTCGAAATTGAGGCAGCGCATGCATTCCATTGCAGACTTATCGGCGCTGCCTGATCCGGCTGCCGGGAAGGAGCTCTTGAAAACGGTCCGTCGCGTGTTGCCGCTGACTGTCTACTATGCTTATTCAAGTCAGATCGCGGTCTGGATTGTGTCCCTGTCCGGTTCGGCCTTCGCGGTTGCGCAACTCGGGGCGCTGGGCAGGATCTCCATGATTCTGAGCTTGTTCAGTATCCTTTTTGCCACGATGATCACGCCCCGCTTTGCCCGGATGAAGGCGAACAGATCTGACTTGCTGAGACGTTTTTTGCAAATATTATTGCTGCTGCTCGTGTTGATAGCAATCATCCTGTCTGCGGCATTCCTGTTTTCCGGCCAGGTATTACAGCTCCTCGGACCAAAATACACGGGGCTGGATGCTGCATTAATACTGAGCCTTGCCGCGGCTTCCATTAACCTGCTGAGCGGGGCCATGTACGGGCTTTATTCCAGTCGCGGCTGGACGATGCAGCCGATGATTTCAATCGGCCTCAATCTAAGCTGTGTATTGATCTGCATGCTTTTGCTCGATGTTTCCACGCTGCGCGGCGTGTTGTGGTTCAATGTCTGCTGTGCATTGGTGCAGATGCTGATCGCATTGGTTTTCTGTACTTACAAAATCGCCAAAATGCCCGTGACGGGGAATACAATATGATTTACGAACTCACTTTGTTCTGCATCACATTGATTTGCTTCATGGGCATTTACAATCTGCTGCTTTACATTTTGCCTGTCAGGAAAATGTATTACGATGATATCGAAAGGGCGGAAGCTTATGTTTTTTCGAGAAATGCGTTTGACCACGTATTTGTCGGCTCGGGGCTGATCGGGCACATTGATCCGCGGATTTCGGGAAAATCGTTCAACCTGTATTTTCCCTATTACGGAAGCTGTACCGGCGTACAAGTCATTGCATTATCCAATAAGATCCCAAAGGTCCTTTTCGTCGAAACGAATTTTATATGCAAAGGCACCAATGAGCAGGTAATTGCAAATCTATTCTCAACGCGTTATTTCAGGATCAAAAAAGTATTGCCTTTTATTCTGAGAAAAAACAATCCATTGAAGCTGATCAAACAAGTGCTGCGTGCTTTCAAATTGGAAAACGGATTTAATTCAACAGTAAAATCGAACACTGCACAGGTAGAAATAGAGGTATTGATCGAGCTTTTCAATAGAACACCTGATCTGCAAAAGCTGAGATCCGATATTGCCTGTTTGAAAAAGAATGTAGATATACTTTCAGAAAAAGGCTGCAAAGTAATCTTTCTCGAAATACCCATTGATCCCATTCTTTCAAATGCCAGGCTATTTCAGGTTCAATATGCAGAATTAAAGAAAACATTCCGGGAGAAACCTTATAGCTGGATACTGGATCACAAAGGCCACTACTTTCAGACGGAAGACGGACTGCATCTGACCTCGGATAGCCTGCAAGTTTTCAAGGCGCATTTACATACCGAGATTAACAAGCTGGATATACAAACCACCTCTTATTAACGATCATGAATTCAGTAGTTTGTACACTTTTCGAGGGTCACTATCATTACGGACTTGCCGCATTGATCAACTCACTCTATAAACATGGATTTAAAGGTGATTTCTATGCAGGTTACCGTGGTGAACTTCCGGTTTGGGTTAAGTCAGCCAAGAAAGAGCGGATTTTTAACTGGGATAATTGCACAACCATTTCCGTGGCGAAAGACCAGCATATTCACTTTATTCCATTGCATGTCGACTATCATTTTTGCAATTATAAGCCCGACTTTGTAATTGAATTGAGCAGCAATTTAAATCAGGAATCAGCCGGGATATTCTATTTTGATCCTGATATTGTTATTAAATGCCGCTGGTCTTTTTACGAAGAGTGGCTGAGCCTTGGTGTGCCTGTTGTGCATGAAATCACGAACAATGATATGCCGCAATCACATCCGATCCGGCAGATCTGGACCAATGTAATCAGGAACAATGGGCTGGAAGTCAAAACCAATATTTGTTCATACCTCAATTCAGGTTTTTTCGCAGTTAAAAAAGCAGACTTAGGATTTGCGTATCTGTTCAAAAAGTTCGTCGAGGTCTCGCAGCAGGATTATAAAATGGATCTGACGGATTTCACCTTCGAACTGGACCGCAGTAATCCTTTTTTCGCCAAAGATCAGGATGCATTTAATATCGCAGCAATGTGCACCGACGCGGCGATCAGTGAGTACGGGCCGGAGGGAATGGACCTTACGTCCGGAGGGAAATTAATGTCCCATGCAATAGGAACCCCAAAACCCTGGAAGAAGAAGTATTTCAGACATTTTCTCAAAGGTTCGCCACCCACAATGGCTGACAGGGAATATTGGAACAATGTAAATGATGCTATCAAACTGTATTCTGAACCGCGTCTTAAAATGGCCAGAATGGAATTGCAGCTCGCATCTTTTCTAGGAAGATTTTACAGGAAATACTAGCCCGACTCTTGAAAATGGACATTCAGTTTAAAAAAGGCCACATTCATTCACTGGACGGAATCAGGGGAATTGCGATCCTGCTGGTACTTTCCTTCCATTGCTTTGACAAAATAGACGCTTTTCCTTTTACGCTTCTTTCAGAGATCGGCTGGGTGGGTGTGGATTTGTTTTTCGTACTTTCCGGATTTTTGATCACCGGAATTCTTGTCGATACCAAAGGAAATCACAACTATCTGAAATCCTTTTTCGCGAGAAGAGCATTGCGGATTTTCCCACTTTATTATCTGACATTGCTGCTGGTATTTCTTGCATTAATAAGTCCTGGCGCGTCGGACTTCAATCCGATATTGGATATAAGACATTTAAAGAGCAGTATTTATTACCTGACGTTTACCCAGAACCTGTTATTTGCATTTAGTCACTGGGGAGTAACTGATCTACTCAATCATTTCTGGTCGCTGGCCATTGAAGAGCAATTTTATTTGTTCTGGCCATTTGTGAACCTTTATCTGGGCACCTCCAAAGTACTTGTTGTGTGCGGATTATTGATCATACTGGCCATTATTATAAGGAACCTGAATTTGAATAGCGATTTCAGTTACGTGTTTACATTGTCAAGGGTTGACGCGCTTGGAATAGGAGGGATGCTCGCAATCTTAATTCGTCAGTACACTTATTTTCTGGGCAAAGTTGTAGTTCCTGTATTTTTCGGATGCCTGGTTTTATTAATTATGTTATCCTTTTATTCTCCCAACCTGAGTTTCAGAAATCCGGCATTCATTAAGATAGGATATACTTTATTCGCGCTGCTGTTTGCTACGATCATTGTATTTGTATACGATACCAATAAAACAGGCGTGATAATTAACCGCGTGCTTTCCTGGGGAGTTCTCCGGTTTTTTGGTACTTACTCTTATGGTATTTATGTTTACCACTGGCTTCTATATCGTGGTATTTATACGCCTTTGCGCAACAAATACCTTTTTTCAAAAGCTTACATTATCCCGTTTCTTATAGTTGTGGTGCTGGTAAGTGTCGTGAGTTTTCATGTGTTTGAAAAATTCTTTTTGCGATTTAAACCGGCATTCGATTCCAGTCCGCAGCTGCGTAAAGCAGCACTTTCGAAGGTTCCGGAAATGTCCTGAGCTGGTATTCCGCTTTGTAATTAGCAATTTAAATAGAACCAAATGAGGCGATTTCTGGCAGAACTCAGGTTGTATTTCTGTAATCATTGGATTGCCTCACTGCCAAGTACCAGGCTTCGTATGTGGTATTACAGGCACATGATGCAATTTGATATTCAAAAGGGAACGAATGTATTTATGGGCTGTACATTCGATTGCACGCGGCTATTGCAGATTGGTGCCAATTCGGTGATCAATGCGAGATGCAGGATTGACACGCGGGGGGGCATTTCAATCGGAGATAATGTTTCAATTTCCAGTGATGTAACAATTCTGACGGCAGATCATGATATGCAAACGATGAACCTGGAAGGAAGAACCCGCTCCGTGACGATTGAAGATTATGTCTGGATTGGCACGAGGGCGATGATTATGCCCGGGGTTTTTATCGGAACAGGCGCGATAATCGGGGCTGGCTCCGTCGTAACCAGAAATGTACTGCCTTACGATGTAGTAGCGGGTGTTCCTGCAAAAGTGATCAAAAAGCGGCCGAAAATCAGTGACTATACCTACCATTCTTCTTTCAAAAGATTGTTTCAATGAAGAAGATATTTCAGCAACTCTGTTTCATGATCCGCTGTAAATGGTTAGGAAACCCGGCTGGCGTTTTTCGAAAAATCTACTATCGCACACAGGGAATGCACATTGGACGCAATACAAAGTTGCCGCGCATTTTCGTCACCTGGCCGCACCAGGTATGCCTGGGTAATGAATGCAAACTGGAACGCAATATTTCTTTTAAGTACGATGGGGTTTGGCAGCCGGGAAGCGCGATTGTGATTCAGGATCAGGTCTTTATCGGAAAGGATTGTGAGTTTAATATCAGTCAGGCAATCAGAATCGGCAAGTTCAGTAATGTGGCTTCGGGCTGCAAGTTTATAGACCACGATCACGGAATTGAGCTGGGTGCGCGGATCGGGCCGCAGCCTTCGATAGCCGCGGCGATAGAGCTGGGCGAGGATGTGTGGCTCGGTTGCAATGTAATTGTCTTGAAAGGAGTGCATATAGGGAACGGGGCGGTCGTAGCCGCAGGTGCGGTGGTTACAAAATCCATCCCGCCAAATGAAATCTGGGCGGGTGTGCCGGCGAGGCGAATTTCAGAAAGGATGAGTTATGGAAAACAGGAAGACCATTTTACACATTTCGGAAGTTGATATTGCTCTCACCGGCGGAATGGGGCGCGTAACGCATTACTGGAAAACTGCCTTTGAAAGCGCAGGTTATAACTTCATTCACGTGGGACCAGCGCAGATCGGGAAGGTAGCGCATAAGTCGCTGTTTGGCTGGAAAGCGTACCGGTACATGCAGCGGAACCGCATTAAAGCGGCCGCGATTATCGTGCACGAACCTGCCGCCCTCTTTTTCGTGAACCAACCGGTTCCTGTCTTCGTCGAAAGTCACGGGATTGAAAGCAGGAACTGGGAGCGTGAGCTAAAAAGCGGAATGCACGATCATGTATCCTTTAAAACAAGGTTACTCTATCCGGTCTGGCGGCTGCTGCCCTGCCGGATTGGTTTGAAATCGGCTACCAAGCTGCTGCTCATCAATAATGAAGACAAGCTGTATGCGAAAAGTAAATTCAGGAGGCGGGAAGAAGATATATACGTGTTTAGAAACGGCGCGGATGCTGCCGGACCGAGCGCGCAGCCTGAGCGTTTCACGGTACTTTTTAATGGGAACTGGATCAAAAGGAAAGGTTACGAGGTACTGGTCGAATCGGCCAGGTTGCTGCTCGGGCGCGGTATACTCGTGCATTACCTGCTGATCGGGACGGGCAAGCAGGCGGAAGAGGTACTGGGTGACTGGCCCACCATCCTCAGGCAGTTTGTCCGGGTGGTGCCCGCATTTGCCCGGGATATGGAAGCTCAGTTTCTCAATGATGCATCGGTGGTTGTCCTGCCGAGCAATTTTGAAGGCCAGCCGCTCAGCATTTTACAAGCCATGGCTGCCGGCAAATGCTGCATTACCACGGATTGCTGCGGGCAAAAGGATTTTATCGAAAACGGGAAAACAGGGTTTTTGTTCGAACCTGCAAATGCAGAGGCGCTGGCCGGGCTTATTGCAGGCTGTTTCGCAGACGAGCAGTTGACGCAGCGCGTTGGTGCAGCGGCGAAAGCGGCAGTGGCTGACAGGACGTGGGAACGGGTGTCCTCGGAGGTTGTACAATACGTCACAGATCATATCTGATATTTTATGAAAGTGGTTTTTATATGTTCGTCTGTAGAGCCGGGCCGCGACGGCGTCGGTGATTATACGCGCCGCCTTGCTGCGGAGCTCATCAGGCAGGGACATAGTGCATTGGTAATCGGTTTGCATGACAAACACCTGATCCCGGCGAGCCTGAAAGAACCTCAGCTGGATGGAGAACGGGAGGTGGAGGTGCTCAGGTTTTCAAGTTCGCTGGCCTGGGAAAAGCGCCTGGCGGCCGCAGCGCATTTTGTAGCGTCCGTCGATCCCGACTGGATCAGTCTGCAATATGTCTCTTACGGCTTCGACAGTCAGGGGCTTCCGTGGCGATTGCCGTGGCGTATCCGGCGGCTGTCCGAGCAGCGCAGGCTGCACGTCATGTTTCACGAGCTCTGGCTCGATAAGCCCGTGAACCTGAAAGAGCGGCTGCTTGCCAAGCTGCAGAAATCGGCCATTTTGCAAAGTATCCGGCAAATGCAACCGGAAGTAATTAACGTCACCATTCCTTTTAACCGCAGGCGACTGAAAGGGCTGAACTATACCGCTGCTCCGCTGGGCTTGTTCGGGAATGTGCCCGTTTTATTAAAGGATCAAAATGGCGACAGGAGTTCTGCTGTTGAGGAAAAACACATTCTCTATTTCGGGACACCACCGAAGAGCGCATTCCTGAAAAAGCTGGTCGATGACCTCGCAGATTTTTGTGCGGCCAACCGGGTGCCGGTGCGCATTACGATCGTGAGCGGTTCTTCTGAGCAGCAACAATTACCAGGTGTCGGTGTTCGCCGGCTGCACGCGGTACGAAACGCGGGATACCCTCAACAATATCCTCGAAACGCTCAACCCCAGGGACTTTTTCAGGGCCAACAGGCAGTTTATCGTACATAGAAAATCCGTGATCAGCATTCAGCAATATTTTGGCCGCAAGCTGCTGATAGGCGTTTCCTGCACCACACCTGAGCCTTTGATCGTCAGCAAGGCCAATGCGAGCGACTTTCTGAAATGGATAGAAGGGCGGCATGTTGCCCAGCTCTTCCAATAGAATATACCTGCACTGCCCGCTCGAAAGCCTCATTTGTCCCTTTCGCCAACTGCCTGTTGGCGCTTCGATCTGCACCTTGCATTTTTGTAGAAATAGTAAGTTTGCCGCGTTCGCCTCATCCGAACCGGCAAGCTTACAATGGCAAACCTGCATTTACCAGGGGTAGAACTTAGCATTGTTTCTGATCGAAATACATGCAGCGTATATACATGTATGTTAGCTGTGTTTGTCGCAGGAATTTCAGGGTCGATCGAAGGATTTCAAAAGCATTCTGATTGTATATGATGGTTAATGTAGATACCCACACGGGCCCGTCTTTTTCATTTGGCAACCGGCTGGCCAGGCTAAGTTGGTCGGCTGCGGGTATTTTTTTCAAATGGTCGCCCCGTCCACTGCATTCGTGGCGGTCTTTTTTGCTCCGCTGCTTTGGCGCAAAGGTCGGCCGCGGCGTTCACATTTATCCTGGAGTCAAAATCTGGGCTCCCTGGAACCTGGTGCTCGAAGATGAATGCGGCGTTGCGAATGGAGTGATCCTGTATAGCCAGGAAAAAATTACGATCGGGCGACGGGCTGTCATTTCGCAGGGGACGCACGTTTGCACGGGCACCCACGATTATGAGCAAAAGGGTTTTCCATTGATTACAAAACCCATTTACATTGGCGATCAGGTCTGGATAGCAGCGGATGCATTCATTCATCCTGGCGTGCATATAGGCGAAGGATGCGTGATAGGGGCACGGTCGGTGGTTAACCGGGATATGCCGGAATGGACGATTTGTTCCGGTCACCCCTGCAAACCTGTGAAGCCTAGGCTTGTTTGACAGTTAACAGTATTATTCAAAATGCATTAGCTATGGCGCTTGACCTGACTATTGTAATTCCGGTCCGGAATGAAGAAAGAAACCTGGCCGGCTGCTTGCGGGCGATCGGGAAAGACCTCGCGCAGAAGATCGTGGTGATCGACTCCATGAGCACAGACCTTACCCGCGAGATCGCTACCGATTTCGGAGCAGAAGTCCTTATTTTTGAATGGAATGGTCAGTTCCCGAAAAAGCGAAACTGGTTTTTAAGATATCATACCCCCGAAACCAAATGGGTGATGTTCCTGGATGCGGACGAATACCTTACCGAATCCTTCAAGTCGGAACTGGCGCGGGCCATTTTACAGCCGGGAGATCTGGTAGGATATTGGCTCAAATACTCCATTTACTTTTTGGGTAAGGAACTCAAAGGCGGGTACCCGCTCAGAAAGCTGGCTCTGTTCAAGGTTGGATGCGGCGAGTACGAGCGGATCGAGGAAAATCAATGGAGCCACCTGGATATGGAAATCCATGAGCACCCGGTATTGAATGGGAAAGCAGGGGTGATCGACAGCAAAATAGACCACCAGGATTTCCGCGGTGTGGCGCATTATATTGACAAGCACAATGCATACGCAAGCTGGGAAGCAGCGCGCTTTCTTAAATTATCTTCTGAAACTTTCGCACTCCAGCATTTTACATGGAAGCAGCGACTGAAATACAGGTTCTTCGCCACGCCACTGATCGGTCCGGCCTTTTTCTTCGGGAGCTTCATACTCATGGGCGGCTTTCGCGACGGGGCCAGGGGATTTACATTCGCAATCCTCAAAACCGCCTACTTTGTTCAGGTTTATTGTAAAATCCGGGAACGTTCAGCTACGGGCAATGAAATGCAGCCGATTGAGATCTGATTCTTCAATTGTTTGAATTTCGCAAGCATTGGTTTGAAGCGGACAAACACGCTGCCTGCCTTTGATGCCAACTTTGTGACAACCAAAAACACAAAGTTATGAGCACTCAAAAAGTATGGTTTATCACAGGCGCGTCCAAGGGACTCGGCCTTTCATTGGCAAAACAACTCCTTGCACAAGGACAAAAAGTGGCAGCTACTTCCCGCAATCTGTCCGAGCTGAAAGACGCTGTCGGCGTTGATAGCAGCGATTTTCTTCCATTATCATTGAATCTGACCAACGAAGCTGATGTACAGCTGGCAGTAGCCAACACCATCACTGCTTTTGGGCGGATTGATGTGCTGATAAACAATGCAGGTTACGGCCTGACGGGCGCTCTGGAAGAACTTTCGGATGCGGAAGCCAGAGCTAACTTCGATATCAATGTGTTCGGTGCATTGAATCTGATCCGTCAGGTGTTGCCTCAAATGCGTAACCAGCAGTCGGGCCACATTTTCAATATCTCTTCCATAGGCGGTTTCGCAGGTGGCTTTCCTGGCTTCGGTATCTATTGTGCCACGAAGTTCGCCGTGCATGGTTTTTCTGAATCGCTGTTTCACGAGGTGGCGCCTTTCGGAATTCATGTCACGCTGGTTATGCCGGGTTATTTCCGGACTAACTTCCTTGGCGCAGGTTCTTTGAACACGCCGCAGAAAGAAATGACGGAGTATACCAATGTACGCGAGTCACAGCAGGCGCACCAAAACAGCATTAATGCCAATCAGCCGGGCGATCCTGAAAAAGCGGCTGCTGTTTTCATTTCCGTCTCCGGGCAGGCTGCCCCGCCTTTTCATTTGTTCCTGGGCGAAGATGCATACGGACTTGCCGGGCAGAAGATCGCATTGGTGCAGCAGGAAATGGAAGCCCAGCGCGCACTTGCCACTGCTACCAACTTCTAAATCAGCCGGTACCTGCCAGCCGGCGGGTACCAATTTCATCAAACCAAAAATCACTTATGAAAACAGAAACAAGCTATATCGGAATGTGGCAGACTGCCGACGGACATATCAGGCAGCAGCTGCTCCCTGGCGGCCGCTACGACGAGGCACGCGGCAACCGGGAAAGTGCGTATACCGGCAGGTATGAAATTACGGGAGATTATATTTATTATTGGGACGATTCCGGCTTTGAAGCCGACGGCAATTTTACCGATGAAAATACGCTGCAACACGGCGGGTACACATTTTACCGCAAATGAGTTGCAGGTATATAACAATGCAAGATCATGGCAATTGAATCACTGGAAGAATTTTACCAGCACAAGTTCAACTGGATGCCCGAAAATCTGAAAAAGGACGTAGGGCATTTTAACGTGTTCAATCTGGAAGACTGGGACTGGGGATGTAATGCGCAGGTACAGTACAACCGCAGGGATTTTTACAAAATATCGATCATGCGCGGCAAGCACGTATACCATTACGCAGACAAATCGCTGGAAGTGGATGGTACCACGCTCATGTTCTTTAATCCCAGTGTGCCGTATAAGTACGAGAAGCTCACTGATAACAGCACGGGTTTCTTCTGCATTTTCAAAGAAGCATTTTTCAATGAGGTAATCCGCGGCGATATCAAGGAGCTCCCGATGTTTCAGATCGGCGCCAAGCCCGCTTACCTGCTGAATGAAGAGCAGGACAGGCAGGTTGACGCGATATTCAGAAAAATGATGACCGAAATGGGCTCGGATTATACATTCAAGTTCGACCTCATTCGTAACTACATCATGGAGATCGTGCATACTGCTTTGAAAATGAATCCATCGGAAAGTCTGTACCAGAATGCAGACGCCAACGCACGGATCACAGCGGTTTTCTCGGATTTACTCGAAAGGCAATTTCCCATTGAAACGCCCTCGCAACAACTCCGCCTGCGCTCTGCCGGTGATTATGCCGCGAGTCTTAACGTACATACCAATCACCTCAACCGGGCCGTGCGCCTGACTACCGGAAAAACAACTACCGCGCACATTGCAGAGCGGGTAGCTGCCGAGGCAAAAGCATTGCTGCTGCATACCGACTGGAACATTTCACAAATCAGTTTCTGTCTGGGATTTGACGAACCAGCCCATTTCAATCACTTCTTCAAGAAGCAAACCAGCACGACACCGGGCGCATTCCGGTTGTAGGAATTTTGCCAAAAAGCGTGGCGCATTTTATTCTGTGAGTAGCTTTGGATAAATTATCAGCATTTATCAGGGCTACTCACTCTCTTAATATAACTCCTGTTACTATGTACGTAAATCGTTACCTGTCTCCTGTAATCATCTACTTCTATTCGTGGCGGATGGTTTTATTCTCGCTCGCCACTGGATCTACCGCCATTTTTATTTATCAATACCTCGGCTGGCAGTGGGTGGCAGTTCCATGGCTGCCGGTGTCCCTGGTAGGTACGGCCACTGCTTTTTTTGTGGGTTTCAAAAACAACCAATCGTACGATCGCAGCTGGGAAGCACGCAAGATCTGGGGCGCGATCACAAACCACAGCCGGTCTTTCAGCGCGGCTGTCCGGGCATTTTCCCACAGTAATGCGGATTATGAGACCGGTGCCGAAGTGAGAAAGATCATTTACCGGCACATTGCATGGCTGTATGCATTGCGCAATTCGATGGCGAGGCGTACCAGCTGGGAACATGAAGACAGAGCCAGCCAGCGGCAACGTACTGCATTGAATCGCGTCAAGATTATTTGCGACGCAGAGATCGCGCGGCATTTACCTCCAGACGAGCTGGCGAATTTGAAAGATAAGACGAATATGCCCACGCAGCTGCTCGACTGCCAGGCCAGGAACATCGCTGCATTGCGCAAGGATGGACGCATTGACGGATATCAGCATGTTGCATTGCAGGGATTGATTTCGCAGCTGTACGACGAGCAGGGCAAAAGCGAGCGAATCAAAAACACGCCATTTCCAAGGCAGTACGCCACTACCTCCAACCTGTTCATTTTCGTTTTCATGACCCTGCTTCCATTTGGCTTGCTGCCGCAGTTTGTCGATTTGGGAGAGCGTTATATGTTTTTGCTGATCCCGTTTAATATGATCGTTTCATGGGTATTTATGTTTATGGAATACGTCGGCGATATCAGCGAGAATCCTTTTGAAGGTCTTTTAAATGATACGCCGCTGGCTACAATCGTCCGCAACATCGAGATTGATCTAAAAGAAATGCTGGATGAGGATGAGATACCGGAGCGGTTTGCGCCTGTGGCGGGGATATTGTTTTAGTAAAAAGAAGCTGATCATGAAAATGAAAATAGGTTTGTGCCTGCTGCTGTTTGTTTTTTCAAATGCTTTACTCGCACAGAAAAAACCAAATGTACTCTGGATCACCATCGAAGACACCTCGCCGCATTTCTTGGGCTGTTATGGTAATCGAGATGCAAAAACACCGGTGATGGACGCGCTGGCAGGCGCCGGGATCAGGTTTACCAATGCATTTTCCACTGGTACCGTGTGCTCCCCGAGCCGCACCGCATTGATCACAGGTGTGAAAACCTATGAAACAGGAACAGGCAATCACCGCAGCAATTACCGGCTTCCGGCAGATATGCATGGTTTTCCTTATTATTTGAAACAAGCGGGATACCACACTTCAAACAATGCGAAGACCGATTATAATGTAGCCGACGAAAAGGAGTTCATCGCCGATGTCTGGGACGAAAGCTCGGGAAAAGCGGGCTGGTGGAACCGGGAAGCAGGACAGCCATTTTTTGCAGTGTTCAATTTCAACGATTCGCATCAATCGAGAACGATGACGGATCCTTATGCCAAATATGAAAAGGAGGTGCTCGCCGAGCTTTCAGAAGAGGAGCGCATTGGTGAAGACGCATTTGATATGCCGCCCATTTACCGGGACAGTCCGGAGATGCGGAAGCAATTTGCACGCGTGTACAATTCGCTGAAACTGACGGACAAAAAGATCGGAAAGCTGCTGAAAAGGCTGGAAGATGAAAAGCTCAGGGATAGTACCATCATTTTCTTCTTTGGCGACCACGGCGAAGGCATTCCGAGAGGCAAGACAAACGGAATAGATCTGGGGTACCGTGTACCGTTCGTGATCTGGTTCCCGCCGATGTACCAGCACCTGTCGCCCTGGGGGGCTGGCGGTATCACCGACGAACTGATCAGTTTCGAAGATCTCGCCCCGACGCTGATCAGCATTGCAGGCGGCCGGCAACCCGCTTACATGAAAGGCAGAAAGCTGATCGGTCCGCAGCGGTCTGCGCCTGTGGATCACCTCATTCTATCATCCGATCGCTCCGACAACGGGATTGATATGGTACGCAGCGTGACGGACGGAAAGTATATGTACTCGCGCAATTACATGCCGTTTATGCCTGAATTGCGCTACATCAGGTATATGGAAATTGCGGATATCAAGCAGCAAATGCGGAAGGATCTGGCAGGTAAGGAGCTCAATGATTGGCAGGCCAGTCTCTTTGCGCCGAGACCGGCCGAGTTTCTTTTTGACATCCATGCGGATCCCTGGGAAACAAAAAACCTGATCGACGAGCCGCGTGCTCGTACGGTAGCCGACCGGATGCGAACAATGCTGCGCACTGACCTGACCAGCGCGCGCGATGTAATGTTTTTACCCGAATATGAAATCGCATTGATCTCGGCCAAATCCACGCCTTATCAGTTCAGGTTATCGGAAAGGGAATATGCTTTGAAGGAAATCATGAATGCAGCGGAGCTTTGCGGGAGGAGAGGGAAGAGTGTGGCTGTTCAGCAGCTGAAACTGTTATCGAGCCCGGACAAGATCGTTCGTTATTGGGCAATGCTCGGGCTCCGTGCGCAGAGTGCCGCATTATTAAGGCCTTACCAGGAAATGATTCAGCGTTCGGTAGGGGATACTTACCCGCCGGTAGCTGTTACCGCAGCTGCTATTGCTTTTGAGCTATTCGGCTACGCGCGGGCAGCTGATCTGTTGAAAAAATCAATGCGATCCGACAATGCAGAACTGGCTTTGATGGCGATCAATTACCTGCTCTACATTCCTGACAAGCAGCCTTTTATCGATACAGTGAAAGCGGTACAGAAGTCGGGGCGAACGTATGGAGATGAAAATAAAAGCCGTGCATACAAGGTGAAAGCGGGCTGTATGGACTTTTTAGGAATATTAGGGCTGGTCCCCAATACGCCTGATTACGCGGAATGACAGGATTACCAAACCCGGCTTTTTTTAATTGAATAAATAAAATGATGCGAATTTTTAAACGGAAGAAACAAAGCGTACTGCTCGGCGCTACATTTATTGCATGTACTATCCTGTTGAGCAGCCAGTTTGCAGCGGCCCAGCAGGGATTAAAAATTTGGTATAAACAGCCTGCGCGCAACTGGAATGAGGCACTGCCGATCGGAAATGGGCGAATTGGGGCGATGGTTTTTGGAGGGGTGGAAAAGGAGCTGATCCAGCTGAATGAAGAAACACTGTGGTCGGGTGGACCGGTGAACAGGAATCCTAACCCCGAAGCTGTGAAATACCTCCCGCAGGTGCGGAAGGCGCTTGAAAACGAGGATTACAAGCTTGCAGAAGAACTTACCAAGAAGATCCAGGGCCCGTTTACAGAATCGTACGAGCCGCTGGGCGACCTGCTGATCAGCCACGAGTTAAAAGGGACATCCAGTGCATACCGCCGCGAGCTGGATATTTCAAATGCATTGTCACTCACCAGCTTCACGGTCGACGGAGTAGATTATACCCGCGAAATATTCATCTCAGCGCCGGATCAGGTGATGGTGGTCAGGCTGAAAGCCAGCAAAAAGGGCGCATTGAATTTCACGGCTTCGGCTACAAGTCCGCTGGTACACAACCAGCAGGTGATCGCACCCGACCAGGTTGCTATGAAAGGCCAGGCGCCGTCGCATACCGATCCAAGCTACCTGCAATCGATGGAGATACCCGTTATTTACAATGATCCAGCGCAATGCCGGGGGATGCGTTTTGAGCTGCGCGTGAAAGTGAAGGAAAGCGACGGTCAGGTAAAAACCGACAGTGCCGGCGTGCATGTAAGCAATGCCAGCGACGTGATATTGCTCGTTTCTGCCGCTACCAGTTTTAATGGTTTTGATAAATGTCCAGATAAGGAAGGAAAGAACGAAACCGAGCTTGTGGAACGCTATCTGGCAGGGGCAGGAAGCAAAACTTTTGACATAATAAAAAATGCACACATTGCTGATTATCAGTCGCTGTTCAATCGTGTGAGTCTGGTGCTCAATGGTAACCTGGTGCAGGACAGACCCATGGACGAACGCCTGAAAAACTATGCGGAAGGCGGGAAAGATCCTGGTCTGGAATCATTGTATTTTCAGTTTGGCAGGTACCTGCTGATTTCAAGCTCGCGGCCGGGCGGTATCCCGGCCAATTTGCAGGGAATATGGAACCGGGAAGTAAGACCGCCGTGGAGCAGCAATTTTACCACCAACATCAATACCCAGATGAATTACTGGATGGTAGAAACGGCCAATTTGTCGGAGCTGCACACACCTTTGCTGGATATGATCGGAAGGATGCAGGTGACGGGTACGGAAACCGCGAAGAACTTTTACAATGCAAAAGGCTGGGTGCTGCACCATAATTCAGATATCTGGGCTACGGCGAACCCTGTCGGCGGCAGTCCGTCGTGGGCCAACTGGCCAATGGGAGGTGCGTGGCTTTGCCAGCATTTGTGGGAGCATTACCAGTTTACGGGCGACCAGGCATTTTTAACCAAAACTGCTTATCCGATCATGAAGTCGGCTGCATTGTTTTGTCTGGACTGGCTGATAGAAGACAAAAGCGGCAGACTGGTCACTTCGCCGGCAACCACGCCCGAAAATATCTTCATAGACGAAAAAGGCTACAAAGGGTCGGTTTCAGTGGCTACCACAATGGATATGGCAATTATCTGGGATCTGTTTACGAACCTGATCGAAGCCTCGGAAAAGACAGGTACCGATGCGGAATTCCGCCAGATGCTGATTGAAAAGCGTAGCAAGCTGTTCCCGATGCAAGTTGGCAAGAAGGGGAATTTACAGGAATGGTATAAGGATTGGGAGGAAGCAGAACCTGAGCACCGTCACATATCGCATTTGTATGGTTTGTTTCCCGGCCGCCAGATCTCGCCGGTATACACGCCGGTGTACGCACAGGCGGCGCGCAAAACCATGGAACTGCGCGGCGACGGCGGCACCGGGTGGAGCAAAGGTTGGAAAATCAATGTATGGGCGCGTTTGCTGGATGGAAACCATGCTTATAAGCTGATCCGCGAACAGTTGAAACTGACCGGCGTGGAAGGTACCGACTATGCGAACGGCGGCGGGACTTACCCGAACCTGCTGGATGCGCACCCGCCATTCCAGATCGACGGTAACTTTGGCGGTACCTCCGGCATAACAGAAATGCTGCTGCAAAGCCACGACGGCGTTGTTAATGTACTTGCGGCGATACCCGATAATTGGGAAACCGGTGAGGTGAAAGGCCTGAAAGCAAGAGGCGGGTTTGAGCTTGATGTTACCTGGGCGCAAGGCAGGATCACCAGGCTGGCAGTTCGCTCGAAACTTGGCGGAAACTGCCGCATTGCAGTTCCAAATGCATTGAAGCTTAATAAAAAGGCGCTTAAGGCGGCTAGCGGTGAGAATGCCAATCCTTTTTACAAAAACATACAAACAGCTGCCAAACCCGAAAAGCCCCTGGATAAGCTCTCGTTTGATTTCATGACAGAGCCAGGCAAAGAGTATGTTTTAACAGCTAAATAATCCAGTCACTCAGTCGCTATGCGGCTGAGTGTTGTTTTTCTACATTTGGAAGGAAATACGTCAATATGCCGATCAGCGGCAGATAAGAGCACACGTCAAATACATAGCTGATACTGGTTTGATCGGCCAGCTTACCCAGCAATGCAGAACCCAACCCGCCCATTCCAAAAGCAAAGCCAAAGAACAGTCCGGCGATCATACCCACTTTGCCCGGCATCAATTCCTGGGCATACACGATAATCGCTGAGAATGCAGAAGAAATAAGCAGCCCTGTACAAATGGAAAGAATGGTGGTCCAGAAAAGATTGGCGTAGGGGAGCAGCAGTGTAAATGGCGCTGCGCCGAGAATGGAAATCCAGATGATGTACTTGCGGCCGAACTTGTCTCCCAGCGGACCGCCCGCAAATGTACCCACCGCAATTGCAGCAAGGAAAATGAACAGCTGGATCTGCGCACTTTTCACACTCAGATCAAATTTGTCCATCAGGTAAAAAGTGAAATAGCTGGTCATTCCGGCCAGGTAAAAGTACTTTGAGAAGATCAGCAGCAACAAAATCAACATGGAAATGGCCACTCTCCTGCGACTCAGCCCGGTAGATACTTCCTTGATCGCTTTTGCAGCTTTGGGCAATGCTACACTTTTGTACCAGCTTCCGATCCGGGTGAGAATGAATATGGCAAGTATCGCGGGAATTGTAAACCACATCACACTCTGCTGACCATAAGGTACCACAATGAGTGCAGTCAGTAACGGTCCCAATGCACTTCCCGCATTTCCACCCAGCTGAAAAATGGATTGCGCCAGTCCGCGCTTGCCGCCCGATGCCAGGTAGGCAACGCGGGAAGATTCAGGGTGAAATACGGAAGATCCCATTCCAATTAGACTGACTGAACCAAGTATCCAGTAGTAGCTGGACGCGTAGGAAAGACTTACAAGCCCGAGCAGTGAAATGCCCATTCCCACCGCCAGTGAAAATGGTTTCGGGTATTTGTCGGTATAAAATCCCACGAACGGTTGAAGAATGGAGGCGGTAAGCTGAAATACCAGTGTTACCATCCCGATTTGTGCAAAATCAAGATGAAAGCTGTTCTTGATCAGCGGGTAAATCGCCGGGATAACGGCCTGCAACATATCATTGAGCAAATGCGCCAGACTGATTGAATACAGAACGGAGTAGGCAGTTTGCTGGGCCGCACCTGTGGTGATTCCAGCGGGAGTTCCTTTTGTCATCATAATTATTGGCAACAAAAAACGAGATTAACACCTGATTAAGCAAGGATCTTTCGAAAGGATTGGACAAATCCGGTAATCATCTTTGAATGCAGGTTGAGAAAGTAAGATCGCTGCTACGTAATGCATCCGCCAAATTGGAACGGTTTTAATGCTTTGGCGGCGAATTGTGCTTTAATCCACCACAGCATGTCAGATACAAATCGGCGCAGCAGAAGAATATTTCAGATCGTACTGTCCATTTCGGCATTGGCCCCGCTGCTCACGGGCATTCTGGGTTTATTGGGAATAGAAAATCCGCTTTACCGGAGCATAAAGTCGCCGGACTATGTGCTCCTGGATAGTAATCTCAGGTTTTTAAATGGGATTTCGGTCGGTCTGGGCATTTCCATTTACGCGATCATTCCGACTATTGAAAAGCAGGTAAGTGCATTGAGGATCATCTGCGGCGTGATTTGTTTGGGTGGTATCGCTCGTCTCATCTCGGTTTACAACTACGGGTTACCGCCCTTTCCCTTCAATTTTTTCATTCCGGTCGAGATACTGGCGCCGGTACTTTTTGTTGTTTGGCAAAATCGAATTTCGCAGGAAACAAAACGGTAGCCGTCTTCATTCTCTAATGCGCTGGAACTTGAAACTGCGCAGGATTTGCTTCTTCATATCCCGCGCAGCCGAGCTTTATAATGCAGATTTGAGTTTCGAATATTTCACGTTTGATAAGGTAGTTCCTGAAACAGACTTCACGCGTAACTCTGACATCGGCTCGTCAGGGAAAAAGATCTCCGTCATCGCGGTGAGTCCGCCGTCAGCAAAAAGCTCGATAGAAGCTGCGTCAGCAATGAGCGTGAGTGAGATGTTCTTGTCTTTCGAAATGCGTGGCGCAGTGTGTTTTACACCAAATCCTTTTTCAAAATCGACTTTGCCGGATCTGGAACGGTCGGTGTAATATTGATTAGCGGCCTTGTCGAACCCGATCGTCAACTCATTCCCGGCTTTATTGGACAACACAATACTGAAATCTGCGGCTGAACCCGCTTCAAAATCCAGCCTGAACAATCCGGTGCTGTTTTTTGCTTTGGATGTGAGGTTTGTCTCTCCTTTTACTTGCACACTTTTCTCGGAAAAGCCGCCGCTGGCAAGCAGGTCGAGCTCTTTGACAGGTACCGAAGTTAGGTGCAGTTCTTTGTCAACCGCCTTCAAACCAAGCTCCCTCGCTACTGTGTTCGCGCTGCGCCACGGGTGAGTAGGTACCTGGTTTGCGTATTGCCAGTTGCTCATCCAACCCATCAGAATGCGGCGGTTACCAGTGTTAGAAAATGTGACAGCTGCATAATTATCAGCGCCGAAGTCCAGCCATTTTGTTTCTGCCGAGTTCGATTTGAAGGTTTTTCCATCAAAGTCTCCCAGGAAATATTGTCCAGCTGAACCTTTATTCGGTCCGCCAGGATTGATGTTGACGATCAGTACCCACACTTGTTTCCCATTGTGCGTGATCGGGAAAAGGTCGGGGCATTCCCAAACGCCGCCGTGCGCGCCTTCATTTGCACCAAACTCACTTTCACGCGTCCAGTCTTTCAGGTTTGGGGAAGAATAGAACGTGATCCTGTCTTTGGCGGCCAGCGTCATGATCCACTTTTTTTGAGGCTCGTACCAGCTTACTTTCGGGTCGCGGAAGTCGGTAATTCCCGGATTCGGCAGTACAGGATTGCCGCTGTATTTAGTCCACGTTTTGCCGTCATCAAGGCTGTAAGCCAGACTTTGATATTCGTGTTTGCCTGTTTTTTGTTTTTCGAGAACGGGATTATGGTGCGTGAAAATGGCAACCAGCGGCGCTTTACCATCTTTGCCAAAGCCCGATGTATTTGCCGCATCTACCACTGCACTTCCTGAGAAAATGTAACCCAGACTGTCTGGATATAAAGCAATGGGCTGCTCTTTCCAGGCTATTAGGTTCTTGCTTGTAACGTGCCCCCAGTGCATTGGCCCCCACACTTTATCATCGGGATAGTACTGAAAAAAAAGATGGTAGGTGCCGTTGTGGAAGACCATTCCATTGGGATCGTTCATCCAGTTAGACCTGGGTGAAAAGTGAAATTGAGGGCGGTATTTTTCCTGCATATCCTGTGCAAAGGCGGGCTTTACAGCTTGGATTGCAATGAGGAAGATCAATGGGAGCAGCACTTTTTTCATGAGCGGCGAGCGTTTGGTTGGTTTGAGAAGCGGCTGGCTTTCACTTTGCTATTTACGAGAAATTTTTGTGAGATAAGTAGAATAACGGCACTTATGCATTCCTCTATTCGGTCTTGAACTTCTTTATTCCAATGAAAAAAAGTGTTTTCCTGCTGCTGTTGCTGGCGGCTGTTTGTTTTAGTGCCGCGCCGGCGAAAATAACCTGGGTGGCAATCGGCGATTCCATTACTTATTTGAACGATCACAAAGACGAAACCGGCAATCGCGTCACCAAAGGGTACCTCAGTCTGATCACCGAAAAACATCCTGATATCGAGTACATCAACCAGGGGCACAATGGCTGGACTTCCATTAATATTGCCGAAAGGATCGAGTCGCTCGGACTGGTGAAAGCGGATGTTTACACTATTTTCCTGGGAACGAACGACTGGTGGCAAGGTAAGCCGATTGGCACCATGGCCGATTATAACAACCAGAATGGCGCTTCAACCGTGTATGGTGCATTTCGGGTAATTACTAACAAGCTGCGGGATCTGAACAGGAATGCGGATATCATTTTGATCACACCCATGCAGCGCGGAGATTTTGTTTATATCAATAATGCCAAAAACAATGCGTACGGATCGTACAAGTCGAAACGCGACCAGACGCTGGAACAGGTAGCGAATGCGATCCTGGAAATTGGACTGAAAGAGAAAATGTCTGTGGTGGATTTATATCACGAAAGCGGGATGACGCACGAGAATATGGTCAATTTTAAAAGGCTGAAAAATCCGGAGAATGGCCAATATCAGAACTATACTTACCCCGATTATACCAACATTCCATTCGATCCCGAAAAAGACGAATATCCATATCCTCCGGAAGCGATCAACATGACCTACGACGGTCTGCATCCATCTGACAAAGGATATGAAATAATCGCCGATATGGTATTAGCGAAGTGGAAAGGTCTTAATTAGTATACTGCTTGATGCTGCCCAGCAGGTTGTACATCGCGGTATTGATTCCGTCGTTATCTGCTTTCAGGAGTTTGAGCTCATCTTCCATTTCACTGCGCTTTTTCTTGCTATTTTCAGCTTTTATCAGGACTTCCCGGGCTGAAATACGCTCATTGTCTTTTGCGGTAAGCCGCACCGGGCTGTGAATGGGAGATACCCCGTCGAGATTGGAGATAACCGCCTCATATTGATTGTCTGTGCAGCTGATCGTGAGATCAAAACGTACATAGGCGTAATCTGCGTGGATGACAGGCACATAGCTTGTGACGCGCAACTTGCCCGCAGCCGCATCTTCAAAAGTCACCGCATTCTGGTAGTTGCCGAAGGTTTTGGAAACCCAATCCTGCATTTTCTTGTAAATCTCGGCTTTGGAAAGTTTCGGCTGACCTGAGTCGGAATAACGGATGTTTTTTTCCTGGTCTAACGGGAACATACCGTCCTGGGCGAAGACCTGACTGACAGAAATAAGAAGGAAAAACGCGAGAATGTATTTCAAAATTTACAAGAGTTGATTGTCGGGTAAATATAGGCAAAAGGTTTCGTATAGGATTTTGGCAGTAATTAATTTCAAAACACGGATAAGTTTGGTTACATTTAAATACACTAAAATCAACGTGTTATGACTCACCTGAAAAAACTTGGCCTGGCTTGTGCAGTGTTACTCCTGGCCTCATTTACCTTTCTGCATCACGGCTGGGCCGATTACGACCAGACCAAGCCGACTGATTTTAAAACTAAAATAGAGGAATCGATTTACGAAAACCCGCACGTGCTGGCGAAAGTGAAGTACAAGAAGGATATGATCACCGTTTTTCTCGCACCCACCAGCCGCATGACCGATCGCGGGCTGACTGCGGATATGATTACCAAAGGTACCGACGTGCGACTGGTCGCTTATCCGCACAAAACAGAAAAAAATGAAATGCGTGCCGAACGCATTTTTGTGGACGGAAAGAAATTTGAGTTGCGCTAGTGGAGCTACTGGAATGGCTCGAAAAATCTTCCTGGGCTGTTGGTATCCGGCAATCTTTGTACCTGTACCCGGTATTGGAAATTATCCATATACTGGGTATAGTTATGCTAGTGGGCGCAGCTTTTCTCTTTGATCTGCGCCTGCTGGGCTATTCCAGGGACTTGCCGGTGAGTGGGATGGCAAAATATCTGCTGCCCTGGTCCCAGCGTGGACTGATCCTGATTATACCATCAGGCCTGCTGCTTTTCATCACCAATGCACAGGCGCTGGGTACTGATTTTACATTCTGGTTAAAGCTCGCATTGATTGCGGTAGCTGCATTGAATGCCTGGATTTTCCATAGGTTCATTTATAAAATCACCCAAGCCGAAGGAGAAATGACCGCACTTCCGGCGTCTTCAAGACTTTCTGCATTGGTCTCTATCTCTGTCTGGGTCGCGGTGATTGCGTGCGGCAGGTTGCTGGCTTATTAGTGCATAATTACCTCCACCAGCATATCGTAACGCGGATCGTGCAGCGATCCTTTGAGCCAGTCTCTCACAATGTATTTGAAAAAAAGCATCGGCGGCTCGTGCTGACTGATGGCAGTCTGGAAATATTCAACTGCGATGTCGGCATCGCCTAATGTTGCGTGCACAATGCCCATATCGTAATTGGAAACCACCTGCGTTTTGCTGAGCGCATTCATTTGAGTAAGTATGTCGCGCGCACTTTCATGCTCGCCCGATAATCCGAACAATGCGCCGCAGGCACTTAGGGTAATGCCATTGTAATTGATCTCCAATGCAGTTTCGAGTGCTTCCTGGGCGGCAGCGTAGTCCTGCATCGTAATCAGGTTTGCGCCGGTGATCATGTGTCCGCCCCAGAAGTTGGATTCCAGCGCCGTGAGCTTTCTTCCCTGTGCAACCGCCTTTTCGAAATTGGCCGAAAGCCAGTATACGTAACCTGCATAAAAGTTGTTGATCAGCGAGAATGGTTCGAGTTCCAGTGCTGTCCCAATCTCTTTCTCCGCCATGGAAGCGTGGCCCAGCAGGCCCCAGTACAATGCAAACTGCACGTGCAGCTCGGCAGTATTCCAGTTCAGGTCGGTTGCTTTTTTAAATGCGTTCGCCGCGCTGCCAAAATCCCATTCATAGAGCATCCGCATGCGGGCCAATGCAATGTAGCTTTCTGCAATTTCACTGTCCAGCGCAAGTGCCTGGGCTGTCGCTTCCTGCATGAAAGGCAGTGCTTTGGCGGCTGGCATATGTCTGTAAAACCACATATTCAGGTAGCAGGAGGCAATGCCGGCGTAAGCTATGGCATAAGTCGGATCCAGTTCAAGCGCTGCTTGGAAGTAGCTGATTGCTTTGTGGTACTCGTCGCTTCCGGCGAACTTGTTGTGATAAAACCGGCCGCGCAGGTATAGCTGGTAAGCGTCTTTGTTATTGGTATATCTTTTAAATGTTACGGCAGGTTCTTCGCCCAGAAGCTCCACTTTGATCGCACTCAAAATAGCCAGCGCGATTTCATCCTGCACATCAAAAATATCATCCAGCGTACGATCATATTGCTCCGACCAAACCACTGTTTCCTCAGCCGCATTCACGAGTTCCGCATTGATCAGCAACTGGTTACCAGCGCTCGACACACTTCCTTTGAGGATGTGGTTTACATTTAATTGTGCGGCTACGGAGCGTAAATCATCGCTCGTTCCCTTGAAAGTAAACGAAGAAGTTCGTCCGGTTACCTGCAAGCCCGGAACGCGGCTGAGCACGTTGATGATTTCTTCGGTAATACCGTCGCTGAAATATTCCTCCTCGGGATCATTGCTGAGGTTAACGAATGGAAGTACGGCAATGGATGGTTTCATAATCACGCTTAATTTCTTTCAATACTGCCAAGATATGCATTTTCTCAGTGTTTAAGGACTAAAATCGACAGCAGGTTGAGTGCGGAACCTGGCAGCAGGTTTGGCGGTTGTAAAAGGGAACGTTCTTCATTAATTAAATCAAAAAACGGATTTGTATGAAAATTGAGCCAATATATACCGCCAAAGCAACTGCTACCGGCGGCCGCAATGGAAAAGTGAAATCAGAAAATGGTGTCCTGGATATCGATGTGCGGGTACCTAAGGAAATGGGCGGCCCGTCGGGCGAATATCTGAACCCTGAAATGCTTTTTGCAGGTGGATATGCAGCCTGCTTCGACAGCGCACTGGGCGTAGTAATGCGTCAGGAAAAAATCACCGGCGTAACCAGCACTGTGACTGCCGAGGTAAGTATTGGCAAGATCGACAATGGCGGCTTTGGTCTGGCTGTTATCCTGGAAGTGGAGATACCAGGTGTAGAAAAAGAGAAAGCGGAGGAGCTGGTTGAAAAAGCGCATCAGATCTGTCCTTATTCCAATGCGACACGCGGAAATATCGATGTGCAGCTGGTCGTGAAGTAAGAAGTTAAGGTTGAAGGTGTTATTTCCAAAGACAGAAAAGACGTTTATCGCTAGCCAAAAAGCCAAATTAGCGTTACCTTTGCGCCATAATTCGATACCATGATCTACTTCTTTGCAGACAAACAGAACACTGTTTTTGCGGTCCAGATAGAGAGAACGCTAACAGAATCAGATACTTCCAAATTAAGCTGGCTTTTTGGCGGCGCAGAACTCCGGGATGAGCAAACCATCACGGAGTTTTTTGTTGGTCCGCGTGCCGCAATGATCACGCCGTGGAGCACCAATGCTGTGGAAATCACGCAGAATATGGATATTCAGGGTATTATCCGCATCGAGGAATTCAAGAAAGTCGATGCGGATTACGCCGGTTTTGATCCCATGCTTTCGCAGAAATACAGCGAGCTGAACCAGGATATCTACACGATCAACATTCAGCCGGAACCGATTCTTGAAATTGAGGATATTGCTGCTTATAACAAGCAGGAGGGACTTTCGCTAAGTGACGAGGAGGTTGACTATCTCAACAAACTCGCTGAAAAGCTCAATCGCAAGCTGACGGATTCAGAAGTTTTTGGCTTTTCGCAGGTCAACTCCGAGCATTGCCGCCACAAGATTTTTAATGGTGTATTTGTGATTGATGGCGAAGAGCAGCCGGTTTCTCTTTTTAAGCTAATCAGAAAAACGTCGGAAGCCAATCCAAACTCGATCGTTTCGGCTTACAAAGACAATGTGGCTTTTGTGAAAGGTCCCGTTGTGCAGCAATTTGCGCCCAAGAGACCTGATGTTCCTGAATACTATGAAATCAAAGATTTTGAATCCGTACTTTCCCTGAAAGCGGAGACGCATAACTTCCCTACGACGGTAGAGCCTTTCAATGGAGCAGCGACAGGTTCTGGCGGCGAAATCCGGGACAGGTTGGCGGGCGGACAAGGTTCTTTGCCATTGGCGGGAACTGCGGTTTATATGACTGCATTATCACGTTTGGAAGAAAATCGCCCGTGGGAAAATGGGGTAGAGGAGCGTCAATGGTTGTATCAGACACCGATGGATATCCTGATCAAAGCTTCCAACGGAGCAACCGATTTTGGAAATAAATTTGGCCAGCCCCTTATCGCAGGTTCGGTGTTGACATTCGAACATGAAGAGCAGGGCCGCAAGTTGGGTTACGATAAAGTGATCATGCAAGCGGGCGGTATCGGTTACGGAAAGGCGGATCAGGCTAAAAAATCAACTCCCGAAGTCGGCGACCAAATTGTGGTAATGGGAGGGGAAAATTATAGAATCGGAATGGGCGGTGCGGCAGTTTCGTCTGCTGATACCGGGGCATTTGGCTCAGGAATTGAGCTGAATGCAATTCAAAGATCCAATCCTGAAATGCAGAAACGCGTCGCTAATGCAGTGCGCGGGATGGTGGAAAGTGGTAATAATACCATTGTTTCCATTCACGACCACGGCGCAGGCGGTCATTTGAACTGTCTTTCTGAGCTGGTGGAAGAAACAGGCGGTAATATTGATCTTGATAAACTTCCGGTTGGCGACCCAACGCTTTCGGCCAAGGAAATCATTGGTAACGAATCCCAGGAAAGAATGGGACTCGTAATCAGCAAGGAGAATCTGGAAACGCTGAAACGCATTGCGGAACGCGAGCGTGCGCCGCTATATAATGTGGGTGAAGTAACTGGCTCACATAGGTTTATATTCGAGTCTGCGAAGACCGGCGCGAAACCGATGGACCTGAAAATGGAGGACATGTTCGGCAGCTCGCCGAAGACGATCATGGACGACAAAACCATTGACAGGAGCTATGAACCAGTGACTTACGAAATTGAGAAGCTGCATGCATACCTTGAACAAATGCTGCAACTGGAAGCGGTTGCGAGCAAAGACTGGCTTACCAATAAAGTAGACCGTTGCGTAGGCGGCCACGTGGCCAAGCAGCAATGCGCTGGTCCGCTGCAATTGCCTTTGAACAATGTGGGCGTAATGGCGCTGGATTTTCAGGGGAAAGATGGAATCGCTACTTCAATCGGCCACGCGCCACTTTCGGCGTTGATCGACCCGGCGGCGGGGAGTCGCAATGCGATTGCTGAGGCACTTTCCAACATTATTTGGGCACCATTGCAGGACGGTCTGAAAAGCGTTTCGCTCTCGGCTAACTGGATGTGGGCTTGCCGGAATGCGGGCGAGGATGCCAGATTGTATAAAGCCGTAAAAGCTTGCTCGGATTTTGCAATCAGTCTGGGAATCAATATCCCGACTGGCAAAGATTCGCTTTCGATGAAGCAGAAATACAAAGGCGACGAAGTGATCGCGCCAGGTACTGTGATTATTTCAGCAGCCGGGCATTGCGATGATATCCGTGCAGTTGTGGAGCCTGTTTTGAAGAAGTCGGGCGGTTCGATTTACTATATCAATTTATCGGGCGATACTTATAAACTTGGCGGCTCTTCATTTGCGCAAATCCTGAATAAGATTGGTACAGAAACACCTGATATTCAGGATGCGGATAAACTCAAAAATGCATTCAATACGATTCAAAGTTTGATCAAGGAAGGAAAAATCCAGGCTGGCCATGATATCGGCAGCGGCGGATTGATTACGACTTTACTGGAAATGTGTTTTGCGGATCGTGACCTGGGCGCCAGCATTGACTTGTCTGACCTGGGTGACCAGGATATTATCGAAAAGCTTTTTGCAGAAAACATAGGGATCGTTTTTCAGGCGGACGAAAGTGCAGAAGCGATTCTAGAGGCGAATGGAGTTGCTTTCCATAAAATCGGAAATGTAAACCTGGCCTCAACATTAACTGTTAAAGACGCGACCGGCAAATGGGATTTTGATATCGATCAACTGCGCGATGTCTGGTTTAAGACTTCTTATTTGTTGGATAAAAAACAAACCAAGCCGGAGCTGGCGAAAGAACGTTTCGATAACTACAAACACCACGTATTGCGCTACAAATTCCCTGCGCAGTTTGACGGCAAAAAGCCTGCAATTGACGAAACCAAACCACGTCCAAAGGCAGCAGTACTTCGTGAAAAAGGCAGTAATTCTGAAAGGGAACTGGCGAATGCGATGTACCTGGCTGGATTTGACGTAAAGGATGTTCACATGACCGACCTGATCTCCGGTCGCGAAACTCTGGAAGATATTCAGTTTATAGGCGCAGTAGGAGGGTTCTCCAATTCTGATGTACTGGGCTCTGCCAAAGGCTGGGCTGGTGCATTCCTGTACAATGACAAAGCAAGAATCGCACTCGAAAACTTCTTCAAGCGCGAGGATACCTTGTCGGTCGGAGTCTGCAACGGATGTCAGCTTTTCGTCGAGCTCGGCCTGATCAATATGGGGCACGACGTGAAGCCGAAGATGCTGCACAATGCAAGCGGCAAGCATGAAAGTATTTTCACTTCGCTGACGATCCAGCCAAACAAATCGGTGATGTTATCCTCACTGGCCGGTTCCACACTCGGCGTTTGGGTCTCCCACGGCGAAGGCCGCTTTGACTTCCCGTATACCGAAGACCGTTACAGTGTTGTTGCCAAGTACGGCTACGAAACATACCCGGCTAATCCAAATGGCTCCGGCTTCAACACCGCGATGCTTTGCGACGAAACCGGCCGCCACTTAGTGATGATGCCGCACATTGAGCGGTCACTATTCCAATGGCATTGGGCGAATTACCCAGAGGGAAGGAAGGATGAGGTAAGTCCTTGGATGGAAGCGTTTGTGAATGCTCGGAAGTGGGTGGAGAATAAATAGCTTTTGGCTATCAGCTTTCGGCAGTCGGCTTTCAGATCTTTGAAGGCCGGCTGCCGAAATACTTTAGGCCAATGGCCGACAGCCGAAGGCCGGAGTCACTTCCTCACATACACCTCCCTAATCTCCCGATCAACCCCCAAACTATCAATCTTCTCCACGCCGGTTTGCACGATGGTATCTCCATTAACACGCAGCTTGAAGTGAAAATCATGGTTTTCCCATTCACGCGCGCTGCAATATTGTAGCTTCTCGGTGTAATCGTCGCCTTTCAAAGTATAAACTCCGGCGCCAGCGTCGAAGACTGCGGTGTCACCTTTTCCCTGCCGAGTGTCGTGTTTCATGAAAGTGAAGTGCGTTTCGGTAAAGCTTTTGATCATTTCCTGATCCTTAACAGGAAAGGTGTTGATTGTGTCACCTTTTTCGATGATTTGACTGGATTGAAGTTGCCAGGTGCCGGCTAGGGTTGGTTCTTTGGTTTGGTTAGCTTCTTCGTTTTTGGAAGTACATTGGGTTGCAAGAAACAGAAGTACGAGCGCTGTTGATTTGAGGTTCACGTTTATTTAGGTTATGTTTTTTGGAAAAGTCTCCATTTGACATTCTTTACCTGCCCACATGTGCTTTCCGCCTTTTTTAGATTAGCCCGCCCATTGCACCAGCTTATTCAACATCTATGTGTTCGTCGTTTTCGTCGCGGTATCATATACATCTACAAAACTTATTTATCGGTTTCCGATCAGTCACTATCCTTCTTAAATAGGAAGTTCATTAACTCCTCTATCATGACTGCTGAATTGCTGAATACCCGTTTGCTGGAAATCTATAAAGAATACACCGACTCCGTTTACGCTGAAACCTGGGAAGATAATGTCTCGGCGCCGCTGCTGATGCATGTTTTTGATGAATACTGCGCGATGGAGAACAAAATCCTGTTTGTAGGACAGGAGACGCACAGCTGGGGGAAAATGAAAGATGAATCAAGTCCAAGAGATTTGCTAACAAAATACCGCGAGTTCAATCTTGGCAAAACGGCGGATTATGGCGACGTAAAACCTTTCCGATATCTGCGGAGCCCATTCTGGAACTTCAACCGCAGTCTATTTTATAAGGGAAATTGGCAGAATAGCGGGGTGACCAACAAAACGAATGGGTTTCTCTGGACCAATATTTCGAAGTTCGATTGCAACAGTACCACGCCGTCAGAAGCATTGCAAAATCGTAATGAGAAAGGTTTTGAATTACTGAAAGCTGAAATCTCCATTTTGAAACCTGACGTAGTAGTATTCCTCACGGGTTCCAAATATGATCATCGCATTAATAAGGTATTCAATCCAGTGCGCGAAACCATTTTGCCCGATGGCTATTTATATCAGCTTTCCACCACCGACGGTTCGCTGCCGCCACGCACTTTCCAAACCAAGCATCCCAGATCATTACTAGGCTCCCGCCGAAATAAGATGCCGAATCGGTATTGGGAGGTTTTGGAGAAGGTTGGGGAGTGTGCGTTTGGCTGATTAACTAGCAGAGAACGAAATTATGTTAATCGTCAAACTTACGTCCTCTTAATTCCGCTTCTTCGATTAACTTGGTTACTATTGCTCTTACCTGCGCTTCGGGCACCTGCTTGTTCTCCAATGCCATGCTGCCGCTCACTGATTCGGTGATCATTGAAGTGACATAGGCTTTGTGGCGGAGTTTGGCGTATTTTTCAAATAGTTTCATAATTTGAATGTAAGAGTTTGAAGCTGAGATTTTCACTAACTTCCAGTGTTTAAGTAGTTGTAAACCAAACTAAATTTTAGCTGATCAAGAATATGCAGAGAGAAAACATGATAACAGTGTTCAGTAGCATTTCTAACTGTAAGGTGATTGGAACATTGCCAAGAATACGAGGTCTATTAAACATTTGCCCGGCAAACACAAAACTGAAAGATGATCCTCGCTATGACGAAGATATAATAGGAAGGCTTGGAACTATGGTTATTAATCATTTGCGGATGGAAACATTCATCAAAAAAACTGATATGGAAAAAAAGGTGCTAAATGCATTTAACTTGGAAGATATCAGCCATGTCCCATCCATTGTATCCGACTTTCTTTTGGGATATATTAATAGTTTTTGGTTTCAGTTTGATAATAGTTTCATGCTGAAAAGTGTTTATGTAGATTCATGCTCAAGAAAGTTTGCTTTTAATCAACAACGTGGGATTGTGTCTACTGCCGACGGGCTTTCTGAGACAAAGCCTATAACTCTAGAAGCATTCCGGCAAGCAGAAAGTGATTTTCAAGTAGTTTCTAGCTGGGATGACTCAAAAGGTGCAGACATGGATCCTAGACCAGAAGTGCAAATTTTAACCTATATACCCGTTAGAGATAAGTTTTACTCTTACAACAAATTGAGCCGAGCATACTTGCTGATTACACAGGCAAGAATGAGTCAGTATGTTCCTATAAAACTTGCTTTTTATGTAATTGCATTAGAGTGTTTGTTTTCAAATGATGATAAATCAGAAGTAAATCACAAGGTTTCAGAAAGGGCGTCACATTTTATTGGTAGCAGCCCAGAAGAACGAATTGAATTATTTAAGAAAATCAAAAAGCTCTATGATGTCCGATCAAAGTTTGTACACGGCCAAAGCATTAAATCAGCTATCAAAGATTTAAGTTTACTTAGTATTGAGATAGACGAAATTCTGCGAAGAATATTTAGGAAATTGATTGATAACAAGGGAATCGTTGATACATTTTTAGGTAACCAGAACAGGCTAGATGAATATTATCTAAAAATGATTTTCTAAATTCAAATCATCGGATTTGCTACAAGGATTCTCGAGAATAGGTGTAGACCCTCAGGTGTAGCGAAGTCTTACCGTTAGAAAAATTCCCCCGCCCTCAACTTGCATCCAAACAATTTTCTCCCGAATATGCGCATTCCCAAAAAATGCGCGTAAAATGAAAAATCTCAGAAGTATTGCCCTGTTATGGTGTGGATCAGGCGAAAGCCCCAAGGCGCTTACGCGAGCGCGGGACACCTAAGACAGGGCATTTTAATTTTTTATCCATCCCAAAAAACGCGTTTATGTACAACAAACCAAACTCCCCAGAGTCTGCGGACTCGACGTGTATGGCCTACGGTCAAATGGTCAATGAATTGCTGAGTGCCAGCTCGGCCGACACTTGGTGCGAACATCTTTGGGCAATGTACGGCGGGTACGTCATCGCCCAGAAGGAATTGGGCTACGGCCCCGACGCTTCAAATGTCTTCTGGTCATTCCGTGATCTGCTGTTTTTCTTTCACGAGTTGAAGGGCAATGATTGAATGATTAGATGTGTGTTGTCACCCTGAGCGCAGTCGAAGGGTTGTGCAGCGCGCCCTTGATCGTAGCGCCCTTCGACTGCGCTCAGGGTGACAAGTCCTTGAAAAATGCACTCGCGTTCCTTTATTACTATTTTATAACATTTATTAGCTACTGAAATAATGCGGAAATTGGTTCTTTACATTGCAACAAGCGTTGATGGCTACATTGCTGCGCCGGGGGATGATCTGGCGTTTTTATCAAAAGTGGAAAAGGAAGGGGAGGATTATGGATATGCGGATTTCATTGCGGAGGTGGATACGGTGATCGTCGGCCGGCGGACTTATGATTGGGTCATGCAGCACGTGCCGGAGTTCAGCCACAGCGATAAGGAGTGTTACATTATCACGCGAACACCGCAGGAAAGTAACGGCAACATGCAATTTTACACGGGCGATATCGGCGAATTGGTTCACACATTAAAGGCGAAAGCCGGTGGCAAAATCTTCTGCGATGGTGGTTCAGAAGTAGTACACCAGCTTCTGACGCGCGGCTTGATCGATGAATTTGTCATTTCCATTATACCGACGTTTGTAGGTGATGGTATCCGGCTTTTCAAAGACGGGCGACCGGGCGGGGATTTGAAGTTAGTGGATGTGAAGAGTTTTGATACGGGGTTAGTGCAGCTTTGTTATAGGAGGGTTTAGGCGGGCGATTTGCTAGTTAGGAGGCTCCGCAGGAGCCTTTTTCCATATGTGGGAAACTCATTTTCTAGAAACAGGTAGCCCCGCTGGGGCTGCGTATGTTCATTGAAATAGGCTCCTAGAGGAGCATCCTGTTTCTAGAAAATTGATGAACCCGACTCAGGTTAGGCTCCCAGAGGAGCCTCCTGTTTCTAGAAAAGAGATGCACCCTAATTATGCCATGCTCCTGCGGAGCCTCCTGTTTATCCCGCATTCGACATTAACGCATACAACAAACCACTCACTGCTCACGCAACGATATCTCCACCCGGCGGTTTTTGCTCTTATTCTCCTCATTATCATTCGAAGCAACAGGAAAATAAGAACCTTTCCACTCAACCCGGATCTGCCCGGGGCGCACTCCGTTTGTTTTCATATAATGCTGCACAACCCGGGCGCGGTATTCTGATAATATGAGATTCAAATTCTGCCTGCCAACATTATCGGTATGGCCGGTTACCCGGGCAACCAAATGATGCCGACGTACCAATACCGCGCACACAGAATCCAGAACAAGGCGGCTGTCTTTCCGGAGATGATAGCTGCTTTGATCGAAATACAAAGTCTTCGGTGTCAGCAATTGAAGCGCGACCTGACTGTTTGTTTTTGCATTTTCATAACGAACAGACAAGAAATTAAAACCTTCATTGAGCACTACCTTTTCGTTCGAAAGGCTATTTTCAACCTCCTTTTCATTTTTGTCAAAAGTACCTGTATAGAGTGTGTACGCACCAGGAAGAACGTAGTTTATGGTTATGTTCCGGTGTTTTGGCGAGCTTACGATCGGCCTGTTCTCCTGCACTTTGCGGCTGGTATCGTCCATGAGCACTATTGACATTTTTACGCTATCAGGCGCGTCAACTTGCACGAACAGTTGACTTTTTGGGAAGATCGTTTCGTCTTCCTTAATGGCCGGGTCCAACCCGTTTTTCAGCATCGGTACCTTGATTTCAAATGTACCTTTTGCACGATTTTTCCCAATTCTGTTTACTCCAACGTTTCTTGTTTCGAATCCAGCTGCCTCAAAATTCAGTTGTCTCGTTGAGTCGGGCAACTCAAATGCAAACTTTCCGGATCTGTCCACATTAATTTTCTGCTTGCTTGTACTGAAAACTACTGTGATATTGCATTTCAAACTGGTTTGGTCGGCGACATTGTAACAGCTGCCGGAAATGCGGAGTGAATCAGAAGTGAATGCGAGAAACGACAAAATGAGCGTGGTGAGCATAGCCGTGACGATGAGTTTAGAACTTTAAGGAGAAGGAAAAAACAGGCAGAGGTTACTTGAAAGTGCTGCAAATCAGTCATATAATTTACATCGATTACAGAGTCACAACATGTTAGAAACCATCAAGGAAAGCCTCTGGCAGCAATTTGGAGCTGCCATTAATACATTAGGCAATGCAATCGAGCACTGCCCGGAAGCAGTTTGGCAAAGTAAGAAACGCTTTTTTTACATCGCCTACCATTCCATCGTTCTGGCCGACTACTACCTTACGATTCCGGCACCAGAGGAATTTCACTCGGTACTTCCTTTCTCGTTTACAGAACCTGACGAAATCCCTGACGGAGTCGTCGGAGATATGGTGCCCGATAAGCATTATACGCAGCCCGAAATGCTGGGTTATATAGAGGAGGTGCGTGCAAAGCTCCGGGACGTTGTTTTTAGCTTGTCCGAAGAGAAAGTGAGTGAGCGCTGGGTAGAGCCTAGCGGCGATATGGATTATTCAGTTTTGGAAATCCTGTTATACAACTTGCGGCATGTTCAGCACCATGCGGCACAGCTGAATATGCTGCTGCGGCAGGAGGCAAATATGCGGTCGGAATGGGTTTTCCGGGTTGAGGAGTAAGGCGTAGATTTTTTACAATATATTTGATCAAACAGAAGAGTTATGGATCGTAAAATAGCAATGGTAAGGCAGCAGATCAACATGAAAAATGGTGATCAAGCGGCAGATGACCTTGATTATTGGTTAGCAAAGACACCTCAGGAAAGGATTGCGGCAGTTACTTTTCTAGTTAGTCAAATGTTAGAGCCTTCGCAACGTATGGACAAGACTTACTTTTCTCAAAGAAATATGAAATAATGACACTGGCGACCGATTTCAAAGATTTTATTAACCTGTTAAATAAACATCAAGTCGAGTATTTGGTTGTCGGGGGGTATGCGATGGCATTTCATGGTAGGCCGCGGTTTACAGGTGACCTTGACATTTGGATCAAAGTTTCTGAAACCAATGCTGAAAAAATGCTGACTGTTCTTAAAGAGTTTGGTTTCTCTTCATTAGGTTATAGTAAGGAAGATTTTTTGAAGGATAACATCATCAATCAGATTGGTTATCCGCCTTTGCGAATTGACATATTAACATCTATCGACGGTGTAACTTTCTTAGAAGCGGTTCTGCAAAAACGAACAATTGTAATCGATTCGATTGAAGTTTCCTTTATTGGAATTAAGCAGCTGTTAGAAAATAAGACTGCATCTAACAGGCCGCAAGATATCGCTGATGTAGCTACATTAAAGAAAAGCGAAAAGGTGCCGGAACCCGATAAAGCTATTGGATCAATTCCAATCGCCAGCTCGCAAACCCTCGCCACTTACTCCCTCGCCATCATGCCCAGCGCTGCAATCCTACAGGAAGTGGCCGAAATGAAGCAGCAGTACCGCATTGCGACTGGTAAAAGCTACGGCAGCGCCAATGCGGAGGCCCATATTTCTCTTGATGGTTTTGAGGCCAGTGAAGAAGATTATCCATATGTTCTGGCAGAGTACCGCCGCATTGTATCTGAGCTCGATCCCTTTGAGATTGTCTTTTCCGGTTTCAATGACTTTGATCGAGGCAACTTTTCGGCTTTTTACGTTAAACTCACGGAAGAATCTTCTGAGGAAATTCGTAAGCGGACTGCGGTTGTAATGAAGACTTTTGACAAAAAGATCAAGAAGCAGTATATGCGAAAGTGGGCCGATGAATCTAAAAACCCGCATATGTCCATTGGGAGGCGGCTGTCGCGGGAATGGATTGCGCTGGCTTATTCAATTTTTACCACCTATGAGGCGCGCTTTCATTGCAATGCATTTGCGATCAGGAAGTATAATGACAAAAGGCGCCAGTATGATGTTGTAGATGTACTTCCGCTGCTGGGCGCTCCTGCGGTGCAGCTGGATCTTTTTCAACCCTAGCAGAAAATGTCTCCACGAATAGAGAATATGCCGGAAAAGAAACTGGTCGGTCAGCACATGCAAATGTCTTTGACTGAAAACAGGACCTTTCAGCTGTGGAGCGGGTTTATGCCGCGCAGGAAAGAGGTTACCAATGCAGTTTCGACAGACCTGATCTCTATGCAAGTTTATGATCAGGATTTCTTTTCACCAACGAGCGTATTTGAGAAATGGGCTGCTGTTGAGGTAAGCGATTTCGATCAGGTGCCGCAGGGAATGGAAACATTTATATTGCCTGCCGGTATGTACGCGGTGTTCCACTACAAAGGAACACCGGACAAATTTGAAAAAACATTCAAATGGATTTTTGGGATCTGGCTGCCATCTTCTGAATTCGATGTAGATAGCCGACCGCATTTCGAAGTGCTTGGCGCGAAGTACAAAAACAATGATCCTGAGTCGGAAGAAGAGATTTGGGTTCCAATCCGGATTAAAGATCTGATAACCTAGGTGATCACCCCACTTTCAGCCAGCCTGTAATACTCAGTCGCGGCTTGTTGGTGAGCATAACTTCATGTTCCAGCTCGCTGCTCTTGAAGAAAATGCTTTTTCCATTCGTCGGCGAAATATCTTGCAGACGATCCATATGATATATGCGCAGCTCTCCGCCATCGCCTGGCTGCCAGTCTTCATTCAGGTACATGATCATGGAATATTGCCGGCTGGGGTCACTGCGGAACTGGTCGAGGTGCTTTTTGTAAAAACTGCCCGCAGGATACATCGCATAATGAAATTCGTAACCCGTGATCCCGGTGTAACACGTACTGTTTAAATGCAAAACAAAAAGATCCATTAAGGTAAAGAACTCCTCTTCGACAGGATCATTATGCTCGCGGTCGAGCCAGTAAATCATGTCACTGCGATACAGTTTGTCGTGCAGGATGATCTTTTCGTTCCCGGTACCAGCTGATTGAAATTGGCCCTGGGAATGCAATGCAGCCAGCTTTTCTCGTAGCTGGTTGGCAAGTGCAACTTTCAGGAAATTTTCCGCTATCCCCACTTTATCATCGATGTAGCTGTCGATAAGTGTATCAAATGCAGTTTGCAATTAGTGAAGATTAGATGTGATTCCGATTGCCGGATTTAGTGAAGGTAACCTATTAAATCTAGAAAACGGATCATGCAGATTACCGGGATATTTTTTGAAATCCTGTCGGTGGAAAAAGAGAATACCTCGTCTATGTACATGTAAATATCCATGCATGTATTTCCCGACCGCGGAGCCCATTCATTTTTCCACCGACGACGCTGCGCTCTGGCTCGCTTACCGCGGCGGCGACAATAAGGCACTTGGCATTTTGGCTGAGCGGTATTTCACGACTTTGAAGCGGTACGGGTTGAAATTTATGGTCGATGAAAGTGTTGTGGATGACTGTATCCAGGACCTTTTTCTCGAACTCTGGCAAAACCGGCACAAAATCTCTCAAACGCCGTCTGTTAAATTTTACCTGCTCAAATCAGTCCGCAACAGCATTATTGAGTACCTGCGCTACCAGAAACGATTCACAAATGAGGAATCGCTGCATTGGGACACCGCTTTACCTGATCACTTCAATGCAGAATCACTGCTGATCGAGCAGGAAACGCTGGACAGTCTTGTATCGCAGGTTAATGCACAAATGTCAGATCTGCCTAAAAGAGAGCGTGAAGCACTTTACCTCCGTTATTTTGAAGACCTCAGTGTAGCAGAAATATCCGAGATGATGGGCGTCAATAAGCAGTCGGTTTCAAACTTTCTTCAAAAAGCATTGGCCAAAATCAGGACCAAGTGGCTGGTGACAATTGTACTATCTCTATTCTTTTTTTAATTTTTTTCTCTCGCGAAGGGTATCCCGGGCTATGCTATTCATAATTTCATAGAAATCATTCCAAAAGTCAAGAATGGAGATACCCGGTATGGAGATACCCGATAATGCCTTCGAATCCGTAGAGGATTTCCTGGGAAGCGCGCGTTTCAGAAAATGGGTGCGCGGCAATGCAGCGGAAGACACATTTTTCTGGCAGGAATTTTTGATCCAAAATCCCGAAAAAGTGGTGCTCTATGAGCAGGCAGTAGCTATTCTGCTGGTTGTGGGCGGAGAGCAGGTACCCGAGCTGCAAGCCAGCTATCAGGCCGGGCAGCTCAGGAAAGCACTTGAAGAGGAAGTGCCGGCTCAAAAAACCGCTTCGATCTGGCAGCTATTGCGGTGGGGCGTGGCTGCAATGCTCATTATTTCCATTGGATTTTGGTGGCAGTACGCATTCAATGAACGCCCGTTTCAGGCTGCGGCTAAATTTCCGGTAATCGCCGGCCAGGATAGTCTCTTGATAACAAAACAGAACTCCGACAGGGAAACAATGCTGGTTAACCTGCCTGACGGTTCTTCGGTGCTTTTGTCAAAAGGGAGCAGCGTTTCTTTTGATGCAGAAATGAAGGGTGATGAGCGGATTGTCCATCTGGTAGGCGAAGGTTTTTTTGAAGTTGTAAAAGATGCAAAGCGGCCCTTTTTCGTGTATGCCGACAAGCTGACCACCAGAGTAGTAGGTACCAGTTTCAGGATGAGATCTTTTCCCGGCAGCAGCGAGGCGATTGTGGCTGTGAAAACCGGGAAGGTTTCTGTTTCAAAAGGTCACCAAACCAAGGGTATGCTTTCAGCAGTGACCTTGCTGCCTAACCAGCAGATGAAACTTTTGGTACAAAACAACAAGCTGGTCTCCCGGATCACGGAGCAAGTTGCACCTGCCCAAATGTCGCCTTTACAGAAGGAAGATTTTGAATTTCGTTTCACGCCCGTGGCCGATGCATTTAAAGTACTTGAATCCAATTATGCGGTCAGGATCAGCTACAATGCAGATGAAATGCGCAATTGCACGCTTACAGCTTCACTCAAAGACGAACCTTTTCTGGAAAAGATAAGACTGATCTGTCTCGCAACTGAATCCACTTACCAGGTAGCCGGCGATCAGATTATTATCTCCGGTACAGGCTGTCCCTGAATATAACCCAACTAAAACTTCAATTCTAAACCCAGATCAATATGAATAAACCAGCCAGTTAGCCATTTCCCAACACCTTTAATCATTAACCATTTACCCAGGAAAATTTGAAATGAAAATCTACAAACCTGCTTTGACAAAGAATACCGGCAGCTTGCTTGGCCTGCAATGCATCTTGCTCTTGCTGGTAGCCAATCTCAGCTGGGCGAGCATCGGCAATGCCCAGGAAATGCTCAATCAGCGGATCAGTATCGCCATTGAAAATGAAAATATTGAAACTGTTGTTTCCAAACTCGAACAATCCGCAAAAGTACGTTTCCTGTACAGCCGCGAGATTATCCATTCAAAAAGAAAAGTCTCTTTTGCCGCACAGGACCAGCCACTTTCGAGGATACTCGACGGGATACTCAAACCATTGAACCTTAAATACGAGGTATCTGGAGATCAGATCGTACTGAAACGCCAGCTCGCCGAGAAGGAGGCTGAAACGAATGCGAAAACAAGCGCTGCATTGCCGGCGACTCCGACTGAAACCAATGCCGATATCGACATTTCAGGTAAGGTAACCGACGATGCGGGGGGCGTATTGCCGGGTGTAAGTATCCTGATCAAAGGCACTGCCCAAGGCGCGACAACGGATTCGGAAGGTAACTACAAGCTCAGCGTGGTAAGCGGCGACGCAATACTCGTTTTCAGTTTCGTAGGATATGTTACCCAGGAAATTCCGGTGGGTAACCGCAGCAGCATTGACGTAAAATTGCTCGTCGACGATAAGGCGCTCGAAGAAGTAGTAGTTGTGGGTTATGGTGTTCAGAAAAAGGCAAACCTGACCGGCGCAGTTTCTACCATTGATTCCAAAGCGATTGAAAACCGCCCTTCCAGTAACCTTTCAACGGGTTTGCAGGGCGTAACGCCTGGTTTGATCATTACCCGCCAGACAGGTCAGCCTGGTCGCGAAAACATTGCGATCCAAATCCGCGGCGCTACTTCTGCGAATGGGAATGTAAACCCGCTTGTGCTGCTCGACGGCGTGAGTGTGCCGATCAGTACCATGCAAACCATGAACCCGAATGATGTCGAGAGCATCAGTGTATTGAAAGATGCGGCAGCGGCGGCTATTTACGGCGCACAGGCTGCAGGCGGTGTAATTTTGATTACTACTAAAAAGGGAAAAGCTGGCAAAGTTACATTCGACTACTCCGGCCAGCAGGGGATAGACTGGTCTACCAACGTACCCGACAGAATGTCGCTGCTTGACGAAGCTTTGTTTTCCAACCAGGCACGGATTAACTCCGGTTCAAGCCCCGAATATACCGACGAAGAATTGCAGCGGATCCGTGACGGTGTACCTTATGTGGTTAATCCCGCCGATACTTCTTCTTATTTGTACTACAATCAAAAACCTATTGCCGACGAGCTGCTAAGGAAATTCACTTCCATGAGCACGCACAATATCACGGCGCGCGGCGGTACTGAAAAGCTCAACTTTTTGATTTCAGGAGGTTATTACAACAAACAGGGAGTTTTCAAAGTAGGCCCAGACAGCTACGACCGTTACAATGCGCGCATTAACCTGGGCGCTGAATTGTCGAAACATCTGACACTGGACAGCCGCCTTTCCTACACCCACGAATTCACAAACAGCTCTTATGCAGATGCAAATGGTAGCGGGTTGATTTACCAGGTATATCGTTTTCGTACCAGAAACCCGGCATTTACGCCCGAAGGAAGGTATAACACTTCCAACAGTACTTACGCACAGCTGGCAGAAGGTGGCTACAACCGCTACAAACGCAACTTCTTTGATGGTGTATTTACATTGACGGCCGCCAACTTTGTAAAAGGATTGCAGATCAGGGCAGTAGCCGGAACACAGTATCGTCGCGGCGATCGCCAGCGGTTCAACCGCACGGTTCCATTGTGGAGCAAGTCGAAAGTGGCTGGCTGGGTTAATCAGATTAATTCTTACAACATTGAAAACGAGCTGACTAAAAATACAAACCTGCAATTCCTGGTCAACTACGATTTCAAGATTGCTGAAAAGCACAATTTCGCACTCTTCGGAGGTTATCAGTGGGAAGAATTTCGCGAGGACTTCTTAGTATCAGGTGCTACCAACCTGGTAAGCAACGATTTGCCGACTCTTAATCTGGGGGATGACAAAACGAAAACCAACAACCAGACTATCCGTACGAATGCTTTTCAGTCAGTTTTTGGAAGGTTTAACTACAATTTTAGCAATAAATACCTGTTTGAGGCGACGGTGCGACTTGATGAAAGTTCGAAACTCGCGCCGGGGTTGCGGAAGAAGTTTTTCCCGTCAGCATCTGTGGGCTGGAACATGCACCAGGAAGATTGGTTTTCCAGTGCAATCCCATTCTTTTCCGAGTTTAAGCTGCGCGGATCGTGGGGTCGCCTTGGTGGTGCATTGGGTGATGCTATTGGTAACTATGATTATTTAAGCCAGCTGAACAGACGAAACGATCTTGTGCTTGGAGACTCGCGGACTTCCTATATTTTCCAGGGTTCCATTCCGTCGGCCAACTTGTCATGGGAAACAATCGAGACTACCAACGGAGGTCTTGACCTTGGACTTTTCCAGAACAAGCTGCAACTCAATGCAGATTACTACGTAAAGTACAACCGAAATATGCTTACTGCGCAGCAGCTGCCGGGCACAATCGGAATTGGTACGCCACGCAAGAACAATGGAGAGCTGAAATCATGGGGCTGGGAAGCAGAATTACGTTTCCGTGATAAGATTGGTGAAGAATTTAACTATTCGTTGGCGGTTAACTTTTCGGATAACAACAACAAACTGCTGAGTTTCTCGGGAAGAAATGTCGTATCAGCAGGTTATAATAACCTCATCGAAAATTATGCGATGAACACACTTTGGGGTTATAAAACGGCAGGTTATTTCACCACTAGCGACGAGGTGAAGAACTGGGCATTCCAGGATAACCGCGCCGGTGTTGGCGACGTGAAATACGTAGATCTCGACGGAGACAAGCGCATTACAGTAGGGAAGGGGACGGTTGCAAACCACGGCGACCTGGTGCTATTGGGAACTACTGCGCCCCGCTATCTTTTCGGAGTTACGCTGGGAGCAAGCTGGAAGGGATTTGACTTTACGCTGTTTCTGCAAGGTGTAGGGAAACGGAGCTACCGCGCACAAGCCGAGTCGATTGCGCCGCTACTTGTAACCTGGAAACAGGCAATGGGCATTCACAGTGATTACTGGACACCTGAAAACCAGGATGCGTTATTCCCAAGACCTTACACTGGAGCTACACATAACTACCTGTCGTCTGACAAATGGACGCTGAATGCCGCGTATATCCGGATGAAAAACATTCAGCTTGGTTATACCATACCGCTACGGATTACAGAAAAGGCCAAAATTTCACGTGCACGTGTGTTCTTCTCTGGACAGGACATTCTGACCCTTTCTGGCTTGGGCAAGTTCCAGGGCTTCTTTGATCCTGAAACGCGCGACGGCGTAGAAAATGACTATCCGTTTTTCGCGACCGCCGCATTTGGTCTAAACATCTCTTTTTAATCAATTCCGACCAACCGCATTAATTCAATAGCAATGAAAATAACATTCAAACAAACACTGCTGAGCTTGTCGCTGGTAACGATGCTGGGGGCTTGTGATGTAAACCGCCTGCCGGAAACGAATATCAGTGATATGAACTTCTGGACTTCGGAGTCTGATATCAAAGCGGCTAGTAATTACCTGTATACATTTCTACCGGGGTTTACTGTACCAAATGCAGGTAATATCACTGAGGACGTATGGTCTGACGATGCATTCGGTTTAGCGTCTAATAATATAAGTGACGGTTCCCGGCTAGCTCCGGCCACGGCGACGGGCGACTACAACACGCCTTACAACCTGATCCGCGCAGCTAACAACATCCTGGAAAAAGCGCCGCGCGCTGCTGTTACACCGGCCGTTTTGAACAGGTACCTGGCCGAGGCTTACTTCTTCCGTGCATGGGGTTATTTTTCACTGGTTCAGAGATACGGAAGCGTTCCGCTGATCATGAAAACGCTCGAAGAGAACAGTCCTGAACTAACGGAACCGGCTGCTCCCAGGGAAACGATTGTGGACCAGATTTATATGGACCTGGACTTTGCAATAGCCAATCTTCCTACTATTACTACATTGGGTACTGCGGATTATGGGCGCATTTCGAAAACGGCAGCCCAGGCATTTAAAGCAAGAGTGGGGCTCAATGAAGGTACTTTCGCCAAATTCCACGCAAAAGGCGATGCAACAAAGCACCTGAATATCGCTGTAACAAGCAGCAAAGCAGTAATCGACAGCAAAGAACATGCATTGTTTGGCAACTACTTTGATCTGTTTCAAATGGCTGGTGAGGGCAGACAGAACAAGGAGAATATCATTGTAAAACAGTACGGTGTTTCTTCTACCGAGCGTGTTGTGACGCACGCTTACTATCGCAGCTCGCTGGAAAATGGGAACGTGAATCCTACTAAAAGTCTGGCGGATTCTTACCTGATGAAAGACGGTTTGCCGCTTAGCAAATCACCACTCTGGTCGGTGCCCGATTCTTCTCACAAAGTGTTCAGAAACCGTGACACACGTATGAGCGCTACTTTCATGAAACGCGGCGATGCGATGATGACCACCAAGCCTATCTTCGATATAGCTAACCTGGTATTTAACAAGACGGGTTACATGTTCAGGAAGTTTGCGAATGTAAATGACTGGAATACACAAGCTTCTGTAATCGACCGTCCATTGCTGCGTTACGCTGAGGTACTGTTGATTTTTGCCGAAGCCACTTACGAGCTCAATGGAGCGATTACAGACACGGAGTTGGATATGTCAATTAACCTGCTGCGCGCCAGAGGGGAAATCGCCAAGCTAACCAATGCATTTGTTACTGCAAACGGTTTGAATATGCGTGAAGAAATCCGCCGTGAACGCCGGGTTGAGCTGGCGCAGGAAGGTTTCCGTTATTGGGACCTGATCCGCTGGAAAATTGCTGAGACTGAATTAGTAAAACCGGTTTTGGGGAATTTCTATTTCAAAAACGAATTTGCCGCAGCTACTGTGAACCTAGCCCCAGGCAATGTTATCCTGGTTCAGGATGCAAGTTTCCGCAAGTTTGATCCGGCAAGAGATTACCTCTGGCCGCTGCCAATCAACGAACTCGCATTGAATCCTAAGCTGGAACAGAATGCAGGCTGGTAAAGTAGAAGAGGAAGAAACATGAGCAATTTGGTTAGAGGTAATACTCCTTTCGATAAATGGGGTAAGCCTCAGGGCAAGTAAGTTGGCGAAGGGAGTATTTTCATGCTTTGTTTTAGCCGACTATCAAGATCCTGGCTGACAATGCTTTTCAACTCCCTCCATTTTATTGTTTTTTTCATTTTTACAACAACCGCGTTCTATACACTTGCAGGGCGCTGGCGCTGGGTCTTACTCCTAACTGCCAGCGCCTATTTTTATGGGTCATTTATTCCAGCCTACCTGCTGATCCTGGGGTTGATAATTGTATTCGATTACCTGGCCGGGATCTGCATTGAAAAGCTCTCAGGAATACGGCGGCGGGCGATGCTCATCGCCAGCATTGTCGTTAATCTGGGGTTCCTCGGTTTTTTCAAATATTTTGATTTCCTAAATGCCAACGTAGCGATTCTGCTGAAAACTGCGGGGATCGATTTTCACGCTGAAACATTGGCCGGGATGTACCCGGGCCTTGCATTGCCTATTGGTTTGTCGTTTCATACATTCCAATCGATGAGCTATACAATTGAAGTATATCGGGGTAAACAGCAGGCAGAACGTCATTTCGGGATTTATGCGCTTTATGTATTATTCTATCCGCAACTCGTAGCTGGCCCCATTGAGCGTCCTCAAAATATCTTGTGGCAATTTAAAACTTGTAACGGGTTTGAGTGGGACAATCTCCGCACCGGATTATGGTGGATGGCGTGGGGGATGTTCAAGAAAGTGGTAATCGCAGACCGGCTGGCATTAGTGACAGACCCGATCTTCGCGCACCCTGAAAGCCAGAATGCAAGCAGCCTGGCAATTGCCGCAGTGTTTTACAGTATACAGATCTACTGCGATTTCTCCGGCTATTCTGATATTGCGCTCGGTAGTGCTATGACAATGGGATACAGGCTGATGACAAATTTTCGCTCTCCCTATTTCTCGCATTCAATTTCCGAATTTTGGCAGCGTTGGCACATATCGCTATCTACGTGGTTTCGTGACTATGTGTACATTCCATTGGGCGGAAATCGTCGCGGGAATGTGCACACATGCATTAACCTGATGATTGTTTTCCTGCTCAGCGGGTTGTGGCATGGCGCCGAATGGAAATTTGTGATCTGGGGAGCTATTCATGGCTCTTTACTCATTGTTGGCCGGATTCCTTTCCCAGGAAGACTACCTATCCCTCCGTTAATTAGAATTGCCGGCACTTTCTCGGTGGTGACACTAGCCTGGATCTTTTTTCGGGCTCACACCACCAATGACGCCTTTTTGATCATACGCAAGCTGGCTACACCTGAAAACTGGGAGCTTCCCCACCTGCCTTTAAACGGCAACGAAACGATGTTCTGTCTGCTTCTGATAGCTCTATTGTTTGTAAAAGAATACTCTTCTCCTGCGTTTGTGCCGGAGAGGAGGAGCTTCTGGCCTTTGCTCGGTGTCGTTAGTTTTTTGTGCTATTTGTGCGGGGTATTTGGAAGCAATCAGTTTATCTATTTTCAGTTCTGATGATGAAATTCCTGACTAAGTCCGCACGCTTGATCCTTCTGCTATTTTAGGGTATTATCCTGTCAGCAGGACTTTCGGAAACTTTACAAAGGAAGTTGTACGATCGTGGCTTCATTCCTGACCAATACCGTTTTGGTGACCTTTACAACATTACTAATCTGTCTCGATTCAAAGAACTGAACTGGCAGCTGGCTGATGATTTACTTGAAAGCGACAAGCCGGTAAATCGGTCAAAAAGTACAGATCTCTTCACTATTGGCGACAGTTTCACGACAATGGATACGAGCTTTTATGCAGGGCGGCGAAACTATCACATTTGGCTAGGTACCAAAGTCGATACTGTGACACTCGATCCCTCGGTGCGGTCAATCGTGGTAATAGAGCTGATTGAGCGGACAATCCAGGAAAGGCTCAGGAGCGATTATGCCAGACTTTACATAGACCGCGGTTTTCAGGTTCGTGGAAAAAGTAAGCGGACGGTTAAAGAACATGCTGGCTTGGCGGGGTCCTTTTGGGAAAACAACTTAAACAGAGAAATTAACCAGCGGCTTGAATTCATTCTTTTCAATTCCAGCCTCGCGTTGAAGGCTAAGGAAATCAAGGCCAACCTGATGTTATCGTGGTTCGGTCGTACTCATCCTGGATCCATTATATCAAGGAATGGGGGATCGCTTTTTTACGAAATCGAAGCCAGCCCCCATAGTCCTCTGTCACCTTATCAACAACTCTCAGATGCGGATATTGACAGCGTGGTTATTCACATGAACCGCATTCGCTCGCATTACCTTCATGCAGGCTTCTCAGAAGTTTACTTCTGTTTTATTCCAAATAAAGTTACTGTATGCGAGCCTGACAGGCTTCCCCATAATCATCAAATTACCCGCATATCCAGAAATCCACGTTTGAAAGCGCCATTGTTAAACATCCATGACTACTTGCTTCCACATCCCGAATGGTTTCACAAAAGCGACGGGCACTGGAATGTGCATGGTAAGCGGCTGTGGTTGAAACGTGTTAATGGAATGCTAATCGATCAAAACCGCTCCTGGCAGCTTTCGCAGAAGTAGCTCCGGCGCTTTGTTTTGCCGAGATATTCTTTATGAAACGGAATGTTACAGCGCGGACAAATCTTTTTGGTGTGCGCCAGCCAATGCTTTTTAAGCGTATTTTCTTTCTTCCATTCCAAAAAATCAAATGAGTAGTTCCGCGTTTCTTTGATCATTTCGCGCAATTTCTTTTCTGGCATTTCGCCGATCTGGCTGAGCGGGTGGACTTTGATTCGAAACAATACCTCATTCTTAATGATGTTGCCACTGCCGGCAAATATATCCTGATCGAGCAGTGCGTCGCAGGCGAGCATTTCGGGCTGGGCTTTCAGTTTCTTCAATGCGGCTTTTGCATCCCATTTGTCGGACATCACATCTCCCGAAAAATCATAGATATCTGTCAGTGGCTCATCGAGCAGCACTACCGAGCATACATAAAAGTTGAGCTCGTGATCATCAAACAGGAGGGTCAGCCGCGGGTTCGTTTTCTTCCGCTCGTCAATCAGGTAACTCCCGAAGAGCAGAAAATGAATGCGGACTGTGAAGTCTTCAAAACAGATGAGAAAGTGCTTACCCCAGGATCTGAAATCAGTCACCTTTTGGCCAATGATCCTGTCCATATCGATCCTGGCATAACCCTCGGCGTGACGGACAGTTTTCCCTTTCAGATTGAGCGGTTCAATCTTTTCTCTCAAAATAATAATCGACGGACCTTCCGGCATAGTGCAGCATTTTGTGTTCAGCAGCAATGCTCAACAATAATGCCAGCCCGGCATACTTATTATACGTATAGCTATTGTCACCAAATTTGAAAACCATGCGCAACTTCATGATTACAATCGCTTCCACGTCCAAAGAGAACATTTTGACTTTCGAGCGGCACATTATTCAGAATGATACTTTTCCAAGCCAGTCGTATATCACCAACGTGGTGAACAGGGGAGGGCCGGAGCAGGATAAAGGTGAGGTAATTTCCATTGTGGAACTGTCCGACCAGGACGTAGCAGACTACGAAGCCCGCAGCTAACCAACTTTAATTGAACACCATTCTATGGGATTTTTCTCCAAAAAGTCTGACGGTACTGAACCATCTCAGCCTCAAAATTTTGCCTTGGAACAAAGGTATCCGTTCTACATACAGGCTCCGATGGTCTTTATCGGACTTTACCTGTTTTTCTACTTCATGCATCTTTTGCAGGAAATCATTGTGCCTTTTGCATTTGCCGGACTGATCGCCATACTGCTCAACCCCATTTACAACAGGTTGCAGAAGTGGAACATCAACAAGATACTGTCGATCGTACTCACGATCCTGCTGGCCATTCTTGTTGTTGCCGGAATTGCATTTTTCCTGTCTTCGCAAATCGCGCAGTTCGGCGAAATGCTTCCTCAGCTTAAAACAAAAGCAGTATCACTCATTCACGATCTGCAATCCTGGCTGGCTGTGAAGTTTAATGTTTCGAATGAAAAACAGACGAGTATGGTCAACGATGCATTGAATGAGGCGATGAACAGCGGTAAGACTTATGTGGGAAAAACCTTGAATACAGTGTTCGGTATCGTGAGCTTTTTCGTACTTATTCCGTTGTACGTTTTTCTGCTCCTCTACTACAAGCCTCTGATCCTCAACTTTATATTTGAGGTTTTTGACGAGAACAATTCAGCGCAGGTAGCTGAGATCTTGCAGGAAACGAAAGGTGCGGTGCAAAGCTACATTGTGGGCCTGATGATCGAAACGTCCATTATCGCCGCATTGAATTCGGCTGCGCTGCTGATCCTGGGTGTCAAGTACGGTTTGCTGCTGGGCGTGATCGGCGCGATCCTGAACCTGATCCCGTATATAGGCGGCTTGATCGCGATCATACTCCCGGTACTGATTTCATTTATCACCAAAGATGGTATCACCACGCCGCTCCTGATTGTGGGCGCGTATATGCTGATTCAGTTCGCTGACAACAATATTATCGTACCCCGCATTGTTTCGTCAAAAGTGTCGGTTAATGCATTGATATCGATCCTCATTGTTTTGCTCGGAGGTACATTATGGGGGGTAAGCGGAATGTTCCTGTCCATTCCGTTTGTAGCTGTACTTAAAATCATCTTCGACCGGATTGATGAACTGAAACCCTGGGGTAAGCTGCTCGGTGACAAAATGCCCGAGGATGCGCCCAGGCAGGTGGTCGACCCGAAAGAGGTAGGTTAGCTTGTAAAATCTGATAGGCACAAAAAAATCGCCGCCCCGTGAGGAGCGGCGATTTTTTTGTGTTTGCTGATGCTTAGTAAGTCAGTTTTTGAATGGTACCAAGCGGCATGCTGATCACATAAAACTCACGATCGCCCGTGCGTTTGATGTCTGTCGGCATCATTAGTCCGCCAAGCAATACAGTTCCGTCTTCGTTCAGTACTGCTCCTGTGAATGGAGCGAAGCCTGTTGCTCCAAAGTCTGCCAGTTTCACAACAAGTGGTTTGTTGTTGGCTGTCAGTGTAATGTGGGTCAATGTGGTAAAGCCATCTTTGTAAATGCTCACATTTCCGCTCATATCCACAGCGAAGATTTTTGCGCTGCCCGGAACAAATGGTCCGCCTGACAGCGTGCTGATCAGGAATTTACTTCCGTCGAAAACGATTCCGGTTGGTACTGCATCTACGATCGGGCCGGTGCCTACTTTAGGAAGTACTGCAAACAGGGAGATCGCTCCGGTACTGTTGTCTCTTTTGAAAATTGCATTAGCCCCCGCGTCAGCCATATAAATGTTGCCGTCGGGTCCCACAGTCATAGAGTACAGGTTGGAGTTTAAAGGAGTTGTTAACCCCAATGAACGTACCTGAGTGCCGTATTCGTGAACAATCAGGTCAGACATTGACTTCTGAGCATCTCCTGCTTTGAAGTTGGATACATCGGCGATGTACAATTTGCCTTCGATACCGTGCAGGATATAAAGCTTGCTGTCGTGGAACATCACGTGGCTGATACCTTCTGCGCCGCCTTCTGGGCCCATTACAGAGGTAAATCCGCTAGCGAATGTAGTTTTGGTACCATTTGGTGTGATCATCACAACTGCACCGTCATTATTACCGGTACCGATTTCTGACACCCAGAGGTTGCCTTTGTTATCCTTGTCCATTCCGATCGGTGCGCGCAATCCTGAAAACAGGTTGGTAGCAGTAAGCTGGGTAGGCTCCGGAATTGGTACAACGTGGTCTGTACATGCGATTACAGCGGCGAAAAGGAGCAGTGAAGCAAGAATTGAAGGCAGGAATTGTCTTTTCATAAGAAATGATTGTAGGTGGAACGTTGAATGGTTTTGTGAATGCGGCGAATGCCACGCCAAAAGTAAAGAATTTGAATCCCGCTGGTTTGACTGGTAACATTATTGAGTGACTTTCTTATTTAGCGGTCACAATAGTAAGGTTGATCAAAGCAACTATTTGATTCTGACGGCGTGTGAGCTATTTTCACGCCTATAACTACTAACCTTGGTTTTTACATGACGGAAGAAATTATCCAACCTATTCCTAAGACTTATGTCGCCATCGATGAGCAGACAAAAGAATCTGGTTTCAGTATGGCTTCGGACATACATACCTGTTCATTGTTAAAAACACTCGCTGCTTCCAAACCGGGCGGTAAATTCCTGGAACTGGGAACGGGAACAGGTTTGTCTACCTGCTGGATACTTGATGGAATGGATGCAGAATCCAGTCTGGTTTCTATTGATAATGAGGATAAGTTCCTGAAAATAGCCTCGCACTACCTGGGAGATGATCCGCGCTTGTCGCTGGTGCTGACAGACGGAGCGGAGTGGGTCGAAGCGCATCAGGAAGAAAAGTACGACTTCATCTTCGCCGATACCTGGCATGGGAAGTACCTGCTCCTCGATGAGGTGTTGGATATGCTCAATCCCGGCGGATTTTACATTATAGATGATATGCTGCCCCAACCCAACTGGCCGGAGGGACACGATGAAAAAGCGCGTAATCTTGTCAGTTACCTGGATAGCAGAAATGACATTGTGCTTACAAAGCAGGTTTGGGCCACAGGGATTATTGTGGGAGTAAAGGTGAGATAATGCGCAGCTTGCTGATGTTTAATGAAAAATGCCTGCTGAAATCCGGCAAGCATTTTTCATTAAACATCATTGTAAAACAAAGCATTACTGTTGCTGTGCCTGCTGCTGACCTGGTTCCGGTTCAAGGAGCTGCACTTCTACGTGGAGCGATTTCAATGTCGCATTGCCATATTGTGTAACCATTGCTACGTCGGCTGCGTCTCTGCCATGTGCAATTTCGATCCGGTATCCTTCGGTTTTTTCCTGCACCGCATCGAATGCATACCATTCACCGCCGATATACACTTCAAACCACGCGTGCAGGTCCATTTCCTGTAATTTGTCCAGGTATCCGACTGTCATACGGGCAGGTATGCTGAGGCTTCTGCAAAGCGCCAGTGCCAAATGGGTGAAATCACGGCAGACGCCAATCCGGTTACGTGCCAGATCCAGTGCTGTAGTAGTAGAATTGGTCACGCCGTATTGGTATTTGACATTATTGTGGATCCACTTGCGGATTTCCTCTACCTGATCATATCCGGGTACAAAATTGCCTGCAATTTCCATTGCCAGCTTGCTGATCTCGGGCAAGTCGGACTCACAATAGCGGCTCGGCAGAATGTAATGCATCACCTCGTCGGGCAGGTCGCCGATCATCATATAAGCGGGCACCGGATTTGGAATCGGCTTCGTTACATTCACCTGCGCCTGCACTTCGGTAGAAATGGTAACCTGTCCCACCGGCAGCACAAAGCGCTGGCAGGGATTTCCGTAAACATCTGTATATTCTGAGAAAGGCACTGAAGGGATGATTTCAAAACCTTCCTGAATGACCGACTGGCCTTCCTGTCTTCTTGGGCGCAACATGGTTGTTACGTTGGTGGGCGCGTATACATCGTAGGCGATGACGCTCTTACCCTTCATTTTCATAAGATCCGACTATTGAATAAGTATATCTGCTACAATCATAAATCCTGTGCCATTCAGTGAATTGGGAAAATGGGGTAGGAGATCGCACGCAGTTGGTAATGTAAAAAGGGGCCAGCGGCCCCTTTTTGATTATTGTATTTCGATTAATCTAGGTCCTTTTTGCTTGGCTTCCTCCCGTTTCGGGATCCAGAGCTTTAAGAGACCATTTTCATATTGTGCGCTGATCCGGTCTTCATCGACCACATCTTTGGGAAGAACGAATGTTCTCTGGAAAGATTGGTAGCTGAACTCCCTGCGCGAATAATTGTCTTTGTTATCCTCCTGGTTTTGTTCCTTCACCGAGGAGATCGTAAGCGTATTGCCGTCGAGGCGAATGTTGAAGTCTTTCTTGTCCATTCCCGGCGACGCCATTTCAACTTCAAAGTTGTCATCGGTTTCGCGGATATTCACCGCGGGAATTGTGGTACTTGTCGACGAATAATTGGATTGGTTCCAATTGAAAAGATCGCGACTTAAAAAGTCATCAAAGAAGCTTGGAAACACTGGGAACGTATCCCGGTTCTTTCTGATCAGTGACATAATTTACCTCGTTTTTAAGTGTTAAATAATAAATTATCTAAAAAGTAAAATGAAGTATTTTACATTGAATCCCCTATAAAGAAAACCCTGTGCCAGCCTATGAAATCTGAAAAATTGACATTCCCGAACCAGACATTTTTTCAGGGGAGTTTATGAGTGAATGAGTTTATGAGTGAATGAGTGAATGAGTGAATGAGTGAATTTGTGAATGAGTGAATGAGTGAATTTGTGAATGAATGAATGAATGAATGAATGAATGAATGAATGAATGAATGAATTTGACTGGTAATGAATTATCTACTCATAAACTCATAAACTCATAAACTCATAAACTCTAAACTCCAACTCGCATTCACTCATTCACTCATTCACTCATTCCCCCTTCTCCTTCTCATTCCCCCTTCAACACCTTCGCCGGGTTCATGAGTGCTGCTTTGATGGCTTGTGAACTTACTGTTGCGAATGCGATGATGATTGCGGCTATTCCGGCTACGGCAAACATCCACCACGAGATTTCGATTTTATAGGCAAAATCATCCAGCCAGTGACTTATGCCATACCACGCGATCGGCGAGCCGATTGCGATGGCGATGATGACCAGCTTTATGAAATCCTGTGAGAGTAAAGCGACGATACTGCCGACCGTTGCGCCCAGCACTTTTCGTACGCCGATTTCTTTGGTACGTTGTGCAATGGTATAGGAAGACAAGCCGAAAATGCCCAGTGAGGCGATCAGTACTGCCAGAAGCGAGAAGAAGCTGGAAACCTGGCCGAAAATCCGGTCGTCTTTGTATTGCTCATTGAATTTTTGATCCATAAAAAAGTAGTCAAAACGGTTCCCCGGAAAGAAGTCCTGGTACTTCTGCCTAACCAGGTTCACCGTTTTCTCTACGTCCGAACTTGCCACTTTGACAGAGAAGAAGCCGCTTAAAGTGTAAAAGGGTGCGAATACGATTGGTTCGATAGCATGTTTCAAGGATTGCTGATGGAAGTCGCTGACTACGCCAACAATCTCCCATTCTTTCCCATTTAAAGAAAATTTCTGGCCGGTCGCTTCTTCTGCATTGTTAAAGCCGAGCAACTTGGCAGCGGAAAGGTTAAGTATTGCATTCTTGACTTTCTGAGAGTCCTGGTTGGAGTCGGTCGGAAGGAAATTTCTGCCAGCCAGCATTTTGATACGGTAAGTTTCAAAGAAATCTGCGTCAACGGGCATCCTGCTGAATGTAACACCTTTACCTTCGGTGGCGCCCACGCGCATGATGTTGAAGCTCCTGCTCAGCCTGTTTCCGAATACATTTGCCGAAGAGCTCGCTGCCTGAACCTGCGGGTAGCGCCGAAGCTCTGTCTTGAAGCTGTTGATCCGGTCGATGGAAGTAGAATCCCAGCGGGTCAGCTCGGGGCCGCGTACTACCAGCACTTGCTCCATATTGAACCCAAGGTTTTCTTTCCGCATAAATTCGAGTTGTTTGAATACAATGAATGTGCCCACGATCAGCACCATTGAGGCGGTATACTGGAACACAACAAGCGATTGCCGTACCCAGATCCCGTTCGCAGAACGTTTGAAACTGCCTTTCAAAACACTGATCGCCCTGAAACCCGATAAGGCAAATGCGGGATAAAAACCGGATAATAATGTGCCGGATACAAATACCAGCGCAAGTATCCACGCCATTGCCGAACCTCCGAATCCCTGCCCCGTGAGCAAATCAAACGATAGCGGCTTCTCGATAAGCTGGTTGAGGTATGGCTGGAAAAGTAATGCAAGCACAATGGCGAGTACGAATGCAAATGCATTAAGTAGCACCGATTCAGACAGAAACTGTAAAGTAAGTTGTCCCGAGGTCGCCCCGGCTACCTTGCGCACACCCACTTCGCGGGCCCGTTCCAAGGAGCGGGCGGTGGACAGGTTAATGTAGTTGATCCAGGCAATCAGGAGTATAAATGCAGCGATGATCAGCATAGTCCAGACAGCCTTTCCGTTATTCACCTGCCCGATTTCATATTCATAATCAGAATAAAGGTGTGCCTTGTTAAGGGGCTGCAGATGAAATTTCTCGACACTGCCTGAAACCTTATCTCCTTTGAAGTAACGGTCACTGAATGCAGGTAGCTTCTTTTCCAGTGCGGCCGCTTCTGCGCCCTCCCGCAACTTGATATAGTGCCACATATCCGAGCTTTCCCAGCTGGTATTAACCCAATCTCCCCAGCTGCGCGCCAATGTTTGATAGGACATTAACACAGAAAATTTCAGGTGTGAGTTAGCCGGAATATCCTTCATGATCCCCGTGATCTGGTAGGGCGCTGTATCCAAATCGATCAGTAACGTTTTGCCGATCAGTGCGGGATATTGTGACGGACCTGCATTGAAGATTCTCTTCGCATTGCTCTCGGAGAGTACAATGGAATTCGGCGCTTTCAAAGCTGTTTCGGGGTCGCCGGCAACAAGGGGGAATGTAAAAAATGTCAGGAACCCGGCATCTGCATAAAGGCCTTTTTCCTCATAGATCTTCTGGTCTTTCCGCAGCTTGAATGTACCCGGATTGGAAATGGTCGTATAACTTTCCACCTCATTATAATCTTTCGCCAAAGCAGGAGCGACTGCGGGGTAGGTTATCGTGCCGTGTTGTATCAGCTTGCCTTGCTGAAAGCGGTCATTGGCAACCCGGTAAATCCGGTCTGAATCACTGTGAAACTGATCAAAACTCAGCTCAAAACTGACATACTGAAGGATAAGCAGACAAGCCGTAATGCCCACAACGAGGCCAGTCAGGTTGACGAATGTGAAAGCTTTGTTCTTCCACATGTTCCGAAGCGCAATTTTGATGTAGTTACTAACCATAATGATGGAATTATAGAAAAAGAATTATCCACTGCCAACAATTAACAGCTAAGGCTAAGAGCCAATCGCTAACAGCTAAAAGCCCTTCCCTAACAAATAAATGCCAGCTACTGCAAACCGTTCATACGTGGCTGAAAGGCTGATTTCGTCAATGCGCGTTGTTCGGATGCGGACAAAATATTTTCCGGGCGAACATCATTTTAGAGTAGTTATAACTTATTTTCAATTTTAAATTCAACAAATACCTTTAATCACCTGGCCGGCTTTCGCCGAGCTGACTGCATTTCAATCGTTTATGTTAAAAATTACATTCAGCCTGTTTTCTGCATTCCTGCTGCTTTGCTGGAATGACTGGAATACCGGGCGCACTGAAAATCCTGAAACAAGGAAAATGCTGGTAAAAGCCGACACACTTCCCAATGCCACCAGCTGGCCTGAAGAACTTGATGTCACACCATTTGCCGGTCCGCAACTGACACCAAGTCCTGCCTGTCTCGCAGTAGCGGCCACGGGTGAAGTGTATGTGGGCGTTGATATGATCGGATCATTGGGAAAAGATCCCGGAAAAGGTAGTATCGTGCGGCTGGTGGATGCTGATAATGACGGCAAAGTGGATAAGCACACGACCTTCGCGAAAGTGGACGATCCGCGTGGGATCATTTCAATGGGCGATCAGCTTTTTGTACTGCATACCACGTTTGCAGATGGTAAAGCGTCGGGTATGGCGCTGGTTGTATTTGAAGATAAAAATCACGACGGACTGGCTGACGGACCTTCCACTACTTTGATACAGGGAATTAGTAATCCTAAATTCCTGCAAAGCCGCGGAACCGACCATGCTACCAATGGAATAAGAATGGGGATCGATGGCTGGATTTATATCGCGGTGGGTGATTTCGGATTTCATGAGGCAGTGGACCGTTCGGGTAAAAAGCTGACACAGCTTGGCGGAGGAATCGTGCGGGTTCGTCCGGATGGAACTGAAATGGAGGTTTATACGCATGGTATGCGCAATATCTACGATGTGGCGATTGATCCTTACATGAACATTTTCACACGTGATAACACCAATGATGGCGGCGGCTGGAACATTCGTTTCAGTAACCAGATCCAGTCAGGAGAGTACGGTTATCCCGTTTTGTTTAAAAACTTCACCGAAGAAATCATTCCTGCATTGATCGATCTGGGCGGCGGTTCCGGAACAGGTTCTTTGTTTATGGATGATCCGAACTGGCCTGCGAAGTACAACCGCGTCCCTATGATGGCCGACTGGGGCCGCAGCCAGATATATGTACATCGTGTGCAGCCTGACGGAGCTACGTTTACCCAAAAGGAGGAAGAGTTTATCAAGCTGGCACAAGTAACAGACCTTGACATTGACGCTTCGGGGCGCGTTTACCTGGCTGCCTGGGATGGCGCGGGATATTCTGGTAACCCAAGCAAAGGGTTTGTTGTCCGGGCTGTTCCGAAGGGTTGGAAGTACAAAGCATTCAAGGATGTCAAGAAGTCGAATGTCAAAGAACTTGAAGCACTGTTGAAATCAGAAAGCGCTGTGCAGCGGCTGGCTGGTCAGCAGGAGCTGCTGGCACGCTTCCCAAAAGATGCGGCGAAAGTTTCGTTGAAAATCGCGGAAGACAAGTCGCTTCCACTTTACGTTCGGGTAGCGGGAATCTATACTTATGCACAGGCGGCTGGGAAGGACGCAGTTGGTAGTTTGGTGAAACTTACCGACGACAATGCAGTACGCGAATTTGCACTGCGTGCTTTGGCTGACAGAAAGCCAGCTATTGAGAGAGTACCTGTTGAACCGTTCATAAAAGGAATGAAAGACAGCTCGCCGCGCGTGCAGGCAGCTGCAACCATCGGATTAGGTAGGTTGGGGCGCCCAGAGGCGGCTTCTGCATTGCTGTCGGTGAAGGTACCATCGTCTTTTGTGTCACCTGCAAAAGGAACCGAAGGTCCGCACGCGACACCTAACTCCGCCATTGTTCCCCCGCATTTAGCGGTTCGCGCGCTGGTTGCCATCAATGCGGTAGATGCTTGCGTACAGGCGATTGGTAGCGAAAATACAACACTTGCACTTTGGGCGCTGCGTTATATGCACGACCCCAAGGCGGTTTCCGGACTGATAGCAGCTTACGATAAGGCCAAAGATGAAGCGCTGAAAAAGCAAATCCTGACAACACTGGGCAGGCTTTATAAAGAAGAGGCGCCTTACGACGGATCCTGGTGGTGGAGTACCCGGCCCGATACACACGGTCCGTACTACAAGGCTGTAACCTGGGCTTCATCGGATGAGATCAAACGTTTTCTGATGCAGCAATGGAGCAAGGCAGATGAGAATGGAAAGAAATTTTTTGCTGACTTGAATGGTCGCCAGCGAATGGGAATTGACGAATTCGGCGGAGAGGATATTGTGGTCGAAAAGCAAGAGTTGAAGATCGATTTGACCAAAATCCAGAATAAAAAAGGACAGGTTGGAGAAAACTCCATTGAAGATGTAATGCTGGCTATTGCAAAGATCGAGGGTGACCCGGCGCTTGGAAAAACTTTGTTTACCAAGCAAGGTTGCGTGGCTTGCCATAGCATCAACCGCAACGGGCCATTGAAAGGACCTTATATGGGGCAGATCGGCTCGATCATGAACCGCGAACAGATTGCAGAATCGATATTGAAACCCAATGCGTCGATCTCTCAGGGATTTGCATCGGTACTGATTACGACCAAGGATGAGAAGAGCTTTATGGGATTTGTTTCTGAGGAATCCGCTGAAAAGCTGGTACTAAGAGATATTACCGGCGCCGTTTACACCTTTAAAGTTTCAGATATTACGTCGCGGAAGGAAATGGAAACCTCAATGATGCCTCCCGGGCTGGCGAACGAGCTATCTTATGAGGAATTTGCTTCGTTGGTTACATTCCTGTCGCAACAGAAAAAGTAGTTAGATAGCTAAGATAAAATAATTCAACCCTCCATTCAGATATCTTTATGGAGGGTTTTTTGTGTCTTGAAACGACTATCATTTCTTCCCAAATCAGGAAAGAACCGAGAACGCTGGCCTGGCTTTTGTAATCAGTCAGGCACTATTAGGTTACCACAAGATTTTTGAACTAAAACTTTGATCTCAATGGAAAGCATGAAATTGGAAAGCAAGGCTGCGATACAGATCGCCAAAACGCCTCAGGAGGTTTATGATGCAATTGTTGATCCTGTGCATATGGTGAATTATTTTATCGCCGATAGCAGCGGACATATCCGCGAAGGCGCCAGGCTGACGTGGCATTTCCCGGAAACGGACGTGGATGTTCCTGTGATGATCGAGAAAGTAACTGACCATCAATTTATCTCTTTTTATTGGGGTGAGGAAGGAAATGAGACGCTGGTGGAGATTACACTGGAACCGCTTGGAGGGACAACGATCGTGCGGATTACTGAAAAGTTTATGGAAAATACGCCCGAAGGAATCGATTGGCTCAGGGGCAATACCGAAGGCTGGGCTTACTTTCTGGCATTCCTGAAAGCCTATCTTGAACACGGTGTTAATCTTCGAAAAGGTGCATTCGACTGGCGTTTTCAATAGCCAGGACCAACCAGAGCTCAGCTATGAAACTTACTATTTTATTGGCGCTTTCTTTGGCAGCTTTTAATAGCAGCGACAGAAATGCAGCACCCGACTTCTCTAAAATCAAAGGCAGGTTTGTTTTAAATGAGGCAAACTGTGCGGGTTTCGAGTTTTTCAGCGACAAAGAAGTGATTTGGCGCAATGAGATAACCTGCCAGGATCCGGATACATTGCTTATTCATTGGCTGGATGACAAATCATTTTTGATGAAAGATAAACAATCGCCCAATGGGGCCAAGAACTGTCCACCGCGCAATTGGTATTATGTGGTTACACAGTTTGATGGTAAAAACCTGGTCTTACAGGAATTATGGACGGGGTGGGGTGAGTACAGGAAAGAAAATCTGAAACTGACCAGAAAGGGCAAGTAGTTAGTTTATTTTGTTGCTATCTGCATCAAAATATTCTCAAATAAGGCCGCGTTGCGAGCGGAGAAAATGGCCAGGGTATTGCGATGAAGATGATGATTGCTGCTACGATATAGCAAATGGTCATGATCCTGAATTTGGCCAGATCGGTCTGCTGTCGTTTAGCCGCAGATGATCCAATAGTGATAATAATGACGGCTATCGTCATTAATGTAATGTGCAGTATTCCGAAAAAGACGAAGTCGAAATGCTGTATTGCTTCTTTGAAATGGGAACGGAAGTAAGAGATGAACGGGCTGTTGAAATACAACAAGTACCCGATCATCATCTGAATGTGCGAGAATGTGGCAGTGCTATGTCGCAGCGAATCGTCTCTCCTGGTAAACTCTTTTGCTCCCCGCCATCCTCGAATGCCCCGGTAGATTTCTATTAATAAGGTAGTTACTACAAGCCAACGGGTAATTGAATGTGCAATGAGCAGAATCGGGAACATGAAGTTGATCAGGGTTTTTTACGCTTTCTGGTTGAATCTGTTCTGATCGTTTCGCCGGGGTTCAACGTCCTTACTTTCTTTCTGACGGTATAGCTCGTCGTAGTATCTGCATCCGGGCGACCGGTGCTGCTGCGCCCGTCGATTGTGCCTGTGGTACTCACAGATCCATCATCCTTCAGGATTGGTCCGGATTCGGCATTAGAGGAATCTTTCAGGATGGCAGTCACATCTGATGAATCTTTTTTGGTCTTCTTGAGGCTCGTCCTCGTTTCGGTTGTGCGCTCGGTATACCTCGATTTTTGCGAAAACGAGTTTGAAGCAGTAATTAACACAAGTGCTATAATGAATGAAAACGCTTTCATAATTTTCTTGTTTAGTTATGTTGACGGATAATTCCTGATTTTACTTTAACAACCTTCAAATATTATTCCACCATCAATTTATAGACAACAAATCATGAAAGCAGTTTTTTTAACAGAAACGAACCAGCCGCTGATCATCAAAGAAGTAGAAAAGCCGGCCCCAGGAGCTAACCAGGTGTTGGTAAGGCTGCAATTTTCTGCTTTGAACCACCGCGACGTGTGGATACAAAAAGGCCGCTATGCCGGTCCAAAATCAGGACTGATACTTGGTTCAGACGGGCTTGGCGTTGTGGAGGAAGCAGGAGAGCATGCGGATCAGAGCTGGGTCGGGCAGAAGGTAATTATTAATCCAAGTCACGACTGGGGTGACAACCCTGCTGCTTTTGGCGAGCATTTCAAGATTCTGGGAAACCCTGAGCCAGGTACATTCGCTGAGTATATCGCCGTAGATGAAAAGTACATTCACGCCAAGCCAGCACACCTCACTGACGAGGAGGCAGCCGCATTGCCTTTGGCCGGGGTAACTACTTATCGTGCATTGTTTACCAGGGCAGTGGTGCGGCCAGGCGAAAAGGTACTGGTAACCGGCATTGGTGCAGGTACCGCACTGCTCGCACTGCAATACGCGATCGCAGCAGGAGCCGAGGTGTGGGTTACTTCCAGTTCGCAGGAGAAAATGGAGCGTGCAAAAAAGCTGGGGGCTCTCGGGGGGTTCAATTACAAAGACGAAGATTGGGTTTCAAAGGCAAAAGAAGCAACGGGCGGCTTTCATGTAATCGTCGACAGTGCGTCAGGTGAGGGTTTTATCAACCTGATCGACGCAGCCCGGGCTGGTGGAAGGATTGTGTTTTTTGGTGGTACCGGCGGTGCAATCGGCAATATCGCGCCTAACAAGATCTTCTGGCGCAATCTGTCCATTCTGGGTACAACAATGGGAACTTTGGAAGATTTCAGCAACATGCTCGCATTCACAAGCGCGCACAACATCAAGCCCATTGTCGATAAGGTATATCCAAATCTTGCAGATGCACAAGACGCCCTGGACTATATGCACCAGGGAAAGCAGTTTGGAAAGATCGTTTTGACAAATCAGTAGTCAAACGGGCCAAATTTTCTATATTGACGTTTTCAAAATATGGTTCCTATGGAGAGGAATACGAGTTTGCCGGAGTTGCGGACAGTGAATGTGATCCGATATCTTACCCCGCTGAGAGAGGGTGGGTCGCTGCCGGCCATTGCAGAGGCGGACGATGATTTTTTATATGTATTGAAATTCCGTGGAGCAGGGCAGGGAGTCAAAGCCCTTATTGCTGAACTGATTGGCGGAGAAATTGCGAGATTTCTTGGACTTAAAATACCGGAAATCGTTTTCGCTGAGCTTGACGAAGCATTTGGCAGAACGGAGCCGGATGAAGAAATTCAGGATCTGCTGAAAGCAAGCGTCGGACTCAATCTGGCGATGCATTATCTCTCGGGTTCAATCACTTTTGATCCGCTTGTAAGCAGGATCGATGCACATCTTGCATCCCAGATCGTTTGGCTGGACTGTTTTTTACTGAATGTGGACAGAACTGTGCGCAATACGAATATGCTCATCTGGCATAAGGAACTCTGGTTGATAGACCACGGCGCGTCCCTGTATTTTCATCATTCCTGGAATAACTGGCAGGAGCAGGCAGAACGCCCATTCCTGCAAATTAAAGATCATGTTTTGCTCAAATTCGCCAGTGAGCTTGAAGCTGTAGATGCGGAGTTTAAGCAGCTCCTGAACCCTGATGTAATTACTGATATCGTATCTATGATTCCCGGCGAGTGGCTGGTCAGAGACACACCTTTTGAGTCCGAAGAGGAGCACCGCAATGCTTATACCGAGTTTCTGACACGGAGACTTCAACATTCCAACATATTTGTAAAAGCCGCCTCCGATGCAAGACAAGCAGCTGTATGAGTATGCCGTTCTGCGCGTTGTGCCGAGGGTAGAGCGCGAAGAGTTTATCAATGTGGGAGTAGTTCTTTACTGTTCAGGCCGGCAGTATCTTGATGTAATTTTTGATAACAACCTTGCCAGACTGAATGCATTCAATGCAGAGCTTGATGTAGAACAAATTCAGGCGTACCTGCGCGCATTCAGACAAATTTGTGAAGGCCGGAAAGAAGGCGGGGCGATCGGCAGCTTGCCGCTTTCTTCCAGGTTCCGGTGGCTCACTGCTACCAGGAGTACCGTTTTGCAAACGTCAAAAGTACATGCGGGCTTTTGTGAAGACCCGCAACAGGCATTAAGCCATCTATTTAATCAACAGGTCGGTTGACAGCCTGTTATTTCAGTTTCAGGTACTGCTGAACAGAGTCCTTCTTACGACGGGAAATCTCGATCCGTGAGCCGTCAGTGAGTAACACAAACTGGTTATTATGTGTGACTTGCTTGATGTATTTCGGATTGACGAGGTGTGATTTGTGCGTACGTATGAAGTTGAACTCACACAGCATTTCATCAAAATGCTTCAAAGTTTTGCTGGATAAAAATGGCCTCTTTCCGATCAGGTGAATGGAAGTGTAGTTCTTGTCAGCTTCCAGGCGAAGGATTTCGTCCAAAGTAAAAAAGAACACACCTTCGCTGGAAGGTACCGCAAGCCTGAAATCTTTGATCTCTTTTTTTTCTATGTTTTGAACGAGGTTGTCGTAAAGTTGCTGATTGTTCTGCTGCGATTTCTGTTTGAGTTTTTCCAAATGCCGGTCAATAGAAGCCTGCAATTCTTCCGGATCAACAGGCTTTAACAGGTAATCCAATGCACTGAACCGGATAGCCTGAATGGCGTACTGGTTGTAGGCCGTTGTAAAAATGATGTCATAGCTGGGGTTTTTACGGAGCAGCAAAAAGTCAAATCCATTCTGATGTGGCATTTCCACATCGAGGAACACAATGTCGGGCATAAAATCATTAAGAACATTCAACCCGCCTCTAACCGAATCAGCATGGCGGATCTCTACATTCTCTTTGACAAAATTGATCAGGTAATGCGTGAGTACATTACGTGCTTTTTGTTCGTCGTCAATAATGAGCGCTTTTATCATAACGTTTATGTATTACTTAACAAGGTTGAAAGTTCGATTACTACCAGGGTACCTTCGGGATTTCCCTCCGGGTCATATTTGTCGATGATCTCTACAGAAGCGTGTTGCCCCTGTCTTTCAAGTAAGTCAAGCCGGTCTTTTGCGATTTGCAGACCTTTGGATTTGTGCCGCTTTGCCTTGCTGTTATACTGCTTTATTTCCAGTGATTTCTTTCTGCCAATTCCGTTGTCTTCAATCAGGCATCTGAAAATGTCGTCATCCATTCGCTCAAAAGTGATGGTAAGCTGCCGGTCGCCGTCTTTGTGCATGAGTCCGTGCCAGAGTGCGTTTTCGACGTAAGGTTGCAGGAGCATGGAAGGAAGTACAATTTCTTCTGCTTCCAGATCTTCGTCAATGATGATCTCATAGGTAAAGCTTTGCTCAAACCGCATTTGTTCGAGTTCGAGATAGAGTTTAAGTACATCTTCCTCTTCCTCAATTGTCACCAGGTTTCTATCGGAGTTGTTCAACACCATCCTGAATAGGCGTGAAAATTTGTTGAGGTACTTGCTCGCCTCACCATATTTTTCAGTGACAATGCATTCCTGAATGCTATTGAGGCAATTGAATACAAAGTGCGGGTTCATTTGGGCGCGTAGCGCCATTAATTGACTCTCCGCCAGCATTTTATTGATTTCCAGGAGCATAATTTCCTTTTGCTGTGCCTGTTCTTCGGCTTGTGCTTCCGCGATTTTTGTCGCACTAATAGAAGCAATCGTCATCAAAGCACGCGCGTGTTCCTGGTTGAAAAAGGCACGTTCACTATGCTCGGAATCAACGACGCCGAGTAACTTACCGTCGTGTAATATCGGCACTGCAAGTTCGGACAAGCGACGTTGATCGTCAACGATGTAGCGCTTGTCCCTGGAAGTATCCTTCACGATTACCGGCCTCCGGGTAGCCGCTGCGGCACCCACAATTCCCTCACCGATTTCCAGTTCCAGCGGGTTCAGTATTTCATGTTCTTTGACATTCTTGGTAGGTCCGTACGCGGCTTTTTGAACCAGTTTATTCTTGTCCGCGTCCCAGAGATAAACCACGCAATCTTCAAAACGGAGCTGGGTAATACAGTTTCTTGCGATATCCCAGCAGATTTCACTTACTGAATTTTCTCCGTATACAGAATTAGCAAAGTAGTCGATGGTCTCGTCAAATGCCATTTTACGCCTCCTTCGCTGGTGACTGTCGATGAGGAAGTGCATTGTGAACGCGAAGAATGTTGCAGAGAAAAAGGCAAACCACCAGGTTTGCCACCACTGTGCTCTCACGCGCACACGCATACTTGTAAACGTAGGCATCCACTTCCCATTCTCATCCGTGCTCCTGACTCTGAAAGTATATAAGCCTGGCTGTAAATTATTATAAGAAGCTGTCAGGTTCCTCCCCGCAGTGATCCACGAGTCGTCCAATCCCCCCAACTGGTAGCTGTATTGTAAGCTCGGGACATCGCGGTGATTGGGAGAGGTATATTGAAATGTAATGAAGTTGTCGTGCGGTGCAAGTTCAAGATCTGCAAGCTTGTGGTAACTGGATACTTCTTTTTCAAAAACACGAACAGAAGTAATGCGCGGCGCTTTCTTGATTGGGATTGTCGAAAATTTAAATGGATCGATCACCACAACATGATCAAGCATAACCGCATACACCTTTTTCTGATAGGAATAAACATAATTCCAATGATCCTGCAGCGTCTTTCCAAGATCGACATTAACCCTTGTAATTTCCTTGTTGTAAGGTTTGAAGAAAAGAAGGCCGTCTGCATTAGCGGCCCAAATCGAGGTCTGCGCATCGATTGTGAGGCTGGAAATATAGTCGAATGGAAAACCGTTACCGGTGTTCAGGCTATCTATCATCCTTCCATTTTGCGCTATCTTCAATATCCCACGGCCGTTAGTGGCGCACCAGATTATACCATTGTCGTCCTCCACCATGGCTGGTACATAAAACTGGGAGCTGTTTGGGACCGGAACGCGCGAGAACTTATCGAAACGTTGACTATACCGGATGAAGCCGGATTTGTTCATTGCAAATAGCAGATCCCCATTTTTCAATTTCAGGAAGCTTTGACACCTCATGTATTCGAAAAGCCCATGCGCAGGATCCTTTCCATCGAAACGATCGAGTTTGTCGGTGAGCGGATCATATCTGTAGAGTCCGTCCATCTGAAACCAGATACACCCTTTAATATCTTCAAAAACAAAGTTGGGGATAGGTTGGAGCAGACTATTTTTTACTTTGTCGAATTTTTGAAGCTTATCCGAACCTGATTTTAAATAGTAAATGCCGTCATTTCCTGCAAACCACCAGGCGCCACGGCCTTTTGCAGACAGTACAAACCTGTTTTTGCGAAGATCCTCTTTCGCGGTGACTACATAACGTTTATAGGTTTTATGGTTTGTGTTGTAGAAAATGATACCATCTTCCTTGGCAGCTACAATTGTGTCGCCAACTACAACAATCGAATTTGCATGCGCAAACCCTGTATCCAGAAAAAAATCAAAGCTCGGTAGCTTGTAAATGGACCGGAACGGGGCCTGTACCTGGTTTTTACTAAGTCCGTTGATCGTTGCCAGCCAAATATTGCCTTCTTCGTCTTCCAATGCATCATTGAAATGTCCGTAAGCAATGGAGTAGGGCGCATCCTGGCTGTACGGGATCTTCTCAATTTCCCGGTTCGGATATTTAATATACGCAGCATACATCCAGGTAGAAATCCACAGCCGATCCATCTTGTCGATGAAGAGGTAATTACATCCGTCGGTAATTTTGGTGTCGCCTAGCTTGTCGTATGTTTTAAGTTGATTAGTAGCGGGATTCCAGTAAGAAAGCGATTTCGGTAGTGTCGAGCTAAACCAGAGATTCTGTTTTTTATCAAGTACAATCGCTGTCACAAAGGTCTGGTCGAAAAATGCCAGCTTCAATGGATTGTTCGTTCTGTCGAAAATGTGTTTGTTTTCCAGGTCTACAAAAGATGGGTTTGCCCCGCCGATCCAAAAGCCTTTCCGTGACGCATCCCAGCAGAAAGCAGAGATACCGGAGTAAGAGAAGTCCGTCGCATCAAGTACTTCCAGAAATGGAAATACCTCCTTCGCATTTACAGCGGAGCCTTTTTGCACAATATACAACGCGTTAGCAGATACGATCCAAAGTCTGTTATTTGAGTCTCTCTTAAAGGACAGTACATCTTTTCCCGCCAATATCTTGAAACGCGGATCTTTCTGAAACCTGCCTAATCTTTTATCAAAAGTGAAAAGTCCCGTTGAAGTTGCTACAAGCAGCCTCTCGTCATTGTCAAATGGGATAATCGCATTTACAAACAAATCTTTTTGCCCATTCAGTCCCGGATATCGTTTGATAAAATTTCCATCAAAGCGGTTCAAAGAGTTTGCTGTTCCGATCCAGACAAGCCCGTCTTTATCCTTGTAAATGCATCTGACATGCTTGGAGCTTAGCCCGGCCTTTTCATTCAGATTTTGAAAAATGAACTGGGCACTTAGTGGGGAAGAAAAGAGCAAAAGGCAAATAGTTAGGTAGATAGTGCGCATACCAGAAATGGAACAGTTACGTCATTGTAATTAATGGTAGAACCACCACAAAACGGAGATACGATTAGTGAATGGTAGTGTTCGGTTATTTTAAGGAGACAAGAATTGATAACCGTAATACATGAAGTACAAACCTGCTGATCTCTACCGAAAAACTACTCTGAACTTCATTTTAGCAGAAAATGCCATTAAATCACTGAATTGAAACCGGTAATTCAATATAACACTACACCTTCCAATTTCTCCATCATATTTGAATCAGTTAAGTCATGACAGGCAGCCTGGCCCGCTGTCACCCGGCCGGATTTAAAACACCCGCCAACTCTCCAATCACAACCGTTATGAAAATTTTGAACTTAAACACACATGATTATGAAACGGGTTATTTTACTAACACTTTCCATCGTGCTGCTGAGCATAGGGTTAGCCCATGCTCAAAGCATTCCATCCACAGGTGATGGTGCCCTACCTTGCAGGTTCAATTGTCAACCGAACGGATGGTATAATGGTTGGTTTTCAAGCGTATCCAAGGCCGGAGGCGAGTTCCCGTGGAGCGGTGCTCCACTACCCGCGCCACCATCAAATTCGGTTGGAGCAGATGGTGGTAAATACTTTGTGACTGCATATTCTTCCAATACGATTGAAATGGGTGCTTATGCATTTATGACAGGTCTCATCCCCGGCCGCAAATACACTGCTAAATGTTATTTGATGTCAGCGAAAGCTGAGTTAGAGAGCGGGATGTCAGATTATGGTGAACAAGGTACGATTAGCACAGTAGGAGCTGCTACGACAATCAACTTTACTAACGGCGGCCCTTTTGGTTCAAACGTCAACCAATGGGTGGAAGCGACTTTGAAATTTACTGCGCAATCTGATAAACAAACATTATCTTTTTCAGCTGAAACACATACAGACAAAGGTGGCTTTATCAATCTGGATTTGAGAGGTGAGTGGCTGACGGCGGATCTATGTGACGCCGGAACCGAGCAGGTTAATGTAAATGCAGTTATAAGTAATATATGCCCCGCAAATACAGCTAACCTAAACTCGGCTCTTCTTTATCCAAATGATTTACCTCCTGGAAATAATGCCTTCATTTGGTATACAAATCCACAGCATACTGGCTCTCCGGTATCGAATCCTGCCGCTGTCCCCGCTGGAACTTACTACGCTTTCATTACGGATGTTGTCAATGATTGCTATAATACTAATATGTCCATCGCGAAGGTAACAGTTGGAATAAACAATTGTCCTACGTGTAACGCTGGTACATCGCAGGTCCAAGTGAGTTCGACAATATCCAACGTTTGTCCAGCTACCACGGCAAATCTAGCCAATGCTGTAACTGGTCCTATACCTCCTGGCACATCGGTGGTATGGTACTACACGCCGAATCATTCTGGTGTGCCAGCAATACCTGGCAATGCAGCTGCTGGCGTTTACTATGCTTTTTTCTATGATTCAGTAAATGGTTGTTACAATACAAACAATTCAACTGCCAAAGTAACTGTAACTATCAACCAGTGTCCTGCATGTGCAGCGGGCAGCAGTGCAGTTCCGCTTAAGGCAACTTCGGGAGAAATCCTTTGTCCAGCGACATCTATCAATCTGGTTTTACAATTCTTCAATGGTCTAATTCCAAGCGGTACAGAGTTGAAGTTTTTTACAAATCCTAATCACACGGGAATTCCTCTTAGCAACGTCAATGTGGGCGCCGGGACATATTATGCATTTTACTACGACCCTGCTAAGAATTGCTATAACCAGGATGTTTCAACAGCGAAAATTGATATTACTTACCGGAAATGCGTGGATCTTACTCCAACACTGATAATTAATGGATTGAGCTTTTCGGAGGGTGCGAGCAGAGATTTCGTAGTGAAGTTGTACGAAATAAATAATCGCGAAACCAATGGAAATGCATCATTCAGGATTACGAAAGTGGGCGGTTTTAACATCACTTATCCAACAGAAAATACCATATCCAATGCAGGAGGTGCGATCCAAAATCAAAATAAGAACTGGACATTTACGGAAAGTGACAACTTTATTACAGCGACTTCTAGCGTCCCTATACCTGCAAACGGAAATGCTACAATAGGGTTCAAAATTCAGCGTAAACCTGGAATCTCGAAGGGCTTAACACAAAATATTACTCCTACTATTCTCACTGGTGCCGGAGGTGATTCGAATTCTAAAAACAACAATTCAGTTACAAGTGTTTCAACCAACTGAAGTCGACAGCTCTTCACCTGAAAGTCGTTCAGGTGAAGAGCAAAATTTGGCTCTTCTTTTATCATTTTAAAACTATCTCTATGAAAACCAAAACATTACTAAAAGTATTTCTCGGCTCATTGCTTTCAATTCCCGCACATTCTGTGCTGGCTCAGGATGTCAGCATTAACATGACGCCAATGCAGCCTTCGATATTAAACAAGACGATGGGCTCTGTTGAGATAAAAATTTGCAACGAGGATCCTGATCCAACGCTTACAGCACCAGCAAACAGATTATGGCCGCTGGTTAGCTTCCCAGACAACCTAACAATTAATGATGTTGTCAATGAAGATGGAACTCCGGTTACCGGGTTCTCCGTTGAAACTATTACCAATGATCCAGGCGATCACAATGTTCGCGTTCTGTATACGCTACCGCTGCCTAACGCCGAGTGTGTTAAGTATTACATCCGATTCACTGGGAACGAAGTAGGAACCGGCGTTATAACAGCAACACTAGCATTCAAAGATGGCCCTCAGACTCCCGGTAACCTGACCGGTAATGATAACAGTACAGCAACCACGCCGGTAGAGATCAACCTTCCGGTTAAGCTGCAAGAATTCAAAGTAACCAAAGAGGGCACATCCGCCCAGTTAAGCTGGGTTACCTCCGAGGAAGTGAATAGCGAAAGGTTCGATGTTCAGAAAAGTAATGACGGTAAAAACTGGAAGACCTTTGAGACCGTCCAGGCTCTTGGAGAAAGCAAAGATTCTTACACTTACCAAGCCGTTGATAACGCGCCATTCTCAGGTGAAAACCTGTATCGCTTGCACATGATTGATAAAGATGGTACCAGTGCGTATAGTGGTATACGTAATGTACATTTCGAAGGAACGCCAATGTCTTTATATCCAAATCCCGTATCCGACGAGCTGATCTTAGATATACAAGATTTAGCAAGTGTTTCAAGCATCCAGATGTTTGATTTGAATGGGAAGGAAGTGTACAACTCCGGTGCAAGTCCGAAGAAGACCATCAATGTTCGTCGCTTGCACGCAGGTGCTTATGTTGTGCGTATTAAAGGTGTAAACGGAGATGAAACAAGCTCTAAAATTCTTGTTGTGAAGTAGTTTGCTTGTGTTTTGCAGGAGGTTGCTCTGTGTGTGGGGCAGCCTCTTTGTTAAAGCTTCAATACAAAATGGAATTGGCGTAACCCTCCGCTATTTTCCTATCACTAACACCTACGATTTACTCGCTAAAATTCAATATGAAAACAAAGTTCTTTTTTATAATTGTGCAGCTCTTAACGTTTCTTGGAGCTTCTGCTCAGGATGTGAAGCCTACGTCTCAGGGGAGTACCTGCCAATATTGTATGCCATCAAACGCGTGGATTAATGATGCTTCAGCTATTTCGTTCAGTTTGTCCGACGAGACAAACTATGCCGGCTTGGCAGGTCAAGCATGGAGTCCTTCGCCAGATGGCCCGGCACCTTCATTTCTGGGATCTTTTCTATCTGCTCAGGGGTTGCCTAACGCTCCCGCAACTTGTCATACCAGCTTGACAGGGCTTACTCCGAACAAGACATACTACTTGCGCTATCATGTAATGTCGTCTAAAAGAATAACCGATGCAAGCTACGGCGAGTCAGCTACAATCGAGCTGGCAACTGTTTCCAATGGAATTGCTACCCCGTTTATAAGTCAAACTACCACCTTCACAGCAGGTGTCAATACAAGTAAATGGATCTCAAAGGTGCTAAAATTTACACCATCATTGTCTAATGTAAGACTAACCTTTACTGGTTCTGCTTCATTCGGCGGATTTTTAAATCTGGACATTGGATTTAATGCACTAACAGAATGTCTGGCGGGAACAGAGCAGGTTAGCCTTAGTGCGGCCACTTTGCAAGCTAAATGTGCAGCAGGGGCAGACCTGACCGCTCTGGTGCAATCAGTAATTGGTAATAATGAAGAAGTTGTGTGGTTTACAAATTCTAACCATACCGGTGTGAAATACAGTGATCCTAAATCTGCAGTTCCTGGGGTTTACTATGCATTTAGATTCCACAAAATTCTTGAATGTTACAATACAGACAACTCTACAGCGCAAGTTACCGTAACGGCACCTCAGCAGGTGCCAATTAGCACTGACAAGGTTACAAATACATGTCCATTTCAATTTGTAGATTTAAATAGCTTGTTTACTGGCTCGATTCCCGCCGGCGCTTCCCTCGAGTGGTTTACAAATGAGCAACATCTTGGTCAGCCGGTAAGTGATGTAAACACAGCTACCTCGGGTACTTACTACGCGTTCTATCATTATCAGGCACAAAATTGCTTTAACACTGATAAATCTACTGCCTCAGTTACAGTTACAATCAACCCTCCTGTGCCTGTAAAGTCTACTGAAAGCCAAATTGTTTGTCCTAAAACTACAGTTAATCTGGTTACAGAGTTTTTCCAAGGATTGATTCCGCAAGGAGCCGAGTTAAGGTTCTTCCCGAACGCTACCCATTCAGGTAGTCCTATTTCGAACATGAATGTCGGCGCAGGTACGTATTATGCTTTTTACTACTATGCAGCTAATAATTGCTATAATCAGGATGTTTCTACCGCGAAATTAGAGGTCACTTACATGAATTGTCCCGATCTTTCACCAACTGTCGGTATTTGAGGCGTTAGTTTTACCTCTGGTGCTCAAAGGGATTTCGTTGTCAATTTGTTTGAGATCAAAGGTGGTACCACGGCAGGTACTATTTCGCTCCGGATAACTAAGCCTGGTGGCTTTACAATAACATACCCGCTTCAAAGTGGAACATCTAATGTGCCAGGGGGAGCTGTAAATGAAAATTCAAAGTGGACGTTTACCGAAAATGATAATTTTATAACTGCTACTTCTCAATCTGTAATTTCTCCAAACGGAAAGGCAGTAGTTGGATTTAAGATCAAACGCAAGGATGGTATAGCAAGCGGAGTAACTCAAAATATAAACGCTACAATTCTAACGGGAGCAGGTGGTGATAGTGATTCTAGTAACAACACCGTTATCACAAGTGTTTCGACTAACTAGCTTTGATCTTAGATAAAGCTTTTAATTATTTATAGTATGACGTTTTGCTCAAATGAGAATACATGAGTTTCTATTTAAACTCAATAGTGTGTGAGTAGTACATATTAAGGCTACCTCAATAAAGAGGTAGCCTTATCTATTTACAATCGTCTAATTGTATTTACGCTGATTACAACCAGTCAAATCCACGGTCATACTTCAATACCACGATGGCCAACGGTGGAAGCGTCATTGGTATGGAATGCATCTTTCCGTGTTTCGGAATTGGGTAGCTTTCTAATTCTTCTCCGCAAAGCAGGTCTGAGCCGCCATATTTCAGGTTATCCGTATTGAAAAGCTCTTTGTAGTAGCCTGGTTTTGGTACACCGACCCGGTAATTGGTGCGGACAACCGGGGTGAAGTTTCCGATAAAAATCAGCTCTTCCCCTGGTATATTGCCTTTCCTGATCCAGCTCAACACGCTGTTTGTGCTATCCTGATTATCTATCCATTCAAAACCTTCACTTGAAAAGTTCTTCTCGTACAATGCCGGTTCTGACTGGTATAACGCATTCAGATCTTTGAGCACCAACTGAATTCCCTGATGTGACGGATTTAAATTCTCATCCCAATCCAGACTGAAATCGTGGCGCCACTCGTGACGTTGCGCGAAGTCTCCGCCCATAAAAATCAGCTTCGCGCCGGGATGACCGAACATGTAACCATACAGAAGCCGCAGGTTAGCGAATTGCTGCCACTGATCACCAGGCATTTTATTAATCAGCGAATATTTACCATACACAACCTCGTCGTGCGAGAGCGGCAAAGTAAATTTCTCCGAAAATGCATAGTGCATGCTAAAAGCCAGCTGTCCCTGGTGAAAAGGTCGGTATACCGGGTCTTTTTGGAAGTAAGATAAGGTATCATGCATCCAACCCATCATCCACTTCATGTCAAAACCCAGTCCGCCGTTTTGGGCAGGCTGGGTCACTCCCGGCCACGCCGTTGATTCTTCTGCAACAGTAAATACATCAGGATAATACTGGTGTACTGCCGAGTTGAACTCTCTGATGAAATCAATCGCTTCCAGGTTTTCCCTTCCGCCATATTGATTCGGGATCCACTCGCCTTCATTGCGGGAATAGTCCAGGTATAGCATAGACGCAACTGCATCAACGCGCAGCGCATCAATGTGAAATTTATCGAGCCAGTAAATGGCGTTGGAGATTAAAAAAGCCCGGACTTCATTTCTTCCGTAATTGAAGATAAAGCTCTTCCAGTCAGGGTGAAATCCTTTCTTTGGATCTGCATGTTCGTACAGGTGGGTTCCGTCAAAGTAGCCAAGTCCGTGCTCGTCAGTAGGGAAGTGAGATGGTACCCAGTCGAGGATTACGCCGATACCCGCCTGGTGCAGCGCATCGATGAGAAACATAAAATCCTGTGGCGTCCCGTATCTGCTTGACGGCGCGAAATAGCCCGTCAGCTGGTATCCCCAGGAGCCGTAAAACGGATGTTCCATCACCGGCATGAACTCCACGTGTGTGAAACCCATATAGCTGCAATACTCAGGAAGTTCGGCCGCCAGTTCGCGATAGGTCATGAAACGACCTTCTTCCTCGTGCACCCGACGCCACGAGCCCATGTGTACTTCATAGATGGAGATAGGCTTTTCCAATGGAGAAGATGCTTTTCTTTCCTGCATCCAATTTTCATCACTCCATTGATAAGACAAATCCCATACAATGGAGGCAGTGCTCGGAGGCGTTTCCCAGTGATACGCATAAGGATCGCCTTTTTCAACCTGGTAACCCGAATGCGAGACAATGAAGTATTTATAATACTCTCCATTGCCTACCCCTGGCACAAATCCCTCCCAAACGCCAGAACCGTCGGTTCTGACATTCAGAGGATTACTTGTCCTGTTCCAGCCATTGAAATTTCCGATAACCGAAACCTCTCTCGCATTTGGAGCCCAAACAGCGAAATAGGTTCCGCTTTGTCCATCTACTTCTGCGATATGTGAGCCTAGTTTGTTGTAAGCGTGATAATGCGTGCCGCCCTTAAACATGTCAATGTCGAAGTCGGAAATTCTTGCAAACGAGGTACTTTGAAGATCAGTCATATTTGCTTGTTTATACAATCGCCGGATCATTTTTTTTCAATATGGATTTGATTCCTCTCAGAGGTACCATTACCCACGATGGCCGGTTGTTAACTTCATAATTGAGCTCGTAAATCGCCTTTTGCAACAGGAAAGTCTGTAACAGAATGTCCAGGTCCTGCTTGCTCGCAGGTATGATCGGGTTGTCTTTGACCGTTTCCAGATATGCTTTCATGAAAAAGCCGCTCATGTAATGATACCATTGCTCCACATAAGGGATCAGTTTGCCGATATCTTCTTTTCTGATCTGGTTATCCAGGAAGAGGCTACCATAAGCTGCGTAATGGAAAGACCGTAACATGCCGGCGACGTCTCTCAATGCCGAGCGTTTCAACCGGCGTTCACTATAGCTTCTGGCAGGTTCACCCTCAAAATCAAGAATGACAAAATCCTTTCCTGTAAACAGTACCTGACCAAGGTGATAGTCACCATGAATCCTGATCTTAGAAGTATCTATCTTGTGCGAGTACACCTTTTTAAGTTCTGCCAGAATTTCGTCTTTCATCTGCAAAACCTTATCAGCCTCTTCTTTCACCTCAGGCGATAGTTTTTTCGCATTGCGGCTCAGGCTCTGAAAAGCTACCCTCACCAGCGATTGCAGCGAAGAATATACCGACCGCTGATAGTGAAGAGAAAATTCTTCCGGCTTGAAATCTTCCGAAGATTTGTCAGAAGCCAGCGCTAAATGCATTTCTGCTGTTCTCACTCCCAGCAATGCAACCTGTTCTGCAACGGGCACATCAAGGAGCGTCTTCAACTCGTCAGGGATATCTTCGTAACCAACCGGCTCTGTAAGTGTTCCCCTTAATTCCGGCAGCTCAACTACATCTCCTAAAAGGATCTTTTCATTGAAGCTATCCAGTCTGTCGAGCATATTAGCCCAGGCGTCTGTCGCATTGGTGACCATTTCCTGCATCATACCCAATATCATAGAGCCATTTCTATGCTTCCATTCAATGGCACCGACGTAAGCCGGAATATTTGGGAAATGCGCCTTGTGCGTCAGGTGCTGGGTTATCTCAACATCAGGATTGATCGCGCGATCAACTTTTCTGTAAAGCTTGAAGAAGTATTTCCCGTCGTAAGTAACAGAGGTATTACTTTGTTCACCCGAAAGTACACGCGGCTTTACGCGCTCGGTTTCCTGAATGTGCGCAGCCAGACCTGCATTACCAGTGAAAAGGATCTCGCTGTCTTTCGCGTGGATCTTTTCATTAGTAGCCATGTTGGTGATCAAAGCCTGCTGCATTTCGAGACCGTACATCGCGTCAAACAACACGCCTTCTTCTTCATCTTTTATCGCGATCCTGGCCACAACTGCCTGCGGGCAATCCTCTTTCACCTTGTAGGAGAAAGGCTCTTTTCCAAATGCCAGCGGGAGCTGATACATTTCCGGCAGATCGTTCTGGTAAGTCGTTTCGAGCAGCAGAATGTAGGCAGGTGGATTATCTCCAAGCGGCATCACTGCGTGCGAAACGATCTTCACGCTGTCCAAACCTTTTCCTTTACCGCCAAACCACCTCATTTTCATCAGGTATGAAGGCAGGAAGGTATTTTCCAGCATATCCACAACCTCTGGTTCTATCAGGTCGCTCCATTTGTCAAGCTGCAACAATGGAAGTTCGTGTACTTCGTCGAGTTCGGGATGTGTTTTCTGTAATACAAAGCATTGACAAGCATAAGCTTCCAGCGTGAAGAAATACGGTGTATTATCCTTAACAGAAGGAAATTTGTTCTTACTATAAATTTCGACTGGCTGAAATCCCTTGTACTGGTCAAGATCCAGCTCAACAGGCTGCGGGAAGCGGGATAAATTGGCAATCACGAGCATTGTCTCGTCCTGAAAAGTCCTCGTAAACGCCAGTACCTTCGAGTTTTCCGAGTTAAGGAATTGAATATCGCCACGGCTGAATGCTTTGTACTTTTTCCGGGTACTGATCGCCCGCTTCATCCACCAGAGCAGTGAGGATGAGTTGCGCGATTGCAGCTCCACGTTCACAGCCTCGTAATGATATTGCGGGTCAAGAATGGTCGGTAAATAAAGACGCTGCGGGTTTGCTTGTGAAAATCCTGCATTCCTGTCCGGGCTCCATTGCATAGGTGTTCTCACACCGTCGCGGTCACCCAGGTAAAAATTATCTCCCATTCCGATCTCGTCACCATAATAGATAATGGGCGTTCCCGGGAAGGTAAATAGCAGCGAATTCAGCAACTCTATTTTCTTCCGGTTATTCTCCATCAATGGAGCTAACCTGTGACGAATACCGAGGTTAATGCGCGCCTTGGGATCTTTTACGTACACTTTGTACATGTAGTCCCGCTCTTCGTCAGTCACCATTTCGAGGGTCAGCTCATCGTGGTTTCTCAGGAAGATACCCCATTGACAGTTATCCGGAATAGCTGGTGTCTGATCAAAAATGTCGGTGATGGGGTAGCGATCCTCCATTTGCAGCGACATAAACATGCGCGGCATAATAGGGAAATGGTAATTCATCTGGCATTCGTCGCCGTCGCCGAAGTACGCGGCAGAATCCTCCGGCCACATATTCGCCTCCGCAAGCAGCAGGGTGCCCGGATAACGGTCATCTACATACTTCCGAAGCTTTTTAAGGTATTCGTGTGTTTCAGGCAGATTTTCGCAGTTGGTACCATCGCGTTCAAACAGGTAAGGTACCGCGTCCAGACGGAAGCCGTCAACACCCATTTTACACCAGAAATTGATGATCTTGAAAATCTCTTCCTGAACCTGCAGACTGTCATAGTTCAGGTCGGGCTGGTGATGGAAGAAACGGTGCCAGTAGTACTGTTCTGCCTCGCTGTCCCACGTCCAGTTTGATTTCTCGTAATCCTGAAAAATGATCCTCGCATCTTTGAATTGCTTCGGATCGTCAGTCCAGACGTAAAAGTTTCGGTGATCGGAGCCTTTCGGCGCTTTTCTTGCCCGTTGAAACCATGGATGCTGATCCGAAGTGTGATTGATAACCAGCTCAGTGATAACCTTTAGACCACGTTTGTGTGCCTCTTTCAGGAATGCTTTAAATTCATGAAGATCTCCATAGGAAGGATTAATGCTGTAATAATCAGCAATATCATATCCATCATCCCGCAAAGGTGAAGGGTAAAATGGGAGCAGCCAGATTGCTGTTACGCCCAGATCCTGTAAGTAATCGAGCTGTTCCATCAGGCCCTTGAAATCTCCAATACCATCGCAGTTTCCATCCTTAAATGCCTTGATGTGCAGCTCGTAAATGATTGCATCCTTATACCAATGCAGGTTCTTTTCAAGCACTCCGTTCTTATATTCCATGGTTGTCTCAGTTGAGTGGTTCGATTTTAAAAATGTGTGCCGGCATCTCGTAAGGGTTCATTTGCACGTAATTGTACTCTCCGTGCCAATCGTAAAGCTCACCGCTCAGCATATCGCGTACACGGTAACTTTGCTCCCAATGCATGCCCAGTTTGTGCAGGGGTACTTTGATGTTCGCACCCTGCGTATTAAAGAAATCAAGGTTCACCGCAATGATCAGCAGGTTGTTACTGAGCGGATCTGCTTTGGTGTAGCAGATAACCATATCATTACTGGTTTCGGCGAAGTTGATGTTCCAGGTAGTTTGCAGCGCCGGATTCTCCTTCCTGATCTTATTAACCCTCGTGATAATTTCTCGTGTACGGCTGTATCTGTCCCAGTCCCAATGCTTGATCTCGTACTTTTCGTTATCGGTATATTCCTCTTTACCAGGATGCGGCGTGTTGACACCATATTCGTAGACAGGCCCGTATAAACCGTAGTTTGAAGAAAGGGTAGCCGCCAGAATAAACCGCGTGATATGCGCATTCTCGCCTCCTTCTACCAGGTGGTGCGGGAGGATATCCGGTGTATTTGGCCAGAAATTAGGGCGGAAGTAGTACTGCTGATCTGTTTTCGTCAGTTCATTCAGATACTGCTCAATCTCCCATTTACTGTTCCGCCAGGTGAAGTAGGTATACGATTGATTGAAGCCGATTTTGGCCAATCTCTCCATGACGCGGGGACGTGTAAATGCCTCTGCCAGAAAGATAATCTGCGGGTTTTCCTTTCGTACTTCGCCGATCATCCATTCCCAGAAGCCGAATGCTTTTGTATGCGGATTGTCAATGCGGAATATATTCACGCCTTTTTCTATCCAGAACTCGATTACGCTTTTCAGCTCCTGCCAGAGATTTTCCCAATCCTGCGTTTCGAAATCGAAAGGAAGGATATCCTCATACCTTTTGGGAGGGTTTTCTGCATATTGCACAGTGCCGTCAGGGCGCCACTTAAACCATTGTGGATGTTCTTTCACATAAGGATGATCAGGCGCGCATTGATATGCAATGTCCATAGCGACCTCAATCCCCAGCTTTTTTGCCTCTGTAACGAGTTCAACGAAATCCTCGATTTCGCCCAGCTCGGGATGTACGGCTTTGTGGCCGCCCAGCCTGTTGCCAATCGCCCAGGGCGATCCCGGATCTGTTTCTGAAGGTACCAGCGAGTTGTTTTTTCCTTTTCTTTTCATCTCGCCTATCGGGTGGATAGGAGGGAAGTACAATGTGTCAAAACCCATTTTGGCTACTTTCGGAAGCAGCCTGGTAACATCCTTGAATGTACCGTGACGTTCAGGCTCCGGTGATGCGGATCTTGGGAAAAGCTCATACCAACTGCTGAATGCGGCTTTTTTTCTCTCCACTTCCAGTTGGAAGGTTTTTTGAAAGACTGTAATGCGATCCGTATACCTGATTTTCGACATAGCAGCCGCAATCTCGTCACTGATCGCCAGGTTCACCGCCGCCTGATGGTCGGTGCTGTTGTTAAAGAATGCAATCCATTGCTGAAAATCCGCGGTATCCTGGCTGTTAGCCAAAGCGCTCGCTTCTTCAAGCAATTCTATACCGATTTTGATTTCAACAGCTATATCCTGGTGTGCGTCGTATTTTTTGACGAGCCCTTTTTTCCAGGTAGTAAAATGATCAATCCAACCTGTAAATTGATATTGATAAAAGCCCTCTTTATCGGGAGACCAGGTTGCTTCCCAATGATCGTTGCCGGTGAATTGCATCAGGACTTCATTCCAGTTTTCTTCGGATTCGTGCTTGTAAATTACAGCGGCAGCCACCACGTCGTGACCGTCACCAAACACATCAGCCGAAAAATCAATGCTCTCACCTATGGCACGTCTTGCCGGGTATTTTCCAGCCTCAACTTGGGGACTAACATTGGTGATTACCACGCGTTTTCTTCCGTCCTGGTTGCTCATCGATCTTATTTTTAGTTTCTCATTTTGCTGAATGGACTATCAAGCAATCAAAATCATGCCTGCAGAAATGGTTTTTTACAAACCCATCCAGGCAAAAGTATACGTTTGACGGACATTGTGTACGTATACCATTTTGAAAATGAAACTTTTAACCTGCTTATCGGTTAAATAGATCAGTTGAGGTCGGAGACCGTGTAGCGCTGCTGGTAAACGCGCTGTAATGCAGATTTTATTTCCTCATATCGCAACGGCTTGGCTATATAATCATCCATTCCGGCCGAAAGACAGATCTGCCTGTCTTCCTGCATCGCGTTCGCGGTCATAGCGATAATGTAAGGTTGCGGGCCTGGTTGCCTGCGGATAATGCCCGTCGCTTGCAGCCCATCCATTTCCGGCATCTGGATGTCCATGAAAATGAGATCGTAAGCGTTTTTTGCAGCTTCCACAGTAGCTTCTTTTCCGTTTCTAGTCACTACGGGCTTATAGCCGAGCTTGGAAAGCACCGTTACAAACAACTTTTCATTGATCGCATTGTCTTCCGCCATGAGGATCGTGAGGGGGTATTCGGCAGCGAAGCTCGTTGCTAGCACATTTTGCGCAGTTGCTTTGGAGTCAGAGGTAGTAACCTGTCTGGAAAGCTGTTTTCTGACCACTTCACCGAGCTTCTGGTGTTTCACCGGTTTGGTCAAAACAGAAGAGAATATGCCGGGATAGTTCTTGCGCGTCTCATCGCCCATTGAGGTAAGCAGCACGATAGGCAACTCGGGATACCTGCCCCTGATCTGCTGGGCAAGCTCTACGCCGGTCATACCAGGCATGTTCCGATCGGTAATTACCAGGTCTATTTTGTGTTCGGCATTCAGCATTGAAAGCGCCTCCTGCCCCGATGATGCCAGCACAGGTACCAGTTTCCAGTATTTAAGCTGTGCTTCGATGATGCGGAGATTGGTTTTGTTATCGTCAACAACCAACACCTGTTTGCCCGCATTTTCGCTTCCGTCTGTTGCTTCTGAAAGCTCGCCGGTATCGAGTCCGGCCGTAGTTTTGATAGTGAAAAAGAAGCTTGTGCCTTTCCCAGGCTCACTTTCTGCATAAATTTCTCCGCCCATTAATTCAGTCAACCGCTGGCTGATTACCAGGCCGAGACCGGTACCGCCATACTTGCGGCTATGTGACGAATCCACCTGCGAGAATGCTTTGAAGAGCAAATCGAGCTTTTCATGTTCAATACCGATCCCGGTATCCCGAACCTGGAATTTTAGTTTGAATTCGGGAGTTTGCTGCGCCGGGCTTTCCCGCGTTACATTCACGAGGATTTCCCCTTTATGCGTGAATTTTACAGCATTGCTGACCAGATTGATCAGGATTTGCCTCAACCTGAGGTTGTCCCCGATAATCTGGGAAGGGATATCAGGATCAATCTGGTACACCAGGTCCAGGCCGAGATCAGCCGTTTTTCCGGCGAAAATCCCAAGTACCTCTTCAATGCATTCGTGCAGGTCAAAGGATTTATGTTCGAGCTCCATATTGCCCGACTCAATTTTCGAGAAGTCCAGAATGTCGTTGATCACGGTCAACAAGCCATCGCCGCAACTGATGATCGTCTGGGTATATTCAGACTGCTCTTCTGTCATCTCGGTTTGTGAAAGCAGCACCGCCATTCCTAGGATCCCGTTCATCGGCGTGCGGATTTCGTGGCTCATTGTGGCCAAAAAGACACTTTTTGCCTGATTCGCTTTTTCGGCTTCTTTTCTTGCCTGCAGTTCGTGAATGTTCTTCTGCTGCAAATCTTCATTGAGCTGGTGTAAATTAGCTGCTTGCTCTTCCAGTGCCTGTTTCTGTCGCACAACTTCTTTGGTACGCTGAAATACCTTTCGCTGCAAAACCTGCTTCTGATTTTTTATAACCTTTACCCTTGCTTGATAAAGCAGGTAAATGCATGCCGCAGCAACAAGCAAGCCCAAAATCCGGAACCACCACGTTTGCCAGAAAGGCGGGATAATGTGCAGCCGGATCGATGTACCCGTTTCATTCCATACGCCGTCATTGTTGGAAGCTTTGACGTGGAACAGGTAATCGCCGGGGTCAAGGTTGGTATAAGTCGCTTTTCTTGTCGTATTGGAGAAGATCCAGTCTTTGTCAAACCCTTCCAGCTTGTAGGCGTATTTGTTTTTGCGGGGTAATGTGTAATTCAGCGCCGAAAACTCGAACGAAAGCATCAGGTCTTCATGAGAAACGGTAATGTCCCGCGTCTGGGTAATGTGCCTTGACAGCACCGAACCATCGCCTACATTCACCGACTGATTGAAGATCTGAAAATCTGTAACATAGATCGGCGGGATGAATTTATTGTAACGAATGCTGTCAGGATGGAAGATATTAAGTCCCGTTTGCCCGCCAAAATACATCTTCCCGGATTTATCCTGATAGCTCGCCATCCTGTTGAAGGAGGTTCCCTGCAAGCCGTCGCTGATATCGAAGTTGCGGACACTTTTGGTAACAGGATCAAATCTTGACAAACCATTATTGCTGCTGATCCACAACATTCCGTGCGTATCTTCCAGAATGCCCCAGATCAGGTCGCTGGGAAGCCCGTCGCGCTGGGTGAATGAGGTAAAGACCTTCGTTTTTGTATTTAAAGAATTCAAACCCCCGTTGGTACCGACCCACAAATTTCCCTTACTGTCTTCCAGCGTACAGTTAACGAGGTTGTTGCTGATTGTCTTGCGGTTTTTCGGGTTATGTACAAAACGTGAAAAGGTGTTTGTTTTTTCATTGTAGAGGTTCAATCCTCCTCCTTCCGTGCCCAGCCAAAGCCGGCCGGCTTTGTCCATATATACAGAAGGTACCACGTCATTACTGATCGTTTCTGGATTGCGAGGGTCATTTTTGAAGGTAATGTAAGAGTAGTCGGCTTTGCTGAACCGCAGCAGTCCGGCGGAGCTCCCGATCCAGATGTGCCCTTTGCGGTCGTCGACCATGGCGTAAATATTCGCGGTAATCGGTTTGAGGCTGCGGTTATTATTCAGGTTGACAAACTTCCCGGTGGTTTTGTCAAAGAAGCTTAATCCGCCTTTGTAATTCCCGATCCAGATCTTTCCTTCCTGGTCCCGGATCACGGAGGTGATAAAGTTGCTGGCAACGGATGCATTGTTTCCAGGCACGTGCATATAATGTTTGAAGCTGCCCGTTTCGGGGTCCATTACGTTGACCCCGCCGCCGTCGGTACCCAGCCACATTTGTCCGGTCAGGTCTTCGGCAAGAGAAAGTACATTGTCGTTGTTCAAACCCTGCTGTACCGCCCCGCTGCCTCTGAACCTGCTGAATTTAAGCGGTTCATGATCCAGGATATTCACACCTCCGCTGAAAGTACCCACCCACATCGTGCCGTTTTTATCACAAAACATCGAGTAGATCGATCCATTATTGATACCTTCTGCATTGGCTTTGCTGAATGCATATTTTGTGAAGGTTTCGTCTTTTTCGAGAATGTTGATACCCCCGTTCCGCGTGCCTATCCAGAGTCGGCCGGCTTTATCTTCTTCAAAAGACAGAATATCATTATGTGAAATGCTCTCAGGCCTCGCCGGATCATTGCGGAACTTCTTGAAAGTCCCGTTCAGCCGGTCGAGCATATTCAGCCCGCCGCCTTCCGTAGCGATCCAGAGATATTGATTTCTGTCTTCATAAATGCTGTTGATCTCACCCGGACCCAGTGAGGTTTTGTCCGCAGGATTGTGTCGGTAATGCGTAAACTTGCCGGTTTTAGGGTCGAGTTTGTTTAATCCGCCCGACAATGTTCCAGCCCATACCATTCCTTCACTGTCGGCAAGCACACTTCTTACGTAACTCTGGCTGATCGAATTCGGATCCGTAGGTTTGTGTCTGTAATGCGAGAAGCGCTTTTTTACAGAATCGTAAAAACTCAGCCCGTCAGCGGTCCCTATCCAGATGCGGCCCGACGGGTCCTGTGCAATGGAGGTGACTTTGTTGTTCGCCAGGCTTCCTGCATTCCCGGGGTCGTGACTAAAATTGGTGAAACTGTCCAGCTGGTAATTGTAAATGCTCAGCCCGCCATCATTCGTCCCGATCCACAACTTTCCTTTATTATCCTCGAATAATGCCGTAATGTAGCTGTGGGGGATACTTTTAGGATTTTGCGGGTCGTGACGGTAAACCGTAAACCGGTATCCGTCGTACATATTCAGTCCGTCCTGGGTGCCAAACCACATGAAACCGCGCTTGTCCATGACAATGCAGTTCACATTATTCTGAGAGAGGCCCAGATTGGTCGTAAGGTGGCGAAAAGGACGATTTCTGGCTTGGGCGCTGGAATCGGAAAATGCAAACGTGAGTATAAAACAAAGCAGCAGAGGTATTTTCATTAGCAATCAGCACCTAATTAGTATTAGTCAGACATTTCAGGGGAGGGATAGGCGTTAGAAATTGTACATCGGTCTCCTTTTGTTAACTAATTCTACAATTACACTTAAATGTAAAACAAAAATTTATTTTTCTACATTTATTGTTCTTTACGTCTGGCAGAAGGTTTTGTTATGACCCCAATTTCCCTGCATGCATGGAATTCATAATAATTGATGATAGCGTATTCGACCTGTTCACACAGGAGAAGCTACTGCTGAAAAGCGGGTTGGCTTCCAGTGTGCTTACATTCAGCTCGGCTGAGCTGGCGGAAGAGTACCTCGTGCAGCAGAGTCATGAAATGCCGGAGACTGTGATATTGCTCGATCTGCAAATGCCCGGTCTGAACGGCTTCCAGTTTGCTGAACATTACGGCCTGCTTCCTGCCGGAGTAAGAAACCGCATCAGGCTCTTCATGATTTCTTCCACCGTCGACCCAAACGATTTCGCCGAGGCCGAGAGCAATCCATTTATCATCAGGCTGCTACCCAAGCCGCTGGACCTTGTTTTATTGAGGTCGCTGCTGCAAGCGTGATTCAATGCTGCGCTGAAACTGTCTGGCATAATATTTAAAGGGCAGGGTCAGATCCAAAACAGCATTTTATGAATCATCCTGCATCTACTTATCGCATACAGTTCAATAATACATTTACATTTAAAGACTTCGAAAAACTGATTCCCTATTTCCGGAAACTGGGCGTTGGTACTATATATGCTTCGCCTATCCTGGAATCTACACCGGGAAGTACACATGGATACGACGGGGTGAACCCGGCCGATATCGATCCCGAGCTGGGTACGCTAGAACAGCTAAAAGAGATCAGTAGCAAGCTTCATGAAGGAAACGTCGGCTGGTTGCAGGACATTGTTCCCAATCACATGGCGTTCCATTCCGATAATCCGTGGCTGATGGATGTGCTCGAAAAGGGAACGCAGTCACGCTACGCATCTTTCTTCGATATCGCTTGGAATAACCGGCTCTTCAAAGGCAGGATTATGGTGCCTTTTTTGGCAAACGATCTTGCAGAAGTAATTGAGAGCGGAGAATTACAGCTGGTTTATACCAATAATAGGCTGATGCTTGAATTTTCTGGCGGCGCCTTCCCGCTCAATCTGAGATCTTACCAGCGCATTTTTTCTGTGGCAGAAAATGATCAGCCGCAATCGATGCAGCAGTTTGTGTCGCAGCTGAAAGAAATCCATGAAGTAGAAGATCCGAATGTGTTTTCGGAAAGGTGGAACGAGCTGATGTTACAGCTTGCGTCTTTATACAAAAATGAGCAGATCAAAAAGTACATCGACGAGACCCTGGCGCATTTTAATGCGCGCAAAGAGCTGTTAACAGAAGTAGCCGATTTGCAGACTTACGTGCTTTGCCACTGGCAGAAAACAGAGGAGCAGATCAATTTCCGCCGCTTTTTTACGGTAAACGGGCTGATCTGCCTTAACATGCAGAACGACGAGGTTTTTGACGAATACCACAGACTGACCAAAGAGCTTGTAAAAGAAGGCGTGTTCCAGGGATTGCGCATCGACCACATCGACGGGCTGTTTGATCCCGATTTATACCTTGATAAACTAAGGAATGCGGTAGGAGAGGATACTTATATTATTGCTGAAAAAATCCTTGAAAAAGAGGAAGATCTGCCGGAAAACTGGCCTATTCAGGGAACGACGGGCTACGAGTTTCTTGCGATGATCAATAACCTCCTGTCAAATCCGGAGGCGGAGAAGACATTTGATGCATTCTATCAAAAGCTCGTGGCTTCCGACAAGCCAATTCATGACCAGCTTCTAAGTAAAAAGTCGGAGATACTGTACGGGCACATGGGGGGCGAGCTTGAAAACCTGTACCAGCTATTTATTGAGCTGGAACTTGCAACCAACGCCGAACTGGAAGCCGCCGGGAAAGGAAACCTGAAAAAATTCATCGGCGAATTCCTGGTGCATTGTCCGGTATACCGGTATTACGGAAACCAGATGCCACTTTCAGAACCTGAAACTGCGGCGTTGAAATCCATTATTGAAGAGGTAATTGAATACCATCCGGATCTGGCCAAACCAGCGGAGCTGTTTGCAAAGTGCATGATTGAAACGCCTGGTGAACAGGAAGATGAAGAATACAATGGCCGCGCACTTGAATTCTACCAGCGTTGCATGCAGTTTTCCGGTCCCCTGATGGCGAAAGGTGGGGAGGATACCTTGATGTATACCAACAATCGCTTTATCGCACATAATGAGGTAGGTGATTTTCCAGACCGGTTTGGCGTGACTGTAAAGGATTTTCATCACTACATGACCAAGCGCCAGCAAAAGTGGCCGCTGGCATTGAATGCAACTTCTACCCACGATACCAAACGCGGCGAAGATGTGCGTGCGAGACTGAATGTGCTGACAGACCTGGGCGAAGGCTGGCTTGAAAAGGTAGAGCAATGGCGTAAGCTGACTGCTGATCTCAGAGAAGGAGGGAAAGGTCCTGATGCAAACGACGAGTACCTGATTTACCAAACAATAACCGGTGCGCATCCGATGCCCGGTGAAGACGAGGATGATTTTTCAAACAGGCTGGCCGAGTACCTGCAAAAAGCTTTGCGGGAAGGAAAAGTAAACTCTTCATGGTCGGAGCCGGATGAGGAATATGAACAGAAAGCAAAAGATTTCGCGGCTGCATTGCTGAAAAGCGACAGCGCTTTTTACAAAGATTTTCAGGGATTTTTGGGCGATATAGCAGATTATGGCCTGATCAACTCACTGGCACAGGTACTGCTCAAATTCACGCTTCCGGGTATCCCGGACGTTTACCAGGGCTGCGAGTTGTGGGATTTTTCACTCGTCGATCCCGACAACCGTCGCGCGCCCGATTTTGAAAAGCGTACCAAATGGCTGAACGAACTGGAAAATTACGAATCTGACCGCCTGCTGGAAAAGCTATGGGACGAACGATATAATGCGAAAATCAAGCTGTGGCTTACTGCGCAGCTCTTCCATTTGCGCAAGGACGAAGCCCATATTTTTAAGGAGGGACATTACATTCCATTGAAAACCAGGGGCGAATACAAAAACCATTTAATGGCTTTTGCCCGGAAACACAAGAAGGATTACTACGTGGTAGTGATTCCAATGCACATTGCGGCGCTCTGCAAGGAACAGCAAACATCCTTTTTCGAGATAGACTGGAAGGATACCAGCGTGGTGTTGCCTGACGGACTTGCACCGGAATGGCTGGATGTTTTGACACAACAAAAAGGGGAGTGGCAAGGCAAACTGGTTCCATCGGAGGTGTTTGGTAAGTTGCCATTTGGTTTGCTAAAAGGGTCAAAGCCGGATAATGAGCGTAAAGCTGGTGTATTACTGCACATTACCTCTCTTCCTTCTCCTTTCGGGATCGGCGACCTGGGTCCTGAGGCATTTGCATTTGCCGATTTTCTGAACAAGAGCAACCAGCGTATCTGGCAGTTATTGCCGCTCAATCCGACTGAACCTTCACAGGCGAATTCGCCTTACAGCGCCGTATCAAGCCGCGCGGGAAATCCATTGCTGATCAGTCCGGAACTGCTGGCGGAGGAAGGTTTGCTTGATGCTGAAAGTCTTTCCGACTTCCATATGGACGCGTCAGAAAAAGTGGATTATGAAGAAGCAAACCGGATTAAGACGGAAATTCTTGAAAAAGCTTTTGCGGCATATAAAGAGCAGGACAAAGCCGGTGACCAGCAATCTTACAATGATTTTTGTGAACAGAATGCAGAGTGGTTGCAGGATTTCGCGACCTATATTGTATTGAAAACCCAGCACGACGGTACGCCCTGGTACGAATGGCAGGACCAGTTCAAGATGCGCGACGAAGCTGCTATCAAGGAAATTGAAAGTACGCAGTCGGAGCTTATTGAGTTTGTTAAATGGCAGCAGTTCATTTTTGACAAGCAATGGAAAAGCCTGCGCGAATACTGCAACAATCTGGAAATTAAGCTGCTGGGTGACATTCCATTTTACGTAAGCTACGATTCTGCCGATGTTTGGGCGAATAAAGAGCTGTTTTGCGTGGATAAATCGGGTAAGATCACCGGAGTGGCTGGTGTGCCGCCGGATGCTTTTTCTGACGATGGTCAGCTTTGGGGAATGCCCGTGTTCAACTGGGAGGTTGTTGAGAAGCAGGGTTACCAATGGTGGATAGATCGTTTGAAAAAGAATGTGGAGTTGTTTGATCTTGTCCGGCTAGACCATTTCCGCGCATTCGCTGATTATTGGGAAGTACCTGGTGATGAGAAAACTGCCGTAAACGGGAAATGGAAGCTTGGACCCGATGCGGCGTTTTTTGAAAAGATCCAGTCTGCGCTGGGTAAGCTGCCCTTTATCGCGGAGGATCTGGGCGAGATCGGGCCGGAGGTGTATAAGCTGCGCGATCAATTCTCATTGCCGGGGATGAAGGTACTTCAATTTGCATTCGATGAAAACATGCCGCAGTCGGACCATATCCCGCATAATTATGCATTCAACTTCATTGCGTACACCGGTACGCACGATAACAATACCACGCGCGGCTGGTTTAAGCAGTCAGCTGAGGAAGGTGTGAAAGAAAGACTGGAACGCTACACCGGCAAGGAAGTGACCGAGGAGAATGCGTACGCAGAAATGGCGCGGCTGATCTATCAATCTGTTGCCAAGATTGCAATACTGCCCATGCAGGACGTACTCAACCTGGATGAAAGTGCGAAGATGAACGTACCGGGTTCGAATGAGGACAACTGGGCGTGGCGGTTACTGCCTGATCAGTATGGTGAAAAGGACCAGCAGTTCCTGGCCGAGCTGGCACAATTGTACAACCGTGATTAGTTTTTGGCCCACATACCTTTTATTTTGTGGGCCCAATCCTGTTTTATATCAATGAGAAATCCCGTTTTTCCGTCTTTGCTGACGCTCTTTGCACTGATTACATTTCTGATTTCCTGCAACAACACGGCCGGAGATTCAAAGGAAGCTGCTGAGTTTCTTACTGCTGCTCCGAAGTGGAAAATAGATGAGATCAGGGTAAATGATGCAGTTACATTTGAGAATGGGAAAATGACGCAGCAATTCGGCGGGATTGATTTTCAACGTTACATGGAGATTGTTGAAATCTGTAAAGACGGGAATTTTGAAGGCGTATTCAAGGGGGAATCCAAACCGTTCAAGCTGCAATGGAAGTTGAATGAAAACAAGATCACGGTTGGCCTGCCCGGCGCGCCACCTTCGCCCGGCGACTGGACAATCGCTCCGGGCGATGTCGATGAAAGTTCATTTATCATGAAAACCCAGAGCACCGCCTACGACTACCCGAACGTTACCAAAATCGCATTGAAGTTCAGATCCTTAAAATAAAAAGAGAGAGAGCCCGATCAGGCTCTCTCTCTTTTTATTACTCCTTGATTGCAGTTTCCTTCGGGTCTTGTAAAGACTGCGCCGTTTTTACAAGCTGCACGAATTCAGCCCGGTAACCTTCACTGTCTTTCCCCAATGCATTTTGCGCCTTGCTGATCACATCTCCGTAAGTAGCTTCGCCTTTGAACTCCGAATCTCTGAGCAATAGGCCGAACTCGGCAACTGCTGCGGAGAACCTGAGGTTCTCTGAACAGCTTGCAAATGGACGCGAGCTGTTACCTACCGGCAGATCAAACAACTTGCTTTTCTCGCTGTCAGGCTCTTTGTAACGAACTTTGATCGTGAGCATTTCGTCTGTTTTTCCAGTTGCTGAAATGTTGTTTTTCTGGTATTTCAGCGGATCTGTTTTTGGTAGGTATTCGCTGTTAAATCCTGCCGGAATAAGCTCGTAAATCGCAGTGACAATGTGCCCAGCGCCCATTTCTCCCGCATCTTTCTTATCATCGTGGAACTCCTCGTTTTTGAGTGCCCTGTTTTCATAGCCGATCAGCCTGTAACCCTGCACGTGCAAGGGATTAAATTCAATCTGGATTTTAACGTCTTTGGCAACCGTAAATAATGTACCGCCAAATTCGTGCACAAATTCCTTTTTTGCTTCCTGCAGGTTGTCTATGTATGCATAATTGCCATTTCCTTTGTCGGCCAGCGTTTCAGCCAGGTTATCTTTGTAATTGCCCATTCCAAAACCCATTACGCTGAGGAAAATGCCGCTTTTCCTTTTCTGCTCGATGAGCCGCTGCAAGCCTGCCTCGCTGGAAACACCCACATTAAAGTCACCGTCTGTCGCCAGGATCACGCGGTTGTTGCCTTTGCTTATAAAATGTGCTGCGGCAAGATCATAAGCGAGCTCGATGCCCTCACCTCCCGCGGTAGAGCCACCTGCTTCCAGATTGTCAAGTGCATCCTTGATTTTCGACTTTTCACTTCCCGAAGTAGGAGGTAAGATGACGCCTGCGGCGCCGGCATAAGCAACAATGGAGATCTTATCTTGCTCCCGCAGCTGGCCCACCAGCAATTTGAGCGCCTGCTTCACCAGCGGGAGTTTGTTTTCATCATTCATTGACCCGGAAACATCCACCAGGAACACCAGGTTGGAAGCTGGCAGATCTTGTACAGCTACTTTTTTCGCCTGCATACCGATATGCAATAGTTTAAGTCCCTTGTTCCAGGGGGAGTCAGTCAGTTCCGTGGTAAGCGCAATGGGTGCATCGCCTTTTGGTTGCGGGTAGTCGTAATCAAAGTAATTAATCATTTCCTCGATCCGCACTGCGTCAGCAGGAGGGAGGTTGCCGTTGGTGAGGTACCGGCGGATATTGCTGTAAGAAGCCCGGTCCACATCTGCGGCGAAGGTAGTAACTGCCTGCTGGCCTGTTACCTGAAAGCCATTTTCGTTGATCAGCTTATAAGATTCATTTGTGACATCTGTCAGCGGACTGCTGCGCCGCATTACATTGGAAGATGGCAATGGGGCGGACATTCCTGCAAATTGAGGACTCACCTTCTTTACGGCTTGCTCGTAAGTGCCGGCAGTTAGTCGCTGCTTATCGAAGTTAGCCTCTGCTTTTTCCATCATAATATCCAGGAAAGAGGAGGAGGTGATCGTAACCAGCTGCGTTTTAAATCCCGGAGCTGCTACTTGGAGCGGTTTGGTGAAATCGGGAATGGAAATGGTGAATTTTCCCTGCTGATCGGTGGTAGCAATTGTTTTGCTGCCGTCGAGGGAAATGCGGGCGCCTGCTACCGGCTGATTATTAAAGGTTACCTGCCCCCTGATAACCTTGTTGGGTACCACGGCAAAAGCACTTAGGAATAAAGCGAGGAGTATTACGATCTTTCCTTTCATGGTTAATAAAGTTTTAGTTTATTGACTGGATGCAGGCCGGAAAGTTTTTCCATAAAAGTTTTCAGAATTTTTATGGAAAAGAGCCGCGGCTTGCATCCAGGAGTTAGTTGAATGCATTTTCTTCAAGCATATTCATGTGAGGTTTTTAAAGGTTTTTACAAAAAAGCATCAGCATCCGCTTACGGAGCCTGAGCTGCTGGAAGCGTACCGCGCATCCGGCGACCTCAGGCTGCTGGGCACTTTGTATGAACCTTATATGGATGCCGTTTTCGGGATTTGTTTCAAATACCTTAAAGATGATAACCGCTCAAAAGATGCAGTAATGCAGATTTTCGAGAAGCTTGTGAAAGATCTGAGGGTCCATGAAGTGCAGCATTTCAGCAGCTGGCTGCATTCGGTGGCCAGGAACTACTGTTTAATGCAGCTGCGTTCGGCAAAAGTGTTTGTTCCAATAGCGGAGCATACGGAAGAGGCGTTGGAGCAGCTGGCGGGAGTTGATTCCGGGGAAACGGATATGTTTGAGGACAAGCAGCTGGTGTCGCTTGAAAAGTGTATTGCAACCTTGTCGCCCGAGCAAAAGCTGTCCGTAAACTTGTTTTATATGGAGAGCAAATGTTACCGGGAAATTGCCTCGGAAACGGGATTTGGTTTAGAGAAAGTGAAAAGCTATATCCAGAACGGGAAGCGGAACCTGAAAATTTGTATGGAAAGAAATGGCTGAGTTTAATCAACGTTCCCCCATTAACCTGAAAGATTTTGCACGCTACCAGAGCGGCGAAATGTCTTTTGAGGAGCAGCATACTTTTGAGAAGCGGCTTCTCTCTGATCCTGCATTTGCGGAGGCTTATGAAGGATTTGCATTTCTCAATCCGACCTCTGCCCAAGCCGAAACGCTCCATGCCGAACTGGCTGCTAAGCTGGCAGCAAGAACTGCGGAGAATGGGTCACGGAAGACCAGTTTATGGACTTACGCCTCGGCCGCATCCGTCATCATTACCGCAGGTATCCTGTGGATTGTTGTGACCAAAGACAACACCGTCGAAACAGTAAGTAAGGCTCCTGCGCCTATTGAACAGCCGGTAATCAAGCCCGCCGGCCCGGTGCCAGATGCAAACGTAAATGCAGCGCCTATTGCAGCAGCTCCCGAACTGCCCGGGAAAAAGCAGCGCCCCGCGCGGAGACAGGCTGAGCAACTTTCGGCGAAGCCAGAGCCGCTTGTCGCTGCTGCACCATCTTTAGATGAGAATATCAGCACTGATTCTGATTTTATTAAAGCCAGAGTGGCTGTGGTTGAACCTGTACCTTCCGCATTTTCTGCTCCTCCTTCTTCCATTCAGTCGCTGGGAAGAGCGGCTCCTGCGAAGCTGAGCAGGTCTTCGTCGCGGCTTGTTTCTGATGGTGCGGTGAGTGAACATTCCGATGCATTGTCAACTGATAAGCCGCAGCCAAAGGCAGGCTGGCAACAATACCTTTCCTACATTCAGCAAAATACACCCGCTTTTGAGGGGAGCGAAACGGTGATCGTCAGCTTCGTTGTAAAAGCCGACGGGACACTTGCTGATATTAAAGCCACCGGCAAATCATCCCTTCATTCTTCTGCTATCGATGTTGTACGTAAAGGTCCGGCATGGACTCCGGCGAAGCAGAATGGCAGTCCGATCGACGCGACTGCTGAGGTAGCGATTTACTTCCACGCTTCCAAATAATCCGAACAGCCTCAACTGGTTACATTTTACGTAGAATTAATTTGCAAAATTTTTTCAAATTCTGCCGGGTATTTTTTGTGATGTAGTTCCCAGTGCATAATTTTACTACCTACTCTCTACAACTCATCTCTCTTTAACCATAATAGCTTGCTATTGTCCTGAATAACTTAGAATTAACCTAAACAATGAATAAGGACAGTAGGAATGAACAAAACCAGTGTAATACAATTGAACTTACTGTTTTGTTATGAAAAGTATTATGACTAAATCTACAAAATAATTCCATCTGATACTTAGGCATGAAGTCAACTAGTTTGAGCGCATACTTCGATGAATTCTGATGGTTTAACCAACACGTTTTTAGATCTATACCAGCATTTGATTCATTTTTTACATCACCATGGACATTAAAAGAAGTTTGTTGATCATCGACGACGAGCCGAGTATCACCAAAATATTAGAGCATTTTTTAAAGAAAGATTTTAACGTTATCATTAAAAGTGACGGTTCAGAGGGTATGCTTTGGCTGGAAGAAGGCAATCACGCCGATCTGATCATTGCGGACCTGCATATGCCCAACCTGAGCGGAAAGGAATTTTTGAAAGTGACCAAAGCGAGTAACCTCTACTCAGAGATACCCATCATCATCCTGTCCGGCTCCGACGAGAGCAGCGAGCGTATCCAGTGCCTGAACCTGGGAGCGGATGATTTTATGGTGAAACCATTTAACCCGATGGAGGTACACGCCAAGATCAATGCGATACTCCGCCGCGCCAAACGATACTCCTAATCAGTTTAGAAAAGATGGAAACTGCAAGCGAAATCCAGACGCCGGGCGCTGAGACGAAGTCTTACACAGCTCAGTTCAGGGTTATGTACCTGAACGTCGATTTTGATCATTACATTAATTTCACAGAACGCTTCGCCGATTCCCTGCAGGTAGAGTATTTCAGCAGCCGCGAGAACCTGCTTGCTGCACTCCAGGAAAATTTTCCGGCAGACGTGATCATAGCGCACGAGAACAGCGGCGGCATTGAGCTGCTGGATTATATCCGGAGCTCTGCCGGTTTTGGCAATATCCCGTTTGTACTCATGGTCGACAAGCTGACGCGCGCGTCCATCGAAACTGCACGTCAGAAGCACGCAGACGATATTTTCTCTGTCCGCTTCGACGATGGGGACCTGATCACCAGGATTAAGTACTTCAAGAAAAGACAGTGGTATGTTGCCAACAAGGCACTGCAGAAGATTGGCGACCAAAGTGCGCATACGCCTTTATGGAAGCGTAGTATTGATATCATCACCACAGGCACGGCTGTCCTTTTGCTGCTGCCGGTGTTCATTATTGTCGCCATCCTGATCCGCCTGGATTCGAAAGGGCCTGTTTTTTACAAATCCAAAAGGGTGGGTAGCGGTTACAAGATTTTCGACCTCTACAAGTTCCGCACCATGCGTACCGATGCAGACCAGCAAATCCGCAAAATGGCCGCATTGAGTATGTACAACAAATCGACGGAGCCGGTACAGCAGATGGAACACAGCGGGCTGTGCGCGGAGTGCCAGGCCGGAAACCAATGCAAAAGCCTGCTGTTCCACGATGGTAAGGAAATCTGCGAAAAGCTGTACCACTTCCAAAAGGAGCAAAAAGCCGCATTTATGAAGTTCCAGAACGATCCTAGGATCACGCGGTTCGGCCAGTTCCTGCGCAATTCAAGTATCGACGAGCTTCCACAGCTGATCAACATCCTGAAAGGGGATATGTCGCTGGTGGGCAACCGGCCGCTGCCGCTTTATGAGGCTGAAAAAATGACGACCGACGATAAGATTTTCCGTTTTGCAGGACCAGCCGGCTTAACTGGACTGTGGCAGGTTACCAAGAGAGGAAAAGGAAAAGCAGATATGTCGGAAGAGGAGAGGACGCAGCTTGACATTACTTATGCGAAGGAGTTTTCATTTAAAATGGATATGCAGATTATCCTGAAAACCTTCCCCGCACTTTTACAATCCGAAAACGTTTAGATACCTCCCCGACCCCTCCTGACTACTACTCACTTAAATTCTCTCAATGAAATATTTCTGCTCACTATTAATTTTCCTGATCTCACTGGCTCCCGCAAAGGCACAAAATGCATTGTCGGACGAACTTTCCTTTCCCTACTTAGAGAAGCTGGTTGAGATCGCCAAGAAAAACTACCCTAAGTTGAAGCTATATCAGTCGCGGGTTGATGCAGGCACTTACAATGCCAAAAAGTTGAAGCTTTCCTATTTTGAAATCCTTTCATTCTCCTATCTGTATAGCCCGGATCGGCTGGCGAGCTCCATTAATCCCAATTTCCTGAATGGATACCAGTTTGGCTTTTTCGTGAACATCGGCTCGCTGCTGCAAAAGCCGGCTTTGATCAAGCAGGCAAAAAGCGAATTGCAGGCTGTTGAGCACGACCGTGACACATACATGCTGAACCTGGAAGCCGACGTGAAGCAGCGTTACATTGCTTATGCGCAATACAAAGTGCTGCTGCGGATCAAGGCAGATGCATTGCACGATGTGGAAGCATTGGCCGAAGAGCTCAAATTCAAATACGAAAAGGGCGAAACCACGCTGGAAGAGTATAGTAAAGCGCTGGTGGTCATTTCGGACAGGCAGCAGGCCAAGGTATCGGCGGAGGCAGATGTGCTTATCTCTAAAAGCGCGCTGGAAGAATTATTGGGACAAAAATTGGAAGACATCAAATGACAGAGCTCTCGCAATTTCTGAGAATACTATATAAAAATAAGTTCGTACTGATCTTTGTTCCGCTGATCACAGTTGTGGCAGCGTACTTTTTGGTGAAAGCGCTTCCCGACCAGTTCAAATCGCACGGAAGCATTGCAACAGGCTTGGTTGACAAAACGGAGCAGGGTTTGATGAGCAGCGGCACTGAGCAGGATTTCGAGATTGCCAGGAAGTTTGACAACATCATACAAATGATGTCGCAAAAGAAGGTACTCGATCAGGTTTCTTATCAGTTACTGCTTCACGATCTGAAAGCGGCTGAGAAGGATGATTTCAGATCGGCTTCCAAAGACTTACAGGCACTGGACCAAAATGCCCGCGCCCAGGCTGTGAATGTGCTTACGCAAAAGTACAAGACACAACAGGAGCTCTCGCCAGCGGTTCCGCAGGAGAAGAAGTTGCTGGCTATTTTGAAGGACATGGGCTACGACGCCGAGTCTGTGCAGAAGAAGCTGACCATTTTCCGACTGTCCAACAGTGATTTTATAAACATTGAATACGAGTCGGACGATTCACAAATGGCATCGTTTGTGATCAATACGCTTAGCAGCGAGTTTATCAAAATGTACTCTGCCAGGCTGACGGATACTTACAACCGTACCATCAGCTTCCTTGCCGATTTTCTCGAACAAAAAAGAATGGCGCTCCGCGTTCAGATGAACGGATTGCGTGATTATAAGATCAAGAACCGGGTTTTGAACCTGGACGAACAGGCAAAAAGCTTGTACGGACAAATGGCGGAGTTTGAGCTGAGAAGAGAAGTTGCCAAGAAAGATGTGATTGCGTACGGTGTGGCGATCCGGAATATTGACAATCGATTCAGTGCGAATGATCGCAAATACTTCGAAAGTGCGGTTTCGGGCATTAACCAGAGCATTGTCGCCACAAAACAGCGGCTCCGCGCGTTGAATGAAGCTTATGTAAAAAGCAACTTTGACCCGAAATATAAAGCTGGGCTCGACTCGATCCAGACCAAATTGTCGGCACAGATTAACGAGTCTACTGACAGGTATGTGTACAGTCCGCTCTCGCTCAAGGAGAACCTGGTTACCCAAAAGCTGACCATGGAAGTGGAGCGGGACCTCGCGGCGAACAGTCTGGCAACTATTGAAGCAGAGCTGAAAACGCTGAACAACAAGTTCGACGGCCTGGTACCCAATGAAGCACGGGTGCAGGAGTTTGAAACTGCGATTGATATAGCAGGCCGCGAGTATATGGAAGCATTGCAAAAATATAACGATGCGCGGCTGGCGTCGAGCTTTCCTGTAACACTCAAAGTCGCGGAAAAAGCACTTCCAGGTGTAATACAGCCTTCCAAAAAGATCGTTTTGGTTATACTGTCAGGAGTGATCAGCTTCGCATTTTGCTTGTTTATCCTCTTTATCCTTTACTTTTTCGACTCATCGATCCGGTACCCGCAGCAGCTTGCCAATGCGACCGACCGGCCGGTGCTTGGTTTTGTTAATCAGCTCGGAGGTGGTTTCCGTATCAGTGAGTTGCAGAATGAGCATACGAGTGAGGGTAAAATCGAATTATTCAGGAACCTGATCCGCTCCATTCGCTTTGAGCTGGACAATGAATTTCCCGATCCAAAGATCCTTTCGATCACCAGCCTTTCGGAAGGAAGCGGAAAAACTTTGCTTACATTGAGCCTTGCGTGGGCATTTTCCAAGATCAACAAAAGGGTGTTGATTATTGATGGAAACTTCAATGCAGCTGATATCACGAAGCTTAATACAGGCTCGCGGTACCTGGAAGATTACCTTACCAAAGGAGACACGGTCACGACTGCTGCGCATGGTTCGATTTCGATCCTGGCCAATAAAGGTGGTGATGTTTCGCTCCTTGAACTCGCCGATGAAACGAGGATCAAGGAAGCACTGGCTACATTGAAAACACAATATGATACCATCCTGGTGGACGCAGGTTCACTCGTGTCGATGAACAAAGCCAAGGAATGGATCACATTCTCAGATGCGGTTGTGGCTGTTTTTGAAAGCGGACACAGTATTTCTTATGACGACCGTTCAAAAATCGAGTATCTGAAAGGTCTCAATGGAAAAATGGCTGGCTGGGTATTAACCGGCGCGCAGGATATTTTGAAACAATCGGGTAGGGTCTCCAAACACGTGGCGGAATGACAATAGTCTGGTTCTTATGGTGGTTATGCCAGATGGCGATCGGCTTTTACCTGATTTTTCCGGTATTGCTGCTGATGTTTAATCTGTTTACCAAAAAAGAAGAAGCAACCGGGAAACCTGAGAAACACCCCGAAGCAGATTACGCGCTGATTGTAGCGACCTATGAGCAAACCCAGCAGTTGCCGGATGTAATTGCTTCCATATCAAAACTTAACTATTCCAATTACCTGGTGTACGTGGTCGCTGACAAATGCGACGCGTCGGGATTGAACCTGGAAAGTGACAGGGTAATCGTATTGCACCCGCCGACTGTGCTGGCGAGCAATACGCGTTCTCACTTTTTTGCGATCAACCATTTCAGGAGAGCGCACGAGCGGCTTGTCATTATCGACAGCGATAATATCGTAGATCCGGAGCTGCTCAACGAGCTGGATGTTTGTTTCAATGACGGCTTCGTGGCGGTTCAGGGTGTACGTAAAGCAAAGAACCTCGACTCGGTTTATGCGTGTCTGGACGCTGCACGCGACATTTACTACCATTTTTATGATGGTCAACTGCTGTTTGAAGCGGGCTCGTCGGCGACACTTTCGGGTTCCGGAATGGCGTTTACGGTAGCGTTGTACAAAGAGGCGCTCGGCAATCTGGATATAGTGGGTGCGGGTTTTGACAAAATACTTCAAAAAGAAATCATCACGCGGAAGCACCGCATTGCTTTTCGGGAAGAGGCTGTGGTGTGGGATGAAAAAACTTCTGAATCAACTCAGCTTGTTAACCAGCGCTCGCGCTGGATCAATACCTGGTTCAAGTATTTTAAGTTTGGATTTGATCTGATTTTCAGCGGAGTAAAGAACCTGAACTGGAACCAATTCCTTTTTGGGTTTGTGCTTTTGCGGCCGCCCCTTTTCATTTTTCTGATTATCTCAGTACTGTTCATGCTTGTGAATTTTTGGATCGATCCATTGATGAGTGCGTGGTGGCTGGCAGCTTTGCTCACTTTTGTGGCCGGGTTCCTTGTTCCGTTGTTTGACAGTTCGGTTGACAAACGCATTCTCCGCTCGCTTACTTCCATTCCGGTTTTTATGTATTATCAGGTGCTTTCGCTGCTTAAAGCGCGAAAAGCGAATAAGATTTCAGTTGCAACCAAGCACAATTACCGTAAAGCACCCTGATCAGGATGAAAGTATTCCCTTCTCAAAAAGCCAAAAAAAAGTCGAACGATCCTGAACTCACACAACTTCAGACGCTCACGCGCACAATCGCGCTCATCATCGCATTTGTCAGTGTATTTGTTTTCTTTTTCAAGATCCTGTTTTTCTAATACTTACCATATTGAAATACGAATTATCAGCTGAATCAGAGAGGCGCTCTATCCGTTTGCCCATTATCGATAAGGTAAGTACGCCGGTCGGTATGGTGCTGCTGGCTTTGGCTGCGATCGGGTTGGGGCTTGCTACAATTTATGGTGGAATGGTCGCTGGCCTGATGGTGCTGGTGGCGATGGTCGCTATTCCGGCGGTGTATGCAGTGGTTGTTTACCCGATATTCGGTATTGTGGTGCTGCTGATCATGGGCTTTTTCCTCTTTTTTATCCTGCGGTTCGGTATCAATTTCCCGCTCGGAACGTTGATGGACGGACTGGAAGCACTGCTGATCGTCGGTTTTCTGATCAAGTTGAAACAAAAAGGAGACTGGAATATCAGTACATTCAAGAATCCGGTATCCATCATGATATTGGTATGGATCGGTTACAATCTGATCCAGGTGGCAAATCCCTGGGCTGAGTCCCGGCTGGCCTGGGTGTACACGGTGCGGTCTGTTGCGGCAGTTACGATCATGTATTTTGTTTTTGTATACTACCTCCGATCCGTCGAAGCAATTCGTATCGTGCTGAAAACCTGGCTGGTACTTGCAGTTTGTGGTGCAATATATGGTTTCAAGCAGGAATATATCGGCATCGCTCCGCAAGAGCTCGCCGACTTATGGAGCGATCCCATGCAGGTGAGCCTGTTGTATATCAATGGCGCGTGGAGAAAATATTCGATTTTTTCTGACCCGGTTTCTTTTTCTTACACCATGGTCGGCGCCAGTCTGATATGCGTCGCCTTATTGTCGGCCAGACAAAGCCTGGCCAAAAGGATTATCCTGGTTGTAATGATCGGGGCATTTCTTCTGGCGATGCTCTATTCCGGAACGCGGGGTGCTTATGTGCTGGTACCCGCTTCGCTGATACCGTTCGCATTACTGAATTTCAGTAAAAAGATTATGTTTGCTTCCTGCGTGGCGGCCGTTTTTATCATAATCCTGATCATTATCCCCACCTCAAATCCGACGATCGCGCGCTTTCAAACTGCATTCCGGCCTTCCGATGATGCATCTTTCAATGTAAGAAAGGCCAACCAGAAGAGAATACAACCTTACATTTTGACACACCCCATTGGCGGTGGATTGGGATCAACCGGTGCCTGGGGTGCACGATTTTCGCCGAATTCTTTCCTGGCAACTTTCCCGCCTGACAGCGGTTACATACGTGTGGCTGTCGAGCTGGGCTGGATCGGCTTACTGATCTTTTGTTTTTTAATGTATTCGGTATTAAAAATGGGGATCAATAACTTTTACCGCATTAAAAATCCGGAACTAAGAACCTATTGTCTCGCGATGACTTTGGTTATTTTCTCACTTAATATCGGCAACTTTCCGCAGGAAGCTTTGGTGCAATTTCCTAATAATATCCTTTTTTACATTGCAGCAGCTATTGTGCACACAACCTATCTGATTGATAAAAAGGAAACAGCAAAAAGTGTAAAGGGAAATTATTGATCAGATTTAAGAATTTCCAAACCTGCATTCGATTCCAATTCCAAATCTGCAAGCTGAATCGCAAGATCCGGGACAGTTTCATTTCTTTTCAAAGCGGATTCAATTTCCTTGTATTTGGCAGCGGTATTAAGTAGCCCGACTGAAAACAGAGAAGATCTGTATTTATGAATGGATTGTTTCAGCATGTCAAGATCACCTGCTTTGCAATTTGTTCTGATACTGTCAAGCTGGATAACAGTTTCAGATTCAAACATGCTGATCAATTCGCTTTTTAATTCGGCATCTCCGCCGGTAATTTCCTGCAGATAAGCAAAATCAATCAATGAGGTTTCGTCGTGTGAGTTGTTCATTGCGGGGTACATTTTTTCGAGGGGTTATTCATAAGTAAGTTGCTGATCTGTGATCAGCATTATTTACAAAGCTAACACTATTATAGCAATCTGCCAGAACACGTTGGCTTTTCCAACGAACATCCTCAGTTATTATTCGGCTCAGCCGTGAATAAAAAAGAAGTTGCCCGCCGGCAATGAATCCGAGATCTGCACCGGTTCTATTGATTCGGTATTTTCGTTAAAAACATAGGACTTATATCCGAAACCACCCAGGAGGGAAAATACTTGCGTGCGGTTATCATTTTGCCATAACTCGCAGTAAATCATAGGCTTGTTGTTCTCTAAAACTTTCAGCGACCCCTTAAATACTTCAAGTTCAAAGTTTTCTACATCGATCTTGATCGCATTGATATTTGTCTCGGTAGGGTAGAGATCGTCCAGCTTTTTCAATGGGACCTGGTATACAACCCCTTTTTCATTCGCTCCCTCTTCATATGCTTTGCTCAATCCCTGCATCCGAGAATTTCCGCGCTCTGGCATGATCATCTTCAAAGTTCCCGACTCACTTCCCAATGCAATATTGAACAGTTTTACATTTTTCAGTTTCAAATAACGGACAACCCTTTCCAATGCAGAAAAATTTTCAGAAATGGGTTCAAATGCGTGAACCTCTGCGTTGGGATGGTGCTTTGCGAGCGGCGCTGCGGTAATTCCAATGTTAGCACCGATATCCAGTATGATACCGTCCTTTTTAATCATTTTCAAAAAGTATAAAAATTCCCGTTCGTATTTTCCAGCCTCAATGGTTTTAATTGAGTATAAGGAAAATAGGAAGAGATAATTTTTAAAAGACAGTGTTTTTTGAAGCAGATATCGTATAAGATTTTTCATGGCAATTAATGTAATGTCAAGCTAGATCGTTGCTGATGATTTTTGGGTCGAGACTACCCTTTCTAAATTTAGCACTTTTAGCCCAAGTTTGCTAAACAGGATCTAATTCTTGTGTATTTTTACTGGTGGAAGGTAAGAGTTATGAACCCTTTTTCGGATCAGGAATTTCAACCATGTTAAACAAAATACTGAGTTTCTTTGTCTTGATCAAATACGGGAAATTACCCCCGGATCTTAGGTACTTTTATCGCCATACGTATACTTGCAAGTTGGTCCAGGTTAAGTATTTGTTAAAAGATTATATTTTCCGACCCAAATACAAAGAACTTTCATTCGAGGGCGAGTTTGCGTGTGAACTTCAATTTGTTCTCCCATTTGCATATTGGCATTATAAAAACGGTACACTTAAAAGTACAAGTGCCCCCAAGTACACCAAAGAACTCTATTTTTTTTCGCCACAACATACCGAAGAATTCGATATCAGAACGGAGCCGGGTAACAAGAACTTTGAAATGCCGCGCGTGCTCTACAGCCAGGATTATAATATGTCCAAGTGGCTGCCGGTACCACTGAAAGATGTTTATAAGAATGATATTTACATTTATGATAAGCCAATTGTAATTATAGCAAACCGCTATAATATGGAATGGGATGGCCCGCCGGTAAGCTTTTACAGCATCGAGCTTCTGGAATTTATAATTTCTTCACTTACAAGTAAGTATACCATTATTTACAATCGTCCCCGCCCCGAACAAATCACTATGGACAACAGCGAGGTGTATGATTTGAAGGAATATGAGTGGCTCAAAATAAATCATCCTGAGGTTATCTTGATGGAAGATCTTTATAGAGAAAATAAGGGTAAGGCCAACAATTTCAATCACTTGCAGTTTATGGTATATGCCAATGCAAGCAAGTTTATATCCATTCATGGTGGAACTGCAACCCTGGCAAGTTACTTTGGAGGGACCAATCTGATCTTCTCCAGGAAGGGACCCGAGCATCATTTTAAGTGTTTTCAGAAGTTATATCCGCAATTCTCCGGAGCTAAGATCCTGCATGCAAAAACAGATGAAGAAGTCCGGAATTATGTAAATGAATTTTTTGTCTGAAAACGATTGGTGATGAAATTAGAGGGACAACAATTGATCATTTTTGGCTTGCCCCGGTTTGATTCAAAAATCGAATCGACGAATTATACAATCGCCAAAATGCTGGCTCGTGATAATCAGGTTTTTTATGTGGAACATCCGTTTACCATAAAGGATTATATGCGTCTCCGCAATGAGCCTGAGAATGAGAAACGTAAGGGATATCATGATGTGTTTGATGATAAAGTAATTGATACGGATAACCCTAATTTCAAGGTCATTATTCCGCCCGTTTTATTATCTATTAATTTTTTACCCGAGGGATTTTTATTCCGGTCTTTGCTGAAAGTTAACGAACTGCTGATCCGCGCCAAGCTTAAAAGGGTTATCAGGAAATACAATATCAAGGATTTCATTTTCATTAACTCCTTCAATTTCCATTATCCGGGCTTAATGGACGGGCTGCATCCGAAATTGGCCGCTTACCATTGTGTTGACCCGATCATTGTTCCATTTGATGCGCGTCACGGTCAAGTTTCTGAAAACCAGCTGCTTCGGAAAAGCGATATCGTATTTTGCACAGCCCGCCAGCTTTATAATCAAAGTAAAAAGCTGAATGCAAACACCTACTTTATCCCTAATGCAGCCGATGTAACCCACAGCCAGAAGGCGCTGGATCCAACATTGCCGGTCGCGTCCGTTTTGAAAGATATCAGGAAGCCCGTCATCGGTTATTTTGGAAACATCGAGCGACGCATGGACTATGTGATGCTGGAAGAAGTGATCAAAATGAATGCGGATAAAAGCTTCGTGTTCGTAGGACCGATGGATAAATCGTACATACCGGACTGGTTCTTCAATGCGCCTAATGTTCATTTCACAGGCAGCGTACCTTATTCTGAAATGCCAGCTGTGATCAAGGGATTTGATGTGGCGCTACTTCCGTTTAAGCGGGATGAAGTGAGTGCTACCATTTTCCCATTGAAGTTGTTTGAATACCTGGGTGCAGGTAAGCCGCTGGTTTCCATTAACTTCAATGATGATTTGAAGGAATTTACAAAGGCTTCCGTCGCATTTTGTTCAAATGCAGCCGCATTCTCGGAAGCGATCAATGAAGCGTTGAAGACGGACAGTGAGGAAAAAAGACAGGCGCGAATTCAGGTTGCTGCGGATAATACCTGGGAAAAGCGGGTTGCGCAAATCTCAGAATTGCTAGCCGCCGAACTCGCGAAAAAGTAATTCAGCTACAACTTCTCGATTTCTTTTGGTGCTTTTGAATGCAGGTTGAAGAGCAATCCTTTGATCTCTTTCACAACCCGCTTTGTAAAAAGACTTACAAAACTACCGTCCCTTTTCAAGGTCCGCGCGCCTGTCCAGGCACGTGAGCGGTTTGCTTTTACCTGCTTGATTTTTCCGTAACTCATTAATGCATAGGCGAGCCGGCCGTCTTCGCCACGCACGTTCTTCATTACAAAGCCGATTTTCAATGCTGGTTCACGAACAAATCCCATGCTGATCCCGTAGGTATTCAGGTAGGGGCGGTTCAAGTGACGATATTCTGCAATCAGGTCTTTCGCCGTTTCCAGTACCGAGAGTTGCCAGCGGGAATAACCCTCTTCGCTGATGAAAGAATATCTGCCGTAAACACATACCACTCCGGGTTGTGTGAGTACCTGCATCATATCGTCCATCCAGAAACTCGGGTAAAAACAATCTGCATCTGCCAGGAGAATGTACTTGCCGCGTGCATTTTCGAGTCCGAGCTGGCGCGCCGGTCCAGGTCCCTGTATTTCCTGGAAAACTGTCCTAACGTGCAGGCTGTCAATCGTTTCCTGTGTTTTGTCCGTCGAGTTATTATTGACAACCAGTATCTCGAATGGAAATTTAGTCGCCATATCCGACAGCGTTGCCACGCAGCGAAGCAGGTTAACTTCTTCATTCCAGGCCGCAATCATCACGGTGACCAAAGGCTCCGCTGCTTTTTTCGAATCCAGCCGCTGGTTGATTTCAGCAAAAACCTGGTCGGGGATTTGGTCGAAAGCAGTGTAGGGATAGTTGTATTTTTCCAGCCAGTCCGGGTTTTGAAAGAATGACATTGAATGCGGCTTTAAGACAGTTAGCAGAAATCAGGTAAATCTTGGCTTAATATACTTGGCAAAAAACTCAGGGTAAAACTTAAATGCGTATATAAATGTATGAAGCAGGTTCACATGTAAAATGCGGTTCAGGATCGTTTGCGAGATAGCAAAATTGACAATGTTCGAGATCAATGTCGCATAAGCAGCACCCATTACGCCCATTCGCTTAATCAATATGTAATTGAGGCCCAGGTTAATAACTGCACTGAGCAGCACCAGTGCAAATGTAATTTTCGGTTTGCCGATAGAATCAAGGATTGTACCGAACTGCCTGCCAAAAGGGATCAGAACACAGTATAAGACGGTTACTTTCAGGATCGGGATCGTCTCCGTGTATTTATCTCCTGCTATAAAGCTGACCACAAATTCAGGGAACAAAAACAGGAAAAGCAGGGCAGGAATCAGGATTGCGAGAATGGTACCTACCGATTTTTCATACAAATATTTAATCGCTGCTTCCCCCTCAGTGGCCAGTCGCCGGGCACTTTGCGGAAACACAATCACTGCAATTGCATTTGTGGGAATGTCGACCAGGTTCATAATACGGACTGCAATATTGAATGCGCCAGAAGCCGCAGGAGAGAGCAGCGAACCCAGCATCATTTGATCGATGGTACTTGAAAGAATGGAGCCAATGGAAGTCCCAAATGCGTATTTACCATAATTCAGCAGCTTTTTCACCCATTCTCCTGTGATTTTCAGCGTGAAATTGAGCAGGTCTTTGACGAAGAAATATTCAAGACAAATAGCCAGGAACAATGCAACCGCCTGCACATACACCAGCTCAACAAGCCTGATTTTTACGTTGAAAAAAAAGCAGAAAGCGAGAAAACAGAAGAAAACACCCGACTTGACGAAGTTGGTTATGAAGATCCCGTTGAATCGGAAGTTGGCTTGTTCCATCCAGTGAAACTGCGACAGAATGCCGGAAAAAAGATACACAATACTATAAACCCAGAAGAGCGGCACAATATCGGGCGAGTTCCAGATCCTGCCCAGGTAGGTCGCCAGCATCAGGTTTACAAGGATACAAACCAGGGTCAAACCGCCACTCAATGCAAATGAGGCGGAGAGGATCTTGTCGTGCTCTTCGGGTTCGCTGAATGATAAATACTTGATCAATGCATTCTGGATCAGTCCGCTACGTACCATTTCGAAAATGGTGGTTGTTGCGGCAAAGAGTGTCCACACCCCGAATGAATGCTTGTCGAGCATCCGCACCATGAGGTAAAATCCGCCAAAGCCGAAAAGTACACCCGTGAGGTTTTGCAGTACATTGATAATGCCTGATTTAAGCCAGTACTTGTCGTTTCCCTTTTTCTCAGTAGCCATAAATACAGGCCGACACTAGGTCAGGTAATCGTAGTTGAATTTCAAATGCCGGTATAAATGCCGGGAAAGGGTGACGAATGGGTTCTCTGTTTCGCGCCAGTAATTTCTTTTAACTGTGCTGGGCTCGGCGGAGGAATTCACCTGATCGAAAAGAGTGGTGTATTCGTCGAAAAACAATGCCTTTCCCTTGTTTTTGAGGACTGACATCATCATCCGATATTCGGTAACTTCAACTTTCAAACCCTCAGGATAGCGGCCAAAACGCTCAAAAAAGTTGCTCCTGCGCAAGTGCGGGTGGTCACTGTAATAGTAGAACTTCTTGTAGCCGGGATTCCAGATACTGAATACCATATCAGAAAACCCGCTTTTGTAAGGTTTCAGATACGGATATTTGAAGTAGGCATAGAAGCGGACAAAATCTAGCTCTTTCCGTTCCTGCATAAACCCGAATGCGCTTTTGAGCTTGTCCGGGAAAATCGCCTGCGGAACAAAATCCTCCTGCACGTACAGCGTGTAAGGTGTTTTGACTGCGTCCTGACCTTTGTTGATGTTGTTACCCAGCCCCCGGTTTTTCGGTGTAGTTACCAGCTCAAAAGTGTAGGTGTCTTTAAGCGAGTTGATGTAGGTAATGTGCTCGGGTTTACTGCCGTCATCGGAGACAACAATATTCCCGAACCGGCAGCCAAGATCCTCAAACGATTTCAGTAGCCTTTCCAGGGAAGTGCTTCTGTTGTAATGCGTGACGAGTAAAGTTATTTCATCGAAACTATGCATCTGAAAGTATTCTATTTGAGGTATCCCGATACGATTTTCCTTAATTTATTGTAAGCTTTTCTGCTTAGTCTCACCCAGTCAGGAACCGGCTTGTGGTCTTTCCAGGGAGTCATTCTCAGGTATTTGTAAAATTCGTCCTTATAGGCAGGGTTGCAATTGTAGGATTGAAAAATGGGCTTGATATCGAGGTAGTGAATCAGCCACGGATCTTTGATTTCCAGCACAGCGAATGTATTCCAGCGCTGGTCGAGCACTACCCATTTATTTACCAAAACCACATTCAGACCGTACTGGTCGGGGAAGCTGGCGGAGGCAATATTGTCGTAAATGCATTGGATAACCTTGTTGGAAATATCCTGCGCGCGCCACTGGATCGGGTCCACGAGCAGCATGCCTGCATTGAAATAAGGGGTTTGCGGATCAAAGCCGAGTTCTTTGTAATTAGGAACACCGCCCCATTCACTGCTTACTACTTTGGCCAGATCAGGTACCGCCGCGAACATTTTATCCTGCAAGTCGGTGTGCCACAGTTTTGAAATATCCTCTTTCAAAATCATATCCACGTCCAGGTACAGGAAACGTTCGGTTTCCTTTGGGATAATGTAGGGAGCAAAAAGCCGGAGGTAAGTAGTGATCGGGAATGCCGATTTATCTACCGGGATTTTCACATTCGGCGGGATCACGCTGGCAGTTTTATGCCAGTACATCGTCGTTACTGCCGGGTTGCTGGATGCAAGGATCTTCTTCTTGCTGGACTCAGAAATGCCGTCGTCGATGATGTACAGATCAATTTTCTCGTGCGTTTTGTGATTCATCTCGATGGATTTGATCAACGCGCCAAGCAGAATTGCATAGTGGTTATCGGTTGCAACGACGATCGTGATTTTGTCTTTAATGCTCATACATTAGATATTAAACTGGCGAACAATTAGGGTGTTTTCAATTCAGGTTCCTTGCTGTTTTTATTGACCCGGGCTTTTGGCTTGTACGCAAACCGCATTTCAATATGCTTGTAGGTCCAGGCGGAGAAAAAGTAGATGATGAGAAAGTTGAGTATGAAGAGATAGGAGTACGCGGTTTCGGGAAATTTCAGAACGCGTATGAATGCGACATTGAAAAGGCTGATCATCAATGCGTGGCACATGTAAATCGAGTAGGAGTACTTGCCCAGGTTATGCAGTATGCCCACGCTTTTGAGCATTCCTGACAATGCGCCTTTTTCAAATGCGAAAATGTAAATGCAAATGAAGAAAAGCACTTCATAAACAAGCCCGATCTCCTTCAAGGCAGCTCCTGCGCAGATCATCGTGATAATTGCAGCAACAGCCAAAACTTCCAACACGGAAAACAGGGGAGAAGAAAGGCGGGATACAGTATCGTAGCTGAGCCTGAAAACATTCACGCAGATCGCCCCCAGAAAAAAGCCGATAATCCCTCTCAGGAAACCGTAATCGAATGTAAAGTCTATTTTGAAGCTGTTCTGGACTGAGATGAGTGCAATGGTTGCGAGCAGTACAATGGCGGCGTAGAACCAGTTTTTGATTTTTTGTAAACCCATTACAAAGACAGCCAGCGTTAGGAATGCAAACACAATGTAAGCAACCATTTCAGCGCTGATCGACCAGCTGGGTATGTTCCAGCTCACATCTTTCGGGTCAAAAAGCGGGGTTGAATTGAGGAGGAACAGTGAGGTAATGAAGGTGTAAATGTTATTGTCGGGATCTGCCGGATTGTTCACCTTCACATAGGCTGTCATGGATTTTTTTGCAAACTCGATGGCGACAAAAGTGAGCAGCATGAATAAATGCAGCGGATAGATCCTGAAAAAGCGCTTTTTAAGGAACAGTTTTACTTCTCCACCTGATGAAATAGCCTGGTAGCTGTACGCGATCACAAACCCGCTGAGCACGAAGAAGAAGTCAACGAACATATCTGAATTTTCGACGAAGCTGTTGTTGATGATCGGCGTGGCTGCAAAAGGGCTCAAATGGAACAGAAATACCATCGACGCGAACAATCCCCGGAAAATATCAAGTACCTCAAACCGATGCTTCATTGCCGTCTGGTTTCAAATTAAAGATGCACCTAAAAGTATTCGTCCCTGTTTGTGACTCGTATTCGTATTCAAATGCGTCCGAAGCTTTTGTCAGGATCAGCAATCCGAAATGTTCGGTCGTCAATTCTGAAATCATCGGGTTACCGCTGCTTTCCATTTCTTCCACTGAAAAAACAGCCCGCGTGGTGCTCGGTGCACTCAGCCGGAGTGATTCAATCCCGTTCTGGTATATTTCGAATTCCACCGGCGGCGTAATGCTTTCCAGCGGCCACGAAACCTTTTTTCCGCCATTTTCCAGCTTAATCGCAAGTGGCAGGCCTTTATCCGCCTTTTCCAGCACAAGCTTCTTCTGATCATTCACGATCAATACTGCGCATTCAGGCACGCCCGAATGTTTGATCGCGTTCGTCAGCAATTCCGTCATTACCCATTTAAACCTCGACCTGACATCTTCCGTCAGATCATTCGTTAGCACTCTACTCTGCTCCACATAGTCCATACAGCTATTCAACATGTCTGAAATCTCCTGCAGGTCGCATCTGAACACCTTCTCAAACTTGTTGCGCGTTTCCATCATCCTTTACCGAAGCGTTTCCAATGCAGTTTGATGGTCTTTATAAATCTTGAAAACCTTATCCATTCTAATCAGTGTCAATAAGTTATGTACATCCGGTTTAAGGGATACTAGGTATATATCGATATTCCGGGGCAATGCATATTTAAGGGCTACAACGAGGCTTCCCAGGAAGGAGCTATCGATGTAATTGACGTTTTCAAAACTCACGATGATCAGCTTGGCACCATTTACCATCAGGCTGATCATTTCTTCCTTAAACAGTTCCGAGTTTGACAAGTTGGCTTCTTCCGGCAGGATTGTAACCTGAATGACGCCGTCTACTTCATTGGTATGTAATATCATTTTAGCTTATAATTTTTCAATAAAAATAATGCTGGCATCGTCCATCTGATTCGTATCGTCGATGATTGCCAAAACGTACTTTCGGATGAGCTCAAAGCTCTGTGCCTGACCGAGATAAGGGCTTATTTTTTCAACAAAAAATGGATAGTCGCTCTTCTTTGAATTGTTGGAAGGGATATCGATCATCCCGTCTGTAAAGATGGCAAGCTGGTCTCCCGGCTGCATCTGAATGGACTGTTTATCGTACAAACCTTCTTCCAGCAAGCCCAGCAGCAGCCCGGAGGATTGTACTGTGTCAATGCGCCGGGTAGATGCCTTAAAGCCGATCAGCGGAAGGTCCCCTGCGCCGGTATAATGCACTTCGCCGGTGTGGCTGTCGAGCAGCAGCAGTGAAAGGCTGGAAAGAATGTTTTGCAGACTTTCATCCAGGCAGATCAGTTTATTGATCTTTTGAACAATCAGGTCGAGCTCAAAATCTTTGTCGAGCACGCAAAAACGGATCGCAGCACGGATATAGCTCAGGAAACCGAAGGTGAAAAACCACGCTTTCCATTTCTTACCCATGATATCTCCCAGGAATGCGAAACAGTACCGTTCGTCCACCTGGACAAAGTCTATAAAATCGCCGCCGGGATAGCCTCTGAACCCTTTATGCCAGAAATGTACCCTAAAACCGGGCAGGTCGGGCTCGCGTACCGGGATGGATTTTACATTCAATGCATCCGCCGCGATTTTCAACTCACGCACCGAACGCACATGCTCATTTTGGAGCGACTTGATGATGTTGTTCAACTTGGAAATGATCACCGGAATCGGCGTTTCCTTATTGATAAAATCAAGCGCGTACATATTCAAACCTTCGAGTACCAGTGAATTATCGGTAAATGAGGTAAGGAAAACGAAAGGTATCTCGTTGATTTTCGGGTTCATCAAAACGGCTTGCCTGAAATGAAACCCATTCATTTCGGGCATGTCGTAGTCGGAGATAATGAGGTCCGGGATTTCATTCGCCAGGAAATCAAGCGCGCGTTCCGCCGATTCGCAAACGGCGCACTCATAGCCAGCTTTCCGCAATGCAGATTCTATTACCCTGCCAAACAGCAGACTATCTTCCACCAGAAGGATCTTCTTAACACTTGTCGGCGGATCCGGGAACGTGATCATTTCTTGCTGAAGTTTAAAACAATCAGGAGAACTCCTCCAAATATGATCATCAGCGAAACCAGATCCATGATCGTTACGCCGTCATTGATATTGAAATAAAAAACGGTGGCAATTTCAAAACTGGGAGGGGCAGGCATGATGATCATAGCAAATCCTGTGGTGATCAGTAAAAATCCTAGAATCAGCATTACGACAGTCTGCAATCCCTTCCGGGCCGGACTGCTGCCTATAATCCTGTTATCGACCGGGTTTTCTGCCAGCAGCTTTTCTAGACCTTCCAGCAGGTCCTCGCGTGACAGCGTATCCTGATCCAGCGCTTCGTAGGGCGCCAGCCTTTTTCTCGCGGCTTCTGCCATTCGGAAAGCCTCCGAAATGCGCTCCTCAAATTCTTGCGCCTGCCCGCTCTCCACATTGGCGTGACCAATCAGGCGAACTATTTCGTCAACCTTCGCTTCTAAAAGCGCATTTTCCGGTACCTTTTTGGAGGGAATGCTAATCGGCCTGATTTCCAGCAGACGAGGAATTTTCACTTATTTGACGCGGATTTTGGATAAAGGAGGTTCGGTATTGCAATTACTTGCATTTGCTCAACAAAACCTGCGGTCTGAAACAACAATTTGTTAAAGCTATATTTTTATTATTACTTTTGAAATAGTTCTACAAAACAACAAAAATATTCCCTCTTTCCGAACACTTTCCCGCAGTCATTTTTAGAATGAAAACAGTTTCCATTGTGACGGTTAATTTTAACCAGCCTCAGGTTACCGAAGATCTGCTCAGATCACTTGAAGAGGTTAATAATTATCCTGACCTGGAAATCATTGTGGTTGATAACGGAAGCACAATCGACCCGGTACCTGCCTGGAAGCCACGCTATCCGCACGTGAAATTTATCCGCTCTGAAAAGAACACCGGATTTGCAGGAGGGAACAATATCGGGATTGCACAAGCGACCGGTAACTACCTGTTTTTGATCAATAATGACACCGAGGTTACGCCGGATCTGATCAGAAAGCTCGTCGCTCAGCTGGAAGAGAATTCGAGAATCGGAATGATCTCTCCGAAGATCAACTACTTTGATCACCCGAAGATGCTGCAGTACACCGGCTATACCCCAATGAATTATTATACTGCCCGAAATGCTTGCATTGGCCAGTTTGAAGAGGATAGGGGACAGTACGATTCGCTCAGCGGAGAAACTGGCTATGCGCATGGTGCGGCCATGATGGTGCGGCGCGAAGCAATTGAAAAGACCGGTTTAATGGCGGAAAATTACTTTCTGTACTATGAAGAGCTGGACTGGTGCGAGCGCATCAGGAAGGCGGGCTATGAAATTCATGTAGACTTATCTGCATTGATCTACCACAAAGAGTCCGTTTCAGTCGGAAAGAGAACTGCATTGAAAGAGTTTTTCATGAACCGCAACCGGATTCTCTTCATCCGGAAAAATGCACCCGGACTTACCTTCTTCATTTTCTGTTGCTACTTTCTCCTTACAGTTGCCCCGCGAAATATCTTCAAATACATTAAAAACAAAGAGTACAGCTTTATTCCCGTGTTTCTGAGTGCAATTACCTGGCATTTCACTAACAAGGCGGACAGCAACAACCTGGGTTTTAATTTGAAACGTTAACATATGGAACTCCTCTTCTGGCTCAGCCTTTTCGTCGTTTTTTACACGTTTCTTGGCTACGGTATCGTGCTGTACATTCTGGTAAGACTGCGCAGGATTATCAAAGGAAACCGGCCGGTACCCGGTTTCGATCAGGACTTTCCGACATTGACGCTGATCATTGCTGCGTACAACGAAGAGAGCATCATTGAAGAGAAGATCGCCAATACCTTACAGCTGTCATACCCCGCAGACAAACTGAGCCTGGTGTTCGTTACAGATGGTTCGTCGGATCGTACGCCGGAACTGGTAGCCGCTTACGACCAGATCAAGCTGATGCATACACCGGTGAGAAGCGGTAAAATCCTGGCCATGCACCGGGCAATGAAGGAGGTGAATTCCGAGGTAGTTGTTTTTACCGATGCAAATACTTTCCTCAACAAAGACGCATTGATGCTGATCGCAAGGCACTATGCCGACCCGACTGTAGGCGCAGTGTCCGGCGAAAAACGCGTACAGCAGGAAGAAGTTTCGGATGCAACTGCCGGGGAAGGCTTTTACTGGAAGTACGAATCGACATTGAAGAAATGGGATTCAGAGCTTTATTCGGTCGTCGGGGCGGCAGGAGAATTGTTCAGCGTGCGGAATTCCCTTTACACGGATGTGGAGCCCGATACTATTCTCGATGATTTTATGATTTCAATGCGCATTGCCCAGCAAGGTTACCGCATTATCTACGAGCCTGCTGCCTACGCTTCGGAGCTTTCGTCGGAAGATATCAAGGAGGAGCTGAAACGAAAAGTGCGCATTGCTGCGGGCGGGATACAATCCATTCTGCGGCTCAAAAAACTGCTGAACCCGTTTCATTCGCCCCTGCTGTCATTTCAGTACATCAGTCACCGCGTACTCAGGTGGACAGTCACACCTTTTCTGATGATCCTTTCATTTGTACTTAACATCTGGATCGTTGCCGATGGAGGCGGGTGGTTTTACAGCCTGATCCTTGCCGGGCAGGTTTTCTTCTACGGCGCGGCACTGCTGGGCTGGTTGCTCGAAAAGCGGAAAATCAAGGTGAAAGCCTTGTTCGTTCCTTACTATTTCTGCGTGATGAATTATGCGGTATTGGCAGGAATACGGCGGTATATCAAAGGCTCACAAAGCGCGGCCTGGGATAAGTCCCGCCGGAAAAGCGCAACTGCTACTTACTAGTCTTTGCCCGTAAGCCTGTAATTACATTGCTTTAAGGCGAGCTGATTCTTCTTCCAGAATAGGCAGGAAAACATTGATATCCGTGTTGATCTCCACGTACATGTTCATGAGTGTGTCATTGGTTTCATTGTCTTTAATGGCGCGTTCCAGGATCTCGACGCGCGGGCGGATACCTGTCAATCCCGCCATTGTAAAAGAGGGCTTCAATCCGTGAACAATGCTTGCGGCTTCTTTTTTATTGTCGGTTTCAAGTGCCAGCTCCAATGCCCGCCAGCGCGGAAGGGAATCGCTCAGAAATGCGTCAAAAATCATGTAAAGGATGACCGGATCGTCTCCATAAGCCTGATCAATATAGGCGAGGTCCAGGGCTGGATTAAGGTTTAAAGCCATTATTTCTGAGTTAAAAGTATTCCGGATAAGAGGTTGGTTGAGGTAAAAGTAAACGTGCAAGGATACCGCTGGTAACCCTTGCACGTCGCAAAACTATAACAATTATTGATTTCCTTCTGCTTTTGTTTCTTCTTTTGCAGGTTGTTTCGCTTCTTCTTTTGCCTTCTTCTTAAAGTACCTGCGGAACAGGAAGTTAGACCTTAAAGCGGTCATATTTTCATCCAGTTTTTCAGTGCTGGTTTCCAGGTTTTGAAGGGTTCCTTTCAGGTTTGCTGCCGTAGTTTCGTCGTGCAGTAACACACCGATTGGGCTGGTAGTGTTTGAGTTAAGTTCTGCACTGGCTGTTTTCAGGTTGTTAACCATCACATTCGCAGAAGAAACTGTCTCATTCAATCTGCCGATTGTTCCGCGCAGGTCTCTCATGATAACTGTATCGGTTGCAAAATCATTTGCCAGTCCACCTTTCTGGTTCAATTTCTGAGAAAATCCGGAGAGGGAAGCGGTCATTGCCTGCGCATTAACAGAAGCCTTTTTCAATGAGGCCAGGGTTTGGTCCACATCGTTGTAAAGCCGCTCGTCGTTCAGAAGCATACCCACGGTTCCTTTTCCTTCCAGGATGTTCTTGCTGATCGTTTTGAAGGCGCTGGTTATCCCGAGCAGGTTTCTGTTGTTTTCGGATAAAACCGCTAGCATTTCCTCGGTACTCTCTATTTTTTCTACAACCAGCTCGTCGCCGTCTTCCACAGAAGGTACCTTTTGCGTGCCGCCGTAAATGACAATGATCTTATTTCCGATCAAACCGTCCGTGCTGACCTTGGCTTTTGCATTCTTGCGGATAAACTCCTGAGATTTTTCTTCGATGTTCAGCAGCACCTCTACCCGCGAGTTACCTAAAAAGCGAATGGACTTAACTGTACCGATCTTCACCCCCGAGTACCAGATGTTGTTGCCGGGTTTAAGCCCGTTCACGTCATCAAAAATGGTTTTGACACTAATGGTGGAAGAAAATACCTTTTTCATACTCCCGATCGTGAGTATTCCGACTACAAAAATCAGAATTCCTATTATTACAAACAGGCCAACGGTGATAGAGCGTCTTCTTGTTGATGTTTCCATTATTTACTGAATAAAATTATAGTCGTAAAAACTCTTGATTCTCTCTTCTTCTGAACTAAATACCTCCTCGAATGTGCCTTGTTTCACGAATGTCCCGTCAAGCAGCATTGCTATTTTATCCCCGGTCGCGCGGGCACAGGTAAGGTCGTGTGTGATGATGATCGAGCTGGTGTGGTATTTTTCTTTTACCTCGTTGATCAGCTCGTTAATTTCCAGACATGTGATCGGATCCAGTCCGGCAGTAGGTTCGTCGTAAAGCATGATTTCCGGTTTGAGGATCAATGTCCTTGCAATACCGATCCGTTTACGCTGCCCGCCTGACAATTCCGAGGGTACCTGGTTAATGGTCTGTAGAAGGCCGACCGCATCCAGTACATATTCCACCTGCTCGTTGATCTCCGCGCGGGTCAGGTTCGCCACATTCCTTACGAGCGGGAATTCAAGGTTTTCCCTTACGGTCATACTATCATAGAGCGCACTGTTCTGAAAGGAAAAGCCGATTTTCATCCGCAATTCCCTCAGTTCTTTTTCATTGAGCTGAGATACTTCTCTGCCCAAAACAATGCACTTGCCCCGATCCTGTTTAAGTAGGCCGGCTATGATCTTGATCAGTACCGACTTACCAGTTCCGGAGCGGCCCAGTACCACCACGTTTTCACCTTTTTCGACCTTCAAATCTACTCCGCGAAGCACATGCAGGCTCCCGAAAGACTTGTGAAGGTCTTCGATGTCGATAACCGGCGCTTCTGGCTGAGTTACTTCTTCCATTTTATATCCTGAAATAATTAGATACCTGAACAATGATCACTTCCTCGATAAAAATGAGGAACATCGAAATTACCACAGCCGAGTTGGCTGCCTTTCCAACTCCTTCCGTCCCCTTACTCGCATTGTAACCCTGGTAACACCCCACAATCCCGATTGTGAAACCGTAAGCAATTGCTTTGGCGAGTGAAGTGAAAATATCCAGAAAGGTTATCTGCTCGAATGCGCTTTCGAAGAATGCAATAAAACTCGTTCCTTCATTGAGTGTTACATTGAGGAACGCGCCCAGCAAGCTCACGAGCGTACAGTAGAACATCAGAATGGGAATGGCGATGGTGGAAGCGAGCACCCTTGTCACCACCAGGAATTTAAATGGGTTAACAGCCGATACTTCCATCGCGTCGATCTGCTCGGTAACGCGCATCGAACCCAGCTCAGCACCGATGCTCGACCCGATTTTACCGGCGCTTATCAATGCAGTTACGAGCGCAGCCAGCGCGCGGACGATAGCAATAGCAACCAGTGAAGGCAGCCAGGATACCGCGCCGAATTCGGCCAGCGAGGGCCGCGACTGTTTTGTAAATACCATTCCGGTGATAAAGCCCGTCATTCCGATCAGCAGCAGCGACTTGTTTCCGATCGCGTAACATTGCTTCACGATCTCCTGAAATTCCATCCGGCCTTTGAAGACTTCGCGGAAAAACCTGATAAAGAATACGTAGCCATTATAAACCGCCAGGAAGGCTGAGTCTAAACCTTTTGTGTAAACGTGTTCCCTTTTCTTTGTGCTCATTCAATTTTTGGCAAAGTGACTTTTGTGTTTCGTTGCTTCTTTTCAGATGCTCAATGGGATAGCTGGTTTAGCTCCCGGCAGCGATCTCTCTTCAAACCACCTCATTCTGTATGCATTCATAGCTGTTTTTCCAAGTTTGTCCAGCAGGCGATAGTTTACGATCACGCCCACTGCCGCTCCGATACCCGGAATCAGCTGCGCCATTTTCGCAAGATCAATATAATCGCGGTATTCTTGCTGAAAGGTTTTCCAGTCGAACTGATGGATATCATCTGGCAAAAACTGGCTTTTGATTTGCCAGTCCTGCATTTGGCTGAAAACGTGCTGCCGTTGTTTCTGGCTTGAAAAAGCAAGCTGGAAAACATGCAGGATAAAAAGCCGCTCTTTATAATCGTTTACAGGCCGGCCGTACAGCGCGGCGATCTCGAAAAGCAGTTTCAATTTGATCCCGATCAGAATGGGGAACTCGGCGAGTGCAAGCAGGAAGCCGCCTGCGCCGGTGATACCACCTTCCGCAGCACTGGCTTTTTTATAAAATTCAATGCGTTTCCTGACTTCAGTTTCAATTTCTTCCAGGCTGTGTCGCTCCCGGGGAATGCCGGTTGTGAACTCCGCGCCGGTGAGTACCGCACGGATCATCTGTTTGATCGTAGCAGTAATTGCCTGATGAACCTTATCCGGGATGATATTATTGATTTTGTCCTGAACAGCCTTCGAAGTCCGATCAACAAAGTTCGGCCGCTTCTGCATTTTGTGCTGCCACTTCAACAGTTCAAGTCTGGTATTTTCCTCGTATGTGCTGAAATGCATATCAGTCAAAATCAAGATCGGGAAGGATAGAGTACGTTAACAATTCGAATTTGATCTTGTTTAGCAAAAATCATTCCAAATCATTACTCAGTCTCCTTACTGATCTTTTCTTCGGCTAATTCAAGGTCTTCTTTGTCTGGTTCCGGCTCTTCCTGCTGCTTTTCTGCGGCAGGTTCATACTGGAGTGAAATCAGGATCGGGAAGTGGTCGGAGGAAAAGTTTTCCAGTCTTTTCAAATGGATCAGTTTGAAGTGCGTGGTGCAAAAAACGTGATCGAGGGGAAATCTCAGGAAAGGGTACCTCGCATGGAAAGTATTGAAGAAGCCGCGACCTTCACGCGGGTCGAGCGTTCCGCTGATTTTCTTAAAAAGCTGCGTTGTGTATGACCACGCCACGTCATTCAGGTCGCCCACTACGATCGTGGGAATCGGGCATTCTTTTACTTCTTTGGCTACCAGCAACAGTTCTTTGTCGCGCTCGGTGGAGTACACATTTTCACCCGGTACCGGTGGGGTAGGGTGCACGCAATGCAGCTGGAAATTCTTGCCTGAGGGCAGTTCTACGCAGGTTTTAATGGAAGGTATCTCTTCATCCACCAGGTGCCGGACTTCCGTATCCATTAGTTTAAGCCGGGAATACAGCAGCATTCCATACGTATTTTCGAGTGGAACAAGCTGCTGGTAAGGGTAGCTTTTTGTAAGCTCTTCGGTACCTTTTCGCCAGAATTCGTCTGTTTCAAGCAGCAGTATAATGTCCGGATTGTACTTCTTCAACACTTTCAGACAGCCTGCTATATTCTTGTTATGCTGGTACACATTGGAAGAAATAATGCTCACCGTATTATCAGGATCATTCCTGTCTGCTTTCAGCAACGTACGTTTGGACAGAAAAGTAAATGGAAAAACCTGGTAAACGAGGTAACCAGTATTCAGCAGCAATACTGCCACGACGCCGATCTGAAAAGGTGTAGAAATCCTGAATAGCGCCAGATAAAGGATCAGGATCAGTACGTTGAGAAAAAGCTTTTGTAACCTGGGATATTCGAAAACTCTGAATGCCCAGAAATCATTTCTGACCAGCGGAATCAGGGAAAAGAGTACAATAATTGCCCCGGCAATTTCCAGGCCTGTTTGAAGAGAATGCATGTTGAGTTAATTCACGATGGTATCTATATGTCGGGCTATTGTACCCAAACTTTCTTTGTCCATTCCTTTTCACCGGCTTTCAGCCTGATCAAATGAATGCCCTGGACCCCGCCAGGTACTGTAATAATGGTTTCTGTTTCATTCCGGACAGCCTGTTGCGACAATGCGTGTCCATTCATATCTAAAAAGCTGATTTCACCTGTAACTGATTTGTTGAACTTTACGCTGAGGCGGTCATTTTTACGTGCCGGGTTCGGGTAAACTGAAAACAGCTCGCCCCGATCCTTCTCTACGCCGAGGATAACAGGCATTTCAATCTCAGCGAGTCCATACTGGTCGGATTCAGCGAGTTTGTTCTCGGCTTTGAGCCGGTATATGATTTTATCGGCATGATTGGGCTTATCAACAAACTGGGTTGTAACCGAGTCAAGTACTGCAATGCGGCTGAACGCGGAGGTGCCTTTCAATTGCCGCTCCAATACGTACTTATTTGCTCCTTCTACAAGTTGCCAGCTGAGCTTTACATCCGTGTCACCCTGCTTTTCAGCTGTCAGAACAGGCTTTGACAATGCAGTTCCGATCGGTACATTGTAGAAAGTAAGCGCGCGCATTCCTTTGCTGTTCCTGATGTAAGGCCCGGTAAACGGAAAGTAGGGGCCGCCCTCAGGAAGGTACATCGGCAGGTAGTTAATGCTATTCGCTCCCTGCGGACCGCTAAGTTCAAGCAGGATTTTGTTGCCTTCGGCTTTTCCTGAAGTTACCATTCCTGATCCCCAGTCCAGGTAAAAGAAATCTTTCATTTCCAGGTTTACGCCGGAAGCAGTGCGGTAAGTTGTCGGGTAAACCAGCTCCTGACCTTCGTCAAACACCAGTACCAGCTGTTTTTTTTCCTGGGTTTTATAAAAAACCTTTTTAAGCGAAGGAGAGAGTATGTTGGAAGTGTCTGTGGAATTGTAAAAATCTTTCAGGATAATCCTCGAAAGCTCGAACCCGCTCTGCTGATTGCCCGCCCGCCCATAATGCAGCCCGTCGAATTCGGCCGTTCCTACCGTCGCAATTGTGGTGATCTCATTGTAAATATCAGGAAGCCTGCGCTGATAATCTCGTATTTCAGCACCGGTTGGGGAGGGGAAATAAATGATATCGATCTGGTAAATGTAAATTTTTTGAAGGTTGGGCAGATCGAGTTTCAGGTTCTTATGCAGGTGATCAAAGTTGCCGGGCCAGTTAAAGGCTTCGTGGTAAGCTTCTGTCTCACCTTGCCGGAAAATGTATGATTTAGCTGCGTTGACAAGTCCGCCTTTTTGCAGCCGGTAAAGCATTCTGCCGTATCCGGTATTCAGGTCCGCCGGATTGTTCTCGTTGCGTTTCGCATGATCACCCACAGCCGACCAGTGAAATCCCGCATTGATCAGGCAGTTCGGAATGCCCGATTTTTGCATTACCTGCTTCTGGATTTCAAAACCCATCGTACCCACACCATTTTGGTAAAGGTTCATATTGGAGTACGACCAAAGCGTATCCGCGGGGTTGTAGGGCACTGTATTGAGGTTGTCCGTGATCCTGCCAAAAGTGCGGCAAAAGCGCGTTGTATCTGGTTCTGTGAAGAATCCGGTGGAGTTAGATTGTCCCGAGACAATGTACACGTCTCCACTCACGACATCCTTTCTGTTAACCACCAATACAGAGTCCGCTCCTTTGCATACGTACACTGCAAAATTATATCCTGCGAGCTCCGCCTTGATCTTCGTTTCGGTTGAGAACTTACCTACTTTGCCGCCTCCCGTATATTGCAGATTAGCTTTCAGATACTTGAAATGCGCATTGTTTCTGGTTACCTGTACCGAAACATAGTCCCAGCCGGATACTTCGACGATTCCGGAGATCGGAATGTTTGCTTCACTCTTCTCGTCACGAGGGTACAGCTGATAGTCCTGCGGGAGCTTTTCGAATACGACGGAGAAAAACCTTTGTGCATGACCAGCACCTGCGCTTCCGAGGAGAAACACGAGAACAAGAAGGAATCCGGGCCACTTTCGTCCGGGCTCAGTGTTGCGGTGAAGCAAATTCATCGACTGAATTATTTGATTTTAACTGGCTTTACACCCTCAAAGGTAATTTTGACCGGATTGATAAATCCCTTCTCGTCAAATGTCATCGCATCAATGCAGGTTTCACGGTGATTTCCATCCGTTTCTGTCAGCGGTCTTCTGTGGTAAACGATATACCATTCGTCTTTGCCTGGTACCTGGATCACCGAGTGGTGACCGGCGCCGGTGGCCACTTTCGGGTCTTGCTGCAATATCTTGTCGACACGCTCGAACGGCCCGAAAGGAGAGTCTGCGATGGCGTAAGCTACCGAGTAGTTCGGTCCTGTCCAGCCACCTTCCGACCACATGAAATAGTATTTTCCATTCCTGATGAACATAAACGGACCTTCCACGTAGCCTTTCGGGGTTACCTCGCGGAATGTACTTCCGTCCTCAAAGGGGATAAAGCCGGTGAAATCCGGTTTCAGCTTGGCTACATTGCAATGCCGCCAGCCGCCATAAAAAAGATAGTACTGTCCGTCTTTGTCCTTGAAAACGAACTGGTCAATCGGTTGTGCTTTGTTGTGGAATTTATCGATCAGCGGTTTGCCGAGGTGATCTTTGAATGGACCTTCCGGTTTATCGGCAACTGCCACGCCTATTCCGCCCAGCTCGTTATCGCTTTGAATGTCATTTGCTCCGAAGAAAAAATAGTATTTCTTGTCCTTCTCGATAATGGAAGGCGCCCACATAGCGCGTTTTGCCCATTTAATGGATGAGGTATCCAGGATATTCTCGTGCTTTTTCCAGTTTACAAGATCTTTGGATGAAAATGCGTCGAAATGCACCTGCTCTTCGTATGGAGCAGAGTATGTCGGGTAAATCCAATAGGTTTTGTCGAAGATAATTCCCTCAGGATCTGCATACCAGCCTTTAAAAACAGGGTTTCCTGCGGCTTTTTTCGCAGACTGGGAAAACGAATAGGTACTCAGAATGCAGACCAGGATTAAGGAAAGATAGTTTTTCATCAGAAGTTAACAGGCGTAAGTTTTAACCCGGGTAAAGTTCATAATTTTTACCTAAATTAATATGCCTCCCCTGCGCCGCCGCCACCAAAATTTCCTCCGCCGAACTTAACTCCCGGATCTGCCGGTAGATCCCCGAGGCTTTCAGCAACCAGAATAGCTTCCAGATTGGCAAATCTCCTGCGCTTACCAGGCTGATCGGAAATACCGTGACGAGGTGTTTTCAGGTAACTGATCAATGCGGCCGCCAGTACGATCAGCAGCGCTCCTGCAATGGTAAGTTCCTGAGAAAGGGGTAGTTCAAAAAAGTACATCCGGTAAGTAAACACGGAGGCGACAATTCCCAGTAAGCCGGTGACAAATAATATTCGGTCGTGTTTTTTCAGGCCAAAGTAAATGTAAGCCACCGGGATTGCTGCTGTAAGGAAGTAGAAGAGGTAGGAAAAACTAATTTCCGCAGAAGCAGGTAAATCGTTCAGCATTGCATTGCCTTCGCGGACAACGAAATAATTTCCACAAACATAAAACACAGCCAGCGAGAGCGCCTCCACGATTTGCTGACATTTGAGGTAATAAATATCATTGTTCTTCCTGACAGAATAATAGATACCAGCAGCTACGATCATCAAAATAAACGGAAGGAGAGCCTTGCCGAGAGGGAACCCGATGAATGTGGAGCCAACCAGTATGAGGAGCACGAAGAAGGCGGCAGTAGTAACGAAGAGGTCCGCGTATCTTAAAACAGAAGGGATAAGGAACAGCAATGTAACAATGCAGTAGACTCCCGCAGGCGCACTTTCAAAAAGCAGGAAAACAGGCGTTGATGCAGACAGTAATGCGGCATACAAAAGTGCATTGTCTACACCCGAATGGAACAGTTTTCTCTCCCTGATCAATACTTCCAAAGCGGAGGTAAAGCAGGCGGCGCAAAACAGGCTCAGTAGCGAAAGTGTGGCATCGGAGCCCTCACCGATGAAGAATATGGAGACAAAGCCGCCGAAAAATGCGCAGGAAAGGAGCCCAAAACAGAAAAGTCCGATCGTTACGAATATACCGGGCCGGTAAAATTCGCTCGTAAAATTCGCATTAACCGCTTCCAGCTGACTGGCTGTAAGAAGGTTTTTGCGAAACCATTCGTGTGCGGTTTGCTTAATGTACTTGTTTTGAACCCAGAGATTGTTGTAGGCTTTCATCATCATTTAATCCCCAGAAATTTTTTGTAATTGAGCAGGAACAGGATTACACCAATGCTGGAAAATGTGAAATAAACCGTTGCCAGTCCAAACACCAGTTCATTGCCCACCAGCTTTGCGAGCAGGTAAGTGACGTGAACATAGCCGTAAACGATGCCCATCAGAAGAAACAGCAGCGAATGCACGCGGCGGGCTGATAAGATGAAGAACACAGCAAGTGTGATACCAAACAGGAAGAAAACGAACAGCGGCTCCATTGTAAATGCACCTGCTAACGTTGCTATAAACGCCAGATTTCCACCGAGCAGCAGATAGGTATTTGCGAAGTGAGCTTTCCAGCTTTTCAGGTTAGATATCCATGCGAAAGCCACCAGCAGCACACCCAGCAGCGTAGCCGACCAAACCAGCCTCCCATCGGTAAAATCGCTCTTTGCTATTACCGAAAGCGGTGCAATCGTCAATCCAAGCCAGGACGCGAGACCCGTTATCGCCATGGAAAGTACGCCGGTATGGTCGAAACGGTAAGCAGTTACGAAGAATAATAGGGTGGGTAACAGTACCGCAGCACCGTATTTTGTTCCAAAAAGTGTGTATTGAAATTGGAGATACCCTTCCAATGCAAGAAAAAGCATGCACCCGATCAGCAGTGTGTAGCTGACAAACTTGTTGGGATTATGGACTTCATCCAGACTGAAAGGAACGCGGTGTTTGTAGGTGTACCAGAAGCAAATCACCATCAGGATCGCAATCAATGCGATGATCGCCTGGTGACCAATCGTATCAATGTTCTCGTAAATCAGAATACCCAGTCCAGACGTGAACAGCAGAATGCCGAGATAGAGAATGGAACGCAGTTCCCAGTGAATGGAAAATGCTTTGTCAGCTTCAAAAGAATGGATTGTATCCGCCTGCTTGTTGGAGATAATGCCTTTGCTGGTTAATGCATTCAGAACCTCTGTTGTAGTCATTTTGGTAGAGCGGCGAAGTGTGCTTCAAATTAGTAAGTTTCGAAAGCGAAGATCCGTATGCGCCGAGTTTAATTATTTCCCGGTTGTCTCCAACTATCTAAGGGTATATACTACATGCGAAGCACAAAATCTTCTTTCACTTGCTCCGCTCTGAAAAAGACAATGCCCACCCAGAAAAGGTCGATTGTGACAGTTACACTTGGATGTGCCTTGATGTAATTCCAGGCGGCAGTCATTTCTTCTGACCAATAAATATCATCAAAAATGAAAACAGAGTTGTTGTGCGCGTAAGGCAGGCAGTCTTTGAAATAGCGGACAGTTGGTTCGTAGCGGTGATTGGCGTCAACATACAAAAAGTCAATCTTCTGATCGAGCATGCATAGTTTCTCCGGCAGGGTTTGGTCAATGTTACCCAATACAATCTCAATGTTCGCAGCGCCCATACTTGCAAAATGTTCACGGGCCTTTGCTGCTGTCTGTGGGCAGCCTTCGAAGCTGGTGATGCGGGCGGCCGGGTTTGCTTTGGATAGATAGAGCGTGGTAAGTCCTAGCGAAGTACCCAGTTCTACTATATTTTGTGATTGGAAATTTTGAATTAAACGATAAAACAGACGGCCGAATTTTTCAGGCTTTTCTGCATTTCTGGTAATCGTTTTGATTTTACGCCTGTTCGATTTATTAACCCGGGAACCCGCACCCAGGTCCACGATCTCGATCACTTCTGTGGATGAAAGCAGCTTTTTCCGGAGTGCTTTAATCTTCTCATAGTCTTCATTACGGTCTTTAACATTGATTACACGGTTGTAAAGATCAAACACAAATGGCGAATGGATCGCATGTGCATTTCCCGAGCGGAAGAGGTACTTGAAGTAAGCGGCAATCAATGGATGAAATTTAAATAATGAAGAGGGTAGCTGCGATAAACCCGCTAGTTAAGGCGGTAGGGAGCTACCAATGAGAATGCAGGAATGATAACCCGGAACTGGCGGCCGTCGAGCACGCGCTCCATCAGGTAAGTTCCAGCCATCTTTCCCAAATCGGTTTTAAGATTGCAGCCTGATACATAATCATGTACATCTCCGGGTTCGAGAATGGGTTGCAAGCCTACAATGCCTGCACCTTCCACTTCGCGCACGGTTCCGTTTGCATCGTGGATCAGCCAGTGCCTGCGTAAAAGCTTCACTGTGTGCTCACTATGATTTTCAATCAGGATTTTGTAAGTGAAAACATAATGGTCCTGACCTGGATTGGAGTAGTCCGGCTGATATTCTGTCAAAACGGTGACTTTCACACCATCTGTCACTTTAGAAACCATATGGATTGAGGGTGTTGGTAATTAGCGGTACTTCCATGTAAACGAAAATAGCAATCAAATACTGATAAAACCAAATCAAAAACATATAATTTGGGTGGCGAAACTAAAGACTAAAATATGGATGTAAAGATAGAGCCTTCGTGGAAAGAGAAACTGCAGGGAGAGTTTGAGAAGCCTTATTTTGAAACGCTGACCGCATTTGTAAAGGAGGAATATAAGACCAAACAGATCTTCCCGCCGGCAAAGCAAATATTCAATGCCTTCAATTTTTGCCCGTTTGATGAATGCAGGGTAGTAATACTGGGCCAGGATCCTTATCACGGTCCCGGCCAGGCGCACGGACTTTGTTTTTCGGTGAACGACGGGGTGAGGATACCACCTTCTCTCGTTAATATTTTCAAAGAAATTCAGGATGATTTGGGAAAACCCATTCCCAAGAGCGGCAATCTGGAAAGGTGGGCCAAGCAGGGAGTATTGCTTTTAAATGCAACATTGACCGTTCAGAGCGGTCAGGCAGGTTCACACCAGAACCGTGGCTGGGAGCGCTTTACCGATGCTGTGATTAAGTGCGTTTCGGATGAAAAAACGAATGTGGTTTTTATGCTCTGGGGAAGGTATGCGCAGGATAAAGGGGTTGTTATTAATGCAAACAAGCATTTGATCCTGAAAGCAAAGCATCCGTCACCTATGTCAGCTAACAGCGGTGGCTGGTTTGGTACGCATCATTTCAGCCAGGCCAATGCATATCTGGAATCAAAAGGGCTTGAACCTATTGAATGGTGAAAAAAAAAGAGTCGGGATGCCCGACTCTTTTTCCAATTTTCACTCCTATTACTATTGTTATTATTTTACAATATCTGAATTCATTTCAAGAACCTTGTCCCAGTGTGCCTGGTTGGTTTGAATGAATGCTTTCCGATCTGCATTGGCAGCATATTGCTGTGCACTTTCATCCGTACGGAAAGTCAGATAATGGATTACGTCAAATTCATTTGTGCTTCCTTCGGCTTTCTGAACGCGGCCTGCTGAGTAAGCTACCAGGTCTTTTACCGAGCTCTTCATGGAAGCGAAATCTCTTAAATGCTTTTCAATATCTTGGGAAGTAACTCCTTCTTTGAATTTGATGCAAACTACTTTCTGCGTTTCCGCTGGTCTGTGCGGAACGTAAGCTCCGTAAATAATCAACATAAATACGCACAGCGCAAAAACGGGAACCAGGTAACCCAATGTTTTATTTCTTGTCTTCATTTTATAGCAGAATCAATTAAGTCAATGATAATCTTGATGCTACAAAGGTAAAACAATATTACTTAATTGTATTATTTATATATAAAATATAACTTATTTTGCAATTTATACAATAGGAAAAAGGATCATTAACCTGTCAGCTGATTGTCAGAATAATCTTTGGCAAGTGACTTTATAGCCGCTGTCTATATTCACCTGCTACAATGTTTTGTTTCGGTAAATTTTGCCTGCTAAAATTTGTAGAATAAGTAAACTCAGCTTCAAAATCAAAGATTAAGTGACCTAAAAGTGCAGAGTGCGTCAAAACGGGTGTTGTAAGCTGCTTAACAACCATCCAAATTTTATATGGACGCATTATTTTTCAGATTGAAGGGGAAATCAGGAATTTTCAGCTTTGTGCTTTGTTTAATGCTGCTTTTCAATCAGCAGAATGCATTTACGAATGCTATTCAGGTGTATAAACCGCAATGGGGATTTTGGGCGCACAAAAGAATAAACCGGATGGCAGTTTTCCGCTTGCCAGCTGCAATGCAGGTTTTTTACAAAAAACACATCGATTTCATTACTGAGAATGCTACTAATCCGGACAAAAGAAGGTATGCGGTAGTAGGCGAAGCTGAGCGGCACTACATCGACCTGGATATGTACGGCGACAGTGCATTGAAGATTTTGCCAAAGTTCTGGCAGGCAGCGGTAGTTAGATTTGGCGAGGATAGTCTCCGTAAGCACGGCATTGTTCCGTGGCAGATACAACTATCGGCATACCAGCTCACCGAAGCTTTCAAAGAGAAGAATGCAGCGAGGATATTGCGTGTGTCTGCTGATCTGGGCCACTACGTAGCAGATGCGCATGTTCCCCTGCATACCACCCGCAACTATAATGGACAATTAAGCAATCAGGAAGGGATCCATGGTTTTTGGGAGTCAAGGTTACCTGAGTTGTTTGCTGAGGAATATGATTTATGGATTGGCCAGGCTACGTACATGGATCGCATTGCCGAGAAAGCCTGGGTGACCATCGCTGCATCGCATGCGTGCGTTGATTCAGTGTTTTTGTTTGAAAAAGAACTGACAGAGCAGGTTAGAAAAGATGCCAAGTACAGCTATGAACTTCGCAATAATGTACTTACCCGGAGTTATTCAAGGGAGTTTTCCGAAAAATACCACCGGATGCTTCAAGGTCAGGTCGAGCGGAGAATGAAAGCTTCCATTGAAATGGTAAGTGATCTTTGGTACACCTGCTGGATCAACGCTGGGCAGCCGGATCTAAAGTCGCTTGTAAATCCGGTACAGGCAGCAGAGACGACGCAGGAGGAGCCGCAAACCGAACCAGTCAAGAACGTGAGGCAGGAAGGGGATAATTAATGCAACCGAACACTTCTGTGACAGGCAAGTTATCTCTAGATCTTTTCTCCGGCCATTAATACCTTCGCTGTCACCAATAATTGTCCCAAATGCCGTTGGGTATGCTCTGCCGCATGAAACAACAAGCCCAGCTGAGTGGAAGGGATCATTGCGCGGCCGACATATCTGATCTCCGACAATGTAGTTTCGTCCGCTTGTTTCAGCTGATTGATTGCCATGTCGACCTGATTTTTAAATTGCTGCAATAGGAAATGAAAAGAGATGCTTTCCTGCGGTATACCCTCGTTTTTGAGGTATTCCATCTGGCTTTCTGTTAAAGATTCCTGTCTGGCGTAAGTGAAAAGCCGGTCTAGCACACCGGTGAGGTGCTGCAAGTGAAAGCCGACCGAAGCGACGCCCGCCGGTTTTTCCCACAATAATGAAGCAGGGAACTGAGGCGCGATGGCGGATAATTCTTCAACAGCCTGCAATAATGCATGTGCTACGGGCTGCAACGCGGGCGTAAGATCGGGCAGGGGGCCACGCAGCCAGACTTCCAGATTTGATTTTGCATTCATCTGCCCAAGGTAAATAAAAAAAGGGGCTTGTTGAAGGCCCCTTTTACGAATTGTTAATTCTGATTATTTCGCGATATCGATCTGAACAGGCTTGCCTTTGATGGTGTTGCCGTCCATTGCGCGAAGTACAGCACGAGCATCACGCTCAGGTACGTCAACGAATGTGAATTTGTCATAAATGTCGATCGCTCCGATGGTTTTTCCAGGAATGTTAGCTTCTCCTGCAATGGCACCAACAATATCTTTCGGCATAATATGGTCTTTTCTGCCAAGGCTCAGGAACAAACGAGTCATGCCCGCTTCCGGTGCAGACTGGCGACGTGGCTCACCGTCACGGCTACCTTCCGGGCGACGGAAGTCACCTTTTGGTGCATAGCGGTCAGTGCTTCTGCGGTCACCTTCTCTTCTGTCTCCGCCTCTTTCAAAACGGCTGCCAGTTGAGCGTCTTTCGAAACGGTCACCACCTTCACGACGGCCACCATCGCGGTCACCGCGTCTTTCTTCCCAAGCCAGGTTAGCGTCGGCGTACTCATTTTTCTGAACACCCATGATCTGCTTCGCCATGGCACCTACAACCTGCTCAGTTGTATAACCAGCGTGGTTCAGCATTTCCAGAATGTCGCCGAAAAGCTCCTGATCGTCGCCTTCCTGGATGGAAGCTGAAATGCTTTCAACAAAGCGTGCTTTACGAACACCAACGATATCTTCATAAGAAGGAATAACTCCTTTTTCGATTTTTACCTTGGTATAGCCTTCAATTGATTTCAGACGATATTTTTCGTCGCGTGCAACCAGAGAGAATGCTTTTCCGGACATTCCGGCACGACCTGTACGGCCGATACGGTGTACGTAATATTCTTCGTCAAGAGGGATATCGTAGTTGATCACACCATCAAGACCACTAACGTCGATACCACGGGCAGCTACGTCAGTTGCAACAAGAATAGTAGTTACACCAGCTTTGAATTTGCTCATTACATTGCTTCTCTGCTGCTGGCGCAAATCGCCGTGGATACCTTCCGAAGCATAGCCTCTTAATTGAAGATCTTCCACGATCTCGTCCACTTTCCTTTTTGTATTACAAAAAACAAGCAGTGATTTCAAGTGGTGCATATCGATCAGGCGGGTCATAACTTCAACTTTCGCCTGTGGTTTTACTTCGAAGTAAACCTGTTCGATATTCTGGTTAGTCAGCTCGTTGCGGACTACCTTAATAAGAATAGGATCATTCAAAAAGCGTTTTGTGATCGACATAATCGGCTTCGACATAGTAGCCGAGAACAGGATAGTCTGACGATCTTCCGGCATATCAGCAAGGATGCTTTCAATATCCTCACGGAATCCCATATCCAGCATTTCGTCGGCCTCATCCAAAACCATCATTCTGACTTCGTCAAATTTCAGTGTTTTGCGTTCCATATGGTCCATTACACGACCGGGAGTACCTACTACGATGTGGACGCCTTTTTTCAAAGAGCGGATTTGTCTGTCGATGGAATCTCCACCATATATAGCTTCGATCTTAATACCGCGCTGAAATTTAGCTAGGCGACCGATCTCTTCCGACACCTGCACTGCCAACTCACGGGTTGGGCAAAGGACAAGTGCCTGAACTGCATTGCTGGTAAGGTCAATTCTTTCAAGTACAGGAATACCGAAAGCGGCCGTTTTACCGGTACCGGTTTGCGCCTGACCAATTACGTCAGAACCTTGCATTACGGCCGGGATTCCCTGTGCCTGAATAGGAGAGGGTTTTTCAAAACCCATTTCTGTAAGGGCTTTCAGGATATTCTCAGAGAGACCAAGCTCTGAAAAAGATTCAATTGTTTCAGTTGTCATTATCTGTTTATTAGTATTATTCTGGTTGGAAAAATCAGCTCTGCTGCATTGGCAACTCTGGTTTTGTCGAAACAAAAATAAACCTGGACTAAAACAGTTATTTCTTATTCAGACAAATGGCCTCTGTCGTAATGACGAGAGCTTACATGAAAATTTAAAAAAAGGGATTGCGCACAGCCCACCACAAACCATCCGTGGGGCTCTGCATTTGAACGGTTGTCTTTACCGGCGATTAGAGGTCGGTTGCTACTTTTAGATTAATGCCTGACCGTATGAAGCAGAGAAGCGAACGGATGTTCGTTAATTTTATGCAAAAGTAAGAAGATTATTGGAAAACACAACCTGCGCTAAAAAACTAATTGTAATATTTTTAGAAAGTAAAAAACCTGACAGATCGATCTCCGTCAGGTTTGCTTAGCAGGTTTGTCAAATCAGAACAATTCTTTCACATCTGTATAGGGTAGGTTCCATGCCTCAGAAACACCCTTGAACACTACTTTTCCATTCACTACATTCAATCCTTTCCTGAGTTCTTCATTGCGGGTACAGGCTGTTTTCCATCCCTGGTTTGCCAGCTGAAGTGCATAAGGCAAAGTTGCATTTGTCAAAGCCAGTGTAGATGTATAAGGCACGGCGCCAGGCATGTTGGCAACACAATAATGCACTACTCCGTCCACTTCATAGATAGGGTGCTCGTGTGTGGTTGCCCTGGAAGTTTCAAAACAGCCGCCCTGATCAATTGCCACGTCGACCATAACGGTACCGGGCTTCATGAGTTTGAGCATATCCCGGGTAATGAGTGAGGGCGCTTTTGCGCCGGGGATCAGAACGCCGCCGATAATCAGGTTTGCACCTTTAACTAACTCACGGATATTGTATTCGTTCGACATAACTGTATCGACATTCGCGGGCATAATATCTTCCAGGTAACGCAGGCGCGGCAGGCTGATATCCACAATAGTCACATTTGCGCCGAGGCCAGCCGCCATTTTCGCTGATTGCGTGCCCACGATTCCGCCGCCGAGCACAAGCACATTCGCCGGCTTCACGCCCGCTACTCCGCCCAGCAGGATACCGAATCCACCCATTGGTTTTTCAAGATACTTGGCACCTTCCTGTACGGCCATTCTGCCGGCAACTTCGCTCATTGGTACCAGCAATGGAAGACTTCTGTCCGTTTTCTCTACAGTTTCATAAGCCAGGCAAACTGCCTTTCTTTCCATCATCGCGTAGGTAAGAGGCTCTGATGAGGCAAAGTGGAAATAGGTAAAGAGGAGCTGTCCTTCTTTGATAAGTGCGTATTCACTTTCAATCGGCTCTTTGACTTTGATAATCATTTCGGCGATCGCGTACACTTCTTCAATCGTAGGCAGAATAATGGCACCGGCGCCTGCATATTCCTCGTCGCTGAACCCGCTTCCTTTTCCTGCCTCGGCCTGAATGTAAACTTCGTGGCCCTGCTTGCGGAACTCGGTAACCCCGGCCGGGGTCAGCGCGACGCGGTTTTCGTTGTTTTTAATTTCTTTTGGAACACCAATGATCATGTGAATAGTGGTTTGGGATTTTGAATTGCAGGAAAGGCGTCAAAATTAGAGTGTTATGGAAAAAGACACCAGAAATCTGCTTTAAGACAGAAAAGAAAACTAATTTTATGCCAGCCGGCAAGAAAAAATCCTGCCATTTGCCCTTTCTGGAAGTCGGCAATCAGAAAAAAAAACTATATGCAACCTGACGCTACGGACCGCAAAATTCTGGCATTGTTACAAGACGATGCCCAGCTTACCATCAAAGAAATAGCGAGCCGGATCAACCTCTCTGTTACCCCGGTTCACGAACGCATCAGAAAGCTTGAAAAAGAAGGATTTATAGATAAATATGTGTGTCTCCTGAACAGGCGCAAGCTTGGCAAGAGCCTCGTTGTTTATTGTAATGTTACCCTCGACAAGCAGCGTAAGGAAAGCTTTGAGGACTTCAACCAGGCGATAGTGAAAATGAGCGAAGTACTGGAATGTTCGGTCGTGTCAGGTAACTTTGATTATATGCTGAAAGTAATCGTTGAGGATGGGGAAGCATATAATCAATTCTATCAGCAAAAACTTTCTGCATTGAAAAGCGTGTTACACATCAGCAGTTATTTCGTAATTTCAGAGATAAAGCATACTACTGGAATTTCAGTGGGCTATTAGTAGTTAGCTATTAGCTGTTAGCTTCTTTCGGTTGCTACCGTTGGGAGCGGTCCATTAATGTTCACTGATGACATATTTATCAACTATATAAGCCAAGAGCTAACAGCTAATAGCCAAAAGCTTTAAGCCAGTAGCTTGTCCAACAAATGAATAAAAACTTTAAGGATGGACTGAATTTAATGTCGAAGGTGACGCCCAGACGTGCCTGGAATGCAATTCAGATATTGAGCAGCTACTTTTACTCAAAAATGACAGGTAACCCGGTTCACTGGGGTATGCCAATAGCCATTTCTTTCGAGCCTACTACATCGTGCAACCTGCGCTGCCCGGAATGCCCCAGCGGCCTCCGCTCTTTCACCCGGCCGACCGGAATGATGGAAGAGCAGCTTTATAAAAAGACAATCGACGAGCTTGCCGATACGCTTTTGTACCTGATTTTCTATTTTCAGGGAGAGCCTTACCTGCATCCTAAATTCTTTGAGCTGGTACAATACGCTCACGATAAGGGTATTTACACGGCTACTTCCACGAATGCGCATTATCTCACGGATGAGAAAGCGAGAAAAACGGTGGAATCCGGCCTGGATCGGCTGATTATTTCCATCGATGGAACGACGCAGGACGTTTACCAGCAGTACAGGGTAGGAGGTAACCTCGAAAAGGTACTTGAAGGAACACGCAATATCATCAAATGGAAAAAGGAGCTCAATTCGAGCACGCCGCACGTGATTTTCCAGTTCCTGGTCGTAAAGCCGAATGAGCACCAGATAGAGGAAGTGAAGAAGCTGGCTGAGGAAATGGGTGTTGACGAGGTGGGATTGAAAACCGCCCAAATTTACGATTATGAAGAAGGTTCTGAACTTATTCCCACGATTGACAAATATTCCCGCTACCAGAAACATGACAACGGAAGTTATTCCATCAAGAATAAATTCGTCGATCATTGCTGGAAAATGTGGCATTCATGCGTGATTACCTGGGACGGCGCTGTGGTGCCCTGCTGCTTTGACAAGGATGCCGAATACAAGCTGGGGGATATGAAGCGACAAACTTTCCGACAGCTCTGGCGCGGCAAGAAATACGAAGACTTCCGGGCGTCGCTGATCCGCTCTCGTTCCGAGATTGAAATGTGCAAGAATTGTACTGAGGGAACGCAGGTTTGGGCGTGAAACATAGGGTTACAAGTGGCTCGTTTCCATTTCTAATTAAATAATAATCTACCCTAATTAATTGATTATAAATACGCTGAATGTTTTAGGCAAATCTGCGTGGAACATTTTTTGGTGAATTGCCCTGAATAACTGAAATTTGAAATCGGTAACACAAAAGGATACATGGGCAAAGTAATTGCAATTGCGAATCAAAAGGGAGGAGTAGGAAAGACGACCACCGCTATCAATTTGGCCGCCAGTTTGGCTGCACTGGAATTTCGAACTTTAATCATTGATGCTGATCCACAAGCTAATTCCACTTCCGGTCTGGGTTTTAACCCGCAGGAAATGGAAAACAGCATTTACGAATGCATGGTGGAACAGGCAAAAGCTTCCGAAATTATTCTGGAAACCGATTTTCCAAACCTGAATTTACTGCCTTCACATATTGACCTGGTTGGTGCTGAGATTGAAATGATCAATCTGAAAAACCGGGAGAACCGAATGAAAGACGCGATTGCGGAAGTTCGGGACAACTACGATTTCATTATCATCGACTGCTCACCTTCACTTGGTTTGATCACGATCAATAGCCTTACAGCTGCGGATTCGGTTATCATTCCCGTTCAATGCGAGTACTTCGCATTGGAAGGTCTCGGTAAGCTGCTCAATACGATCACTATTATCCAGTCCAGACTGAATACAGGCCTTATCATAGAAGGTATATTGCTGACAATGTACGATTTGCGTTTGCGTTTGTCGAATCAGGTTGTCAATGAAGTTACCAATCACTTCGAATCACTCGTCTTCAATACCATTATTCCAAGAAACGTCCGGATCAGCGAGGCTCCGAGCTATGGTATCCCTGTGATGGCGCAGGATTCTGATAGTAAGGGTGCAGTAAGTTACCTGAACCTGGCAAGAGAGATATTAAGTAAAAACGGTCTGCTATCCTCGGATAAAAAACTAGGGGTCAACTAATAACGATCAAATAGCTAAACGATGGAGAACAGCAGCAAGACCAAAAAGATGACAGGGCTGGGGAGAGGTTTGGGAGCTCTTCTGCAGGATTCTGAAAAAGTCAATAATTCAAGAACAACTTCAAGATTGCCTGCTGCCGAGGTGGTTGGCTCCATGAATGAGATCAATCTCGATCAGATTGAAGCAAATCCTTACCAGCCGCGTACCAAATTTGACCAGGAAGCCTTGCAGGAACTGGCAGATTCCATTCGCGTTCAGGGTATTATCCAACCCATTACAGTAAGGCAGCTTGCCGAAGATTCATACCAGCTGATTTCGGGAGAGCGCAGGTTGCAGGCTTCCAAGCTGATCGGGCTGGATACCATTCCTGCGTACGTCAGGACTGCCAATGACCAGCAAATGCTGGAAATGGCGCTGATCGAAAACATTCAGCGTGAGAACCTTAACTCCATTGAGATTGCCCTCAGCTACCAGCGCCTGATACTGGAATGTAACCTGAAACAGGAAGAACTCGGTATACGTGTCGGTAAGAACAGGACAACTGTCAATAACTATATCCGTTTGTTGAAATTGCCTCCCGTGATCCAGGCTGCATTGCGTGACAATAAGATCAGTATGGGACATGCCAGGGCCATTATCACCATCAACAGCGACCAGAGCCAGCTTAAAATTTTCAACAAGATCATTGAAGAAGGCTGGTCTGTGCGAAAGGTAGAGGACGAGGTAAGAAAGCTCGGGATGATGAGCAGCAGCTCGCTGACCGACAAGAAGCCGGTGACAATTAATCAGGAAATAAAGTCATTACAATTTCAATTATCTTCATTTTTCGGAGCGAAGGTTTCCGTAAAGAGCAATGAGAACCACAAGGGAGAAATTAAGATCCCATTCACGTCTCAGGATGAATTAAAGAAGATTTTGGAAACATTGAAATTCAAATAGGACTTGAAAAACTGGTTTTTACCGGCGGTAATCCTGCTACTATCCGGGGCTGTATCGGCGCAGAACACGATCCCAAGAGACAGCGTTAAAACACTGAATGTTCCCATTGTGGTGAACGATAGCACTGTTTTGCTACCGGGTGATACGTTAAAAAAGGTTAAAGGTTTCATGCCTGTTCCCAAAACCGCGACCAGAATGGCGCTGATACCCGGACTTGGCCAGATTTACAACCGCGACTACTGGAAGGCGCCTATTGTATATCTTGCATTCGGCGGCGGACTTTACACTTATTACCTGAATTCTTTGAAATACCACGACTATTTGTCGGCTTACAAAGAGTTTTACAATCTCGACAAGAACAGTCCGACTTACGGCCAGCCAAAGCCGGAACTGGTTGATTCCACGGTAACAGTAAGAGTGAGAAGCTTGCTTAATACCAGCAGCACCTACCAGCCTGCCAGCAGGGACCAGGCTTTAAGAGGAAAAAATTACTGGCGACGTAACCGCGGATTTGCATTGATCGTGACCGGCCTGATATACACACTTTCAATTATTGAGGCTAATGTAGCGGCGCATTTGAAGACTTTTGATCTTTCCGATGACCTTACATTGCGAATAGAGCCTAAACTTCAGCAGCCGGCAATGCGGACACCAGCTCCGGGCGTGCGGCTTGTTTTTAATATTAAATAGCTTTTATTGAATCAAATATTGTAGTTAATGAAAATACTGTTACTCGGTTACGGCAAAATGGGGAAAACGATTGAGAAGATTGCAATCGAAAGAGGGCATACGATCGTAGCAAAAATTGACCTGCAAAACCGAGCAGAAATGGAAGAATTAGGCCGGGAAGATGTTGACGTGGCCATTGAATTCAGCGCTCCGGAATCTGCTTTTGAGAATATAACGTATTGTTTAAAAAAGGGCTGGCCGATTGTAAGCGGAACAACGGGCTGGCTTGAACACAGAACAGAGATAGAACAGCTTTGTCTGGATACCAAAGGCGCTTTCTTTTATGCTTCTAATTACAGCATTGGCGTTAACCTGTTTTTCCGGCTAAATAAGCAGCTCGCACGTTTGATGAAGGGACAGGCATACCGCAGCTCGATGACTGAGATACACCATATCCACAAACTGGACGCGCCCAGCGGTACTGCGATCACCCTCGCCGAAGGTATTATGGAAGGCAGCGGCGAGCAGAAAGGATGGAAGCTTGCACCAGAGGATGAGGAAGGTTTTATTCAAATTGAAGCTAAAAGGCTGGGAGAAGTACCGGGTACCCACATTGTCCGTTACGAATCACAGGTTGATACCATTGAAATTACGCATACAGCCCACAATCGCGATGGATTTGCATTAGGCGCAGTGGTTTCGGCCGAGTGGCTGCCTGGCAAAGCAGGTGTGTTCGGGATGAACGATCTGCTTGAAAATCTAGATTAAGTCGCCCCTTCTATCTTATAAAAGCAACAAAAAAGCATGGCTATTAACAGAGAGTTAATTTCAGATAAAGTGAGTACAAAAAAGAAAAAATCGGCAGTACGGGAGTGGTTTGATTCCATTCTATTTGCTGTGGTCGCGGCAACATTGATCCGCTGGCTGTTTTTTGAAGCGTTTACAATTCCTACTCCGTCCATGGAGAATAGTTTGCTGGTGGGGGATTTCCTGTTTGTCAGCAAGCTGCATTACGGTACCCGCACGCCAAAAACCCCATTACAGGTTCCATTGACGCACCAGACGATCTGGGGTACCAATATTCCTTCCTATACCGATGCCATCCAGCTTCCTCAATACAGATTGCCGGGTTTCAGCGAAGTAAAACGCGGCGACGTGGTCGTGTTCAATTATCCGCCTGAAATGCAGCATCCGGTAGATTTGAAGACCAACTATATCAAACGTTGCGTTGGTTTGCCCGGCGACAAGCTCGAAGTGCGCGACTTGCAGGTTTATGCAAATGGTACCGCTGAGCCAAATCCGGCGCGAATGGAGAACGAGTACTTTGTTGCCACTACCACTGCGGTAAATGAAGTAAAAGTGTTCAAGGAAAATGGAATTTCTGAGTACAACGCGTATTCTGAAAGCTATAATGATACAATTCCGGGAAATGATCAGCAGGGTTATCTTGTTTTCACAACCGAAGAAATCGCTGCGAAGCTTAAAACCTACGACTTTGTAAAAGGGATTACACTGGTGAAATCTTCGAAGGACATTAGTGAACCGATGTTGTACCCAAATTCAACATTGTTTAAATGGAACCGCGATAACTACGGACCTGTAACTGTCCCGAAAGAAGGAGTTACTGTACAATTGACACCGGAGAATGTAGCACTTTACGGTACGGTGATCAAAAACTATGAGGAGAATGAGAACGTGGAGCTCGGAGAAAAGTCGGTTAAGATCGCCGGAAAGGAAATTACCAGCTACACGTTCAAGCAGGACTATTATTTCATGATGGGGGATAACCGCCATAACTCAGCGGATTCACGCTATTGGGGGTTTGTTCCGGAAGATCACATTGTAGGAAAGGCAGTATTCGTGTGGATGTCCATTGATCCTAGTCCGACGAGCTTCTTCAATAAAATCCGTTGGAGCCGCATATTCCGTGTGATTAATTAACTAGAATGATTCTTAAGAAAAGAGAGGCTGCGAAGTCTCTCTTTTTTTGTGCACCAATGTATAAGAAAAATTAATATACATATTGATTATTTATATCTGTAATAAGTATCTTGCGCATGCATCTTTGATCCTTTTTTATGCCTGTTCTCGAAATTGCCCCTAAGAACACACAGCAGCCTCACAAGAAAACTCCTTTCCGCGAGTGGTTTGACTCCATCCTATTTGCTGTAATAGCAGCTTCATTGATCCGGTGGCTATTTTTCAGCGCATTTGTAATCCCGACTCCATCGATGGAAAACAGCTTGCTGGTAGGTGACTACCTCTTCGTAAGCAGGCTGCATTACGGTACTACCACGCCGATCACCCCGTTGCAGGTACCGCTTACACACCAGACGATCTGGGGTACGCAGATTCCATCTTACCTCGATTGGATCCAGCTCCCGCAATTCAGACTGCCCGGCTTTACGGATGTGAAAAATGGTGATGTGGTGGTGTTCAACTTACCGGTGGAGCATCCCGACACTTACCAGAAGTACAGCAACGTACTGCCAGACCTGCACCCGCATCCGGTCGATCTTCGGTCCAATTACATTAAAAGGTGCGTAGGAATCCCAGGTGATCAACTGGAAGTAAAGGCGGGGCAGGTTGTGATCAATGGCGTGCCGGCTGCTAATCCGCCGGGAATGCAGCAGGAATATTTCTTGTCAGCTACTACGCAGGTTAATGAAGAAAATGTATTCCGGCGCAACGGGGTAGTGGACTACGCGCCATTTACCGAGAGTTTTGGCGATACCATTGCGTCCAATGATGAATTTGGATACATCATTAAGACGACAGATGAGACTGTCGAGAAGCTAAAAGCTTACGATTTTGTAAAACGCATTCAGCCGATCCTCTTGGATAAAGGTTTGAAGGAGCCTTACCTGTTCCCTAACTCGGATCAACTCGACTGGAACAAGGATAACTACGGCCCCATTTTGGTACCTAAGAAGGGCGCAACGATAACGCTCAATGCTGGTAATGTCGCATTGTATGCCGATGTAATCAAAAGTGACGAAGGGAATGCAGGTATAACCATTGAGAATGGGAAGATATTACAAAATGGAAAGGCGCTTGAACGCTACACGTTTCGTCAGGACTATTATTTCATGATGGGAGATAACCGCCATAATTCCGCTGATTCACGCTATTGGGGGTTCGTTCCCAAAGATCACATTGTTGGTAAAGCAGTTTTTGTATGGATGTCTATTGATCCTGATCCGACCAGCTTTTTTCAAAAAATTCGCTGGGAAAGAGTTTTTCGGATTATCAGGTAATGAAAAAGTCCGGCTCGATATCAAGCCGGACTTTCTTTTTGCTTCTGAATACGTTACTCTTCCTGAGAGAAAATCAGCGCGGTATATGGGGGGATTTGTAAAGATCCGTGGAAAGGATGGTTGTCCATTTCACCCTCGAAAGTTTCAATGTCCTTGATTCCAATGTGAGAAAAGTCTGGATCGTAGTCTTCATTGTCGCTGTTGAACCTCAAATTCCAAGTGCCGCCTCTCGGGAAGCCGATTTTATAATCATCGAAGGTTTCAATTGAGAAATTCAAAACTACGATAACGCTGTCCTTCGGCCCGCCTTCGCTCCAACGGTGCATTGCAATAATCTTCTTCTCATTATCAACACGGATCAACTCAACATTTTGCCCCTGAAGACCTTTTGTTACGCCAAACCAGTTTCTTCTCAAATGGATCAGATCGCGGTGCAGATTTGCGAAACCGCTGAATTTTTCCAATCGCGTCCAGTCGATTGGGTCACTGTCCGAAAACCATTTGTCTTCCAGCAGCGGCTGACCCTGAAATATCATCGGGATACCCGGAGAAGTGAGCACAAGTGCCACACCGAGTGCCGCCCGCTTTTTAGAGTACCAGTTATTTACGTCACCATCTGCAATCTCCTCTGCTACTCTTGCCTGACCATTTGAGACTTCATCGTGCGACTCTGTGTATATAATGCGCTGGAAATAGTCCGAATTGAAACGCGAGCTGATCGCGTCTGCAACTTTTACCATATCACGGTCGCCATCGTGCTGGGTAATGATCGCGTCTCTTACAGTATGCACGAACTCGGCATCCCACTGCGATCCATATCCCAAACCGCCATTTTCAACGGAGTTGGTGATGAAATCCAGGGAATGCATATCCTCTGCAATGGTAATGCAATTGGGGTAATGCTGGCGAATATCGGAATTGATCCATTGCATCAGTGAAATTCCTTCGGGAATATCGTTTCCGGGATTACCGTCTGCTTTTACATTCCTGATATATGGTACCATATCCATTCTCAATCCGTCGACGCGGTAATCTTTCAGCCACATCAATGCATTGTCGCGGATATACTGACGTACTTCGCCGCGCCCGTAATCTGGTCGCGTGCTTCCCCAGGGTGTTTCCGCTTTCCAGTCGTTGTAAAAGTAAATACCGCCCCCGTCGTTTTCCGACCAGCCGTCAAACTGCCACAAATCCAGGTCTGACGGACCAAAGTGATTGTAAACCACATCCAGAATGACAGCTAACCCGGCTTCGTGTGCAGCTTTAACAAAGGCTTTCAGTCCGTCCGGACCACCGTAGTCTGCCTCAATGGAAAACGGGTTTGCAGGATTGTATCCCCACGAACGCGATCCCGGAAACTCGGCACAAGGCATTAGCTCGATTGCATTAAAGCCCATTTCTTTAAGATAGGGCAATTTTTCAATGGCTGTGTAAAAGGTACCAACCTGATCCTTATCCTTTACATTAAATGTGCCGACGTGCAGCTCGTAAATGACGATCTCGTGCCAGCTTGGGATCTGAAAAGTAGTGTCCTGCCAGTCAAAAGAAGCATGGTTATATACAATGCAGTTACCGGCAGAATTCGTCATTTTCAATGCATAAGGGTCATTTCTATGCAAATCACCTGCGGGTGTTTTTAATAAAAATTTATATTCATCTCCTTCTTTGGAGTTCTCAACTAAAAGGCCCCAATAACCATTTTCTTCGGCTTGAAGCATATTTGCAGTCTCATTCCAATCATTAAAGGTGCCGATTACGGAAACACTCTCGGCGTGTGGTGCCCAAACCCGGTAGTATACTCCCTCCGGATAACAGGTTGCTCCCATGCCTTCGTAATGTTCAATCGTTTCGGCGTTATCGGTATTAAAATTTTCCATACTAGCTGTTTGGTAAATGAAGTTGTATTTAGGTGATTCATTGACGTATATTGACAAAATGCATGCCACATTTTTTCTGAGGGCACCGCGACAGTCTTTACACAAAAACACACTTAAATGGAAGGTATTTCAGAGGCAGAAAAGATCTGCATTCTCGCACTTGTACAAACCCCCGGAGTCGGCTCTGTCACGATCAGACAACTGATCAGCTACTGCGGCAGCGCCTCAAAAGTATTTGATGCCGATTACAAGAAATTAATAAAGATCCCGGGAGTAGGGGACAAGGTCGTTAAAGCAGTTCTGGCTAAAAGTGAGCTGGATTGGGCTGAAAAGGAATATATCAGATGTAATAAGGAGCTTATCGATCTCCATTTCTTCACGGATCAAACCTACCCGCTCCGACTGAAACCACTTTACGATGCGCCGATTGTACTTTATTCAAGGGGAGAAATCGATTTCAATGCAAAAAGAGCTGTCGGTGTTGTGGGTACGAGGCAAATCAGTGAATATGGAAAGGCAGTTACCGAAACCATCGTTCGGGATCTGGAACCTTACAACGCGCTCGTCGTGAGCGGGCTGGCTTATGGCGTGGATATTACTGCGCACCGCGCGTGCATCAAGCATAACCTCCCTACCATCGGAGTAATGGCGAGTGGGCTAGATGTGATCTATCCAGCGACGCACAAACGAACTGCCGAAGAAATGCAGATCAATGGAGGAATTGTTACTGAGAATACATTGCAGACAAAACCTGATTTCATGAGATTTCCGGCACGAAACCGAATTATTGCGGGGTTGAGCGATGTTGTGATTGTGGTGGAATCGGGGAAGAAAGGCGGCAGTCTGATCACGGTTGAATTTGCCCAGAATTATCACCGTGATGTATATGCAGTGCCGGGTATGATCGGCAATAATCAGTCAGAAGGTTGTAATATGCTGATCAGAGACCATAAAGCTTCTATTTTCACCTCTGTCGAAGATCTTGCCACAGCCCTTAACTGGACCATGAACAACGATCCGACCTCAGTTATGGAACAAAGGCCGCAACATATCAGTTTTGAAGGTTTCACCCAGGACGAAGGACAAGTGTTATCGATGTTGAAACAGAAAGGGCCGACTCAGATCGATGAGTTGGCCTGGCAATCAGGTCTCCATTTGAATAAATTGGCAACATTATTGCTGAACCTGGAATTTCAGGGAATGATCCGCTCGTTACCTGGTAAGAAATACAGTTTAATTTGATGAATGAGCATAAATACTGACGAGATAATCAAGAAAGGAGAGGGGCTGACTGTTGAGTTCAAGAGTAAGATTGACAGTCCGGCCAAGATAGCGAAGACCATTGTTTCATTCGCCAATACTTCGGGCGGCATATTGCTGGTCGGTGTGGCGGATACGGGTATTGTAACCGGCGTACCTTCCGAGCTGACCGAGTTACAGAAGCTGGAAAAAGCATTGACAGATTACATCGAACCCAATCTATTGGTACAGATCAAATCCCAGACATCAGCGGGCAAAAAGCTGCTCGTTGTGGAAATCAAGGAAAGTGAGGATAAGCCGCATTATGTGTTGAATGAGCGTGGAGCACGTACCATTTATATCAGGGTAAAAGACAAGAGCGTCCCTATTCCCAAGCTGCTGCTTTACAATGATGGCGATGGGCAAACTGAAAAGTTACTGGCAAACCGCCATGTAAAAACATTGGTCTCTTACCTTAAAACGTCCGATTCAGTTTCAGCAAAGTTATTTTCCCGTATGATCAACATCTCAGAAAAGCGGGCTGAACGGATGTTGCAGGACCTGGCTGCCCGGCAGATTTTGTTGAAAATACCGGGAACAAGACCGGAGATATTCAGTTTGAAATGGACTGAATGAAAAAAGGATCAGCACTCGGCTGATCCTTTTTCGTTTCATTTAGTTGATTCCTACCAACTCAAGCTCAAAGATGAGATCCTGTCCCGCCAGCGGGTGATTTGCATCCAGAACTACGGTGTCCTCGGTAACTTCGCGTACAACGACCTGAATAACCTGGCCACCATCCTGATGCATATTCAGGGTGCTGCCGATTTCAAGAGGGATATCAGAAGGAATCTGGCTGCGATCGAAATTGATGATCATATCTTCATTGATCGGGCCGTAAGCTTCTTCGTTGGGAATGTGGATCGTCTTTTTGTCACCAACTTCCATCCCTGTTACACCGTCATCAAATCCTTTGATAACCTGTCCGCTGCCTAATTGGAAATTGAGCGGGTCACGGCCTTCCGATGAGTCGAAAAGCTGTCCGTCCGGTAAAGTGCCTTTGTAATGTACCTGTACATTATCTCCTGCCTGCGCCTGCTTCATTTTGCTTTTTCTTAAATGGTTAAAAATATCCAGCCTTCCGGATGATGTACAACTGGTGATAAAATTAGTATGCCCTTGCAAAAACGACCCTGCCAGTCGAAGGTTTACCTGAGTAAATGCAGGTTCCTGCCTCTTCTTCCTGATCCAGGGGAATGCAGCGGATTGTTGCCTTGGTTTCTTCTTTGATTTTTTCCTCTGTTTCGGAGGTACCATCCCAATGTGCCAGGATGAACCCGCCTTTGGTATCCAGCACTTCGTTAAACTCTTCAAACGTATCCACTTTATGCGTATTCTCTTTGCGGAAAGCGAGCGCTTTGTTGTAAATGGACTCCTGGATATTGTCCAGAAGTGCTCTTACATGCTCAGCAATTCCATCGAGGCTCACTGTTTCCTTGGTTTTGGTATCTCTCCGTGCCACTTCGATGGTGCCATTTTCAAGATCCCGTCCGCCAAGAGCCAGCCTTACAGGAACTCCTTTCAGCTCATATTCCGCGAATTTGTACCCAGGTTTGTACGCGTCGCTTGAATCGTACTTAACAGAAATCCCCATCTTTTTCAGCTGCTTCGTAATCTCTGCAACCTTATCTGAAATCTGCTGCAACTGTTCTTCATTCTTGTAAATAGGAACGATTACAACCTGGATTGGTGCCAGTTTCGGAGGCAGTACCAGGCCGCTGTCGTCAGAATGCGCCATGATCAGTGCGCCCATCAAGCGTGTACTTACGCCCCATGAAGTTCCCCAGACATATTCAAGTTTACCGTCCTTATCCTGGAATTTTACATCAAATGCAGTCGCAAAGTTCTGGCCCAGGAAGTGAGAGGTACCCGCCTGCAATGCTTTTCCGTCCTGCATCAAAGCTTCAATGCAATATGTATTTTCCGCCCCTGCGAAACGCTCGTTGGCTGTTTTAATTCCTTTTACTACGGGTAGCGCCATCCATTCTTCTGCAAATGTGGCGTACACTTCAAGCATTTGCTCGCTTTCAGCAATTGCTTCCTGTGCAGTAGCGTGCGCGGTGTGTCCCTCCTGCCACAAGAATTCAGCTGTTCTTAAAAACAAGCGCGTCCGCATTTCCCAGCGTACCACATTTGCCCATTGATTGATCAGCAAAGGCAGGTCGCGGTATGATTGGATCCAGTTTTTGTACGTGCTCCAGATAACCGTTTCCGAAGTCGGGCGAACAATGAGCTCTTCTTCCAGCTTTGCATCCGGGTCAACGATTACTCCTTTTCCATTCGGGTCATTTTTCAGACGGTAATGCGTTACAACGGCGCATTCCTTCGCAAAGCCTTCCACGTGCGAAGCTTCTTTACTAAGGTAAGATTTAGGGATAAAAAGCGGGAAGTAGGCATTGGTGTGGCCCGTTTCCTTGAACATATCGTCAAGTGCCCGCTGCATCTTCTCCCAGATTGAATAGCCGTAAGGTTTGATCACCATACAACCTCTGACAGCAGAATTTTCAGCCAAATCAGCACGTTTTACCAGCTCATTATACCATTCGGAGTAGTTTTCACTTCGTGTTGGCAGGGATTTACTCATTATTAGGATTATTTTGTAATGAAAATGGAGTATACTGCTATAAATGCTCTTTTTTGCAGCAGTTGCAAAGATAGTTTTTTATGTTAACTTTGGAATTAATGTCATGTAACAGGCGTTTACTTACTAGTTTGGAATAGATTTTATAACTATATTAGCAACAAACATTTAATCCTTTAAAGCCATGAGTACAATCAACAAAGCAAAGCATCTTTCTTTGCTTATTTTGCTGGGAGCTTGGGGATGTACCAATAATCAACAGATATCGCGTTCGGGTGGATACGACGACCTATACGGTGGCGGTCCTGCTTCGGGGGTAGTAACGAGAGACAGAGGTGCAGATCAGGAATTATCCCGCACGGACAACCCGGATTACAGCTATACAGGTGAATACGCTGAGAACGGAACAAGTGATTATTACGACGAATCGTACTTGTCATCGCGAGGTGCCAAACGTGCGATTTCAAGCGATGTAGGTTATAATGCAGGTTTTGTAGACGGTTATAATCAGGCAAGCCGGTTCTCTAATTTCGGAGGAATGGGCTCTTACTGGCCAGGTATGATGAGTGCAGGAATGCGCTTCGGATATGGTAACTCAATGCGTTTCAGCCCTTATATCGGATTTGGAATGGGTTCAATGTTCGGATATTCTCCATTTGGTTACTCTCCCTGGGGTGGTAGTATGATGGGATACGGAATGGGCTACGGAAGTATGATGGCTTACGGTTATGATCCGTTTGGTTATAATAGTCCATGGGGCCTTGGAAGCCCTTACGGATATTATGACGGCTTTTACGGCGGCGGATACGGTTTCGGAGGAGGTTACGGCTACTCGCCGTGGGCTTACAGCCGTCCGGTTATCGTAGTGAACAGTCCTGAAAGAGGCGTTTCCAGGACATATGGCCCGAGAGTTGTTACAAATGGAACCCACGGCGTAAGAAATGCAACATCAGCTCCGTCACGGTCTGCTGGTGGTGTTACAGGTGACAGAGGTGGAAGACGCGCTTCGAATGCGATTTCTGCAAACGATAATTACGTTTCCCCAAGATCGTCAAGATCCTACAACAGAGGTGAAGTTTCAAACCCGGGTGGAAGAACTGCTAATAGTGGTTATTCTTCACGCGGAAGCAGCGAGGGTAACAATGTATATTACTCGCGTCCACGTCAAGCCAATGCAAGCACGTATTCTGAGCCAAATTCAGCAGCAACAGGCAGCTATACGCCAAGGTCGTCAAGAAGCAGCAGTACATATAACTCGCCTTCTTATACACCTTCAAGAAGCCAGTCTGACTACAACAGTCCTGCCAGAACTTATACGCCCTCAAGAAGCGAATCGTACAGTGCGCCGACCCGTACTTACAGTGCACCAAGTTATAGCGCGCCTTCAAGAAGTTACAGCGCACCATCTGGTGGCGGCGGTGGAGGAAGAGTTTCAAGCCCTTCTTCAAGAGGACCAAGATAACTGAAGTAATGTAATTTTATTACATATAGAGACCCTGCAAAATGCCATATTTTTGCAGGGTTTTCGTTTAAATGAGTGTTAAAGTTCTTAAATGCTATTTTTCAACATCGACATGAAAAAACCGTTTAGCGGATCACTACTCGCATTGAGCCTGTTAGTGTCCTCCTCAGCTTTCGCGCAATATGCGACCGACGCGTTCAGATATTCAGAGATAAACCAGACAGGGACAGCCCGTTTTCAGGCAGTTGGCGGAAACCATGCTGCATTAGGCGGTGATCCCAGTGCTATCAGCGGAAACCCCGCAGGGTTAGGCTTTTACAACAGGTCGGAAGTTACATTCAGCCCGGGGCTTAATAGTATCAGTACAGACAGCAAGTACATTGACCGGGTCACCTCCGCGGCAAAAAGCACAGCCAATGTGACCAGCGCGTCGCTGGTAATAACCAGCCAGCCGGGCTTTCAACGCAAATGGAAAAGAACGTCACTCGGGATTTCGTTCTCCCGTCAGCAATCTTTTCAAAACAGGTTTACATATCAGGGACTGAATAACAGAAGCTCTTTCCTGGATCGTGCTGTTGAAGACGCAAATGGCGTTGGCTGGACTGACGAAGATTATAACCGGGAATTGCAGGAAAATCAGGGTACATACCGGTACCTCGACCACGCCTACTATCAATTGCAAACCATTTTTCCAACCAACTTCGTTTCTACTACCGAAGGATACGGACCGCCTTACGGTCGCGATGATGCGCGGAATGCAACATTGCAGCAAGGTGACTTTGATTCAAAAGGAGCAAATACTCAATGGACCATTGCCTACGCAGGTAACTACAATGACAAGCTTTACCTCGGTGGCTCGGTAGGGTTCAGCCGGATCAGGTATGAGTACACGCATATGCTCCACGATTCGATCATTAATGCAACCGTATTCCATTCTACGACGAACACAGAAGACCTTAAAGGTACCGGGAGTGGGCTGAATGCTACATTCGGAGTGATCTACAAATTCTCTCCATTCATCCAGGCGGGGCTGTCGCTCACTTCGCCGACTTTCACGGCTATGCGGGAAACATTCAACAGGAGAGTGGGCGCGAATTATATCCGCGGATCGATCACGAATGATAACGGTCAGGATATCGGGCCGACCCAGAGCAGCGTCTCGCTGGTGCCCAACGATTTTGAATACTCGATCGTAAGTCCATTCCGCGCATCTGCAGGTGCTACGTATTTCATCAGTAGTAATGGTTTCATTACGGGTACGCTTGAATACGTGGGCTATTCTGGAATGCGCCTTCGGACGAATTACCTGACTGACGAGGAGAACAAAAACTTCCGCGACAACAACAATGCGGAAGTGAAGGATGTGTATAAAAACGTAATAAATGCGAGATTGGGAGGAGAGTACCGCTTTGGAATTATGCGCGGCCGGCTTGGATTTGCCTACATTGCCGATCCTTACGCAGAGCGTCTCGATGGAATCAAAAGAGACAAGCTGATGTATTCGGCAGGTTTGGGGGTGCGTGTTGATCGTTTCTTCGCTGATCTTTCCGGGACTTATTCTGTCTTTAAATCTACTTATACGCCTTACACGCTGGAAGATCCTGCCAGATATTTTACAGCGAACATTTCGAACAAACCTGTAAATATGGTCTTAACACTCGGTGTAAATTTCTAAGTTACAATAAAGGGCGAAGTGCATTCAACAGCTGATTCACTTCAATTTCACCGCTCAGACTCAGATGCGCCTGCTGGTAAAACGGCAGGCGCTCTTTTATTTTTTGCTCCAAAGTTTCACGCAGGGAAGTAGCGCCAGAGAGGATCGGGCGATCGTCTTTTCCGTGGCTCTCGATACGTCGCGCAAGGTCAGCTGCGGTTACATCGAGAAAAACACTGATACCCATTGTATTGATCACCTGCATATTGTCGAAAAAGCAGGGAGTGCCGCCACCGGAAGCGAGTACAATGTGCTGCCGCAATGCTATTTCTTTCAGGACGCGGCTTTCAACATCCCGGAAATAAGATTCTCCTTTTTCCGAAAATATCGACGGAATATTCATTTGCTGATCTTTTTCAATCAGCTTATCCAGATCTACAAACTGAAAACCAAGCAATCGCGCTAACTTTTTGCCAAGCGTTGTTTTGCCTGACGACATCATTCCGACCAGAATTACATTCTTCATTTCAATCAGTCGGATTATTTAACAAGGTTCAAGACTTCGTCAGCTCCTGGCGTATCATTATAATGCCATTTTCCTTTCACAGTTCCGTCTTTCAAAAGCCAGAGCCCAGGGTTGGAGCGCATGATCGTTTTTAAAACTGTCGCGTCGACGTAATAAAAAGGTGCATTGAGCTGATGCGCATTCAGGAATGCCACAATTTCTTCGCTGTTACCGGAAGTCAGGATAATGGGCTGTATCCCTTTTCCACGAACCGCATTGATCAGTTTATTAATGTCAGGCAGCGCGGCTGTATTGATATCAGTCAGATTCTTGATAATGAGAAAAAGCTTGTTGCCTTTGAAAGTTTCCTCCGTAAAGTCGCCTTCATCATTCCAGACTTTATAATCTGTGATCTTAGGTTTTGCATCCTCGTTGAGGACAATCATTTCTTTGAAAACAAGTGTCGTGTCGCTTGGATATTGCTCGTACTCCACCGTTTCGCCTTTCTTGTCAAATATATAAAGATACCTGAGAGGCTCGGAGGGTTTAAGCTGCGCAGGAATATTGGCGCCCACACGATACGGGAGCAGGTCCAGGATAGGTAAATGACGCAATGCGTACACCGCAATACCAAGTGAGACCAGGGTTGAAATAACCACGATAATACCCGTAGGAAGTGCACGAAATTTCTTTCGGTAAAAAACGATAATGAGAATTAATGCAAGCAGAAACAGGTCTTTCCCAAACGAAGTCCAGGGCGTAAGCTTAATAGCCGCTCCGAAACAGCCGCAATCGGTCACCTTGTTGAAGTAGGCAGAATAGAATGTGAGGAACGTGAAAAACAGGATGATCAGCAGCAGCAGCCAGGAAATTGTCCTTGGCTTGTAAGCGACCAGCAATGCAATCCCGAGCACGACTTCTGCTGTGCAAAGAAATACGGAGAAGTACAGCGCCAGTGGAACCAGCCCCATGAAAAAATCATGGAATGCGGGAAGATCGGTAGCGAACACTTCGAAGTATTCTTCAAGCTTGTATTGAGTCCCGATCGGATCATTCAGCTTGATGAGTCCTGAAAAAATGAATAGAAGCCCCACGATGACGCGGGAAACCTGAGCAAGAATTTTCATTTGAAAAGCTGTATTAATGAAGCTTCGGTTCAATTGGTATGTAATGCATTGGACTTGATCAGGCAGAACACCGAATAATTAATGATATCCTGGTAGCCTGCTTTTACACCTTCTGAAACGATCGTAAGTCCGTTATTATCTTCTATTTGTTTAATCCGTAACAATTTCATCAGGATAATGTCTGTCATTGAACTCACGCGCATATCCCGCCAGGCTTCGCCATAATCGTGATTCTTGTTGAACAGCAGCTCAGCCACTTCATTCACCTGCTTGTTATACAAGGTGGTCAGGTCTGATTCGTCGATCTGCTGGCCCAAACTGTCTATCTGGATCAGTGCCATTACACAGTAGTTGATGATCCCGATAAACTCTGAAGAGACATTTTCATCCACTTTCTGTACGCCTTTTTCCTGTATAGTGCGGATTCTCTGGGCTTTGATAAAGATCTGATCAGTAATGGACGGGATGCGCAGAATCCGCCAGGAGGTGCCGTAGTCCTTGTTTTTTTTTGTAAAAAGATCTTGGCAATACTGAATGATTTCCTGATATTCCGATTCGGTGGATTTCACTGTTTTGAGTTAGTATTTAAACAAATCTATGCTGCAAGTTAGCAAAAAAACGCTCAACATCCGGGGCAGGATCGTCGATCTGAGCCGGCCTTTGGTGATGGGAATTCTTAATACCACTACAGATTCCTTTTTCGGAGGAAGCCGCGCAAATTCTGAGGATGAAGTAGTTGAGCGCGCAGGCACAATGCTTTCAGAAGGCGCGGACCTGATTGATGTAGGCGGATATTCCACGCGACCGGGAGCAAAAGATATTTCTGTTACAGAAGAATTGGACAGTATTTTAACCGCGCTGAATGCGATTACTAAGTTTTTTCCCGAAACCGTTATATCCGTCGATACTTTTCGTTCTGAAGTTGCAAAAGAGGCAGTAGCCGCCGGGGCAAGCCTGATCAATGATGTTTCGGGCGGAACGTTGGATTCCGGGATGTTCGAAACGGTGGCTGAGCTGCGGGTTCCTTATGTGCTGATGCACATGCGCGGCGAGCCACAAACAATGAACAAACTTACCCATTATGATCACGTGGTACGGGACATTTTGAAGGATTTGCAAACGAAGATCGCCGCATTGCGTGCACTGGGGATTGCAGACATTATTGTAGATCCCGGATTTGGCTTTGCAAAAACAATCGCGCAGAATTTTGAGCTGCTGCGCAATTTGAGTGAGTTTGAACAGTTAGGTTATCCGGTACTGGCTGGTTTGTCCAGAAAATCGACCATTTACAAAACCCTCGGAGTAGCTCCCGAGGATGCATTAAACGGGACCACCGTCCTCAACACACTGGCACTCGAACGCGGCGCTTCCATACTGCGCGTACACGATGTGAAGCAGGCTGTAGAGGCGGTAATACTCTGGTCAATGGCCGGAACAGTTAGAAATTAAGTAGTAATTTAGTCGCTGAAATTTATAGATTGTCTTATGCGTGTGGGTTTTCTAAACATTAACTGGACAGATGTCCTGGATGTTTTTCTGGTTGCGATTTTGCTGTATCAGGTGTATACACTGGTAAGAGGAAGTATCGCAAGCCGCGTGTTTTTAGGATACCTGTTCGTGTACGTTTTTTATCTTGTTGTTAAAGGGCTGGGTTTAGGGCTGCTGACTGCCATTCTGGAATATTTTATGGGGGTCGGGGCAGTCGCATTGATCGTGATTTTTCAGCAGGAGATCCGGCGGTTTTTGCTCATTATCGGTAAATCAACCATTTACACCAATAATGGGTTTTTGAAAAAGATCATCGGCACCTCGGTACTCGACCAGAAAGCGAAGAACCTGAAAGAAATCGTTGACGCAAGTAAAACCATCGCTGCCAACTTCACAGGTGCATTAATTGTAGTTAATAAAAGGGATGATCTCACAAAGTTTATCGAAACAGGCGAGTTGCTCGACGCAAGGGTTTCGAAACCATTGCTGGTGTCGCTTTTCAATCAATATAGTGAGCTGCACGACGGTGCTGTGGTAATTGTAGACGGTGTGCTGAAAGCTGCCAGATGCGTGTTGCCCGTTGCCGACGGAGTGGATGTTCCTTCTTCGCTGGGTTTCCGCCACAGAGCGGGAATGGGCATGAGCGAAGCCACAGATGCAATTGTGATTGTTATCTCAGAGCAGACAGGAAAGATATCCCTGGCAGTGGAAGGTGTACTGCACGGAAACATTCCCTATAATGAACTGGAAGCTCGCATTGAGGAGTACTTATCGTCTGACTTACAACGTATGCCCAAGTAAGTACAGTTAAAATCTAAATTTATTTACAAGGAAGTTTGGCTATTTGTGCTCAAATCTCTATTTTTGCACACCAAAATGAGAAATTGAAAAATATTAATACGAAATGGCAAATCATAAATCAGCATTAAAAAGAATCCGCGCTAACGAAACAAAACGTTTGCGTAACCGTTACCAGCACAAAACCACACGTTCATACATCAAAAAACTACGCGAGACAACTGACAAGACAGTAGCTGTTGAAGTTTACAAAACAGTGTCTTCTATGTTGGACCGTTTGGCTAAGAAAAACATTATCCATAAGAAAAAAGCTTCTAACCAGAAATCGAAATTGGCGAAGCATATTAATTCTTTGGCAGTAGCAGCTTAAATTTCTACTGATGAAATCACCCCGGTAGTTTAACTATCGGGGTTTTTCTGTTATATTGCGAATTAGATAAGAGAAACCTTGCTTGCCGTCCAGCGAAGTAAGGTTTCTTTTGATTTAAAGGAGTTTCATTTTAAAGCCACCTAAAACCTAAGATTCTTTTTATGAAAAAAGTCGCATTATTTGCTGGTTTAGCAGCTTTGGGTAGTATTCCGGCAGTTGCTCAATCGCCCATCACCTTCAATGCCCGTGGATTGGTTGTTGTTTCAGATGCCGATATGTCGGCTTCCGCATTTGTTGATGGTAAGTTATTAAGGGACAACACTTCGAGGGATCAGTTAAGCACCATTAAATTCCCTGTTGAGCGGGGCAGTAAAGGATTAGGTACCGCAATGGTATCCAATTCGGCGCTGGGCTATTCGAAAACACTGGCCGTTCCCGCAAGCGGCGGACTCGCCTACGTGCTGGAAAATCGCGTGAGACCGGAAGACGGTGTAGCCGAATACAAAGATCCTTACAAGGAATTTCCGGTAGGAGAGAAGCTGTTTGTTGTAGATATCACGAACCTGGCAGCTCCGAAAGCGAAATTTGGTTTCCCGGTGGGCAAAAAGCCGACTTCAATCGATATTAATAAGAATGAGTTGATCATCTCCACGAGCGACGCAGGTAAGGAGCTCGTGTTTATAGAAGCTGGTCCCGATGGAAAGCCAGCCCGCTTTCTGAACCTGCCGGCTGCCATTGATTCCTCTAACAAAATTATAGACCTGTCGTGGCACCCTTCCGGTGATTTCATTGCATTCACTTTAGATAACTCCAATGAAGTGGGTCTGTACAAAGTGATCAGAGAGGCTGGAAAGCTCAAAAATGTGGAAATGGTTGGAAAACCTGTGAAGGTTGGTACAGAACCTTCGTTTGGAAAATTCACACCTGACGGAAAGCATTATCTCGTCCTTGATACCAAGGGAGCACAGGGAAAGGCCGCTGGTGACGGTGAGGTTGTCGTAGTTGATTTTTCAATGGATGGTTCAACTGAGCACAAGGTATCCGGTCAGGCTGCTGTTGGTTTGAACACAGGTTCATTTGCAATAAGTCCCGATGGCTCGATGCTTGTTACTGCAACGTCAGGCAAGAGCGGTTCGCCATGGACAGAGGCAGGAGCGGGGACTGGCGCTGCATTAATCTTGTATAAAGTAGCGGCCACCGGTGCATTGACCAAAGTGGCTGATTACCCGTTCCAGGGTATTTATCCGCAGAGCGTCGCATTCGATAAAGACGGCTCGAACGTGGCAGTTACCGTTTTTGAATACCTGCAATATGGTAACAGCAATGGCGGAGTTGAATTCTGGGCAGTAACAAAGGGGGATACACCTGCATTGAAAAAGCAAGGTGCCTCAATCGGAGTTGGAAAAGGTGCGCATACCTTACGCGTCATTCCATAAGTAGCATACAAGATAGTTGACGGGGCAGACTGGTTGATCCGGTCTGCCTCATTTGTTTAGTTAACCCGGACATCCGAAATCAGCGTGATTTTTGTAGTTTTGCGGTCTCATTCATAAATAATCGGTTTTTAAGATGATTACGGTTCAAAACGTATCGTTGAGATACGGTAAAAGGGTATTGTTCGACGAAGTAAATATAAAATTTGTCCCTGGTAACTGTTATGGTGTGATCGGCGCCAATGGAGCAGGGAAATCCACTTTTCTGAAAATTCTTTCGGGAGAAATCGAGCCGCAAACGGGTAATGTAAGTATGAACCCGGGCGAGCGGATGACTTTCCTGAAACAGGATCAATATGAGTTTGACACGTATTCTGTGATGGATACTGTGATTTTGGGACACGAAAGGTTGTACAAAATCATGAAAGAGCGCGAAGCTATCTACGAGAAAGAAGAATTCACTGATGCTGACGGAGAAAAAGCGGCGGAGCTGGAAGCAGAGTTTGCCGATCTGAATGGTTGGGAAGCGGAGACCGAGGCTGCACAGCTGTTGAGTGGTCTGGGTCTGGGCGAAGATCAGCACCAGATGATGATGGCGGATCTGAACTCCAATGACAAAGTAAGAGTACTGCTGGCACAGGCACTTTTTGGAAACCCGGATGTTCTGCTGCTTGATGAGCCAACTAACAACCTTGACGTTGAAACCGTGTTGTGGCTGGAAAACTTCCTCGCAGATTTCAAAAATACAGTTATCGTAGTATCCCACGACAGGCACTTCCTCGATGAAGTTTGTACGCACGTGGTAGACATCGATTTCAGCAAAGTCCAGATGTTCTCTGGTAACTATTCATTCTGGTACCAATCCAGCCAGCTGGCTTTGAAGCAGCGTCAGGATGCTAACCGCAAAGCGGACGACAAACGCAAGGAGCTCGAAGAATTCATTCGCAGGTTCAGTGCAAATGCATCTAAGTCCAAGCAGGCTACTTCCCGTGCGAAGCTTTTGGAAAAGCTGACCATCGATGATATCAAACCTTCTTCAAGGAAATATCCGTACATCGCATTCAAATCGGAGCGGGAAGTGGGTGACCAGCTGCTGCGGGTAGAAGGCTTGTCTAAAACTGCCGAGGATGGTACAAAGCTGTTTGATAACCTGAGTTTCACTGTCAACAAAGGCGATAAGATTGCATTTGTAAGCAAGAATGTAATGGCAATCAGTACGCTTTTCGATATTATCAGTGACGTTCAGAAAGCAGATAAAGGCACATATACCTGGGGAGTAACTATCACAAAATCATATTTCCCGAAAGATCCTGCACAGTTTTTTGACGTTGACCTGAACCTGGTTGACTGGCTGCGTCAGTACTCGGAAGAGAAAGATGAAAGCTTTATCAGAGGGTTTTTGGGAAGAATGCTCTTCTCAGGCGAGGAGTCTCTAAAAAAGGCAAAAGTGCTTTCCGGAGGAGAAAAAGTACGTTGTATGCTGTCGCGTACCATGCTGTCAGGCGCGAATGCATTGGTTCTGGATGATCCTACCAACCACCTCGACCTGGAATCGATTACCGCATTGAACAATGGACTGATTGATTTTACCGGCTGCCTGTTGTTCTACTCTCACGATCACCAGTTCGTTCACACGATTGCCAACCGGATTATCGAAATCGGACCAAAAGGTATCCTTGACAAGCTAATGAGCTACGACGACTTCCTGACGGACGAAACCGTGAAACAGCAGCGTCAGAAATTATATTAACATCACGCTGCATTGCCAAAAAACAAAAGAGCTGATCACATTGATCAGCTCTTTTTGTTTACACTTGGTAATCGTTAATTATCGTAACTTAAACCATATTGTTTCAAAACGTCGGCCGGTATACCTTCCCAAACATTCGGTGTATTGCCCATGTAACCCAGGGCAGCGATACCGATTTTGGATGTGTAATAACCTGAGGCAGTCAGGTTGCGCATTAAGTTGAAGAATGCAACTCCCTGGCTGTAAATTGGCTTCGCCTTTTCAGGGTAAGCAATATCATCAACAATTTGAATCTGCTGCGCCTTTGTTGCAAGAGTGAATATTTTGCCAAAACGTTTGCTTGACTCCCTATCCAGCCACTTCAAGCCTCCGCGTAAAGGTGTCTGGTTTTGCGGCATATCTTTCACGATGAATTCAATGAAATCAGGTACGCCGGCTTGCGTCGCGCTGCCTGATTTATCATCTGCTGGAATAATAATGTCGACCAGCACTTTGATGGTAGCCATTTCGGCCGCAGTAAGGAATTTCTCCTTCATCAGCCTGGCGTCGCGTATTGCTTCGTCTTTTGTTCTTCCACCCGGTATTTTGAGCGGGGTTTCCGGCGGCATTTGTGTTTCCAGCTCTCTCTGCTCTGCAAGTGCAACCTGCGGACTAAGTGCTGTTATCCCCAATGAGCTGAGGGTTAATGCTTTGAGTGAATCTCTGCGTTTCATATATCGTGATTTGAAACTTTGTTCAAACAATTAAATATTTTTCTGTTTTACCTGATTGATGATGTAATCGGAAGCTCTCCACGACAATGCGAGGATCGTCCAGGTTGGATTTTTGTCAGCCTGAGAAACAAATGAACCTCCGTCAACCACGAATACGTTTTTCGCATCGTGCGCTTGCGAAAATTTATTGAGCGCAGATGTTTTCGGATCGTCGCCCATACGCACGGTACCCACTTCGTGAATAATGCGGCCTGGGGCAGCAAGTCCATAGTTGGTATCCGCACCCGGTTTTACACCATTAGCCACACCGCCCAGTGCATGAATAATCTCTTCGAAGGTATCGTGCATGTGTTTGGCCTGCTTGATCTCGTAATCCGACCATTTGTAGTGGAAGCGCAAAACAGGGATACCATATTTGTCAACAACCGTAGGGTCGATCTCGGCGTAGTTATTGAAGTCGGGAACAGCTTCGCCGCGACCTGCCATACCGATATTTGCTCCGTAAAAACGACGGTAATCTTCTTTCAGTGATGAACCATAGCCACCTGCGGGTTTCATCGTGCCGGCTGCGGTTGGATATTTTCCATTCAGGTTTTCAATTCCTGAACCGAAGCCGTAGCTCGGCATTCCCATTCCACCGCCGTATTCAATGTGGTAACCTCTTGGGAAATCCAGTTTTTTGTTGTCCAGCCACCAAGGGGTATAAACGTGCATTCCACCTACGCCATCTTCATTGTAGCGTTTTCTGTCCATTAAATGTGGAAGGAATGCGCCGCGCGATGCGCCTGTTGAATCGTGCAGGTACCGGCCAACTACGCCGCTCGAATTGGCTAGTCCGTTTGGATGGCGCTCCGATTTCGAGTTCAGCAGCAATCTCGCAGATTCAGCTGCGCTGGCAGCAAGTACTACCACTTTTGCTTTAATAGTATGTTCGGTAAGCTTTTCTCTGTCCACATAAGAAACGCCGGTAGCGAGTCCGGTAGTTGGATCAGTAAGTACCTCGCGGCACATTGCATTGTTGATCAACGTCACATTTCCTGTTTTGACCGCAGGGATACAAAGTACGGAAGACGATGAAAAGTCAGCGTAAGCCTGACATGCGCGTGAGCACTGGCTGCAATAAAAACAAACTCCACGCTGGTCATTGATAGGTTTTGTCAGGATCGAAAGGCGCGAAGGTATCACAGGTACGTTTACCTTTTTACCTGCCTGCTTGATAAAAAGCTCGTGCAAACGCGGCTTGGGCGGAGGCAGGAATATGCCGTCCGGCTCGTTATCCATGTTTTCAATTGTTCCGAAAACCCCGATCAGCTTATCTACCTGGTCATAATACGGTTTAACGTCATCGTAGCCGATAGGCCAGTCGTCGCCTAATCCGTCGATGCTTTTTCTTTTAAAATCTTTTGGACCAAAACGCAGTGAAATACGGCCCCAGTGATTGGTACGGCCACCGAGCATGCGTGACCGGAACCAGTCAAATTGCGTTCCGTTTTTGCGGGTATAGGGTTCCCCTTCAATTTCCCAGCCACCCCAGGCTGCGTCAAAATCGCCGAACGGACGGTGATTACTTGCGCCGCGGCGAGGTGATTCGTAAGGCCATTTTAGTTGTGTAATGTATTTAGGATCAGCAGGGTCAAAGTATCCGCCGGCCTCTAAAAGTGCAACCTTTGCGCCCGCTTTTGCAAGTTGATAGGCTGCCATTCCACCTCCTGCTCCGGAGCCCACAATGCATACATCAAAAACGGTAGGTTGTTCTTTGATTTGAAACATAGGTAAAGGGTTATTTAGATAGTATTTTTTGATCAATAAATATAAACACGGTTTAAATAACAGCCGCCGTTGCCTTCAACATTCAAGGTTATTTAAAAAGAATCTAAATGAGATGGTGCCGGAATTAATGGACGGGAAAGTATTTTTGCAACAAAAAACGCGATAATCCATTGGCTGAGATCGGAGAAGACATACTGGTTGCAAAAGAGTTTTTGATAAAAGGAGAACTGGTAGGTATACCGACAGAAACGGTGTATGGACTAGCAGGCAATGCACTTAATGAAAAGGCAGTTCTGTCCATTTTCGAAACCAAGAACCGGCCAGCATTCGATCCCTTGATTATCCATACGGATTCAATTGCCAAAGCGAACAATTTCGTAGCAAATTTTCCACCTGCCGCACAGGCGCTGGCGGAGCAATTCTGGCCAGGTCCGCTGACTTTGCTGCTGCCCAAAAAGAGCAATGTACCTGACCTGGTAACTTCGGGATTGGATACCGTCGCCGTGCGCATTCCGCGTCACCCGGTTTTGCTGGAACTGTTGCGTTTACTGGATTTCCCGCTTGCTGCCCCGAGCGCCAATCCGTTTGGCTATATCAGCCCCACCGCCGCCGCCCATGTTAACGCGCAGCTGGGTGATCAAATACCTTATATTCTTGATGGCGGGACCTGTGAAGTAGGAATAGAGTCGACGATCGTGGGTTTTGAGGATGGGGAAGTGGTTGTTTTCAGGTTGGGTGGGCTTGATGTACGTGAGATTGAAAAGGTAGCAGGGAAGGTGCGGCTTACTGCGGTTTCCTCGTCAAACCCGAAAGCGCCAGGTATGCTCAAAAGCCATTATTCGCCCCGCAAATCGTTGAGAATGCTAACCCGGGAGGAAATGCATTCAGTTAATGCAAGAGAAATGGGCTATCTGCTTTTTGATCGTTACCTGGAAAATGTGGACAGAAAATACCAGTTCGTGCTGAGCGAAACGGGCGACCTGCGGGAAGCTGCACATAACCTTTTTGCCTATCTCCGCGAACTCGATAAGTCCGACGCAACAGCGATCGTTGCAGAGTGGGTACCTATGGCCGGCCTCGGACTCGCCATCAACGACAGGTTAAAGAGAGCCGCGGTGCAGGAATAGGGTAGTATCTATTTAAAAAAATGAGGATGGAAGTTCATCAGGAAAACTTCGTCGGTAGCTCTCGTGATCGCAGTGTACAGCCACCTGATAAACTCTGCATTGATCTGCTCCTGAGGCAAGTAACCCTGGTCGACAAATACAGAACTCCATTGCCCGCCCTGCGCTTTGTGGCAAGTGAGTGCGTAGGCGAACTTTACCTGCAATGCATTTAAAAAAGGATCCTTGCGCAATGCTTCCAGCCTTTCCTTATTGGATTTGATATACAAATAATCCTGCTGCACGCTGTCGTACAGCTTCCGGTTATCCTCCGACGACATCGAAGGGGAAGATGAATGCAGTGTGTCAAGAAAAATCTTCGCGTCAAATTCCGGCTGCTTTTCATAGTCCGTGAGGCGCAGGGTTACGTCTGCAAACCGAAAGCCATGTATTTCCTGCGTTTTCCTGATTTTGAGGAGTTCCACAAAGTCTCCGTTTGCTATGAAACCGGCGGGCGAATCTTCATCGAGGATGTTATAGTTGTTGCGCACCACCATTAGCCGGTCGCCCGCGTCCAGTTCTTCTTCCGAGAAGTTGATCACCCGACGGATAAACTCATTGTACTGCACAGCAGATTTATTGGAGCGCGTCAGGATAATCGCGTTTTCCTGTCCGTACTTGTCGTAGGCATAGCGCAGTCCTTCTTCCAGCCGCTCGCCGGTCATTTTATAAACATCTTGAAAAGAGCGTGTTGTAATTTGTATTTCCGGAGTTTCTGAGGCGAGCTGTTCACGCAGCAAAGTCGCATTGTAGAGAATGCCCGATTGCTCGTCCTGGCGCATTACCTCCTTTAATTCCTCCTGAAAAACAGACATATAAAACGTTTGTTCCAGATATTCCCTGTCTAATGCGGGACTCAGCTCTTTACCCACAGGCGGCAGCTGCGCCACGTCGCCCACCAGCATAAGCTTGTTTCCCGGGTTCTCGAAAACGAAATCGATCAGATCGGCCAGGAGGCTGCGACTGCCGAAGTCGGCTTCATTGGTGATCATGGAGGCTTCATCTACGATAAACAGCGTGTTATCATGGTAATTCTTTTGCCGCTGGAATGTCAGCGTGCCAGAATATGCGTCGGCTGTTTGTTTGTAGATCTTCTTGTGGATCGTCAATGCGATCTTATCTGAGTACCCGGACATTACCTTGGCCGCGCGGCCGGTCGGTGCCAGCAGTACGGATTTGTAGCCGAAGTTTTTGAGTACTTTAATTAAGGTACTGATAATGGTAGTCTTACCAGTTCCTGCATAACCTTTCAGCAAAAAACAATCGCGGTAACGTTCCAATCCTTTTTCCTCAACCAAAAAATCATTGGCTTGTTCAAAGAAACGCAATTGGCCCTCAGTGGGTCTGAAAGGGAATTTTTTTCGCAGCAGCTGGGAAGGCAGCATTTTATCGGTATCCATAGAGACGAATCTAACGGAAGCTTTAACAATATCAAAATGCCTCTGATGTAACAAAAATATACTCAGAATTAGTTGGACTTTAACAGGTCGATTGCCTATATTGAAAATCCTTTTATCTCACAACCCCAAACCTAAACATCTATGCTAGTACAACATGTAATGGGCAACAAGCCTGTCAATGCGATTTGGTCGGTTACGCAGGACAACACAGTGTTTGAGGCTCTTGAACTCATGGCCGCGAAAAACATTGGTGCAGTTTTGGTATTGGAAGATGAAGAATTGATCGGAATTTTTTCCGAAAGGGATTATGCGAGAAAGGTGATCCTGCAAGGCCGCGCGTCGCGAGATACTTTGATCAGGGAAGTAATGACGAGCAAAGTAATCACAGTCGAAACACTTGACAAGATCGAAGAGTGTATGCAGATTATGTCTGACAAACACATCCGCCATTTGCCTGTTAATCAAAATGGTACATTGGTCGGTATTATCTCGATCAACGACATTGTATCAGCCATAATCCACGAGCAGAAAGAGCATATCAGCACGCTTGAAAGCTACATTTCAGGTAGTCCTTACTCCTGAAATTGATCTGAATCTAACTTGCTATTCTTTTCAAGTCAGCACGGGCATTGAGTCCGCAGGGTGAACTATATCTTGCCAAATATGCCGGGATAGTTATATTTGTTCTTCAAAAACAGGCTTTGCAAACGGTCGGGAAAGAAATAGCAGAAGTGTTCGGAGGGCGTGTGCGCGTCCGTGCTTGCGGTATCTGCATACGGAATGAACGCATTCTGATGGTGCGGCACCAGCTTTACGGGGCCGACGAACCTTTCTGGAGTCCGCCGGGAGGCGGTGTTCAGCTTGGCGAGCCGGCGACCTTCGCATTGGTCAGGGAAATAGCCGAAGAAACAGGCCTGAAAGCAGAGGTAGGCAGGTTGCTTTTTGTAAATGAGCACATTCAGCTGCCGCTACACGCGATCGAGTTGTTCTTTGAAATCCTGCAATTTCAGGGAGATATTACCAGGGGAATTGACCCGGAACTTGCCGCGGGTGATCAGATCATTGAAGATGTAGCTTTTTTGACAATTGATGAGATCAAAAGATTGAAACCGACACAGGTTCATAGCTTATTTACTAACCTGAATTCGTTGCAGGACATTTTTGAAATAAACAAATACATTCCCGCCAACTAAAACTGGAATGTTATACAGAGCAATTATCCCCATTTATTGTGGCAAATACTGAAAACCAGGTCATTGAAATCATCCCTACCTTACTGGTAGGAGATCAGACCTTTGACCCGGCCAATATTCCTTCGAGTACGCTATGCATTGAAATCGGTGATCAGCAGATCCGTTTTTGCATTGTCAAGGAAGAAAATATGGAATGCGTCTGGCTGGAAGATTACACGCTGGACCAAACCCTTACTCAGGAGGAACTTTTTGAGAAAGTAAAAAGAGTTTTTACGGGACATTTGCTGTGGTCTTCCAGTGCCTGGAAATCAGTTCGCGTTGCCGTCAATTCCGGACTTTTTAGTCTAGTTCCAAGTCTGCTTTTCGATGAGCAGAATACAACCGGTTACCTTTCGTTCTCGGCCGGAAACGCCCCATCTAAGCAGGATATTGTGTTGCATCACGAGCTGCCGCTCGTTCATGCACATACCATTTTTTCAATGCGGCAAAGCTGGCACGAATGGATATTGAACCATTTCAGATCTTCGCACCTTTCATTTTACCATTTTACCAGTCCGCTCGTAATCGGTGCATTGGTGAGCCACCTCGAACATCAGGAAATCCGGATAGTATCGCTCTACTTTGAGAAAGATCAGTTTACACTCACAGTAACCGAAAGTCAGCAGCTGATCCTATGCAACCGGTTCAGGTTCAAAGAAGTACATGAAATGGCTTACATTGTCCTTTTTACATTGGGACAACTGGGCTACGAGCCCGAGGAAGTAAAAGTGCTTTGCTACGGGGAAATCTCGGCGACTGCGGATGCATACCAGGAACTTTCGCATTTTCTGCCTGGCTTGCAAATAGGATCGCGGCCAACTACATTGAAGTACAACAGCCAGTGCGCCGAAGTACCCGGCCACAGGTATTTTGGTTTATTTAATACCTATCTTGTCTCATCTTAGGCTTATAACTATCACTTATGGAGCGCGTTGCATTGTTTCCCGGTTCTTTTGATCCATTTACGAGAGGACACGAGGATATCGTTCTGAGAGGATTGCGGCTCTTCGATCAGGTCGTGATCGGTATCGGTAATAATGCGACAAAGAAGCGGTACTTCGCGCTTGACGTGATGAAGGAAATGATCGAGAAGACGTTTGCTTCTGAAAAGAATGTAAAGGTGATTACCTATGATGATCTCACCGCGCACACTGCCCGGGAGTTAGGCGCAACATTTCTGCTCCGGGGCCTGCGAAATACCACTGATTTCGAGTATGAAAATGGCATTTCGCAGGTGAACAGGTATTTATATGAAGAAATTGAAACTGTCTTCCTGATCACTTCGCCAGCACTGGCGCCGATCAGTTCCAGTATTATCCGCGACTTGCACCGCTACGGCCAGCAGGTTGATAATTTCTTACCCTACTCACTTTCCGAGCTGAACCAAATCAACTCACAGATTTAGCACTACTTCCCTGATTTTTTTACGCGCATTTTATTGAGACTGTCGAGGACAAAACGGATCGAACTGTAAGAGTTGATCAGAAGCGGCTTTGCATCCTCCGGCGAATACCAGTCGAGCTTTTCGATCTGTTCTTCTGCCTGCGGCGTCATTTTAGAATCGTCGATACTGTCGCAGAGGTACCATTTGGTACGTTTCAGAATGCGGTTGTTATTGAGTGTATAAGTATGCCAGGTAGTGCAGATTTTAGATTTGATAATTGATTTTACGCCTGTTTCTTCTTCTATTTCGCGGATAGCGGCAGTTCTTGAATCTTCGCCTTTATCCAGCTTTCCTTTCGGCAGGTCCCACTTTTTGCGGCGGTACATAAACAGCCATTTCCCGTCTTTCACAACCACGCCGCCTGCGGCTTTGATTACTTTGTACTGCCCTTTGATCTTATCTTCAATGTCGCCTTTCTCTTTTGTCGCCATTGTAATCGAGAGCATTTGCCGCGGGAAGTCTTTTTCCAGCAGCTGTACTACCTGCATGACCGTGGTCGCAGTTGCATTGAGGAACAAAGTATGCCCGGTTAACATGCTCTTCTGCAGTTTTTCAAGTCGTAAATCCACGATCTGATCAAACTGGGATGTTTCCGGGGAGAGCTGATTAGTCCGTACAATTTTGAATGGACGGTCGTCAAAAAAAATGGTCATTTTTCAAATGGTACGTGAATCGGGGTCAAAATTAAGTAAAGTGTTTAGTTTAGACAGTGATTATTATTGATAAATTTGTAACCATATCAAATACACAGTTCTTGGAACTACTGATTATTTTACTACTTGTGCTTCTCAATGGTATCTTCTCCATGTCCGAGATCGCACTCGTGTCTTCCCGAAAATCCCGCTTAGAAGCAGCTGCCAAAGGTGGCGATGCCAGTGCAAAAGCCGCATTAAACCTTGCCAATTCACCCACACGGTTTTTATCAACAGTTCAGATCGGTATTACGTTGATCGGACTTTTAACAGGTATGTACAGCGGGGACAACATTACCGCTGATTTTGAAGGTTTTATCAATACGGTACCTTACCTGCAGCCTTACAGTCACTCACTGGCGGTAGGAAGTGTACTCGTTTTCATTACTTACCTGTCCCTTGTTTTAGGCGAGCTTGTACCGAAACGCATCGGTATGTCGAATCCCGAGGCGATTTCGAAAGTAATGGCCACTCCGATGAACCTGCTTTCAAAGGTTACCGCGCCTTTTATATCCTTGCTCGGTATTTCGAGTGATCTCATTATTAAGGTCTTAAATATCAGACAGAGTGAGAATGCAGTAACAGAAGAGGAGATCAAGAGCCTGATCCAGGAAGGAACTTCGGGCGGTGTTTTCGAGGAAATCGAGCAGGAAATTGTGCACAATGTATTTCAGCTTGGCGACCGCAAGGTTACTTCCCTGATGACCAACAGGCAGGAGATCGTGTGGCTGGATTTGGAAGATACAGTCGAAGAAAACAAGGCCAAGATCTTCGAAAGCCGCCATTCCATTTATCCCGTTTGCCGCGGCACTGTCGATGATGTGGTCGGGTTGGTTTATGTCAAAGATCTGATCGCGACCGACATTGAATCCCAGCTGGCTACATTGAATACCATTGCGCGTGACCCTGTGTACCTGCCGGAGAGTAACCGCGCTTACCAGGCTTTAGAGAAGTTCAAACAGCAGCGCGTGTACTTCGGGATTATCGTCGATGAATACGGTGGAATGCTGGGGATACTGACCATGCACGATATTATGGATGCATTGGTAGGTGACATTTCCGAAGATATCGAGGAAGCCTCAGAGATCGTGAAACGCGAAGACGGAAGCTTTTTGATAGACGCCCAACTTCCATTTGACGATTTTATCCAGTATTTCAGCATCAATCTTCCCGAACCGGATCGCCGGGAGCTTGTTGGTTTCAATACGCTCGGCGGATTTGTGCTGCATATACTTGAAAATATCCCTGCAACCGGCGAGAAATTCAGCTGGCGAAACTTCGAGTTTGAAGTGATTGATATGGATCGCAGCAGGATTGATAAGTTATTAGTTGTAAATCATAATAAGGAAGAAGAATCAGAAGAATAATATGCTAAACGGTTCAGATATCAGTAAAAGAGTAGCAGAACTATTGCTTGAAGCAAAAGCGATCAAGTTGAGCCCTGATAAGCCATTTCAATGGAGTTCAGGCTGGTTATCACCTATTTATTGCGACAACCGCGTTGCATTGTCTTACCCCGACACCCGCACATTCATCAAGAAAACGCTGGCTGATCTCGTGCGGCAGGAGTATCCTGGCGTGCAGGCGGTAGTTGGCGTCGCGACAGGCGGCATCGCACAAGGTGCATTGGTAGCCGACTTACTTGAACTGCCTTTCGCTTATGTACGTCCTGAGCCAAAAAAGCACGGAATGGGCAATCAGATTGAAGGCAGGCTCGAACCTGGTCAATCCGTGATCATTATTGAAGACCTGATCTCGACAGGCGGAAGTTCACTGAAAGTAGTAGACGTGCTCCGGGCTGCCGGGATTGAAGTGGCGGGTATGATCGCGATTTTTACTTACGGATTCGAAGTTGCAGCGAATAACTTCAAAGAGAAAGACGTGAAGCTGAGCACGATCAGCAACTACAATGCATTGATCGAAGCCGCATTGGAACACAATTATGTCTCTGCGTTCCAAGTAGAAAGCCTGAGCGCCTGGCGCGAAGCGCCGGATCAGTGGGGAAGATGAAATTGACTTCGGCTTTCGGCTTTCGGCTTTCGGCAATCGGCTTTTTTGTCTGATAGCCGAAAGCTGACAGCCGAAGTAAGACTAGCTTCTATGATTATCCAACTTCTCAAATAGTCCTCCAAACGCTTCTTCCTTTACACCATCTGATTTCAGGAATTCGTGGGGGAAGCCTAGTTCGATCTTACTTACTGCATTCAGTTTTTGTAATGCAGCTTCGGGTAACGAAAAGTCCAGGCAGCCCAGCGAATCTTTAATCTGTTGTTCTTTGGACGCGCCTATAATCGGGATCATCACCTGATTACGATGCCTGGTCCAGTTGATCGCTACCTGCGCCGGGGTAACCCCCAGTTCGTTGGCGACATCCACCACAGTTTGCGCAATAGTGCTACTATGTTCGCTGCGGCGGGTGCTGTGGTCGGGTACCCTGCCATTTTCTCCCCGCAAATATTTTCCTGTCAATGCGCCACCGCCGATTGCGCCCCAGGGGGTAACCGCCAGATCCAGCGCTTTCGCCATTGGAAGCAGGTCGCGCTCAGGTGTTCTTTGCAGCAGGGAATATTCAAACTGAATGGCCGCAAATGCATTCCAACCTCTGAAATCGGCGATTGTATTTGCCTGAGAAACAATCCAGGCGGGTGTATCGGAGATACCGATATAATGTACCAAACCCCGGGTTACAAGATCATCCAAACCCCGCATTACCTCTTCTGTCGGCGTTGTATTATCCCATAAATGTACCCAAAGCAGGTCAATGTAATCGGTATTGAGCCTTTTCAGACTGGAAGTGACCGAGCGCATCATGTTCTTCCGGTGGTTGCCTGCGAAGTTCAGGTCGTCATTTTTGTCTTTAAGAGTGTATTTGGTAGCCAGTACCCACCTGTCCCGGTCGCTTTCAATGAATTCGCCTACATACTTTTCGGAAGAACCTTCTGTGTATCTGTTTGCTGTATCGATGAAGTTACCTCCTGCGGCAGCAAATGCTTCAAAAATTTTATAACTCTCATGTTTATCTGCCCCCCAGCCCCATTCTTTTCCAAAGGTCATAGTTCCAAGGCAAACCTCTGAAACCCTAAGCCCTGATCGGCCCAATAATTGATAACGCATATGCAACTGAAATTAGATTTTAAGCAAAATATAACAGTGAACGATGATCGTACAGGGTTATATTTTATGGTGCAAAGTTATACCCTTACCACTCAAATGTATTTATATTGTGACCAAATTTGAATCTTTTTCACCCCGCCTAAATGATAGATGTTGCTTATCCCTACTTTGATACCAATCTGAGTTGGCTGTCCAATAACTACCGATTTTTACTGGAAGCGAACGACGAAACAGTGCCGGTGAGGGAGCGGCTCCGCTTTCTTGGAATGTATGCTTATCAGACCAAGGAATTTTACAGGGTCAGGATTCCAAATCTCCTGGCTATGTGCGAAGTCAGCAATGATATCCGTTCAAAATTGTATCTTTTCCCCGAGTCTCTGCTCGAACACGTAAGCGAAACCATTGAGAACCAGCTGCGTGAGTTCAATGAGATTCTGACAGGGAGTATTTTGCCGAGCCTCAAAGAGCAGGGAGTACATTTATATTACCGCGAAGCTTTTGCAACGGAGCACCTGCCGTTTATCAGGAAGTTCTTCATTGACAAGCTTTTCAGGTATTTGCAGCCTGTGTTTTTAGATGCCAAACGATCATCTAAAACGCCGATTTTTGAGTCCAAGCAGCTGTACCTGGTCGTGCGCCTGCAGCATTCGGAAGACTCTGAGGAGGATTGGTATGCAACGGTGAACATACCTTCCGAGCCTTTCGGGCGATTTCTGGAACTGCCTGAATGGGAAGGAAAGAAGCACGTGGCTTTTATGGAAGATATTATCCGTGAAAACCTGCCACTCCTTTTTCCCGGTTTCAGTGTGCTTGAAAGTTACACAGTGCGCGTAGAGCGGGAAACGGAGCTGTCCATTGAAGATGAATACCCGATGCAAATCGCGCAGCGCATTCTCAAACAGCTTGAAAAGCGCAACTTCATTCAGCCGTCGCAATACTTTTATGAATCGGGAATGCCGCTTTATATGCGCGAATACCTCGTGAATAAGGTCGCAATACCAATGAATGAATTCCACGAGCGCGGCGATTATCTCTTTTTACAGGATTTTAGTCGTTTTCCTGCCCTGTCGCGCCGGCTCGACTACCCGCATCAGCGCCCGATCCATAATCCCGGTTTCGAGGAGAATACCTCCATTTTCGAAACCATCCAGAAGGGAGATCAGCTCGTGCACCTGCCTTACCAATCGTATGAGCCGATCGTGCGCTTTTTTAATGAAGCCGCAGTTGATCCGCATGTGCGCGAGATCCATGTTTCATTATACAAGATCAGCCCCAATTCTTTTATCCTGAACTCGCTCATCAGCGCTGCCCGGAATGGAAAGCGCGTAACCACTTATGTGGAGCTGAACAACAAAATGGATATTCAGGAAAACCTGCAATGGTCGAGGAAAATGCGTGATGCAGGCGTGAAGATCATCTTGAGTGTACCGGGGCTGAAAGTGCATGCGAAAATGGCGTTGATCAAGCGCAAGGTGCAGAAAGGGTGGGAGCGCTATGCATTCCTGGGTACCGGCGGTTTTTACAGACTTACCAGCCGGGAGATCGTGGATCATGCTTTACTGACGAACCACCGGGAGCTAACCAACGAACTGGAACTGCTCTTCGGCTATTTGTCCACCCAGGACGAGCCTAAAAAATACAAGTACCTTCCATTCAACTACCTTTTCGTAACGCAGTTTACATTGCAGAAAAAGTTAATGGATCTGATAGACCGCGAGATCGCGAACTGCAATGCAGGCCTCAAATCTTTTATTAGCATTAAAATAAACCAGTTGCAGGATCACATCCTGATCGACAAGCTGTACCAGGCCGGACAAGCCGGAGTACCGGTGCATGTAATGGTGAGTGAAAGCTGTGGTTTGATTTCCGGGTTACCCTCGATCAGCGACAATATCATCGTAAGCCGCCACGTCGACCGCTATCTTGAAAACACGCGGATCTTCCATTTTGCGAATCGCGGCAACGATGAAATTTTCCTGAGCTCCTGCGACTGGACCCACCGGAACCTGCACCGGCGCATTGATATCTGCTTCCCTGTACTCGACGAGCAGCTAAAAAATCAAATGCGCATTGTACTCAGGAACTATGCAAATGATAATCAGAAGTCGGTGCGGCTTGATTTGTACCAGAATAACCTCAGGATTGGAGAAGACGGGCGCGGGAAAGTGAGAGCGCAGGATGCAAACTACCGCCTGGTTGAAAAAATTGAGAAAGGCGGGCCAATCAGGAAACCAGAATAAACGCATTAAATATGGGTAAAAAAAATTTTTCAGCTGTAAAATTTTCTAACCTGCGCCTGGATTTCACGGACGCACTTTGTTGTAAAAAATCATAAAATCGCAATGAATTTTTACAAATTAGCCGGGTCCTTCTCTTGAGCAGTAAGTTGTATATCACTATATTTGAAAGACATCATTCTCACTCAACCCCAAAATACTACCTAAGCATGGGAATAGTAGAACGAAGAGAACGACTCAAAATACAGGTACGTTCGGACATCGTTAAAACAGCAAAAGACATTGCCCGTGAAGACGGATGGACTGCTGTCTCGATTCGCAAAATTGCTGACGTAATTGAATATAGTCCCCCCATTCTGTACGAATATTTTGATAGCAAGGACAAGCTTCTGGAAGCGATCCGTCTGGAAGGGTTCGACCATTTGCAAGCCGAGTTTATCAAGATAAAGGGTCATTTCAGTAATCCTCAAAAGCAGCTTGTGGAAGTAGCCCAGAAGATCTGGAACTTCGCTGTCGAAAATCCGGAGGTATTTCAGGTGATGTTCAACCTGGAAGGAGCTTATTGTGATTCTAAAAAGGCTTTTTCGCAGGCAATGAGCATCAAAGGAAACCCGGTTTGGGAAATGATCGCCGGTCTTCGTCCCAAGTCAGGAGAAGCGGTAACCAAGACTTACTATGAATGGTGGTGCCTGACCTTCGGTTTTATAGGTATTACCATGACAACTCAGCCGAGATATGCATTTTCCCAGGCTGAGCCGATATATATGGAAGGAGTAAGAAGATTTATCCGCAGCATTATGTAGTTGCGGCAGATTGAGGGCGTATCTCTATTTTACTTTGGTGATAAACCTGGGAAAATGGAGGTACGCTTCTTACTAACCAGGCATTTCCGCCAATGATTGAATCGTGCCCGATTACAGTTTCTCCCCCCAGGATCGTGGCATTTGCATAAACAACCACGTTGTCTTCGATAGTAGGATGGCGCTTGCGTGATGCTAGCGACTTGGAAACGTGCGTTGCGCCAAGTGTAACCCCCTGATATAATTTTACATTGTTCCCGATGTGCGTCGTTTCGCCGATCACAACTCCGGTACCGTGGTCTATGAAGAACGAGTGACCTATAACTGCATTGGGATGGATATCAATTCCGGTCTGCCCGTGTGCGAATTCAGTCAGCATTCTGGGCAATAATGGGATACCGCATTGCGCAAAAAGGTGGGCGAAGCGGTAGGTAGCGATCGCCGTGAACCCGGGGTACACCGCAATTACTTCTTCGATACTCACCGAAGCCGGATCATTGTCGGTAATGGATTTGGCGTCTTTCAGGAGCATCTCGTAAATGTCCGGAATGCCTGAAAAGATATCGTCCAGGATCTCGTCCGTGCCTTTGTCCAGCTCAGGCAACAATGGCTGCAGCATATAATCCAGGTCCTTTCTAAGGTCTGCATATTTCATCGCCAGGTCTTTAGATGGACAGCTTGGACAATCCTGACTAATTGGAAACAGGAAATTGATCAGGTTCTGAATGAATTTCCCTGCGTCTTGTCTGGATGGAAGCTTGTAGCGGTATTTTTCATTTTGCTCCGTGAGGCGCTCGAAAAATGTGTTCTGGTGGCTGGCAGTCATTAAGAAAGTAGATTGAGTCGCAAGTCTGAGATAGTAGGACGTTTCGTTTTTCAACAACAAAGAAACGGCGGGAAAAATTTGTTTGTTTTAATTTCTTCAAAAAAAACCAAATAACGGCACGCTTTTTGACCTTTTGATCGTATATTAAGTATCCTGTGGATTGTAAATGCAGTAACAATACCTTGTATGCCTCGTTTTAAATTCCTTCGGACAGTCGCCTTATTGCTATTTATCTCGGCCTCACTCAGCTCCTGTTTTTCGAAATACATTATCTCTGCGAAACAGGTCAGAAAGCATTACGCCCAAAAGAAAGTCAAACCCACAGAGCGTATTATCAGGAATGACACCCTTTCACTCTGCATTGCCAGCGTGGGAGCGGATACCTTACCAATGCTGTTGCTGATCCACGGCGCTCCCGGTTCGCTTTGGGGATATATGAATTTAATGGATGATGAAGATTTACAGAAACGCTTTCACATTGTTTCGGTTGATCGGGTGGGTTACGGGAAATCAAGACTTAAGAAAAGACGGTCTGTAACTTCTATCGCTACTCAGGCAAATGCATTGCTGCCCGTTTTTGAACTGAATAAGAGCAAAGAAAAAGTAACGGTATTAGGTCGTTCTTACGGTGCGCCAATCGCTGCAAAGCTGGTATCTATGGTACCTGACCAGGTGAAAGAGCTTTTCATGGTTTCACCTGTTATCGATCCCGAGAAAGAGAAATTTTACTGGTTTTCTAAATGGGGCCGGAATTCCTTTATTCAGCTGTTTTTGCCGGGTGAGTTCAATACTGCTACTGCAGAGAAATACAGCCATTCAGACGAGTTGAAGAAGCTTTTGCCTGTCTGGAATAACCTGCTTGTTCCTACCACAGTAATTCAGGGCGGAAATGACTGGATCGCTGATCCGGGTAATATTGATTTTGCCAAAAAACACATTAAAAGCAAGAGAGCGCAGTATATTTTCCTCGATAATGCAGGTCACATGATCACCTACACGCATTTGTCGATGATCAAGGAAATGCTCCTGAAAGGTTTGCTTTTCAAAGACCACATTACTTCGGTCGATCTTACGCCCAACTTGCCGGAAGTTTCAGGGAATTAATCAGCGTATTACTTTTTGAGTTGCCGAATGCGTCGCATTGTCTGCACGGATCAGGTAAATTCCATGCGCCATGTTGCGGAGATCGAATCGTTCCTGAACAGAGATAACGGGTGTCTTTGATGATATTTCCCGCAGAATCCTTCCATGCAAATCAACTAGTTGCAGGCGGATCACAGCCCTCGTTTTGCTGTATGCTTTTACCGTAACAAAATCCTCGGTTGGTACAGGAAAAGCTTCAAGCGCCATGGAAATTTCGGGAGATTCTACCTTTGGAACAGATGTCAGCGGGTTACCATATTCTACTGATTCATAAGGCGGGATTTCAACAGGAGGACCCGGCCTGTCTACTACCGCAATGCTGCCCTCGCGATAGCTTTCGGATATAATTACACCTGCTCTCCATTCCGTTACCAGCATCGCAAAAAGGTAGTTTCCAACAAGCTCCGGGGCGGTCCAAATCAGCTTCTTGGAAACAGGATCTATCTTGAATGTACCATTGCTCGTAATTTCATTTGGAAACAAATACCTGTTGTCGACCATGCGCACACCGCAGGTGCCGGGAGAAGCTTTGCTCAGTTTGTGGACTTTTACACTGACACTGTCTGAATCGGCAACAGTCGGGGTCAGGTCTACTGAAAAAACCTGCTTTACGCCGGCATCAAAATTCAGGTATGGTAAAACAGGCGTCGAGTTTGGAGACTGAGTGTCAATGACGGTCCACAGGAATGCGGGTGTCATTTCTGATCTTTCAAGATTTAGAAATCCAGCGGTGCGGTTATCAATGGAAGTAGATATCTGAAAAATTCCTGCCGTGGGGTAGGTATACTGTCCCACAAAGTCTGCAACAAGTACGTTAGCGTTGCTGGGAAGTGGGATCGTCTTTGCTCTGGTCAGGTTTTTCGTAGCCCCGTTGCCAAGGCAAACCGTAACTTGACCCATTGCATCTGTGGCTCCCTGACCTGATTGAATATCGAGATAAACTCTGACCGTAATCTCGTATGTCTGCCCTGAAACATGCTTCGCCATGATCTCGCCGCCCTTAAAATGGGTAGCATAAGCTGCGTTGCAAAACAACGCTATCAGAAAAAGTATTCCGTAGATTGATTTCATAGAGAGAAAAGGCGGCGTTAAGTTACATACTGAATTGACAACGTTTAAAGCTGGCTGTTTTGTATGGTTACTAACGTAAACTAATGCATAAAAATCAGCATTTTTCCCGACTTGGTTTTTAGGCTCGTTTGTAGCCGAAAATCAGTCTTTATAGATCAGTACCTCACTTTTTCCATCGCTTTTTATATACCCCCGGTACATTCCTTCGCTGTTGAAAGGCATGGCAATGTTTCCATTCCTGTCAAGTGAGATAATCCCGCCTTCTCCGCCGCGTTCAACCAGCTTTTTCATCACTACTTCATTCGCTGCACTCTCCAGGGAAAGACCTTTGTATTCCATTAACGCAGAAATATCGTGCGCAACCACCGAGCGGATGAAATATTCGCCGTGTCCCGTTGCTGAAACCGCGCAGGTGGCGTTATTGGCGTAAGTACCGGCGCCGATAATCGGTGCGTCGCCAATGCGACCGTATTTTTTATTTGTCATACCTCCCGTAGAAGTACCTGCTGCCAGGTTACCGTATTTGTCCAGAGCCACACAGCCGACTGTCCCGAACTTCCGGCCTTCTGTGAAAATCAGCTCCTCTTTCAGCAGCCCGCCAGTCTTGGGTGCTTTCCTGATCTGCTTTTCTTCTTTGGCGTCGTGGTCTAGCTCTTGTTTGTCAGTGGCTTTTGCTTTTTCCAGCGCTTTAAAGCGGGCTTCGGTATAGAAGTAGGAGGGGTCAACAATCTCCAATCCCTGTTCTTTCGCAAACTTTTCAGCGCCTGCGCCGGCCATCATCACGTGCTCCGATTTATTCATTACCGCAATTGCCGCGCTGATTGGATTTTTGATATTGGTAACGCCTGCAACTGCACCTGCTTTCAGCGTTTTTCCTTCCATTATGGAGGCATCGAGTTCATTTTTACCATCATTGGTGAACACAGCACCCTTACCTGCATTAAACAGGGGAGAATCTTCCATGACGTGAATTGTAGCTTCCACCGCTTCCACGCTCGTACCCCCTTTTTTCAAAACCGCATAACCCTTTTGCAATGCCTCGTTCAAAGCGGCTTTATAAGCTTTTTCCTTTTCAGGGCTCATGTTGGCGCGCGTAATGGTACCGGCTCCGCCGTGAATAACAATGGTTATTTTATCTGAAAAATCCTGCGCAAAAGCCGGGAGACTGAGCACGGAAAGGAGCATTGCAGAAAGTTGTTTCATGATGTTGTAATTAGAGTGACTTACTCAAATCTAATAAGTAATGTTTGTATTTCCGGCGCAGTCCGTATTTTCATTGTTTCAAAAGCAGGTGTGCCAACGTACTTTCAATTCACAGTAAAGTGCATTGGTGCGACCCTTTTGAGATAACTAGCTTAATTATTTTTCAGTAATCCTTAATTGAATGAAAAAAGTACTCCTTTACCTTGGCGCCCTCTTATTTACGGCTCCGATCCTGCAAGCGCAGAATGCGGCTGAATGGAAGTATAAACAGGGTAAAATCGTCACGCAATGGGCCGACAAAGTGTTGCCTGCAAACGTGCATTCGGAATATCCCCGGCCACAGCTGGTACGCGGCAACTGGCAAAATATCAATGGTTTGTGGGACTATGCTATTGTGCCGCAAGCCAGTGCAGAGACAAAACCAGCTGCATTTGAAGGTAAGATCCTGGTTCCTTTCGCAGTGGAATCTGCATTGTCGGGCGTGGGCCGTACAGTTGGTAAAGACAGTGTGCTGTGGTATCAGCGCACTATTGATTTTTCCCCTAAACTGAAAGACCAGCGGGTGCTGCTGCATTTCGGGGCTGTTGACTGGAAATGTGATGTAATCGTAAATGGAAAATCGGCAGGTACGCACCAGGGCGGTTACGATCCTTTTTCTTTTGACATTACCGATCTTTTGGTTAAAAAGAAGCAGCAGGAAATTACTGTAAAGGTATGGGACCCGAGCAGTGACGGGCCGCAGCCGCGGGGCAAGCAGATCAAAAATCCGCACGGGATCTGGTACACGCCTGTTACGGGTATCTGGCAGACTGTGTGGCTTGAAACTGTGCCTACTACCTATATTGCCGCATTGATGCCGGTACCTGATATCGACAAGCAAATGGTACGCATTACATCCGACATCAAGAATGTAAAAGAGGGTGATAAGCTCAGGTTCACCGCATTCGACGGCAGTAACAAGGTAGCCGAGCTGGAAGTTGCCCCCAATGCCGCTGCCGATCTGAATATCGCAAATCCAAAATTGTGGTCGCCGGATAGTCCGTTTTTATATGACCTGACCGTGGCACTGGTCCGCAAAGGGAAAGTGGTTGACGAGGCGAAAAGCTATTTCGCAATGCGAAAGATCGCCATGCAGGCGGATCAGAATGGGATCCAGCGTATGACTTTGAACAATCAGTTTTTGTTTCAATACGGACCGCTTGACCAGGGCTGGTGGCCGGACGGACTGTATACTGCGCCAAGTGATGAAGCCTTGAAGTTTGATATCGTGAAAACGAAGGAAATGGGCTTTAATATGATCAGGAAACACGTCAAAGTGGAGCCTGCGCGCTGGTACCGCCATTGCGACAAGCTGGGTATGCTGGTTTGGCAGGATATGCCAAGCGGCGATCTGGGAAATGACTGGGGGCAGCACCCGGGCGTTACAGGTAACGAAACCGAACGCAACCGCACCCCGGAATCTGAAAATATCTACAAGACAGAATGGAAGGCTATCATGGATGCTAACCGCTTTTTTCCTTCAATTGTGGTGTGGGTACCTTTCAATGAAGCTTGGGGACAGTTCAAAACAGAGGAAATTACAGAGTGGACGATGAAGTACGATCCGAGCCGCCTGGTAAACAGTGCGAGTGGCGGTAATTTCTTCCCGGTCGGCCACATTATCGACCTGCACAACTACCCTGCGCCGGCCATGCCAAAACCGGAGTTGTTCGGACAGAAGCAGATTATCGTTTTAGGAGAATTCGGAGGACTTGGGCTACCGGTTGACCAGCATACCTGGCAGCAGAAAGACAACTGGGGATACCAAAGCTTTAAGAACCAGGAAGACCTTTACAAACGTTACGAAACGTTCATAGGCAGGTTTGAACCACTTATTAAAAAGGGATTGTCTGCCGCAGTCTACACGCAAACGACCGACGTGGAAGTAGAAACTAATGGGTTGATGACCTACGACAGAAAAGTCATCAAATTCCCGGAAGCGAAACTAATGCAGATCCACAAGGCGTTGTATGATCCGTCTTGGGTGAAGATGGGTAAGTAGAAGGAGGAAAGGGATGAAGGAGGAAGGGGAGGAAGGAGGAATGGGAAAAATATCCATCCTCCCTTTCTTCCTTTTTCTAGCCCTTCATCTGCGCTTCCACGACTGCTATCGCTACCATATTTACGATTTCTCGAACGGAGCTCCCTAGTTGTAGTACGTGAACGGGTTTTTTCATTCCCAGCAGGATAGGTCCGATTGTTTCCAGTTCGGCTGCTTCTTTCAGCAAGTTGTAGGCGATGTTGCTGGCAGACAGGTTCGGGAAGATGAGCGTATTCGCGCCTCCTTCAACCAGGTCGCTGAATGGATGGTTTTCCTTCAACAGTTCTGTATTGAATGCAAGGTGCGCCTGCATTTCACCTTCCACTACCATGGACGGGTTTCTCTTCTTCAAAATCGCAGTTGCTTCGCGCATTTTCTCCGCGTCTTTTCCACCCGCACTTCCGTAGTTGGCATAAGTTACCAATGCAATTCTTGGCTGGATATTGAATCGCTCTACTGCTTTTGCAGTGAGTTCGGTTATTTCAACGATTTCATCAACTGTCGGATCAAGGTTCACGGTTGTATCCGAGAAGAAAAGCGGTCCGCGTGGCGTAAGCAGAATGTACATACCCGCCACCTTGTTCACGCCAGCTCCTTTACCAATTACATGCAGTGCCGGACGGATCGTGTCCGGATAAGTACGCGTAAGTCCTGAAATGAATGCATCGGCTTCGCCATTCTCAACCATCATAGAACCGAAGTAGCTCTTGAAGTAGATCGTCCGGCGGGCTTCTATCGGCGTCAATCCTTTACGCTGTCTTTTTTCGTAAAGTTTGGCTGCGTAGGTATCGATGATATGCTCGTTTTCTTCTGCACGCGGATCTACAATAGATACGTCGCCAAGATCCAGCTTGCTCTCACGGATCAGGTGAAGGATTGTTTCCTTGCTTCCCAACAGGATTGGTATCGCAATTCCCTCGTCACGCACCTGCTGCGCGGCCCTTAAAACCTGGATATTTTCTGCATCCGCAAATACAACACGTTTTGGAGCAAGTTTGGCTTTGTTCAGGATTACCCTTGAAATCTGCTCATTGCGGCCGAGGCGGCTGGATAGTTCCTGTTCGTAAGCATCCCAGTCCGTGATAATCTTCCGGGCTACTCCCGTCTCTATCGCAGCTTTTGCAACAGCGGGTGCCACGGTAGTCAGCAGGCGAGGATCTACCGGTTTAGGGATAATGTAATTTTTGCCAAAAACGATATTTGTTTCATTGTAGGCGAGGTTCACGATATCAGGAACAGGCTTCGTAGCCAGATCCGCCAGCGCGTGTACAGCGGCAAGCTTCATTTCCTCGTTGATCTCAGTAGCTCTTACGTCCAGCGCACCGCGGAAGATGTAAGGGAAACCCAGCACGTTGTTAACCTGGTTAGGATAATCCGAGCGGCCGGTGGCCATGATCACGTCTTCTCTCGCTTCTACCGCGTCAGGGTAAGGTATCTCCGGGTTCGGATTCGCCATTGCAAGTACAATGGGATCTTTCGCCATGGATTTCACCATATCTTTCGAAACGATATCGGCAGTTGACAAGCCAAGGAAAATATCGGCTCCTACCATCGCTGCACCCAGCGAGTCATAAGAAACATCGGTCGCAAACTGCTTCTTCATCTCACTCAGGTCCGTGCGGCCGTTGTGAATATGTCCTTTTGTATCAAACATAGCCACATTCTTGGGATCAACACCTAGTGAAATGTAGAGTTTGGTACAGGAAACTGCCGATGCGCCGGCACCGGAAACGACCACGCGGATTGATGAAATGTCTTTTTTTACGAGCTTCAATGCATTGAGCATAGCAGCGGCGCTGATGATAGCAGTACCGTGCTGATCGTCGTGCATGACGGGGATATTCAGCTCCTTTTTCAGGCGGGCTTCTATTTCGAAGCATTCGGGAGCTTTGATATCTTCAAGATTTACACCTCCGAAAGTAGGTTCAAGGATTTTGACGGTGCGGACAAATTCATCCACGTCTTTGGTATTTAATTCAATGTCAAAAACGTCGATATCAGCATAAATCTTGAAGAGCAAACCCTTTCCTTCCATAACAGGTTTGGAAGCTTCCGGGCCGATGTCGCCCAGACCAAGAACCGCAGTTCCGTTGCTGATTACTGCGACAAGGTTACCCTTTGCAGTGTATAAGTAAGCATTTTCGACATTGTCGGCGATTTCAAGACAGGGCTCTGCAACTCCGGGAGAGTAGGCCAGTGAAAGGTCTCGTTGCGTGCTGGTTTCCTTGGTCGGAATAACCTGGATTTTACCCGGCCGGCCCTTGGAGTGGTAGTACAGCGCGTCTTCTTTTCTGATCTTTTTGTTCATACCTGTGTAGCAATTATTTCGTGCTAAGGTACAAACATTAGGTTCACGCCAATGACTTTTACGCGGCTATTCACAGTAAAATCATCTGTCGCCAGATCAGAAATCGCGAAGTGAATTGTTGGTGGAAGGAAGGTCTTTTTCGTTGAAAGAAGGACTGTTGACCAATTTTTTCTTCTCTTTCACCATTACAGTGCGTTTCTTGAGAATATATGCAAAAAGCATGTACACACCGAACATTCCGATGTAAATGTACATGGAAGCTGTGTTGGTGATGTCGCCGTGAAAAGCGAAGAAAAGCGCAGTGTTAATGATGGTCACCATCCACAATGTAAATGAAGCCCAGAAGTGGTTAAGGCCGTTATCAATCAGAATATGGTGCATGTGGTTACGGTCTGCAACGAAGGGCGAGCCTCCTTTTACAATCCGCACGATGAACACACGCAGGGTATCAAAAATTGGAACGATCAGCAGGACCATCACGATGATAGGTGCATTGAAATATGCATTGGGATCGTGCAGGTAGCCTACATTCAATGACAGGAATTCAACAGAGAAAATAGAAAGCAGGTAACCCACGATCAAGGAGCCGGTATCGCCCATGAAGATCTTGCTGGTCTTCGAGAAGTTAAACCGCAAAAAGCCAAGCAGTGACCCCGACATTGCGAACGCGAGGCAGCCGAATGAAAAGTGGTCATTTAGAATAAACCAGATCCCGAAGCCAAGTCCGGCAATAAGACTGATTCCACCCGCGAGACCATCGATCCCGTCGATCAGGTTAATTGCATTGATAATAGCGATGAAGATGAATACGGTAAGGGGAATGCTGACGAAATCCGAAACAGTATGAATGCCGAATATGCCGTAAAAATTATCAACCTTAAAGTTGCCCATTGCTACAAGAATAAGCGAGGCGAATATCTGAATGATCAGCTTTTTGGTAGGATCTACTGCCAGGATATCATCTTTGATACCAAGAAAAAACAAAATAATAACCCCCGTCATCGCGAGGCTGATCAGGTTGGAATCAAGTATATTTTCAGAATGCGGCCACAGGAAATAGGCGATCAGGGTAGCTGCAAAAATAGCAATCCCGCCGAGGGTCGGTGTTTCTGTCTCGTGAGAGCTCCTGAAACCCGGCTTGGCTGTCAAATGCAGCAGGTTTGACAAATTGATAATGATCGGAATGGAAATGATCGAAAGAAAACAGGCGATCAAAAATGACAGCAGGCATTGATACACATCATGGTGAATGATGTTGCTGAAGTTGCCTTCGCTTAATATCTGAAGAGGTAACTTTAATTCCATAGTGTCTGCCTTATTTATGAAGTGTAAGAACGAGCAAGAGTAAAATCCTGGTCAAAAGACGTAAATTACTTTAATATAAGAAATATACAAATAACCGGAACCTAAATTATTTATTAAGCGGCTTTGTGTCCATTTGTTATTTCACGATAAACTGGAAGATCTTTCTCAGTGGCTTCAACCACAAAGTGTAAAAATGCGGTTTCAAACCGTTTGTCTTCCAGGCTTTAAGATCATTTCTATTCGCGAGTATCCTGTTTTTGAAAGAACTGTTACTGACCCCGCCGCTTCGCATTTTGACGAGTACTTTGGGCAGGTAACCAATTTTGATTTCTGCCTTGTGTACAAATCTGAGCATAAGCTCATAGTCTGCTGCACTCCCCAGGTCAAGCCTGAACTTTCCGTATTTGTCATACATTTCCCTGCGCACAAAGAATGTGGGATGGGGCGGCATCCAGCCATTTAAAAATGAACCTTTCTGGTACAATCCCGAAGTCCATCTCCGCTTGACGATCTCGCCGTTTGTAAAATCAACATACTCCAGATCTCCATAACAAGCGTCGTAGTTTCCTGTTTTGATCAGATTTACAACATCTGAAATCACGGTCGAAACAGCATAGAAATCGTCTGAATTCAAGATACCGATGATATCTCCAGTTGCTAATTGTATGCCTTTGTTCATCGCGTCGTAAATTCCCGCGTCTTTCTCGCTCACGAATTTGCTGACTTTATGTTCAAAGGATCTCACAATATCCTGCGTCCCATCCTTGGAATTACCGTCGACTACAATGTATTCGATATCGGGATAATCCTGGTTGACAATGGATTCAATGCATTGCCGGATGGTTGAAGCTCCGTTATATACGACGGTGAGTATGCTTACTTTCAATGCGTTATAGTTCTTGTTTTAACATACTTTGCCGGATTACCCTGGTAAATTCCGTTTGCTTCCAAATTTGCAGTAGCAACAGAGTTTACTGTTAATACTGCGTGGGAGCCAGCTGTTACGCCTGGACAAACCGTTGCCTTCGCACCGATCCACACTCCTTTCTCAAGCGTAATCGGCTTCACTATGAGGTCAAACTGGCTCTTTGTATAATCGTGATTTCCGGTTAGCAACATGCAACCCTGTGACAGGCAGGCATTTGATTCAATAGTCACCATTGTGAGGTTGTCAATCCACACATTTTCACCGACCCAGGTATTGTCTCCGATCGACAAAAACCAGGGATACTTGATACTCACTTTCGGCTTGATCACAACGCCTTTTCCGATTTTGGCGCCGAATAATTTCAGCAGCCAATTCTTGAATGACGACGGATAAGGCAGGTGTGTGTTCAGGAACAGGCGGCCGGTAAAATACCAAAGGATCTGCTTGACAACATTCCCCGGCTTGTACCAGCTGTTGTCATATTTTGACAGATCGGTTTGGGCTTTTAAGGTCTTTTCCATATTCCGTTCTGAAATGTGTTATAATCTGCTCTTTGTCGCGACCTGCACGGTAGTACACTTCGTATATCTTGGCATCAACCAGGAACCTGTACCAGAATCCCTGTAAAAAGTGCCAGATCAATCCTTTGACGCCATCCAGAAAACCCAGTTTCAGGAAGTACCGGAAACTGAAATAGACGAATGGTCTCGTAAAAAGGGGCATTTTGGCATACTTCACTTTAAGGTAACGCGTGCGCTGCTCCTGGCTTCCCCAAAATTTCGGATCGACAGTTGGTTTGCTGTCAAAATTATATTTAATGTTCAATAAATCAATGACTTCCCGTATTGCATAATTGTTATGCTTTTGGGTCCACCAGGTGAGGTTATTGAGGTTATGATCAACTATATCGTGATTGAGATTGGCAGTAGTTCCGCTGCTGAGCTTGATGTGCTCGTCCATCCACAACTCCTCGCAGGTACCGGTGCCGCGGCGCCAGAGCCTCAGCAGCCAGATCGGATAGTAACCGCCGCGTTTGATCCATTTATCCATGAAAATGACGCGCCTTTTTACATATAACCCGGAGACGGAATCCGCAACCTGCGAGAGTCCCGCATTAAGTTCGGTGGCAAGTTCCGGTGTGATGTACTCGTCTGCATCCATTCGCATCAGCCAGGCTGTGTTGAACGGATTGTTGGCGATGCCGAAATTGAACTGGAAAGAGTAGGATACCCACGTATTCTGAACCACGGTAGCGCCGAGGCTCTCGGCAATCGCAACCGTATCGTCCGTGGAAAAAGAATCGACAATAAAAATCTTGTCTGTTATCTGATGAAGACTTTTAATGCACCGCCCGATGTGTTTCGATTCATTGTGGGTCAAAATTATGACCGATAAGTCAATCATATCCAGGTATAACGTTTCCGGTTTGGTTTTTAGCGGTTACTTAAATGCTCAAAGATAGCTGCTTTTTTTAACTTTCTTGTATTCTTCCAATAACTGATTGGCAACCACTTTGATGTCAAAATTTTCAGTTACCATCTTATAGGCGCGATTTGCCACGTTATCGGCGTAGCTTTTATCTTGTAATATTTTAAGAATGCCCTCAGCTACTCCATCGGCATTCAGCGGTGTCAGAAACGCTGCATCGTACCTTTTAATGTAGTCGCCAAAGCCAACCCTGTCGGACACTACTGCCGGGATTTTGCAGGTCATTGCTTCCAGGACCGCAATCGAAAATCCTTCGGAGTAGGAGGGAAGAACAAACAGTGACGCGTCCGAAAATGCCTCTTTCTTGTCAGTATCCGTCAGCATGCCAACCAGCTTAATGCGTTCAGATAGCTGGTGTTTCTGGATAAATGTTTCACACTCGGCCTGGTAACCATCGTCGGGCCCGGCCAGGATCAGGATCGCGTCCGGTACCTGTTTGAATATTTTATTGAAAGCAGGAAGAAGCAAGTCCAGCCCCTTTTTGATATTCAGCCTTCCCATGAAAAGAACGAGCTGCTTATTATCCGGGATCTGATGTTTGCGGCGGAAAATACCTTTCGCAGGAAGGTTCTGATAATCCGTGAGCTTCATTCCGTTCGGTACGATCACCATGTTTTTGGGCCGGTAACCGAGATAACGTACCACATCTTCTTCCTCGTCGGTATTGTTGATCTGGATCAGGTCTGCTTTGCCGAGCAGGCGTTTTTGGTAAAGTGCGGTAACGATCTGCTTTTTCCACTTGCTGTGTGCCACCGCCCATTTGTCGAGCAAGCCATGAATGGTGATCACTTTCACGGCCTTGTTGGGGATCAGAAAAGGCGCCAGACTGCCGAAATGCCAGATACCGTGCATGTGAACCACGTCGTACTCGTGGATATGCGCTTTCAGATACTGATACATTTCGAGTGAAAACTCGCGATAGATATTGCTCAAAGGCGTCGTTCTCGCACAGGGGATCAGGCGAGCGCCCTCGGGAGCGGGGTACATTTTTTCGCCTGGCGTCATCGGGCTCAGTATATCCACCTGGTGCCCCTGCGCCAGCACTTCCGTAGTGTGGTCGTAAATGATCCGGGCCGGTCCGCCGATTGCCCAGGTATATGCACAAATATTTAAAATCCGCATTCTTTTGGTGAGTGTAAATGGCGTTGCTTCAATCAAGCTTTTGCCAGTATTTTATACGTTTTGACCATTTCTGCGGCTACTTTGCCGGTGGAGAACGGTTTTATCTTTTCGAGTGAAACTGCGCCCATTGCAGCGATCTTTTCAGGATTTTTTACAAAAAACAACATTGCCTGTTCCAGTTCTGTTTGGGCTGTTGGATCGAAGGTAAAGCCGTTTTCTGCATTGCTTACCAGATCCGGCGCACAGCCGCATTTATTGGAAACAATCACGGGCATTCCGCAAACCATCGCCTCATTCACCACCAATCCCCACGGTTCAGACTTGCTTGGCAAAACCAGCACATCACTTTGAGCGAGCCAGCGCGGCACCTCGTACCACGGAAACCCGCCGGCGAAAGTAACCTGCGCGTCCACTCCCAGCTTTTTAGTAAGGATTTCCAAAGAACTCCTGGCCGGACCGTCACCAACCAGCAGCAGTTCCCAGATACTTACCGCATTTCCTGCTTTTTGGATTTCGGCAAAAGCTTGTACCAGCATTTCCAGGTTTTTCTCGGGTGCAAGCCTGCCTACATATATGAATCGCCGGACTTCGTTCCTGGCAGTATCAGCGTTCTTCAATTCTGTTTTTGCCCGCACAAAATTTTCCCTGATTACCTGGTCATCCACCACCGCGGCATTGCGCACGGGAATTTTGCCCGGATTGATACCGAGGTTTTCCAGATAGTCAGCCGAGGTTTTACCAAAACAAAAAAACGCATTGCCTCTGTTAATGATAAAGCTTTTGAATGCCTCCTTCCAGCTGGAACGCTTGTGATCCTGGGCCGATGATTCTGACGAGATCACTACTTTCACACCCTTCCATTTGGCATAAAACATCAGTTCTACCTGCGCCATGTCGCCCCAGCCTGTCACATTGAGTACATCCGGCTTGAATTCTTTGAAAACCTGAAAGAGCGAAGCCCGGCGCTCGGCTTTCGTGATCTGGTCGAGGCTTTTATTGAACAGCAGCTGATAAGGATAGTCGTAAGTGACTTTTTCGTCGTTCTGCATCACAGCGCGGCTGGCTTCGTACAGACCGATCTGCGCAACCAGAAACTGGCTTCCGGGCTCCTGTTTTTTGAATACCTTGAAAATGTCGCTGAAAAGCTTCGACTTATAATGTGCCCAAAGCTGGTTATGTACAATAAGAACACGCATTATCTGGGCAGTTTTAAGTATTCCTGAAACAATGGATATAGGTTATCGGCCATAAAAACCTGTCCCTGCGGATTGTAGTGCACCAGATCCATTTTGCGGTACAATCTGGTAGATACCCCAAGCTGCAACTCATTGATCAACCTGACGTTATTCTCTTTTGCAAATGCCATAATTTCTTTCCCCTGATCATTGAAATGCCCCATTTCAACTTCTGAGATTTCGGGATGCAGGTAGATGAAAAATGGGATCTTGTTGGCTTCGGCAATTTCGAGCAGCTGCCGGTAACCCGGGTTGAAATCAGTGCCCGGCTTTCTGATACCCGCCTGGTTAAGGGTTTCCTGCTTCGCCGAATCCAGCTGCACAGTATCTGCTTTCGCAGGGTCGGGCTTGTTTTCAGCTGTGATAACAGGCTTTTCGGGCTCGGTGGTAAGTAAAACGGTATCCAGATAATAGAAGAAAATCCAGCGGTACCGGTCCCAGAGCTCGTACAATGCAACTTTGTATTGCTTGTCCGGCCAGCCCGGATCGATCCCGACCGGACTTTGGTGTGACATGATATCGTGGGCGTCGTGGCTGCTCGTTACAAGGCACATCAGGTTGGCCTTAAAAACTCCGTACTTTTTGAGGTAAGCGGCCACATTATCAGGTCCCCAGGAGCCGGCAGAGATATTGAGTACCCGCACCCGCGTTTTGAAATCTTGTTGAAATCTTTTTTCGAGGATCGTGGAAGCAATGCTGTCCTGATCAGTAAGGCTGCCTCCATTTACAACAGAGTCGCCGATGAGCAGGATGATGATGGAATCGGAAGGAAGTATCTCTTCATTCCGCATGGAAAACCGGTTTGTGCGGATCACTTGTCCAAACCGTTCCACGTCCTGATTTGGCGCATAGATATATTCGAAATCGGGATCAGAAACATAGAGAGGAGAATTACAGAAACCGTATTTTACCCTCAATACAACCTCTGCTATTCCGGCAAGAATGACAATACCGATCAGCAATCCGTACAGGTACTTTAACATCAAGTGAAGTTCTTATCTACGTCGAATGTGGGGCAAATTTAGGATTACTTTTTCCAAAAGCGATTTTTTGCCCTTTTGTTGCGTAAATAACTTACCCGCCGGCGCCGTCTTTTAGTACAGGCTTTGGATGAAAATTTAGTTGGTTCAGGTACTACTTAGTGGCATTAAAGCCGGTTTAAAACGGATAAGCCAAGAATCCAGGTTAATCAGAGCATTTCAATCAGCTCAATGCGGTTTCCAAACGGATCACGGAACGAAAACCGGTTTCTATCCGGGATCTTGCTTTCGTTTTTCAGCTCTATACCGTGTTCCTGCAACACAGCCCGCGCAGCTTCCAGGTCGTTGACTTCAAAGGCGGGATGTCGCTGAGAAGAACCGTCGTGATTCTTTTCAGCCCGTACGTGCAGCTGAATGTCGCCCATTTGAAACCATATCGCCCCGTTTGGCAGCGGGTATCCCAAGTCTTTCAGTTCTTCCAGGCCCAGCACGTTTGTATAAAAATCCCTGGCCTGCTCCTCGGTGCCTTCGGGAATGCAGAGCATAATGTGATCGAGCCTTTTAAATGCAATCTTCATGGTGTGGGGAGTCTCTTGACGATTAATAAATGTGGTTGTGTCTGTAATCGAGCATTATTTCAGGTCGCAAAGTAACCTTATTTCAGCGGACCTTTGCTCGCCATTTTTCCTTCTTTCCAAACTGCATTGATCTTCCGCGTGTTCCGGATATCCTGAGTCGGGTCGCCGCCAAGGACGATAAGATCCGCCACTTTGCCTGTTTCCAGCGTACCATAATCTTTGTCTATCTGCAATGCACGCGCCGCGTTGCGCGTACCGGCTGTAATTACCTGCATTGGACTCAGTCCCGATTCCACCATCATTTCCATTTCAAGATGCTCTGTAAATCCCTGCGTACGTACAGGAAAAGCGCCGCTGTCGGTACCGAGTGCTACCGTAATGCCCGCATTTGCGATCTTTTGAAGGTTGCGCATTGCTATTTTGTTTGCTTCCATGTTGCGTGCATATTCAGGCGAGTTCCTGATTTTCTCTCCGTAAGCTTTATCGGTGATCATTTCAAACACGCCCGGTTCCAGGGAGTTTTTGAAAAAAGGATCATTAAGCCAGCCCGGAGTGCCTGCGTAGGCAAACTGGTATTCATCGAGCGTTAAAGTGGGGATGTAAATGACATTCTTCTGTTTCATTTTGGTCAAAAGCGGCTGATCAACTTCCTTGTCACGGATGCTATGGGCGATGATGTCAAGACCTGCATCGACCAATGTGCTGGCGTCTTCGGCGTAAAAAAGGTGCGCAGCGACGCGGATGTTCCTTTTGTGGGCTTCGCTGATAATCGCTTTATATATTTCCGGCTTCATTTTCTGCCCGCCACCGTGATCGTCTACCCACATTTTCAGCACGGTTGGTTTCAGGGCTGCCACTTTCTCCACCATGGCAGGTACTTCTTCGGGAGTCGCCGGCCTTTGCAGCAGGTTCATCCACGATCCAGGATTAGGATCGGGTGTATTGAACCCATAACCGGCAGAAAACAACCTGGCACCCGGCAGTTGGCCCGCAACCGTCGAATCCCGCAGCCCATTGAATATCAGCGGCCGGTCGGTTCCCATTACGAGTACCGCGCCTACGCCATAGTCCTGGTACTTTTGTAGTTGGTTCAGAATGTTATCCCTCGTATAATTTTCTGCATTGGATGTTGTCCCTTTCAACGTCCCAATGTGCGCGTGGGCGCAGATGAATGAGGGTACTACGGTTTGTCCGGTCAGCGTAATGGTGGTATCTGCCGCGGCTTTGATGTTCGTGCCGATCATCTTGATCCTTTTTCCCTCAATCAGAATATCCACATTCTTCCTGGGAGCAGCGCCCGTGCCATCGATGAGCGTCACATTTTTCATGAGCTTGGAGCCGCTTTGCGCGAGAGCTGGTACACTTAACAGGACCGGCAATGCCAGTGCCGCGAGCACTATTGTTTTTCTGCAATGCGACAAAAATTGTTGAGCTGTTTGCATGTTGAAATGGTTGTAATAAAGCGGGCAATAACGCATTTAAAGCTTGTCAGATCACTTTTGGCTGGTTCACTGAAATCCAATTTAAAAATACAATCCGGTAAAATGATTCGACAAACACAAAATATTAAAATAGGAAGAAAGAAAAGGTTTTGTCGAAGTAATTCAATCTCACATATAAGTAACCAAAAAACTATATATTGTATGGCTGAAAGTGAGCGACACTCCTTCGCTATCAATTTGGGATGCCATTGAACATGAATAAGATTAAGAAGAAGTTCTTCAGTTTGCTGCAGAGGGATGAACATGTGTTTGACTTTATAGAAGAAGCAGCAATTGACGGAGTTTTGATCTGGGAGCATTCCGATCCGCAAAATGAATGGGCCGATAACAGGCTCCGGAAATTTCTTACCCGTTTTCTGAAACAGGAAAATGAAGATCAGGCAGTTGCCGAGCTGGTTCGAAGTGTACAATTCGATTATTTCCGGGAAAATGCGGGTAAACATTTTTTGCAAAATGATAACGACTACAACAGCGCGATCGTCCTTTTCGGGGCTGAGGGAAATATTTCGCATATACAGGTACGTTCTCTCCCATTTTCCGATCCCGAATCAGATGCCCGCTACATCCTCACCGCTTTTGAAGCAACAGACAGGATCACCGGCGCGCCCGTAAGTGAGGGGCGCCTCTACCATACCTTTCTGAGCAGTCAGACAGTTTACGTGGCAGGAATTGACCTGGCAGGTAACTATATATATGTCAATGATTTTTTCTGCAAATCTTTTCAGCTCGACCGCCGCGACGTGCTCGGCATTTCGTCCATATCGGGCATTGTTCCGGAGGATATTGACAAATGTGTAAGTACCGGCGCGCATTGCCTCACAGTACCCAACGTTCCGCATCCTGTTAAGCTCAGGAAGTTTTGTTCAAATGGCGGGATCAAAACAACTCAATGGGAATTTACGGGAATCACGAATGCAGCCGGCGAAGTGGCAGAGCTTTTCTGTGTGGGCTATGATATTACGCAGCAGGTAAAAGTGGAAGAAGATCTGTCCGTGCTGATATCCAATATGCAGGATGTGCTTTTTACCATCAACAGAAAAGGCGTATTTACATACGTGTCACCCAGCTGGACAGCTACTTACGGATACCCGATTGAAGAAACTGTCGGGCATTCATTTGCCGAGTTTATTCACGCCGACGATTTTGAAGTTTGTTTCAAGGCATTACAGCAAACAATCGAACTGGGTTTGCCGCTGCCGGGGGGAGTAGAGCACAGGATCAGGCATCAGGACGGAACATGGTCATGGAGTAACACCACAGCCAATGTGGACCCAACCAGCCAGGAGATCATCCTCACGAGTCACAATATTACAGAACTGCGCAACTCCCGTGAAAGGTTGAAGGAGCTCGCCATTGTCGCTTCTAACACTACCGATTACATCGTCATCACAGACGGAAAGGGAATTATTACGTGGGTTAACAGGGCCTTCGAAGAGCGCTCGGAATACAGCCGGAAAGAAGCCAAGGGACAAAGGCCGGCTGACCTGATCAAAGGTCCGGAAACGGATCTGGAAACCATTGACCGCATTTACACCCGCAGCAAGGAAAAGCTGGTTGTAGAGGAGGAAATGCTATGCTATTCAAGGTCGGGAGAAAAATACTGGATCGACCTGAAAGTAATTCCGGTATTCAATGAGAATGGGGATTGTACCAATTACATCGCCATTGAAAGGGATATCACCGCGCGAAGGAAGTCCGACGACGAGCTGCGCCGGATCAAGGAAATGCTGGAACAGACCAACCTGGTCGCATTGATCGGCGGCTGGGAGCTTTATCCTAAAACAAATGAACTGTACTGGTCTTCGATGACCAGGCAGCTGCACGAAGTAGACGCCGATTTTGTGCCTGATCTCGCCACCGCTATTTATTTTTATAAAGAAGGTGATAGTAGGAATGCCATTGAGGAAGTGGTAAAGGAAGGCTTGCTCCACGGTACCGGCTGGGATCTGGAACTTCAGATCGTGACGGCGAAGGGTAACGAGGTTTGGATACGCACCATCGGTCAGGCAGAGATGAAGGACGGGATTTGCGTCAGACTTTACGGCGCGTTCCAGGATATTACTACCAAAAAGAAGGCGCAGGTGGAGATCCTGCAGTCGGAAGCGAAATTCAGGAGCTTGTACGATTCTACCAGCGACGCGGTATTGCTTTTCAATAGTCAGGGGTACCTGGATTGTAACGAAGCTGCCCTACGTATGTTCGGGCTGAACTCTGTGGAGACTTTGCGGCAAATGCAGCTGGGTGACTTATCCAGCCGCGAAGATGATGAACAGACTGCCGTGCGGCTGTCGGGAATCCATATAGATTCTGTTTACCGGAAAGGTAGCCACAGCTTTGAATGGGTGTACCGCCGGTTTGGTAATAAAAAGGAAAGCTTTATCGCCGAGGTACTATTAAACCTGATCAATGTGAATGATCAGGACATTATCCAGGCGGTTGTGCGGGATATTACCACCAGGAAGCGGGCTGAAATGGAATTGCTCGAAGCGCGTGAGCATGCGGAGGCAGCCAGCAAGCTGAAATCGGAGTTTCTGGCTAATATGAGCCACGAGATCAGGACACCGCTTAATGGGGTGGTAGGGTTTACCGACCTGCTGATGAAAACCAACCTGGACGAAACGCAGCAACAGTATATGTCCATGGTTTTCCAGTCGGCGAACTCGCTGCTGGACATTATCAACGATATTCTCGACTTTTCAAAAATCGAGGCGGGCAAGCTTGACCTCACGTTTGAAAAAACCGACTTACTGGAAATTTGCGGACAGGTTTCTGACATGGTAACCTATCAGGCGCAGCAGAAGCAACTGGAAATGTTGCTGAACATCCCGCCGGAGGTACCGCATTTCGTCTGGGCCGATCCGCTTCGGCTGCGGCAGATCCTGGTTAACCTGCTCAGCAACGCAGTCAAATTCACGCCCGCCGGCGAGATAGAGTTGAAAATTGAGCTCTTAGATAAGTCAGAACCGGACAATTATACATTCCGCTTTTCGGTCAGGGATACCGGCATTGGTATAGAGCCGCAGAACCAGCGCAGGATTTTCGAAGCATTTTCGCAGGAAGATTCTTCGACAACCAAACGCTTCGGCGGTACCGGCCTGGGACTGACCATTTCCAATCGTCTGCTCGGCCTGATGAAGAGCCACTTACAGCTTGAAAGCATTGTTGACAAAGGCAGTACCTTCTTTTTCGACGTTACTTTCAGCGCAGTGGAAGGTCAGGACCTGTTTGAATGGAAGAATCCCGACGGTGTGAAGAAGATACTGATCGTGGATGACAATGAAAACAATGGGAAAATCCTGCGTGAAATGTTGTCCAACAAAGAGATCGGATCAACGTATGCAAGAAGCGGGCAGGAAGCGCTGGACCTGCTTGCTACCGGCGAAAGTTTTGACGTGATTTTGATGGATTGCAAAATGCCTGATATGGGCGGCATTGAATCGCTGAGAAAAATCAGGGAGTTGCAGGGGCGCGATATGGAGCAGCAACCTGTGTTTCTGTTAAATGATTCTTTTGAGGATGAAATGCTGAATGCACTCCGCGACGAGCTGGGCGTGCAGCATTTTCTTCTAAAACCTGTGAAGATCCAGCAGCTTTTTTCAGCCATTTCCAGCCTGGGAGTAAAGCAGCAGAATACTTTGCAGATCGCTGAGCCACCGGTCGAGGCGCCGCAAAATAACTCGCAGGTAACGGTACTGATTGCCGAAGACCACCAGATTAACATGTTGCTGGTGAAATCAATGCTTCTCAAAATTGTTCCTCATGCACATATTGTAGAGGCAGCTAACGGGAAAGAGGCGATCCACGCATTTCATAAGAGCAACCCGGATATTGTTTTTATGGACATTCAAATGCCCGAGATGAACGGATATGAAGCTGCCCGCGGCATCCGCAACCTGGAACGGAACAAGCGCGTACCGATCATAGCACTAACGGCGGGCACGGTGGTAGGAGAAAGAGAAAAGTGTATAGATGCAGGAATGGACGATTATTTGACAAAACCGGTATTAAAAGATACATTGGAAGAGGCTATTCTCAAATGGCTGATCAAGACGCAATAGCCTCTGATGCAAAGATCTATAATAGCACTTTATCTCGTTTTCTTCCTTTTCGCAGCCAACTATACCGCAGCTGCGGCTGAGCCGATGCTTTCTGTTTCGGGTGAAAAGCTGCGCATTTCGCAGCTCGACCAGCTATATGAAAAGGCAGATAACTTCACAACAGGCTCACCGGACTCGCTGCGACACATTGCTGAGTTGATCAAAAAAGAGGGAATGCGGCTGAACAATGCGCGCGCACTCGTACGTGGTACACGCTACCAGGCACAGGCGCTCTGGCGGCTTGGTAACCACAAGGAGGCGATGAAGTTGGCTATTGTTGCGCTGAAAGATGCGGAGAAGGGGAAGCTGACAGGCGAGCTGCCGGATATCTACGCCGTAATCGGGAATTTGCATAAGGAAAAAGCCAATTACAGCATGGCGCTGGCTGCGGTAGACAAAGGTATGGCCATCGCCAGGAAGAACAGGGATACAGCCTCGGTGATTTATATGGCGCGGCTTGAAGCGATGTTTACGCAGGGGCTCGGCGCGGATAAGGAAGATACCGCTTTGATACACAAATCCTTGAAGATGCACCTCGAAGGTCTTAAACTGGCTGAATCATCGGCACGGTTTGAGAAACAGCGGATTGGTTACTATAACAATATCGCGCAGGCTTGCGTGAAAAGAGGAGAGCTGGACAGAGCGCGATTTTACGTGACCAAAGGCATTGAGCTTGCCAAAAAATACGACCAGCTGCTATCGCTTACCTACTCCTATACCTGGCTTTCACAGGTTTACCTGGGGGAGGGCGACAAACAAAACAGCATTTATTACCTCAAAGAAGCATTGCGCATCACCCGGCAACTGAAAAATCCTTTCCGGGAAATGGAGGTAAACCGCTACCTCTACCGTACACTGAATGAAATGAACAGTTACAAAGATGCATTGCAGGCTTATACACGCTATATCGAGATTCGCGACTCGCTTCGTGTATTGGAGAACGTGCGGCAGATAGGCGAGATGCAGGAGCAATATGAGGCAGGCAAAAAAGACCAGCAGATCAGCACGCTGGCTGAAATTAACAAGGTAAAAACGCGGGAAACAATCTGGGCGCTGGCTGGCCTGGCGGTATTCCTGGTATTGTCGGTGTTCATGCTGTTTCAATACCGGACGATATCCAGGACGAACCAGGAGCTTGCAAGTAATAATGCGAAGATCAACGAGCAGGCCGAGAAGCTGAAAATCCTGATGAAAGAGCTGCACCACCGCGTGAAGAATAATCTGCAGACCGTATCCAGCTTACTCAGTATGCAGTCAAGCCGGCTGACCGACGATGATGCGCGGAACAGTATGCGCGCAGGCCAGCAGCGCATTGAAGCCATGTCTCTGATCCACAAGAGCTTGTATGGTCAGGATGCGGTGAATCTTGTAAATATGAAGGAATATATGAGTAACCTGATCGACAGTGTCATGCAAAGCTTTGGTGTGGAGCCTGGCGACCTGGATCTGCGGCTGAATGTTTCCGTGATGGAAATCGATATCGATGTTGCGATGCCTACCGGGTTGATTGTCAATGAGTGGGTAACCAATTATTTCAAGTACGCCTATAATTCCACAACTGATCCGCGATTATCTGTTATATTGGAAGCCAGGCTGGAAGAAGGAAGGTCGCTGCTGCTCCGGATCATTGACAATGGACCGGGTATGAGCCTTGACAAGTGGAAAAGACCTTCCGGCTCATTCGGAATGAAGCTGGTGCAGGTCCTGGCTAAACAGCTGGACGCGAAATGCAGCGTGGAAGTTTCCGGAGGTACGACATTTATAATGGAAATTCCCGCCGTCTCGATTGCGGGAAACAGGTAAAAGCTGCCTGAGAAAAAGTTGCGCTATGAAAAAAACAATTAAAATTCTGGTCGTCGAGGATGAGGGTATCCAGGCAATGGGACTCGAAGAAACACTTGATCAGGCTGGATACGAAGTAGTTGGTATTGCCGACAACAGTGAAGAAGTACTCGGCTTTGTGAATAGTGAAGAAGTGGACGTGATCATCATGGACATTCACATCAAAGGGGAAGTTGACGGCATCGATACCGCATTGCGTGTCCGGGAGATCAAAGCGGGCATTCCTATCATTTATCTGACTGCGTACATGGACCAGGAAACAGTACGGCGTGCATCCGAAACACACCCCGCCGGCTACATTACCAAGCCTTACCGCCAGGCGCAGCTGCTCAGCAGTATCGAAGCCGCTGTTCAGCAGATATCATAAAAGGGATCCCCGCTAACGGGAATCCCTCCTGATCTTATTGGAGAAAACCTCCTTTTAACCATTTACAACCTGTCCTCCATTGGGGTGCAACACTTGTCCGCTCATATAGGAAGCGTCGTCGCTTGCCAGGAACACGTAGCAGGTGGCTACTTCGCTCGGCTGACCGGGGCGTTTCATCGGTGTGTCTTTTCCAAATTTCTCAACCCGCTCTGAATCAAATGTAGCAGGAATCAATGGTGTCCAGATCGGCCCGGGCGCTACTGCGTTCACGCGGATTCCTTTTTCTGACAAGCTGCCCGCGAGCGACCGGGTATATCCCACAATCGCGCCTTTTGTTGAAGAATAATCAAGCAGGCTCGGGCTGCCATGGTAGGCTGTTACCGAAGTGGTGTTTATAATGCAATCTCCCTCACTCAGGTGTTCAAGCGCCGCCTGCGTGAAATAGAAGAACGAGAAGATATTGGTAGAAAACGTATCTGAGAGCTGCTGGGCAGTAATTTCCCGGATATCGTCTTTGGGATGCTGTTCAGCAGCATTGTTGACGAGGATATTCAATTTTCCAAACTCGCGTACGGTCTGGCTTACTGCATCTTTACAAAAAGCTTCGTCACGAATATTCCCCCGGATCAGCAGACAGGCTTTTCCCTCTGCTTCAACGAGTGACTTGGTCTCGGTGGCGTCCTGGGTTTCATCCAGGTATACAATGGCCACATCAGCACCTTCTCTCGCGAAATGCACGGCCACAGCGCGACCGATCCCACTGTCACCACCCGTAATCAGGGCTGTTTTTCCCTGCAGCTTGCCGCTTCCGCGGTAATTTTCACGAATAATAACCGGTGCCGGGTCCATTTCCTGTTCAATGCCGGGCTGCTTGCTTTGTGTCTGGCCCTTGGTATCAATGTCGTAATTCATGATAAGGTTTTTTATGTTGATAAATGCGAAAGCCACATTTGTCAAAAACGATATGCCAAGTCCCGGAAGCAGCACAAACTGCATTGACCTGGATCAACGTCAGGCAGATATTCCTGTAATGAGTAAAGAATTTCACAGTTCCAGCCCGGTATGCTCCTGCTGTAAGTGTATTTGTAAATACCAATTCATGCCCAAAGACATCCCGGCACAATTATATTGAGCTAGGGGCAAAAGATTTTAAATCGACACATTATGGCTACGAAGAAGGTAGTAATCATAGGCGGAGGCTTCGCAGGCATCAATCTGGCGCAGAAGCTGGCCAAAGACAAAGAGTTTGATATTACATTGGTGGACAAGAATAACTACAATTTCTTCCCTCCGCTGCTGTATCAGGTAGCAACCGGATTTCTGGAAGCTTCCAATATCAGCTATCCTTTCCGGAAATTTTTTCAGGAAAAGCCCAATCTACGGTTTAGCCTGGGTGCATTCAAGGAAGTGTTTCCTGCCGAAAACCGCGTACTTACCGATACCGGAGATTTGTACTATGACTATCTGGTGTTCGCCACGGGTACCGAAACCAACTTCTTCGGAATGGAGAATGTGAAAAAGAATGCGGTACCGATGAAAACCGTCAAGGATGCCTTGGCGCTGCGGAACCACGTACTTGAAAACAAGGAGAGGGCCACGAAGATCACCGATCCGGTGGAGCGGCGAAAGGTACTGTCCATTGTAGTGGCCGGCGCCGGCCCGACAGGCGTGGAGATATCGGGTATGCTGGCCGAAATGCACAAAGGCATTTTCAAGAAAGATTATCCCGAGCTGAACCGCGATGAGGTGGAGATATACTTGGTCGATGCATTGCCGGTCGTGCTCAATCCGATGAGCAAAAAAGCGCAGGAAGAAACTTTGGAGGAGCTGCGCGGGCTGGGTATCAAGGTACTGCTGGACCATGCCGTTAAAGATTACGACAATGGGGTAGTGACTTTCGCGAATGGAAAAAAGATTGAGACTGAAACGCTGATCTGGACTTCGGGCGTGGTTGGCGTGGAGTTGCCGGGCTTACCGAAGGAAGTATTCGGCCGTGGCCGGCGTGTGCTTGTTGACCGGAATAATAAGGTAAAAGGATACAGCAATATATTTGCGCTCGGTGATATCTGTTTAATGGAAGGCGATCCTGAGTTTCCGAACGGTCATCCTCAGCTGGCGCAGGTTGCTATTCAGCAGGGGCGGAACCTTGCCAAAAACCTGCGGTTAATGCAGGAAGGAAAGCCGCTGATCGACTTTTCATATAAGGATAGAGGATCAATGGCCATTATCGGGGTCAACAAGGCTGTGGCCGATTTACCTGGCTTGCATTTCAAAGGTTTTATAGCTTACTTTCTATGGCTGGTCGTGCATTTGTTTTCGCTTATCCGCTACCGTAACCAGGTGAAGACGCTTTACAACTGGATAGTTGCATTTTTCACGCGGGATCAGTCATTGCGCTTTATACTTGATTCCAAGCCAGATAAGTAGACTTCCGAACTTCTGAATAAAATTTAACAGTGTTATATTTCTCAACCAAACCCTATGCTGCAAAGTATTACCGACCATTCAGAGCATCCCTTTGAATGGCTGGATGTGACAGACCCTGATCAGGAAGAGCTTGCCAGTCTTACCAGTGAGTACGCATTGCACGAGTCGTCGATCAAAGACTGGCTCCAAGCTGATCACCTTCCGAAATATGAGCACGTAGGAAGCTATGCATTTATCATTTTCAGGATACACGCGGAAAAGACGGCTGTTGAGGCAGATACCGTGCCTGAGCTGACCGACAAAGTTGCGATTTTCATGTTTGAAGACAGGGTAATTACACTACACAAGCACGAATGGTCAGGTCCTCAGCAGATTAAGGAGAACCGGATCAGCCAGCATGGTTGCGAGAACACCCACCAGTTGGTTAACGAGATCGTTAAAGTTTGTTTAAGTAGCTATGAAGATCCCTCTGCCCGGCTCACGCGTGACATTGAGTATTATGAGGAAAATATGTTCCTGAAAACGCGCAAAGCTTCGCTGTTGAAGGGACTTTATTACCTGAGAAGAAAAGTGGAAGTGACCAGGCGCGTGATCATGCTTTCTCACGATATCATCGACAGGATAGATTCTCCTGAACAATCCAACACCTACACCCGGGATACCCGCGATCTTTACGTGAAGCTTCACAGCATTTACGATACGCTTTTTGAAAATATGAACCAGCTGGTGATGATCTATTTCTCCATCTCATCGCAGCGGACCAATGACATTGTGCGGGTACTTACTGTGTTTTCGGTGTTTTTTATGCCGCTTACCTTCATCGTCGGCATTTACGGAATGAACTTTAAGTTTATGCCCGAGCTGGACTGGAAGTACGGATATCCTGCGGTGATGATTTTTATGGCTGTGATTACAGGCGGCATTTATGTCTGGTTTAAAAAAAGAGGCTGGCTTTAAACCGGCATTCCCCTGCTTTATCGTGTTGTTTTTAGAAGTATGAAAAAGATTGCTTTACCGAGCTTTGTAGCGGCATTCCTGTTTATGTTGACCGGCGTTTTTGTTAAAGTAAATGCATCTGCATTTGCCGTTCCAAAGGCGCCTGCCAATCTGATTGCAACTCCCACATCAGTAAGTCAGATTGCACTCAGCTGGACGGATACTTCAACAGACGAAGTCACGTTCGAGCTTGAAAGTGCTGTTGACGGAATTAAATACACCAAAATTGCTGACCTGAAATCTAACACTGTAAGCTACATTCACGATACGCTTAAAGCCTCAACCAAATACTGGTACCGCATTCGGGCAAAGAATGTGAGTGGCTATTCGGCTTACTCCAATGTTGCCAGTGCCACCACCTTGACACCTGTTATCACGATCCCGAAACCACCTTCCGCGCTCGTCGCTACGCCGGTTTCTGCAAGCCAGATTCACCTCGGGTGGACAGATAATGCAAGTGACGAAACTGCCTTTGAAGTGGAAAGTTCTGTGGACGGAGTCAGGTTTGAGAAGATTGCGGAAGTCGCTGCGAATATGGTAATCTATCAGCATACCGGCTTAAAACCGGCCACAAAATACTGGTACAGAGTACTTGCGAAGAATAGTGCTGGTAAGTCTGCGTACACGAGCATTGTTTCCGCTATTACATTCCAGGTTGCCCCGGCAGCACCGGATAGTCTGGCAGGTATTGTAGTTTCGCAAACCCAGATCAACCTGAGCTGGGTGGATATTTCCGGAAATGAGATGGGCTTTCAGGTGGAACGATCCACGAATGGGACTGCGTTTACCAAAATCGCTGACCTCCCGGCGAATGCGACTTCTTACCAAAATACTGGACTGGCTGCCGGCACACTTTACTATTACCGCATTCGCGCGGTAAATGCAATCGGGGCGTCGCCTTACAGCAGCGTGGTTTCATTGCGGACGCTCAATATCCCCGTTCCGGACCGTCCGGCCGACTTCTCGGCTGTCCCGCTCGCTCCGCAGATCGTGCAGCTCAGGTGGGCTCCTGTTACAGGTAATGCAGTTTCGGTATCAATAGAAAGGGCCAAAGCGGCGGATGAAAAGTATGTGATACTGGCAACGGTACCGGCCACAGTTTTACAGTTTCAGGATACGGCCAAGCTCGAAAAGGTAGATTATTTCTATCGGATCAAGGCAGTGAATGCAGGCGGCAGCTCACCTTACAGCCTGATCGCGATCGTGCGCGCCGGCTCCATTATCACAGGGACGGAAGATCCTCAGACCAAAAACAGCATTTATACCATCGGTCGCACTTTGTTCGTGAACCCCAGGCTGGCAGGAAAATACACGATCTCTATCTACCATATTTCAGGCAAAAAGCAGAAAGAGCTGACCGCGACCAAGCCGGCGGAAATCAACCTGCAAGGTTTAGCTGCGGGCATTTACATCGTGGCGATTGAAACAGGTAAAGAAGTAATCTCGAAGCGGATCGCACTTTATTAACATAAAAATATAATGATGAAAGTCTCTGTCCTCGGAAGGTTAACGGGTCAATGCAGGTATCTGGCTGCTGCGCTTACATTGCCGCTGCTCTTTGTTTCAGCTGGTTCGTTTGCGCAGAACAAAAAGTATATCGTAAATGCCTACGTCGGCGGTTTTCGCGGGCTGGTGAATGCGGCCGAGATCGATGCTGAAAAGCTGACGCACATCAATTATGCATTCGTCGATGTAAAAGACAGCATGGCGGTGCTCACAAATCTTGCCACGGATAGTACCAATTTTAGAAATCTGAATGCATTGAAAACCAAGAATCCAGATCTTAAAATCCTGATCTCAATCGGTGGCTGGGCGTGGAGCGAGAATTTTTCTGACGCGGTACTTACGGAATCTTCGCGGATGAAGTTTGCCAAAACCAGTGTTGATATCATCCGTCAATATAACCTGGATGGAGTCGACATTGATTGGGAATATCCTGCAATGCGGGGCGAGGAAGGTAACATTTACCGCCCCGAAGACAAGCAGAATTTTACATTGATGTTCAAAGCGATACGCGCGGAGCTTGATCTGCTGGAAAAGGAAAAAGGACGGAAGTTTCAGCTTACAACTGCCGTAGGAGCTTCCAAATCGTTTGTAGACAATACCGAAATGGGTCTTGTGCAAGCTTTTACAGATTACATATTTATCATGACTTACGACTACGGCGGTAAGAACGGGACTGTGGGACATCATACCAATTTGTACGATTACGACGCAGAAGGTTCTTCGGCAGACCGGTCCGTCAAAAACTTCATGGCCGCGGGTGTTCCGGCGAGCAAAATTGTGCTTGGCGCCGCATTCTACGGGAAAGGGTGGGAGGCTGCTTCTGCTAAAAACAACGGACTCGGAGAAGCCAGGGTCAAGTCAGTGCAGGGTGGAGGATATACCAAGCTGAAAGACACGTTGATCGATCAGAACGGATATAAAAAGCATTACGATAAAAAGGCAAAAGCGCCTTACCTGTTCAATGATTCCACAAAAGTCCTGATCACCTACGAAGACGAAAAAACGATCAAGCTGAAATGTAAATACATTAAAAAGCACAACCTGGCGGGTATCTTCTTTTGGGAATATTTCAGTGACCCGAAAGAATACCTCCTGAACGAAATCGGCCGGAACCTGGATTGAAAATCAATGCGATACGAGGCTAAGCAGATCGTTTTTAGACAGTGTTTTTAGAACCGAATTGTCCGTTTTGATCAAATCGTTGGCAAGGTCCTTCTTGGTTTTTTGTAGTTCCAGGATCTTTTCTTCAATCGTATCGGGACAAATCAGGCGGACGGCGATCACGTTCTTGTTTTGCCCTATCCGGTAGCTCCTGTCGATCGCCTGATTTTCAACGGCGGGGTTCCACCAGGGATCTACGAGGTACACATAATCCGCTTCTGTCAGGTTCAAGCCCGTTCCGCCCGCTTTGAGGCTGATCAGGAACACACGCACATTGCTGTTGTTTTGAAAGTTCAAGACGCGTGCTTCGCGATCGCGGGTTTGTCCGGTAAGATACTCAAATTCAATGCCCCTGCTGATCAATTCGGCTTTAATGAGGTCGAGCATGGTCACAAATTGCGAGAACACAAGGATCTTGTGCTGCGGCGACTTGCTCTCTATCTGCTCCATCAATGCATCAATCTTCGCTGAGGCAGTTCCATAAAACAGGTCATCATTGAGCAATGCGGGAGAGTTACATATCTGGCGCAGCTTCGTCAGTCCCTGCAAAATGTGAAGTGTTTCCCGAGGTATATCCACTTCGTTGCGGGTATTCAGGAAGGTGAAAAATTCAAGTTCGTAGGCATTGTACACTTTCCTCTGTTCTTCGCCCATTTCGCAGTAAAGCACGATCTCGGTTTTATCAGGGAGTTCCGTGGCGACCTGTTTTTTGGTCCGCCTGAGAATAAATGGATTGATCCGGCGCGCCAGTTCACGCGCGCGCTCGTTGTCTTTAAACCTGTCTACCGGAGCAGAGAAATGGTTTTTAAACTGCGTTTTACTGCCCAGCAACCCCGGACAGGCGAATGAAAGCTGTCCGTACAGATCGAAGGTGTTGTTCTCCACCGGCGTACCCGTAAGCACGAGCTTATTCCGCGATTGCAGCAGCCGGGCAGCCTTATACCTTTGCGATTCGGGGTTTTTGATTGCCTGCGATTCATCAAGAATAATGTAGTTGAACATGAATTTTTTGAGAAAATTCACATCCGAAAGCAGTGTTCCGTAAGAGGTAAGCACAATGTCGAAATGCTCGAAATCATGGATCTCCTTTTGTCTGTCTGCACCGTAAATGGTCAGCATTTTTAAGCCTGGTGCAAACTTTTCCACCTCGGCCTGCCAGTTGAATATCAGGGAGGTAGGTACGATGATCAGGCTTGTACTTTGACCGCGTTTTTCTTTTTGTAATAATAGGAATGCGATGATCTGGACTGTCTTGCCTAAACCCATATCGTCGGCCAGACAGCCGCCAAAGCCGAATTCGTCAAGGAAATTGAGCCAGTTAAGTCCTTCGTGCTGGTACTTACGGAGGCTGGCCCTCAATCCCGCAGGAATGGCAACAGGTTCAATGGTTTCAAAATCGGCGAGATTGGTTTTGAAAAAGGCGATCTGCTCCCGCACTTCCCGCGTCAGTACTTCTGCTTCGTACAGCTCGCTGATCGCCACAAAGCTGCTTTTCGGCATTCGGATCGTCTCTTCTGCAATTTCTCCTACTTCAAAGAACTTGGTGAATTTTGCCAGCCAGTCCTCAGGCAGAATGCCCATGGTACCTTCGCCGAGCTCCACATATCTGGTGCGGTTTTTCACGGCTTTGTGCAGGTGTTTGAGCGTAACCTGCTGTTTGCCAAACTTAATGGAAGCCACGGTGTTAAACCAGTTGATCCCGCTCACCACGCTCACAGATATCTTTGCCTTATTCAGGTTCAGGCGGTTTTTACTCAATGCATTAAACCCGAGAATGCCGATACCCTGGTTCTGCCACTCTTCGAATGCATCGGGAAACCAGTTTTCGTTCAGAAATTGACCGCGGTGTAAATAAAAGAAATCCCTGCCTTGCTGGTCCTCGAAATCGGGGTGTTGGCGGACGATCGCACTGATAAACCTCAGCTCTTCGTCACTATCCCGCGCTACCGTAAATGGGTTACCGTGACTGTCAACAGAGTAAATCTGCTTTTTTGAAAACAATGGAACCTCCGTCTGCCCATATCTTACGACTGGCGTAATCAGTACATAATTTCCGAAATCTTCCAGGTACACGAGCTTTTTGACCTGCTCGTTGAAGCCTGTTTCCTCCCGCTGGCGTGCAGTGGCGGTTTTGAGGTAAGAGTACGTGATTTTGATCTTGTTTTCGAGCTTGTCCAGCAGCCCGAGCCGAAACGCCTCGAACTTGGATTCGTGTATGAAAATCTTCTGGTTATGTTGTCTGAAGAAATGGATCGTTTTCAGGATGTCCTCCCGGTCAATCAGGTACAGCTCGCGGATATGCAATACAAAATAGTCAAACCGCAGCTCAACTTTTTCAAGATCGAGGTATACTCCGTCCAGTATCAGCTCGCCTGAGATCTGGTAAAATGGCTTCTTCTGGTCGATCCTCAATTGCAAATCAACGGGCACCTGCTGTAATTTGACGGGAACAACCGAAGCTGCATTGATATTTTCGGATACCTCGGGATTGTGGTAACAGAAATCTGCCTGAACCGGATTTTTAAGGATCGCCCGCAGGCCGGCAACGTCGCTTGCAAATTGTTTTTTACGAAAGTTGTTCTGAAATCCCGCAATGGCGGTGAAGAACTTAACCGTTTCCGTATCCTCGGTCTTCCATATTTGTTCAAGCGGGCTCAGCGGCGTAATGGGATTTTTGATCTTCCCGTCGCGCGTTGTTGCTGCCTCATACAGTTCCGCGAAGAAGTTTTCGTAATACTTATTGTGACCGATCACGACAAGCTGGCGGGTTTGTGGCCGTTGTTCGATATCCGGCAGCATACTGGCATTGGAAGGCAGCAGGCTTTCTCCGAGCAATGTCACGGAGCGGCTGTCTACCGGAACCAGCTCTTTAAGTTTGGGCCTGATCTGCAACTCGCGGTTGGTGTAGGTCAGCTGAAAGTAGGTATCCGGGTCTGGTTCGTTTTCCAAACCATAATCAACGGCTACTTCACGTATCCGCGCGACTCGCAGTGTTTTATCAAAAAATACGCGTAAGTCTTTGCGTTGTAAAAGGTTATAGAGGATCTGAACCTGGTGTTCACACAGTTTTTTCTTGGGCTGGCCGCAGCCGCAGTAAATCTGAATGAGGCTTGCATTCTGTTTGACAATGACCTTGTTGAGCTCGCCGCTGAGTCCCTGCAGCTTGAAGTTGGCATAATGAATATCGATTTCGGCTGGCTGGATCTCGAAATAGCCTCTTTTGCCAGTGTCTGGCATTGTGGCACAATTCTGCAGAATGTGGCTGACAGAAAAGTTGCCGGTATCAAAATTGGGTAATATAAAATTATGCAGGCTCGGGCGCTCCGTTTCCGACGGCTCATTGTTTATCATGAAGCAAAATAACCAACTAATGTCAAAAGCCGAAAAGAAATCCGGCGCTGGTGATTTTAGCCGGAAATACCGAAATTGAGCCCGGGGCACCTGCCACGCATTTATTACTTAACAATAACCAATATGGAAATCGGAATAGCAGCTGATCACGGAGGGTACGAGTTGAAAGAACATCTAAAATCCTATCTGGCCGGCAAAGGATACACGATTAAAGATTATGGCGCATTTACGCTTGACAATCAGGATGATTATCCCGACTTCGTGGTTCCCCTTGCGCGCGGGATCGTAAGCAATGAGGTAGAGCGGGGCATCGCCGTTTGCGGCAGCGGGGTAGGCGCTTCTGTGGTGGCCAACAAGGTCGCAGGTGTGCGCGCGGCATTGATCCAGGATCATTTTTCGGCGCATCAGGGTGTGGAGGACGATGATCTCAATATGCTTTGTCTGGGCGGCCGCGTCACCGGAGTGAATGCAGCACAGGAGCTGGTCGAAGCTTTTTTGAATGCAGAGTTCACCGGTTTGGAAAGACATAATCGTCGCCTTGCGAAAGTCAAAGACCTTGAAAAAAACGGCTAGGCAGCGCACTGGTGCAGTTTTGGCATTATTATTTTGCGCTGTCGCGGTAATGAAAAATTCGACTCGTCTCCATTTCGCGAAGCTTGCCGCTTTCCTTTTGCTTGTCTTTTCTGCCCCGGCGATTGCGCAGGATTCTACTTCCAAAGCAATCAAGATCCTGCCCGCCGACTCCGTTGCAGGCTCCCGGCCCGATACTTCGCTGCGACCGCGGCAGGTTTTGATTGATACGATCCGGTACCGGTTTGTCGGCGACGGTAACTTTACGAGAGGGAATGTGAACCGCAGCCTGATGGTATTGCGGGCGGAGCTTATTTTCAGCGGACCGGTGATCAATGTCGCGTCCAATCCACGCTTTACATATGGTAAACAAAGCGGCATCCTGGCCGAGCGTGACGGTTATGTGGACGTTTTTGTGGATGTGTTTAAAAAGCGGAAAACTTACGTTTTTGGTTTGGGTGTATTGGAAAACAGCAATTTGCGTCGCATTGATGTCCGGCAAATGGCGGGTGCGGGGATTGGATACCGGCTGGTTAAAACGGCTAAAAACGACCTCAGCCTGACCAATGCCGTTTTATATGAATCGACGAATTTTGTTGAAATACCAACTGTAACAACGATCCGTAATTCTTTCCGCGTGAAAGGGAAGCATTCATTTGCACAGGACAAAGTGCGCATTAACCATATTACTTTCCTGCAACCGGCATTGAACGATCTTTCTAACCTCCGGTGGAATACCATCGTGTCGGTGGAATTGCCGCTCAATAAATGGATCAGTCTGCGTACCAGTTTTGAAAACTCTTATGAAAGTGTAGTTGAAGCAACCAGGAAGCGCAACGATTCACGGATTACGTTCGGTGTTTCGGTGGGTAACAAATAGGCTTACTTGTAGGGGGAAATGCGGAAATATGATGTCGTTGTTGAGAGTACATTATATATGAACAAAATGTGCTTTTATCGTCATCACATCATTCAACCCAAGCATGAAAGATCCACAGGATAACCGCCGCCAGTTCCTCAAAAATTCTGTCAACTCGGCCGCCGGCTTGATGCTGCTTCCGGCATTGACCGATAACCTTATCGCCAAGCCCGTAACGAGGGAGTATGCGCAACCTGAACCTGTTATGATGCCGCCCAGGATTAAATTTTCGGTGATCGGAATGAACCACGGTCACATTTACGGCCAGGTGGAGGCAGTTACCCGCGGTGGTGGCGAGCTGATCTCATTTTATGCCAAAGAAGAAGACCTCGCCGCTGCTTTTGCCAAAAGGTACCCCAATGCCAAACAGGCAAAGAGCGAGGCAGAGATCCTTGATGATAAAAGCATTCAGCTGATACTGAGCTCGGGCATTCCCGACGAACGCGCGCCGCTGGGTATCCGCGTAATGAAAAGCGGAAAGGATTATATGGTTGACAAACCCGGCATCACCAGTCTCGAACAACTTGCACAGGTGCGCAAGGTTCAAAAGGATACCAAGCGGATTTACTCCATTATGTACAGCGAGCGGCTCGAAAACCGCGCTACCATTAAAGCGGGCGAGCTTATAAAAGAAGGTGCGATCGGGAAAGTTGTGCAGACGATCGGACTGGGGCCGCACCGGATGAATGCGAATACGCGGCCTGAATGGTTTTTTGATAAAAAGCGCTTCGGCGGCATTATATGTGATATTGCTTCACACCAGTTTGACCAGTTCCTTTTCTTCACCAATTCAACCAAAGCCGAAGTTGTTGCTTCGCAGGTAGGCAATGTGAATCACCCGCAGTACCCGAAATTCGAGGATTTTGGTGATGCTATGCTGAGAGGGAATGGCGGCGCAGGTTATATCCGGGTTGACTGGTTTACGCCCGACGGGCTGAAATCCTGGGGCGACGGCCGGCTAACAGTGCTGGGAACCGAAGGATTTATAGAGATACGTAAAAACGTAGATATAGGCGGCCGTGACGGTGGTAACCACCTGTTTTTGGTCAATAATAAGGAGACGGTCTATGTGGATTGCAGCAAGACAGAGCTCCCTTACGGCCGGCAGCTGGTAGATGATGTGCTCAACCGGACTGAAACCGCCATGTCGCAGGAGCATTGTTTCCTGGCAACCGAGCTGGCATTGAAAGCCCAAAAGCAGGCGCAGAATGTAGCGACAGTAAGTTGATCGATGATTTTGTGTAAAGAAAAACCCTGGCACGTTGACGAGCCAGGGTTTTTCTTTGAGCTGGAAATGCTATTCTGAAAGCGCTTTGAAATCTTCCTCCGAAAGCTCGATTTCGCTTGCTTTGAGGTTTTCCTGCAAATGCGTCAGTGAGCTTGTTCCGGGGATCAGCAGAATGTTCGGGGCACGCTTCAAGAGCCACGCCAATGCGATCTGCGCAGTGGTAGCGCCGTGTGCAGTTGCAATTTTCTCGATCTTGTTCTTCATCTTATCCGGGCCGGAAGCCAGCGGGAACCACGGAATAAATGCCATTCCGCGTTGTACGGTATAGTCCAGTACGCTTTCCCATTGTCTGTTGCCGAGGTTATAAAGGTTCTGGACCGAAACGATCGGTACCACCTTTTCAGCCTGTTCTATTTGCGCAACATCCACTTCCGAAAGTCCCACAAACCTGATCTTGCCGGCTTTAACCGCATCAACAACAGGTGCGAGTGTTTCTTCAACAGGGAATTTGGAATCAAAACGATGCAGCTGCCACAGATCGATTACGTCAAGTTTCAGCCGTTTCAAGCTTCCGTCGATCGCTTCGCGGATGTGCTTTGGATCGCCATTGACCGGCCATTGGTTCGGGCCTGTTCTTTCCAGTCCGCCTTTGGTGGCAATCAGCAGGTTTTGAGGGTAGGGGTGCAGCGCTTCGGCGATCAGTACCTCGTTGGTATGCGGACCGTAAGAATCTGCTGTATCAATAAAGTTGACGCTGGCTTCTACTGCGGCCTGCAATACTTTCTTGGCATTTTCACGGTCGGGTGCGTCGCCCCATACGCCGCGACCGGTAAGCTGCATTCCGCCGTATCCCAGGCGGTTAATTTCTATTTCTCCACCAATGCGGAACGTAGCCGGATTTTGTGTTGTGGTGCTCATTGACTGATTTATTTAGTGTTTGTTTCACAGGTACCAACAAATCTTACGCCAAAAAGAATCAGCTTGTTTGCGCTCTGTGGCATAGTTTTAATCTTTTAGCCTAAAAAACAACGAGCAATGGACACGGATATCACAATCTACGAAGCACGCGCAAAGGAACTGGTCGGCGAGATCAGGAAGATCATCGAGGTAAAAGCCCTTGATCTGGACCAGGCGCTGGAAGAAGCAGGTATTGCGAAGGAAACGGCAGATAATATTCTGAATAAGGGAGGTATCCCTTCACTCTCCGAATTCCTTGCACTTTGCCAGATTTCCGGAATTACCATCCATATACCTTCGGTCGAGACGCCGAATACGCCGATGTAAGCCGGCTGTTTTCTTCTTTTTCACGGCCGCTACCTGCACAAAAGCAGCTTGAAGTCAGCCGTTTAATCATTTATGAAAAAAATTTTGAAGCTAATTCAAAATTTTTTTTCGTTTAAAGCCTTCATACTTCGGGAATTTGCCTGAAAAAACCGTGTTGATAAAATCCATTCAGAAGAAAATTCGGCGAAAATATCCATATGCCAAATTGTATTCCAATGTGAACGGAAGGTTAACAATCCCTTATCAAAGGTTACTTGCACTGCCAAATCTTATTTGAGCCAAAATCCTTGATAAGATGGATTTTGATGAAAGTCATATTTGAATAATACCATTTTTATGCTTGATTTCTGTGCTTGTGAATGGAGGTAAATTCAGGTTTTGAACAGAATATTGTTTTGTTGATAAATGCATTGAACGCTTGTTTGCGAAATATTGTAGTATATTTGTACTGTCAAATGAGAGACAGATAACAAGAACCAATAAATAATAGCAACAATGAAAAATGCAAAAACAATGATAGCTACTGCCATGATGGTTATGACTATCGCTACTTACGCTAATGCGAATAATTCTACATATATAGCAGAAGAGAAAACCAAAGTAGGCGTATCATCTGCTGCATTGCCAGCTTCGCTTCCTGTTCTGGAAAGCCCGGCTCCGCAGAAGGATAAATTGACAATTGACACCAATAAGCACAATGCTGCACAGAAAGCGGCAATCGTAGGGCTTCAATTAAAAAGCAATTCAGCTAAGTAATTGAACGGGCCTTCACGAGAAGGTCAGCAAGGTTTACGCAAAAAGGGAAGAAAATTTCTTCCCTTTTTTTGTGCCCGAAATGTCGGTTTTGTCAAATTAGATAGCGGCCCGGTCGCTTGAATGCGGTTTTTTCATACCTTGAAAACTGGTTCACACGTTTCATGTACAAATAAAAACCCTGATGAAGCTTTTGCTTATTGAAGACGATCCTGGCGTAATCTCCGTAATTCAGCGTGGACTTTCTGCTTCGGGGCACGAGATTGCGGTTGCAATGGATGGACAGTCGGGTATGCAAATGGCGCTTCAACATGCATTTGATATCGTTATACTGGATCTGATGGTGCCTGTCATTAACGGCATGGAAGTGTGCAGAAGGCTCCGCAGCGCGCAGTTCACCACACCGATTTTGATGCTCACTGCATTGGGAACGACGGAGAATATCGTGTCGGGGCTGGATGCAGGCGCTGATGATTATATGACAAAGCCTTTTAAGCTGGCCGAACTGGAAGCCAGGCTGCGCACTTTGACCCGCCGCGGCCGCGAACCCGAGCGGAATGACGGCATTCTGAGCATTGGCGACCTGGTGCTGGACAAGGTTACCAAAACTGTCAAAAGAGGGTCGGGCACAATCGACCTGACCGCCACCGAATTCCGCCTGCTCGAATACCTGCTTTCCAATACCAACCGTGTATTGAACCGCATTGAAATCCTTGAAAATGTATGGGATATTAATTTCAATCTGGGTACCAATGTAGTAGACGTGTATATCAATTACCTGCGCAAGAAAATTGATAAAAACCACGACGTTAAGCTGATCCACACGGTTTTCGGAATGGGCTACGTGATTCGCCAGTCTTATGAAGATTCAAAATAAGATTGCCATCATCTTTACGGTACTCTCGGCAAGCATTATCCTGGCCCTGAGCGTTTTCGTTTACATTTTCGGCTCGGAGAGTATCGCTGCCAGCTTTTTCCACCGGCTTGAAGTAAGGTCTGATATCATCGGCCATGCTGTGTTGGAAGAAAATGAATCGCGAAAGCCGATCTACTACGATATTAAAGAGCGGCATCTGGGCGACCTGCCTTTCGAAAAACACCGCATTCTGTTGTCACTTAATGATGAAGGCGTGAAGAAGAAGCTGCCATTGCCGCAGGTTTTCTACGACGAGCTCGCCAGAACAAAGGAAGCCCGGTACTTCGAAAAGGATACCACCTATGTAGGCAGGTACATTACGAGTGGTAATAGAAAAGTAATCATGATTTCGTCGGCGGTGGACCTATACGGGCTGGCCGAAATGGATAATCTTAAAAACCTGCTGGTAACCGGCTTCTTTATCTCACTCATTTTTGTTTTCACTTTCGGAAAGCTCTTTTCAACGCAGATCTTCAAGCCGATCCAGCGCATTGTACGCAATGTAAAGGGGATCAATGCGCGCAACCTGCACCAGCGGCTGATCGTAGACGACAGCGGCGACGATATCCAGGATTTGGCGCGCACTTTCAACGATATGCTCGACCGGCTGGAAGTAACATTTGAGATACAGAATAATTTCGTGAGCAATGCCTCGCACGAATTTAAAACCCCGCTGACTGTGATCAGCGCCGAGGCTGAGATCGGACTTTCAACGGCGGGACTTTCGGAAGGTGCGCGGCAGTCTTTCGAGAATATTTACCGGGAATCTGAAAAGCTTGAACACCTGACGAGCAGTATGCTAAGTCTTGCTCAAACCGGTTTTGACGGGAAAAAAGAAGAATGGGGTGCATTGCGCGTCGACGAGCTGATCCTCTCTGTCAAAGAAGCAGCGGACAAAATTATCCCCGACAATAAGGTTTCCATCAACTTTGAGAACCTGCCCGAGGAGGAGCAAAAGCTTGTGATCAATGGAAATAAGGTACTTTTGAAAGCTGCATTCAGCAATATCGTGCTCAATAGCTGCAAGTATTCAGACAACCGGCCGGTCCAGGTTTCGATCAGTCACGACAAAACCTACGTGATCGTGGAAGTAGCCGATCAGGGTATCGGGATACCTGACCGCGAGATCGGGCAGATCTTTGTTCCCTTTTTCCGAGCGTCAAACACGGAACGCTACAAAGGCTACGGGATCGGGCTTCCGCTTGCGCACAACATTATCCGGATGCACCAGGGCAAAGCCGAAGTGTGGAGCAAAGTAGGTGAGGGAACGCGTTTTAAAACCTATCTTCCGTTCTGTTATAAGGGGCTCTAATCCCGTTTTAATATTCTTATTTCCTTCTAATAACTCTCTCACCGTATTATAATGTAGCTCTTAGTACAGCCTAATAACTCTGCCGTAACATTGTATCACTGATTTAGATCAGCAAAATCATTGTTAATCAAACCGATAGAGTTGTATGAAAACTGTAATGATTCCGACGGACTTTACACACGAGGGTATCCAGGTAGCTGAGACAATTGCAAGAGATTTGAATGAAGATGTGAAGCTGGTGTTTACACACTTGTTCCATGTTGCCGACGATATCCAGGACCTGCTGTTCTCAGGTTACCGGGAGAAAGAATATGAATTTGTTTCCGAAGACTTCTGGGCAGACTGTCGTGCATTGAAAGAAGACTATCCCGATAAGCTGCAAAGTGTCAAAATCGATTTTTTCTACGGCAACAAGATCGCCGGATTGAAGAACTTCCTCGAATACCACGAAGTAGACTGCATTGCCTATTCTGCAAAATACGGCTTCCCCAAACTCAACAAGAGCAGTCTTGATGCGCTCCCTGTTTTAAAAAAATGCGGCATTCCAATGGTAAATGCTGATCTGATCAGTGTAGGCTCCTTTGCACACGCAAACAGCATGCAGTGATATTGCTTCCAACAAGAATTTGTGATCATGATAAAGTGACGAAACTATGCTGCTCAAAAAGAATATCCCTATCCGTTATATTTTCGGAAAAATAAAATACGAAATCCTGTTTGTCACAGTGTATGGGGTAGCGATCGAGGTCGTGTACCAGAATTTTCATATCACTAATATTTCCATTCCGATGACGGTACCGACTGTGCTCGGTACAATTATCTCGCTGCTTCTGGCATTCCGTTCCAACCAGGCTTACGACCGCTGGTGGGAAGCCCGGATTATCTGGGGCGCCATTGTCAACGACTCGCGTACATTGGCCCGGCAGATCATTCATTTAATGGAAGAGCCTTACGGAACCGAGAGCATTGACGGTTTTAAACACCGGATGATCAAAAGGCAGATTGCCTGGTGTTATGCGCTGGGGAAGGGGCTGCGGAAAGATGATCCGATGCCATTGATCCGGAAATTTGTGACCGATGAGGAATATGAATTTGTGAAAGACTACGACAACAAACACGTAGGTCTGCTCCAATTGCACGCCCGCGATCTTAAAAATGCATTGAAGCAAGGTTGGGTAAACCCTTATCAGCAGATAGAAATTGATGGTACGCTTACGAAGCTTTGCGACTCAATGGGTAAATGCGAGCGGATCAAAAACACGGTTTTCCCGTCAACTTACAGTCTTTACATTCATCTGGCGCTCCACTTCTTTATTTTGCTGCTGCCATTTGGTCTGGTTCAGTTGTTCGGATTTTTGATGGTACCGGTGCTGATCGTGATTACTGCATGCTTCTTTTTAATTGAGAAAATGGCGATCCATTTACAGGATCCATTTGAAAATAAGCCAACTGACACTCCTGTTTTGACTATTTCAAGAAACATTGAGCGCGATCTGAGACAAATGATGCGCGACGATCAGGTACCTTCGGCTTACGAGCCCGATAAATTCTACATTCTGTAAACCTCCTCCGCAGGGGCGCGTGGCAAGCTGCGCGCCTTCTGATATTGTCACTTGCCGAGACCTTCGTATATATTGAACAGGATGTTGTAATTCTGTTCCACCCAGTTCCCTTTTCCGGAACTTTTGTGGCGGGTGGATTTAAGATATTGCTCAAACATCCGGTAAGCCTTCATCGCTTCATCCTTCGAGTAAAAACCATCAATCCAGGAAGCCGGTACCTTGTCAGGTTTGACAATGCCGATTCCTGGATTGTAAATTCTGATGATACCTTCCGAAAATTCCCAGGATACATTATCCTGTTCCCTGGTCTTGGCTGCTTTCAGGATCAATGCATTATGCAGTAGGTTGTTGCGCAATCTTGCGCGGATCTGTGAATCGTTTTCAGATGCAGCCGGTTTGATCCGCCACTGATTGTTTTCGGGATAAAATGGATCTTCCCGAAAAGGTTTGACATTCTTCGCAAACTCCATCAGCAGCATTCCCTCTGAGGGGTTAAAGCTGAAATTCATTACCCGGACACCGCCCTGCGCCATTTTAAACTGCACGCCCACCTCCTGCGTCATGCGGGCTGAGGTAAGAAACACGGATTGTGAACTGCTGTCGTAAGACCATTTGCCTACATTGTAATCCGCACTTTCACGGATCTGCGTAAAGTTACCGTCGGGGAAAAAAGAGATAAACAGTTCTTTCTCGCTGAATGGCGTGTTCTCCATCGCGTCTTCACCGGGGACGATCACAGAAGGGTCACGCTGGTTCATGCCGTACATGCGCCAGGATCCGTTCATATTCACGCTTTTAGGAAGAATTGACTCTCTTATCGCGGTCAATTCGTCACCTTTCCCGCTTTTTTTGCTGGTCCGGTAGATAATGCCGCGGTACTGCATGATCATGATGAGGACAAACAGGAATATGAGTTTGATAAAAGTCATGCTGATGAACTTGAAAAAAGCAGGAGTAACTTCTGGATATATCCTACTTAAGAATGCACTCGAAGGCTGTTAAAAACCGATCCAGCTGCTTACTAAAATCAGTATTTTTCTATGAATATCATTAACTCTACAACCCTTTTCCTCGTTTTTTTATTTGCAAACCTCCATCATCATTTCAGAAACCCCGAACCCACCGAAAAATTACCTGCAGAAGTGACACTCCGCGCAGTGCAAAGTGCTGACGGTGAAACAATCCAGATTTTTCGGGGCAATGAAAGTAAGCCGGTGGTAACCCAGAATGCCAAGCCGGATTTTCGTCCCTACCTGCATCCCATTGTGGCGCCTGACGGAAAAGGTATCCTCACCGAATACAGCCCCGGGCACCACAAACACCAGACCGGCATCTACTGGGGTTATACCCGCGTAAACGGCCGCGACTATTTTCACCATCCGGCAGACGGTTACTGGAAAAAGGTATCTGCAAAGGTGATTGAAGCAAAAGGTCCGGAAGTAAAATGGCAGACCGTCTATAACCTGCTTGATTCTACCGGAACTGCAGTGCTGACAGAAACACAAAACTGGACTATGCGGCAAAAAAACGGCAAATACCTGCTTGACCTGGAATGGAACGGCGAAGCCCAGACTGACGTGACGATCGGGAAATACGATTACGGCGGGCTGTTTGTGCGTATGCCCTGGAAAGAAGGCATCAAAGGAGAGGTAGTGAATGCAGCAAGGCAGAAGAACGAAAAGGCAGAAGGCCAGGCGGCGCATTGGGTGGACATTGCAATGCAGGTAGAAGGCCGGAGCGACCTGGCGCACATTGCAGTTTTGGATCACAAGCAAAATAAAGGATATCCGACCATCTGGCGGGTAGATAACCAGCTCGGCGCAGGTCCGGCGCGGGCGCGGAAGGGAGATTGGTATATTAAAAAAGGGGAAACCGAGACGATCAAGAACGAGCTGGTGATTTATACCGGTGAGCTCAATGATGTGGAGCTGAATAAAACTTTTGGAGAATTTGTAGGAGATAACGGCCTTTACAATGCAACTGCACTGTGGGCGCTGGCGCAAAAGGAAGGCAGGGAAGCTAAATTTCTCAGTGCACAGGAGGCTGTCGCTGCGATGACGATCAAAGAGGGTTACCAGGTAAATGCCTGGGCCTCCGAACCGATGATGACGCAGCCCATGGCTTTTTGCTGGGACGATAAAGGTAGAATGTGGATCGCTGAAAACAAGGATTACGAATCACGCGGCAAAGGATTTTCAAATGCAGGTACCAGCCGGATTCTCATATTGGAAGATACAGACAAAGATGGGGTAGCAGACTCCCGGAAGGTTTTTGCAGAAGGTATTGCATTCCCTTCTGCATTGGCGGTTGGTTTCGATGGAGTGTTCGTAGGCGCGCCGCCAAACCTGCTTTTTATTCCTGACAAAAACGGCGACGACAAGGCAGATATGGATGACATTGAAGTACGCCTGACCGGCTGGGGTATCCGTGACCGCCACGAAACATTAAACAGTTTCCATTGGGGACCCGATGGCTGGCTGTACGGCTTGCAGGGCTTTGCAACACCTTCAACAGTGGGCAAACCTGTTGGAAAGGGCAAGTTATACAAGCACAAAGACCCATTTCCCGAAAATATCCCGGTTGAAGACGGGCAGGAGATCAATGGCGGCGTGTGGCGTTACCATCCTACAAAGCAGAAGTTTGAGGTAGTTGCGCACGGTTTTTCAAATCCCTGGGGGATCGATCATGATGCAAAAGGGCAGCTTTTTATCACGGCTTGCGTGATCCCGCATTTGTGGCACGTGGTACCGGGCGGCATTTACCACCGTCAGGGCGGGCAGCATTTCAATCCCTATGTGTATAACGATATCAAAACCATCGCCGACCACAGTCACCGTTCGGCGCACGGCGGCGCACGCATTTACCAGTCGGACGCATTCCCCGCATCCGAAAAGGGCAAAATATTCATGGCTAACATTCACGAGCACGGCATTTTGTCCGACGTACTGATACCCAAGGGCTCGGGCTTCAGTGGCAAGCATGGAGATGATTTTATGATGGCCAACAATGCGCAGTGGGTAGGTTTCAGCATGGAAATCGGGCCGGAAGGCGCTATGTATGTGCTCGACTGGCACGATGCCGATATCTGCGGTTCCGACGTTCTGAATTCAGAAACCGGACGTATTTTCAGGATAACCCCGAAAAATTCACTGGCCGAAAACTTCACCGGTCGCTACACCGATCTGACTAAAATGAGTGACCTGGAACTGGCTTCATTGCAGACCAGCAAAAGTGACTGGCACGCGCGACGGGCGAGGGTTATTTTGCAGAACCGGGCTGGCAAAGGCAGCATTGCCCAGCCTGCCCTGGATAAGCTGAATGGAATTTACAAAGACGGTTCTGCCGACGAGAGGCTGCGGGCGATGTGGGCATTGCAGGTAACAAACGCACTTCCCGGAAAGCAGTTGACTGCTGCGCTGGCGGATAAGGATGCGTATGTACGCGCCTGGGCTATCCAGTTTTTGTGTGAAAACGGGCAGCCAGCCGAAGAGGTAAGTACCAGGCTCGCTGAAATGGCGCAGAAAGATCCTTCACCGGTTGTCAGATTGTACCTGGCTTCGGCATTGCAGCGCGTCAATGCGGATTTGAAATGGAAAATAGCGACCGGGCTTGTTGCGCACGGCGAGGATGCGGGAGATCATAATTTACCTAAAATGATCTGGTTTGGTGTAGAGCCGCTTGTAAAGGAAAATCCTGCGAAAGCATTGGAGTTGTCGGCTAAATCGAAGATCCCGATGGTTACTGAGTATATCGCCCGGCGGACTGTAGATGCAGATCAGGTGGAAACGCTGGTGGCCGCGATCGGCAAAGCGCCTGTGAATAGAATGGATCTGTTGAAAGGAATGCAGGATGCGCTGTCTGACCGGACCGATATCAAAACGCCCGCTAACTGGACTGCTGTTCTTGCCAAGTTGAAGCAATCGGATAAAGCAACAGCGGCGCTCGCATTGGAACTCAACCGGCAATTTGGCAACACCGAAGCCGCCAAGACGGACCTGGCTACCTTAAAGAGCAAGAGCGCGCCCATTGAACAAAAACAGAAGGCGCTGCAATCACTCACTGCCCGACAGCGCCCGGAGCTGGCCGCCGAATTACCTGCATTATTGAGCAGCCCGGCATTACGCCTCGACGCGATCCGGAGTGTGGCTGCATTCGAAAGTGAGCCGCTGGCTAAGTCTTTGATCGAAAACTATCCCAAATTCTCTGCCACTGAAAAGTCTGAGGCGATACAAACGCTTGCTTCCAGACCCAAGTCTGGCTGGTTGCTTACCCAGGCGATTGCCAATAAATCAATCCCGAAAAAAGATGTTCCGACTTATGTAGCACGTCAGCTCCGCAGGGTAGTCGGCAGCGGTTTTGTGGAAGTGTGGGGGCCGATTGACCACGTGGCATTTGATGAAAAAGCTTATAAAAAGTACAAAGACCTGCTGACCGATGAATCCGTTTCTGCGGCCAGCAAAACAGAAGGACGGCTTGTTTTTCAGCGCACCTGCGCGCCTTGTCACAAAATGTATGGCGAAGGCGGCGCGATTGGTCCCGAGCTTACCGGCTCCAACCGGGCCAACCTTGATTACCTGCTCGGTAACATTCTCGACCCGAGCGGCGAAATCCAGGATGATTACAAAATGGTAGTAGTAACCATGCGCGACGGCCGTACTTACGTCGGAAATGTTGCCAAGGAAACCGATCGCCAGCTAACCCTGCGCGTTGTGGGGCAGGATGCAGTGGTTGTAAACAAGGCTGATATTCAAACCCGGGAAGTAAACGAGGCTTCCATGATGCCACCGGGATTGCTGGACAACCTGAGTGACAAAGAAGTAACAGAGCTGATCGCATACCTGAAAACAAGTACACAAGTGCCATTATCGAAAAAATAACAGTACAGCGGAGGAGTAGCAGAATGTAAAAACAGAATGGAAAACTGGAAGTCTATCGTCTATTTGCTGGCATTCGGACAAGGAATTGTGCTGAGCTTGTCGCTGATCGTACGAGGTATTACGCAGCAGCGGGCAAACCTGTTTCTAGGTTTGATTCTGTACATCTTCGCATTGGAGATACTCAATGCCTGGGGAATGCAGGTACATTACCATAGCCGGCCTGACAGTTTTCCATTCTGGAATTTACAGAGTTACCTTGTGCTGCCCGTTTCGCTCTGGTTTTTTGTACAATACACAACGGCGCCTGCTTATCGTGCACCCAGGTGGTCGTGGTTACTTTTCACGCCATCGTTGCTTGAAGTAATAGGACTAACCTCGTGGCGGCTTTACTGGCGGCATATTGATCAGCGCGTTCCTTCGCTGCTTGAAAATCCGGCCTGGTTTTTCGTGACCGAGATACTGCCCATTGCCGGGATGTTCGCTGTGCTCTCGTTCTACGGCCTGAAATTATTTCGGTTTCAACAGGAATGGAAGCGGGGCGGGCAAGATTTGAGTATTACCCAGGTAATCGGAATCTACGGCCTGTTTGCTTTTCTAACAACGTTAACCTTGCTCTGGACAGCGGGAGTGGGGTTGAACCTGCGTGTGTTTGCTGCGATCGAGGCTTTGCTTACCGGCTGTCTTTTTGCATTGGGCTATGCAGGTTATGTCAATCCGCATTTCTACCAGCTGCCGGTTTTGGTGAAATTAAAGTCTACTGATAAGTCTGTCTTCGCACATTATAATGACTCACGGGAGCTGGGCCGGCTTGAAGCTGCTTTTCGCGAAGATGCATTGCACATGCAGTCAAAGCTCACGCTGGAAGAGGTGGCCGCAAAGCTGCATTTGCCGCCGCGGTATCTGTCTTATCTGATCAACACACACCACAGTTCCAACTTCAATCACTACGTCAATGCATTTCGTGTAGAAGAGGTGATCCGGAAACTGGCTGACCCGGGAGAGCAGCATAAAACATTGCTTGCGCTGGCTTTGGAAGCGGGTTTCAGTTCCAAATCTACATTTAATCAGGTGTTCCGGCAGCATACTGGCAAGGCGCCGTCGGAGTACCTGCTTGTCAATAAATAAGTCCGGAATCCTGATCCCGGACGTCCGGACTTCTGTTTCAAAGCGCATTGCTTTGTTCCATTGGCTTGTTTTGCTTGCATTACTCACAAGCAATTTATCCCCATGTACAGGCAACTTCTATTTCTGTTAACCCTCAGTTGGGCTCCGTTTGCAGCAGCCCGGAACACTCAGATTCAGGTCAAAATCAACAAGAATGCCGAACTCCTCGGCTTCGTGTATTTTCTGGGCTACGAAGGCGCACATGCCCGCACGAGCAGCGATTATCCTGAGAAACGGCGAATCCGGTATGCATACGGACTGGATCTGTACCGGCAGTACCAAGCGCATGAAAAAAGTCCGCATTTGGCTGTGGCAATCGGTTTTGCGCAGGATATCTGGCTCGATTACTTCATCAATCTGCTGGTCCAGCTGGACGATTTTCCGAATGCAAAGTTGAATGAGGACATCGATTTCAAGTACTATAAAAGGTTTTCCGCGAAAGGAGACAAGGAGGAAGCCAGTAAAAATGCAGCTGCATTCATTGAAGCAATGAACCAGCTTTACAAAGAAGTGGACTTTGATTCTTATCTGACCAAAAACCGGTTAAAATACGATAATGTGCTTGCGCAGGTTCGGAGCGGGCTACCTGATAGCTTGTTTGTTCCCGCTATGGAGAAGTTTTACCAGGGGCACTTCGATAGCTATAACCTCGTACCAAGTTTGACTATCCCCGCAGGAATGGGCTTTGGTGTGAGCTATATCTCGGAAGGTAAGTCGCATGCATTCAATGTATTCGGCTCATTTGCTGCGCCGCGATTTGAAGATGACCAGCAGTTGAATATGGGGTTTGATGATGAGAAACACTTGGAGGAGCTGAGCACCCACGAATTTGCGCATTCATTTGTAAACCCCATTATCGACAAGCTGCCGGGAGAGTTGATTACGGCGGCTGAAAAGCTGTTTGTACCCGTTAAAAGCAGCATGGCCGATCAGGGTTATACCACCTGGAAAGCCTGTTTGTACGAGCATTTCGTGCGGGCGGGTGAAGTCGTAATAGCGAAGAATCTGGGTAAGAAAGCCGATGCTGAGCGGCTGATGCAGCATTATGTGCAAGATCGAAAGTTCATTTATTTGCCGGTGATTTTGCGTGAGCTGGAAGCGTATAATGCGAAGCAGGAGGGATCATATCCCGACGCGGTCAGGCTTGCGATGGAGTGGCTGGTGGAGGAGGCTCGTCGGTAGGTTTTTTGCCACGAATGCACGAATTTGCACGAATGTTAACGCTGTGCATTAGTCTGAAATGGGAGCGGAGGAGTTGATATATTTTGACTGGTAACTACGCGCTTTTATACTGCATTTCAGATATTGATGAAACATACTTTACTTTTCTGCATTCTCCTTTCGCTTATTTTTTCCTGTAAATCTAGAAAGCAGAGTGAGCCGGCCCGGGTTCAGGAGCCTGCGGTTTCCAATAGCTCGGGGAGGGAACTTGCGATCGCGCATTGCAGCCGGTGCCATTTGCTGGTTGGTCCGGAAATGCTGCCCAGGTCGAGCTGGCAGAAAGTGCTTCCTGCGATGGGACAACGCATGGGAATATATGCAGGCGGCGCCAGGCCTGACAGTTTGTTTGATCCAAAAACAGGCGGATCGCTTGTTCGGAGTGCGGGTATCTTTCCTGAAAATCCTGTTCTGGCAAAAGAAGACTGGCAAAAAATCGAAGCTTATTACCTTCAAAATGCGCCGGATACGGTTGCTGTACCTGTCCGCAAAAATCGCCTAAAAATGGGTCTGCGGCATTTCAGGTACCGGAAACCGGCGTTTTCGCATCGCCCTGCATTGACAACCATGGTGAAAATCCTGCCTGATCAGCAGGGGCTGGTATTCAGCGATGCGAAGGGTAGGCGCAAAAAGCTTACTTTTCTGGATAAAGGTCTTGCAGAAAGATATACAGTCGAACTGCCTGTGGCGCCTGTGCATTATCATGAAACGCAGCAGGGTTTGTACCTCACAGCGACTGGAAGCAATATTTTTCCGACAGACGCGGCAAATGGTTCCATTCAGCGCTGGGTCAAAAGTGCGCCGCAACAAAGCTACGCGCCCTCGGACATTCCTATTTCAAATCTGCGACGTCCGGTCCATTCAGCATTTGGTGATTTGAACGGAGATACGCACCAGGACATTGTTGTTTGTGAATTCGGCAACGAAACCGGCCAGCTTGCGTGGTACGCGAATAATGGCAGGGGCGGTTACGAAAGACACATTCTGAACGAGCGGCCCGGCGCGATCAATGCGATCATCAAAGACGCAAATGGCGACGGGCTGCCTGATATTTTCGTGTTAATGGCGCAGGCAGATGAAGGGATTTTCCTTTATGAAAACCAGGGTGGCGGACGGTTTCAGGAAAAGCGCCTGCTTACATTTTCGCCACTTAATGGCTCTCAGTACATGGAGGTAGCCGATTTTAATAAAGATGGTTTCGAAGATATTCTGTACGTCTGCGGCGACAATGCCGACAAAACGCCTATCCTGAAAAGCTACCACGGCGTATACCTGTTCCTGAATGACGGTAAATCGAACTTCAAGCAAAGCTATTTTTATCACCTGAATGGTGCTTACAAAGCGATGGCGCGGGATTACGACCTCGACGGAGACCTGGACATCGCCGCGATCTCATTCTTCCCGGATTATGCGCGATACCCGCAGGAAAGCTTTGTTTATCTTGAAAATAGGGGAAAGCTCGTCTTTGAGGATTCCACCTTCCCGCAGTCGCCCGAAGGTCGCTGGTCCGTGATGGATGCAGGCGACCTTGACGGGGATGGCGATATAGATCTGGTTCTGGGTTCGTTTGTTTACTTCCTGCCAATGGGTGACACAACCGGCCTCGGCAAGAAGTGGCTCGACACCGGCCCTTCGGTGATTGTTTTGGAGAACACGATCAAATAGAAAGGCTACCTTTCACCGAAAACCTCTGCGCCAATCTCCTGATGCGAGGATGCATATTGTAAAACCGATTTTACAAAATCATTCAGCGTAACATTATACTGTGAGGCGAGCAAGGCTATTTTTTTGTGCAGATCTGATGAAACGCGCACATTAAAAACACCTTTGTAAGACTTCTCAGGAGACTTTCCCAGCAGCCTGCACGTTTCAATATAATCGTCAACGGCTTCTTGCATACCTTGTTTCAAGGCTTCAACGGAAGTGCCTTCAAATGTGACAAGGTCATTTACACCAATCAATTTTCCAAAAAATACTTCATCTGCGGGACTGTAATAAATACTAGCAGTGTACCCGTCGTAGAACAGTGAGTTAATCATTTTTGACTTTTCCATTTTCTTCAAGAATCTCAATTACTTGTTCTATCACGTAAAACTTGACGATTTGCCCTGGATGCGGTTTGTGGAGGCTAATGATATGTTTAGCCGCATCAGCAAACTTTCGTCTCGATCCGCCAGTCGCTCCTGTCGGCAATTCGCGATATCCATAGAACTCCAGAACTAATACAAGTTCCTTCCATGTAAGGTCCTTAGGTTTATTGAAAAAGCGCGCTAGCAGCTTTTCTATTTTACTCATGTGTGTATAGAATGTAACTAATTTTTAGTTACAAATATAGAATGTAAATTGAGATTTTCAAGTTCCAGCACTACTCCTTTACAAAGACGCGGCTGTCGCTGCCTTCGCGGAAGATTACTTTTTTGTCGGCAGGTGAAAATTCGAACAGGATCGCCGCGGCGGGGTAGGCGAAGGTGTGCTTGCCGGTCTGGCGTAACTCGGCAGGCGGCCTGCTGTTAGCCTGGACGGTGAGTACTTTATCCTTTTTCGCAAATGTCAGTTTGAATTGCACCTCCGGGTTGCTGTAAGTTCCGGTATAAGGTTCAGGATCGAGGTTGGCGATCTCCTTTGCGAGACTGATAACGCCTGCTATATTGTCGGTCTCCAATATCGCCTCGCTGTATTCAAGTCGCGCCATGATACCCCAGCCGTAGAAATCGTTGGCAACGCCGATCAGCAGGTCGTTTTCTCCCTGGTTGAGGTTTAGTTTCACAGTCGCATTCTGTACCGATATCCTACCGTCGGGATAGCGTTTCATGTTTTGCTGAAAGAGGTTTTTATCCGCAAAAACAATCTGATTGTTTAAAAACACCCATACTTCATCGCTGAAACCCAGTTGTATGCCAGCTTTCACCGCTTCTTTGGCTGTGATTTTGGTTTTCAGCCAGATCGCCTTCCGGCTCTTGTTGCCTCCGTGTCTCCGCGTGAGGTTTACAAGACCGGCGCGTTCGGCCGCAATAGAATCCGTGAACAGCTCCGGTTTCGGTTGATTCTGAAAAGCCAGCTCGCTTCCGACGGGAAGATCAAAAGGAGCGGTGGACGCCCATTTTCTCAGGTAAAGCCCGTCATAGCTGGTCATATCCGGTAGCGCCAGCGGACTCAAACCTTCCGTTTCATTTGGCTTTACCTGAACATTGGCGATATGAGAAGCTCCTTCAAATGCGATGCTTCCTTCCGTCGCGCTGCCTTGAAGCTCCGGTATATCCAATGCAGGCCGCATTGCATTGTTCAGGAAAACTTGCAATCTCTTGCCTGAAACAACCAGTTTTACGTGGTTCCATTCACCAGCTTTTACCATCGCGGGCGCCTGAAAGTCGGGATACATATCCCACATATTGATCCCATCAAAATAGGGCGAGTACTGAATGCCCTGGTTTGCCAGCTTGTTGCCGACACGCGACATGCGCAGGTACACAATCTCCTGTTCTTTCTGGTCTTTTTGATGGAAATAAACCGACTCAGCAAACTCTGCCGCAGAAGGATCAATATCGAACTCAATCGTACCGTCTCTGAACACCACATCTTTTAAAATCACCTGTCCCGAGTTAGGCGCCAGCTTCATTGCCTTTATTCCATGATGCTCCTCAAAGATTACCTTGTCGGCCTGGAACTGCCATTTTTCAGCAGTGAGCGGAATGGTGAAGTCATTCTTTTTAAGTGAGGAGGAGGTACTCTTCTTTTGACCAAAACTTTGAAATGCAAGGAGGATGAACAGTACTTGAACGAGATTTTTCATAGCATTTTTGCTTGTTTGATTTTGGGCAAAAATGTGCTTCAAACCCGCAAAATCCCGTTCAAATGCGAGTCAAGTTCGGTTCAAGTTGCGTTTAAGAGTGATTTCAGGCTTATTCTGCTTTCATGGCGCGGGTCGGGTTCATTAAAGCTGCTTTTACTGCCTGATAGCTTACCGTAAGCAATGCGGTGAAAAGCGAAAGAGCGCCTGCGAGGGCAAATGTCCACCAGCTCAGCTCTACCTGAAATGCGAATCCTTTTAACCATTGATCCATCAGATACCACGAAACGGGCGTCGCAATTACAATGGCAATCAAGACCAGTCTGACAAAATCGATGGAAAGTAAGGTGGTAATGTGCACGACTGTCGCGCCCAGCACTTTTCGGATGCCGACTTCTTTGGTGCGCTGCTCCGTCACGAAAGAAGCCAGGCCAAGCAAGCCCAGGCAGGAAACGAGGATTGCAATGCCGGCAAAAAAGTTGAAAAGCTGTCCCGTCTGCTGCTCCGACTTATAAAGCTGATCGTAAGCTGAATCTAGAAATGTATATTCAAATGGGTACTCGGGCTGGTATTGCTTCCAAAGCTTTTCAGCCGCCGCCAATGCAGTCGGCGCAAGCTTGCCTGTGGTATGCACATTGACGATGTGATTTGACTGCGGAGTACTGTACAGCACAAGCGGCCACATCTGTTCGCGCACGGACATCATATTGAAATCCTTCACAACACCGATGATAATACCCTCGCTACCATCACACTTGAAACGCTTTCCAACAGGATCTTTCAGGCCGGTTTGTTTTACTGCGGTTTCATTTAGAATGAAGTGCGCAGAATCGGACCTGGTACCGAAAAAATTGTCTCCTGCCAGCAGCTTGATGTTAAATCCGGGGATAAAATCTTTATCAACGCCGATCTGCGCGAGTACCAGAGTGCGGTCTTTTGACTTTCCGTCCCAGTCGCAGGAAGCTGTACCTGTCTGCACATTCACCGGGGTGTCAGTTGAAGTACTTACCGCCAAAACGCTTGCCTCTCCTGCCAGTGCCTGCTTGAACTGCTGCGTAAACCGTTTCCCTTCAAATGTGAAAACGTGTTCACGGTTAAAACCCGCGTCGCGCTCACGGATAAACCGGAGCTGATTTCCTATTACAAATGTACCCACGACCAAAACCGTCGCTAATGTAAACTGCAATACTACGAGCGACTTACGCAAGCCAGCGGCTCCGGTTTGTCGGTGGCTGCCCCGCAATGCAGCAACGGGATTGAAGCCCGAAATGAGAACAGCAGGATAAATGGCGGCCATTAAAAAGCAAAAGAACAAAATACCGGAAAGCACCTGCCAGGCAGCCGGATCAGCAAGTGAAAAACGGCCTGATTTGCCCGTTATGTTTGAATAAAAGGGTAGCAACGCCTGTACTAACCCGACTGCGATGATCAGCGAGATGCCCAATGTCAGCAGCGACTCGATGAGTAATTGTCCTGCAAGTTGCGCGGAACCTGCGCCCACCACTTTGCGGACACCTATTTCCTTATGCCGCCTTGTCGCACGCGCAGTTGTCAGGTTGACGTAGTTGATGCAGCCGATACTGAGCAGGAGCACGGCTACCATACCCAGTATCTGAACCTGCTGCTCAGGAGAATCTCCGCCTTCTACGGGATGTAGGTGGGTGTCGGCAAATAACTGCAATCGGTAATCCGATTGCACCTTTTCCTTTACCGAACGCGCGTGAGCCGCGGTAAGCTGTTGATTCAGAAGTTGAATAGCTGCGCCTGGCTTTGTTACAACATAAGTTTCAACCCCGAAATCATCCCAGTTTTCATCCATCAGTTTTTGTCCGCCTCTCTCAGGAGCAATGATCTTGCGGACATCCATATTGACATAAATATCATTTCTGAGTGAAGAATTGTCCGGCGCATTTGCCAGCACCGCGCTGATTACGAGTGTTGTTTTGGTATCAACATTTTCAACGGCTTTCCCGATCACGTCGATGGTCCCGAAATATTTCTTTGCTAATTTTTCCGAGACTACCATTGCATTCCGGGCTGTAAATGGCTTGTCAGGATTACCGGCGATAACTTTAAAACCTTCGAATACTTTGAGAAAATTGGTGTCTGCGAAAGCAATGCCGCTTTTCTCTGTGAAGGAGTGCTTACCTGTGCGGAAAATGCTGCCCGGGAAAGGCGCGGTGCGCGTTACTGCCTCTATCTCGGGGATGTTTGTGGCTGCGATAGCGACAGGAGACGGCGTTGAGGTAAATGTATTCTCATCAGGCCCTTTCCCGAAATGCGCATTAATGAGGTAGGTACGATCGGCATTTGGATGAAATCGGTCGAAAGTCAGCTCATCTTTTACCCACCAGAACAGCAGCAGGCTCACGGCAAGTACCACAGACAGTCCGCCAATATTAAGTACCGAATACCAGCCGCCGCCGCGCAGGCTGCGTAATGCAATTTTAAGGTAGTTGAGGATCATGCAGTCAAGGTCAGGTGTTCATTGGCCAATACGGCAGACGGACAGTTTTTGTGGCACTTAGCCCGCAGCAGTTTCATGCAGTTAGGCTGGGAGCGGATCTTGCCTGACAGTGGAAAGCGACATTTTAGTCACTGGCGAGGCTATTTACCGGGTTCATTCTGGCCGCTTGCATTACCTTCAATCCGATGGTCAGTATAATAATCGGCACAATCAGCAGACTGCCTGCTGCTATGAGCCACCAATGGAGGGCAATGCGATAGGCGAAGTGATTTAGCCACGTACTCATGAGCGTCCAAGCTGCGGGAACAGATAGCAAAAGCGCAATGCCGGTCAGGATCAAAAGCTCCTTTCCGAAAAGGGCTAAAATGCTGTCAACACTGGCTCCAAGCACTTTCCGAATGCCAATCTCCTTTGTTTTTTCAGTAACCATAAACGAGATCATGCCGTACAATCCCAGACAGCATATCACGATTGCAACCCAGGCGAAAAGGCGGATCAGGTTGGTTAGTTGTTCTTCCCTGGCGTAAAAGGAGGCAATTTTCTCTTCGGTGAATTCCCAGTTGAAAACCTCGCCGGGATAATGCGTTTGCCACGCTTTCCGGATATGGGATATGGAGTTGGTGAGAGAAGATAAGTCGAGTCGGATCGCTACTTCGCGGTATTGTTCAGGCTGGGCGTAAATGGCGCAGGGCTCGGTTGCATCGTGCAACGATCGCAGGTGAAAACTTTTGACCACACCCACAATCCGGCCTTTGTAGCCAGAGGTACCGTCTTCCATTGACCTGCCGATCATTTGTTGCGCATCGCGAATCCCCAGCTTTTTCATGAATTCCTCGTTGACGACAAATTCGCGGACTGAGTCACGGTCGGAGAAGCTGCGGCCGGCGAGCAGCGGCATCTGGTATGTTTTGAGATAATCCGCGTCGCCAAACCGTACTTTGATTACGAACTTCTCCCATTCAGTCCGATTATCAAACCGAACAGAGCCGCCGAATCCCATATCGGAAGTAGGCGCGTCGTACTGGTAAGTAACCGACTTTACCTCGGGATATTGGAGTAGCGCATTGCGGAAAGCCTGCCTGTTAACGGTTTCGCCGGTCTGCCTGGGCAGCGTTATCCGGATTACGCCCTTCTGGTCAAAACCCAGGTCTGCATTCCGGAAGAAATCAAGCTGCAGCATCATGACCAGCGTGCCGGTGATCATGATTTGTGCAATTACCAGCTGCACGACCACCAATGAGCGCCGCAGCCCGATGCCGCCAACCTGACGGGAAATGAGCTTGCTTTTCAAAGCAGCGACCGGATTAAAGCCCGAGAGGATCACCGCCGGATAGAAACCGGCAATCAGTACAATCAGCAGTATTGTAACGAGGGCGAAAACCAGCACTTCCATTTGCAGGAGGTTACCTGCCTGAAAAGCCTGCGTGTGCGTCCAGTTATTGAGTGGGGTGAAAAGCGGAATGGTAAAGAGTATGGAGCCAAATGCGGCCAGAAGGGTAATCAGCAGTGTTTCGATATTGAACTGCCAGAAAAGTTGCTGCCTGCTGCTCCCAAGCGCTTTTCGCACGCCGATTTCCTTTGAGCGTTTCACAGCCTGGGCCGTGGCCATATTGATGAAGTTAATGCTTGCAACCAACACCAGAAAGAAGCCGACGCCGGCTAAAATCCAGAGAATGGAGCGCCGGATTTTGCCATCGTAATTTTCATTGAAGTGAATGTCAGCCAGCGGTTGCAAATGGTGCCGGTAGTAAGGCGCATTGTCCACGTAATATTTCTTCCCGTTTTTGGCTATAAGCTGTTCAATGTGCTGGGGCTGTGTATCGGGTGCGAGTCTCGCAAAAGTAAAATTCCGGCTGCTGATCCAGCCGAAATCAGTTTGCCAGTTAGTAGGTTCAATGGTTTTGATGGTGGGGAGTGAAATGTAGGCATCAAAGAAAAAATCACTGGGATACTGCTGATCTCTGATCACGCCGGTAATTTTTAAATCGTGCGCATTGTCGAGCCGCAAAATTTTTCCTGTTACATCTTCCGTTCCAAGATATTTTCGTGCAAGTTTCTGGCTCACAACTACTGTAAAAGGCTCCTGCATGGTAGCTGCCGCATTACCGGAATGCCAGTCCAATGCAAACAGCTGCATATAACCGTAATCTGCATAGGCGACATTTTCCTTTTCCATAAAGCGCCGCGGACCGGCGGTTGTATTGGTTGAAAACGATACCATCGGCATCCGGCGGAGAAATCCCGTTTTTTCAACGCCTGCATAATCTTTTCCCAAAGCAGCTGAAAGCGGGTACGCAGACCCAGGCTCGCGCACAATTCCCTCGTCTAAATGCAGGTCGAGTACGACCCGGTACAGCCTGCTGGCATCCGGCTGGTGCCGGTCAGTGGAGAGGTGATGTGCGAGAAAGAGGAAGATCAGCGTTGCGCCGGACATTCCGAGTGCCAGTCCAAGGATGTTGAGCAGGGTATAAGTGGCATTTACCCGCAGGTTACGGACAGCGACGGTCAAGTAGTTTTGCAGCATATAATCGGACGTGAGTTAGCTGCATAAAGGTAAAAATTAGCAGGTGCGCCCCGGCGATCAAGTCCTCCACAATGAAGTATTTAACATCATTTAACAACCTTCAATCCTTGCGCGGAACGCCTGACCATTTTTGAGTATAACAGATCGCAGGCGATCACGGATTTCCTTCGACTTCTTCATCGTCGACACCCTCGAAATAATTCACGACGGTCATTAATGGCAGGGTGGTAGTGTCGGCTGCATTGGACATCTGTATCACAGCGCGTTCATTATTCTTTTCATCAAAGCCGGAAAAGTAACCTTCGATTACCTCGCCCGGGCGGACTTTGTAGCTGATCGCTTTATCAATGTATCTGGAGGCTCGCTTCTGGAGACCGGTGAGTTCGGGCTGGGGCATTGGAATGTTATTTGATGGTTCTGCTCGTGCTTGTGCAAATATCTTTCCAAAAGTTTAAAGCGTCTTCATACCGGCCCTTCTTTCGGCTACAACAACCGTAGATTCGGCTACGCCCGCTTTTTCGGTGCTGCGCAATTTTGCATAAACAAAAAAAGACAGCAAAATGAAAATCGTTTTAACAGGCTCGCTCGGACACATCAGCAAGCCACTCGCCGGAACATTGATCGGCAACGGGCACGAAGTAACAGTAATCAGCAGTAGCCCTGAGAGGCAGCAGCAAATAGAGGAACTGGGTGCGAAAGCGGCTATCGGTACTTTTGAAGATGTGGAATTTCTTACAAAAACCTTTACCGGCGCCGACGCGGTTTACACCATGGTAGCGGCGCACAGCTACCTGAGCAAAGATTTGGACCTCATCGGATTTTACAAACAGCTGGGACAGAATTACGCCGAAGCTATTCAGCATGCGGGCGTGAAGCGGGTTGTCAATCTCAGTACTTTCGGGGCGCATTTAGCTGAGGGAAATGGCATTCTGGCCGGTGCTTACCATGTAGAACAAACCCTTAATGCATTGCCTGCGGACGTTTCGATCACGCACATGCGACCGGTTTCTTTCTACTACAATCTCTATGGTTATGTGCCTATGATCAAAGCTACAGGCGGTATTTACGTCAATTATGGCGGCGACAGCATGATTCCCTGGGTGTCTCCTTTTGACATTGCCGATGCAGTGGCAGAAGAACTGCAATCCGGCTTTACGGGCAGAAATGTACGTTATGTGGCGAGCGAGGAGCTTACCGGCGATGAAACTGCGCGCATTCTGGCGGCGGCGCTTGGTAAACCAGATCTGAAATGGGTGGTTATTTCGTCTGAGGAGTCGCTCAACAACCTGACTTCTGTGGGCATGAACCCGGCCATTGCAGCGGGGCTGGTAGAAATGTACGGTGCATTGTACAGCGGGTTGCTGGGTGAGGATTATGTCAAAAACCGCCCCGCCAGCATGGGAAAGGTGAAGCTGGCTGATTTTGCGCAGGAGTTTGCAGGTGCATTCAGGGAGAATTGATTAACTTGTAACATGTCCACCATCCAGCCCACCCGATTCAAGACCATCAGCGAATTTCACAGATTCCGTGGCTTGCCTGCGCCCGAGCATCCGCTTGTAAGCGTGATAGATATGTCGCTCGTGCGGCATGTTGCCGGGAATGCCCCTGCTATCGTAAAGGATTTCTATTCCATTGCGCTCAAACGTAATTTTCACATCAAGATGAAGTACGGGCAGCAGGACGTGGATTTTGACAACGGTGTGATGTTTTTTATGGCGCCGGGACAAGTGCTCAGGTTTGGTACCGACATTGATACCGAAGTTCAGCAATCGGGGTGGATGTTAATGCTTCATCCCGACCTGGTCTGGAACACGCCGCTTGCCAAGGGTATCAAGCAGTACGAATACTTCGAGTACAGTGTTACGGAGGCGCTTTTTGTTTCTGAAAAGGAAGAAGCTACGCTGAATACGATCATTGAAAATATCCGGCAGGAGTATCGGGCAAATCTGGATAAGTTCAGTCAGGACTTGATCATTGCGCAGATAGAATTGCTGCTGAAATATTCAGAACGATTTTATCACCGCCAGTTCCTGACCCGCAGGAATGTCAACCACAAGATCCTCGACCGGTTGGAAGAGATCATCAATGCTTATTTTGACAGTCCGGATTTAATGCAAAAAGGGTTGCCTACTGTGCAGCACGTGGCAGAAAATCTTAATATTTCACCCAATTACCTAAGTAATGTGCTCAAAACACTTACCGGACAAACTACCCAGCAGCATATTCATAACAGGCTGATCGAGAAAGCCAAGGAGCGGCTTTCTGTTACAGATTTGTCTGTCAGCGAGATCGCTTACGAACTCGGCTTCGAGCACCCGCAGTCCTTCAGCAAACTCTTCAAAACAAAGACAAGCTACTCGCCCCTTGAATTCAGAGCTTCTTTCAACTAATCTTTTGATCCCCGGGCTTAAGCCCGGGGCAAGGGATTTTTGGGGCTGAAGCCCCTGGTTACCATTTTTCTTCTTGTATTTCGCGGCTTATTCTGGCATTGATATCCACTTTTGCATTCACAAAAAGGAAAATTGTTGCGCCGCGTTCGCGTGAGTAGGGGGTGGTTACCGAGTCGGTGATGGAATAATTGTTGAATAATGGCGCAGTTTCCTTAATCTCCGCTTCACGTTCCCATGCGTTTTTGACGCGCACCACGTGCTTGTATTTTTTACTCAGGTCAAACCAGTTCACGTAATCTGCATTGAATGTAACTGCATTCACGTTTTTCCTGGAATAGTAATTAATGGCACCGGCCTGGCCGTAGTTGTCGCAAAGTACCAGCGTACTCTCCGGATCGGGTGATTGCGCATAAGCGGCGTCCACTTTCCCGGCGAGTTCTTCCCAGCCCAGCATATCAGCAAAATCCTGCGGGATTTCATGATCTTTTCCGTCTTCCCAGCGCAACAGTCCCGCGCGCTTGTATCTTCCTGAACCATCCACAATTTCCTTCGGGGTTTTATTAGGGAATGCAACGCGCGATACCGGGATAAATATGGTAATTGGTATGATAATAAAAGCCGCCCGCAGCCAGACCGACTTCAATCTTTCGGCTACAAACACTGCGCCAAAAGCAATGTAAATCGGATAAATTCCAATCGCGTAGTAACCTTTGGCCCGCAACAGCGTGAATACAACCAGCGTAAAAACAATGGAGAAGAAGAAGAGCTTGTATTTGCCGAAAGGTTTGTAAAACAGCAACGCGTAAAATCCAGGAACAATCACGAGCAATGCGCCTATGAAGTAAATGAACTGTTCCTTAAAAAAGTCGGCGCGGCTCACATTGACGAGCTGTCTTTCACTGAGTTCCTTCATGTGGTGAAATACGGGGAAATCGTTCTGATATTGCCAGATAATGTTGGGTGAAATCAATACAATGGCGAGCAGAAGTGCAAAATACAGGTGACGATTCAGGAAAAGGACCCTGTGTTCTGTTAATAAAATAGCCGGCAAAACTCCGATCACGAGAAATGCGACATTGTATTTGTTCAAAAAACCAAATGCAAATACAACGGCAATGCCGTAAAGCCACTTTGGGCTCCTGGTCTGAATGTATTTGACAAGGAAATAGTAGAGCGTAGTCCAGCATAACACATCAACCGAATTGGGCTGAAACAGCTGGTTCAATCGCAGCAATGCAGAAAACAACGTACAGGTAGCAGCAAGAACACAGGCATACAGGCTGCCACGGAGTGCTTCGACCGTTTTCCAAACTACGAGTATTGTCAGCGCGCCGCAGAGTGCCGGAAAGAACCGCACCCAGAAAACGGAGTTACCAAGTGTTTTGATGATCAGCGCAATCCAGGAAGTAACAGGCGGCACCGACATATAACCCCAGGCGAGATGATCGGCCTGGTCCAGGTGCAGATACTCGTCGCGGTGCAGGTCGTAGGAGGGGAGGATCAATACATATTGTAACAGGAATTTCAACGCAATGAATGCGAGTAAAATGGTAGTTTTTCTGGTCATGGCACTTTCCTGGGATGATTACGGCATTGCTTTCGTCGCACCGGAAAGTTAAGACAGAATCGTTATATCCCAAGTGTTCGGGCTGCCACAATGGAGATCAATGGTTAAAGCAATAGAGGATCTAATTTTAGACAAAACAGAAAAACAACCAGCAACTTGAACCTGGAAAATATTTCATTCAGCAAAATGTGTCTGTCCGATGCAGACGAAATGCTCGCTATCATCAACTATTATGTTGCCAATTCCACCTTCTACTTTGCTGAAATGCCACTGGAAAAGAGCAGTATTACATCAATGTTAGCTGCCAGGAGTGAACTTCCGGGATATGTTGTCAGGAATAGTGAAGAGTTGATCGGTTTTGGATACGCATATCTTTTTCGTCCTGAAAGTACCTTTGCGCAAACCGTAAAGCTGACTTACTGGTTAAAAGAAGGTTTTACAAGAAGAGGGATCGGGTACAAGCTTTACAATATGCTGGAAAGCAGACTCCGTGAATTGAAAATAGTAAACGTATTGGTCAATATATCCTCAGACAATGAAGCAAGCCTGAACTTTCATGCAGCATTGGGTTACGTTGAGTGTGGCCATTTCAAGCAGGTCGGTTTTAAAAACGGAGTATATTTTGACGTGATATGGCTGCAAAAATCGCTTGATTGATCAGGTGAAATGTCAAACAGCCTTCTCGTTTTTTGCTGCTTTTGACACTGTATCCTGAATGCGTTTTTCGCGGGTTTCGGAGCGTTTTGCGGACGAAATCCAGTAGAGGATCAGTTTGCGGGATGAAGGTGAGAACGCCATGAAGTTTTGTTTCGCTTCTTCATTTTGCCCTAATGCACTTTGCAGGTCTGCCGGTATCACCTCGTTATCTATATCATTAAGCCTCTCCCACGAGCCATTTTGTTTGGCCAGGTCTATCATGGCTTGCCCCTGCGGGCGCATTAACCCCAGTTCCGCCATTTTTACAACGCGCTCCTTGTTTGTTTTAGCCCAGTTGCTGACAGGTTTTCGCTTGGTATATGTCTGATAAACACTATGTTCGTCGCGCTTGATTGTCTTGCTGTCAATCCAGCCGAAGCAGAGTGCGTGTTCAACAGACTCCACGTATCCGACACTTTTTACGCCGCTATTCTTATTGTAAATAACCAGATAAACAGAGGTGGCTGAACCAGCATTTTGTTCCAGCCAGTCGCGCCACTCTTTTGCTGAGGCGGCGATTACTACTTCTTTTCCGTCCTTGATTTCCATAGCTACCTGCGTTTTTAAATATGTTGCAGATCCGGGTCGGTACTGAGTCTGCCACTGTTTTGTTTTACCAAAAATACATTGCCGGCGTGACAGCCCTTTGTCAGCAGTGTCCGGCCGAGAGGAAATTTATTTTCAAGGTAAGTTTTAATGGGATTAAAACAGTATTTTGTTGGAACCTTGTCGCTTTTGCATGATATCTCATTTGTGAATTAAAACAGCCGATACTATGCGCCTTATTCGCAAAATATTCATGCTGCTGATGCTGGCTTATACCAGCGTTACAGCCGCCGAACAGCCGGAAACATTGAAGATCGGAGCATCTGCACCCGATTTCAACCTGCTGGGAACAGACGGAAAACGCTATTCTCTGAAAAGTTTTTCCGGGGCCGACGCGCTGGTGATCGTTTTCACGTGTAACCATTGTCCAACCGCACAAGCTTACGAAAATCGGGTGAAAGATCTGGTCAATGATTACAAAGCTAAAAAGGTGGCAGTAGTGGCCATTTCTTCAAACGATCCGAAAGCAATCAGGCTGGATGAGCTGGGTTACACGGACCTGAGCGACACTTATGCCGATATGAAGATCAGGGCAAAAGATATGGCGTATAATTTTCCTTATCTGTACGACGGGGACGATCAGAAAACTGCATTGGCTTACGGACCAGTCGCTACGCCGCATATTTTTATTTTTGATAAAAACCGTAAGCTGCAATATACCGGCAGGATCGACGATGTTGAAAAGCCCACAGGAACGCCCAAGAACCTGGATGCAAGAAATGCGCTGGACGCGATGGTAGCGGGCAAACCTGTGCCTGTACCAACAACAAAAACCTTCGGCTGTTCAATGAAATGGGCTTCCAAGGAGCAGGGTGCACAAAGCGAGCAGGCTGGTTGGGCGAAAGAGGCGGTAAGTCTGGTGAAGATCGATGAGGCGGGTTTGAAAGAACTGATCCAGAACAAATCCGATAAACTCAGGCTGATCAATGTTTGGGCGACCTGGTGCGGTCCGTGCGTTACCGAATTTCCGGATTTTATGGAAATGCACCACATGTACCGCGGACGTGATTTTGAATTTGTATCGATCAGCGCCGACAGTCCGGACAAAGAAGCGAAAGCATTAAAATTCCTGCAAGGCAAATACGCTTCGAATAAAAATTACATTTTTACATCCGACGATAAGTACAAGCTGATTGAGGCAGTAGATCCGAAGTGGCAGGGTGCATTGCCTTACACGATCCTGGTAGAGCCGGGTGGAAAAATCGTGTACGCAAAACAGGGTCCGATTGAGCCGGCGAAGATGAAAAAGATGATCGTAGAGAATAAGTATGTAGGAAGATATTATTGATATTAAAAACTAACTAAATCATGGAAGAACTGGACATTTCAAGAAGGCGCTTTTTAGGAACATCTGCATTGGCAGCCGCGGGTTTTGCGTTGATACGCAACCAGGTGATCGGAGCGCCTGCTTATATCAAAAACCTGGGTAAACCGAACTCGCTGTTCAATGGGGTACAGATCGGCGCGATTACTTACTCGTGGCGGAGCATGCCACAGGACGCCGAAAGCATACTTAAGTACTGTGTGGAATGCAATATCAGCGCCATTGAAATGATGGGCAACACGCCGGAACAATTCGCAGGCGCACCCGAAGCACCGCCACGCCCGAACATGGCGCCCGGCCCTGATGGTAAGCGGCCTGAAATGACCGAGGAACAAAAAGCAGCAATGAAAGAGCACGGTACCAAAATGGCCGAGTGGCGCGCGAAGGTTTCCATGGATAAATTCACACAGCTGCGCAAAATGTACAATGATGCAGGGGTGACGATTTACGCTTACAAGCCGAATGCTTTGGGGGTGAACAATACAGATGCGGAAGTGGATTATGCACTCCGCGCAGCCAGGGCGCTCGGCGCCAACCAGGCAACGGTTGAACTCCCGAATGATCCGGCGCAGACCAAACGCCTGGGTGATATTGCGGCCAAAAACAAAACGTACATTGCTTATCACGGACATACCCAACAAACACCTACCTGGTGGGATACCGCATTAAGCCAGTCTAAATTCAATGCGATGAACCTGGATATGGGGCACTATGTAGCTGCGGGCTTTGAGCCTATCGAACTGATCAATGCAAAGCACGACCATATTTTGAGTATGCACATGAAGGACCGCAAATCCAAAGCAAACGGCGGAGCCAATGTGGTTTGGGGTACCGGCGACACTCCGATCATCCCGGTACTGGAATTAATGCGTACCAAAAAATACAAATTCCCGGCAACGATCGAGCTTGAATACGAAATACCAGCCGGCTCCGACGCCGTAAAGGAAACTGCCAAATGTGTTGAGTACGCAAGGAAGGCGTTGATGGCGTAATTAAACTACTAATGCATTGTAAATGGCGGCTAACTTCAACAGATAGCCGCCATTTCTATATGATTTGATTCCGTTTGACTACCTAAATGGATTGAGGATCCGCAACTTGCCCTCTATTAACATTCCATCCTGCATATCCTCAGAATAGAACACCGGGCAATCCGACTCTAATGCACCGGCAATCAATATGGCGTCGAACAATTGCATTTCGTACCGTTTGACAAGACTGGTTGCTGTACACATTGTTCGCGCTGTTACGTCCGTACATGTGCAATCATTGAGCAGATCAAGCCACAGTTGACATACCTGATCTTTTGAGAAGCCAAGCTTTCTTTTGCAAACATTGGCCACTTCAATCAAACCTGTGGGTTGATAATCGGAAAAGCGGAGAGAAGCTCTTCGGCAACTGCACGTTTGGACGCGTTTGAATCGAAAAGGTACAGAATGATGTTTGAATCCAGAAAATAACTAGCTGTTCTCATTAGCCTCTTCGCGATCGAATTTCAATGAGGTGAGGTCAGCTTTGGGATACTTTGAGTAGGTTTCGGCAATGCGGCTTTGTCTCCTTTCAGGAGAACAATCCAGTGTTTTTTCAACAACAGCAACAATTCTGACGTGTTCCCCAACAAAACTGTCTGGAAGATCAAGTAACAGCGAAGTGCTTTTTGGAATGAAGGTGATGTACATAGCAGTGTGTTTATCAGGTAAATATAAAAAATATTACCTAAACATTTGTTCGTACGAAAAATTTCCTACCTTTGGATCGTCAGAATATAAATTGCGATGGAACCTACAAAATCAGAGCTGGAAATTTTACAGGTGTTATGGGAAAATGGGCCGCAGACGGTGCGGTTTGTCAATGATAAACTGAATGAGGAAAAACGTGCGGTGCAGTATTCTTCTACGTTGAAGCTCATGCAGATCATGTTTGATAAAGGCATTCTGCTTCGGGATGACAGTAGTATGAAGCACATATACCGGCCCGCCGAAGCAGAGGATAAAACGAAAAATGTCTTGCTTAACCGCTTTGTCGATTCGATGTACAAAGGCTCGGCTTCGAGCCTGGTGATGCAGCTTTTTGGTAGTAAGAAAACGTCTGCCGAGGAGCTGAAAGAGATTAAGGATTTCCTGAATAACCTGGATCAACAATAACCAATCAGCCAGCCATGAACTTAGAAATTGTGGATGCACCTTTTTCCAGTGACCTCGTCAGGGCGGTATGCCTGACCTTTCTTCACTCAATCTGGCAGGGACTTATTGCAGCTGTTCTGGCCGGTGGATTTTTGATGCTAAGCAGGAAATCCAGACCCGTGCTCCGGTATCGTGTTCTGGTAACTTTGCTGGGTGCATTGCTGCTGGTGAATGCCGCCACATTCTTTTTTATTTTACCAAAAAATAATTCAAGGATAACCGGAAACGTCTTTATCCCTGCAGCCGGCTCAACCGAGACGAGCTTTACCGGGTTCAGTTCTTCATTCGAGGTAAGCTCGCTGAGTACAAGCATTACAGACTTCTGTAACCAGCACGCTTTCACAATTCTGACGATATGGTTGCTCGTCTTTCTCTGGAAAAGTGTGCGGGCAACTGCCGGTTTAATGCATTTAAGTAAGCTGCGAAAAACAGGTCTTCACGCACCTTCGAATTACTGGAAGGATGTTTTTGGTGACCTGTCGCGCAAATTGAGCATCGGAAGAAAACCGCAGTTCTTCGAATCAGAATGCGTGACAGTCCCAATGGTGATCGGTCACCTGAAGCCGGTCGTACTTGTACCAATGGGAATGCTGGCGGGAATGCCGACTGCGCAGGTGGAGGCCATTTTACTCCATGAACTGGCCCATATCCGCCGGCGTGACTACCTGGTGAACCTGATCCAGATCTTTTGTGAGAATATCTATTGTTTCAACCCGGCGCTTCTCTGGATTTCTTATCTGATCAGGGAAGAACGCGAGCATTGCTGCGACGAAATGGCCATTGAGGTAATGGAAAACAAGACCTCGCTCGTTCATGCGCTGGTTTCGTTTCAGGAATATCATCATTCGGGCAGCCTGGCGCAGGTAGCTTTTGCAGGAAAGAAAAATCACCTGCTCGACCGGATCAAACGCATTATCAATCACAACAATAAATCTCTAGATGCCATGGAAAAAGTGTTTGTTTCATTTAGCCTGGTTGCTGCAATTGCATTGTCAGCAGCCGTTTCACCCAAGTCACCGGATAAAGGTCAGTCTGCCGGAGATCATCAGCGCATTTATTCGGAAGCGGTTTCGGCGCAGCTTCCCGTGAGAAAGCCTGTTGCAACTACTGATACTTTGCCGAAGAAGAAAACGCAGGAGCATATGGAGATACATTCCGCCAACGTATATAGTTCGACGGAGGGTGTTTCGACCTATAATGTGCATGTGGACGGCAAGCAGTATGAGATTGTCAAGAAGAATGGGAAGGTTATTTCACTGGATGTGGACGGAAAGGAAATACCAGCCAGTGAGTACGGAAAGTACGAAAGTGAGATTGCGAAAATAGAGGAGCGGATCCAGGAGGAACATAAGAAGGCCGAGAAAGCCCGTGCAGAAGCAGAAAAAATGCGTGCAGAGGCTGACGTGCGCCGGAAAGAAGCTGAGGAACTTCGCCTAGAAGCCGAAGAACGCCGGGCAGAAGCCGAAACCTATCGCCAGCAGGCGAAAGCGCGCCAGATAGAAGCTGAGCAAAACCGCACTAATGCGGAGCAGATGCGGAAGCAGGCAGAAGCAATGCGGGAGCAGGCTGAACTATTTCGCAAGGAAGCTGAGAAAATGCGCGTACAAGCTGGTAAAAGCCGGGCAGCAGAAGTAATGCGAAGAGAAGCGGAAAAAACACGCGAAGAGTATGAGAAAAAGCAAGCCTCGATGATCGACGATCTGCTGAAAATGGGTGTGATCAAGGATACTAAAAACTTGTCCTTTTTGCTGTCCGACTCGGAATTGATCGTCAACGGAGTGAAGCAGCCTGCTGAAATCCAGAAGAACATCAGCAGTAAGTACCTCAGTGAACCCGGTGCAGAAATGGTCTACAATTATAAAGGTCGGACCGGCTATACATTTTCCGGAACGATACACTCCCGGCAGGGACAGTAAAAACGGGCTATACGATGTATTTTAACGAAGTACATCAAGATAGCTTTGCAATGCACCGCAGGATATTCATCAAAAACACAAGTATCATAGCAGCCGCCGGGATGACAATACCTGACGGTTTTGCTTTAGCTGAAAAGCAACTTGCCAAGAACAAGCTGCCTAAATGGAAAGGCTTCAATCTGCTCGATTTCTTCGGTCCCGAGCCTGACAAGCAGCGCAAACCCACCACTGAGGAGCAGCTGAAATGGATGAGCGACTGGGGCTTTGATTTTGTACGCATTCCCATCGCGTATCCCTACTATCTGAAATTTGACCGAAGCCGGAATATCACGCCGGAGGAGGTATACAGCATTGACGAAAAACAGGTCGAGAAAATAGATCAGCTCGTTGCATTGGGGCACAAATACAACATGCACGTGAGCCTGAACCTGCACCGTGCGCCGGGGTACTGCATTAATGCGGGTTTCCACGAGCCTTATAATTTATGGACTGATCAAAAGGCGCAGGAAGCTTTTTATTTCCACTGGAATATGTGGGCAAAAAAATACAAGGATACTTCCTCCAAAAAGATCAGTTTCGACCTGCTCAACGAACCGAGCATGCGTGAAGATATGAATGACCAGCATTCAAAACGCTCAGCGGTACCAGGCGATGTGTATAGAAAAGTTGCAATAGGTGCGCAGCAGGCAATCAGAAAAGAGAACCCGAACCACCTGATTGTGGCGGATGGAAATAATGGAGGTTCCAATGTCATTCCCGAGCTCGCCGACCTGGACATTGCGCAGAGCTGTCGCGGCTACCACCCGGGCATTATCTCGCATTACAAAGCCCCTTGGGCAATGAAAGATCCCGATAAAGCGCCGGAACCTAAATGGCCCGGGCAGGTAGGGGAGCAATATCTCGGCCGTGAAATGCTTGAAAAGTTCTACCAGCCCTGGATAGATCTCGTCAACAAGGGAGTAGGGGTGCATTGCGGCGAAAGCGGCGCCTGGAAGAAAACGCCGCACGCTGTTTTCCTGGCCTGGTTCGGGGATGTACTGGATATCCTGACGTCGCACGGGATCGGCTATGCGCTGTGGGAGTTTTCAGGCGATTTCGGCCTGCTTAATTCCGGGCGCGAAGATGTGGCGTACGAGGATTGGCACGGACAAAAGCTGGACCGAAAACTGCTGACTTTGCTGATGAAATATTAAGGAGAAAGTAGAGGCTAGCTTTCCAGCTCACCCATTAAACTGCGGATGTTCAGACTTCTGGTAAACATTTCTATCGAACCATCTGGCAGGTAGCTCCATTGCTCCTGTGGACGGTCCCAGTAAAGCTCAACGCCATTCCCGTCGGGATCATTGAGGTACAGTGCCTCCGAAACGCCGTGATCACTCGCGCCGGTGAGCGGGTAATGTGCCTGTTGTAACCTGTTGAAAATCAAAGCAAGGTCCTTGCGGGTTGGATACAGGATCGCCGTGTGAAAAAGTCCGACACCGTGCTGGGAAGCGGGCGCCGCGCCTTTGCTGTACCACGTATTCAGCCCGATGTGATGGTGATAGCCACCTGCGGAAATGAAGACGGCCTGGTCGCCGTAGCGGGTTGTGATCTCAAAGCCCAGCAGGCCGCAATAGAAGTCCAGCGCCCTTTCCAGGTCTGCGACTTTCAAATGTACGTGGCCGATACGGGTCAGTGCCGGCAGGGTGTAGTCTTCCAATTTCATAAGAAAGTCCGTCTTGTTTTGTTGCGCAATTTACATTTAGTTGCGGTAAAAAATTCCCGCAGACACCTTTACCAACTAAACCTGTTTTCCCCAATTCAAGACATTTATGAATCGCCGAGAAGCATTATCTTCTATTGTAGCCGTGAGCGGAACGAGCCTTTTACCTGTTGAAGCTGCTGCTAAGAAGAAGGAGCCGTTTATCTATTCCCTTAATATGAGCACACTGCGCGGGCACAAGCTGGGCTTCCGCAAGGAGCTCGAAGTAGCTGCCCAGGCGGGTTATGGTTCTGTGGAAATCTGGATCAATACCTTGCAGGACTACCTGAAAAGTGGCGGCTCGCTGAAAGAGGCCAGCGCGATTGTCAAGGACCTGGGGTTGAAAGTGGAAGATGCGATTGGCTTTGCACCCTGGATTGTAGACGATAATACCACCCGGGGAAAGGCGCTTGAACAGCTCAAAATGGAAATGGAACAGCTGGCGGCGATCGGTTGTACGCGCGTGGCAGCACCTCCGATGGGCGCCACTACCGGCGACTCGCTGGACCTTAAAAAGGTAGCAGAACGGTACCGCGCCATTCTTGAACTGGGCAAAAAAACAGGTGTTACGCCGCATCTTGAACTCTGGGGTTTCTCCAAAAACCTGAGCAGGGTAGGTGAGCTATTATATGTAGCTGTGGAAGCCGCACACCCTTCGGCACGGGTACTGATGGATGTATATCACCTCCACAAGGGTGGCTCTGGCATGGATAGTGTAAAGGATGTGGGCAAGCCGCTGGTCGAGATTTTCCATATTAACGATTATCCGGCAACACCACCGCGCGAAACGATCACGGATGCAGACCGGATTTATGCCGGTGACGGAGTGGCGCCATTGAAAGACCTGTTGAAAAATCTTAAAAATCCTGAAAAGCCCGTTATTCTGTCTTTCGAAGTTTTTAACCAGGGCTACTACGCGCAGGATGCATTGCTGGTGGCGAAGACTGGTTTGGCTAAAATGAAGAAAGTAGCGGAGGGCGTTTAAAATACAATTATGAGCGAAGTAAATTTGAAACTGGATGCCCGCAAGCGTGGCGCGTTTTATTTGGAGGAAAGTGGCAAACAGGTCGGGGAAATGGTAATCGGTGTGAGCGATACCGTGTTGACAGTATACCATACCGAGGTGGATCCTGAGCTGGAAGGCAAGGGTCTGGCAAAGCAGATGTTTGATGAAATGGTGAGTTATGCCCGGAAAGAAAGCCTGCAAGTCCTGCCGCTTTGCGAGTACGCGCATTTGCAATTTCGCAGGCACCCTGACCAGTTTGAAGATATTTGGAAAAAGTAAGCTGCTGGTTTAAGCAGCTTACTTTTTTGATGATTTTGGTAAAAAAACAATGAATGTAGATCCAGCGCCTACCGTACTTGTTGCGGTAATGTAGCCATGGTGGTTCTGGGCAACCTTTTTACACAAAGCCAGCCCGATCCCTGATCCTGAAAATTCACTTCTGCCGTGGAGGCGCTGGAACATCTGAAAAATGCGGTCTAAATGCGTTTCGTCGAAACCAATTCCGTTGTCGGACACTTCAAGCCTGATATAGCCGTGGTCTTCGAGTAGTTTCGGGATTGTCGAAAGCTCGGCATCGGTTGCATCCCTGTATGACAATTCGATTCTGGAAGGCACGTCGGTTTTTCGGTATTTGATTGCATTGCTTACCAGGTTTTGTAGTAATTGCGTCAGCTGCAATGCATTCCCATGTACTTCGGGCATTTCATTCACGACGATTTCGGTCTCATGCTCCTGAATGGAGATCTCCAGATCTGCCAACACGTTGCTGACGATCCCTTTGAGGTTCACAGCTGTCATTTCGGCATCTCTGGTCGTAAGGCGCGAGTAGGCCAGCAAATCATCGATCATCACCGACATCCTTTTGGAAGCATCCTGGATCCGGTTGAGCATAAACGCACCATTCTCGTCCAGCTCTTTTGCATAGAGCATTTGCAGTCGCGACCCGAAAGACTGGATTTTGCGCAGCGGCTCCTGCATATCGTGACTGGCCGCGTAGGCAAATTGCTGCAAATTGTTATTTGAGTTGATCAGTTCTGCATTGGTCTGGTTCAGTTCTGCGGTGCGTTGCTGCACTCTTCCTTCCAGCTCACTGGCCAGCTGCCGGTATCTTTCCTCACTTTTTTCCAGCGCCTGCCGGGACTTCACCTGCTCGGTTACGTCCACTGCCATATCAAGTATCGCATAAATTTCACCATCTGTATTTCTCAGTGGCTTGTATGTATAGTCGTAGTAAAATGTCTGCAGAATACCGTCCACCACAATCTCGCCGCGTGCACCCTGCTCGGAATGGGCTTCGCCGGTTCTGTAAATTCTTTCGAGGATATCCAGAAAAGGCTGGCCTTTCAGCTCTGGTAATGCTTCACTGAGTGGCTTGCCGATTACGGTATCGCCTTTTCCCCAGAGTTTGAGCATTGCTGCATTGGGTAGGTCAATGATGAATTCGGGACCGACAAACAGCGTGGTAGCCACAGGCGCCTGTGCGATCAGTGTTCGCAGATGTTCCTCGCTTGTCCGAAGCCGCAGTTCCGAATCAATCCGGTCAGAAATATCCATGACGATCCCTGAAAGCGTCGCCGGTTTTCCGTTGCTGTCAAACAGGTACTGCCCGATCACCCGCACCCAGTGAACTGACTTGTCTACCCAGATAAACCGCGCTTCATACCTGAGCTCGCCCGTTTTTGCGGCAACCTCATAGGCTTCTTCACGGATGCGGATATCTTCCGGATGCACGTGATCAATGAAAACACTCCTGGTAATATGCCGGTTTTCATTTCCTGTCAGGATCCGCGCCATGGTGGGCGAGTAAATGATCTCGTCCGTGTCAGGATCAACCAGGAAGGAGCCCGCGCCGGAGCCTTCAATGCTCATCGCAGCTTGTTTGTCAGCCCAGCTGATCTTTTCCTGCCTGATCACTTCTTCGGTAATCTCCCTGGTAATCCCTGCAAAACGGTAAGGTACACCCTCCGGTGTGAAATAAGCCTGCCCCTTGCAATGCAGCCAGCGCAGTACATTGTCTTTTGCGCCAATGGTCCGGTACCGGACTTCATAAGGCGCTCTTACTTGTGGGTCCAATGCGTCGGATACCGCTTCGCTGACCTTTTGTAAATCGTCAGGATGAATGTATTTGATAACCTGGCCAAATTCGAATTCTTCTTCGTCAGGGTTTCCGTACAGCTCTTTACAACGCTCATTTGCAACGATTTTCTGGGTAGCCGGATCGAAGTTCCAGGTACCCAGGTCCGCCGCGTGCAAGGCGAATTTCAGGTTCTCTTCGCTTTCGCGTCTGGCCTCTTCCAGTCTGAGCTGTTCTGTAATGTCCATCATAGATCCCAGCATTCGTACAGGCTTACCATCTTTCTGAATGGTGTAACCGCGATCATGCACGTGGGCGTAGGTACCATCTCCTTTCCGGAACCGGTAATAGTCGGACCACTTGGTGCCGCCGCTGTTAATTATGTCATGTATTTTCTTTACAACTCTGTCCTGGTCTTCCGGATGAATGTTATTGTGCCAGGATTCAGAACCGGGTTCAAGGGTTTGGGGAGTGTGGCCGAAAATCTGGGCCATTCCTTCATTCCACCATACTGTATCATTTTCCAGGTCCCAATCCCAGATTACGTCGTGGGTAGCCTTCGCAACAAGTTCAAAACGTTCAGCAGCAACCAATAAATCGTTTTGTTGGCTGTTCAAGGTGTCAATCATAAGAAATTCAAATGCTAGGGTATGCAGTGTTGCTACTGGTAGCAAACTTACTTTTGGTAAAAATACAAACTGGCTAACTGCAGTCAAGAAGGTCGCGCAGAGAATTTATTAAATGTTGGCACCGAACGCGACCGTACTTCTGCAATATCGTCATAGTATAGCCTAAGTGTACGTGGCTTTTACAAATGTGGATTTCGGGAAACGAAAAAAATTGGAGGTTATGTCAAAAAACGCATTATACCCGCTTGCTGCTGCTGCGCTCCTTTTTGTGGGCTGCATGGTCGCGCCTGCAAAGAAGTCCGTTCCGCTGTTTGACGGCAGGACATTCAATGGATGGGAAGGAGATACGGTAAAAACCTGGAAGATAGAGGATGGCGCCATTGCGGGCGGCTCGCTTACCGAGACGGTGCCGCACAATGAATTTTTATGTACCAGAAAACCATACGCCAACTTTATCCTGAAAGTGAAGTTCAAGCTGACAGGCAATGAAGGTTTTATCAATACAGGTGTACAGTTTCACAGCGTAAGGTCCAAAGATCCTGCGTATGAAATGATCGGCTACCAGGCTGACCTGGGCGACAAGTTTTGGGCCAGCTTATATGATGAATCCCGCCGTAACAAGACATTGATCTCGCCAGACTCAGTGCTCATCGAAAAAATCCTGAAACGGAATGAATGGAACGACTACGAAGTGCACAGCCGCAACGGGCGCATTCAGATTTTCCTGAATGGAACGCAAACGGTTGATTACACAGAGCCGGACAAATCCATTCCGCAAAAGGGACTCATCGCATTGCAGATCCACGGTGGCGGCAAAGCCAAAGTGTACTACAAAGACATTTGGATTGAGGAGCTTTGAAAGCGGTCAATGCCACGCATTCATGATCCTACGCAGCACGACAATTTCGGCAGTATGGTAGGAATTATGATCCGCGATCAGCATTGCCTCCCGCAGAAGGTTCTGGCCGGTACCCCAGGGAAATGTGGCAAAAAGGTCGCGTGTATCGTCTTTCAGTAGCTGGATAAATGTCTGCTGATCCTGTCTGATCTGTTCCAATGCGGTATTCCATTGCTCGTCACTGACAACTTCCAGCGGCTCGGTCCAGTAATCTTTCGGCCATTCAATTTCCTGGTAATCGTCGGAGGCGGAGAAATCGAGAATGTCTTTTTGCGTAATGCGCAGATGCTCCACAAGCTGCCAGATACTGTAAGGCAGATTTTCAGGTGTTACCCCTCGCAATTCAGCAGGCAGGTCGGCCACAGCATTCCAGAGTGTCACGTGCGCATTGCCTTTTTCTATCAGGGTCTGAAGCTCGCTGACGAGCTTTTTTCTTTCGTCTTTTTCCATCGTTCTTCGTTGATTGTATTATGCTGCAAAAAGCATTAATTGTTTATTTTAGCAAAAACATCCTTTCACCTTTTCACTGAACTGAGCATGAATCCTGCCCGCCGGAAGTTCCTCCAAAAAATGTCTGCCGCATCCGTGTTACTGGCCGGAGAGTCGGTTGCTAAGCCATTTAATATTATCAAAGACCTGAAAAAAATCAGTCCCAACGATAAAATCCGGTTTGCTACGATCGGCATGGGTATTCAGGGACATAGTGACACGAAAGCCGCAATGCGCAGTGGAACCGGTGCCGAGTTCGTTGCAGCGGCCGACCTGTACGATGGCCGGTTGACGAGGGTGAAGGAGCTCTATGGAAAAGACATTTTTACCACAAGGGATTACCGGGAAATTCTGGACAAAAAAGACATAGATGCTGTGCTGGTAGTTACTCCTGATCATTGGCATGACCATATCACAAAAGCCTCCCTTGCTGCCGGTAAACATGTTTATTGTGAAAAACCGATGGTACACCATATCAATGAAGGTTTGTCGGTGATTGAAGCCTGGAAAAAATCCGGCAAGACCATGCAGGTGGGAAGCCAGCGGATCAGTTCATCGGCTTTCAAAGAAGCGAAGAGGCTTTTTCAGGCAGGGGAAATAGGGGAGATCAATTATGTAGAATCCAACAATGACCGTTTTAATGCGATTGGTGCGTGGAACTATTCGATACCTACTGATGCGTCGGTGAAAACTGTGGATTGGGACACTTACCTGGGTGATGCACCGAAGGTACCCTTTGATCCGAAGCGGTTTTTCAGATGGAGAAATTACCGTGACTATGGTACCGGCGTGGCGGGTGACCTTTTTGTGCATTTGATTACCGGCGTTCATTTCGTAACAGGCTCAAACGGCCCGGAAAGAATATTTTCGTCCGGCGAGCTGAGTTACTGGAAAGATGGGCGGGACGTACCTGATGTGCTGGTCTCCATTCTGGATTATCCAAAAACGAATATCCATGCTAATTTCCAGATGGTACTGCGCGTCAACTTTGCCAATGCAGGCGCCATTGCCAATAACACGCGCATTATCGGCACGGAGGGACAAATTGAGTTTACAGAAGACAACCTGATCCTGACCAAAAAGAAGCTGCCGAAAGCGCCCGGTTTTGGCGGGTACGACAGCTATAATACCTTTTCGGAAAGCGAGCAGAAGGAGTTTAAAAAGCAATATGACGCGCAATACCCCGAAGAGACCCGCAAGGCAGATCCGGTGAAGGAAGTACGTTTCAATGCGCCGGATAAGGAAGATGCGCATGCGGACCATTTCAAGGACTTTTTCGAGAACATCAAAAAAGGCAGTACAGGCACGATCGAAGATCCGATTTTTGCTTTCCGCGCAGCTGCGCCGGTGCTCGCTTGTAATGAGAGCTATTTCAGCAGGGAGGTCATCAAATGGGATCCCGTTGCGATGAAGCTTAAAAAGAAATAGTTAACCGCCATTTATCCTGAACCCATGAAGTTTTCCCACTTGATTTTTCTTTTATTACTGAGTACAAAGCTGGCTTCGGCGCAGACCAGCAAGGTTTTTGACCAACTGTCACTACCGTCGAAGCTGCTGAAATCCGAGCGCAAGTTCGCAATCTACCTGCCGCCTGATTATGCTACTTCCGAGCGGAGCTATCCCGTGTTATACCTGCTGCACGGAGCGGGCGATGATCAAACCGGCTGGGTACAGTTTGGGATGGTGCAGCACATTGCCGACAAGGCGATTGCCGATGGTACTGCCGCGCCGATGATCATCGTCATGCCGGATGCGAATACAGGCAGGCGAGGTTACTTCAATGATGTAAAAGGGGACTGGCCTTATGAAGATTTCTTTTTCAAGGAGTTGATTCCGTTTATAGAAAAGAAGTACCGTGTAAAAGCAGAGAAGGAATTTCGGGCGGTGGCCGGCTTGTCAATGGGCGGCGGCGGTACATTCATGTATGCGCTGCATCATCCCGAGCTGTTTGCGGCAGCCTGCCCGTTAAGCGCGTCAACCGGTCCGATTACGATGGAGGACGCGAAGAAGAACCTGATCCGAACGAATCCGGACGTAGCTGATTCCACTGTTGCGCGGTATTACGAAAGACACAGTGCATTGGCGCTGATCAATAATATGCCGGATAACCAGAAGAAAGCTGTTAAATGGTACATCGATTGCGGCGACGACGACTTTCTGTACGAAGGCAATGCATTGGTGCACATTGCATTGCGGAAAAAAGAGGTGCCGCACGAATTCCGCGTGAGGGAAGGTGCGCACAACTGGAAATACTGGCGGGAGTCACTGCCTGATGTGCTTGAATTTGTCTCGCAATCCTTTCACCGTTGAGTACGCTGCGTGACATTTTACCGGGGATCAAACAGTTTGATCTGACCGGCAAAACGGCGGTTATCACGGGCGGATCAAAAGGACTGGGCTTTGCGATGGCGGCCGGACTAGCCTCTGCCGGAGCAGACATTGTTTTGGTTAACCGTAATGCCTTAGAAGGCGAGCGGGCTGCGGCTGAACTTTGCATTGCATTCGAGACCCGCGTACTTTCTTTCGCCGGGGATATTACCAGCCAGGCAGATACCGAAGCAATGGCGCAATTTACATTGGACAACTTCGGCAGGATTGACATACTAATCAATAGTGCGGGCATTAACATCCGCGGTCCGATCGACGAGATTTCACCGGCTGACTTTAACCGTGTCATGGAGGTCAACGTCAATGGGACCTGGCTTTCTTCCCGTGCGGTAAGTCCGGTCATGAAGGCACAGAAGAGCGGCAGGATCATTAACCTGGCGAGTACGCTCGGTCTGGTCGGACTGGCAAACCGCACGCCTTACACGGCCAGCAAAGGCGCAGTAGTACAAATGACGCGCGCGCTGGCACTTGAACTTGCACCTTTCGGAATACGCGTTAATGCGATCTGTCCCGGCCCGTTCCTGACTGAAATGAATATTCCCATCGCTGGAAGTGAAGAAGCCAAGGAGATTATCCTTGGCTCAACTGCGCTGCACCGATGGGCGCAGCTGAAAGAAATACAGGGTGCCGCCATTTTCCTTGCCAGCGAAGCATCGAGCTACATGGTAGGATCCGTGCTGACAGTTGATGGCGGCTGGACTGCGCGATAGTGTGTTATTTGCGGTGCCCCGATATTTTCAGATGTACATCCACGACCGGCTTGATCGAACCTTCATCAGGTAAGCCGGGCTCGGTCGCGTAGTTCATTCCCCAGATCGTCCTGTCGAAAGGAGCGAAGGCTTCCAATTTAAATACGTCGCCATTTACTTCGATTTTCGCTGGAAATGAGAATGGGTGTGCATTTCCCAGAATGTTAAGGTTACCGTGAACTTTGTAATTGGCACCAGCAATGATTCCCTCACCTGATCCTGTAAACGGTTCCACACTGGTCAGGTTAAATTTTACCTCGGGGTGCAGCACCATATTGAAGAAATCGGGGCTTTGCAGGTGGTGTACCAGCGCGTGACGCAGCTCTTCGGTGGGCTGGTTGAAGTTCACAATAGAAGAGACCGGGATGACGAAAGATCCGCTTTTCACCTGATTTCCTACCACGGTAAAGCTTTCACTCTGTACCGCAATGGAGCCTTCGTTGAAAAAACCTGTTTTTAGGTACCCTTTCCATTCAGCCGTGGAAGAGCTGTCGAGCGCGAATTCGGAGCGTGTTACCTGGTGATCCGTACAGCTGAAAAGCAAGCCTGCCGCAATAGCGAGTGTGTAGCATTGTTTAATTCTGAAAATAGAAGCGATGGTTTTCATGGCGTATTTTATTTAACATGGCTATTAGATAACTGCGGCAAAAGTAGCTGCCTTAGTGGCCAGAGCGCCAACGCACGACGGAGTAAAACCTACGCGAAGCGGATAAAAAAAGCTTCGGCTCGCTAGTGTACAAACTTGCCAGCCGAAGCTTTTTTTGCGAGAACTTATCGGGTTATTTCTTTGATGCTTTTACTTCGTTGCCGCTGCTTCGCGGCCTCTGTCTTGAATGATATCGTTTAACTTTGCTTCAAGATCATTAATTCGCTCAACCTGCATTTTGAGAGCAACATTCTCGGCTTTCAATTCTTTCAATGCTTCAATTAAATGCGGGATGAGGCCGATGTAGTTGACAGATTTATAACCTGAACCATCTGTTTTGACCAATTCTGGAAAGATCTTTTCGACTTCCTGCGCAATTACCCCGGTTTGCATTGCTTGATCAAGGTGCTCGTCTTTCCAATAAAAATGGTATCCCTTTAAATTGCTTATATTCACAAGGCTGTTACTGAGTCCGGTGAAATTTCTTTTCAGACGCTGATCAGAGCTTTGAAGCACTCCCGAAGCGACCATTGCATTCCCAATGTTGTCTACCCAAAAGCGCCAGGCATTGCCGATATAAAAGCCAACTTCATTGTTGTTTTTCATTCCAACGAAAGCATTTGGCTGATTTTGTGTATTACTGAAGTAAATGCCTGCGGTCTCTCCGTTATGGCGAATGCGTGGTCGACCATCGATGTCGAGTATGAAATCCGGAAGAAGCGCGTTCTTTCCAAGCCCTATGTTTCCGTTCCGAAGCATTGTAAATGCGTTCGATAAATCCGTTGGGCCAGAGCCATTGCCTATTTGAAAAATGCGGTCAAAACTTTTTCTGTCGGAAATCGTTGGGCCGGATGGATTATCCTGCACATTATTGTAAGCACCGAAGGTTGCAGCCGCAAAAGCTTTGGCATAAGTACCTTCACCTGCCGTAAAAGACATGTTTCCCTCTGCGCTGGACAAATATCCTGTCGATAGTGATCCAACACCATGTGCGGTGCTCTGAATTCCGATCGCCGTAGATGCAATTCCTTTGGCGACTGTTTCTCTGCCCAGGCTGGTAGCATAGTTTCCTTGTGCTTTGGTCTCGGAACCGAATGCAGTAGCCGAGTTGGCAGACGCGATGGACCTGTCTCCTCCGGAAAGGGAAGCTTGACCAGAAGCCGTTGTGTAAATGCCAAAAGCAGTTGAGTAATTTCCTTTTGCCACCGAGCTAAGACCGAATGCCGATGAGCCATGACCGATATTTTCCTCACGCCATGTATTGCCGTCGCAAAATCCAGTCATAAAAGCATACTTCCTGGGATACCACACAAGTCTTGGTCCGTCTCCGACAAATGGTAAGATGCTGCCAGCGTTCTCCTGGCCTGATTGTATGACTGGCTCATCGTTGTTCCAGCGGTCGCTTTGTTTGGCATGGAGTGCATAAGGTACGCTCACCAGTTGGGTCGAACCCAGACTGACGTAGTTGTTACCTCCATTCAAATCCATTTCGGTATTTAAAAAGTAGTATCCGGATTCCCATTTGATATTTGAAAAGTTGCCGCTGATGACTGTACCTGCCCCAATAAGTACAGTAAAGACACCTTGTTCGTTTGCCACCGTATGGTGCTCTTCCTGGTAAACATTTGGACTTAGCAATGGGTGGATTCCGAAGCGTACCGAGATATTCCGGTTGCCGGCAACTTTGCCGTCCGGCAGTCTCGCCACTCCCTGAAAGGTGAAGAAGTCACGGGCTGATTGGGCTTGCGTGATAAAAGCTAGGCAGCATGCCAACAGGATAACAAATGCAGATTTCATATTGATTTCTTTTAAGGTGGGGTTCCTGCCGTTTGTATGAGCGGGCAGATGTACGTACATCCATCAAAGTAAATCGGTGACAAGCGCTGGGAGCAAACCCATTACTCAGCGGCAAGCGCGGCTTAACAAGCGGATTTTTCTGATACGCCCAGCATTTATTTCTATCCTCACATTTAAAATTGAAATATCACCAAAGTGTCGCAAGTGTGATTAGTAACTCGTGGTTATTTTCGAAGAAAACATAGTCAGATTGCTGGAATCCTTGTTTATGTGAATAATTTCATATCTTTTTGTACACCTGGTGACATCTTGTACAATCCGTAGAAGAGATAGTTTTATACAGATAATACCCGATACGTTTATTTTTCCCTGCTCTGAGTTCTGAGCTAATAATTCCCGGTATAATTACGTTTTTACCCTAAGTAGGACATTTGTAACTAAAAGTTGAATTATTAATTGTGTAATTTAGACACACAAGCAAAGGAGGTGAGGACAGCACGACGCAAGAATTTCAATGTTTAACTATTTTTTTTCACTATCTACAAATTTATACGTTCGATCTATGAGAATTTCTAAAAGAAGAAGGGACCGGAACCTAACACGGTACTTTTATTCTCTTGTGCTGACTATGCTGGTCAGTGCCGCTGCATTCGCACAGGATGCTGCAGTCAAGGGGAAAGTTAACGATGAGCAAGGACAAGGTTTGCCAGGAGTGAGTGTGGTTGTGAAGGGGACTTCGGTGGGAACCGTCACCGATTTGGAAGGTAATTATACGGTTAATGCACCTGGGACCGCGACGCTGGTCTTTTCATTCATTGGTTACATTACGCAGGAAATTCCGCTGGCTAACAAAACCAGCCTTGACGTTAAAATGCTTGTTGATACCAAGGCGCTGGACGAGGTAGTTGTGGTAGGTTACGGTACAGCAAAAAAAGCTACTTTAACGGGTTCCGTTACAGCAGTAAAAGGTGCGGAACTGCAAAAAGCGCCGGCAACTAACCTTTCTAATACACTCGGTGGCCGTTTGCCTGGTGTTTCTACCGTTCAGGCGAGTGGTGAACCTGGTTACGATGGCTCTGCGATCCGTATCCGTGGTACCAACTCACTGGGTAACAGCAATGCACTGATCGTTGTAGATGGTGTCCCTAACCGTAGTGGCGGTTTGGATCGTTTGAACCCGGCCGATATCGAAAGTATCTCCGTTTTGAAAGATGCGGCTGCGGCTATCTACGGTTCGCGTGCTGGTAACGGGGTTATTCTGATCACAACGAAAAGAGGAAAAACGGGTAAGCCCCAGCTGGCGTACGACCTGAATATGGGTATTGCGCAGCCAACCCGTACGCCTGAAATGTCGAATGCAGCTGAATACGCTACTATCCGTAACGAGCTGCAGATTTATGACAACCTGCCGGTAGGGCAGTGGGGAGGCGCATTGCAAGGCTTCAATTCAAACGGTGCGTATACGCGTACTGACAATGGAAACGTGCTGAGCGCCGTATTTACACCCGCTGATATCGACCGTTTCAGAGACGGTTCAGATCCATTGATCCACCCAAATACAGACTGGTATGATGCGGTAATCCGTAAGTGGTCTCCGCAGCAACGCCACAACTTGCAATTGACAGGTGGTAGCGACAACATCAAGTACCTGGCTTCATTGGGTTACATCAACCAGGAAGGTAACTACGTGAATTCGGCGACAGGCTACAAGCAATACGATATGCGTGTAAACCTCGATACCAAAATCAACAAATATGTAAGTGCCAATCTTGGTGTTGCATTGCGTGAAGAATTCCGTCGCTTCCCGAATGGGGGTGGTGCAGGAGATATCTTCCGGATGTTGATGCGCGGTAAACCAACTGAAATCGCAATTTGGCCGGATGGTCGCCCTGGTCCTGACATTGAAAACGGTCAGAACCCAGCTGTGATCACGACTAATACAACAGGATACAACCACGACAAACGTGACTACATCCAGACCAATGGAACGTTGGAGATCCTTATCCCGGGAGTGGAAGGTCTGAAAGTGACAGGTATGGCTGCATTGGACAAGCAATTGCGCCGCCAGAAGTCTTTCCAGAAACCATGGACACTTTACTATTGGGACAAAAAAACCTACGAAGCTGACGGAACTACGCCATTCCTTACCGGAACAGTACGCTCCACTTTCAGCGATCCCCGTCTGACAGAAAATGCTTCCCAAGAGCTTTCTATCCAGCTTACAGGTCAGGTTTCTTACGAGAAATCGATCAATGATCACAACTTTAATGTAATGGCTGGTATCCAGCGTGAAAAGGTTGATGCTGACGGTTTCTTCGCATATCGCCGCTACTTTATCTCGCCCGTTGTTGACCAGCTTTTTGCAGGTGGTGCAGCAGAGCAGAATATCGATAACTTCGATTTGTTCAGACGTGCACGTTTGAGCTACTTCGGTCGCGCGGGTTACAACTACAAGGAAAAATACCTTGCTGAGTTCCTGTGGCGCGTGGATGGATCCTATGTATTCCCGAAACAAGGCCGCTTCGGTTTCTTCCCAGGGGTATCAGCAGGTTGGAGGATTTCAGAAGAAGATTTCTGGAAAAACAATGTACGTTTCATGAACAACGTGAAAATCCGCGGTTCATGGGGACAAATGGGTGCTGAGCCTTACCTGATCGGTACCGAGACACTTGCTGAGTACCAATACCTGTCTACAATGGGCTTTGGTTCTTACATTATCAATGATCAGGTTGCAAAAACATTGCTGGAAACACGCGTAGCTAACCAGAACTTTACCTGGGAGGTTGCCAACAACTCCAACTTCGGTATCGAAGGTACCCTGTTCCGCGACCGCGTTGCATTTGAATTTGACTACTTCGTAAACAACCGTTCGAACATCCTGATCCCAAAAGCAGGTTCAACTCCTTCTTCTGCCGGTATCGACGGAAAGCTTCCTCCTCAAAACCTGGGTAAGCTGCAAAACAAAGGATGGGAATTTAAAGTGAGCTACGATGGTAATGCAGGCGATTTCACTTACTCAGTAGGTGTGAATGGTGGTTATGCCAAAAACAAGATCAAGTACTGGGATGAAACGCCAGGTGCTCCGACTTACCAGCAAACTACCGGAATGCCTTACAACTCATTCCTTGCCTACCAGTATGACGGCGTGTTCCGTGACCAGTCTGAGATCGACTCAAATCCATTGGATTACAGCGGGATCACAGGTTCAATCCGTCCGGGTGATATGAAGTTCAAGGATATCAACGGCGATGGCAAAATTACTGCTGACGATAAGCTCCGGTCAGAAAAAACAAACCGCCCTCAATTCACAGGTGGTATGAACATCAACCTGGGTTACAAGGCATTTGACCTGTCTCTTTTGTTCCAGGGTACACTGGGCGGATTGCAGTACATCGGCCAGACTGAATCCGGCGACATTGGTAACTACCTGAAATATGCTTACGATCACCGCTGGACGATCGACAATCCAAGTTCAACCGAACCAAGACTTGCCAACAGGAACAATACGTATTACACCAACTTCGATATTGCCGGAGCTAATACTTACTTCCTGAGAAGCAACAACTACCTGCGTCTTAAAAACATCGAGCTGGGCTACAACCTGCCTTCGGAAGTCGGTAGCAAAATCGGTCTGGGTAATTTGAGAATTTATGTAAACGGACTTAACCTGTTCACCATTGACAAGATCAAGATCTGGGATCCTGAGGCGACCTCTTCAAACGGTCAGTATTATCCTCAGTCCCGCGTGCTGAATGCTGGTGTACGTGTAACTTTTTAAGAAACAATCATGAAATTGAGTTATAAAAATTGGATATTCCTTGCAGCACTTGCCACAACCGGGCTCGTATCCTGCGACACTGAATTTTTGGACGTAACGCCTCCAACTGAAATCCCTGCAGAAGAAGTCTGGAAAGAAGGGGCATTGGCAGAAGGATTTGTAACTGGTATCTACCAGGGTTTACAGCAGGGCGGATTCAGCGAACAAATGCTGGCCTCTCTGACTGACGAAGCTGTTTTTACCCATACCGGGAGAAACATCAACACCGTAAACGAAGGTAGCCTCAGCCCGTCTAACCTGGGCTGGGTTGACGATACCTACGGCTGGGGACCAATGTATACCCGCATCCGGGCAACTAACCTCGCGTTGCAGAATTTGCCGACTGCAACTTTCGCAGACCAGACGCTGAAAGCAAGGTTGATGGGAGAAACATATTTCCTTCGCGCCTATTACTATCAGCAATTGCTTCGCTACTATGGTGCGGTACCTATCATCACAAAGGTTTACAACCTGAATGAAGACTATTCCGTGCCACGTAATACGTACGACGAGTGTGTGAAGTTTGTCGTGATGAACTGCGATAGCGCTGCCATGTTGCTGAAAGGCAAAGCAGAAGTAAAAGGCCGCGCAACAGAAGTTGCTGCATTGGCGCTTAAATCACGTGTATTGCTTTATGCAGCGAGTGATCTGCATGATATCCCCACTGCAAAAGCAAAATCATCTGTATTGGCGGCTTATCCCAATCCTGAGTTCCTCGGATATGTTTCCGGAGATCGCAAGGCAAGATGGCAGGCTGCGCAGGCTGCCGCGAAAGCTGCATTAGATGCAAGCTCAGGCGGATATAAACTTAACCTGACTGCTCCGGTAACCGTAGAACAAGGCAAGCAGAACTATGTTTCCATTTCAATGGGCGGTGGTAGTCTTGACAAGTCGGTTGATGCTTCTGGTGCAAGCGAGATCATTTTCGGCCGCTACTTCACACCAAGTCTTGCCGAAGGCGCACGCCAGATGGGCTTGAATAATGGTCCTAACGGATATCACAACTGGGCAGGTAACACTCCAATCGGTTTGCTGGTTGATGATTACCAGATGATGGATGGTACCAATTTCTCATGGACGAATCCGACCCACAAAGCGACTCCTTATGTAAACCGCGACCCACGTTTCTACGCGACTGTGATGTACGATGGCGCAACCTGGAAACCACGTCCGTCTGACGCAAAAGATCCTGCGAACCAGATTCAGACAGGTTCTTATGACCTGCTTGACGAGAAAGGCGCATTGTTTAACCGCAAAGGACTTGATACACGCAGCAGCTCAATCGAAGACTGGAACGGTAGCCGCACAGGATACTACATGCGTAAATTCATCGATCCAAACCCTGCGCTTTACGACAACACCGACAGGCAAAATATCCCATGGCCATTCATTCGCGTAACAGAAGTAGTATTCAACTACATCGAGGCAAGCATCGAACTTGGTCAGGAGGCAGAAGCATTGGCATGGCTCAACAAAATCCGTTTCCGCTCAGGTATGCCTGCGATCAAAGCTTCGGGAACTGCATTGAGAGATGCTTACCGTCATGAGAAGCGCATTGAAATGGCTTACGAGGAGCAGCGTTACCACGATGCACGTCGCTGGATGATCGCGAAGGAAACATTGGGTCGCCCATTGCAGTATATCACGGTAATCGGTAAGTTCAAGCCTGGCAAGAGCATGCGTGAGCCTTACCACTATGATCCGACTGTTTACGACTACACTTACACTCCAGTGGAAGAGAAGTCGCATGAAAACAGAACCTGGGTGGATAAAATGTACTTCCGTCCATTCAGCCGCGACGAGATCAACCGTAACGCGAAACTGGTTCAGAATCCGGGTTACGATAAGTAATTAAATGTTATTGATACTGAAAACCCGCGCCGGCATTCCGGTGCGGGTTTTTTGTTTTTGGTGAAAAAAACAACAGACTGCGGCGCTGATTACCATTGTCGTAATCCTCGTCCATTTTGTAAACAACTGTAAATAATAGAGTTGTGGTTTTTGGCACAATGATGTTTAATAACAGGGCAGAAGTGCGGATGCACGAGAATTAGTATCAATTGTCTAAAAAACATACGATCATGAAAAAGCTAATAGTATCGGCACTTGCCCTGACGCTGATTTCCTTTGCTTCGGCGCAAGCCCAAACAGGCCAGCAGGAAGCGCAACAACAGGAAGTAGCAGCGCAAAAACAGTCTGCCGTTAAGAAAGACAACAAGGAGAACAAAGTTGCCGTGAAACCGGAAGATCTTCCGGAAGGAATTAAGAAGACCATCAAAAGCGATGACTTCGCGGGATGGACAGTTAAAAAGGCCTTCCTGGTAACTGAAAATAACAATTCGCAATACTATGAATTGCAGGTGGCCAAGGGTAATGAAAATGCCCGTGTGAAACTTGATAAAGATGGTAACAATGCCGGATAAGGTTTTTAATCCAGCATACTAGTGAAGCCGGGACTTGTTCCCGGCTTTTTTTATGTTCAGTTTCCGAATTCTTGCCAGATAATAAATGAACTCCGCCACTCTGTAATTTGAAAATTCAAATGTCTTTCCAAGTCCTATTTTGAGTTTCAGAAACTTAAATTAGGAAAGATGGCGAATACAAAAACAATGATCGACCAGTGGGCGGTGCGTGATCTGGAAGATAATACGAGCATTAATGTGGTGGTAGAGGCAGGTACTGAGCTCGGGAATGCAGGCCTGCCCGGAATACAGATCATGAGTATGGGGCAGTTTATCACGTTTGAGCCAAATGCAGTGGAGCGTTGGGCTTACCTGGCTGGCAAGTCAGGTGCGACGGAATATTACATTGAAGATAAATCCTGGGCCAGGAATGAAGACGAGTACATTAAGTACTACCTGCTGACTGGCGGTCCGTTAAAAGCACGTGTTACCGTCAAAACCAGAAGCTCAAAGCCGGTTTCCAGAGAGTATGAACTTCCTTTTGAAGTTTAATGCCAGACTGTCCATGCAGTTCGATTCCTACAAATTGCGCGACTGCCTTACAACCATTTTTTGCATTAACGGTTCTTTTGATTGTCTTTAATTAACATACCATGAAAAAAACAATTCTTATCGCATTGATCTGTGCTTCCACATTAGCATGCACAAAAAATGAAGTAGCCGCTCCGCAGGAAAAAGTGGAAACTACTATTGTACCTTATCGTCAGTTAACCACAGTCCCTACAACAGGCGATGACCTGAAAGTGGATCTCCGCGAAGTTACTGACAGTCGCTGTCCCAAGAACGTGGTGTGCGTTCAGATGGGCGATGCCAAAGTGAAATTCAATGTATCCGATGGAAAAAATGCTACTGACGTGAGTGTGGCATTCAAAGGAGACAAGCGCACCGATTTTCAAACATTTACACTGAGCGGCCAAAGCTATGTGCTTAGTGTGAATGAGGTACTTCCGTATCCGGAAACTACCCAGTCGCCCAAGCTGGAAGACTATAAGGTAAATGTTTCCATTGAGAAAAAGTAAAAGGTAAATTGGTGTAAGGTTTGTAAAGGGAGTCAGCTCGATCTGGCTCCTTTTCTATTTTATAAACTTTTGGGGCGATTCTTCGATTGTTGTGTAAATTGAGCTACCATAACACGATTTAAATGCAATGAAGCCCAATTTTTCAAGAAGGGAAGTATTAAAGGGACTGGGAGCGGTCGGTACAAGTCTGCTGATTGATCCCGTTTCGGTGAAAGCCTTTAAAGCACCAGATATGTTAATGCAGCGTACCATTCCTTCGTCAGGAGAGAAGCTTCCCGTCGTGGGGTTGGGTTCCTGGCAGCAGTTTGATGTCGGCAGCTCTGCCGATGAGCGAAATCCTTTGAGAGACGTTTTAAAAAAAATGAATGAGCTGGGTGGAAAGGTTGTCGACGCCTCACCAATGTATGGCCGGGCTGAACAGGTAATCGGGGATTTGTCGGCAGAAATAAAACTCAATGAACAATTCTTCTTTGCTACAAAAGTATGGACAAGCGGGCGCCAGGAAGGCATTGATCAGATGAATGCCTCATTGAAGAAAATGAAGCGCACCAAGCTGGACCTGATTCAGATTCATAACCTGCTTGACTGGGAGACCCATTTGAAAACTTTGAAAGATTGGAAAGCGCAGGGAAAAACAAGGTACATAGGAATCACACATTACACAGATTCGGCGCATTCCCGGCTTGAACAAATCGTGAAATCCAAATCGGTAGACTTCGTCCAGTTTAACTATTCCATCCGCTCCCGCAACGCTGAAAAAAGTCTGCTAGACGCGGCCCGAGACAATGGAGTAGCTGTTCTGATCAACGAACCCTTTGAGCAGGGCGCATTGTTCAGGACTACCAAAGGCAAGCAGCTTCCGGACTGGGCAGCTGACTATGGCATTAAATCCTGGGCGCAGTTTTTCCTCAAATACATCATCAGCCACGAGGCAGTTACGTGCGTCATTCCCGGTACTTCCGACGTGAAACACCTGGTTGATAACCTTGGTGCAGCAACCGGGAAATTGCCTGACGCAAATGCGCGGAAAATGATGGTGAAGTACATCGAAACGCTGTAAAGCAACTACGCCTGGACTTTCGAAGTAAGATAGTTGAGCAATGCAGTAGCAGCCATCAGTGCCGGGCCAGCCAGTGCGTCGCTGAAAAGCACATCGCAATCCGCCTCGCCGAAATAGAGCCCGTTGGATACCAGGAAGGAAATCCTTGCATTGCCTGTCTTGGGTGGATTAAGCCGCCCATTTGGCCAGATACCTATTTCCTGCACTACCTTCCTGCTTTCTTCAAATAAAGTATCGATAAGTACCTGCGATTGTTCATTGGCAGATTCCCACAAAATGATCTTGCCGGTATGATGCAGGTACCTTGCTGTTCCATCCTGGTAAGCTGCCAGCACGTCCAGGCCGTCCTGCAAGCCTACTTCAACGATGACGCCCAGGAGTTCCTGTTTCAGAACAGGCTGGTTGGCCTGCTGTAATCTTTGATAAGCCAGTAGCTTTATCCGCGTCTCGTTGGTAGCCAGATCGATCAGTTCATACAACTCATCCGGAGTCGCAGCCGGGTTGAAAAGTACCTGCCAGGGGTATACGCGGGTATCTTCCAAAACCTCCTCAAATAGTGACAGCTCATCACAAAAGAGCATTTCATAAAGAAAGCTCAGCTCATTACCTGTTGCATCCACTGCCTTATTGTCATTGAACATAGTCATTTCGGATTGTTGGTTGTTAATTCCAAACATCGCCTTTTGTTTTCGTAGCGCGGCAATGAAATGATTTGGTGGTTCAATTCAGCTTGTAAGCGTAAAGCAACGTGCGGCAGGCACTATCCGGCATGTATGTTTTCGCTCAAAGCTGTGTGGGGGCAGGTAATAGGGTAAATGTGTTATCGTCAAATCAGGGTAATGCAAAAGCTACATATTGATTGCCTTTTTTGGTGCCGAGCTTGGTACCTCCGCAGGCGATCACGACAAACTGCTTTCCATTTGCTTCATAAGTAGCCGGAGTGGCAAATCCCGCAGCAGGAAGCATGGTTTCCCATAAAAGTTTTCCATTGTTTTTATCAAAAACCCTGAATCTTCCATCCTTGGTCGCTGCGATAAAAAGCAGCCCGCTGGCGGTGACCACGGGGCCTCCGTAATTTTCGGTACCGGTGGTTGGAACTCCTTTCGCTTTCAATGCAGCCACTTCGCCGAATGGGACCTTCCAGAGGTATTTGCCCGTATTCAGGTCGATGGCATTCAAAGTACCCCACGGCGGCGCAATGGCAGGCAGCCCATTTGCATCGAGGAATTTGTTGTAACCAGTGCTCTGATATGGTAAAAAGGTCTTTTTCGAGGCAGGAGTTTGCGACACAGCTTCCACTTTTTCGTCACCAAACAGGAAGGAAATCAACGCCTGTTTTTCGCCGGCAGTGAGCATCGGAAAGCCGGGCATCATCCCTTTGCCTGATGTGACAAGCTGGCTGACAAACGCGCGGTCACGGCGGCTGCCGATATCGACAAGCGACGGATACCCGCTTTTTGCATTGCCTTTCCGCTGTGCGCCGTGACAGGTTGCACAATAAGTAGTGTATGTTTTCTCGCCAGGGCTCAGCGCCGATAGCTCCGACTCTTTAGGTGTGTCTTTCATCGTCAGTATCCACGCCATTTCGTTACTGTTTACATACAATATACCCTGATCAGGATCAGCCGCCGCGCCGCCCCATTCAGCTCCGCCATCAAAGCCCGGCAGGATCACGGTACCTTCCTTGCTGGGCGCAGCGAAAAGTGCCTTCTTGTAGGTTTTGAATTTGGCTTTAAGTGAATCCCGGTCTGGTGCATATGGACTGATATCGTTTTCTGTCAGCGTATAGGCTTGTCTTGCAAATGCAGCAGGCCGCGTCGGTACCGGCTGCGTGGGCCAGGGATGCTCGCCGGGCAATGCAGCTTGTGGCGCAGTCACCTCGCGGATCGGGTAAATGGGCTTGCCGGTGACCCGGTCGAAAAGGAAAACGTATCCCTGCTTACTTACCTGCGCCACTGCATCGATCTTCTGTCCGTTCTTAGTGATCGTGACCAAATTCGGCGGCGCAGGCAAATCCCTGTCCCACATATCGTGGTGCATGGTTTGAAAGTGCCAGATCCGCTTTCCGGTACGCGCATCCAGTGCAAGCAAACAATTTGAAAACAGGTTTGCTCCTTTTCGTTTTCCTCCATAAAAATCATAACCCGCTGAGCCGGTAGGTACATATAAGATGCCGCGCGTCCGGTCAATGGCAGTGCCTGCCCAGTTGTTAGCAGCGCCGGTATAGGTGTTTTTATAAGCGTCAGGCGGGAAGGTTTCGTAGCCAAATTCACCGGGATAGGGAATGGTATGGAAAGTCCAGACGAGCTTGCCTGTACGCACATTGAATGCGCGCAGGTCGCCGGGTGCCGCATCAGATTCTTCCGAGAGGCGAAGCGGCATGATGATCAGGTCTTCAAAAATGGTCCCGGGTGTATTTGAAACCATATACTTTTTAGCAGCTATTTCAGGCAGTCCGGTGTGCAGGTCAATGCGTCCATTCTCCCCGAAAGTCTGAATGGGTTTACCCGTTTTTGCATCCAGCGCATACAGGAATTCGCCCATTGCGTGCAGAATCCGCTTGTCGTCTCCATCACTCCAATAGGTAAGTCCGCGGCTTGTGTTGGAACCGTTTTTTGATTTATCGCCAAACACCCAAAGCTGTTTTCCGGTAAATGCGTCCAATGCAAATGCCTGCACGGTGGAAGTTACCCCGTACAAAACACCATCTACCACAATGGGGTTAACCTGCGTCTGGCCGGAATCGGGCATGGAGTACGTCCATGCTACCTGCAACTGGTTCACATTGCCCGGATTGATCTGGGTAAGGGATGAATAATGGTTTCGATCCGGCCCGCCCAGGTATTCCGGCCATTCTTTTTCTTCCCCCGGACTTTCAATAAAAAGAGAACGGGAACTGATAAAAACAGATAACGAAAGAACAGCGACCCATAGAAATTTCTTGGTAATTGATTTTATCATTTTGTCATTGGGTCATTAAGTCATTTATTGTTCACTTTCGATCTCTGATTCCATGGCGGCTCATTCAGTCATTCCCCGTTCCACGGCGGCTCATTCAAACCTCACCCCCACAGTCTGCCCTGTCCAATCGTCACTCCTGAATGCACTCACGGGAAAACCGTCTTTGCTGTACAGATTAGCATCCTCCGGCGCGTCTGACCACGCATATCTTACTGAAACTGGCTTGCTGTTGGTTGGATTTGAAACAATTACCTTATCCCCTTCAATCACCGCCTGCGCGAAATGGAACACCTTATCTTCCCCGGCGATCTCAAAACCTTTCACATAACCGTACTTATCGCGCGTCATCAAACCGTTTTCGGCATTCCTGAAAGTTACCTGCGCAGTTTTGTCATTGAAAACAACCTTGTCGAAAATGGGAGAAGCATACGGAATATTCTGTCCGTAATCAAATTTGAGCGCATTGGTGGCGAGGCGGTGGGCTACGTCCTGTTTGTTTGTCGGGTGAATATCTTTTGGGTTTCCTACGTCGGTCGATACCGCCATTCCCGTTTTCGGCAGGCTCAATGTCATATTCTGCGCCTCACGCAATTCAGCCCAGGAACTTCCCTGGTTGCTGTCGTTTTCACTTCCAAAGCTGGAAAGCTGTACCCAATAGAAAGAAAAATCGTCTTTCCAGCGTCTGCGCCAGTCATTGATCATCAGCGGAAACGACTTTCTGTATTGGTAAGCACGTGGCGCATTCGTTTCGCCCTGATACCACAGGGTACCGCGGATAGCGAACGGGATCAGCGGCACGATCATCGCATTGTAAATGGTAGTGCCTACATTGTTCACCAAATGCGCATATTCATGCTTTTCAGAAAACGAAGGCATAAGATACCAGTCTTTCGCAATGTTTACTTTGCCTGATCCTGCTTCAAGGTACAGGTCATTGGCCGAACCCATAAAACCGGGTCCAAACCAAGATTGTCCGACCATATTCCCCATTCTGATCACGAGCTGGTTTTTTCCCGCTTTCCAAGTATTTGCGGGAATGTTGATCTTCCTGGTCCCCTTCATTTCGCCTTCGTACACCAGCTTTCCATTGATGTAGATCTGGTTCGGACTGTCATTTTCAGGCAGTGAAAGGGTAGTAGGCTGCGCCGTGATCTCAGCTGCGATATCCACTTCTTTCGCCATATAACCTTTGCCGCGAAATCCCTGCGAACCTTTCCAGTCCCATTGTCCCACAGGATCTGCTACTTTCTGCCAGGAACTGAAATCTGCATTACCGGATATATATTTTTTTTCATCATCTGCCGAAGGTGAAACGGAGGCGCTTTTAAACAGCTGCTTGCGAAGCTTTGCGTCCATTACCACGTCCGCCTCTTCCCAGGTTTTCGGCATTGTCGCCACATAAGTTTTCAGCTCTTCATCTTCGAGCATAGCTTCTTTGCTGATCCAGCCTTCGATCTGTGAACCGCCCCAGGATGAATGCAGAATGCCGACCGGTATGTTCAGCTTTTTGTTGATTTCACGTGCAAAGAAAAACCCGATCGCAGAGAATGCGCCGACTGTGCCGGAGCTCGCGAGCTTCCATTCGCCCGCATTCAGGTCTTTTTCGGGTTGCATGGACACCTGGTGATCTACCCGAAAGTGCCGGATCTGAGGATATTCGGCGTCTTTCTTTTCTTCCTCATAATTTTTCGCTGCACTAACCGGCCATTCCATATTAGATTGCCCCGAGCAAAGCCAAACTTCTCCGATGAGAATGTCATTGACCACTACATTGCCCGATTTGGCAGTTACCTGCATGGTGTGCGGACCGCCTGCTTCAATGGGCTTGAAGCTGACCTGCCACTTACCCGACGTATCGGCTTTGCCCTCCGAGGTTTGGCCAGCAAGGGTTACTTTGACCTTTTCTCCCGGCTTCGACCAGCCCCAAACCGGAATGGGTTTCTGACGTTGCAGAACGACGTGATCAGAGAATAAGCGGGCGAGTTTTAATTGACAAAAAGCGTCCTGAGCGGTAAAAAGGAGTACTAGGAAGAGCAAACGTTTCATCTGGATCTATTGAATTGGAATTAGTTTATAAAACATGCGTAGGCGGCGATCTACTTAAAGCGTTAATTTTGGACTTACTTCCAAAACAATCCGCCAGACCAGTAGGCAATGATTTCAATTGTAATATGTTCAGCAAATCCGGAAGATCTCTCCCGGGTGGAGCAAAGTATAGAGAATACCATCGGGGTTCCTTTCGAGGTTCTTGCTTTTGACAATAATGTATTAAAAAAGGGTATTTGCGAGATATACAACATGGGCATCCGCAATGCGCGCTATGACATTGTTTGTTTCATGCATGAAGATATCGAGATGATTACTGCGAACTGGGGACAAAAGCTCGTGGCTATTTTTGATAGTAATGCAAGTCTGGGTTTGCTCGGGGTTGCGGGCGGCGGGTATAAGTCTGTTGTGCCTTCCAGCTGGTACAATGCAGATCTTGAACTGAATGGAGCCTTTTATTGCTGCCTGATGCAGGGTTTTAAATATTCCGGAAAGGAAGAATTCCTGGATTACCGTAATCCGCGCAATGAGAAATTGTCGAAAGTAGCCAGTATCGACGGCTGCTGGATGTGTACCCGGAAATCCATTGCCGAACAATATCCATTTGACGAAAAGCTGCTGACCGGTTTTCATGCATACGATATAGACCTTTCGCTCGCAATAGGTACCAGCTACGAAGTTGCGGTCACCTACGAGATCCTGCTGCGGCACTTTTCCGAAGGCGCTTTTTCAAGAGACTGGGAAGAGGCGATACTGAAAGTGCACGAGAAATGGAGTGCAATTTTACCGGTTAATACCGACGGGCTGAACGAGGCGGAGTTGCTCCGTAATGAGCGGAAAGCATTTAAGGCCTTTCATAACAGGCAGCTGGATCAGGGAAGCACTTACGGGCGGCTTGCCCGCATTATCCGGAAATCCGGTAAGTCGCGGATCTTCGCGGGCGGCAAATGGTATAAGTTGTATGTCGACCTTTGGAGGGTTTGGAAAAAGCGGGCGTGAATTAGTCCAGCTTGTAGCCGAATGCTTCAATATACGGTTTCCAGAAATCCAGATTATGGTCCCAGGAGTGGCAGCCAAACGGGAGCTTTCCTTTGTTGAAACGTACACCGCGTTCGGGGTTATTTTCAATGGAAAACTGATATGCTTTCTTGTATTCCGGAATGCGTAACTGCGGAATCCCGCGGTTTGTTTCAATACTCCAGAACACATCTTCATGAAACTGGTGCTCGGTCCGCTGATGATAAGCTTCAATCTTCTCCCGCATTTCTCCCGCGATGCGATGGAACTTGCGGACGCGGCGCAGCGAAAAGCCGCCATTCCCCACCTGATTGTCAAATTGGCGCGGGTGAGGTAACCCGTCTTCCTGAATGTTGCGCCACTGATGGTAAAAGGTAATAGCCTTGGTTTTAAGCGCTTTGATAATATCCGGCTCTTCCAGGCGCTTGGGCCAGGGCGCACCAATGTAATCGTAGCCGCTCTGGCACCATTTGGTTAGTTCGTCCTGAAAAACGAAAGCGTCAAGCTGGTGTATTAGAATGAACTCGTAGTCAAGAAATTTGGAATAAAACTCCTGGCTCATCATAAGCCGGTTATAACCTTCTATTCCGGAAAAATAAGAAGGGTCAAAGCTGATAGCCTCTTTGAAAACCGCATTGCCGGGCAGGGTATCGAGTTGCAGATTTTCTGGTTTTACAGCAATAACGGGGTAGTTGCCGAGCATGCGGGCGCATTGCTGTAATGAAATTTCTTCATAATGCGTCAGCGTGGTTTTGTAAATAGGCACCACCACTGCCACGTTTCCGGGGCGATTCATTCGTTGAGAACTTTGAGTAGGCGGGTACTTTCCGGGGATTGTACCTAAATTGTTTTTTCCTGCTGCTTAGGATTGTTGAGTGTGCTGACAAGCGATTCCAGGTGTTCCTGAAAAAAGAAATCAAATCCGTCATTTCCCTCAGGCACTACATTGATTACTTCAAATGATGTTTCAAGAATGCGCGGTACTTTCAAACCCTCGGCGATGGAGTAGGGGAAAGACTGGTTTCCGATGAAAAACTTGCAGCCCGCAATAATCTGCGCCATTTGCATAAAATCATCCACCTGCACCCAGCGGATATTCGGTATGGTCTTCTTGATATCCTTGTATTCAGATTCCACGCCGATAAATACGATATCAGCATACTGGTTCATGAACTTGTAGTTGATCGTATAGTTCCGGTACCGCTCGCTTCTTGCCATCACGATGATGTTCTCGTAGCTTCTGTCCGGTTCAACTTCCAGCCAGGGTTTCCAGAGCACAGGATTAACGCCGGTAAGGTAGCTGCACCAGCGTGCGATATTTCCTTTGTCAAGCGGGATACCGCCAGCACGGAAGTAATCCAGGTCTATGTCGATCGTTTGATCCGTATGTATTTCCACATGATCAATATAACGCTGCGGCCGGAGCAATTTGATCAGCATTTCAGCCATTTTCTCATTCAGCATCACGTTACCCAGCGGGTGCGTATTGTAACCGGACAGGATCAGCGGCTGGCCGAGGCGCAGGTAAAGTTCAATGCGTGCACCCGTCAGTTTACGGATCGCTTCAATGGTAGGCAATGCATATATCACGTCACCGGCATTGCCGCTGTGGCTCAGCCGGATCTTCCCGTTCTGTTTTGCGAAGTTGATGATTTTCGCCGGGCTGGTCAGTTTTTCTGCGTCTGTTATGAAGTTGGCAAAAGCCAGTTGCTTCTGGTTCCGCAGCTCCCACTTATACTGTTTATAGCGGATTTTGTCCGTATGTTTCAGCCAAAGCCGGGAAACCAGATTTCTCTTTTTAAACATAATTGGTTACTATTAAACTACTCGTTAAATGTCTGCATGTCAATCAATCGTTTGTAAAGCCCTTCGTGTGCGATGAGCTCCGAGTGATTTCCCTGTTCAACAACTTTCCCCTGATCCAGCACCAAAATCGTATCCGCATTCTGAATCGTGCTCAGCCTGTGTGCGATCACCAGCGAAGTCCGGTTTTTCATCAGGTTGTTCAATGCTTCCTGTACCAGCTTTTCGGATTCGGTATCCAATGCCGAGGTAGCCTCATCCAAAAGCATGATAGGAGGGTTTTTTAATACAGCGCGGGCAATGCAGATCCGCTGTTTCTGTCCGCCTGAGAGTTTCATACCCCTGTCACCGATGTTACTGTAGTATCCGTGCTCCGTATCCATAATGAATTCGTGTGCATTGGCCACGCGCGCGGCGGCTTCCACCTGCTCCATCGTAGCGTCAGGATTCCCAAAAGCGATGTTCTGGAAAATAGTATCATTGAAAAGCATCGACTCCTGGTTAACCAAACCGAAAAGTGCCCAAAGGGATTCCTGCTTGATTTGCCTCACGTCAATGCCGTCGAGCGTAACCCTGCCGGATTGTGCTTCTATAAATCTCGGAAGCAAGTCCATTAAAGTCGATTTGCCACCTCCCGAAGGTCCTACCAGTGCCACTGTTTTCCCTTTCGGGATCGTCACATTAATGGAGCTCAAAACGGGCCGGGCAGGATAAGAGAAGGAAAGGTCTTCGAGTTTGATCGCCTCTTTAAAATCTTTCAGGTCAATCGCATCTGGCGCATCTTTGATTTCGGGTTTTTCATCAATCAATTCCAAAACCCGCTCTCCCGCTGCAATTCCTGCGTGAATGGTACTGAATGAATCCGTAATCGCCTTTGCCGGGCGCATAACCTGGGAGAACAGCGCGATGTATGCGACGAACTTTGAAACGCTCAGATCGGACTGGTTGTCGAGGATCAGGGACCCGCCGTAAAGTACGATAATAGCCACCATACCTACACCCAGGAATTCGGATACCGGCGAACTCAGCTGCTGCCTGCGCGCCATTTTCCTTCCCAGTTCAGAGTAACGGACGTTTTCACTGTGGAATTTGTCTTTGATCTGCTCGGTCGCATTAAAAGCTTTGATGATCTTCACACCGGTAAGCGCTTCGTCCAGATAGCTGATCATCAGACCAAAATAATGCTGCGCCAATGCAGCCTGCTCTTTCAGCCGCTTGACAATTTTTGAAATCAGAAAAGCAGAGACGGGAATTACGAGGATCGCGAACAACGTCAGCTTTACTGAGGTTGCAAACAGCATGAAAATGTAGGCGATTAATTGGAGCGGCTCCTTGAAAACCACCTGCAAAGTACCGGTAACAGAAAATTGAACTACCTGAACGTCAGATGCAATTTTGGAAATAATATCCCCTTTTCGCTGGTTGCTGAAATAGCCTACGTGCAGGTTCATTACATGATCAAAAACCGTCTTGCGCAGGTTCAGCAGCGTATGGATACGCAGGTTCTCCATGATCCGCTGCGAGAAGTATTTGAAGATGTTGGAAAGGAGCACCGAAATAACGATCACACCGCAAACAATGCGAAGTGCGCCGTGTGGGCCGTATTCCAGGTTGGCCTGTTGTGCAAAATAGTTAAGTGCGGTTGGAACGTCAAACCAGCTGTCGGGCCTTGCAATCAGCGCGGTACCTTCATCATTATTGTTGAATAAAGTGCTGAGCAGAGGCGCCAGCAAGGCAAGGTTTAGCGTGTTGAATATGACACCAAGGACTGTACAGATAATGTAAGGAAATGCAAATCTGGCAATTGGCTGTGCAAATGACAGTAATCGGAAGTATGTTTTCATTCTTAAATGGATGGTGTACATTGCGTACACCCGAAAGTAAAATAGCCGGAAACTGAGAAATTTCCGGTTGAGGATGCAAATTAATGCTTATCCTTTTAAAAGTACTAGCCCAGGTTACAATTTAACAACCTGCTTGTATTTAAGCATGTACTGTATGTTCTCGATGACCTCAATAATCCCGATGTTGGATTTGTGAACTTTCATCTGCCTTTTGAATGCACGCTTTCTCATTTTTAGCTCATTCATATTACGCAAGAAATCCAGATAGGCTTCCGCTTTGTAAAACTGAAATGTAAGCAAGCTCGGCAAAACATCGCTGAGGATGACCTGCAAGTGATAAAGGTTTAAATCCAGACCGTGCAGGTGGAGGTGGTGCATATAATAGCGGTTGCGGAAATAAATCCTTTTAACCGAATATGCATCTTTGTGGCCTTTGGTTGTAGCAGATACCTCGTGGCGGCAAACTGCATTGTGTTCGTAGTAGCATTTCCAGCCCAGGCGCCACGCGCGGATGGACATTTCCTGATCTTCTCCGTAATAGGGATTAAACATTTCGTTAAACCCGTTGATCGCCTTCAGTTTGCGGGTATCCATCAATGCAATGGCGCCTGAAAGGTAGAACGTAGGAGTAAGTGTATCGGAATCCTGTAAATAGAAGAAATTGCTTGGCTTAATTTTCCGGCCCAGGATCTTGGGAGAGCGGGCGGCATCGAGGATATTATCATCTTCCATCCCGATAATCCGGCCCATTACCCCGAAGGTATCTTCGAGTTCAAAGTACTTATAAAGCTTTTCAAAATAACCTTCTTCCAGCGTCACGTCGGTGTTCAGAAGGAAGATCAAATCATTATTCGCTTTTCTGATACCCAGATTACAAGTGTTCGCAAAGCCGGAGTTTTTTTCCTTACGGATGATCGTAATATTATCACCGTAGTGTTGTTCCAGGTAGGCAACCGAGTCGTCTGTAGATGCATCGTCGACAACGATGATTTGTACCTCCGGCCCGAGTCCTTTCAGGATTTTATAATTGGTCTCGAAATATTTTTCGAACAAGTGTCTTCCGTTAAAATTCGGAATTACTACGGAGATGCTTCTCATTAATTTACAGTTTTAGTGTAGCGTAATAGTGTTTCCGATAGCGATTTTTTTTAATGTTGATGGATGAATCTGGCGAAGGTTAGGTCCCCGTTGAAACGACCCCTTCTTTATTTCATTGTATTCGACAAGTCACACGCTTGCACTAAATAATTGAACCATTAAACTGTAAATCACGCCAACTCACGAAAACTATATACGCGTTCACTTGATATCGTTGAATATTAAAATAGTAGTCTTAAAAAATGAACTACGAATGCTTACTTAAAAACTTTATACGAGGAGAGATGGACGAAAAGCCTGCAAGATTGTGCGTAAGACTTTTCAAAAGACTGTTTCTGTATTTTTCAATTACAAAATTTAATTTTAACTGCTTTGATTTAAAATACGAGAAAAGAAGGGGGTTTGATGCAGGCAAGTTCGATAATCTAGGACGTTAATCATACTGGTAAAGCAAAATTTAAATTTTCATGGCTAACAGACTGGCTTATATTCCTATGATCCTGTCAAAAGTAAATTGGTTGGAAGCGTGCGTTATAATTTTCGATAAAATATTGATTGTGCGGTATGTTTTGGCGTGAATTACCTCACAGTCAACCATTAAAAACTTCTGATCTGGGGCACTTCTTTTTTATAATGTGTGAAAAAAAATACTCAATGGTTGCATGAACGAACAAAACATTCCTTAATTTTTTTCGTGATCTAACTTTTTCAGGGCAGTCTTTGTTTGTTGTACTAAACCGAGGTTCTCTCCGGAACATTCACTTTTCTCCGACCGTCTAATCGTTTCACAATGCTCAATACCGAATTCACTTTCGACGCAAGCGAGTTATATCCGACGACCACCTATAAAGCTGCCCGTGAGATCGCAGAGCAAGTGGTCAGCCACTTTGAAAAACACCACAGTGCCGTCAGCCGATACTACGAACAGGACCTCGCGCCAAAGCCCGATCGCAAAACCATAGAAGCAATTGTAGACACCACTTTCTGGGCGAGCTTGCGAAAAGAGGAGGGGAGATCACCGAAAGTTTCGATTGCATACCTGCCGCCGCGCGACGCGGAGCACCCGCTTGTTTTCGCGGAAACATTGCCACTTTCGGCCAATACACTTACCAAGCTTGCGCCGGCCGTAGAGCGTTCGGGAATCCATTTGGGAGTCTGGACAGAAGGAGGCGAGCTGCGCATCTGGGGTACGACCCGCGTAATCCCGGGCTTGTGCTTTGTACTCGAAGTGATCGAGCCCGGCATGCTGGTGATCAAGCACCGGCGTGTGGATGGGTTGGGTAAGTTCGTCAATGTGGCTGTGCTCAAAGGAGACCAGGTGAAAATTGTGAATGAGGAAAGCGCCAAAGTAAGAGACTGCCCCTCGGTGGTGAATTCTATGATGGGTTTCCGTTCACCAAACATGTGGAACGACTCGCCTAATCTGCTGGTCCAGCTGGCGGTTTCAATGCGCGCCCATGAACGCGGCGGTATTTTGCTGGTGGTACCTACCGGCACCGAGACGTGGCGGAAGTCCATTATACATCCCATTACCTATCACGTTCAGCCCGCATTCTCTGAGCTGGCAGAGCTGTACAGAGGCTATCTCAAAGAGCCTAACCCTATTTCCTGGCAGACACAATTCAGCCCGGCGATCCATAATATGGCCGGACTTACTGCCGTAGACGGAGCTACAATAATCAATGACAGCTACGAACTGCTCGCATTTGGCGCCAAGATCGGTCGCGCTGCGGATGGTTTCCCGGTAGAAGAGATTATTGTGACCGAACCAATTATCGGCAACGAAGGAATGGTCGTGCATCCTGTGCAAACGGGTGGTACCAGGCATTTATCGGCAGCGCAGTTTGTCCACGATCAGCACGACGCTATTGCGCTCGTCGCTTCGCAAGACGGCAGGTTTACGATATTTTCATGGTCGAGCTGCGAGGAAAAAGTGCAGGCGCACCGTGTGGATGCATTGCTGCTTTAATCACGGGAATAATTCCAGCTGTTCGGGATCACGGGGTTTCCGGCTTCTTACTTCGGGCTCGTGAAAATTAGACAGTGAGATACCCAGCAGCCGCACAGGCTTTTCATTCATATCTACCTTATCGAGCAGCGCCCGGGCGGTTTCTACAATGCTGTCAAAATCTGAGATCGGCTTAGTGAAAGACTGGTTCCTGGTAATTTGTGTAAAGTCGCTGAACTTGATCTTTAAAGTGACAGTGCGTCCCTGCAGCTGGTTTTTCTTCAATCTGTTCACAACCGTTTCACCAATCCGGTCCAGCTCTTTGTACATTTCTTCCGGCGTGGTAAGGTCGTAGGTAAATGTATCTTCCGCGCCCAGCGACTTTGTTTCCCGGTGGGTCTGCACTTCCCGTTCGTCAATTCCTCTCACGATTTTATAAAAGAACTGTCCGCTTTTGCCAAACCTGCGCGTCAGCTCTTCTTCGGTTAATGCTTTGAGATCGCCTCCGGTAAAAAGTCCCATTGCCTTCATTTTGTCCGCAGTAACCTTACCCACGCCATGAAACTTCTCGACTGGCAGCGTATGCATAAAGCTTTCAATTTTGGAAGGACCAATGAAGGTAAGTCCGTCGGGTTTGTTGAGGTCGGAAGCGATTTTCGCCACAAACTTGTTGACCGACACCCCGGCAGAAGCGGTGAGTTGCAGTTCCTCTTTGATCTCCTGTTTGATCCGCTTCGCAATTTCCATAGCCGATCCGATTTGCAGCTTGTCTTCGGTCACATCCAGGTAAGCTTCATCGAGTGAAAGTGGTTCGATCAGATCGGTATAGCGGGAGAAAATCTCACGTATTTTGCGGGAAGCAGCTTTGTACACTTCAAACCGAGGAGACACAAAAATGATCTGCGGACAAAGCTGGATGGCCTGCCGCGACGGCATTGCAGATCGTACGCCAAATTTGCGTGCTTCATAGCTCGCGGTAGCCACTACGCCTCTGCCGGTTGGCGAGCCACCCACAGCCAGTGGTTTTCCCCGGTATTCGGGGAAATCGCGCTGTTCAACGGAAGCGTAAAATGCGTCCATGTCAATGTGAATGATTTTTCTTGGAGCTGCCGGCATCTTCAATGCTGGTATTAGGAAATTGGAATACTTTTAATGTTAAAAACAAATTAAATGTTTTACAATTCGCATCGTTCGCTAAATATTTTTCGTAATCCATTAAGACTTTGTGCCTGAATGCCGGGCCCAACATTCGCCAACGTTCCTCTAACACTCAATGCAATATTTTATACCCCGGATTACGTACCTGTTTTGCCTGCTTTTTTCAATTATCATGGTACCCGTCGCCGGCCAGGAAAGATGCGGGACCATGGAGCTGCTTAACCAGCGTTTTACTGCACAGCCTGCATTGAAGCTGATGTTTGACCAGCGGGAAGCTCGGTTAAAACAAATCATTAGTGCCCGCATTCAATCGGGAAAGTCAATGCGGACAACTTCCGAAGTGACTATACCCGTCGTTTTTCATGTTGTTCTCAGCCGGCAGTCGCAGGTAACCGACGCGCAGATCCAGGCGCAGCTGGACACGATCAATAAAGATTATGCCGGCCTGAATGCGGGAGCAAGCCGCATTCCTGCTCATTTTCGCTCGCTCTTCGGACAATCGGGAATCAAGTTCTGCCTTGCGCAGCGCACGCCCGATAATCTGCCTGCGAATGGAATTGTACGTTATACAACCAACCGGTCCACTTTTGACTATACAACCAATCTTGTCAAACACGCCGAATCGGGTGGGGCGGACGCATGGGACACGGACAAGTACCTTAATATATGGATATGTGATCTGTCCAATTCCACCCTGGGCTATGCTACTTTTCCCGATGACGGAGTTAAAGATGAACAAGGTGTGGTGGTGGATTACGGTTCTTTGCCGGGCGGGGTAACTACCGGGTATAACCAGGGAAAAACACTAACACACGAGCTGGGCCACTATTTCAACCTGTACCACATCTGGGGTGATGATAACGATTCCTGCTCGGGAAGTGATGAGGTAGCCGATACACCAAACCAGTCGGGGAGTACCAATACATGCAGAAGCGGCATTGTGACTGATCAATGCACACCGTCGGCTCCGGGCATTATGTACCAGAATTACATGGATTACACACCGGATGCTTGTTTGCTGATGTTTACCAATCAGCAGGTTGTGAGAATGGAATCGGCTTTTGAAACTTACCGTGCATTGCTGGCCGAATCCAATGGTTGTACGCCGGTTAATCTGAAAGCCAAAGACGCATCCATTCAGTCGATCACACAGCCTGACCAGCGCATTTGTACCAACACATTTACTCCACGCATTATTATTGAAAACAGGGGAAGTGAAACGCTTACGTCGTTAACTATCAGTGCGGTAATCGACAACGGAACCCCGCAGACCTATCGCTGGACAGGCTCACTGGATACCTATGAGCAAGCAACCGTGACGCTTTCAGCACTGACAACCGGCGAAGGTAATCACGTGCTGACCATTTCAACATCGAATCCGAACGGAGCAGAGGATGAAGATACATCCAACGATGCATTGTCGCTCGACTTCATTTACTACGAACCTTTCACTCCTCCGATCAGCGAGAGTTTCGAAAGTCTTTTCCCGCCGCGCGGCTGGGATATCGTGAATGCGGATAATGGATCAACCTGGGAGAAAACAAATGCGGCAGCAAAAACCGGCAGTGCATCGGTTCGTATTTCCAATTTTAACAATGATGCGATAGGACAACGCGACTACCTGCGCCTGGCGACAGTGAACATCTCAGGTACTGACTCTGCGTTCGTTTCCTTCCAGCTGGCCGCGGCAACTTATACGAACCCGTCGGTACAAAGCAACGTATGGGACACTTTGCAGGTACTGGTCAGCACGGATTGCGGCCAAACTTACCGGAGTGTTTACAGGAAGTGGGGATCAAGTCTGGTGACCAGAAATGCAGCTACCCGCATTGCATTTACGCCCGCGGCGAATGAATGGAGGCGGGAAGAAATTGATATCAGCGAATTTATCGGCCAGGGTGAGATACTGATCGCATTTCTGAACAGCAATGGAAATGAAAATGATATTTATCTCGACGATGTCAATGTACGCACAGTGACTATCAACCCGAATCTGAAAGAGGCAGGCTTCCTGGTTTCACCGAACCCTACAACGGGCATTTTCTCCGTTCAGTTTTACCCGCATCCGGTTGGTTTGAAATCAGTCGCCGTGTACAATGCAGCAGGTCAGAAAGTAGCGGAGCGACTGGTTACCGGAGAGGTCGCTACAAATGTGTATGATTTCAATCTGACGAATTATTCCTCAGGGTTGTACATTATCAAAGCTGAATTTGAAGATCGGGTTCTGACCAAAAAGATTGTAAAAGAATAAAAACACGAAAGGCGCGGCAATTGATGCCGCGCCTTTCGTGCATTGTTATCTTCCGAATTAATATATTCTCTTGACGATCACCTTGCTGTTTGTCTGAGAAATCGCAAAATCTCTCGCATTCTCGTTTTCAGGGGCGATAAAGATCTGCTTCTTTTTCTTTCCGTCGGTACTTACCCAGTTGGCCGAGTAAATTTCGGGAAGGGTACCTGTGTAAATGGGGTGATTGTCCGACAGCATGAAGATCTCCTCTTCTTCGTAGGCCACTTCCAGGTCACTTCCTTCAATGATGTCGCAAATGATTTTTAATCCTCCCGAATCATCGTCCACCAGTCCTTTAATTCTGGCTTTCCCGTAGAAAGGGTCTTCTTCAAACTCCCAGCGAACGTAATATTCAATTACATTTCCTATCTGAGAATCAATATAGTCGGCGGTAAGCAGTTGTTCCTGGCGCATTTCGAAGCTGTTTTCTTGAACTCCTTTTACAAAAAAGCAATATAGTCCCAAACGAACCATGGGAGTTTAGCAAATGTAATCGGAAGCTTATTGTTTCCAAAAATTAATGAGTTGGCTTTCGCCATTATTTCCCAATGTACAAAATACATACCGACAGCCTAATGCGACAGTGAGAAAAGGTGTTGCATATAGCAGCAACAGTTAGCAAATGGAAGGTTTTTAAGGATCTTTTTAAAATAGCGCCCAGCTGCCGGGAAATGCATTTTTATAACCGCCGGGAACATAGCGGTACGATTTTTGCCCTCGGCTAGGTAACTCAAACAAAAAGGACAATGTCCTCTCACCTAGCCAAAGATCAATATGCAAAGAACTCGACGATTAAGTGGGCGTAGCTCCGCTATGGGCACGTTCATTTTTCTGAGGATCGGTTTGGTTTGCCTGCTGTTGTTTTTATTCAAGGTCAACAACACTCACGCACAACAGGTTACTCCAGACACAAGCCGAAAAGCAAAGCCGGATTCTACCATCCCGCAACCGGCAGCCAGGCCGGCCGCTGATACCCTCCCAAAACCAAAGATACCCGCTGACTCAGCAAACAAACCGGCGACAGCACCGGCCAAATCTTTACAGAGTTTTGATCCGCTGGTAAAGCCAACAACACCTCCCGATACGACTAAAAAAGCAGCTGCATTGACCGACTCCACTGCCTCACCGGCACGTCCGGATAGCCTCGGAACAAAAAGCCAGCCTGCAACGCAGCCGGCACAACCCGCCGCACAGCCCGGTCAACCTGCGGCACAGCCCGCCGACTCAGCTATCGCCAGCCCTGCCTCCCAGGAACTTGGCCCGGATGCCAGGTCCATTAAAGGGAAGGTAGTAGATGAAAAAGGCTCAGGAATGCCCGGTGTGGCCGTTTTGGTAAAAGGAACACAGATCCAGGCGATCACGGAACCCGATGGGTCATTTCAGATGAAAGTGCCCGCAAACGGTGGTACGCTGGTTTACAGCTTCGTAGGTTTTACCAAGAAAGAAACGCCGATCGGCAACCAGACTACATTCAATGTTCAGCTTCTGCCCGAGGCAAAAGCTTTGAAGGAGGTAGTGGTTGTGGGGTATGGTGCGCAAAGCAAACGCGACCTTGCTAGTTCAACTTCCAGGGTATCGGGTACAGAATATAAGTCGGCTGTGATCAACACGGTGGACCAGGCGATACAGGGACGAGCTACCGGCGTGCAGGTAACCGAAACTTCGGGCGAACCCGGCGCAGCTACGGTTGTGCGGATCAGGGGTAACAACTCACTCAGCGGTAATAATGAGCCGCTTTATGTAATTGACGGTTTTCCTATGCCGCCTTACCGCGAAGCAGGGGCCAATTTCACCGGCGCTACTTCGCAAAACGGCCTTTATGGTATTAACCCCAATGATATCGAAAGCATGGAGATCCTCAAAGATGCCTCTGCAACTGCTATCTACGGTTCGCGGGGCGCAAACGGGGTGGTTTTGATCACTACAAAATCAGGGAGGCGGGGTGAAGGTCGCGTGGAGCTGGTTAATAAAACTTCATTCGGCTCGGTTTCAAACCCGATCAAAATGATGAATTCGAGACAATATGCACAGGTGATCAACGAGAGTTACCTGCTGACAGGCCGCAATGCACCTTTCGCAAATCTCGACAGTGCGATGACGAATACCGACTGGGTTGCCGCCATCACACAACCCAGCTTCCGAGAAGATGTAACACTCAGCTTGTCGGGAGGCAGTCCGAAATCTTCCTACTACATTTCCGGAAATTATTTACAGGAAAAAGGTACGATTATCAATTCTGATAACAACCGGGCAAGTTTGCGCGTCAATCTTAACAATGAAATCAATGACTGGTATACTGTAAAAGGACAGGTTTCATTCAGCCGCCAGAAGACCAATCGCGCGGTTACTGCTTCGCGCGCCTGGCCAAGCTCGGGTGGTTTAATGGACGGACTGCGTGCTGCGCCTACATTGGAGTTGGATTATCTTGGAAATAACAGTATGGGTATTCCCAACTATTCGGGCTACTACTTTTCCAATCCGGTGAATGAGCTTACTGCAAAAACGGACGTGACGCAAAGCGACTACTCGATCCTGAATATCGAGAACTTCTTCAAGCTGACAGACGGGTTCAGCCTGGTCGTGAGCCTCGCCGGAAACCAGAACCTGACGCGCCGGAAGGTGTTTCTTCCTCCAACTACAGCAGAAGGAAACCCGGTAAAAGGAAAGGGAAGCAACAATACTTCGAACACATACAGCTACAACGTAAACGCCTATATGCAGTATGAGAAAACGTTCAAAAAGGATCATTATCTGAATACAACCCTTGGTGTGGAATATAACGACCAAACTGTTGAAATCGTCAACACCAATGCAACAGGCTATGATATACCGTTTTTCGGGATTGATAACATCGGTAGTGCCCAGTCTCAGGCGATCGGATCGTTTAAGGAAAAACGCATTCTCCAATCGGGCTTTTTGCGTGCCAATTACTCTTTCAAGGGCCGGTATGTACTGAATAGTTCGGTGCGGATCGACGGCGCTTCTGCATTTGCGGCGAACAATAAATATGGTGTGTTTCCATCCGTCGCGCTGGCCTGGAACCTCGATCAGGAAGAGTTTATGAAAGGAGTTACTTTCGTGTCCAATACCAAGCTCAGAGGTTCGTGGGGTGAAACAGGAAGTCAGGCGATTGCTCCCTATTCCTCGCTATCGCAATATTCAAGCGGGTTTTACGAAATGGGACCCCAGGGAGATGGGGCCGTCATAGGAACAGGTATTTTCCCGAATACCATTGCAAACCCGAACCTTTCCTGGGAAAGAACGCGCCAGCTTAACCTTGGTTTTGACTTTAACACTGCCAAAGACCGGCTCGTTTTCAGCTTTGATTACTATAACAAGGTTACCTCCGACCTGTTGCAACCCAGAAGGGTACCGACACAGGCGGGCGTGAGTACGATCATCGACAACTACGGTACCATGCGTAACCGGGGTTTTGAGCTGAGTATCACGGGTAATATCATTCAGAAAAAGAATGTAACCTTCTCAACGAGGCTGAACATTTCAAGGAATGTAAATACCCTGGTGGATTTGGGAGAGCGGACCCAGTCTGATTATGTGAGTTTGAATGGAAACTTGCTCGGTGGTGTATCCGGTATCCTCACGCCGGGACAGGAAGTAGGGCGGTTTTTCGGGTATAAAGTCGCCGGCTTGACGCAAACCACCGACTTTGACGCCAGCGGAAATCCTACTTTCGCCACATTCGAAGGCCCGCGGCCTGCTGGAAGCACAGGTACCCCGATATACGGCGCGTGGATTTACGACGACACAAACAAAGACAACATCATTACTGCCGACGATCGCGTGGTGTTAGGTAAGTCCAATCCCGACTTTACTTTCGGCTGGACATACGATCTAACCTGGAAGAACCTGGCAGTAAATGCATTGTTTACGGGTTCTGTTGGTAATGACGTGCTGAACCTCACCAACTTCTACATTATGAATGGGGTAGTGGAGTACAGCGGCGTCGGCTTCAACCAGTCGGAGGATTGGTTTAACAAAAGATACACGGAGGCTAATCCTCACAACGATCCTAAATATCCGGGTATCCAGAGAGGTATTGCGTCGGGCGATATCAATTCCACGATGCTGGAAGACGGAAGTTTTGTGCGGCTTAAAATGCTGAGTCTTTCGTACACATTCCCGCGACTTGGCCCCATTCAGAATCCGCGGCTATTTGTAACAGGTACCAACCTCTGGACTTTAACCAAATACACAGGCTTTGATCCCGAGGTAAGCTCCTACGCACAGTCACTGCTGCAGCAGGGGATTGATTATGGCGCCTATCCGACGCAGCGTTCCTACACCATCGGTATCTCATGCAATTTCTAATCCGACAAAAGCTTATGAAAAGTCATATAAAGATTTCAGTCCTGGCCTTGCTGACGATGCTCGCTTCCTGCAAAGGGAATCTGGAAGAATCTCCATATTCGTCGCTGAGTAAGGAAGTTGTGTTCAAAGATGAAGACGGCCTGAATCAGGCGACAATCGGCATTTACCACGCCTATACCGCCCCCGATTTCGGGGACATCAGCAACCGTTTCAACCTGACCGAATCGGGCCACCGCTATGCTACGGCAGGTATCCTCGGCTCAGGCGCAGACCCTTATTACAGATTCGGGCACAATGCGACTTCACCCGCATTCGAGTCGGTATGGAGCCGTTTTTACAAGATCATTTTCCGCGCTAATACCGTTATTGCGAATGCAAAAATGGCAGTTCCGGGCGAAGAGGAAGAGGCCGATCCGTACATTGCCGAAGCTCGTTTTCTAAGAGCTTACGCGTATTTTCATCTGGTAAGGCTGTTTGGCGGTGTGCCGCTGATTCTGGATGAAATCAAGTCGCTGGAAGATGAAGACCTGATATTTGCGCCCAGGTCAACCGATGTGGCAGTTTATGACGCCATTCTCGCAGATCTCACATTTGCCGAAGCAAACCTACCTGATTCGAGAGGAGGAGCTGAGCTGGGGCGCGTGTCGGCAGGAACAGCCAAAGCAATGCTGGGTAAAGTGTACCTTCAAATGGCAGGCCGCCCATTGAACCGGACAGAAAATTATCAGAAAGCCGTTGATATGCTCAGCCAGCTTGTGGGACCGGAGAATGAGGAAAAATATGATTTTGAGCTGCTACCAGACTTTACGGATGTTTTCTCGCTTGACAATGAGCGCAACCGTGAAATCGTACTTTCCTTCGGCTACTTTATCAATTCTTCACAGCCGAACGGAAGTATCCTCCCTTTCAATCTTTTTCCTTCCGGATTGGTAAATGGAGATGAACAAACCAACTACGGACTGACTTACAGCTTTTATCAATTGTTTGAAAAAACAGATCAGCGACGCGATTTTACGACGGTTCCGAGGTATACATTCCAGGGCACAGCCAGGGCGGGAGCGGAGCCGGGCGACAGCATTATCTATAACCCAACACTTGGTAATTATGTGGTGAAAAGAACCAATGCATCTTTCGCTCACGATGATTTCAAGTATGGAATTGCTTACGGAAAGCTGGCGCGGGTTGCACGTCCTGCCGGCTCTGCCGTGCAGGGGTACAGCACTGATTTGATTGAAATGCGTTTTCCTGATGTACTGCTCATGCTGGCAGAAGCATTGAATGAAACGGGCAAAAGTGCGCAGGCGCTGCCGCTCGTCAACCGTGTCCGTGCCAGGGCCAAAGCTTCTGCATTGCGGGCGGGTACCGTGGCCGAAATGCGGGCTGCGATCCGTCGTGAACGCCGACTGGAACTCAGCGGAGAGTTCAACACGGTGTACGATATCCGCCGCTGGGGAACGTTGAAAGAAGAGATAGCGGCAATGACCGAAGATCAGATCGTCGATAACATTCTGATCCCGTACTCAGAGCGCCTTGAAATTTACCCGATCCCGCAATCCCAAATCGACGCAAACCCAAATTTGCAGCAGAATCAGGGTTGGTAAGGATTGAAATTGCATTGATAACAAGACAAATAGCGGCCGGGCCAGGAAATAGTGTTACAACTATTCGGTCCGGCCGCTATTTGTTTGGACTTTCCGTGCTATTTTTAGGTAACAAATGGTTGTTATGACTCCCTTTATTCAAAAAGGAAAAGGTATTTTTATCCTGCTCCTGACTACGCTTCTCCTCGCTTCCTGCCAGAAGCAGCTTGCTGTTTCCAGCAATGACTACAAACAATACAGCATTGATCAGCAGACCGCCGAGGACTCCTCGATGGTGAAGTACTACCTTCCTTACAAAAAGAAAATGCAGGCTGAAATGAGCCGCGTGATCGGGCAAACGGAGCAGGCACTTACCAAGCCGGGAAACCCGGAAACGCTCCTCGGCAACTTCTTCGCGGACTTTATGCTGACGGAAGGCATGAAGCGCGAGCCTTCGATACAGTTTGCGCTCGCGACAAAAGGCGGCCTGCGGACTACCTGGACAAAAGGCGATATTACCGTTTCCAACGTTTTCGAGTTGATGCCATTTGAAAATGAAATTGTTGTCCTGAAACTGAATGGGGATAATGTGCAGGAGCTGGCTGATTTCGTGGCAAAGAAAAACGGACAACCGGTCTCGGGAATGCGGATGAAGATCCGGAATGGAAAAGCAGTTGATATCGAGATTGCGGGACAGCCTCTGGACAAAAACAAAACCTACGTATTGGTCACTTACGACTACCTGGCCGACGGCGGAGATGAACTGGACTTTCTTAAAAAAGGAGTAGAGCGAAGAGATATCGGGAGGAAAGTCCGCGATGCATTATTGGATTATATCAATGAACTAACCCGGCAGGGAAAGAAAATCAATGCCCAACTCGATGGAAGAATCACGATTGTCAATGAATAGCAGGAGGGAATTTTTGCGTAAAAGTCTGGGTGCGGCTGCATTCATGGGGTTGGGATCTGCGCCCTTAACTGCCTTCGGGAAAGATGCAACGGTCCAGCTTACGATATTGCACACCAACGATGTGCACAGCCAGATTGAACCATTCCCAATGGACGGCTCGCGTAATCAGGGACTCGGCGGCGTGGCCAGACGATCCGCTTTGATCACAAAGATCAGACAGGAACAGCCCAATGTGCTGCTGCTTGACGCAGGCGATATTTTTCAGGGAACACCATATTTCAATTTATACGGAGGTGAGGTGGAGATGGTAGCAATGAGCCGGATGGGCTACGATGCGGCCACCATGGGGAACCACGATTTTGACAACGGGATAGCCGGTTTTGCGAAACAGCTCCCGCATGCCAACTTTCCGTTCCTGGTAAGCAACTACAATTTTGAGAATACCGAGCTGCAAGGTAAAACGCGGCCTTATCAGGTATTTAAAAAACAGGGTGTCAAGGTGGGTGTATTTGGTTTAGGTATTCAGCTGCATGGTTTGGTCAACAAAAAGAATTACCTGGAAACGCAGTACCTGGATCCCATTGCCAAAGCCAATGAAACCGCCAGCTTGCTGAGAAATGAGCTTAAATGCGATCTCGTGGTTTGTTTGTCGCATTTGGGATATAAGTACCGGGATGATAAAGTGTCGGATTTGATCCTGGCCCGGTCGACGAGGAACATTGACCTGATTATTGGTGGCCATACGCACACTTTCATGAAAACACCCGAAGCGGTGATGAACCTCGACGCAAAGCCGACCACCATCAATCAGGTCGGATTTGCAGGAATTAATCTCGGAAGGCTTGACTACTTCTTTGACAGGGAATCGGGGCGACAGAAAATGGTATCTTCCGTTTATCCCATTCACGGTCAGGGCAGGGTATAACAAAGGGCGGCATTATTCCATATGGAGGAATTGCTGCCTTACTTTTTCTTCTTCCAGATCCAGCTGCGCCAGGTGCTGCCTTACCACCTCTTCCTCAAACATCGCCTTCTTATTGAATTTGTGCAGCAGCTCCCTTTTTCTTTCCAGGATTTCTTTGCTGATCGACTGGTATTGCGTCACATAATCGTGGCCGGAATGCTGCGGGTCACTTTCTCTTACGTGATTTAAAAAGCCTATATCGCTTTCGAGTTTGTATTTCAGGCTTTGCAGCAGCTCGTTGTGGGGCACCACGTCTGCATACTGTTCATTGATCAGGCTGAGCGCTTCCTGCGCAAGTTTACGCCGGATCAGCACATCCTGTTCCTGAACGGTAACATCGTAGTCCATTTCTTCGATATTCAGCATTTTGATCACCCACGGCAGCGTTAGTCCCTGAAAAACGAGTGTCACCATGATTACCACGAACGTAATAAAGAGGATCAGGTTGCGTTGCGGGAACGGTTGCCCCCCATTAATCAAATGCGGAATGGACAATGCGGCAGCTAATGAAACTACGCCGCGCATTCCTGTCCACCCGAAAGCAAGCGGCGCCCGCCAGCCGGGACTGCTGTCTGCTGTCCGGATGAATCTGCTGATAAAAACGGTAAACACAGACGCGCCCAACGTGCTGATAATGCGTGTGATGATGACGACAAGGGAAATAATCAATCCGTATTTGATGGCGTCAAAAAGCGAAGTATCTCCCAGCTGTTCTATGATAATCGGCAGTTCGAGTCCGATGAGCATGAATACGATTCCGTTGAGCACAAACCCGACCGTACTCCACACATTAACTCCCTGAATGCGGCTTAGGTGGCTTAAAATGCTGTGACTCCTGTCGGACAGGAACAAGCCGCCGGTTACCACCGCAATCACACCTGAATAGTGAAATTCTTCCGCCACGATGTACATGGTATAGGGAGCCACGAAAGTCAGGATGGTGTCGATACTTGGCGTTGTGGGCATCCACCGATGGATTGCGTAGAACAGCAATGCAATGCCGATACCGATAGCAAAACCCATGATTATGACCAGGAAAAAACTTGTCACAGCTTCTGCCAGGACAAACTGGCCGGTGATGATGGCAGCCAGTGCAAACCGGAATACGATAAGGCTGGACGCATCATTGAGCAGGCTCTCGCCTTCCACGATCGCAATCAGTCGTTTGGATACTTTTACATCTTTAAGAATGGAAGTAGCCGCAACTGCGTCCGGCGGAGAGATAATGCCGCCGAGTAGAAAACCAAGTGCAAGTGTAAAGCCCGGGATAATGGCTTTGGAGACAAATGCGATTACGCAGGAGGTGAAAATGACTATACCGAATGCAAAAGAGCCAATTACGCGCCGCCATTTCCAGAAGTCTTTCCAGGAAGTTTGCCACGCGGCTTCAAAAAGTAGCGGGGGCAAAAAGATCAGGAAGATCAGGTCGGGATTGATGTCAATCTGCGGAATGCCGGGAACAAAGCCGAGCACCAGTCCGCCAAGGACAAGCACGATCGGATAAGATACCTTGATCCGCTGCGCCAGCATTACCAGGAACAAAATGATGACAATGAGCGAAAGGTACAGAATGATATCGTTGTGCATACAGGCGTAGGAGTGAACTTATCTCACGTACAATTTAATACCATTTGTGGATTTAAGAACAATCTGGGGGTGCATTCCGACGGTGTGCGCAGGATCATTTTCAAAAGTAAAACGCTTGACCAGTGAGGCGAGCAGCAACTGCATTTCCATCATCGCAAATTGCTGTCCGATACATATCCGCGGACCTGCTCCAAAAGGCAGATAGTTGAATTTAGGCCGGTTCTTTACATTTTCAGGACTGAAATTACCGGGATTGAAAACAGAGGGGTTCTCCCATAAATGCGGGTTCCGGTGCAGCTCGAAAACGGACAAAAACACGGAGGTGCCTTTGGGAATGTGGTACCCTTCGATATCGCTGTTGATCACCGCCTCCCGTGTCATAGTCCAGGCAGGCGGGTACATCCGGAGCCCTTCTTCGACAACCTGCCGGGTATAAGGCATGCGCATCAGCTGCTCGAAAGTGGGCACATTATCAAAAATCTCAGTTTCTTCCCTGATCCGGCTGGTGATAGCAGGTTGTTTGGATAGCTCCCACAAGAGCCAGCTCAGGCCGGTCGCAGAGGTTTCGTGGCCGGCTGCAAACATGGTGATCGCCTCGTCGCGGATCTGCTGATCGTTCATTTGCTCGCCAGTATCTTCGTCGGTACTGTCCAGCAGGAGTTGAAGTAGATCATTAGGCGCGTCGCCCGACTTTCTTCTTTGCTCTATAAAATTAAAGATCAGCTTATTGAAGTAGCCCAGGTCGGTGCGGAAGTACTTATCTTCTCCGTTGATCGCCATTAATGGCCTGCGGTACGGCCTGCGCACGCGGGTCACCAGGTATTTCTGCGTACGTGTTACCTGCTTGTAAATCTGTGCTTTGTCTTCGCTTGTCATATTCCCAAACAGCGTTTTCAATGCGATATCCGAAGTGATCGCCATCATCTTGGCATCAATATCAATGGCTTCTTTCCCGCGAACCGCTTCCATATCGTCCAGAAAAGCTGCTGTGAGGTCGCCCATCGTGAGGAACAGTTCCTGTAAACGTTCCCGGTGAAAGGCAGGCTGAACCAGTCGCCGCTGCCGCAGCCAGAAATCGCCTTCGCTTGTGACCAGCCCATTGCCAAGCACGGGCTGCAGCATTTTGGAAGAGCTTCCTTTTTTGAAATCTTTATTATGCTGCTGCAGAATGTGTTTGAAAAATCCGGGATCGCGGCTGATCACAAACTCACGAAAGAGCCTGATCCTGAAAGTATCGCCACACTGATCGAAACCTTGCTGCAGAAAGTGCAGCGGGTCCTGTGCAAATTTGACAGCTCCTAACAAGCTGAATCTCCCGATCCGGTGTTGTGGTATAGTGCGCATGGTTTTGATTTTAAAGACGCATACAAGTAAATCATAGAAACGCAAAAAACCACCTGCAAGGCAGATGGTTTTGGTAAAATCGGTGTTGGCCTGACTTTATTTTTTGCCTGCGAAAGAACGCAGCATCCAGGTATTCTTTTCTTTAAACTGCATGAAACGGTTAACCATATCATTGGAACCGTCGTCACCGGCCTGCGAAGTAGCTTCGAGCAGCTCGCGTTCCAGCTCGATCAGCTTCGCCATATCGTCCAGGATCGCGTCCACCATAGCCAGGTCCTGCATTCCGATAGTATTGATCTCCTTGATCTGCGATTCATTGATATAATCCGCAAAACGACTGTGCGGCGCCTTTCCGAGTGTAAGTACACGTTCTGCAATCTCGTCGATCGTCAGCTGTGCATTTGTATAGAGCTCTTCAAATTTTACATGCAGTGTAAAAAAGTTCTGACCCTTTATATTCCAGTGGCATCCACGCAGTTTCTGGTAGTGAATGTGGTAGTTGGCGAGGTAATCATTGAGCAGGTCTACAACAGGTTTTACTTCCTGTTCATTGAGGCTGATTGCTTTGGCATCCATAATAGTAGCGTAAGATTGAAAATGGTGTTTCAGTTTATTTAAATCAACAAAATCGTACCAATATATCATATAACGCATTACTATACGTTAATCCGGTCGAAAATGAATAAAGTATGACAAACAGGACGGCCGCAGCGGCTGGAAATGTGAAAACGCGCATTTACGGCACGATACTTTATAGACAATTACTCACAATCCACTAATTATTTTAACCATGTTCATTGCAGAATTGAAAGGAAGATTGATCGCGATTTTATTGCTGTCAGGTGTTTTTGCAAACACAGTTGTAATGGCGCAGGCCAAAGAAGAAGAAAAGCTGGTTGCTGCTACTGCTGTTTTGGATGATTTTAATGAGATGCAGGAGAACATACCCGCACAGTTGCTGAATATTTCAAAGGGTGTAATCATTATACCTAAGATGATCAATGCAGGATTGATGGTGGGCGGTAAGTACGGCCGCGGCGTGGCGATGGTGAAAAAGGAGAATGGGGAATGGAGCGATCCTGTGTTTATCACCATTACCGGCGGAAGTATCGGTGCGCAGATCGGCGTGCAGGCTGTGGATCTGGTACTCGTATTCAAGAACAGTAAAACATTGCTTGAAATCGGGAAAGGAAGTTTTACACTTGGCGGAGATCTTTCGGTAGCAGCCGGGCCCATGGGGAGAAGCTCCTCTGCGCAGACAGATTACAAGCTGGAAGCGGAAGTGTATTCCTATTCGAGAAGCAAAGGATTGTTTGCCGGAATCACGATCAACGGAGCTGCATTGGCAGTAGATACCAAAGCCAACAATGAATTTTATGACGATTGGAAGGACGCAGGAACGGTCTTCAGAAGCTCGAATGTATCTTCAAAACCGGTAGAAGACCTGCGCGCCAGACTGGACGAATTTAACAAATAATGCAAGATGCCATCCTCGGTCGTTTCATCATACAGCTATGACGGAGATACGGAAACACTCAGGATCACCTACGTTTCCGGGATGGTCTACGACTATAAAAAAGTACCCCTGGAAGTGTATCAAGCCATGAAGGCCACCACATCCAAGGGTACTTTTTTGAATAAATATATCAAAGGTAACTTTGAATTTGAGCGGGTCGAAGGGAGCGTGCGCCATGCCCTTCGACTGCCCGGCGGCCCGGTCCGCTCAGACTGACAAGTAAGGAGCACTTGTCAGTCTGAGCGCAGTCGAAGACTCAGCCTTTCAAATAATGATCCACCGCCCTCGCGGTCAGTGCCATGTAGGTTAGGGAGGGGTTTTGGGTGGAGGTTGAGGTCATGCAGCCGCCGTCGGTGACGATTACGTTTGGACAATGGTGTAGCTGGTTCCATTTGTTGAGCATGGATGTTTTTGGGTCGTTGCCCATTCGGATGCCGCCCATTTCGTGGTTTTCACTGCCCGGGTTTCGTTTTGTATCTGCTGTTTTGATGTTTGTAAATCCTGCTTTAGACAACATTTCACTCAGCTCGGTATAAAAATCCTGAACCATTTTCATGTCGTTCTCATCGAATGCGACTGACATCCGTAGCTGTGGGATACCCCAGGCATCGGTGAGCGTCGGGTGCAGACTGATCATATTGCTTTCTTTCGGCAGCGTTTCTCCCATCATCTGAGTACCGATGCTCCAACCGCTCTCGTCCGGCGCAAAGAGGCTCGCTTTCAGATCTTCACCAATACCATTGTTGGCATTGCCCATTTTCGACGCGCTCATGGAAACTGCATAGCCGCGGAGGAAGTCTGTTTCCTGTTTGAAAACGTTCCTGAATCTTGGGATGTAAGCGCCGTTCGGGCGGCGACCGTCGGTGGTACGATCGTGAAACCCGTCGAACTCGGCACTGACCCGGCCGCGGTAATTGTGAAAACCAATGTATTTACCCAGCGTACCGCTGTCGTTTCCGAGTCCATCGGGAAAGCGGCTCGACCGGGAGTTGAGAAGGATCAGGTTGGAGTTAATGGCAGACGCATTGATGAAAATCACTTTTGCATAGTATTCGCTCATTTCCTTGGTGATCGCATCTACCACCCGCACGCCGGTAGCTCTTTTTTTCTTCTCGTCATAAATAACCGAATGCACCACCGAATGCGGCCGGAGCGTGAGGTTCCCCGTCTTTTCAGCCCAGGGTAAAGTAGAAGAGTTTGTACTGAAATACCCTCCAAACGGGCAGCCGCGCTGACACATGTTCCTGTGCTGGCATTTTGCCCGGCCTTGTTCCAGGTGTACAGGCTGCGGATCAGTGATGTGTGCTGCTCTGCCAATGATAATTGGTCGCGTATTCTTATAGTTTTTGGCAGTTTGATCAGTGAAATGCTTTTCAACGCAGCTCATTTCGTGCGGCGGAAGAAATTCACCATCAGGTAACTGCGGGAGCCCGTCTTTGTTTCCCGAAATACCTGCAAATTTCTCTACGTAGCTGTACCAGGGAGCAATATCCTTGTACCTGATCGGCCAGTCGATCCCAAAACCGTCGCGGGCGGGACCTTCAAAATCGTAATCCGACCAGCGCTGCGTTTGTCTTGCCCACAACAGCGACCGGCCGCCTACCTGGTAGCCGCGCATCCAGTCGAAAGGTTTTTCCTGCACATAAGGGTGGAATGCATCTTTGACAACAAAATGCATGGCGTCCTCTTTGAAAATATAATGTTTGCTGGCAATCGGATTGGCTTCACGTATCGCCAGCGAAGGCTGACCCCGGTGCTCAAATTCCCAGGGAAGCATATTGGTAGTAGGGTAGTCGACAATGTGCTTTACATCCTGCCCTCGTTCCAGCACCAGCGTTTTCAAGCCTTTTTGAGTTAATTCTTTGGCAGCCCAGCCGCCGCTAATGCCCGTTCCAACCACGATTGCATCAAATGTCCGGGCTTTTTCCGCATCAATATTGAAGTATGCCATTTCTGTTTTTACCGTTCAGGGTTTCTTTTTCCATAAATTGGGCAGCAGCTTGTCGTGCAGGAGCATCCGCCAGGTACCCCAGTCGTGCGCGCCTTCGCCGCCAATGAAATACTCGTGTTTTACGCCGATTTTGTCGAGCGCCGCGTGCGTTGCTGCTGATCTTTTCCCAACGAAATCCAGTTCGCCGCTTCCCAGACCCACCAGCAGGTAATCCACTTTGTCTTTGATTTTTGGATCATTGAAAAAGGCCGGATTCAGCTTTTCAGGTTCCAGGTCTCCCGCACTCAGGATACCAAACGAACTAAACAGATCAATCGCATTGAAGCCGACTGCCTGCGTATGCCGGCCGCCCATTGATAGTCCCGAGATAGCACGCGATTTCCTGTCTTTAACCGTACTATAATGCGAATCAACAAATGGTATGATCTGCTTTCTCAATTCATCCTCAAAAAGCTGGTAAGTTTTCTGTAAATGCTGCGGGTCAGAGCGGTGCAACACCTGGTTATTGGGCATTGCGATAATCATCGGCGTGATCTTTCCTGCTGCTAAGAGGTTGTCCGCTATGAAGTTGGCTCGACCGTCGAGCTCCCATCCATTGGCAAGCTCGCCGCTTCCGCCGAGCAGGTACAATACCGGGTACTTCTTCTTCGGATCGTAGCCCGGCGGAGTATACACGAACATTTCACGCTCGCCATTCAGCACATCCGAATGGTAAATGTGGCGGGTTACACTTCCGTGCGGCACTTTTTGTGCATCGTAATAGGCAGGTTTGCTGTCGTGCACTACCACATTGCTGTACCCCGGCTGGTTTGCGCTGCCGGTCAGTGTATTATTGGGATCAACAACCGGCACTCCGTCGAGCAAGATCCGGTATACATAAATATTCGGCGTCACCGGGCCTACTGTGAGCGACCAGTTGCCTTCATTGTCTTTGGTAAAAGGGATCGGGCCCTTCGATTTCAGGGCCAGCAAAATCGGTCCGCCGGTAAGTGCGACCTTCTGTGCATCCGGTGCTTTGAGCCGGAACGTGATCTTGTGATCATCGTGCACCTCGGGCGAAATCACGCTACCTCCGTAAGGCACCAGGTTTTGTGTGTTTTTTTGCGGATTAAAATCCAGGTTTACATTGGCTTGCTGCGCGTAAACAGCCTGGGCAGCGACCAGGGTTGCGGAAACAAGCAGCGCATGTCTGAGTATTTTCTTCAAAGTCGGGATGTATAAAGTAGCGGCGCGAGCCTAATATATGGATAAGACGAAAAATCGGCCGGAATACCTGTCACGCAAGGATCGCTTTTACCAGATTTCCGTGCACGTCGGTCAGCCGGAAGCGGCGGCCCTGAAATTTATAGGTAAGCCGCTCGTGGTCTACGCCCATCAAATGCATTAAAGTGGCGTGAAAATCGTGTACATGCACCGGATCTTTCACGATGTTGTAGCTGAAATCGTCCGTTTCTCCATAGCTCAGCCCAGCCTTCACGCCCGCGCCCGCCATCCACATGGTAAAGCACCTGGGGTGATGGTCGCGGCCGTAATCATCTGCGGTCAGTTTGCCCTGCGAGTATACTGTCCGCCCGAATTCTCCTCCCCAGATCACCAGTGTATCATCCAGCAAGCCACGTCTTTTCAGGTCGATAATCAATGCGGCGGTGGCCTGGTCGGTGTCTTTGCATTGCTTCGCTATCCCTTTTGGTAAGCCGCCATGCTGGTCCCAGCCCTGGTGATAAAGCTGTACAAACTTTACATCCTTTTCCAGCAGCTTTCTTGCCAGAATGCAATTGGCCGCATAAGTGCCCGCGTCGCGGCTGTCAGGACCATAGAGCTCGAACACTTCGTCGGGCTCCTGGCTGGTATCCATCACCTCCGGCACCGAAGTCTGCATTCTGAACGCCATTTCGTATTGGGCAATGCGGTTCGCGATCTCAGGATCACCGTAGGAATCGTTTTGGAGTTGATTGAGTTGGGTTAAATATTGCAACATTTCTGCGCGGTCTGCACCGTCGTAACCCTCGGGATTGTTCAAAAACAAAACCGGATCCTTACCTGACCTGAACTGGACTCCCTGGTGCCTGGATTCCAGGAATCCATTGCCCCAGAGCCGGGCATAGAGCGGCTGGTCTTTGGGCGCGTTTTTGGAGACGAGGACAATGAATGTAGGTAAATTGTGATTGTCTGAACCCAACCCGTAGCTTACCCACGAGCCGATAGACGGTCGGCCGGGAAACTGGTTTCCTGTTTGAAAAAATGTAATCGCCGGATCATGGTTGATCGCCTCGGAATAAATCGATTTTACAATGCAAAGATCATCGACAACCTGCGCGGTGTAGGGCAGCAGCTCACTTACCCAGGTATTGTTTTTTCCGTGCTGATTGAATTGATAGATCGAAGGTACCATCGGCAATGCACTCTGGCTGGCGCTCATGCCCGTAAGCCGCTGGCCTTTTCTGACGGAATCAGGCAGATCCTGACCGGCCAGGTTCACCAGTTTCGGTTTATAATCAAATGTTTCGAACTGCGACGGGCCGCCGCTCATAAAAAGGTAAACGACGCGTTTGGCTTTTGGGGCAATGTGCGGCAAAGCTTTGAGAATGTCCGCTTCCAGATCGGTCCCGCCTGTCGCATTCCGACTTCCTGAGCCAGTTACTTTACCCAATCCCAAGAGTGAGCCCATTGCCAACGCACCTAATCCCAGGGAGGTCTTGGTTAAAAACCGCCTGCGATCCAGCTTGTGGTGCAAGGCATCAAAGTCTGGTGAATGCAGTCGGAATTCGTCTTTGTGGTGGTGTGACATCGCTTATCTTTTGGTTAAACTGGCGTCAGAATTGAGAATTGTACTTGCTACCACGCTGTTGGCTGCCACCATCGCCGGCTCCACCTTCATCGTAACCCTGTATTGACCGCTTCCAAGCCAGCCTTGTGCCTTTTCAGGGTATTTGTCAAATTTTTCTCTTTGCAATTTTTGGAGTGCGATCAGCAAGTCCAGTTCCTTTGGCGGAGGCATTTTGCCGGTGAGCTTGCGGTATGCAATGGTTATGGCAGCTTTTGGGTCGGCTATTCTGGTCATTTGTTCGCCCAAAACCTTGCATGCTTCCACAAACGTGGGGTCGTTCAATGTGACCAGTGCCTGCAATGGCGTGTTGGTTTTCTGTCTTCTGACCACACAAAAGCTGCGCGAAGTGGCGTCGAAAGTGGAGAGTGTCGGGTGAGGTACCGAGCGTTTCACAATCACATACAAGCTCCGGCGGTAAACTGCATCGCCGGAATCGGGTACATAATTGCTGCTGTTGATGGACCACAAACCTTCTGGCTGATAGGGTTTAATGCTTTGACCGCCAATTTTCCTGTTTAATAATCCGCTTGCAAGCAGCGCATTGTCGCGGATCATTTCTGCCGACATTCTGTTGGAAGGCCCCCGGGCAAGCAGCCGGTTGTCGGGATCCCGCTCTTTTACCTCGCGGCTCACGCGCGAATCCTGGCGGTAAGTAGCCGACATGGCGATCAGCTTGTTCAGCTTTTTCATATCCCAGCCGGATTCCCGGAAAGTCACTGCCAGCCAGTCGAGCAGCTCGGGGTGGCTGGGCATTTCTCCCTGGTTGCCGAAATCTTCGGTGGTTTTCACCAGGCCGGTACCAAAGAAGTTTTGCCAGAGCCTGTTTACTGCCACGCGGGCGGTAAGCGGGTGTTCCGGCGCTACCAGCCACTGCGCGAGTCCGTACCGGTTTTTGGGTAAATGTTTGGGGAATGCAAGAATGGAGGCAGGAGTAGCAGGGTACACTTTTTCGCCGGGCGCATCGTAATTTCCCCTGAGCAGCACCCGCGCCTGCTTAGGTTTCGGCATTTCCTCCATTACCATCAGCTCAGGGACATTTTCGAGTGAATCGGACAGTAAGGTGCGGTTTCGCTGCAATGAGGCGCGCATTGCGGCAGCTTCCTTGCTTTCTGCCGCCAGGTAATAGTTTTTCAGGATCTGCTTTTCGTCGGCTGATAGCTGTGCGGGCAACCTGGACGCGAGCTCTTTCCAGGATACTTTTTGGGCAAGAACAGGGATCTCAAAGGGAGTTAATGCGCGATTGTAAACCGTAATGTCGTCAACCTGTCCGCCTGTCAATCCAAAGCCGCGCCACCAGGCACCGATCTGCAAACCCGGCTGAACCGCTGATTTGAACAAAATATCTTTTGTAAGCTGGTCCATTGTTGTTTCCATTGCCAGCTCTGCTCCGTCCTGGAAAAGCCTGAAACCCGCTGCCTGCGACGAACCGTCGTATTGCATTGTTAAATGGATCCATTTGTTTCGGGTGACCGGCTGCTTTGAAATCCGGGTAATCGCGTCGGAAGGAGCAGTGTGCGCCATGTTAATTTCCAATCGGTCATTTTTGAGGTATAAATGGTAGCCACGGAAGTTATAGAGCCGCTCCGCCTGACTTTTATGGAATATGACGCCCTCTTTCAGATCTCCCGGAATGAATACGCGGATACCAATGCTGAAAGGTTCTGATTTCCTGAAAACACCAGCCTGTCCCAGGTCCAGGTACACATCCCCATTCAAATGCAGGGCTTTGCCGCCGGGCGTATCTGTAAACTCAGGTTCTCCCGCCGGGCTACCTGATTCGCGTTTCATGGTACCTGCATTTTTCGGGTTAATGGCATCTTTCAGCGTGCCATTGTCAAACGAGAACTGAGCTTGCAGACCACTTTGAGGGATAGTTTGTTTAGAAAGTTTGCGGTATGCGCCCTTTGCTATCCATTGATCAAAATCAACATCAGCCTTCGCTTCTGTTTGTTTGAGGCTGTCTTCCGATTGTTTGATCCGGGTTTTGATAAATTCCAGCACTTTTTCCTGCTGTGGACTAGGCAGCAGCAGAGTAGGAGTGGGCAGGGCGTCGTCCCAGGAAATTTGTCCTGCCTCTTTTACATTATTGAAGAAGCTGAAAAGTTCGTAGTAGTTTTTCTGCGAAACGGGATCGTATTTGTGATCGTGGCACTTGGCGCAGCTCACCGAAAGCCCGAGGAATGCATCTCCGAAAGTGTTGGTACGATCAACCACATACTCCGTCTGAAATTCTTCTTCAATGATCCCGCCTTCCATATTCTGCTGGTGGTTCCGATTGAATGCGGTCGCAATCCGCATATCTTTTGTTGGATTCGGCATTAAGTCACCGGCGAGCTGCCAGGCGATAAACTGATCATAATGCATGTTCCTGTTGAATGCGCCGATCACCCAGTCACGGTACGGCGACATATCCCGCATCCTGTCCACCGTATACCCGTGCGAGTCTGCAAAACGTGCGAGGTCGAGCCAGTCTACGGCCATTTTTTCACCATAATGGGGAGACGCAATCAGCCTGTCGACCTGTTTCTCATATGCATTGGCGGTATTATCTTTCAAAAAACGATCCATTTCTTCCAAAGTCGGCGGCAGGCCGGTCAGGTCAAGGGATACTCTCCTCAGCAGCAGCTCCTTACCTGCCTGTGCGGAAGGTTGCAGCTTTTCTTCTTCCAGTTTTTGAAAAATAAAATGATCGATCGGGTTAACGGCAAGATTTGTCCATTGGGTAGCAGGTACCTCCTGTTTTTCGGGCTTCACAAACGCCCAATGCGGCTGGTATACGGCACCTTCCCTGATCCACTTGATCAGTACTGCTTTCTCATTCGCCGAAAGCGAAAGGTGCGACTCCGGAGTGGGCATTACATACTCAGGATCAGCGGAGATAATGCGGTGAAAGAATTCACTATCAGCGAGATCGCCCGGCTCAATCGCTGCCCGGCCGGATGTTTTGGAGATTTTTTCGTAGGCGGACCCGGGAAGGTCCAGCCGCAAACCGCCTTTTTGCTTGGCCTTGTCAGGCCCGTGGCAGGCAAAGCATTTATCTGAAAGAACCGGTTTTACATGGCGGTTGTAATCCAGTTTATCCGGCAACTCCGCCATTGCCACTTCCACTTCGTCGGGAAGCTGCGGTGAGCAAGTGGTGAAACCATAGCAGGCAAAACAACAGATTAAATAAACGATCGCCTTTTTCATCTGAGGTAAAAGCGGTTCTTTATCTAAATATAATTTAAGATTTACTATAATGGCATATTATTAGCATGTCTTCTAAAAACCTTACACTAATCTAAACTTTACACAAAATGCGTTGGCAGGATTTAGGAAGAAGTAGCAATGTTGAAGACCGCCGCGGTATGTCAGGAGGCGGCAAAGTAGCTATCGGCGGCATCGGCGCCATTATTGTGCTCGCAATCGGCCTTTTGACCGGTCAGGATCCCAGCGTGATCCTCGGTAACCTTCAAGGTAACGAGAGTGCAGAGCAGGTACAAACCCGCCCGCCAGGCCCGCGTCCTGACGACCGTACCGCCGATATGGTTTCGGCCGTATTAAAAAGTACCGAAGATGTGTGGAGCAATATATATGCTGAAAACGACGGTCAGTATGAAAAGCCGCGTCTACAGATCTTTGAAAATGCAACGCAAAGCGGCTGCGGCAGCGCGTCGTCTGCAATGGGGCCGTTTTACTGTCCTGCCGACCACAAAGTGTACATCGATCTGTCCTTTTGCGACGAGCTGAGAACGCGCTTTAAAGCACCGGGAGATTTTGCAGTAGCCTATGTAGTCGCGCATGAAGTGGGGCATCACGTGCAGAATTTAATGGGAATATCTGAGCAGCTGCAACAGCAGCGAGGCCGGATCAGCGAAGCCGAGTACAACAAACTTTCAGTTAAGCTCGAATTACAGGCGGACTTTCTTGCAGGTGTCTGGGCCAATCACGCGCAGGAAATGAGCAATATCCTCGAACCTGGTGATCTTGAATCGGCATTGAAAGCGGCAAATGCGATTGGTGACGATAAGCTGCAAAAGGAATCGCAGGGTTATGTGGTGCCCGATGCATTTACCCACGGTACCTCTGAGCAGCGGATGTACTGGTTCAAGAAAGGTTTTGAGACGGGCGACCTGAACCAGGGAAAGTACGAGAACATCAGATAAGAGCAGCTTCATTTTTCCGGATAAATCGGGTGCAAGATTTGCAGGAACCTGCTTTTGCCCATTGCATTCATTTTCAATATTGTTAATTTGCATTCAGATTTATCCGGCCCCTTTTAAATGCTCTATCAAAACATTCTTCTGATCGATGATGATGAAGATGATCAGGAAATATTCCTGAGTGCACTCGAAAATGCCGCAGACTCGGTAAAGTGTGTGGCATTCAGTAATGCTGTTCAGGCATTTGAAAAGCTGCAAAAAAACGAGCTGGACACGGATATCATCTTTCTTGACCTCAATATGCCGTTGATGAACGGGCAGGAGTTTCTTACACAGCTCAAAAAGCAGCAGGATCTAAAAGATATCCCCGTCATTATTCTGTCAACTTCTTCCAATCAAAACACGATCCAGCAGGCCAAGAAACTGGGTGCAGTTGATTTTATCACCAAGCCGCACAGCTTTGACGACCTTGTGCAGATTCTACGGAGAGTTTTGGTTTAGTAAAAAACCTGTCGCTGGCTGCATTATACCACGATAAGCTGCGCAACTCCATTTGCTTTAAGCGCTTTCTTAGTTTGTTCTTCAATCCCGCCGTCAGTAATCAGGCACGAAATGGCGGATAGCTTTGCGAATTTAATGTAGCTATCCCGACCGATTTTGGATGAATCACATAGCAAAATAGCCTGCGATGCATTTTGCAGGTAAGCTGAGGTGACGCCTGATTCGTGCTCGCTGTGGGCGGTCAGGCCATTTTCAGCAGAGATACCGTCTACACCGATGAAGCATTTGGCAGCATGGTAACCGTGTATATGCTCGATTGCCTTTTGCCCGTGTACTGCTCTGCGCTTTTTATCCAGTTCGCCACCGATCAGGTTAATGCGGATAGATGGTACGTCGATCAGCTCGGCAAGTACCGGCAGTGAATTGGTAATTACGTGAATGTTGGCTTTCTTTTTCAAATGCGTGCACATCTGGAACACTGTACTGCCGCAATCCATGAATATGGTGTCCCCGTCATTGACCAGTGTAGCTGCTTCCTGTGCAATGCGCTCTTTATCTTCATGCCGCTGTACTTTCTTGTCGGAAAAACCCGTGATCACTGCATTGTCGGGCTTCATCGCCCCACCGTGCGTCCTCACCAGCAAACCCTGTTCGGTGATTTCGTGTAAGTCGCGCCGGATGGTAGCCGGCGAAGCGGCCATTTTATCGGCCAGTTCAAACACCGACAAGCTGCCGGCTTCATACACCTCCGCCAGGATTTTCTTTTTTCTTTCCTGAATTGTCATTTGATCAAATTTTGATCAAAAGTAATCAAATGAACAGATATGTAATGATGAAATCGGCCCCTGGCTCAGGCTGTGTGAGGAGTTGTGACAGCGATTCCATTGGCTAACGGGATACTGATAAAGAAACAGGTACCTGCGCCGGGCTCGCTTTCAAACCAGATTTGTCCCTGCTGTGCCTTGATGAAATCTACACAAAGCAGCAGTCCAAGTCCCACGCCCTTTTCGTTTTTGGTGCCGTAAGTGGATTGTACATTCAGTGAAAATATGCTTTCGCTCTTTTCAGCAGACATCCCTATTCCATCGTCCTGGACCTTGATAATGCAATTGTCCTCCCTCACTTCGGAGCTGATGGTAATGGTGCCGCCGGTTTGGGTGAATTTGATCGCGTTGCCGGTGATATTGCGCACAATGATCTGCATCATATCACCGTCTGCGCAAACGATGGTTTTGGGATCAATGTAGTAGTCGAGCGTGATCCCTTTTGTAGCAGCTATATCTTTTTCGAGGCGGAGGGTTGGTTCCAGTAATGTGGCCAACTTAATTTTTTCCAACCTTGCAGAAACGCCGTAGAGCTGCGATTTCGACCAGTCCAGCAGTTTGCTCAGCATAGCGAGGGTGTTTTTGGTCGCATTAAGCAGGTCATTCTCAATTGCCAGCTTTTGACTTTCTTCCAGTTCATGCTGGGTGAGCAGTTCGAGGAAGTTCTGAATGCTGCCCAGCGGTGAGCGAAGATCGTGCGCCACGATCGACATCAGTTTGTTCTTTTCGGCATTGATCCGTTCCAGCTCCTGGTTCTGTGCGGTAATCTGCTCGTTTTGGGCCTCAATTGCTTTTGATTTTTCAACAGTGACGAGCTTTTCCCGCTCATAGCTCCGGCGGATATAGTGAATGCAGAAATAGGCGATCGCTGCTACAACCACGTAGGCCGACATATGATCGACAAACTTGGCAAACCTGCTATCGTAAGTATCAGGAACAGATCGCGGAACAGAATATTCAAAAATGCATAGCAATACGAAAACGCCTACATTGACAGGTATCCAGAACTTGTACTCGCTGCGCGGACTGATCGCAATGCTGAGCAAAAGGAAAAGCAGAAAAAAAAGGTCAGTAGGCCCATTAATACCTGCATTCAGGAAGTAATTGATTGTAAACAGGATCAGCCCGATCACGTTTGTGGCAAGGATGGTAGCAGGTGCCTGGTTTTTGAACCGCGAGAGGTAGTAAAGGCCAAAAGCCAGCAAAAGCACCACGAGGCTTGTGAGCGCCACTTCCGGCAGGCCGATAAAATAGTTAAATGGAATGTTGTAAGTAAGAGCGAAGATCGAAATCAGGCATACGGAATGGAATATGCGTGCATTCAGAGGGAATTTACTTGGCTCTCCGGAAAGTCTGGCCCAGAGTTGATACAGGTAAAGCTTAGGAGGCAAGGCGTCTTTCTTTTCGTTCTTACAAATATAAGTGAGCATAGTTGTAATACCACGTAGAACTAGTTTAAAATAATTAGCTATACGTCACACCGCGGTTATGAAATATCAGGGCTTTTTTTAGATTTCATGAAGGGTTTCAACTTATTCGTTAACCTACCCGAAAAGGATTATTATATTTGGCAGACGTTTGCATAACGATAAGCCCGTGTTGCTCTTTCTCCTGATTGCAAAATATAAATAGTTAAATATTTCCTGAACGCTTACCGGATTATAATGAAAAGAAGAGATGCTCTTAAAGATTTGTCGATGCTGCCACTTGCGGGCGGCGTAATGCTGCCTTCCCGACAGGAGCAGCCGGCAGCAAATGCCCTCAACGACGCTGCTGCCGGCAAACAGATTTACCAGTCCATCGGTGTGGAGCCGATTATAAATTGCCGCGGAACATTCACCATCATAGGCGGCTCAGTGGAGCGGCCGGAAGTGCGGGCTGCAATGGACGCAGCTGCGCAGGTTTTTGTGCAGTACGATGAACTGGCATTTGCCGCAGGAAAGCGACTCTCTGAACTGACCGGCGCAGAATGGGGGCTTGTATCCTCGGGTTGTGCAGCCGGGCTTAAACACGTAACGGTAGCCTGCGTGACAGGAGGTAACCCTGAAAAGCTGGTGAGGATACCCGACTTATCGGGTTTTGAAAAAACAGAAGTGATCGTTCCGAGATATTCGCGGAACGTTTACGACCATGCATTGCGCAATGTGGGTGTGCAGCTGGTTACTATCGACACGATCGAGGAGCTTTCGAATGCGATCAATCCCCGGACTGCGTTGATTTATTTAATGGCTTGCCCGGAATCAATGAGCGGGCCGGTTTCTCTGGAAGCGATCTCCAAAATTGCCAAACCCAAGAACATTCCGATACTGATTGATGCAGCTGCTGAGGATCTTACTATCCCAAATGTGCATTTGAAGATGGGCGCCGATGTGGTGGTTTACAGTGGTGGAAAAGCTTTGTGCGGCCCGCAGTGCGCCGGACTTGTATTAGGAAGAAAAGATTTACTGATGTCGGCCTGGCAGGCGAGCGCCCCGCACCACGGTCCGGGAAGGGATAACAAAGTGGGTCGCGAAGAAACAATGGGAATGATTGCCGCCGTGGAAGCCTGGACCAAAAGGGACCATGCAGGTGAATGGAAGCGGTGGCTGTCGTGGCTGGATAGCATTTCAAAGAAGGTATCCGCAGTCGATTCAGTGAAAACAACTGTGATTGAGCCGAAAGATCTTTCGAACAGAACACCTGTGCTTCGGGTCACCTGGGATGCTGCGAAGTTGAAGATCACGGGAGAGGAAGTTGCAGAGCTTTTCGGTCGCACCAAGCCGAGGATAGCGCTGGGCGGCGGTACCAGGAATGATGAGACTTATGTAACCATTACAACCGGCCAAATGCAGCCGGGAGATGAAAAGGTAGTAGCAGACCGTCTTGTAGAGGTTTTATCTCAAAAACGCTCTGCACCTAAAACGGAAATGGCAGCAGCCTCCGTTTCGCTCAAAGGCCACTGGGACGCAGAAATTGAATTCTTTTCAAGCAAAAGCAAGCATTCGCTGATCATTGAACAGGATGGTAACTGGCTCAATGGTTCGCACAAAGGCGAGTTCAGCGTGCGTGAGCTGCAGGGGACGGTTGAAGGAAATGAATTTAAAATGCGCAGTACCGACAGGCAGCCTGCCGATGCGATCACGTTTTTGTTTTCGGGCACTGTGAAAGACGATGTGATGACCGGCTCCATTTATATGGGTGAGTACATGACTGCTAAATTCACTGCTAAAAAGTACAAGTTTAAGTACAAGCGGGAAAAGGTGTTTATTCCGTCGGGACCACCGCTGGCTACCTGATTTTTACCGCATACAAAAAGAGCAGCACGAAGCTGCTCTTTTGCGTTTGTTATAGATGAAGTGTTAGGAAATACGTTTGACAGCCAGGTGTTTGCCTGGTTGTTATCTTAATGCCAACAAGCCCGTGAGCGGAAAATCAGGAGCGGGTTCTGCGACGGGCTGTGTGCCCGTCAGATTTTTTACAAAATCCATTGCGTCCCTGGCAAGCAGTTCTTTGATATGCTTGCCGCCCAGCTGGTCATAATACCAAAGCCAGACCATCTCCTCTGATACAATCAGGTAATGCAGCTTTTTTTCCATGTTCGTTGACGTAAATAACACTTCAAATTTATGGAATAAATCCATTGAAATGGAAATAATCCATCTAAAATTTTCAAAAAAATGGAAGTGAGTTTTTGAAATGCTCACTTCCAGCTTATTAACTTATATGTGCAAGTGTATCGCGTAGCGAAACTGCTTCATGAGACGCATCGTAAATGCATTCTCCATTTTTAACGACAAGGATCTGCGGCGATTGGTGCTGAACGCGGAAACTGTCGGCAATAGCCATCGATTCCTTCCGGTTGCTGATCACGTCCACGATATAGATAGGAGTGGAAATCTCAGGGGAAGCGCTGACATCCATTTTCAGCTGGCGATACGCCATCAGGCTTGTCATGCATCTGGGGCTGTGCTTGTAAATAATGGAATATTCGCCTGACTGGTGTATTTTCTGAACTTCTTCTTCACTATTGATTGCAATCCAATTCATAACTGATCGGTAACGTTGTTGTTGGTGACTTGCAACTTCAACACAACAAACAACCCTTTTCATTCCCGGTTACCTTAAAAAATGCATTAACAAGCTGTTTATGAATGTTTTGCCCGGATGTGAATAGTTGCTTTTTTTCATTGTAAGCCAGCTTCCTGCTGTATCTCTTGTTTTTATTTCCTTTCAGCCTGTTACCAATTTCCGGAGCCAACGTCTAAACAATAGAAAGTTAATTCATTTAAAAAATAAACTTAAAGGTTGATTTTATGCTGCTTGGATAGATGTATCTTTTAAGATCAGTCTGGCGATTTTGCGTACGTTGAGAGCGCGCAAAATGAGCCAGAAGGATCTTGCAAAAGAAATGCAATGCTCGCCGCAGTATGTGAACAAGCTGGTTCGCGGATCTGAAAATATGACGCTTGATACCATCTGTAAGCTTGAAAAGATCCTCGGTATCAAATTGATCGAGTTACCTTTTCAAGATACAGTGCAGGCAGGTTAGGCCTTCTTCTCAGTGGGGACGATGATAAAGTGGAGCAGTTCTGTGTGTCGCAGAACAGAAATGTTGGTTACATTCAAAATGTCACGATGCGTCAGCGCCCTGAAAAGTTCATTTGAATTATTTACAGGCTTGTCATTGAAAGAAACAATAATGTCACCTTCCAGAAGTTGGGAACGGGAGGCCGGGGTATTTTCTTCAATGCGGGTGACGAAAATGCCGCTCTTATTGGGAAGCTTGTAGTGCTGCCTGATTTTCTCATTCACAGGCACATCCTGTAATTGTAACCCCAGATATGCCTTGAATACCTTTCCGTCGCGGATAAGCTGGCGTGCAATTTCCTTTGCCGTATTAATGTCAACAGAAAAGCTTAGTCCCTGAGCACCCTGGATTACGGCAGTGTTTACACCTACAACTTCACCGTCTGTGTTGATCATCGGTCCACCCGAGTTACCCGGATTCAATGCGGCGTCGGATTGGATCACATTGTCAACCATCCTGCCCGATTGTGTCTGCAAAGTACGTCCCAATGCGCTGACCACGCCTGTGGTAACGGTATGCTGGTAACCATAGGGATTTCCGATCGCAATCACGAACTGGCCGATCTGTAACTGGCTTGCATCACCCAGTTTTGCTACCGAGTAACCTTCCGTGTAAATTTTCAGTATAGCCAGATCCGTGTCCGGGTCTTTCCCGATGAGCGTAGCCTCGATTTCGTTCTCATTCAGAAGACTTACCATGATCTTCTCCGCGCCTTCAACCACGTGGCTGTTGGTAAAAATAAAACCGTCGGAAGAAAATATGAAGCCAGAACCCGAGCCCGCGGCCCGCAGCTTACCATTAGTTGTTTTATAGGTATCTATTTTGACAACGGCGTTCTTGATCTGATCCACCGCGCTGATAATCATAGTTGAAAAAGTGTCCATAGCTGCTGAGTTTAGCTTTTTCTCAACACGGTCAAAAAAATGGCCAGCAGCTGAAATGTGCCAATGTGGCGGATTGCTGCTAAACAATCCGCCAAAAGGGCGCGAAAGTCTACCTTACCAGCTTAATGCTTTTTGATCCCACGACAAGGGTATAAATGCCGCGCGGCATTTTCCGCATATCCACTTCCAGGCTCCTGCTGTTTGTCACAGATTTGTAAACGGACCTTCCATTCGCATCAATCAGCTCCACATTGCCTAGTACAAGCTGAGACTTGACATTGAGCTGATCAGCAACAGGATTGGGGAATGCACTGACTGTTTCTGACCCGTCGATATGAACAGGAACTACGCGGGTATGCGCAAAATCGCCGTTTTCATCCACTTGTTTCACCCTGTAATAGTAAATGCCGGGCAGCAGAAATTCATCTTCAAACTGATACGCTGTTGTGTTCCGGGTATTACCTGCGGCGGCTACGGATTTGATGACCTCAAAAGAAGCAGCATTCGTGCTCCGTTCCACTTCAAAATGCGATGCACTAACCTCTGCCGAAGTAGCCCATTCAACCATTACCCGTCCGTTTTTGTTTGATTTTGCGGTGAAGCTCTTCCAGGTAACGGGCAGTGAGGAACCCATAACGGAAAGCTCCGGAGACAAGATTGTATTCCGGTTGCTATCGACAATTTTCAGGCGGTAAATTCCCGCTCCGACTGTCCATTGCTGGGTGGTATTTTCAATCTGATTGCAGGTGCTGAACCACTGATATTGCGAGCCTGCCTGAATAGCTGGCCCGGTGAATGTGATCTGAGAGCTCCCGAATGCGTAAGCAGCTGCTACCGCAGGGGGCGGCAAAGCAGTATAGGGTTCTGACTGATTCAGAAATTCCGGGGTTATCTTGTCAGACCAGAATCCTGCGAGATGGATCAGCCCGGAGTATACTTGTCCGTCGGGTGACATGGTTACGCCATCGCCCCTGAAATGGATCTGGTCGCCGCGGTAGTTGATATCATAATAGGGGTCTGTTTCTGGTCCGGGATACACGTGCGGGTAAGTTCCATTGTTATTGATCAGTTCATTTTGTGCATTGATCACATTCGTAGAAACCCTGCTGGCGCCTTCCACAGTAAACCTTGAAGCGCGCGCAACGATCCATGCCAGATTGTTTTTACCTGTCAGCGAGCGGCTGGCGCTGATTACCTCCCAGAGATTCGAGATGTAGCGGCTGTAAGTATTGTCACCGGGCTGTTCGAGGTAATTGTCTGTTTCGCCCTGATGCCAGAGTACCGCACGTACGCCCAGCTGCGCGATGTAGTAGTTCAATGCAATGCGCAGGTGACCGAAAGGCATACCAGCCGGAAAGGTATAGCCGAATGCGCTGACCGGCTCAGTATTCGCATTAATGGATTGCTTCCAGTTTTCTACGCCGGTACTGGACCAGCCTCCATTGAAGATCATCACAGGTACCCTGAATTTCTCGTAGATCTTATCTCCAAAGGAACCCCAGCACCAGGCATAGTTACCGAACGGGGCCGTTTTTACATTGGCGCCCAGCTGTACAAACTCGGGACAAGGCAGTTCCAGCGAGGGGTAGGGCGTAATGGTTCCTCCATTCACATTCTGATAATCCACGCTATTGACCTGATCGTGCGCAGCGCCCGGCCCGTTTGGATTGGAGTCGCCACCGGTGGCATTGGATTGTCCGGCAACAACGAACACTTCACCAACTCCCACGTGCTGCACGGTAGTTATTACAGGCTCAATGCCTGCTTTTACAGCGCGCACTTCAAGGCGGTACCAGCCGCCTTTCACAGTCATCGAACCGTAAAAGTGACCTGCTTCGATGGTATTATCAATCAATGTCCACCCGCCACCCGCAGGGGCCGCCTCGCCTTCACCGGCGATCCAGGGAATGAACCGCGCTTCAATCTGCTGAAAAGGTTTTGTAAGATACCCTCCGATATATACGCTGGCTTCATTTGCATTGCTCCTCTGGAAGACAGCCCGGTCGGCGGGAAAACTTACTACAACCTGTGCAAGGCTTGTTGTAGCGCCATGTAGAATGATAATTGATGTAACTAGTTGTAAAATTTTCTTCATAGACGAATGATTTAGTAAGGTGATTGATTGAAAACCGAATAAAATCCACACTTAAATCCCCGCACAAGACACAGCATGCCTGAATGCCGGAAACAGCATGAAGACAAGCGTAATCTGACCTGGATTGAGCGTGAACCTTGACTAATATATCAAAGTTGGAATGGAGAAATCAGCAGGTGCGACCTTAATTATTAAGCGGGGGAAATGGCTGAAATAGCGGAAATGAATTAGTTTTCAGCGTGTTATAAATAGTTTATGATTTTGTTCGAAAAATGTAGAATTGTTTTTCTTGTCCTAGTTCAATGTTTTGACCTGCCTCCATACGGTAGCTTTGTATCATCAAAATCAAAAACGGATTTAAACAACGAAGCAAATGGAAAATACAATCAACGGGATACATCACATTACGGCCATTGCAAGTGATGCTAAAAAGAACTACGATTTTTACACCCGTATACTGGGATTGAGAATGGTTAAAAAAACGGTCAATTTCGATGATCCTAATACTTACCACTTTTACTATGGCGACGAGAATGGTACGCCCGGAACAATCCTGACATTTTTCCCCTGGGGAAGTCAGATCCCTGCCGGAAGAAGAGGTACGCGGCAGGTGACTGAAATCGGATATGCTGTTCCCGAAGGGAGCCTCGATTTCTGGTTGAAAAGGTTTGAAGCGAATGGGGTTACTTACAACAAGGTTTCGGAGAAATTCGGCGAGCAGTATCTTACCTTCCTCGATCCTGACGGTTTGAAATTTGAACTGACAGTTCCTGCGAAAGCGGATCTTAGAAAACCTTGGGAAACCAATGAGGTAACTGGCGAGCATGCAACCCGCGGTTTTCACCATATCACGATTACGAGCAATAAAATTGAAGAAACGGCCAAAATCCTGACTGACATTTTCGGGTACCGTTTGCTTGAACAAAGTGTAAACAGATACCGGTTTATCACCGATGCGGTTGAGAATGCGGCGCTTGTTGACCTGGTAGAAGTGCCCGGCGAAAGAGCGGGGCACGTGGCCGGAGGATCGGTGCACCACGTTGCGTTCAGGGTTGCAAACGATGATATCTTAATGGAGTTCCGGAAAAAAGTAATGGAAGCCGGTCATCAGATCACGGATAAGATCGACAGAAATTACTTCTATTCACTTTACTTCCGTGAGCCGGGTGGGGTATTATTCGAGATCGCAAGTGACAATCCGGGATTTGCAACCGACGAAACCGTTGCAGAACTAGGCACAGGCTTAATGCTTCCGCCACAATATGAACCAAGAAGAGCTAAAATTGAAGCTGTTCTTCCAAAACTTAACTGATATGTACACGCATCAAATGGACGTCGTGACGGACGGGGTGCCCGTTTCAGAAGCGAAAAAAGCAATTATCATGCTGCACGGCCGGGGCGGCTCAGCCGAGAACATTATCTCGCTCAGGCGCCAGCTGAAACTGGACGATATGGCGATTTTCGCACCGCAGGCTACTAATAACAGCTGGTATCCTTACAGTTTTATGGCGCCTGTATCGCAAAACCAGCCTGCACTGGATTCTGCTTTGGAAACAATTGCGGGTGTAGTGGCTATGATCGAGAGCAATGGGATCAGTCCGGAAAACATTTACTTCGCCGGCTTTTCACAGGGTGCTTGTCTGAGTCTGGAATATGTGGCGCGGAATGCAAAAAGGTACGGCGGTGTCATCGCGCTGACTGGCGGACTGGTAGGAGAGGAGCTCATGGAAGACAATTATCAGGGTGATTTTGCAGGTACTCCCGTCTTCATTTCCACCGGCGACCCCGATCCCCACGTTCCTGTTTCGAGGGTAAAAGAGAGTATCGCAGTGTTGGAGAGGCTCAATGCGTTCGTGACTTTCATGGTTTATCCCGGCAGACCGCACACGATCCTGGCTGGGGAATTCAAGCTGGCCAACGAACATGTTTTATCCTGAGTAATATTCTTATTTTATAACTGAAAACCCGGCTTTTGATGTAAAAGCCGGGTTTTTCGTATTTAAAGGGCATAATATAATATCTTGCCGCCAAATGGATCATCAGAAATATGTTTGAACAAATCAACCAATATGCATTACGGTGCATGCAGTTTTCACCCGGAGATCTTGAACTGTTTGACTCACTTCTTCAACATAAGAAATTCGCGAAGAAAACTTTTCTGTTGCTGGAAGGTGAAGTTTGCCAGTTTGAAGCATTTATCCTGAAAGGCTGCATCCGGACTTACTACATAGACAGTACCGGCGCGGAAGTAACGCTGCAATTTGCGATTGAAGACTGGTGGGTAAGTGATATTACCAGCTTCCAGAACCAGACGCCCAGCCACATGTATATAGAAACGCTGGAAGATTGTGAGGTGCTGCTTTTAACCCCTGAGAACAAGGAAAAGCTGCTGGCCAGCGTGCCAGGCTTCGAACGAATGTTCAGATTGATGGTACAGCGCAACCTGGCGCAAACGCAGGAGCGGCTTTTCAGGACCATATCCACCAGCGCGGTAGAAAAGTACCTGGATTTCCTTAACCGTTACCCCACCATTCCCCAACGTGTTGCCCAGCATTATATCGCCTCTTACCTGGGCTTTTCACCGGAATTCCTGAGTAAAGTACGCCGTAAGCTGAGTGCTCAATAAATGCCTGTACAAATTGGTAACACCCTTTGCATATATACGGCGCAAAAAGCTCCACAAACAAGCTTTGAAATGTTCTTTTGAGCAGCTTTATGGCTATGGAATGATTGTTTCGCCTCCTATAAGCACAACTAAACATGAAAATTGTCATGGCACAAAATTCAGAAATTGTAGAGGTACTAAACGACTTGATTCTGATCAACAACGATCGCATTGAAGGATATAAAAAGGCATCAGACGAAACAAATGCTTCTGATGCAGATCTGAAAACATTATTCAGCAATCTGGCAGAGCATAGCAGACAGCACGTTGCAGAACTTACAACCGAAGTGAATTCACTTGGTGGAGAACCTGCAACCGGTACCATGCTTTCAGGAAAGATATATAGGGCGTGGATGGATGTCAAAGCAGTGTTCAGCAGCAAAGACAGACAAACCGCACTTGAAAATTCAGAATTTGGCGAAGATGCTGCGCAAAAAGCTTATGAGGCAGCATTGAAATCAGACACACTCACACCAGAATTACACGCTATCGTTACAAGACAAAAATCAACTTTGAAAAGCGGTCACGATACAGTGAAAAGACTGCGTGACGCCGAGAAGGTGCTTCATTGACATTATACTTCATCAACAAATAGGAACGAGAAAAGCCGGCATTTAGCCGGCTTTCTTGCTTTTTAGCTGGTAACCAAATTTCAACTCGCCATTTAAGCTTTACCCTTGTTATCCCAGTGATCCTTGGTAAGCTTACCTGACTGATCTTTCACCATCACTCTGGAAAACCTGTCGCCTTTAATGCGGCCTTCCGCGTCAAGACTTCCGATAAACAGCATCACAGGATTGCCGTAATCGTCGGTCTTAAAAGCGATATCGTACCGGCCGAACTTTTGGTTAACCATAGTCGCAGGCGGATACTTCTTGTTCAGCTGCTTCAATAATTTATCGCCGATCTTCATGGTCAATGCGTTTAGGCCGCTTTCTCTTCGGGTTGTGAACGTGGTATTTCCTGCAGGATCAATTTGGCTACCATATCAATGCATTGCAGCATAATCTCTTCCGGGCTTCCCTTAAAAACTTCCCTTGCAGCTACCGACTTATCTTTGAAATAGGCGTGGACAAACATGGTACCAACCGGTTTTTCGGGCGTTTCGCTTCCTCCTGGACATGTTAATCCTGTGACACCAATGTGAATGTCAGCAGGAATAAACGATTGCAGCCGATTTGCGAGTTCCTTGGTCACTTCCGCACTTTCCGGCGTGAACTTTTGGATCATATCAGCGGGAACATGCAGGATGGTCTGTTTCAAAAGTGCATCGTAACATACAAGTCCACCTTTTAATATGGTACCCGACTCGGCGCACAGGGAGAACTCTGCGGCTAACCTCCCCGCGGTTGCACTTTCGGCGAAAGCCACTGACAGGTTCTGAGCTGCCAGTGCTTTGCCACATTCATTAACTATTTGTGAAGGCATATATTTAAAAAGATATAATTTGAAAATCAAGACAGCCTGATCAGCAGACCTTCGTCACCGGCGAGGGTGATGATATCTTCCACCTGCATTCCCACACGCTCGGTTTCAGTTCCAAGTACGATCGTACCCTTATAGCTGGTATTGTTGCGCGGCTTGAAGTAGCAAGGCCGGTGGCTGAGGTTAAGAATGATCAGGAATTTCTCGTCCCCAAACTCCCTGGTGTAGGAAACCAGCTGCTGGTCAGAATAAACCGGACTATAAGCACCGATATTCAATGCAGCGGATTCTTTTCGCAGCGCGATCAGCTTTCTGTAAAAAGCCAGCATGGAATATGGGTTGCTCTTTTGAGTTTCCACATTCACCCTTCCTGAGTTGTAGGGCAGTCTGAGCCAGGGTTTGTTTTGTGAAAAACCGCTGTTGATCTCGCTGCTCCATTGCATTGGCGTACGGGATGGATCGCGGCTTACATTGAGGTCCGGCATGTTCAGTCCCTGCGGGTCTACAATCTCGTTGATAGGAATCGCCACGTCGCGCATTCCGATCTCATCTCCATAATAAATAGTAGGAGTACCGCGCAAGGTCAGCAGCATTAATGCAGCAATTTTAGCTTGCGACCGGCCAATGCGGCTTGAAATCCGTGGCTTGTCGTGATTACTCAAAACCCAGTTTGGCCAGCCCTGAACCGGTAATGCACCTTCATATTCGTCAATAGCAGCGGCAATCCTGGCTGAATCCCACGGCAAGGTCAGAAGCTGAAAGTTGAAAGGCAGATGTGCGCCTTTGTTGTCCAAACCATAATAGGTAACCAGTTTCTGGATTGGCAGATATATTTCCCCGATCAGAACACGGTCGTCATACTGGTCGGTCAGCTCGCGCATCATTCTTACAATATCGTGTACCTCCGGTTGGTCAGTTGAGTATACCGGATTGTAATGGTCATAAATCAGATCATCTGCATTATAGATGGAATCGGGCGAAGGCGGATTGTCCCGCAGCTGTTCGTCCTTGATCATATGCCACATAACATCCACACGGAAACCGTCGATTCCTTTGTCCAGCCAGAATCGCATCACGTCCAGCATCGCCTGTTGTACTTCCGGATTTCGCCAGTTCAAATCAGGCTGTTCTTTCAGAAATGCGTGGTAATAGTATTGTTGGGTTTGTTCGTCCCATTCCCAGGCATGACCTCCGAAAACGCTCAGCCAGTTATTAGGCAATGCGCCGTTTTCGCCTCCGTCGTGCCAGATATACCAGTCGCGCTTCGGGTTATCTTTTGAAGAGCGGCTTTCCAGGAACCAGGGGTGTTGGTCAGAAGTATGGTTTGGGACCAGGTCAAGCAGCAGTTTCATGCCACGGCTGTGTGTCTCGTGCAGCAGCTCGTCGAAATCCTCCATGGTACCGAAAAGCGGGTGAATGCCGCGGTAATCAGAAATGTCATAACCGAAGTCGGCCATTGGTGAAGGATATATCGGTGAGAGCCAGATACAGTCCACGCCCAGCCATTGCAGGTAATCGAGCCGGCTTGTAATTCCTTTTAAATCACCTACACCGTCGCCATTAGAGTCCTGAAAAGAACGCGGATAGATTTGATAGATAACCCCGTGCTGCCACCACAGGTATTTGGTTTGATTCAATGTCTCGGTTCTTGTTTGCTCCGTAATCATATGTAGTGGTGTTTATCAATGTTTTGATTTCCCGCGAGCACTCAAAAATCGCGCCTGCCTGGTTTTGGTGCCGCTTTGCATTAGTATGTGCATTAGGGTTACACATATTTACTACAATTCGGATGGCACAATTTTTAAGCAATCCGGACTTACTTTATTACAAAATCAATCGAAAAAATCACCTTATATATGAAAAGAGCCGGCGCTTGGTACACAGAAACCGGAGTTCAATTCAGAGTATGGGCGCCAGAAAGAAAGCGGATGCGCCTGCAACTTTTTGGCTCAAATGAAGAATTCCATGATATGCAGCCGGTGGGTGAGGGGTATTACGAATTGCATCTGAACAGGGTTCCAAACGGAACTAAATACAAGTTTCTACCGGAAGGCGAGACCGCTTTCCCTGATCCTGCGTCCCAGTTCCAGCCGGAGGGCGTGCATGGTCCGTCGGCCATTGTCGATCATCAATATTTTCAATGGAGTGACCTTTCCTGGAAGGGTCGGGCATTTGATGAGCTGATTATCTACGAGCTTCATATCGGAACATTCACCGCCGAGGGGACATTTGAAGCCGCTGCTGAAAAGCTCCGGGAACTTGCGGCAAGCGGCATTAATGCGATTGAGCTAATGCCTGTTTCGGAGTTTCCGGGAAATCGTAACTGGGGTTATGATGGCACTTACCCATACGCGGTACACAGCGGCTACGGCGGTCCCGACGGATTGAAGCACTTCGTCAATGCGGCACACGAGAATGGGATTGCCGTGATCCTCGACGTCGTTTTTAACCACCTCGGCCCGGAAGGTAACTATCTGCACGAGTTCGGTCCCTATTTCACCGAATGCTATGTGACACCCTGGGGAAAGGCTATCAATATGGACGGAGAGTGGTCGGATGGAGTACGGAATTACTTTTCTGATCTGGTTCCATTCTGGTATGAAGAATATCACCTCGATGGTCTCCGCCTTGATGCGATACATACTATCTACGATAAAGGCGCGGTACATTTCTGGGAGCTGGTGGAGCAGAAACTAAAACAGGCCAGGCAGCGCAATGGGCGCACTTTTCATATGATCGCTGAAAGTGATCTGAACAGTCCGAAAGTGGTAAAAAGCGCCGAGTATGGGGGATATGGGTTCGATGCCCAGTGGCTCGATGATTTTCACCACGCATTTTACGTCATGCTGGACCCGGCAGGGGCTGATCGTTATACAGACTTTGGAAAAGTAGAACAGGTAGCAAAAGCATTCACGGATGGATTTGTGCATAGCGGCGAGTATGTAAAATTCCGCAAGCGTAGGCACGGCGCTTCTTCGGTGGGACTTCCCGGTGACAGTTTTGTCGTATTCAACCTCAATCACGATCAGGTGGGAAACCGCGTTGGAGGGGAGCGGCTTAGTGTACTGGTGGATTTCGAGAGACAAAAGCTCGCGGCTGCCGCCATTATGCTTTCGCCTTACGTGCCCATGTTGTTCATGGGTGAAGAGTATGGAGAAGACACCCCATTTTTCTATTTTGTGAGCCACACCGAAGAGGATTTGATCGAGAAAGTTGTGGAAGGCAGGGCCAGCGAATTTGCTGAATTTGGCTGGGACCAGCAGCCGCCTAATCCGCAGGAAGAGGATACTTTTAAAAGGTCCAAGATTCAGTGGGAGAAGCGAAACACGGGCAAGTACCGGGTATTGCGCGACTGGCATTCCACTTTGATCAAACTCCGGCAAACGCACCCTGCAATAAGAAACTTCAACAAAAATGATGTGCGTGTTCACCTGCTTGGCCCGCAGGCATTTGTGCTCATTCGTTTGAGCGCCGACCAGCAGGTGCAGCTCGCGTGTATATTCAACCTGTCTGATAATACCGTCACCTGGACATTCCCCGAGGATAAGCCACAATGGACCATTCTGCTCGATTCAGCCGAAATGCAGTGGGCAGAGGACGCAGATGCGGCATTGATGCATGATCGGCACGAACGTACACATCTATCGTATAAGGCTTCCGTTGTTGGCGCGGGCGTGAAGGTACTGGAAGCCGCAGGTCCTGTTCAGGCATGATTTTAAATGTAGGAAGGCAAATTTTGGACTTAACTCTGCTTGATATGGAACAAAATGAGATTCAAAAAGATAAATCATACTTCCAGGTAGCGGAAGGGGTTTGGGGACTCACGGATATTTTTACCAATGTATATGTGATCAGAAATGATGCAGATAATTCATGGGTACTGATTGATGCGGGCTTAAAGACAGGTTATGGGAAGATCAAAAAAATGGTCGGCGACCTGTTCGGCGAAAATGCGCGGCCGAGTGCTATTTTGCTCACGCACGGACATTTCGATCATACCGGGTCGTTGAAGAAACTGGCCGAGGAATGGGACGTGCCTGTTTACGCGCATTATCTCGAACTCCCTTATTTGCAGGGTAAATCAGCATACCCGCCACCAGATCCTTCTGTCGGCGGCGGACTGATGTCATACTTTTCAGAGTTTTACCCAAAGCATTCTGCCGATGTGATCGACAGAGTGGAAGCATTTCCGGGAATAGGCCACGATGTGCCAGGGTTGCCGGAATGGAAATACATGCATACACCGGGCCATTCGCCGGGTCACGTCAGCTTCTGGCGTGAAAAAGACAAAGTGCTCATTGCCGGCGACGCATTTGTTACCACCGCCGCAGAGTCGGCCTTCTCGGTAATGACACAAAGCAAAATCATTTCTGGTCCGCCCAAGTATTTCACCTGTAACTGGCTGGAAGCCGAGAGCTCTGTGGAGATGCTCGCCTCCCTGTTACCAGAAGTAGTTGCAACCGGGCACGGAAAACCGATGAACGGGAAGGAAATGCAGCAGGAGTTGCTGGAACTTGCTTACTATTTTCAGGAGCAAGCCGTGCCGAAGAAAGGACGATACGTGATGTCGCCTGCCATTACCGATAGTCAGGGAGTTGTTTCCCTGCCGAAGGAAGGCTCTAACCCCGTTGAAGTATTTCTGACGATCAGCGCAGCAGCTGCTGTAACAGCTATTGGAATTGCACTGTATGCCAGATTTAAGAACGAGCGAAGCTACCGTTTGTAGTTCCTGATTCAAATGGACCCGCACCTGAAAAGCGTGCGGGTTTTTTGTTGACCAATGTCACCGGTTTCCCGCATTCCCCATGTTACAAAACCGGCGATTCAGGTACTTCGTACACAGTTGTACCGGTAGCTCAATTTAGTATGTGCCTGGTACAATTTTTGCACTCTACACGGTGCTAATTCATCAGAGCAGTAAAACCTGAACCAGATTTATGGAGAAAAAAGAAGTCTATCTAGTTGACGATTCAGCCGATCATCGCTTATTGGTACGCACTATTTTTAAGGAATTTCTGCCAAACTATCACGTAAGATTTTTTCAGGGTGCGAATGAGCTTTATCAGTTTATGATATTGCAGTCGTCTCCGGAATATGCAGGAAGGCGGCCTGGCCTGATCATCCTTGATTTAAAAATGCCCAATATCGACGGCTATGATCTATTGAGATTGCTGAGAAAAACGCCGGATAATCATGTAACCCGCTGGTCTACAATCCCGGTAATAATCCTGACCCATAGTTCCTCGGATGTAGATATCCAGAAGTGCTATGAAGCGGGGGCGAGTTCTTTTATGATCAAACCGGTGGAGTTTGAAGAATTGCGCTTCCTGATCGAAACCATTTGCCACTATTGGCTGGACTACAATTTACTTCCGCCGGCGAAAACTTCCGAGAACCGCCTGAAAGAGTCTGAAAACGAAAATTCGTGATCGTGCTTAGCTGGTCAAAATGCCGCAATTGCTCCTCAATATCTCAAAAAAGATGTGGGGAGCAAATGTTTTTGGCGGCGTATTGTGACCACTCGCTAACAACATTAGCCGTTCACTAAATGAAATGTTTCAATCGTGTGAGTTCACCCTTTAATTTGGTCCCAACTAATAAAAAAAGCAGCTGTGGAAATCACTAACAGAGAATTCGGAGCAACAATTATACTGATTTGCATGATCGCTTACTGGGGCTATTCATCGATCAGAAAGCGGATCAGAGAGGAGAGAAAGAGGAGGATATTGAAAGAAGGAGTAGAGGCAAATGCAACCGTACTCAACATTACCCCGACGGGTGAGTACCTGAATAACCAGCCCGAGTTTCAGGTGAAAGTTAAAATCAAACCGGAACAAGGGGAAGATTTCGTCGCAGAGATGACGGAAGTGCTGTGCTATTCCAAATACGATAAGATCAGACGGGGAGGACAGGTGCTGGTTAAGTATGACCCGGAATATTATGAGCGGGTGATATTCCTGCAAGCTGCTGAATCGCTCGCCTGATCACTTCTTCTATTTTAAAATTGTAAGGATCAGGCGTAAATGGAATGATGGATTGGAGGAGTGGGAGAGTAAAAGTAAGTGTGTGTATAGGTTTAAATCATAGTGTGTGTGTTACCCACTTCATTAAGCTGTCACAAACAAAATAGTTGAGACACTTCTTTACAAAGTTTGTTGAGTAACAGGCAAGATCCAGTTAACCATCGGTTTTGGCAAGGCAAAATTCATTGCACAGTTCCCGCTAACTAAGCTCACCAGCCGTTTCTATCTTCGAGATTACTGCTTCCAGGTCTATCCCTTTTCCTAAAACAGGCTTGAACAAATCACCTTCGCTGCGGGCTCTTTCCACTGCATTCTTAATTGTAAAATCACGCAGTTGCAATCCTTCCTTTACCTCATCCCAATGCAACGGCATAGATACCGTCGCACCTGGCTTCGGCCTCACTGAGTACGGCGCCGCCAATGTAGCCTTCGGCCTGTTTTGCAGGTAATCAATGTACAATTTGCCTTTCCTGTTTTTCGTCATCCGCTCAATGCTCGTGAATTTCGGCAGTTCCTGCTGAACCTGGCTCGCTACCCATTGTGCAAACATCTGGCATTGATCGTAGTTGTATTTTGCGGCCAGGGGAATGTAAATGTGCAGTCCGGTGGAGCCGGAAGTCTTGCAATAGCTCTCGACCTGAATGGAATCAAGCAGCTGTTTGATGGTTTGGGCAGTCAGAATAACCTGTTCAAAAGTGTTGGTAGTATCAGGGTCGAGATCGAGCAGGCACCAGTCGGGGTTATCAGGTGCTGCGGTGGTACTGTTCCAGGGATTCACATCAATGCACCCCAGATTAACTGTATAAAGCAAAGCAGCCTCATTGTTACACAGCATAAAATTCTTCTTTTCACCCTCTGATTCGTAGGGGAAAGTCTCGATCCATTCAGGTACTTTGCCGGTCACATCTTTCTGGTAAAAGCTTTTCCCATTGATCCCGTTCGGAAAGCGGTTCAGCGAAAGCGGGCGGTTTTCAAGGTATGGGATGATGAATGGCGCAATCTGGTAGTAGTAATTGATCAGGTCGCGTTTTGTAAACTTTTCCTCAGGCCAGAAAACCTTGCCCAAGTTCGAGAACTTGATCTCCTGCCCGTTGACCTTCCTTACCTGTGTTTCATCCTTCGGGTTTAAAAGTGATTTTCGTTCCGCTTTTGCAGGCGCTTTGATCACCTCAGGCGCCTCTGGCTCTTTCTGTTCGGGTTTCTCCTTTTCTGCAACAATTGCCTCGGTAGGTTGCTGCACTTCTCTCACCACATCTTTGGCGGCTTTGTCTTCCCGCATTCCCTCAAAAGAAGGATGTCTGAACACGCCGTCAGAAGTGATTTCCGCAAAGCTCACTTCACAAACAAGCTCCGGTTTAAGCCAGGTTGCATCTGCTTTCGGCGGGTTAGGACGGAAACGCGATGGTTTGTTATAGTCCGGTGTTTGTTCAAAAGGGCTTTCTTTGATGATCAGCGGTTTGAACATCGCGAGCATTTCACGCTGCTGCTTGTCTTTAAAGCCGGTCCCCACTTTGCCCACATATTGCAAAACGCCATTCTCGTAAGCTCCCAGCAGCAGCGAGCTGAAAGGTTTGGATGTACCCGCGTTTTGCGTATACCCCGCCACGATTACTTCCTGCCGCTTGTTGATCTTTATTTTTAGCCAATCCTTCGTTCTCACTCCCGGAATGTAGGTGCTGTCCGATCTTTTGGCAATAATACCTTCCAATCCCATTCCTTTGGCTGCCTCGAAGAATGCAGCTCCCTCAGCTGCAATGCTGTAACCCAGCTTGGCAGGACTATCGTCGTCTATTATGTTTTGTAAAATGGCTTTTCTATCCGAAAGCGGCAGTCCGGTAAGATCCTTGCCGTCCAGCCAGAGAATATCAAAAACATAGTATACCAACTGCCCGTCGGCTTCGCTGCGCCAGTTTTGCAGCGCATTGAAATCCGACTGCCCATTTTCTTTGATCACCACAATTTCCCCATCAAGTACCGCATTCAGCTTCCACGATTTGAGTGCATCGTAAACAGGATAGAATTTCTCATTGAAGGACTTTTTATTCCTCGATTTGATCTCGACTTCTCCTTTATTAAGGTAAGCCACTGCGCGGTATCCGTCCCATTTAACTTCGTATTCCCAGCCGGGATCGTCAAAAGGCTCGTCCACAAGTGTCGCGAGCATGGGGATCAGTGTTTCAGGAAATGGCGCTTTTGGGGCTTTTTTTAAGATGTCCGCTGTTTTTTTTTTAGCCTCAGTTTTAGAAGGTCCGTCTGCCTGCTCTTCAAGCACCTCATTGGCACCGGCCGTGCTTTTAGCCGGCTTGGCGCTCTTTTTCTTTTTGTCTTCCTCAGGCTCTCCGTACACTTCGTGATCCGGATTTTCTTCTATTCCTTTCAGTGTTTTTCGTGAAATCACTGAGCGGTCTTTTTTTGTTATATCTTCTTCACTGGCAAATTTGTCGCGGTGCTTGATCAGCAGCCACGAATTCTCTTCCATGTGGGTTTTGACCAATGCAAATTCACCATTCAGCTTTTTGCCCTTTAACCTGATTTTCAAAGAGCCAGAGTTCAGTTCTTTCAGGAGCATTTTCTCCATGTCTTTTTTAGACTCCGCTTTTTCAAGAGGCTCATACGTACCAAAGTCCCAGACCATCACGGTACCTGCACCGTAATTTCCTTCCGGGATAATCCCTTCAAAGTCCTTGTAATCGTAAGGGTGATCCTCAACCATCATTGCCAGCCGCTTTACCGAGGGATCAGTGGAGGGCCCCTTTGGTACCGCCCAGCTTTTCAAAACCCCGTCCATTTCGAGTCTGAAATCGTAATGCAGGCGGGAAGCGTCATGTTTCTGGATCACAAAAATGAGTTCGTCCGACTTCGCCTTGCCGCCTTTTGGTTCGGGCGTTTCGTCAAACTTCCTTTTCTCATTGTACTTTGATAAGCTCATGATTATTCAGGTTTTTAGGTTAAAGCATTCAGGAAAGTTCATTCACACAGCTTTGAAGCATTGCGGCATTTCTCAGCGCGTGACCATTGACATCATTGTTGAAAAATGCCCAAATATTGTGCCCCTTATTTTTCCATTCCACCAGCTTTTCTGCATAGTCACGGATCATCTGCTCAGGGTAGGAGGAGCTGTATAGTTGGCGCGGACCGTGAAAGCGGATGAAAACATCTTTGGCGGTCAGCTCTTCATAATAAGGGTACCTGTCGGATTGCGCGATAACAAGGGTGATCTTGTGCCGGCGCATCAGACGTATACTTTCCTCCGAAAACCAGGATTCGTGCCGCACTTCCATCGCAAACCGATAGTCGCTGTATTCTTGCGAAAGTAGTTCGTACAAATGGGTAACTACCTCTTCATCAAACCTGACGGCAGCAGGAAGCTGGATCAGGATTGGTCCGAGATGTGTTTTGAATGGTTCGAAAATCTGGAAAAAGCGCTGCAAAGGCTCCTCGGGATCATGCAGCTTTTTAAGGTGACTGAGGTACCTGCTCATTTTCGGGCAAAACAGAAAACCTTCCGGAACGGTATCGATCCACTTCTTAACCGTGCTTTTCAGGGGTAGTCTGTAAAAGCTGCTGTTCAGCTCGGAAACACGAAAATGTGTGGCATAAAAGGAGAGGTAATCTCCCGGTTTTACTTCCGGGGGATAAAAGATGTTCGCCCAGTGCTTATAGCTCCAACCGGACGTGCCAATGTGAATGTTAGTTTCGTACTGCATCTTTCTCACGTTCAACACCGCAGCTATTTCAATAATCATACCGCTGTCTCACACATAGCAGGAATAATTTTTGCGTTTGATCGCTCTAAGGTGTACTTATAAAAACTGAATTATGAGCGTGATAGACATTCTTGGAGAACAGGAAGAAACATTGGGGACTGCTGACGATTTGAGAGAAGAGATTGTCCTGGAATCGTTACAACCCGAACTTTCCGGCAGTCTGGTGAAGATCGAGTTTGAAACTTCCATTGGTTTATGCAGGGGCTACTATCATGTGAGCGAGCTGGGCCACGAGGAGATCAACCTTGAAGAAGAATCACTTGGCCTGCTACAAAAGCTGTTTCCTGGCTGTAATGGCGCATTTGTACATCAGAATAACCGCGACTGGGTGGAGCTGAGCATTGTTGAAGTCATGCAGGGAATTCCGGAATATAAAATATATAACCGCATTGTAACGCCAGGTGCAGCCTGACGCAGGGCCGACTGATTTTACCGGCCTTTTCAGCAGGTTCAACCTGATATTTTCGTGTCAAATCCTGATTAATATCGTAATTAGGGTCTGATAAATACCACAACGCTTCCCATTTATGAAAAATATCAGTGTTCAGGACTTGAAGGCTATCCCTGTCTTCGCAGATGTTCCTGAGGATCAGCTGCAATGGATGATTGATAAGAGCAATCACTACGAGTTGCAGGAGGGTGAATTTCTTGGTAAACCGGAGGAGCCGCTCAATGGTACGCACATTCTCTTTTCGGGCCGGGTTGAACTTTACCGCATTCAAAACAACTCCAAGCATACAATTTCAGAATTGCTCCCAGGTACTGTCACGGGCATTCTGCCGTTTTCCCGCGGCAAGGTAGGTGTTGCATTTGCACAATGCCTTGAAGCGACCCAAATCATGACCTTCCCGAAGGAGCTGCTGCACGAGCTTATTGTCAATAATTATGAGCTTACCCAGGCGCTGGTAGTGGTTATGACTTCCCGCGTTCGCGAGTTTACAGAGCTTGAACAGCAGAATGAAAAAATGATGGCTTTGGGGAAATTGTCGGCAGGACTGGCGCACGAACTGAACAATCCTGCGGCGGCTATTGTGAGAGGATCGGTCTCATTGAAGAAACATTTGCTGATGCAGCCCGGCGATTTCAAAAAACTGATCTCCATTCATTTGTCTCCCGAGGAAGTGGATGTGATCAATAATAAAATGACCGCCATTCTGGGGAATACCAACCGGCCTGTACTCAGTATGATGAAAAGGTCGGAAAAGGAAGATGAAATACTTGACTGGCTCGATGACAATAACATTGCCGGCTGCGAGGATATTGCTGATAACCTGGTGGAGTTTGGAATCAGTGAAGAAGATCTGGAAGATTTGAAAAGCAAGATCAACAAAGACGATCTTTCGCCGATTTTGCTTTGGATCAACAACAGTCTGACCACAGAAAGAATGGTAGCTGATATCCAGGAAGCCTCCAAGCGCATTGCTGATCTGGTAGGATCAGTGAAAACCTTCACACACATGGACAGGGGTGGAGAGCGTGAGATTGTGGACATTCATACCGGTATCCGGAATACGATCACAATGCTCAACTACAAGCTGAAAAAAGGCAATATCAAGGTAATTGAAGACTTCAACACTGATTTGCCGAAGATTAAAGCAATGGTGGGCGAGCTAAACCAGGTATGGACCAACCTCATTGACAATGCAATTGACGCACTGGAAGGGCAGCCTGAGCCTGAGCTGCGCATTGTAACCACACTGGATAAGGAGTTTGTGAAAGTGGGTATCTGCGATAATGGACCGGGAATATCCAAAGAGATCCGTTCCAAGATATTCGACCCGTTTTTCACTACCAAGTCCGTTGGAAAAGGAACAGGGCTGGGATTGGACGTGGTCATGCGCATTGTGAAGCAGCATCACGGGTCAGTAACCTTGCATTCGGAGCCAGGGAAAACCGAGTTTCTGGTTTGTTTCCCGATTAATGGATAAATTAGTTTCTGCATTCATAAACAACATTTCACTATGGGTTTGCCCATTATATTTTCAATTGACGACGATCCTCAGGTTTTAAGGGCTATCAGCCGCGATCTCAAATCCCATTACCGGGATAAATACAAGGTACTCAGCACTACATCGGTGGCCGAAGCAATGGAAAGCTTGCTCGAACTGCAGAACAAGGGAGAAGAAATCGCGATCTTTATTTCGGACCAGCGTATGCCCGAAATGCAGGGGGTCGACTTTCTTGAAAAAGCCAAAGTACTTTTTCCATTTGCCAAAAAAGTATTGTTGACTGCTTATTCCGATACCGAAGCCGCGATTAAGGCGATTAATGATGTGCAGCTGGATTATTACCTGATGAAACCCTGGGATCCGCCAGAGGAAAAGCTTTATCCGGCATTGGACGAGCTGCTGAGAGACTGGCAGGCCAACTACCGTCCCGATTTCAAAGGCATTAAAGTGTTAGGTTACCAATTCTCACCTAAATCTCACGAGCTCAAAGACTTCCTGGCCGGAAACCTGGTGCCTTATACCTGGCTTGATGCTGAGTCCAACGAACTTGGAAAGCAGATCAGGACCACCAACAACCTTTGTCCAGTTGATTTTCCGGCTATCATATTTGAAGACGGGAGTCTTCTGAAAACACCGTCGCTCATTGAAGTAGCCGAGCGGATCGGTTTGAATGCAAAAACCAAGCAGCAGATTTACGATGTGATCATCATTGGTGCAGGTCCTGCGGGTCTTGCCGCTTCGGTGTATGGAGCGTCGGAAGGTTTAAGTACTTTATTGATCGAGCGAAAAGCACCTGGCGGACAGGCAGGTACAAGTTCACGTATTGAAAATTACCTGGGCTTTCCGATGGGTCTCAGCGGAGCGGAACTTACCCGCCGCGCGGTGACACAAGCGACACGTTTTGGTACCGAAATGCTTTCTCCGCAATCAGTAAAGGAGATTAAGCTGAAAGATAAATACAAGACGATTGTACTTGGCGACGACAGCGAGATCAATGCGAAGGCGGTTGTCATTACAACTGGTGTGGACTACAGAAAGCTGGAAACCCAGGGAATTGAGGAGTTTACAGGAAAAGGGATTTACTACGGAGCGGCGAGTACAGAGGCTACTTCCTGCGGCAATAAGGATGTATATGTACTGGGTGGCGGCAATTCTGCGGGCCAGGCGGCGATGTATTTATCCAAATTTGCGAGAAATGTCTTCATTATTGTCCGCAAAAATGATCTTACCTCTTCCATGTCTTCCTACCTGATCGACCAGATCAGGGGGACGGAAAACATCAGTGTACTGGGCTGTACGGAAATTGTCGAAGCTGCGGGAAGTGACCGGCTTGAATCACTGAAACTGGTAGATCTGAACTCAAATGAGCAGCGGACGGTACCTGCGGATGCACTTTTTATCTTCATTGGTGCGCGGCCGTACACGGATTGGGTAGGTCTTGAAATTATTAAAAACAGCAAAGGCTTCATTGAAACAGGCCGGGAAATGAAGGGATATAGCAATTTCAAGCAGATATGGAAGGCAGACCGTGACCCTTACCTGCTCGAAACCAGCTCACCGGGAATATTTGCAGCAGGCGACGTACGTGCCGGCGCGATGAACCGGGTTACCTCGGCAGTAGGTGAAGGATCAATGTCAATCAGTTTTGTTCATCAATATTTAAGTGAGGTATAATGGACCAGGTTTGTAAGCATATCAGTGAAATAACGGAGTTGAAAACGCCGCGTGAGCACGTTTGTGAAGAGTGCGTGAAAGTGGATGGGCGGTGGTTGCATTTGCGCACCTGCCAGACCTGTGGCGTGACGCTTTGCTGCGACAGCTCACCCGCTACGCACATGACAAAGCACTTCAATGAGACGGGTCACCCGGTAGTGATCTCCGCTGAGCCGGGCGAAAACTGGCTGTGGTGTTACGAAGACGAAGCATTTGTAAGATATACCTGAGATCAGGAAGAGATTTGATTTTCGTAAGTTTGCGGCATGCAGAAAGCAACAACGCTCGAAGTATTCTACAATGAAACTTCGCAACTTATTCCGACGCAGATTCAGAAAGAGATCGGGCACTTCAATGTGTTCCGGACGGAAGACTTATACCGTGGGGGAAAGCACCAGCAAATGCCTTACAACCGGCGTGCTTACTATAAAATCAGTTTGATCCTCGGCAAGAACCGGGCGGAGTACGCGGACAAGGTAATTGATATTGAGAGTAATGCATTACTGTTTGCTACACCTCAGATACCCTATAACTACATCCCGCTTGACGACCAGCAAGCGGGTATGTTTTGCATTTTTTCCGAGGATTTTCTGACGCAGGATAATAGCGGAATCAGATTAAAAGAACTTCCTGTTTTTAAACCTGGTGGCAACCCGATCTTTTTTCTCACCGAGCCTCAGATTGAGGAAGTAAACCTGATCTTCTCCAAGATATTCCGGGAGATGAATTCGGATTATACCTATAAATACGATTTGCTGCGAAACTATGTAATCGAGCTGATTCATTTTGGTCAGAAGTTACAGCCTGCTTCCACGCTTTTTACTGAAACCAATGCCTACAAGCGGGTTTCCTCCTTGTTTATGGAGTTGTTGGAAAGGCAATTTCCCATTGAGCCGCCCCATCAGAAACTCACATTCCGCTCGGCGAAAGACTTCGCTGATCAGCTGTCGATCCACGTTAATTATCTCAATAAGGTCTTAAAAGAGATTACCGGAAAAACGACCACCGAGCTGATCACGGAGCGCATCATCAGGGAATCCAAGATATTGTTAAAACACACGGACTGGAATGTGTCTGAAATCGCATACAGTCTAGGTTTCGAGGAGACTTCGCATTTCAACAACCTTTTCAAGAAACATACAACCCTGAACCCGCGTGCATTCCGGAGCAGCATTTGAATTTCGTAAGTTTTGATTTGATCGCGGCAAATTTCCTGTCTGGTACACTTTTACTTTTGTTCATCAATTAAAACAAAACAAAAGATGAAATCAGATAGCAAAATAGCACTTGTCACCGGCGCCGGCCGTGGTCTTGGAAAAAACATGGCATTATCACTTGCGGCAAAAGGAAATGATGTGATCGTTATTTACAACAGTAGCGAAAAGGAGGCACTGGATGTAGTTTCGGAAATCGAAGGATTGGGTCAACAGGCAGTAGCACTGCAATTGAATACTGCAGATACCCAAACTTTCGACGGGTTTTTCGAAAACTTATCACGCGTATTAAATGAGAAATGGGGACGCAGTACTTTCGATTTCCTGATCAATAATGCAGGTATCGACAGGTATTCTCCATTTGCGAAGACCTCTGAGCAGGACTTTGACGATTTGATGAATGTTCATTTCAAAGGGGTTTACTTCCTGACACAAAAGGCGCTCCCATTTATTGCAGATCAGGGGCGCATCGTCAATCTATCCACGGGACTGGCCCGCTTTACCAATCCAGGCTACGCCGCTTACGCATCTATGAAGGGCGCTGTGGAAGTGTTGACGAGGTATCTAGCGAAAGAACTCGGCGCACGCGGCATTACGGCCAATACAGTAGCTCCGGGCATCATTCACACCGATTTTACGAAACGCGCCTTTGAGTCGCACCCGGGCCTGGAGGATCACATGAACAGTATCACTGCGCTTGGCAGGGTTGGTCAGCCTGATGATATCGGTGGGGTAGTAGCCTTCCTTTGTTCGGACGAGTCGCGCTGGGTAAATGGACAACGTATAGAAGTATCTGGCGGAATGAACTTGTAAGGTTCGCTAAGTTCTTTCCGTTTTCAATAGTTACATTTCGATCGTGCTACAAACTACTACCAGGCCTCGATCCGGTGAATAACCAGGTTGAGGCCGTTTGTACGTTGCTAAAATCAAAGTGTTGGAAGCGGGGGTATTATGGCTGAGTTTTTCAGCTTAATATATCCCCATCTATGAACAGAATTTTACGATTCCCTCCCTGGCAGGCGTGCGCTGTGCCGGTTACCCTAATCCGGCTTTTCTTGTTTTTGGTGCTCTCAATTTCGGGAATAAGCACGGTCTATGCGCAGGACGAATCGGTCAAGCCGCCTTCTTACCCGAAAGTGAACTATGACCCATTGCAGCCACCACCACCGAACAAATTTGGGGTGCTTTATAATTCAACGAACTACTGGGTGCAAGTACCTACCCAGTACTATGGCATGCAGGGTGTCTGGCTGACAGCCTATTTGCCGTACATTGAAAACGAATATGATCCCACTCAGCCTGCAGTACCCTTTGGTAATTACTACACTACCGGCCTGGCTCTTCGTTCACCACGGGATCCGGCAAAGGAACTCTGGGCACCCATTGAAATCACAGGTATTGAAGATGGCGATACAGAAACTGCCATTGAGTACCCTTTTGCTTCCATTTTGAATTCCGGCGCGCCACCAGCGGTTTATAATGGATCGTTCGGTTTGTTATCGAATCTCAATGAGGAAGGTAATCCGATAACGCCCAACCCCATTCTGTCCACTTACGGAACCAGCGCATTGCATATTGCACAGCGTTTTACAAAATTCACGCACACCTTCCTGGGGCATGATGGGATTGATAAAGAGGGCTATTGGCCTATTGAGATCGTACTTCGAAAGAGCTCCTTACCGGATATTATTGGTGAGAGAGTCACTTTTAATACTGAAACTCTGAATGGCATATCGCTGGTATCGAGGTCTGATCTGGCATATTTGTTGTCAAACGAGCTTGCTATTGCGCATTTACCTGGTGAATTGAATAAGGCTAGCGAAGCATTCTATCTCACGGGTGTGTTAAGTCAGGTGCTGAGTCTGGCATTTGTTAACTGGGAAGACCCCCAAAGGAAATTTACGAATCCCAACTGGGCACCGGACAAGGAAGATGTATTTCCCGCAGGCTACCCGGTGTCCGTGCCTTTTGATAATCCGAAGCAACATGATCTACCCAGTACTTATAAAGGAACATTCTGGGTAGATGGTCTTGACCCAATGGGTCGCAACTCTGCCGTGGGCAAGTACCTTTTTTATTTGCTCAACACTGCTAGAACCGGGTATCCTGATGATGATATTTCCAAGGGCTTGTTCGTCACAGAGCCCCTCATTCCCGGAGACAAACACGCAACTTACGAGCTGGCACTGAAACTCTTCTATGATGCGCTGGTTCCTGGATTGAATGCAAATACCACTTATTCAGACTTCAGGGTATTACTACTTAAAGCCGCAGTATTGAACGGGCATCCGGTAGGCTCGCCGGTTTACAAGAGGATCATGACAGCATGTTACGCGGTTGGGATAGGCAAGAGGCCTTACACCAGCAATGCGGATTGCGCGGTTACCAAAGAGGCTGAAAGCTGGTTTAATGGCCCGGTAACATTCAGTGCAAAAGAGGTAACATTAACAGAAGATCCAAATAGCGCACGCGCGGTTTTGTTGGTTGATTGTTCCACCGGCGGCCTTATTGAAACGGTCGAATACGACCCGCTAGCTCCTGATGGTCAGTCCTCTTTCATAAACTTAAATCCGCAGCAAAGTCAGCTTTACGGCAAGGATCAAAATCTGTTGAAATCGAAGGTAGGCGTGAGTGTTCATGCTTATTCAAGTAAAGCAAAAAGTTGGTTCATGACTAAATTCCAGCACTTAGGAATGGACGGAACTGGGAAGGTTGGTTTGACTAATACAGTTGGTGACCCTTCGGGCGACATCTCGGAATTATGGCATTATGGGAATTATGCTTATCTGTTTTATCCATATAAACCTTCGTCGGCGTGTAGAGACGAAATATTCAGGACTTATGCTCTCTCATTACAGTTATGCAGAGACTTTCCGGTTGCAATGGATGTAGAGAGGGATTTGGATGCGAGAACAATCATGTCAGGCCTTGCTAATATTTTCGCTTTGGAAATCAAGAAAGATGAGGAGCGCGAAAAGCAAAATCCTGATGCCGAAAGTATATGGACGCTCTTTGAGGAAATATCACCTTCTACGCCCATGACCGACTTTTCTCAGCCAAAGCTTTACGATCAGCCGACTGTTTATCATGGAGCGAACTGGAGTAATACCAGCCCCAAACATAATGCAGGCTTTCTTCAATTCTTCTACTACTTACTTGTGCACGGAACAGAAGGCCCTACTGGATACACAAATGACGAGCCCGGTAGTTTAACCTACTTCGTTAATAAAATGCCCAGAGAACTTGCATTGCGTGTGCTCTGGGCTGCATCACGGGCTGTTTCGTACAATGCAGGCGTCGAAGAGTTCCGCCAGGCAACTATGACTGCATTGCACGCCTATCCTCAATACGGTCCCAAATCAAAGGAGCACATTACGCTCTTTGATGCTTGGGCAACGGTTCTGGAATTGCCGGATTATGCGTCAACCTTGGCACATTCGCCGGAAGATGATGCAGTGGCATACCCTTGGCCGGTAAAAGTTGGTGTTGAATCAGAGTATCCGTTGTACGAGAGCTACCGGCTTTTTGAGGTAAGCGAAAGTGCCACGTTTAGTGAGAGTGAAGCACCTGTCTACAGATTTGTGAGCAACCAGGCGCCCGAGTTAATGACCAGTATGACTTACGGGTTAATTAATTTGGAGCCAGGGCACAGATACTTCGTTCGTTCACATTTGGCCGACGGACCGGGAGCGCGGGGACACTGTGCTGGAACAAATGATCCAAAGTTTTGTGAGTCACTGCTCAACAAGAAAAAATGGACTTTAACTTATCCTTTTGCCACAGACCATATCCCGGCAGTTACAGTATCGCAGCCATTACAGGCAGCCATCGTCCCAGCATGGAGTACGCTGTTCACCTTTGGAAGTACGCCTGGGCTGCTGGTTATGACATCCATGTGCTGGATGATATAAGTCCCGTCTCCGGGCATCTCATTCCCGTAGATGAACCTTACGATGAAGACAAGCTTGTTATAAATACGGAACTCGCACTTTCGAAACAGAAAAGTTATACTTATAAAGTAGCTGCGAAACAAAAGCTTGGCTCCGAATGGGCAGTTCACGTTTTACCAAATGGAATGATTGTCAATTTTACAGATGAGGAGAAGAATAACTTCCCGACAATTTATGGAGAATGGAGTAATTCGATTTGGTTTAAGACAGATCTGCCGACAATCCCGTTGTATTCCCCAGCTAACTATGCCGAAGTTCCGCTATTTGGTGAGGATATCCGTTTGATGGCTGGTAAACTCAGTCCTAACAGTGCGGACTACTATCAATTGTATGTAAAAGATCCGCTATACCAATCTCTTGCACAGGACACGTCAGCCACCTTCACTGATTTTACGCTTCACATCCCAGACTTATTGGAGCTCAATAATGACAAAGAGTATAAATGGGCCATTATCCCAAAGAAGAATCCAATCGCTCCTTTTATTTTATATGAGGAAGAGGGGGCAGTATCCGAGTGGTTCCACTTTACTACCAAGGCCGAACTTGCGCCCAAGCCGGATCTTGATCCGCTTACGTGTGTAAATGCAGGACAGGGGTACAGATATCCTGGAAGCCAATTGCGGGCGTAAAAGCTTACCAGTATAGCATTTTCGATCCATTATTTCAGAAATTTATTGTTATGGATAGAGTTGAGGGAGATACAAAATCTCCTGTGATAAGCAATGCTTCAGTTTATCCAGGCCCATACCTTCGCAGTGTCCGCGGAGCTATCAAGAATTCCGATGGTGTATGGTTGCTTGGACCTGCAGCATCAGCGTTTTACTTTATTCTTCCACCCAGCCCGTCAAACCTTATTCCTAACAATGTCAATGGAGTGCAGCTGGGAGCCAATAACTCTGTTCAACTTACGTGGACAATGCCGCCAGGGGTTACTAATGTGCGTTTATTTGCAAAAGTAGAGGGTGGCTCAACACTGGTTGACACCGAAGTATCTGGAAGCACTTTTACCCTAGAAAACTTACCTTTTGATAAGGATATAAGTTGGTTCGTTTCTTCGATAGGTTCAGATAAATCATGCGAGACGAAAGAGGTTAGCGCAGTGTTTCATACCGAAGGAGAACCAATTGTCCCCGAGCTCAACTTCAATTTCAGTCTTTTGTGTTTCGATAGCTTCGGCTTACCAGGACCTGTCGCCGATTACAACCTGGTAATCCGCGATCCGAATGGAGATGTAGTATTCAGTAAAATGGGCTTAAAGTCGCACTTTTCTAATCCGAAAGGAGTACTCCCCCTGGCAAATGGTATTTATAATGTAGACGCAGTAATTACCAAAGCTGATCCGATTTATCTAAAAACGTCCGAAATGGAGGGGGCTGTCGCCCTTCAAACACAGCTATGGGATAAAGGTGCTGCTAATCAGGAGTTGGACTCAGATGCGCAAGGTCATTTTTTTGAGCCAGTCACAAACCTCCAATTTCACTTTTTATTTGAAGTCGATCTGACGGATCATACCGTTCATCATCGTGCAGGTGCGGGGCAGACAACCAAAAAAGCTTTGCGGGTATATGGTTTTGAGGTGAAATACCCGGAGCTTGAAATGACGGTCTTCCCTAACCCAGCCAGCAATGATGTGGAGCTTATGCCTGGGGTTTACAAGAATGGGCAGCAACACCCACTGCACATATACGACCAGCACGGCAGGGCTGTCCTTGACGTCAATTGGGAGGGAGAGAAGCTTGATATCTCCAAGCTAATTGATGGTACATATGTTGTTAGGGTAAGACGCGGTGAGTTAATGTTCACCCAAAAGCTTATCATCAAAAAATAGCTAATGCTGAATTTTAGCTTTTCTTAAGAAAACCAAGCTGCTCTCTTATAAGCAGCTTGGTTTCTAAAAGCATTGCGTGGTGGAAATGTCGGATTGGTATTGGATTGAATAATTGCGATATTTGCCGACATCAATAGCCTTAAAATATCCGGCATGTCAGTAAGAGGACCGATCATTTCTATCGAAGACGACGTTGACGATCAGTTTCTGATCCAAAGCGTAATCGAAGAATTGAACCTTCCCAATAAGCTTATTTTTTTTGGGAATGGGCTGGAAGCGCTTCTATATCTTGAAACAACCCAAGAACAACCATTCATCATCATTTGCGATATCAACATGCCGGTAATGAACGGACTTGAACTAAGAAATCGCATTGATGAAAATGAATTTTTGCGAAGAAAGTCAATTCCATTCGTTTTCCTTAGTACTGCCGACAATCCCCTGGTGATTGAAGCAGCCTACGATTCCACCATACAAGGCTTCTTCAAAAAAGAGGATAGTTTCACAGATCTTAAAAACCGCCTCAAGATCATTTACGATTACTGGCAGTGCTGCCTTCACCCTAACAAACACGCCTGAGTAAGTCCGCTAAGCTCTGTTTAACATGAAGAAAATACTCATCATTGATGATGAAGAAAAGTTAAGAGGGCTGATCGCACGGATCGTCACATTTGAAGGATTCGAAGTTTTAGAAGCAGGTGATCTGAAGTCAGGATTGAAGCGGCTCGATCAGTCCGACATTGATATCTTACTTTGCGACGTAAAGCTGCCGGACGGGAATGGTGTGGATTTTATAACAACTGTCAAGGATAAATATCCACTCATCGAGGTAATCCTGTTGACGGCATACGGAAATATTCCAGATGGTGTGCAGGCTATTAAGAATGGTGCATTCGATTACATAACCAAAGGTGACGACAACAACAAGATTATTCCTCTTGTTCACCGTGCTATTGAAAAGGCAGAGCTGAACAGGCGGGTGTATCAGCTGGAAAAGCAGGTAGGCGAGAAATACTCGTTCGACTCTATCATAGGGAAGTCTGAAAACCTGCTGCAAAGTATCGCCTTGGCCAGAAAAGTAGCTCCGACTGATACGACTGTCTTGCTATTAGGAGAAACGGGTACGGGTAAGGAGGTTTTTGCGCAATCTATTCACCAGGCAAGCAGTCGGTCTAAAAAACCTTTTGTGGCTGTCAATTGTTCCGCTTTTGGAAAAGAACTCCTCGAAAGCGAAATGTTTGGCTATAAGGCTGGTGCTTTTACAAGTGCGGTACGTGATAAGAAAGGGCTATTTGAAGAAGCACATAACGGTACTATTTTCCTTGATGAAATCGGTGAGCTTGCGTTGGAACTGCAAGCGAAACTGCTCCGCGTACTTGAATCTCATGAATTTATCAAGATAGGAGACACGCAGCCGACCAAAGTAAATGTGCGCGTAATCGCGGCAACCAACCGCGACCTCACTAAGGAGATTGAATCGGGTAATTTCAGGAGTGATTTATACTACAGATTGTCCGTTTTTCAGGTCAACATTCCAGCGCTGAGAGATCGAAAAGGTGACATAGAAGCGTTGGCGAAGGGTTTTGCAAGTATTTATGCGTTGAAAGCAAATAAGAAAATAACTTCTCTCTCTGCGGATTTTATAGCTGCCCTGCAAAGAAACCGCTGGACAGGCAATATCCGTGAGCTGAAAAATATCATCGAACGCAGCGTCATTCTCACAGATGAACCAGTTTTGGGAACAGAAACACTTCCAGCGGATTTGCTGCAAGAACGTACCAGTAGCTCCAAAAATCTCTCTGCCTTTTCACTTGCAAGCGCGGAGAAGCTACATGTGCAAAAAGTCCTGAATTATACAAAAGGCAACAAAGCAGAAGCTGCGCGCCTTTTAGAAATCGGCATTGCGACCTTGTACCGGAAGATTGAAGAGTATAAACTCTAACTTCCTAAAAAGGATTGATAATGGTCAGTTTGTTTTCAATTACCAGGCCGTTCTGCATATCTTCTGAATAGAGTATGGTACAATCTGCTTCCAATGCTGAGGCAATGATCTTGGCGTCAAAAGGTTGCAGCATGTATCTGTCAAAAAGATATAATGCGAGGCTGACCACATGATCGGTTTCAGATTGCATAAAAGTACTTGAAACAAGCTCATTCACGAACCTGAAAGATTTTTCCCGATCTAATCTGAGTTTCCGGAGACAGACATTAAAGCATTCAAAAACCACTTGCGGACTGATAAACGGCAATTCGAAGATAATCGAGGAGGCAATCTGTTTTTTAGGGCTATCGGGCAAGTCTAGCAGATATAAGGCAATGTTGCTGTCAATAAAGATTTTATCTCTCATTGGCTTCATCCCTGTTAAATCTATAATGGCTCAGATCCACCTGAATGCTATCAAAAAATCGAATTGCTTTTCGCGCGGCGGCCTTTTTAGCAGCATAAAGCTCATCTGTATTGCTGTCGAGCTCAAAGGCAATTACTTCAATGCCTTTATGCAAATATTCATCTGGCAGCCTTACCATGAGGTCTTCTGAATGCTCGGCTACAAATACTTTCCTATACATAATGTCAGCGTAGATTCTAGTTTAAATATAACAATAACAATCATCAAACACACATTCTTCCAACGTCTGGTCGACAATCGTGACGTGGGACTCGCCTAGGAATCTAGGAAACCCATTCCCAGCAAAAACGATTTCAACCATCACTCCAAAACCCGCACACCGACGTACGAAGAGCTGCTTCCAGAAAGATAAATCCGGTGATTCGCTTTCTTGAAATCTTTCTCGGAAGCTTTGTAAATGTTGACGAACTGCTGCGGATTGCGGTCGACGAGCGGAAACCAGGAGCTCTGCACCTGTACCATTATTTTGTGCCCCTTCTTGAAGCAATGTGCCGCGTCCTGCATGTCGAATTTCACATGTTCGATTTTGCCCGGAACCAGCGGCTCCGGCTTGGAAAAGCTGTTCCTGAACTTGGAGCGCATTACTTCACCCCGAACCAGCAGCTGAAATCCGCCCATTTTCATGTTCGGATTGATCGGACTGTCATTGGGTGCATCGCCCGGGTACACATCGATCAGCTTAACCACGAAATCGGCATCAGTACCTGTGGATGAAATAAAAAGATCCGCAAAAACATTACCAGAGATCGTTACATCCTGTTCCAGCGGAGCGGATTCGTACACCAGCACGTCGGGCCGGGTAGCAGCAAAACGCTGGTCTTCATACATGTAATCGGAGCCGCGGATAATGCGTATTTCGGAAGTGTAAGGAACGGGTTTGGCTGGGTCGCTGGTGTATTCGTGAAAAGCAGGTTTCGCGCCGACTTGCATAGTTGTCATTGTGGGTGTAAACGATAAAGTGCCATCCGGATGGAAATACAGTTTTTTGTCAACAGTGTTTTTCGGCGGCCATTGATCGTATTTCTTCCATTGGTTTGAACCCGTTTCGAAAATGTGTGCTTTCGGCAATGCAGGATCAGGCTGGTCTTTTAAGAAGTGATTGAAGTACGGCAGCTCGATTTCCTTCTGGTAGAATTCACTGGTATGGGCACCAAAACGAATATTTCCGAGCGACTCGCCCGTACCCCGCGCCCAGCCACCATGAATCCAGGGTCCCATTACGAGCAGGGTCGGCGACTTGGGTTTGTTATTTTCAATTCCCTGGTAAGTTTTCAAAGGTCCGTAAAGATCTTCCTGATCAAACCAGCCGCCTACAACCATCACCGCAGGTTTTATATTCTTTAAATGCGGCACCGGCGTGCGCGCTTTCCAGAAATCATTGTAGGTTTCATTTTCCATCATCTGATTCCAAATGCGGTTCTGGTTTTTGAAGATCTTTTCGTTCACATTTTTCAGCGGACCCAGTTTCTTGTAGAACTCGTAAGAATCCGGTGTTCCATAAGCACTGAAAGCAGGAGTGCCTTTCGGAGTGGGGGCCGGCCGCGGCGCTCCATAGGAAGAAAGGAATGCAAATGTGCCCATCAGGAAAAAAGCGCCGTTGTGATGGCGGTCGTCACCCATAAACCAATCGGTCACGGGGGCTTGTGGCGATGCTACTTTCAATGCAGGATGTGCGTCGACGGCGGTCATCGTCGCGTAATACCCCGGCGCCGAGATACCCCAGCTGCCCACTTTTCCATTATGATGTTCGATATTCTTGGTCAGCCAGTCGATCGTATCGAAAGTGTCGGAGCTTTCGTCAATGTCAGTTTTTGATTTTTTGTTTGGTATAAATGGGCGGTAGGCTTCAAAGTCACCTTCCGACATATACTTGCCACGTACGTCCTGGTAGACGATAATATATCCGTCGCGCGCAAAATGCATGCTCGGGCCGATCGCCAGCTTGTAAAGTTCTTCACCATAAGGCGCCACGCTGTAAGGGGTGCGATTAAGCAGGATCGGATATTTTTTCTCGGCAGAAATGTCTTTCGGGACGTAAATCGAAGTAAATAGGCTGACACCGTCCCGCATTGGTACCATCCGCTCCATTTTCGTATAATGTTCGCGGATATAAAGTGAATCCTGCGACACCGAACTCTGGCCAGAAACTGTCTGTGCTGCGATGCTAAGAACAAAAACGATAAAGCAGGTGAGACGGTGGTGGGTCAAGCCCGGTAACCAGTTCAATAGGGTAGAAGCATTTTTCAAAATCAGGAGTGTAAAGGTTGGTTAGCCAATTTAGCAATATTTGGCAAAACAGTGCAGCGATCCGGTTTTTGCTTGAAGAAAGAAGTAGCGCAAGCGTCTCAAATACTTTATGTTCTGATTTGATAATTCGCTTATTCCGTGATAATAACGTCAACGCGCTCCTTTGTTCGCCGGCACAGCCAGACTATCCTCTACGGTATTGTACTTGCTCTGCTGCTTTTCCTGTTGAAGTGGCTGGAACTGCGGTTTTTAATCATTCATCACCTTATTGAAATTTACATAGGGGGAGTTGCGCTCCTTTTTACCGGACTAGGGATCTGGCTGGCGATTAAACTCACGAACCCGAAAGTGCGTACCGTTGTCATTGAAAAGGAAGTTTTTGTAAAACCGACCGAAACCTTCGCGCTCAATGAAGCGGAGGCGCTTCGCCTTGGGCTTAGCAAGCGGGAGTTAGAAGTGTTGGCAAAAATCGCCGAAGGTTCAAGCAACCAGCAGATCGCCGATCAGCTTTTTGTTTCAGTCAACACAATCAAAACGCATTCATCCAGCCTTTTTGACAAACTCGAAGTAAGGAGCCGCATTCAGGCTGTGGAAAAGGCCAGGAGACTAAGATTGATTCAATAATATTGGCTAGTACTTTGGGATGATATGACTTGCGTTTTGTATCAAATCACCCGAAAGTATGAGAGGGAAATGCGTTGATTAGCACACTTTTGCAGCATCACCAGTTCTTAATTTTTTTGATATGAAAAGAATTATCCTCATCTGTGGCCTGATCTCCGGCGCAATCGTCTCCACCTTTATGGTCGCCAGCACGGCGGCTTGTTATGAAAACGGGAACTTCGAAGGCAGTATCCTTATCGGCTATGCTTCCATGCTCCTGGCATTTTCACTCATTTTTGTAGGTGTGAAAAATTACCGTGACAAGTACAACAATGGTACAGTCACATTTGGTAAAGCATTTAAAATCGGGCTGTTGATTACAATGGTTGCCTCGACTGTATATGCATTGGTTTGGCTGGTGGATTACTATTATTTCGTCCCCGACTTTATGGATAAGTACGCGGACTTCACAATACAGCAGAGCGAGCGCGAAGGTGCAACTGCGGCTGAACTCCAGGAGGAAGTAGCAAAAATGAACGAGTACAAGGAGATGTATAAAAATCCTTTCGTAATCCTTCTGATGACCTACGCCGAAATCCTGCCCGTCGGACTGATCGTGTCATTGCTCTGCGCATTGATCTTAAAAAGAAAAGGTCACGCAACCGAAGCTGCCTGACCTTTGTATCTGCTGCAATCTGAATTTAGACGGAGCTACATTTTTACAATTTGCTGGGTTCTGATTCCACCATCCTGTCGGGTAACTTTAATGTAATAAGTCCCGACAGGGTATTTTCTAAAATCATATTCACGCGAACCGGGATCGCTTCCGGCTTTGCTGTTATTCATTGGAATGACATTTCCCTGTTTGGTAACTAACTCCACGGATTTAACTTCGTTCCAGTTATCAGCCTGAATGAGTAGCTTTTCGGTGAGCGGATTGGGATAGAAACTAACAGCCATATCACTTTCAAAATCGAGTACCACAATTTTGCTATGCGTGTAAGTTCCGTCAAAATCCACCATTTTAAGTCGGTACAGGTTTTGTCTGTTAGCTGGGGAGTTGTCCGTGAAGGTGTAGGTACGTTCCGCTTTACTGTCACCGGCAGCCTGCACCTTCCCTATCGCATTCCAAACTTTACCTTCTACGCTCCTTTGCACTTCGAAGTAGTCGCTGTTGATTTCGTCTGATGTGCTCCACGCGAGCTGCGCTTGTCCGCCTTCTTTCAATGCCTTAAAGCTGACAAGTGTAACTGGCAAAACGCTATTTGCATTAGTTGCAGTAATGCGTAAGAAGCTGTTGTTTAAACCCGTGAAGTTGCGTGACACCATGTGTATCGCCTTGTCGACCGTGCTTCCGGTTGTAGTAACATACTTCTCATCAGGGTTAAAATAGGCAATCTGCAGATCATCTTCTGTATTCCCGTTCAGGTTGCCAGTCAGGTAAGTCAACCCGACTAAACCGGAAAAGCCGGTAGGTTCATTGAATGTATGAACCTGCAGAATACTCGCAGTAGGATCACCAACGATTGCGTCCGTAGATCTCGTAAGTACTTTATTGCTCCACACCGTATTATTAAACGTCGGCCGTAATACAAGACCATGAATGGAAACAGTAGTATTCGCTCCGATGAAGAATTGATTGCCGGAGGAGAACTGGGCGTGAAGACTTGTGCTGGTCAATATTGATAAGGCGAGAATCTTTGCAATAGCTTTCATATAAATAAGAAAGTTGTATGTGAATATCAAGGAATTTGACAATAGCCTTTTCAAGGCTGCACAACCTGTATCGTCTTGTTCCCCGCCACAGATTCAATGTTGAGCAGGAAAGAGCCGGTGCCGGGTAGCAGCAGCTGCTCTTGCGTTTGGGGCTGTGTGATTTGCTTTACTTGCCTGCCTGTCTTGTCAAATAGCGTAAGTTTGAAGCTGCGCTCGGGGATGGTGGCGGTTACTTTTCCGTCTTTTACCGGGTTGGGGTATACTGTAAAGCGGTCGAGACTTTCATTGTGCGGGATTACTCGGATGATCTTGCTGAAACTGAATTTTTCATCAAAGTCAACCTGTTTCAAGCGGTAATAGCTTGTAGTTGCCAGCTCGCTATCAACAAATTGATATATGTTCCTGGTCTTCGCATCACCAGCCCCATCGACCCAGCCGATGTTTTCAAAATGTACTGCGTCTGTGGCTTTTTGAATTTCAAAACCCTTGTTGCCATATTCTTCCGCAGTTTCCCATTCCAGTTTTGCCGAACCTTCGGCCGTGAGCGTACCTTCAAAGCGGATCAACTTGACCGGAAGTGGCGAAAGGCTGGAAAAAGAATTGATGCTTCCCAGTACCCATTCCAGACTGACGCCGCCTGACTGGTTGTAATTAGCAGCCGCATAAATGCCAGCAGGCGAAATGGACTGCGCCTGTGCAGTCAGGCCAATAAGCAATGAGCTAACGGTGAGGTATATGTTTTTCATTTTTAATAATTATTTAATTAGATGCGCATTGAAATAGGCTGTCCTGCTTTGGGTAAATAAATCGAGATAGCCTTGACCAAAGTAGAAGATGTTTACAAAGAGCTGGTCATTCTTAAGAAGCTTAAAATCTCTTGAAATTAGAATTTCATTATTTGAATCATTGCCACTGGCAGTTGAGATGTTCGTTTCTACTCCATTTCGCAGAAGCATAAGGCGGATTTCACAATCGCCAGCGTCCTGCGGTGAAATAAATGCATCGAGGTGGTACAATCCTTCTATGGGCACAGTAAATGTACTCGCAGGAGATTCGTTGTGCAGTGTGAAAGAATTGCTCAAATCGTAATCTTCGCTCGCGAAAGGAATTCGATATATTTCTTGTGACGGAACTACCTGCCCGCCTTCGCCCTTAATTCCAGAGGCTGAGAATGCAACCGGTCCCTGCCAAGTGGCTTCACCAGTCGCGTCACTTGTCAAAACTTTACCAGCACCAGGCACTTGGCCGGCTCCGAATATCTTCATGAAACCTTTAACTTGAAGCGCATAACCATTATCGCTCTCGGCAAATATTCCCGTCCCAACACCAGAAGAATAACCTTTAATTGCTGTTGCGCCACTGCTACCCTGATAATTTTGAATATTGAATGCAGTGTTTGTTGAAACTCCATGTGAGTAAGGGAGTTTCAATCTTGACAAGATCTCCCAGTTAGGTGAAACGTGAGTTCCTGTGTTCTGGTAAAATCCGACACCACTTAAAACATTGCCGTTCTTATTGTAAACAAGCAGACCAGTGGCCGGGTTGACTATCGTTGCGTTATCAATCGAACTTTGCAATTCAACCTGCGGGATGAGAATACCTTTATTGGTACTCTGGATATCCAACGCAGCACTGTTGTGAGGTGTTGTAGTGTTGATCCCCACTCCCTGTGCATTCGCTTGTTCGTAGCCAGTGCTTAAAAGAAGCGCTGCAACATAGTATTTGATGTATCCGATTTCTCGGATTTGCTGTGGACGAACGCATGCTAAGCGCTTCCATAAAAAAGTAAGTAGAGATAGATCGTTCATAGTAGTTTTAGATATAAGATTTGGCTAATAGATGCTGTGAGTAAATATGCAATTGCTATCGTTCGCTGAGAAGGCGTATTGATCCTGAGGTAGCTTTGAAGAATCTATCGGTGAGCATATATGGAAGACTGCGTTTGAAACCCCGATTCTCCCTAAATTGCTGCATTTACAAACCCCAGCATTTTGGCATTGTCACGCTCCACTTTCCCCCGTCTCGACATCGGCCCGCTTTCGGAGTACCGGGCGGAGGATTTTATGATCAGCCGGTTTTCTGAATACCTCGAAGAACATCAGAACCTGGTGTTCCCGCACCGGCATAGCTTTTACCACCTGGTACTTTTTACCAGTGGCGCAGGTGAGCATATCATCGATTTCAACCACTTTCAGGTCGCAGCCGGACAGATTTATTTTATGGTGCCCGGTCAGGTGCACGACTGGCGTTTCGAAGGTGAGCCGGAGGGTTATGTGGTCAATTTTTCAGAATCGTTCTTCCAGTCTTTCCTGTTGCAGCCCGATTACCTCGATTTCTTCAATTTTCTGAACAGCAGCGACAGCCGGAACAATGTCTTACAGCTCGATAAATCCGTTTTCGGGAAAGTGACAGGTGTCTTTGAAGAGTTGTTGGAACAGCAGCAGGGAGCGGCTTTGTTCCGTAAAGATATGACGCGCGTTTTGCTGTTACAGCTATTTTTCCTTGTAGCAAGGAATGAGCCTGCGGGGCTAACCAGTGGAAAACCAGTACCTCGCAACCCGGTGATCCGGGATTTTCAAAAGCTCGTCGACAGGCATTTCAGTACCATCAAGCAGCCGGGCGCTTACGCCAAACTCCTCAACATTACACCCAACCATTTGAATGCATTGTGCAAAGAACACCTGGGTGTACAAGCAGGCGAAATCATCCGCGCGCGCATTGTGCTGGAAGCAAAAAGGCTGCTGATCAACCTCAACCTCAGCATTTCACAAGTAGCCGACCAGCTCCATTTCAGCGACAATTCCTATTTTACCAAATTCTTCAAAAAAGAAACCGGGCAAACGCCGGAGGGGTTTCGGGGAGGAATTTAAGGGAAGGGATGGATGGAGGAAACTTGCTTTGTCACCCTGAGCGGAGTCGAAGGGAATGCGACAACGCCCTTCCCTTCGACTCCGCTCAGGGTGACAAAAAAAGGCGACATCGCTCATCCTTCGACCGCCCGGCAGCCCGGTCCGCTCAGGGTGACAAAGCTGTTTTCATTTTCGCACTTCATTCATTCACTCATTCAAACCTCCGCAGCTGGCTTGATAAACAGTGCCAGCCAGGAGCGGCGGGCAAGGCGGTAGAACCAAGGGGTTAGGATGACCAGGATGGGAATGATTGCGAATAGGAAATAATCGAGGTATTGTTCGAAAAAGTTGACGCAGATGAGGAATGCGATCACCATGAAGGCGACGTAAAATGCATAGCTCATGTACAACGCACCCTGGTAAAAGCCCGGTTCGGGAACCAGGTTTTCGCCGCAGTGCGGACAATGCTTGTGCATCTTTTCAAAGTTTTTGAGATCGTAGGCGCTTTTGCTTACGAAAAAATCACCCACGCCGCAACGGGGACATTTATTGAAAAAAACGCTATATAGTCTGTTATGCCTGGCCATGATCGTGCTGTTTATCAGGTGAAGGGGGTACCAATTGTTTACCCTACAAATTTCCTCAGAAAACCCTTTTGAAAAAATGACAGAAGTTACCTTTTATGGTAAAAATCAACGATTGTAAAAACTCATTCCAGGCCGTTGATGAAACCTGCGAGTCCGGCAATGTCAAGTGTGTAGTCGACGGTACCGGCGGTGATAGCGTGCTGCGGCATGAAAGGCATTTGTGCGGTATCAGGTTGCTGGGCTACGGTCCGGCCGCCTGCGCGTTTTATGGAAACCAAGCCGTTCGTACCGTCTTCATTGGCGCCTGACAAGATAATACCGGTAGTTGCTGCACCAAAAACATCAGCTGCTGATTCAAATGTCACATCGATGCTAGGTCGGCTGAAATTGATTTTCTCGGAGTAGTCCAGCGAGAACGTGTGGTCATTTTCAATGAGTAAGTGGTAGTTGGCAGGAGCGAGGTAAATGCAGCCGGGCACGATCGGGTCTTTGTCTTCTACTTCGACAGTTTTGTTTAAAGTCTTGCTTCCGAGCAGTTCCGTCAGCGACGAATCGCCCGAGTTGCGGCGGTGGAGTACAAGTACAACAGGGAAGGGGAGATCGGCTTTGAGCCTGGGAAGAAGCTTGAAAAGCACTTCCAGACTTCCCGCAGAACCTCCGATCAGGAGCAGCCCGCAATGTCGTGCTACATGATTTTCTTCCATATCTTCTCGCGGTTCAGCTGTTTGAACTTGTTTTGTACCACAGAAAATTTCAGTGTTTCCTTTGTTCCGAGCGCCAGGTAGCTCAGCGGAGCAAGACTGGCATCGAACAGTTTGAGCACCCTGTCCTGCAACTCTTTATCGAAATAGATCAGGACATTGCGGCAAAGTATCAGGTCAAATTCATTAAATGAGCTGTCTGATACCAGATTATGGGTCGAGATAATGATCTTCTCCGCAAGCTCCTTGTCAAACTTGGCCTGTCCGTAATTGGCTGTATAATAACCCGAAAAATCCCTGGTGCCGCCTGATGCAATGTAGCTTTCCGAATATTGTTTCATTTGCGAAAGCGGAAAAATGCCCTTCCTTACTTTTTCCAGCACGGTAGGGTTCAGGTCAGTTGCATACAGCAGCGACTTACGGAGCAGTCCCGCTTCTTTCAGCAGGATCGCCATTGAAAAAACCTCCTCACCCGTAGAACAGCCTGCATGCCAGATCCTTATAAAAGGCTTGGTGCCCAGCACCGGCAGTATATCCTCCCTCAATGCTTTATAAAAAGTAGGATCGCGGAACATTTCCGTCACATTCACGGTGATCTCTTCAACAAACCTTTTCAGGTAATCGGGATCGTTTTTGACGCGGTAACGTAGTTCGGCAAAACTTGGGAATTTATCGAGCAGGCAAAGCCGCTCAATGCGCCTTTTCAGAGAGGCGCGGGAGTAGCTGGTGAAATCATATCCGTACAGATCGAATAGGTCCGTCAGCAGCAAGTCGATATTTTCATCATCAATCATTTTCCACACTTATATATCTTCCAGCAGCACCAGCAATTTGTCAACATCAATCGGTTTTGAAATATAAGCGTCGGCCCCGGCTTCCAGGCATTTCTCCCGGTCGCCTACCATAGCCTGCGCAGTCACCGCAATCACGGGCGTTCCCTTCCGTTGCTCAATGCGCTTGATCAGCGGAATCGCCTCGTATCCGTCCATTTCGGGCATCATCATGTCAATCAGTACTGCATTCACAACCTCGTCGGTTTTCAGCAGTTCCAAAGCTTCCGGCGCCCCGGTACTCGACACACAGTCAAATCCTTTCGCTTTTAAAGTAGCCTTTAAAGCAAAAATATTCCGCGCGTCATCATCAATTATCAAAACCCTTTTTTTCATTGTGGAGGTAAGAAACGTTCGCTCATTCAAAATTTCTCATAAAGCCAAACCCGCAGCAGCGACATCAGCTGGTCGATATCCACTGGCTTGGTAATGTAATCCGACGCGCCTGCATTGATACACTTTTCGCGGTCGCCGGTCATTGCTTTTGCCGTCACAGCGATTACAGGCAGGTTACGCCATTTCGGGTTTTCGCGAATGCGACGCGCTGTTTCGTAACCGTCCATTTGCGGCATCATCATATCCAGCAGCACTACGTCGATTTCGGGATTGTCGTCCAGCTTCGCCAGCGCTTCTTTGCCGTCGAGGGCGGTTACTACATTCATTTTGTAGTTTTCAAGCGATTTTGACAGCGAGAAGATGTTGCGCACATCGTCGTCGGCGATCAGTACCGTTTTGTTGCTCAGGATCTCACTCAATCCACCCAGCTTTTTCTGGTCGGACGAGCGTTGCGTCGACTTCTTGTTCTCTTCCACCACGTGCAGGAACAATGAAACCTCATCGAGCATACGTTGGTAAGAATGTGCCGTTTTCACGATAATGGAGTCCGCGTACTGTTTGATACGCAGCTCTTCGGACATGGACAGGCTCTTTCCGGTGAAGATGATAATGGGGATATTTTCAAGTCCCGGGTTTTTCTTGGCTTCTTCTAGGGCGTCGTAAGCCTTTTTATCGGGAATGCCCATATCAAGGATCACGCAATCGGCTTCATTGTTTTTTAATGCAGAGATACCTTCCGACAAGTCGCTTTTCAGTTCCGAGTTAATATCAAATGTGCCAAGGAAATAAGCCAGCGCCTTGGCGTGCATGGAGTTATCTTCCAGGATCAGCACTTTTTTAGATTTTTTGCTGATCACATATTCTATCTTTTTGAACACCTCCTGCAACTTGTCGATCGCCATTGGTTTGTCAATGAAATCGATCGCACCCTTCATCAGGCTCTCGTTTTTCATTCTGTGCGACGACATGATGTGCACCGGAATGTGCCGCGTTTCAGGGTCGCTTTTCAGCTGGTCCATTACATCCCAGCCGCTGATTATCGGCAGCTGAATATCCAGCAGGATACCGATCGGCTTGAAGGTTTTGGCAAGTTGCAAGCCTTCGTCACCTCTCACTGAAACAATCCCTTTATAACCATGGCGACGGGTATAGTCGAGCAGCGATTTGGCAAAGAATGTATCGTCTTCAACGATCAGGATCGTTTTATCGCCGGATTGGACCGTATTCCGGTCATCGGAAATGCTTTCGGGAATGATCGTGCTCACAAACCGGTGGTCTGTTTCAGGTACAGCCTTTACAGGAAGCGTCTCTTCTTTCACGGTTTTGAAGAAATCATCTTCTTTCTCCTGAACGGCATAAACGGCAGCTATCGGGATAATGACCGTAAACTCGCTTCCCTGATTTTCAATGCTGGTAAGCGCAATCTCGCCGCCGAGCAGTTTCACCAGCTCGCGGCTGATCGAAAGTCCGAGTCCGGTACCTCCGTATTTCCGTTTGGTTGAACCGTCAGCTTGCTGAAATGCTTCAAAAATGTGCTTCTGCTTCTCAGGCGCAACCCCGATACCGGTATCTTTTACCTTAAAGCTCAACATATTGTCATTGCCTTCATGCAGCCTGATCTGAACTTCGACGTAGCCTTTTGCAGTAAATTTCAGCGCATTGGAGATCAGGTTTTTCAGGATCTGTTCCAATCGCATCTTATCCGTTTCAATCACCACCGGAACTCCCTGGCCAATGTTAACGGTAAAGTCAAGTCCCTTTTCGCGAGCCACGGGAGCGAACATACCTTTCAGGTCATCGGAGATTTCCTTGATAGACACATTCACATAATCCAGCTCCATTTTGCCGGCTTCAATTTTAGAAAGGTCCAGGATCTCATCGATCAGCCCCAGCAATCCATTGCCCGAAGACTGGATCACGGTAGCATACTCGATCTGCTCGTCGGTCAGGTTCTTATCGTCGTTTTCAGATAACAGCCTGCTCAGTAGCAGGATGGAGTTGAGTGGCGTGCGCAGTTCGTGCGACATATTCGCCAAAAACTCTGATTTATACCTTGTTGTCAGTTCAAGCTCTTCCGCTTTTTTGACGATCTCTATATTTTTCTCTTCCAGCAATCCGCTCCGCTCTTCCAGTTCCTCATTGGTCTGCTGCAATTCTTCCTGCTGCACGCGGAGTTCCTCTTCCGAAGCCTGCAATTTCTGCGACTGTGCTTCCAGTTCTGCGTTCAGGTTTTCCAGTTCATTGTGCTGCGTTTGCAGTTCTTCCGCCTGCGCCTGGGTCTCTTCAAGGAAGTTCTGCAGTTTCAGGTAATCCAAAGCAGAATTCACGCTCGTGCCAATCGCTTCCAGGTTGTTTTCCAGGAACTGTATCTGCAGCTCATCCGGATTTTTCAGGAATGCGAGCTCGATCACGCCAATGCATTCATACGCATAGGAAAGCGGCAGGATGACAACAGCCGCAGGACTCACATCGCCGAGGGAAGATGTAACGCGCAGGTAGTTGGCGGGCACGTCGTTGACGAACATCGGCTTTTTACTTTCAATCACCTGTCCGGCCAACCCTTCGCCCGGAGTAACCATTTCCGGCGCGCTTTTCACAGCATAGGTGCCTGTCAACCGGTAATTCCAGTCATTGTCGATAATGTAAATGGTACCCAAACTAGCCCCCGAATAGTCTGCAAGGGTGTTCAGCAAATTGGCGGTCAACTTTTTAAGGATCCGCTCGCCCCGTATCGCATCGCTGATCTTTACAGATCCCGTTTGCAGCCAGTTTCTGCTGTTCAGGTCATTAAATGTTTGTTCCAGAGAACTGGTCATATTATTGAGCGCCACAGAGATGCGGCCAATCTCGTCTTCGGATTCGTCGGTGCTGCGCACAGTGTAGTCACCGTCTGAAACCTGCTGGGTAACCTCCTCAATGTACCTGATCCGCCTCTCCGTCTCCGCGTATTTCCTGTTTTCAAGCTCCTGCAGGGCAATGCGTTTGTCCATATCATTTTTGATACGGAAGTATGCAAATACCGTGATCATAATAGAAATGAGCGCGGCAATGATCAGCAGGATAGGAGTGTACTTAATGTAAATCTGTTGTTGTTCGAGGCGGTCGGTCAGTATCGCTTTTTCTTCGTCTTTGATATGCTCGGTTGCAAATCTCAGATCGTCCATTACTTTCTTGCCCCGCAGCATTTCACGCAGCCGCGCCTCGGTATCCACGGCAAAACCGGGATTCTTGCGCGTCATATCTATGATATTCTGCATTTGCCCGAATTTCGCTTCATAAAGCGCCTTTACTTCACGCAGGTATTTTTGCTGGGCAGGATTGTCAAGGGTGAGTTCCGACAGGCGGTTGTAGCTGCGGGTGGTTTTTTCATAAGCCCCGTTGTAAGGTTCCAGGAAAGTCGGGTCAAGTGTCACCAGGAAACCGCGCTGCCCTGTTTCCGCATCCTTCATGTGCGAAATGATCGCCTCCGCTTCCAGCAGTACTTCATTGGTGTGATTAACCAGCTCTGAATTGTTGATCAGCTTCTGGGTACTGTAATACGACGCCAGCAAACTGAAAATCAGCAGCAGGGTTGAAAATGAAAATACGATCTGAAGCTGCTGGATAATAGAGTTAGAAGTTTTTCTCATAAATGCGTTTACTTGTTTTCAAGGGTTGTTTCCTGTGATGTTTGCTGGACAGCGGGCAATACCAGAATAAACCTGGCACCTTCGTTTTGTGTGCTCTGGGCGGATATCAGCCCATTGTGTTTGTCCATGATCTTTTTGGCAATAGCGAGCCCTATACCCGTGCCTTCGTAGCTGTTGAGGTTATTGAGCCGCTGAAAAATGACAAAAATCCGGTCAAGGAATTTCTCGTCAAATCCTATTCCATTGTCGGCGATCACGATCCTGCAAAAACCACCGACCGGAGAGGGTTCGGAATGCACATCTTTATGTTCAATGAGCTCGGCGGTGATGGTAATGCGCGGCGGCACGTCGGGTTTGGAGAATTTCAATGCATTACTGATCAGGTTCTGGAATACCTGCCTGATCTGGCTTGGAATAGTATCAATCAGCGGCAGCTTGCCAATGGAGATCTCTGCATTCTTTTGCAAAATAATTTCGTCAAAGTCCGACAGCAGATCACTGATGAGCATATTCAGGTCGGTAAGTTGGAAATTTGCTTTGACAGAAAGCCTGGAATAATCGAGCAAGTCGCTGATCAGGCGCGACATTCTTGCCGAAGAGTTGATCGACCGGTTGAGGTAAGAGGTCGCCTCTGCATTGTCGTTCAGGTATTTATCTTTAATCAGATGACTGAATGTCTGTATCTTCCTGAGTGGCTCCTTCAAATCGTGGGATACTACCCAGGCAAACTGCTGCAATTCGTGGTTAGTGGTTTCCAGCTCTGTGTTCTTGTCCATCAGTTCCTTCGTCCTCAGCTCAACCTTATGTTCCAGCAGCTCGTTGGCCATTTTTTGCTGGTGGATATCTGTAAATGAACCAACCCAGCGCACGATGCCGGTACCCTGGTAAACCGGGATGATCTTTAAAAGAAAATATCTGTAGTCGGTAGTCCCAAGCTGTTTAAGCCGCGCTTCTGTTGAAAATTCCTGTCCGTTGCGGAAGCATTCTTCCCATCTCTCCCAAAACTCATCTTCCGGATGCGTTTCGGGGAACACCGCTGCATCTCCCGAATACTGAAACCAGTGTTCGTTCACATACTCGATTTTCCCATCCGTTTTGACAGTAAATGCAATCTGCGGTAATGATTCGAGGATAAAACGCAGCTCCTGCATGCGGGAAGCGAGCTCATCCTGGGCGTTTTTACGAATGTCAATTTCCTGCCTCAGCGATTCCTGAATCGCTTTCAGCTCCTGCTGCTGCTCATAAAGCCGCACAAACGTTTTTACTTTCAGCAAAAGAATGTCAGGATCGACAGGCTTTGTGAGATAATCGATCCCGCCCGACGCATAGCCCCGTGTGATAAAACGCTTTTCGGTATTTACGGCAGAGAGGAAAATAATGGGGGTGTCTTTGGCCCGGCCAAAACCGGAAATAGCCTCGGCGACTTCAAATCCGTCCATGCCGGGCATTTGAACATCCATGATAATCACGGAATAATTGTTGTTGAGCACCTTCTTCAAAGCCTCCTCACCAGACTCAGCCGAGTCTGTTTTAAAATCATGTAATTCCAGGATTTTCTTTAGAGGTAGAATGTTTTCCGGCCTGTCGTCGACAATCAGGATCATAGTAAAGGGTAAAGGAACAAAAAGGAGCGCGCGTGTGACTTTTGGTATACAAAAATCATACCTAAATGCCCTATCTGCGCAAATAAGCCATTTTTGACAACATTATGAAGCGGTTTCCTCCCGAAGTGTTTGCGCAACCAGCAATTTCAACTCTTCCACCCATTTTTGCACCGTAATCATCGGGTGAACGTACGGTGTTTCAAAATCCTCAACAATAGACGTTTTGCCTTTTTCCTTCACAAGCCTGATCAGCTCTTCCACCAGATAATCCTGTGAAGAATCAAATTCCGTATCTTCATTAGTCTCTGCTGTTTGTTCCAGGAATGCGGCCAGTCTCAGAAGTTCTTCTTGTGTCATAGCAATTCAGTTTGGCGTGTAGGGTATGATGCTGGGGAAAAATCTCCCGGGCTCCACGGTTCTCGCGTGGCATAATTTTATAGCAAATTGCGTACTAACAGCTCAGTCGGGCAACAAAATGCTGTTTTCCACAGCTAAAAGGCACATTAAGCTGCCAATCCTCAAATCATCGCAGAAAAAAAATCAGCATATATGAAAAAAATTGCCAACAAGAAAGTTGTAGATCAATCGAAGTTAGACAATATAGTAGTATACCCCGGAGAACCTTATCCGCTCGGGGCTACGTGGGACGGAAAAGGGGTGAACTTTGCGCTTTACTCAGAGCATGCGACAGGCGTGGAGCTTTGTCTGTTTGATAGTGAAGAGAGTATTACCGAGAATGTCAAAATCCAGATCAGGGAAGTTTCACATTACGTGTGGCACGTATACGTTCCAGGCCTTAAACCCGGACAGCTTTACGGCTACCGGGTACACGGACCATATGAGCCAACGGTAGGTTTGCGCTTCAATCCCAATAAGTTACTGATCGATCCTTACGCAAAATCCATTTCCGGCACGATCCAGTGGCACGATTCACTTTTCGGTTACGAGATCGGTCACCCTGATGAAGATCTGAGTTTTAGTGATTCGGACAGCGCGCCTTATGTGCCTAAGTCGGTGGTTGTAGATCATCTGTTTGACTGGGAAAATGTAAAAGCACCCGAGATCCCTTATCACGATACCATTATATATGAAGCCCACGTAAAAGGCTTCACCAATCTTCACCCGGACATTCCGGAAGAGATCAGGGGTACATACGCAGGACTCGCACATCACGCATCGATCAGCTATCTGAAAAAGCTGGGCGTTACTGCCATAGAGCTGATGCCCGTGCACCATTTTATATCTGACCGCCATTTAAAAGAACGCGGGCTGACCAATTACTGGGGCTACAATTCTATCGGCTTTTTTGCTCCGGATGTGCGTTACAGCAGCTCAGGTACGCACGGTCAGCAGGTAATTGAGTTTAAAAACATGGTGAAGGAAATGCACAAAGCCGGCATTGAGGTTATCCTTGATGTGGTATATAACCATACCGGCGAAGGAAACCAGATGGGGCCAACCATTTCTTTCCGCGGCATTGATAATATGGCGTATTACCGTTTAATGGACGGCCGCTATTATATGGATTATACCGGTACAGGCAATACGCTGAATGCCAGGCTGCCAAATGTACTCAGACTGATCATGGATAGTTTGCGCTACTGGATCACGGAGATGCACGTCGACGGGTTCCGCTTTGACCTGGCTTCAACGCTCGCCAGGGAGCTCCATGAGGTAGACAGGCTGAGTGCATTCTTTGATATCATTCACCAGGACCCTATTATTTCACAGGTGAAACTGATCGCCGAACCCTGGGATATCGGCCACGACGGCTACCAGGTAGGTAAGTTTCCGATCGGCTGGGCTGAATGGAACGGGCGGTACCGCGATTGTATGCGCGATTACTGGCGCGGGGCGGATAGTATGCTGGCTGAGTTCGCGGAGCGGTTTACCGGAAGTTCGGATTTGTATAAAGGAGAAGACCGGCATCCTACTGCTAGCATCAACTTCATCACCGCACACGACGGTTTTACGCTGAATGATCTTGTCTCGTATAATGACAAGCGTAATGATGAAAACGGCGAAAATAACAATGATGGAGAAAGTCATAACCGCTCGTGGAATTGCGGTGAAGAAGGGCCGACGGAAAACGATGAGGTAGTAAAGCTCCGGAACAAGCAAAAACGCAATTTCCTGACTACACTTTTCCTTTCGCAGGGCGTACCTATGCTGGTAGCGGGCGATGAATGGGGCAGAACGCAGTTGGGAAACAACAATGCATACTGTCAGGATAATGAAATATCGTGGCTGAACTGGGACCAGGCGGATCAGCAACTACTTGGGTTTACTCAAAAGCTGATCAAATTCTGTAAAGCCCACGCCACATTCCGCCGCCGTCACTGGTTCCGCGGAATGCCGATCAAAGGGATAGGTCTGGAAGATATTGCGTGGTTTTTGCCTGACGGGCAAGAGATGCCGGATGAAAACTGGAATCATGATTATGCAAAATCACTGGGCGTGTTCTTGAATGGAAAAGGGATTCGCCATATGAACCCGAAAGGCGAGCCGATCTACGACGATAGCTTTTATATGATCTTCAATGCGCATTATGAGCCTGTGGAATACAAGTTACCTCCCGAAAAATACGGAACGGAATGGAGGAAAGTAATCGATACAAGCGAATGCTGCGTAACGGAAGACGGGCAGATCATTGCGCCGGACACCACCATTACAGTTGACAGCAGATCGATAGTTGTTTTTAAACACGCATTGGAAGAGCAAAAACTATGAGCTTTAGTGAGACATTGCCCGCAGTACCGGGCATAAGATTTAATGAATTTGGAGAAGCGGAAGTGCTCATCTGGGCGCCGCTCGCGGAGGAAGCTGGTATTCTGCTGGTCGATCAGAACAAAACATTGCCGCTTGAAAAAGCTGAATATGGTTACTGGACCCTCAAAACGGAGGACATCAAACCCGATGATCTGTATCAGATTGTGTTGGGAGATGAAGAGCCTCTTCCTGATCCTGCGTCAGTGTACCAGCCTAAGGGTGTTCATGGGCCGTCTCAGGCGGTTGATATCAAGAGTTTTCAGTGGACAGATCAGCAATGGGCTAATCCTGCGCTTTCAGACTATATTATTTACGAAGTCCATATCGGTACATTCACGCCGGAAGGTACCTTGCAGGCAATAGAAAGCAAGCTAGATCACCTGGTGGAACTGGGCGTTAATGCGATTGAAATTATGCCGGTATCTCAGTTTGCCGGCGGTCGGAACTGGGGTTATGATGGTGTGTTCCCTTATTCGGTACAGGATTCTTACGGCGGCCCGCGGGCGATGCAGGAGTTTGTCAATGCGTGCCACGCTAAAGGAATAGCTGTGGTGTTGGATATGGTTTATAACCACCTGGGCCCGGAAGGGAATGTATTTGGCAAGTTCGGCCATTATTTTACAGACAAGTACCACACGCCCTGGGGCGACGCGGTCAATGTAGATGATGCATGGAGCGATGCCGTGCGGCAGTATTTTATCGAGAATGCATTGATGTGGTTCCACGACTTCCATATCGACGCATTGCGGCTGGATGCTGTGCATGCGATCAGGGATTTTGGTCCATTGCATTTACTGAAAGAAATGAAGATGCGGGTCAACGAGCTTTCGCAGGTCACCAACAAACAGCATTACCTGATGGTGGAAATGGACCTGAACGATACGCGCTTTATAAAGCCTGTCGAAGAAGGTGGCTACGGAATGGATGCGCAATGGATAGACGAATTTCATCACGCATTGCGGGTTTCTTCCGGTCAGCAGAAGAGTGGGTACTACTCAGATTTTGAGCCGATTGTGTCACTTGCCAAGTCTTATAAAGATGCTTACGTGTACGACGGTGTCTACTCGGATCACCGGAAGCGGAAGTTTGGTGTAAAAGCCGACGGACATCCCGGCGAGCAGTTCATCGTATTTTCTCAAAACCACGACCATGTAGGTAACCGTATGCTCGGGGAGCGTACAAGCCAGCTGGTTAGTTTTGAAATGCAGAAATTACTTGCCGGTGCCGTGCTGATCAGTCCCTATTTGCCGCTGTTGTTTATGGGAGAAGAATGGAGTGAAACAAATCCATTTCAATATTTTGTCAGCCACACTGATCCTGAACTAGCCGAGGCTGTGCGAAAAGGCCGAAAAAGCGAGTTCGCGGCGTTCCATATAGAAGGCGACGCGCCTGATCCGGTGAGTGAAGAGATATTTCAAAAGTCGAAAGTGCAATGGGAGCTGTTGGACAAAGAACCGCACCGCACGATGCTGAACTACTATAAAACCTTTATATCACTACGGAAACAGGAACCCGCATTGCGCAAAACCGATCGGGAAGGAGTTGTGGTAGAAGGATTTGAAGACCGTGAGCTGATCATTTTACAGCGGATTTCACCGGAACAGCATCTGACTGCCGTGCTGAATTTTTCAAAGAATGCCCAGGAGGTATCTTTACCCGGCGAGGCAAACTGGCAGAAGCTCATGGTTTCTTCTGACGCGAAATGGGGAGGGGAAAAGGATCTTCCGGAAACAGCAGAAGGCGGCGTAATCAGGGTGCAGCCGGAATCAATTTCCGTATACACGAGCCGGTTATAAATTCCTGATCTTGATACTTATATCCTGAGGAGCAGCTTCGTCTCCTCCGAAATAGGGGAGCAGCTTATACGCGATGCCGACGCCACCATCACAGTGGCGCGGCATTGTTGTTTCTACGCCACGAAAAGTGAAAATGTAAGATTTGTCCCCGGCCGCCAGTCTGAAACTGGTCAGTTCGTTAAGCTCGGCAGTTCCGAGTTCTTTTTCCTGGCGCACGCCATTTACATATACATAAGCGTAAATCCGGAGCGCGCCTTCACGCCAGTTCCAGCCGAACCTGGCACTGTTGTTCTGGTGACCGGAGCTGCAATCCGAGAATCCGTAGAGCTTATTGATATCGTTCTGATTTTCCGGAACTGCATTCTGATACACGCAGCTGCTGTCAAAAATCGCCTGAAAATGCATGGAAGAAGAGGTAAAAGGCGTATTCAGATTGTTGTCTACCTCGTGGTTTCCCTTGCGGATCGTGTAAGTGATAAAGTCGTCGCCGAAACTTGGCGAATTGCCGATCCAGTCACACGATGAAACGATCAATAGCAGTAGCAGAACGGGAATGTATTTCATTCAGCAGGATATTTGAAACAATTCTATCAACGACCGCTTCTCAGGAAAATTGAATTGGTACCTGCGTTTTGACGCATTTACATGCATTATCCCTCCCGGTAAGAAGTGGGCGGTACCGTCATTTTCTTCTTGAATATTCGCGAAAAATAAAATTCTGACTCAAAGCCCGTCTTGTACGCGATCTCGGAAACTGACAATGAAGTTTCCCGAAGCATCTCACAGGCTTTCTCGATTTTAAGGTTCAGATGGTACTGCCCGGGCGAGGTACCGATCACCTCTTTAAATGCTTTCCTGAACCAGCCGTAACTTACCCCGTGCTGCCGCGCGAGTTTTTCCATATCCAGGTTCACTGTGCTGCTTTCGTGAATCTGGTACCGCATCCGGTGTACGAGTTTTTCCTTGTAAGATCGCGCATGATCGGTCATCAATGCAGATGCGTAAATGAGGCCCAGCAGCTGGATAACGAGGCAGGAAGAAATTTGCTTGTAAGCTATTCCCTCGAATTTCAATGTTTGTACAAGGCGGATAAAGACATTCAGAAGCTCGGAATTAAAACCAATGTGAATTAGCGGATTCTCGGCATTGAAGCAGTCCTGCCGCATCAGGTATTCTGAATAATGGCCGCCAAATCCTACCCAGAACTCTTCCCAACCTGTTTCCTGCGAAGGTTTGTAGCGGTGCCACACGTTAGGAAAAAGCAGGAATGCAGTACCGGCTTCCACGATCGTCGGCGGAATGGTTTCGGTCTCAAACACGCCGCTTCCCGTGGAGATATAAACCAGCTGAAATTCATTGAGCACGCGTCCTTTTTCCCAATCGAAGTAGTAGCTGTCGGGATGATTCTGATCCGGATAAATCTTGCCGGACGGATGCAGGTTGTGGCCGACATTCAGGATCGATACGCCCCAGTTGGGTTCAGATCCTGCGAGTGCTTCAAGTTGTTCTTGACTGAAATATTTACGGTATAGTTCCATATCATTTCGTGCAAATATTGAATCACATTATTCATTGGATGTGATCTGTATTGTGTCCTATTTTTGCAAACCAAAGTTTAATTTAACCCAGTTTTAACTACTTCTCAACGAAAAAATAATTCTCTCCACCATTTTGCCAGAGCTAGCGTTGGAGAAGGATTTGTATTTTTTGATATGACTAAATTGTACACTCATCAACTAAAAATCGGTCTGTTCGGTATCGGGCTACAGGCTTATTGGGAACAATTTGAAGGGCTGGAAGAAAGATTGAAAGGCTACCTCGAAGTAGTTGATACAAAGCTGACCAACTGCGGTGCCGAGATCGTCAATCTTGGTCTGATCGACAGTCCCGAAAAAGCTATGGAAGCAGGGCACGCATTCAGGAAAGCAGATGTAGACCTGCTTTTTTTGTACGTAACAACCTACGCGCTTTCAGCTACGGTTTTGCCGGTGGTCAGGCGGGCCAATGTGCCCGTCATTGTGCTTAACCTCGTTCCCGAAGCTGCTATCGACTACAATGCATTTAACAAAATCGGTGACCGTACCCGGATGACAGGGGAGTGGCTGGCGTATTGTTCAGCCTGCCCGGTACCCGAGCTGGCGAATGTTTTCAAACGTTCGCGCGTGCCATTTTACCAGGTTACCGGCATGCTGCACAACGATCCGGAAGCTTGGGACGAAGTACAGGAGTGGATCCAAGCTGCGCAGGTCGCCAGCGTCATGGCGCATAACCGCCTGGGATTAATGGGCGGGTACTATGGTGGTATGCTCGACATTTACTCGAATCTCACACTGCAATGCGCCACCTTCGGCGGACATATTGAAATGATCGAAGTCGATGAGCTTTCAGCGATCCGGCAAGAAGTGTCCGATGAAGAAATAGAGGATATACTGCAAGTTTTTGCAAGTGAATTTGAAATCCAGCCCGATTGTCCGGAAGCCGAACTGCGCCGGGCCGCGAGCACCGCAGTTGCGCTCGACAAGCTGGTTGCCCGACACGGACTGGGTTCGATGGCTTATTACCACAAAGGAACAGGGAATGTACCCAATGCGGACACAATGAGTTCGGTGATTCTCGGTAACTCCCTGCTGACTGCCCGGGGCATTCCGGTTGCAGGAGAGTACGAGGTGAAAAACGTGCAGGCGATGAAGATCATGGATGCATTTGGCGCCGGCGGCTCTTTCACCGAGTATTATGCCATGGATTATACTGACGACGTGGTTCTCATGGGGCACGACGGTCCGGGCCACATTGCTATCGCCGAAGGCAAAACCAAAGTGCGCCCATTGTATGTATATCATGGTAAAACAGGCAACGGGCTTTCTGTTGAAATGAGCGTAAAGCACGGCCCTGTTACGCTGCTTTCAGTAGTTGAAACAGTGGACGGGAAAGTGGTATTGCTGGTGGCAGAAGGGGAATCCGTGGCGGGACCGGTTCTGGAAATTGGGAATACAAACAGCCGGTACCGGTTTCCATTGGGTGCACGCAGGTTTGTCGAATGCTGGAACAGCTACGGTCCAGCACATCATTGCGCCGTAGGTGTCGGACATATCAGTTCAAAAATAGACAAGCTAGCCAGACTGCTGGGCATTGAAGCGCATATTGTTTGTCGCTGGGAAGATCGGCATTCAACCATCAGGAGCGGCTATTAAGGCACAAAAAAGCCGGATCCAGAAAATTCTGAACCCGGCTTGACTCTAATCACAATAAACACAGAGAAAAGCTACTTCTGTTTGTTGAGGCTATGATGTTCTTTCCGATTATTGGTCAGGTCATTGCCTTTTACCATTTCCTCTTCTCTGCGCCTGCTGTCCAAATTGTCCTTGTTTTCAGGCCTTGCCCGGGAACTCTGATTTTGCTGCATCATTCCCGAATTTTGTGACTGTCTCATGACAAATTGTGTTTGATTATGCCTGATGTACTTTAAATATCGTGCCAGTAAAACATGGAATAACGATACGTTGTATCGGAATAAACCTAAAAAGTGCGCTTTGTGCCCTCATACAGCTCGTATTCCAGCAATCTGCAATCGATTTTACCGGAATAAAACTCAATGCGGCGGCGTGGTTTCAAGCCGATTTTCTTGGCCAGATCCAGGTTACCTGTAAACACATAGCCTGAATATCCTCTACACTTTTGTTTCATAAAGTCACCAATGCGGGCATAGGTTTCTTCAAGTTCACTGATTTCGCCCAGCCGCTCGCCGTATTCTGGATTCACAAAGAATACCCCTTTGTTTTCATCCGGTATTTCTGTTTCCGTAAAATCACAAACCTGAAACCCGATCATATTGGCTACTCCGGCAGCAACCGCATTCTTTCTCGCATTTTCAATGGCTGCTTCGCTGTGGTCGGTTGCGATAATGCGTAGATCAGGCGCATCGATGATCTGTGCTTCCAGCTTGTCCTGTTCCGCATAGTAAACCTCCTCGTCATAGCCGAGCAAATGCATGAAAGAATAATTATTACGAAAAAGGCCGGGCTTGCTGTTGGTAGCAATGAGGGCAGCTTCAATGGCGAGCGTGCCTGAGCCACACATCGGGTTCAGGAACGCAGAGCGCCTGTCCCACGTGCTGGCAAGTATCGTTGCCGAGGCGAGCGATTCCAGCATGGGCGCTGCCCCCGGGATTTTACGGTAACCGTGCCGGGCAATCGTTTCGCCCGAGGTATCTATAAAAATCTCAGCCTGCTCTTCTTTCCAGAACAAATGCACGACAGCCTGCTTCATATCCGAGCCCGACGAAGGCCGCACGCCCTTTTTACCCCTGATCCTGTCGACAATTGCATCCTTAACCCGCACATTCACATACATGGAATTGTTCACGCTTTCCGTATGCACATTGCTGGTTACCGAAAAGTAACCCTCAGCTGGCAGAATGTCTTCCCAGGCTATTTGCGATAAAAACCGGTATACATCGTCGGCATGTTTTGCACGAAAGGTGCCCAGGCTGTACAAAACCTGGCTTGCACAATACAGGTTCAGGTTCAGACGGATACAATCGGTCATGGTACCTGATGTGCGAATGCCCGTGGGGAAAGTTTCAGCGACATCAAATCCAAGTGCTTTTACCTCCGGTTCAAGGAATGGCGACAGGCGGCGGTAGCACGTGATGATGATGTTTGCTGGATTTTGAAAAACTGACATTGTAAGCTGTTAATGCGGGTGAATGCGTGCAAACATACTAAGAATATTGCTCGCTAATCAACTCGTGACACAAGCGCGCGCCCGCAAAGCTGCCCGCTGCAACTGCATTCGCGACAGAACGAGCCGGTGAGGTATTGTCGCCCGCTGCATAAATCCCCGGTACATTCGTCTTTTGAGCGGCATCCAGCGCAATATGGCCCTGCGCCGTAAGCTGGACGCCCAGCATTTCAGGCAGCTTGCAATGTTGTTCAAAAGGCGGTCGGTGGTACAATGCTTTGAGCGCAGCGGTACTTCCATCCTGAAATGCGATGTGCGTGAGGTAGCCGTTTTCATGTACTATTCTTTCAACCGGCTGCTCGTTGAGCGATACGCCCATTTGTTCCAGCTGCGTTTTTGTATTTATGTCAAAATCGGCTGCACCGTTTGTGAAAATAGTCAGGTCGGGTGTCCAGTTACGGATCAGTCTGGCGAAATCCAGTGTGGTTTCTCCATTCACCAGAATGCCCGTTTTCTGATCGCTGTACTCGTATCCGTGGCAAAAAGGGCAATGGATTACGCTGATCCCCCAGCACGCTGCCAGTCCGGGCGTGGCGGGCAGCAGGTCTTTGATACCAGTCGCGAAAAGGATCTTTTTTGTAGCGAAATGCTTCCCGGATCCCGTCTGGACAATAAAGTTGTAATTCTCTCCGGATGCATTCACAGCCACATCTTCAATCCATTCAACTGTCGGGTAGGAGAGTACCTGCTCCCTGGCGACCGCACCTATGGCTGCCGGAGTAGCGCCATCCTGGGTAAGGAAGTTGTGCGAATGCGGCGTTTGTGCATTGCAGGGTTTTCCGCTATCGATAATCGCCACCTTCCATTTGGCGCGCCCTAGTGACATAGCGGCCGACAAGCCGGCGTAGCTTCCGCCAATTATTATTACATCAAAGTCAGTTTTCAAATGCATATTAATCATGGTTTTGTCTCACATTTGAGACATATATGGATAAAAATTTTTACAGACCTATTCCCCGGCTGAACGAAAACCAGCCAAGCTTTTTTACATCACTGAGTTGCATAGCTGCATTGTTGCGCGAAGTAACAGAAGCAGCCACAATTCCCTGAAACAGCTGGTGAACCCAGTCAATGGTGACCATCGGGCTGATCAATCCCTGCTTCTGAAGAAATTTCAGGTGTGTTTTCCAAATGGAAAAGGTATCATCATAGTCAGAGCATTCCTGATCGTGTGACTGATGCTCGTGATCGTGCAATGTGTGCAGTTTGTGCAAAAAAGTATCTTTGGTCCCGCATTCAACGCCCGCGTAAAACATGCGCTCCAATCTCTGGATCGGGTCTTCCGTACTATTGTAAGCGTTTTGCATTGCAATGTGGCAGGCTTTGCGGATCTCGTTCTTGCAGCTTTTCATCAGCTCGTTCCGGTCTTTGAAGTACCGGTGTAAAGTTCGCCGCGTGACCTGCGCCTGCCCCGCCACCTTTTCGAGCGGAGCCGAAAGATCCTCATTGAAAATCAGGATAGCGGCTTCAATAATGCTTTGCTCAGTATCTTTCATATTCATCAGAACAAAAAAAGAATGTCCCATTGCTGAGACATTCTTTTCATTTCTTTCGTTCCGTTAAACCGCCTTTTTGTTAGCAGTTTTTATATTCCGTTCAACTCTGCTTCTGTAAATGCCTTTTCACGACCTGTGAGTTTCTGGCGTACTTTGCTTACCTCCTCCGTGCTGACCACATCCGCATTGTTGCGCCACGATTTGCGTATGTAGCTGAGCAACTGGGCAATGTCCTCATTTGGCATATCTCTATCATAGCCTATACCCGGCATATCTCCGCTCACTTCCGGCGTCTGGTACACGTGACCATTCACTTTAACGGGGCCAGTCAATCCGAAAAGGACGATCGAGATCAGTTTGTCTTTACTTCCGGTTACCCATTCCGATTGGTTCAATGGAGGTGCAAGCGACTTCACACCGCCGCCATCAGGACCGTGACAAGTCTGGCACACCGACGTAAACAATGCTTCGCCTTTTGGAAACTGCCGTTTCAGCATTTCAGGATTCCGGTTACCCTGGGCGCTGCGCACCGCTGTGATTACCTTTTGAAGCTGCTTGTTTACCAATAGGTTCTGGTCGCTCAATGAAGCTGTCAGCTCGGTCTGGAAAGCTTCCTCTTTGCCTTGCAAATTGCTGATCACCGCGTCGGCTACATACCGGTTGTTCGGGTATTTGGTAGCAAGTTTGGTCAGCAGGCTTTTGGACGCAACCGTGTCAAATTTGGCGATGCTTTTTGCCATAAATCCAACATAGGGAGCAGCCAGCGTATCATTCTGATCAACCATCTGATCAAACAAAGTGGCAAATTGCCTGTACGAAGTAGGTGTGATAATGGATGGTGTAACCGCAAATGCCTGCATTTTATACTGCATGTCAGTGCTTCTTAGCCAGCTTACTACTTCCTCTGTTTTCAGGGAATTCAAGCCTTCCAAAGTCCACAATGCGTGGATCGCAAGAAGCGGAGTAGCTGTTTGTTTCACGGCTTCACGCAATGCAGGTACCGTTTGGTTGTATTTTCCGTCAATCAACTTTTGCTGCGCGCGGTCGCGAACCCACCCATTTGGGTGGCCGAGTAGCTTCACCAGCGCCGATGCATCAGAAGGAATTGTGACTGGTTTTGCATTGGTATTTTTTGGAACAATCTTGTAAATGCGCCCGCTCGAAAGTGGCTGCGTCAGCTCGCGTTTCCCGATCTGCTCTTTCAGGTAAGGTGTGAGATAAGTTTTGTGCTGGATAATCCCGCGGTACATATCGAGTACGTACATCGCGCCGTCGGGTGCATTGTATAAGCTCACCGGCCTGAAACGCTCGTCGGTACTGGCCAGGAACTCGCGCCCTTTGTAAGCCTGCTCACCTTTTACAACAAATCCCTTCTGTGCAAGTATGTTCCGCTTGATCAGGTTAGCCGATGGTTCGGGAACAAATGCATTGAAGTCATAACCCTGGCCGAACAAATCGCCGCGGTAAATAACAGGTCCGGCCGCTGCTGTAAAGTCATTGAGGCGCAGACTGTCATCAAGGATATTTTTCATATAACCCCTGTTTACGCCGGGGGTAGGGTGCAGCGGATATACCTTATTGTTGGCAACGGATTTTTCATTGTAACCTGCAACTCCGCGCTGATTGGTATTCCAGGCTCCTACACCGGCCGGGAAATAGTCTCCAAGCAGGTTTTGTGAATTGTTGTTATAATAAAGCCTGCCATAATTATCCTGGCAAATACCCCATTGACCCCGAAAATGCGTGTGCTCAATGAGCCACTTCGCACCTACTTTCCGATAACGCTTGTCAGATTTTGCATTGTAAATCCAGTTGTCCATTGCACGCAACAGTCCGTTTGGCTGGTGCTCTACATTGCCGCCTTCTGTGTACTTAGGATCAACGAGCGTGCGTTTTCCGGCTTTGTCGTTTTTAATTTCGTAAAACCAAAGGTTTGTTGGCTCTGCAACGAGGATACCATTTTCAATCAGGCAAATAGCTCTTGGCAAAACCAGTGAATCAATGATCACCTGCCGGTCGTCGTAAACACCGTCGCGGTTTTTGTCTTCAAGGATTACGATGTTTCCGTTAGGGATATCCTCGCCGGTGCCGATCGTGTCGGGCATATACCCGGTCATTTCAACGACCCACATCCGGCCTTTGTCGTCGAATTGCATGGCCACCGGCGAGCTTACCAGCGGTTCAGATGCGACGAGCTTCACTTCAAAGCCGTTTTCCACCTGCATTAATGCAATGGTATTTTCGGGCGAGATAAAGGGGGATCGACCAGGCTTGCTGGCAGTGGGTTCTTCCTTTTGCGCCGTAGCGACGGTCGCCGTGGTAGCAGTTGTCGCAGGTTGCTTGTTTGTTTTACAATAAACAAGTGAAAACGAGACTGCCAGAAAAAGGAATGGATAGCGGTACTTTTTCATCTGAAGAAATATTCCTCTAAGTTCGATGGTTATGAATTGCTGAACAATGTTAATCTTTTAACGCTTCTTCAACCGGTTTCATGTTTTTTGTTAAAAAATGTATGATTACCCACGCTATGATATAGGCGAGTCCGCATATGATAAACAGGATATTGTAACCCGCGCCGATGTTGCCGGCGGCTTTGTAATAGTCCAGCAGCGCACCCACTACCAGCGGGAAAAATGTGGATCCAAGGGATCCCGCCATTCCGCCGATACCTACCACCGAGCTCACTGCCCGTTTTGGAAAAATATCGGAAACGATCGTGAAAATATTCGCACTCCACGCCTGGTGAGCCGCAGTAGCAATACTGATGATCCCGACTACGATCCAGACATTGCTGGCAAATTGCGCAAGTATGATAGGCAACACTGCAAATGCTACCACAAGCAATGTGATTTTCCGGGCACGTAGCGGAGCCCAGCCTTTTTTGATCAGATAAGAAGACAGATAACCGCCGCCTATGCTACCAAATGTAGTCGCAGTGTAAACGATCGCGAGGTGCAGGCTCGGCTTTTTAAGGTCGAGCGCGAATGTGGTTGCAAAGTAGGAGGGAAGCCAGAAAAGGAAGAACCACCAGATCGGATCGGTCAGGAATTTACCTACAATGAAAACCCACGATTGGCGTAATTGCAGCAATTTGGTCCAGTGGATCGGCTTTTTTCCTTCGCCGTCACCAGCTTCGTTGTCGCTGTGAATGAATGCGTATTCTTCCGGCGTGATCTTCTTGTGCCTTGAAGGAATTTCGTAGAAAAGCCACCAGAATATAAGCCAGATGAAACCCAGCGCACCGGTGATCAAAAATGCCTCCTGCCAGCCGTAAGCTCCTAAAAGCCAGGGTACCAGAATGGGAGCAGCTACCGCGCCAATACTTGTTCCGGAGTTGAAAATGCCGGTCGCAAGCGCTCGTTCTCGTTTCGGGAACCACTCAGCTGTCGCTTTAACAGCAGCCGGAAAGTTACCCGACTCACCCAGTCCAAGCAATGCACGAACTGCGCCAAAACCGAAAGTACTTCTTACAAAAGCGTGTGCAATCGCCGCAATGCTCCATATCACGATCGAAACTGCGTAGCCAAGCTTGGAGCCGATCTTATCGATAATATTCCCGAAAACAATGTAGCCCAGTGCATAACAGCCCGCGAAGACCATTACGATATTGGCATAATCACTTTCAGTCCAGTTAAACTCAGTTTCAAGCGTTGGTTTTAATAGTCCGAGAATCTGTCTGTCTATATAATTGATTGTGGTTGCAAAGAAGAGGAGCGCACATATAACCCAGCGGTAATTGCCAATTTTAGGTTGTTCCATAATAGGTACAGATTCTTGGATTCAGGGATGGTTAAAAATACAACTGTTTCGGATAAGACTGTATTTTGGCCATTCTACCCCTTACGACTATGGTAAAGAGTTCAAAAAAAGAGTCCCGCCGAATGGGCGGGACCGGGTCATTATTCAATTAAATCCAGGTTAAATATATCAGGTAATCGGATAAGCAAGCTGTGCTTTGATGAGCTCTGCTTCGTTGGTAAGGTCAAGGCGGAGGGGAGTAATGGATACGAATCCATTTTCAACTGCCCACCTGTCTGTCCCTTCCTCAGCGGCTTCAAGCGGCACTACCGTAAACCAGTAATGCTTCCGCCCCATCGGATCGAGGGCCGGGACAATGTTGTTATCATATAGCCGCACCGACTGTCTCGTCCACCTTACCCCCTTTGGCTGAGGAGGGAAGTTTACATTCACGAGGTTTAAATGCGGATTCTTGAAAAGCAGGTCCAGCGCCTTCTCTACGAACGGATCAAGCGCGTCAAAATCGGGCTCTACTTCGGTAGGTGTGCTCAGCGCAATTCCCTTGATACCGAACAATACCGCCTGTTTGGCAGCAGCGAGTGTACCTGAATGCCACATTGCATTACCCAGGTTGGGGCCGAGGTTAATGCCTGAAAGAACTACATCGGGTTTGTCCCACAAATGCTGGCCCAAAGCCACGCAGTCGGCTGGGGTTCCATTCACGCGGTATGCGTCAATGCCACCGAAGTCTATCGGGGATTTCTTATAGGAAAGTGGCCGTGAAGCAGTTATCGCGTGGCCCATTGAAGATTGTTCCACATCGGGTGCCACGATTTTGACTTCCCCAAACCTCGCCGCGATTTTTGCCAGTGAAGCAATGCCGGGGCTGTATATTCCATCGTCGTTTGTTACCAGAATTTTCATATACAATCTCGTTTTTGGTTGTACATCAATAAAATTATGCCTGGTATGTTTTTTATGAAATAGCATTATCACTACATACTGCTTATGAAAAAAGCCCACCTTTTGCACAACCCGACCGCCGGGGATAGTGATTTTAGCAAAGAAGAGTTAACAAAACTGATCAAAAAGGAGGGGTTTGATTGTGCTTATTCTTCTGTCAAAGAGAATGGCTGGGAGGCGTTTGATGAGGATTCCGATTTTCTGATTATAGCTGGCGGTGATGGCACTGTCCGCAGGATTGCCAAAGTATTAATGAAGCGCACGCTGCTCGACAGGCATTATCCCATTGCGCTGCTTCCGCACGGAACCGCTAACAATGTGGCTTGTGCGCTGGGTATTGATGGCAAAGCAAAGGATATTATTAAGAAATGGCACCATTATCACCTCAAACCTTTCGATATCGGGAGGGTTGTAGGGCTTGATGCCGACAAATTCTTTCTGGAAGCCTTTGGGGTCGGGATCTTTCCGCGCCTGATGAAAATCATGGACAAGCTTGAAGACGAAATTGGCGAGACTGCCGAGGACAAGCTGAATGCGGCCCGTCGGGTTTTGTTGGAAATTGTTCAGACCTACGAAGCCAAAAGCTGCCAGATTTTTGCGGATGGAAAAGAGTACTCCGGCGATTATATCATGGTAGAGGTAATGAATATCAGGTCCATCGGTCCGAACCTGGTTCTTGCGCCTGAGGCCGATCCTGGCGACGGAATACTGGAAGTGGTGCTGATCTCCGCGTCAAACCGGCGCAAGTTCGAGAATTTCCTGCGGCACCAGATTGACGGTATTGAGCAGGATTTTACTTTCAAAACCATCCGGGCGAAGCAAGTCAGGATTGTGTGTGAATGCAAAGACCTGCACATTGACGATGAACGGATCAAGGTTGAAAATCCATCCGATATTGAAATCGGCATCAATCCTGCGAGACTTGAATTTATTATCACAGACGAAGAGTAGGCGTCAGAACCTGGATTTTACATTCCGCATCACTTCATCTACCCACATCTGGTACATCTTGCCCGAAAAGTGCAGCTGATCACGGGCAATCATAGTCGGATCCTGCAATGCGCGTCGTGAAAGGGGAGTTATATCGATAAACAGCACCTGCTCTTTATCGCATTCTTCTTTTGCGACTGCGTTAAATTCATCGATCTCCCGGGCGATCTCGTCCCGCCTTCCCTCCCCATAACGCGTTACTCCCCAGTCCGGGGTCGAGAGTACAAATACGTTGCCTGTCTCGCCGTTGGCATAGTCGATACTGCGGAGCAGCAGGGTGCGGAACTGTTGGCGATATTCTTCCAGACTTCTGCCCTGGTACTGATTATTGACGCCAATCAAAAGTGAAACAAGGTCGTACTTCTCGGCTGGATTGTAGTTCTGTAAACCCAGCAGCAGGTCTCCGGTTGTCCAACCCGTTTGCGCAATGATATAAGGTGCTTGCACTTGCTTCCCGGCCGTTCGCATTGCTTTCGCAAACAATACAGGCCACCGCTCACTTTCATCCACGCTTTCTCCGATCGTGTAAGAATCCCCTAATGCGAGGTAGCGCATGCCCGTTTTATCCGCAGCAGACAGGTTGTTTTTCTCACGACATCCTGCAAATAGCAGCAGCGCAGTAGATATGATTGTCAAAAGTTTCATGATCAATATACTGGCTGAATGTCATTTTGGATCAATTAGGCTGATTCTAACAGCGTTAAATTTCCTGCCGTTATGTTTCGCAACATTAGCCCATGATCGCAATCAGGTTCAATGCGACGGCCGCCAGCTGCTCGTCGCCTGTGAGTGTAACAGCACTTCTTGCTTCTGCCGGGTACAACGCTTTGGTAAAAAGCTTCCATGCAATGTCAGCGGGGATGATGATACCGGCACTTTCGTTTTCTGTTATCTTATCGGCTAGTTCCCAGCTGTTTGATTTCAGCAGGTACCATGAAAATGATTCTTCCAGTACAATCGTAATCTTAATACTGGTTCCAATTGCAGCTTCTGTGTTACGGTAAGTGTGCGGTAAGCCGCGCAGCAGTGTTTCTATAAATGGAAGAAAAAGTGGTTTAGTAAGAATACCGGGCCGACCGGTAGCTTCCCTGATTTGTTGCTGGTGGTGCCACTTTTCGGTGTACTCACGCGCAATGTGAAACCAGTTTTTGGAGATTTGTTCGCCAGCCCAGGCTACTGAGAATATAGCGTCTACATCCGGCTCCTGGGCTCGCATGATCGCTGAATATTGTTTTCCCGTACTTTCCAGGAGCTCAGTGATGACCTCGTAACTCAAACGCTGCGAAGCTTTTATCCAGTCTTCATTAAACTGGTTTAAGTAAGCAACAAGGTCTGCGTAGGAGCTAATTTCCCGGTCCGGCGGACTGAGGTACCCGTCGCGCATATGGGATATTACCCGAAGGTTGCCGTCAAGCAAATGTGCAGCTACGTCTTTCACGCACCAGTGTTTGGCGACGGTAGGCTTGTTCCATTCTTCTGCGGAAAGGGATTTCAGCAGCTCAATCAGCTTTTGGTCTAATATAGGAAACAGATGTGCGGTTTCGATTTTATGGGGCATAGTACAGTTTTTTCAATGGGCTTTGTTCCGGTTTATGGGTGGCCAATTTTCAAAAAAAACGTGAAAAAGCCTTTTTTCTCGTTTGGTCACCATGCAATTTGGTACTTTTGATGCCAGATTAAAGATTTACCGGGCCGCGTTTCCACATTGACAGACAGCTTTATGCCCGTTATTAAAAAGAAAAAAATGACTTACTGCTTAGGAATAAAAGTTAAAGAAGGACTGGTAGCATTGGCCGATACCCGCATTACAGCCGGTACCAATACAACAGTGAAAAAGAAAATGTATGTTACCCAGCACGATAACTATTCGATGTTCATCATGACCAGCGGACTAAGATCTGTGCGTGATAAAGCGGTGCATTATTTTGAAGAACTGATCAACGAAGGCGTTGTATACAACAAGCTTTACAAGGCCGTGAATGCATTCGGCGAGCAGATCAAGCGGGTAGCGGAGGAAGACAGAGCCAACCTGGAAAGGTCGGGATTCAAGTTCAACCTGAATACGATCGTGGGCGGACAGCTGCGCGACGATGCGGAACACAAGCTTTTTCTGCTTTACTCCGAAGGAAACTGGGTGGAGCTGGATGAAGGTTCGCCTTACGTTATTATAGGGAATTCGGGACAGGGGAAAGCGATCCTGAACAGGGTTCTTAATCAGGAATCTACCATGAAGCAGGCGCTCAAAGCCGGTTTCCTCTCTTTTGACTCAACACGCGTGAGCAACAATGACGTCGATTTTCCGATTGATGTGGTGTTGTATAAGAAAGACAGCTTTCAGATTGTCGAGCACCGTTATGAGCAGAAGGATATGCTGGCGATTTCGGAAATATGGGCAGACAAGTTAAAAGAGGCGCTCGACGACATTCCCGAGGAATGGATGGACCAGAGCTTCGAAAAGATAATGCCTTCAAAGCCCGCCTGAAAAGCGGGCTTTGAAAAGCCTTTTATTCTACTCCGTATTTGTCGATCAGGTACATCATCGCTGCCATTGCGGCACCTCCGAGTTCCAGTTCGCGCTTGCTGACAGTTTCAAATTTGTCGCTCGATGCGTGATGATAATCAAAGTAGCGTTGCGAGTCGGGGATAAGGCCTAGTAGTAAGGTACCCTGCTGTGCCAGGGGACCAATATCGGCGCCGCCGCCACCCGGTCCGAGCTCATGAATACCGTATGCAGCAAAAAGCTTCTGCCAGCTTTGAATCCTGCTTTTCTGAGCAGCAGTACCTACAATGCCAAAACCTAACGGTGTAAACCCGCCGCGATCCGACTCGATGGCAGCTATGTGCACCTCTTTGGCAGACTTCGCTGAATCTGCATAGGTGATGCCGCCTTTCAATCCATTTTCTTCATTCATGAACATCACAGCGCGGAGCGTGTTGTTGGGCTGGTAACCCAGGGATTTTAGCAGGCGTACCGCTTCAATGGACTGCACGCATCCGGAACCATCATCGTGGGCGCCCTGCGCGAAATCCCAGGAATCGAGGTGGCCGCCAACCACGATATATTTACCTGATTTACCTTTAAGTTCACCAATCACATTGTGCGAAGGAGCGTCGGGCAGTGTTTCGCAGCTCTGCTCGAAGTATATCTGCGTTTGCGGGTTAGCTTTCAATGTCTTGCTGAGAAGCTCTGCTGCATTGGTAGAAATGGCCGCAGCGGGTATAATGGGGGCACCGCTTGCATAACGCATACTTCCTGTGTGCGGGAAATCGTCAAGCCGGGTGGTCATTGACCTTACAATTGCCCCAATCGCGCCAAGCTTGGCTGCTTCACTTGCCCCTGAACCGCGCTGTTCCACCGCACCGGCGTAGGCTTCAAACGTATTCAGCTTAGTGGGATCCATAGGCCGGTTGAAGAACACGATCTTGCCTTTGACCTTATCCGCACCTAACTCGCGCAGTTCCTGGAATGATTTTACCTCGATCACATTGCCCTTGATGCCGCCTTTCGGAGTAGCTACGGAACCACCCAGTGCGGCAACCGGAATGTCGGTCTTTTGTTTCCCATTAATGATCTGGGCCTTTTCCTTTGCGCCGCGTACCCAGTGAGGTACCATTACATTTTGCTGGAACACATTGTCCAATTGCTCCGCTTCCATCACAGACTTTGTATAAACAACCGCCTTCGCAGCACCTTCCGACCCGCTGAGCCGCGGCCCGACATCCTGGGTCAGCTGCCTGAGCCACTCGTAGGATTTACCCTCGCTAAGCGCGGTATTGAAGATTTTGCGGATAAAGATTGAGTCGGTCTGATAGTCACTTTGAGCATATGCATGCTGGCTCAGACCGGTCAGCAATGTGAGACCGAGCAATAAAGGTTTTTTCATGAAGCAACAGGAGTTATGTATTGAAATCAGGTATTTCAAGTTGGCTTTACATCTTTCCCCTGCCTTTTCGCAATCGACAACAGCAATGCAGGAAGCAATATCAGGTTGGTACACATGGCTACCAGCAGCGTAATCGACACCATCACACCCATTGCTGCCGTACCTCCGAAACTGGACGCCGAGAAGATCGAGAACCCGCAGAATAGAATAATGGCGGTATAGATCATACTCAATCCTGTTCCGAAAATGGAGCGCGTCACTGCTTTTGTCGGCGTTAACCCATTCTTGTAAAGTTCCTCCCGGTATCTGGTCAGGAAGTAAACAGTCCCATCAGAGGCGATACCAAATGTGATACTGAAAATAAGGATCGTAGTCGGTTTGAAATAAATATCAAAATACCCCATAATACCTGCGGTAAGCGCTAGGGGAATCAGGCAGGGCAACTTGGATAACAGAATGATTGGAATAGATCTGAAAAGCACCATTCCCACGATTGCGATGAGTACAATGGCGATGAGCAAACTTTCGTAAAGATTGCTGAGCAGGTAATCATTGCTTTTCAGGAAAACGAGGCTGTGACCGGTAAGGCTCACTTTGTATTTGGCAGGACTGAAAATGGAGTCAACCTTCGGGCGAATCTGTTGCATCAGTTCCTTAATGCGCTCCGATCCTACATCTGCCATTTGAAAGCTTACACGGGTTACACTTTTGTCTTCATTCAGAAATGAGTTCAGTTGTTTTGCAGCGCCTTGCTGTCCCTGAATGTAGTTGGATACTTTGTTCAGTTCAAGTACACCGGGCAATGCATAGTATTTTGAATCGCCTCCGCGGTAAGCCTGGTAAAGGAATTTGGAAGCTTCAACGATAGATACCGGCTTTGAGAATTCGGGAAACTTGGCCATTTCGTTTTGAAAGGCTTTTATCTTATAGAGCGCCTCAGCCTGATCAGCAAAAACGCCATTCGGCTGCTTTGTGTTGATCATCACTTCAAAGGGAAGTACCCCATTAAAATTTTTCTCAAAAAAGCGAAGGTCTGTGTAAACAATATCCTTTTTCGGCAAGTCATCGACTACATACCCGATGCTTTTGATCTTGGTCATACCAAATGCCGACACGATTATCATGATCACCATCGCAATGTAAATTTCCTTCCTGCGGTAATGAACCAGATAATTCACCTTGGTAAGGAATCCATTGGCCCATTTACCTTCCAGATGTTTCAGGTGGCGCGCTTTCGGAACACTCATATAATGCAGCGTAATCGGCAACAGGAGCAGACAAAGCACGTAAGTAACCATTACACTGATCGCGGCAACAACCCCGAATTCAACAAGTAGTATACTGTTCGTGAAGTAAAAAACACCAAAACCGATTGCAGTGGTCATATTCGCCAGGAATGTAGAAAGTCCGATCTGGCGGATCATCTGCATCAAAGCTTCGTCTTTGTTATTGTGAGAAAGCAACTCAGACTGGTATTTGTTGATCAAAAACACACAGTTAGGCACACCGATCACGATCAGCAATGGCGGTATAAGGCCAGTGAGCGCGGTGATTTTATAATTGAATAAATGCAGGATACCAACTGAGAATACCACGCCGATCAACACCACGACAATAGATAAAAGTGTAAGGCGTAACGACCTGAAAAAAGCCCACAGGATCAATAGTGTCACAAATACAGCCAGTCCCATAAAAAGCTCCATTTCGCCGGAAATCTTTTTCATGTTAACCGTCCTGATGTAGGGCATTCCCGAATAATGGAGGTCGGTGTTGTATTTTTGGGCAAAAGTCTCCGCCATTTGCTCGATGTCGTCAACAATCGTGAGGCGGCGTTTTGAGTTGAGTTCCTTGTCGTTGAAGGTCACTACGATGAGCGTAGCATTGGTTTTGCTGTTGATGACAAGTCCCTCGTAAATCGGCAGGTTGGCAATCTCCTTTTTAAGACTGTCTGCCTCTGCCTGGGTGTTGGGCATTTGTCTGATTACCGGCGCGAAATCAAACCGGGTAAGACTGTCATTACGGACTATCTTGTAAACATTGGCAAGAGAAAGTACGTTTTTGATACCTTCCGAGGCTTTTATTTCTTCAGAGAGCTTATACCAGTCGCGGAATTTATTGATGTTAAAAAGCTCGGAATCCTGCCAGCCGATTACCATCACGCTGCCATCTTCCCCGAATAATTTTCTGAAATCCTGGTATTCTTTTTCAACGGGATCGTTGGAAGGGAGGATTCTTGCAAAGTTGTAGGAGAGTTCAATTTTACTGGCCTCGTAAGCCATAAAGACCGTAGATACCAGCACCAGGGCAACCCACATAAGCCGGTACCGGATGATGTAAGTCGCTATTTTATTCCACATATTGAGTTAATCAGGTTTAACAAAAAGTCGCAATATAGGCACAGAAGCTCAAAAAAGGGCATTTTATCCTTCAATACCGGCTATTCTTTCCAGATGGTGGTAGCCAATTCCGAAGTATTCTTTGGCAGCTTTTATTTTTTCAAGGGTAGCATGGCGGTCGGTTTTGCCGGATGGATCTTTGACGCCTACAACCATCACGTTCTTAGGTGTATGCACATCAGAAACGAACTCGAATACTTTCGTTTTGTAGCCAAAATACTCCATAACCAAAGCCCGTATACCGTCCGTCACCATCTCTGCCTGACGTTCCAGAAAAATACCGTACCGGGTAAGAAACTGGACATCGTTACTGGCCTTGTGCTTTTCAATTTCCCGGCGGATCTGCTTGTGGCAGCAGGGCGCAACCACGATCAGGCTTGCTCCTGCGGAGATTCCCTTCCAGATCGCATCGTCCGTGGCAGTATCGCAGGCATGCAGCGCAATGAGAATGTCGGTTCCGGTGCTGTCAAATTGCTCGATCGTGCCTTCGGTAAAATGCAGCTTTTCAAATCCGGCGTGCTGAGCTATATCGTTACAAAGTGCTACGAGGTCATTCCTGAACTCTACGCCGGTCACTTCTGCTTTCCGTTGCAGTACGTTTTGCAGGTAATCATACAGCGCAAATGTGAGATAGCCCTTTCCTGATCCCATATCTGCTACTTTCAACGTATCCCGATCGGGTACTTCGCTGATCAACCCGGAAAGCAATTCAATGTAATGGTTGATCTGGCGGTATTTGTCCTGCGCATGCTTCAACACATTCCCTTGCTCGTCGGTAATGCCGAGCTGTTGTAAGTAAGGCTTCCGGCCTGCTGAGATTAGTCTATTCTTGTTCTTGTCGTGACTGAGCGAGGGCGCTTCCCGGTCCGTCACTTCCTTTTTTCTTAAAACCGCCTGCTGATTTCTGGTTATTTCAAATTGTAGGTCGGAATCAATGGTTTGCAAAGTAGCCACGTAGAACTCGCTGCCGATCAGGCGCGACAGGATATCCACTCCTTCTTCAATGGGGTAGTTGCGGGTAATGTCGCGTGTTTTGTGCCGGTAAGTAAAGCTCAGCTTTTCCTCACGCTTTACGAGCACCCGCTTTACGTAGATGTTTTTGAGCGTTTCATCCGGACCTTTGAAGTTGCCCAGGGATAGTTTGCTGAAACGCTCGTTTTCCAGACTGGCTCTTATTGCTGTTGTAAATTCTGCGACCTTTTCAGGGATATTCATAATGCATTTGTTTTCCTGCTCAACCGGGCAGGAGAGTGGGTTACTTCAATTAACGGTTGAATGTTTTGGGTATTTCAATTTCCACGCTGGTCCCGCGCTCTTCATTTGTATTGATCCGGATTTTACCGTGAATACTCTCTACGCGGCTTTTTACATTGCGCAATCCGGTACCCTGGCGGCCCGGTTCGATGATCCCGCTTCCATTGTCTTTCACTTCGAGCGAAATCGTTTTCAGGTTTTCAGTGAGATTGATCGTCGCCTGAGTCGCGCCGGCGTGTTTGATGATGTTATTCGTAAGTTCGAGTACAATGCTGTATAATTCAAATTCAACGCGGCTGTTCAGGCGGTTTTCCAATCCTGTCAGATTAAACTGAAAATCGATATTCTTGTTCTCATTCAACTTGGCAATCAGCCGGTCCAGCGCTTTGATCAGCCCATGTTCTTCGAGCTCGGCGGGCATTAAATTGTGTGAAAGACTTCTCACTTCGCGGTAAGCCGAGCCTACCATCTGATGTACACTGTCATAGATTTTCTGCTCTTCGGGAGACAGCATTTTCTTGTCAATGCCGTACATATACCAGTTTAATGAAGCGAGCGTACCGCCAAGATGATCGTGCAGCTCAGCCGCAACACGCTTTCTTTCGATCGTCTGGCCTTGAATCAGCGCCGCTTCAATTTCCGCATTTTTGCGCCGCAACTTTTTGTTATTCAGCCAGAGAAAGGCAGCCAGTGCCACAATCGCAATCGTAATGCCGAGCAAAATGCGCTGTATGGTCTGCTGTTCATTAATTGTGCTTTGCTGGATCTCCGATCCCATTGCCTCGTTTTCATACATCAGCTGGTACATGGTGTATTGCCTTCTTACCGTTTCATCGTGCACCATCCGTCGGTTATGGTTGACCTGCTCGTTGTACTCCAATGCTTCTCCCGGCATATTCTTTGCTTTGTACGCCCGCGAAAGCGTGATCAGTGCCCAGTTCGTTTGTTGGGAAGAGTGGTAGGATTTGGAATATTCAAGCGCCTTCAACCCCGTTTCAACTGCTTTGTCAAATTCATTCTGGTGGAAATAGGTATTACTCAGATCATTAAGGGTGTTCAGTTCCCCGTACCGGTTATTGATCTTCTGCGAAAGCCTGAGACTTTCCTTGAAATATTTCACTGCGGCGCCAAGTTCCTTCTGCCGCACTTTCGTATATCCTTTGTTTTGAAGAATGGAGGCACGTCCCCAGTCTGAATCAAGGCTGTCATAAATCTGGTAAGCGCGCCGGTATTCCTGCATTGCTTCATTGTACATCAGCTTGTCGCGGTAGCAGTTTCCCAGGTTCTCGATCGTCATGGCCCGCGCACTATCAGCTCCCAGACTGGCGAATATCTTGATAGCCTGGTTATAATTCACCTGCGCCGAATCCCACTGCCGGTATTCGGAATAGCTTTCGGCCAGAAAGCGTTTGGCATAGGCAGTATAAAGGGGCATGTTGAGCTCCTTTGACAGCGCCATTGTTTCATTGGAAAGCTCGCGTAGCACATCGTAATTCCCGTCGAGCAGGTAATAGGTACTTAAAAGGTTGTAGGCCAGTATCCTTCCTTCATCCCAGTTGTGTTTTTGCGAGAGGCGTAAAACATGCTTTGCATAAAGCATAGACCTGTCAGCGTCAAGGAAAATGTAGGAGGCTCCAAATGCGTAGTATTGCCGGATCAGGGCAGTATCTTCTGAAAAATCACTTCTGCGGGAAGGTAAGCTGCCTTCTATCGCACTGATATTGGCGTTTCGGGTGCATTGGTTCGCAGAGAGCAAACCGGCAAAGAGAAGTAGCAGAAAGTACCTGAAAAAATCATTCATAAGTCTGGATACCATGCCGGCGAGCTCCGAAATCAGCCGGAAATAGTGAATGATCATTCATGGTATTCGTTGGGCATTCGGGGATTTATATGTCAAATATAAAAAATCAATCGCAAAAAGCCGGATGAAATGTTTGGCAGAATTGACCTTTACTGATTTTTATTTGAATATAACCTAGGGTTTACTTATAAAACTGTTGTCGCGAAGATAATAGCGGAGTGGGAGGTCCGCACCTACATTGATTCCGATGCGGGTAGTAGTCACAACCGGAAGTTCTTCATTGTCAGCAGCAACGATATAGATCGTCTCATTATCCAGCGTGAGATTGTTATGCAGAGCACGATCAATTCCCATGGCTTTCACGAGCTTGCCAGGGCCGCGGCAGAGCTCTTTGAGACTTACTGGCTTCGTTTTGAATGTGATTCCCGCTTTGCCACGAATCTCCTGCCGGCGCTGCTGCATCAGGTCGACGCCCTGCCTGGGTTCCAGCGCGCGGATAAGTACCGCTTCGCCGATGCCGGCGTCATTGCTGACTACATTAAAGCATTGATACATCCCGTAAATGAGGTACACATAAATGGTGCCAGCCGGTTGGTACATCGGCTCGGTCCGGGAAGTTCTGCGGTTATATGCGTGGCAGGCGGGATCATCGCTGAGGTAAGCCTCCGTTTCTACGATGATCCCGCTGGTAGTGCCTTCTGCGCTTTCATGTACAAGCTCGCAGCCCAGCAGCTTTTGCGCAAGCGTGCGGGTATCGTACGATTGATAGAACGAGAGAGGAAGCCTGGTTCCCGCCATTTTATCAAATAATATTCATTGTCTGTTCCTTGATCTTTTCGAGCTCATCCTTCATTTGAACTACCAGATGCTGGATCGCCACATCGTTCGCTTTTGAGCCGATCGTATTGATCTCGCGGCCGATTTCCTGGGCGATGAAGTTGAGCTTTTTCCCATTGCTCTCGTGGGCGTTCATCGTTTCGATAAAGTAGGTAAGGTGATTTGCAAGACGTATTTTTTCTTCCGAGATATCGAATTTTTCTACGTAATAAATCAATTCCTGCTCAAAACGGTTAGTATCGAAATTATCGTCTGACAAGAGCTCGCGAACCTGTTTTTCAAGCCGCTCCCGCACATTGGGGATCCGCTGTTTGTCTTGTTCTGTTACTCCGGCGAGCAGCGTTTCAAGGTTTTTGATATAGTCAGTAAATTTATCAGCAGTCATTTTACCTTCCTGCTCCCTGAAAACGGTGCATTTGTGCAAGGCATTTAAGACCGCCACCTTAATCTGCGCCCAGTCATTTTCCCGGCTCGACTCGTCTACGGTTTCGTTGTTATATGCATTGGGCATTTGCATGGTAATGCGGAAAAGCTCGGTGTGGTCTGGTGAAAAGCCCAGCTCGGAAGCTGAGGCGAGCAAATCCTGATAGTAGGCATTAACCAGCGGCCGGTTCACAGAAGTGGACGCTACCGCCTTGCCCACAGGCTGGACAGTAAGTGTAAATTCCACCTTACCTCTTTCAAGAGATTGCGTGATCAGGTTACGGATCTCAATTTCCTTGTCAGAGTAGTTTCTTGGAATGCGGCAATAAATATCCAGGAATTTCGAATTAAGGGTCTTGATCTCAACGGTAACATTGATTGAATCGGACTCGATGTTGGATACACCGTACCCGGTCATAGATTTTAGCATTTCTGTATGTTTTGCAATCCCTCTGAGGATCTGGTTAAAATATCTAAAAAAATCAGCCGAAAGCCAGCGGATAAAAGCTAACGGCTAACAGCCAACAGCTAACAGCCAACAACTAGCCACTCCTAATTAAACCTCTGCTTCCCGCCTGATTTCGCCGGGTGCTGACTTTCTGATTGTTGTGGTTTGGAGATCAATGCATTCTTGTCCATTTCCTTATTAAAGATGCGGAAACGGGAAACGTCGCACGCCAGGTAGATCGCCTGCAGCAGAGAACCCGGTTCGGCGATGTTCTTGCCGGCAATGTTATAGGCAGTTCCATGGTCAGGGGAAGTCCGCACAGCAGAAAGGCCGGCTGTAAAGTTGACACCCTCATTGAATGCAAGTGTTTTGAACGGGATCAAGCCCTGATCGTGGTACATCGCCAGAACTGCGTCGTACTGTTTATAAGTGCCTGCTGCAAAGAAACCATCTGCCGGGAATGGGCCCACTACGATGTTTCCTTTTTCCTTAAAGTTCTTGATCACGGGCTGGATAACATCCTGCTCCTCAGTGCCCAGCAATCCGTTTTCGCCGGCATGCGGGTTCAGCCCAAGCACCGCCACACGTGGTTTTTTGATACCAAAATCACCTTTTAAAGATTGAAGGATCTGCTCGATCTTGGCGGATAGTTTCTCCGGCGTAATCTGTGACTTCACTTTTTCAAGCGGAATATGTCCTGTCAGTACGCCCACACGCAATTCCCCGGCGACCATAAACATCAATGCTTCTTCCTTTTCAAAAGCTTGCGCCAGGAATTCGGTGTGGCCCGGAAAATGAAATTGCTCGCTCTGAATATTGTCTTTATTAATAGGTCCGGTAACCAGCGCCTGGATTTTACCTTCTTTCAGGTCCTCCACCGCCCGTGTTAATGCAGCCAGTGAGCCTTGGCCAGCCTCGGCGGTAACTTTCCCCGGTTGCACTTCTGTTTGGTTATCCTGCCAGCAGGTAATCACATTAGTCAGTTTGTGGTTGGCCTGATCTGCTTTTTGTATCCCGTGGAGCGACCATTCTTTCATGTCCAGCAGATTTCTGTACTGGTTCAGTACTTTCAGGGAACCATAGATAATAGGCGTGCACAATTTGGCTAACTGGTTTCCTTCTAATGCTTTAAGGATCACTTCCGGCCCAATGCCATTATAATCCCCGATTGTTATTCCGATTACGGGTTTATCAACGTGTTGATCGCTCATGTAGGTAAAATGCGGTTGAATCTATTCTGCTGACCAATTCTCTATTATTTTTGCCAGCGCCTTAAACAGGCAAGTTACAAAAAATCCTGTGCTCCCATGAAAATCCTCATTGCCGACTCCATGCATCCCTCACTTTTCAATATGCTTGACGAGCGAGGCTGGGAGTATGACTACCACCCGGAATTCCGCCGGGAAGATATCAAAGCTGCATTGCCTGGCTACGAAGGCTTGTTTATCCGTAGTAAGACTTTCCTTGACGAAGAGTTGCTAATCAATGCAGAAAGGCTCCGTTTCATAGCCAGGGCGGGAGCAGGGCTTGATCTGATCGACCTCGACGTTGTTAAAAGAATGCATATCACTCTCTTTCACGCGGGCAAGGGAAACCGCGACGCAGTTGCAGAGCAGGCCCTGGGAATGCTGCTGGCACTGTTTAACAATATTCTGAAAGCAGACAGGGAAGTTCGTCAGGGTATCTGGGACAGGGAAGGTAACAGGGGAATTGAGCTGATGAATAAAACCGTGGGCATTATAGGCTACGGAAACAATGGATCTGCTACCGCAAAAAGGCTGAGCGGCTTTGGCTGCGAGGTACTTGCCTATGATAAATACCGGGATAATTACGGTGACGATTTCGCAACCGAGTCGACGATGGAGGAGATTATGGCCAAGGCAGATGTAATCAGTCTGCACATTCCATTAACTGATGTTACAAGGTATTTGATTAATGATGATTTTATTGCCGGATGCGCTAAGCCAATCTATTTACTTAACCTGTCACGGGGAGAGATTGTAAAGCTGGATGCAGTGGTTAAAGGGCTGGAAAGCGGGAGGATCAGAGGCGCTTGCCTGGATGTTCTTGAAAATGAAAAGATCGGTAAGCTGACCGAGGAGCAGCAAAGGACATTCGACTATTTGAAAAGTTCGGATAAAGTAGTGCTCACGCCGCATATAGGTGGCTGGACCCATGAGAGTTACGTGCGTATCAATGAAGTATTGGTTCAGCAGATTGCAGAATGGCTATAAACAAAAATGCCGACCAATGGTCGGCACGTTTGCATCTATTAGCCATGAAAAATAAAATACTTACTTGGTAAGCGTACCGCGAAGCGCACGTGGTATCTCTACTGAGGCGATCGGGTTGCTTGCGGCTGTCAATATAACAAAATTTTCAGCTTTAACTGCACCAACCTTTACAGATTTTCCTAAATCAAGCTCAGTTACATCAACATCTACATAGTCAGGAATATTATCAGCCAGACCTTGTACGCGCAATTTACGCAATTTTTGGTTCATTTTTCCACCTTTCATTACTCCGGTGGATGTACCTGTCAATTTAACAGGAACTTCAACTTTTATCTCCTTGCCATCAACGATCTGTAAAAAATCCGCGTGGATCAAAGAATCGTTAACCGGGTGAAACTGCTTTTCCTGAAGAATCGCGTTGTATGTAGTACCCTCAATATTAAGAGTTACATTGAAAATATCCGGTGTGAAAAGCAATTCACGGAACAACATAGCCGGAGCATAGAAATGTACCTGCTCTTGTCCACCGTACAGCACAGACGGAACATAACCTTGTGAACGTAGTTCCTGGGCTTCCGTCTTGCCGAGATTCGCTCTTTTAAACCCTACAATCTCATGCTTTTTCATAAGAATATTTATTAATAAAGTTAAAAAAAATAAAATTTACTGATGATTTATAAATAATGAACTAATAGATTCATGATCTCTGATCCTTCCGATCGCTTTTGCGAAGATTTCAGCTACCGACAGAACGCGAATTTTATCGTTCTGCTGTTTAAGAGGGATCGTGTCTGTAATAATCAACTCTTCCAAAACAGAGTTTGCAATGTTTTCGTGCGCTTTGCCGGACATAATAGCGTGCGTACTGATTGCTCTTACGGAGCTTGCGCCTTTATCAAGGATCAGTTCAGCCGCTTTGCAAAGTGTGCCGCCTGTGTCTATTAGGTCATCCACAAGCACTACATCCATTCCTTCCACGTCTCCGATTACCTGCATGCTGGCAATTTCATTTGCCCGCTTCCGGTGCTTATCGCAAAGGATCATATCCACATTCAGGAACTTCGCGAAATTCCGTGCACGTGCAGCTCCACCCATATCAGGCGATGCAATCAGCAGATTTTTAAGGTTCAATGATTTGATATAAGGAACAAAAATCGAAGTTCCTTCCAGGTGATCAACAGGTAAGTCAAAAAATCCCTGGATTTGTCCGGCGTGCAGATCGATCGTCATCAAACGGTCCACACCGACAGAAGTAAGCAGATTTGCCACCACTTTCGCAGCAATGGCAACGCGGGGTTTATCCTTGCGATCCTGCCTTGCGTAGCCGAAATATGGAATAACGACCGTAACGTAGTGAGCAGAAGCGCGTCGGGCGGCGTCTACCATCAGGAGTAGCTCCATCAGGTTATCGGCCGGCGGGAAAGTAGACTGGATTAAAAAAACGTCGCAGCCCCTGATGGATTCTTCGAAGCTGGGCGACAATTCACCGTCTGCAAACTTCCGTAAATTATACCCGCCGAGCTCCTTGCCATAATATCTGGCAATGTCTTTGGCCAAATACTCTGACTGACTTCCCGAGAATATTTTTACTGTATTGAAAGAACCCATGGACAGACTAAAATTTGCGCAAAATTAAACAAAATCAATTAATTAAGATAGTATCTCTTCAAAAAAATGTAGTGCAGCTGAATGCAGCAGTACCCCGTCAGCAACCCGACCAATGCGCCCACAAAGATGTCGGTAGGATAGTGTACGCCAACGTAAATCCTGCTATACGAGTAGGTTACAGCCCAAAGGAACAGTAATCCCGGGTATTTGACTTTGCCTTTTAAAAAGGTAAACCAGGTAATTGCGACAGCAAAGCTCGTTGAAGCGTGGGAAGATGCAAAACCATACAAACCACCACAGCCTGCAACTTCATGCACCATTCCGCGGAGTGTTGGTTCGTGACACGGGCGGAAGCGTATGAAGTAAGGTTTCATAAAGCCGGAGGTAATTTGGTCTGCGAGGATGACGGCCAGTATCACAGTGATCAATGCAGCAAAACCCCTCTTGCGGTCCCCCGCCAATGTGAATGCAATCAGGACCACGTACATCGGGATCCAGGTGTATTTGTAGGTGATCCAGTACATGATCGAGTCGAGCCAGGGCGTATGCAGCCCGTTTAGCCAAAGAAATAAATCCTGGTCAGCACGAATGAGCATGTCCAAGGCGTCGGTCATGAGCTGAATCCTAACACTTTACGTACTTTCGAAATAGTGTCCTGGGCAATCACACGCGCTTTTGCTTCGCCCTCTGTCAGAATTGCTTCCAGCTCCTGATTGTTTTCCATATAATAGTTGAAAATGCGTCTTGGCTCAGCAAACTTTTCAAGCATGCATTCAAACAGCGCCTGCTTGGCGTGGCCGTAACCGTAGCCGCCATTTATGTAATTCTGCCGCATTGCCTCTACTTCGCTGTCGGTGGCAATCAGGCTGTATAATTTATATGTAATATCATTGTCAGGATCCTTGGGCTCTTCCAGCGGGGTAGAATCAGAAATGATCTTTTTGACGACCTTTTTCAGCTCGTTCTCGGACAGGAAGATATCGATGTAATTATGATAGGACTTGCTCATCTTTTGTCCGTCCACACCCGGGATTGTCATAATGCGTTCGTCAATCTGCGGCTCGGGCAGTACCAGGATATCTTCTCCCGCAAGCTGGTTGAAGCGGGTTGCAATATCTTTCGTCATTTCAAGATGCTGCTTCTGGTCTTTGCCCACCGGGATAATGTTTGCATTGTAGAGCAAAATATCCGCAGCCTGTAAAACCGGGTAAGTGAACAAGCCCGCATTCACGTCGGCCAGCTTTTCAGATTTCTCTTTGAATGACGTTGCATTTGCCAGCATAGGAAAAGGCGTGAAGCAGTTTAGATACCACGCGAGCTCGGTATGCTCCTGCACGCGTGACTGGCGCCAGAACACATTCTTTTTGTAGTCGAAACCGAAGGCGAGCCAGGTTGCCGCAATAGCTCTTACGAAGTTCGTCCGCTCCGCACCATTTTTGAGGGAAGTGAGTGAATGCAGGTCCGCGATGAAGAAAAAAGATTCGTTTTTGGGATCTTTCGAGAGTTCGATCGCCGGAGCAATTGCTCCAAGAATATTACCTAAATGCGGTCTCCCGCTACTTTGAATGCCTGTGAGAATTCTGGCCATTTGCAGTTTTAATAGTATTACTTAGTTATTCATCGACCTTTGGTTCTCTGCGATTATCCCAGAAAGATAACAGCACAATGCGGTCTTCTTCAATTTGATAGAAAAGGGATTGTTGTTTTGCGAGAACTGCTTTTCTCACTCTGGGACTTGATGGTGAAGCTTCAAACATTTGAGGAAAAGCTGCTATATGTTTGACTATCTTTTTTACACGATGGATAAAGTTTTTAACTTCTCGTTCAGTCCATTGATCTTCCAGATACCCTATGATTTCAGCAAAGCCGGTTTCAGCTTCAAAAGTCCATACAACGGGTAAACTCATAGGTATTTTGCATATTTCTGCATTACCTCTTCGTTCGATGTCACCTGTTCCGCAGCTGCCTGTTTTTGTCCTCTTCCAATACTTTCCCTAACATGTTCGGGCAAGGTTTCCCAAAAGTCTGAACTTCGGGGTTTAAGCCTGTTTTGGATCTTTTTCCACTCATTCATGGGAATTACAACTGAGGTCTTCATCGTTTTTTCTTTTAACAAAAATTGAACATTCATACCATTCAAAAGTTGAGTGTTAAATAGATGATCCTATTCCCCGTTCACCAAAATTCGTTAAATTGGATCAGAAATCGTAGTAAAAACAGATAATATACAGTCACCAAATAAGAATGGAATCCGCAACACTTCACTTTCTCAGTCAATTAGCCGAAAACAACAACAGGGAATGGTTTCAGGAAAACAGAGGGCGGTATGACGAGGCCAAAGCGGATATGGAAAAGCTCGTGGGTTACCTGATCAGTGAGGTAGGAAAATTTCAGGATCTTGGAAATTTGCAGGTAAAAGAATGTCTGCTGCGCATCAACCGGGATATTCGTTTTTCAAAAAACAAGGCGCCTTACAAGAACAATCTAGCCGCGGGCATTGGGCCGGGTGGGAAAAGTTCGGGTAAGGTTGACTACTATATACAGATCCAGCCTGGCGATCAGACTTTCCTAGGAGGAGGAATGTGGGAGACCACTCCCGAGCAGCTCGCGCGGTTCAGGCAGGAAGTGGATTATAATGCAGAAGAGTTGAAAGCGATCATTGAGGAAAAGGAATTCCGCACGTTTTTTCCCGAAATCCACGGTGATACCTTGAAGACAACGCCCAAAGGTTACCCGAAAGGCCATCCTGAAATTGAACTGCTGAAACGTAAGCAGCTTTTTTTTGTACACCGGTTTACCGATAAAGAAGTGGCTTCCAGGGATTTTGGTAAAACAATTGTAAAAGGCATTCAACTCCTTAAACCTTTTGCAGACTATATGAATTATGTATTGTATGAACAGCCCGCAACGCATTATCTGATACGTTAAGTTCCTTCAAAGCCAATTCCATTATTCAACCCGTTACAAATGCAATTTTCCCATTTACACTGCCATACCCAATTTTCACTTCTGGACGGGGCGGCTGACATTAAAAAACTATTCAAAAAGGCCAAAGAAGACAATATGCCCGCCGTCGCGATTACCGACCACGGCAATATGTTCGGCGTTTTTGAGTTTGTGGCGGAAGGAAATAAGCAGGGTATCAAGCCGGTCGTAGGATGTGAATTCTATGTGGTGGAAGACAGGCACGTGCGACAATTCACCAAAGACAAAAAGGATGTACGTCACCACCAGCTTTTACTTGCAAAAGACGAAATCGGGTATAAAAATCTGGTCAAGATGTGCTCCCTGGGCTTTATCGAAGGGATGTACGGGAAATATCCGCGGATTGACAAAAGCCTGATTGTTCAATATCACAAAGGTTTGATCGCCACTACCTGCTGCATTGGAGCGATTATTCCTAAAACCATTATCAGGCAAGGAGAGGAAGCTGCCGAGAAAGAATTCAAATGGTGGCTGGATCTGTTCGGCGAGGATTTCTATATCGAGTTGCAGCGTCACGAGATCCGCGATCAATACATTGTCAATGAGGTTCTTTTAAGGTTTGCCAAAAAATACAACGTTAAAGTAATCTGCTCCAACGATTCTCATTATGTGGATCGCGACGACTGGAATGCACACGATATTCTTCTGTGTATCAACACCGGCGACAAGCAAAGTACCCCATCTGCAAAGGATTTTGATGACGAAAAGGGTATTCCGAAGGGTTCCCGCTTTGCATTCTATAATGATCAGTTCTATTTCAAGAAGACCAGCGAAATGATGCAGCTGTTCAACGACTTACCCGAGTCGCTGGACAATACGAATGAGATTGTTGACAAGATCAAAACACTTGATCTCAGAAAAGATATTTTACTCCCCAACTTCCCGATCCCCGACGAGTTTAAGACACATACTTTGTCGGAAATGGTTGGTAAAAAGGAGCTGACGGCGGATGTGCTCAATCAGTGGGAGTACCTGAAACACCTCACTTTTGAAGGTGCGAAGTTTAAGTACGGCACAATAACCCCCGAAATTGAGGAGCGGATCAACTTTGAGTTAAATACAATCCGTAACATGGGTTTTCCCGGTTACTTCCTGATTGTGGCTGATTTTATTGACGCGGGACGTAAAATGGGTGTGTTTATTGGTCCGGGCCGTGGTTCGGCAGCCGGTTCCGTGGTGGCTTACGCAACAGGGATCACCAATATCGACCCGATCAAGTACGATCTGCTTTTTGAGCGTTTCCTTAATCCTGACCGTATTTCACTCCCTGATATTGATACGGACTTCGATGATGAAGGCCGGCAGAAAGTGATTGATTATGTTGTTAAAAAATATGGTTACAACCAGGTAGCGCAGATTGTCACTTACGGTACAATGGCGGCTAAATCTGCCATTAAGGATGTGGCCAGGGTAATGGACCTGCCGCTTGCGGAGGCAAATGCACTCGCCAAGCTGGTACCCGACAAGCCTACCTATAATATGACGCTGAACCGGATCTTCACCGCGCCGCTGGAAGGGGAAGGAAGCCTCCTGAAAAAGGAAGGTATCGCACCGGAAGAACTGGACAATGTGAAGAAAATGCGGCAGATCGCATTGGGTAAAGATTTGCAGGCCAGCGTGTTGCAGGAGGCGAGAAGGCTGGAAGGTACTGTAAGGAATACGGGGATCCACGCAGCCGGTATCATCATTGCACCGAGCGATCTGACGGAAATTATTCCGGTAAGTACTTCCAAAGATTCTGATTTTCTGATCACCCAGTATCAGGGAAAGATTATTGAGGATGCAGGAGTTATTAAAATGGACTTCCTGGGGTTGCGAAACCTGACCATTATCAAAGAGGCGCTCCGGCTTATCAAGCAAAACCACAATGTGGATATTGTGATCGACGATGTGCCGCTTGACGATCCGAAGGTTTTTGAACTGTTTCAAAGGGGAGAAACAAATGCGATTTTCCAGTTTGAATCTGACGGGATGAAAAAGCACATGCGCGACCTCATTCCCGATCGGTTTGAGCACTTGATCGCCATGAATGCATTGTACCGCCCGGGTCCAATCGCGTACATCCCCAACTTTATCCGTCGTAAAAACGGGCAGGAGGAAATTACCTACGATTTGCCGGAGCTGGAAGAGTATTTGTCTGACACTTACGGGATTACCGTTTACCAGGAGCAGGTAATGCTTCTTTCGCAGAAGCTGGCCGGATTTACAAAGGGCCAGGCGGATACCTTGCGTAAAGCAATGGGAAAGAAGCAGATCGAAACGCTGAACAAGCTGAAAGGCGACTTCATGAAAGGCGGTACCGAGCGCGGGCTTGATTCCAAAAAGCTTGAAAAGATCTGGACTGACTGGGAAGCATTCGCTTCTTATGCCTTTAACAAGTCACACTCAACCTGTTATGCATTCGTCGCTTATCAGACAGCTTACCTGAAAGCGCATTATCCCGCTGAATATATGGCAGCGGTTTTGACGAGCTCACTGGGTAACATTGATAAGATTACATTCTTCATGGAGGAATGTAAAGCGTTGGGTATAACTGTTTTGGGGCCGGATATCAATGAATCCGACAGGCAATTTAACGTGAACAGCCGGGGTGAAATCCGGTTTGGTCTGGCTGGTGTAAAAGGCAGCGGCGACGCAGCGGTGGAGTCGATTATAGAGGAAAGAGCAGCAGGCGGCCCATTTGCCGATATATATGATTTTATCACGCGTGTCAATTTAAGGACTGTTAATAAGAAGACGATTGAAAGTCTTGCTTATGCGGGCGGGTTTGACTGTTTTGAAGATTATCACCGTGCACATTACTTCGCTGTTGAAACTGGCGAAAACGGTACATTCATTGAGAAGCTTATTCGTTACGCGAACAATTATCATGCGGAAAAATCATCTGCACAGGCTTCTTTGTTCGGGATATTAGGCGATGGCAGCTCTACGCTTGCGAGACCGAAAGCGGCGGATGTTGCTGCCTGGGATGATCTGGCAAAGCTGCGGTATGAGCAGGAGGTAGTCGGTTTCTACATTTCGGGTCACCCGCTAGATACATTCAGGGTTGAGCTAGACAACTTTTGCAATTGCACGGTCGACAAAGTAATGGAGATTGCGGAAGGAGAGCGCTCTCCGAAGTATTTTGGGAAGGAGATCAGCGTGGCCGGAATTGTTACCAGCGCGCAGGAAAGAATGTCAAAGAATGGCAGTCATTTTATGATTTTTAAAGTGGAGGATTATAAAGGTTCACTTGAAATGCTGCTGGGAGGCGAGGATTATATCAGGTTCAAAAATTATCTGCAGGTGGGCCAGTTTCTTTACATAAAGGGTAAGGTACAAAACCGCTGGAAACAGGAGGACCAGTTTGAGTTCAAGATCACACAGATTCAGCTGTTGCCCGAGATCATGGCTAAAATGTGTAAGAAGATCAAGATCAATCTTGCATTGGATCAGATTGACGCTCAGTTCATTCACGTATTAAGTGATACGCTCAGCCACCACCCGGGGCCATGTGCTATTAATATGACGGTGGTAGATCCGGATACAAGGCTGGAAGTCGAAATGTTATCGCGCGGATACCGGGTTGCGCCGACCACTGAACTCTTCAAAGTACTTCGCGGATTTCATGGCGTACAATTCTCTTTGAACTGATTTACATTAGCAATATTCAGGAACTTTTAGGCACCAATTATCCTTATTAGAACAGATTTATAAAACAACATTAGACATTTTCAAACATGGGAAAAGCACTTGAAATTACCGATAGCACCTTTGAAGAATTGATCCAAAGCGAAAAGCCAGTACTTGTTGATTTTTGGGCTGAATGGTGCGGACCTTGTAAAATGATCGGGCCGGTTGTAGAGCAGCTTGCAGGAGAGTACGAGGGTAAAGCAGTTATTGGTAAAATGGATGTGGATATGAATTCTTCGGTTCCAGCTAAATTCGGTATCCGCAGTATCCCTACTTTAATGATATTCAAAGGCGGTCAATTGGTTGACAAAGTGGTAGGTGTAGTTCCTAAAACAACGCTGGAAGACAAATTGAACGCTCAGATCGAAGCGACGGTATAACATCTTACCGCCAGATAAATGAAAGCTCCCACGTGGGGGCTTTTTTTGTGAGTGCTTGTTTAAAGGTATATTATTGTATACTTTTAATCTTAGTTACACACTATGAAATATTCAGAGTTCCATCGCTTGATACGACGCAGTGGTTGGGTATGCATCAGAGCGCGGGGCAGTCACTATCTATATAGAAAAGATAATGTTACCGTCAGCGTGCCCTATCATGGATCAAAAGAAATGGGTGAAGGACTACGATTAACAATCCTGAAAAAAATGAATTTAGACTGAAAATCATGAAAAAGATCAGCGTAATTATCGAACGCAGTAAAGATTTTTTTAGCGCATATAGTAACAATGTAGCGAAGATCTATGGAGGAGGCGAGACGATTGACGATGTAAAAAAAAACGTTTTAGAATGCATTGAGATCGTCAAATCATTTGACGATAAAAATATTCCAGCTGCTTTAAAAGGCGATTACGAGATTGAATGGAAGCTTGATGTGGGAAGCTTTTTGAAGTATTACAAAGGAATATTCAGCCAGACCGGCATTGCGAAGATTACCGGAATTAACGAGAAGCTGCTGAACCACTATGCTTCCGGCATTAAAAAGCCAAGGCCAGCACAAGCCAAAAAAATTGAAGCAGCCCTGCACAAACTTGGCAATGAACTTTTAGCAGTAAAGCTGTAAGCGTTACTGCTAAAAGTGAACTATTCATTAATTTCAATGGAAAAGCTGGCCCGGAAAGTTTCACCGGCCGCCAGCTGCAAAATTCCCTCTTTCGTTTCAAAATTCTGGTCCGAATCTGCGCTATCTGCAATGCCCAGCCAGGGTTCAATGCAAACGAAGTCTCCCTTTGGTTTCGCCCAGATACCCAGATAGGGGAAATCATCGAAACGAACGGTGACTACCTGTGCAGATTTTGTACTTCTCAGACTTACCTGCTTTGAAACCAGATGTTTGAATATCAACGCATCGTTGTCGAACAGGTGATGATCCAGATGAAGTACATTGGTATTATCAAAAATCTTTTTGGTCTCATTCCCTACCAGTCCATCTTTCGTCAGTAGCCAGGTAGAGTCGTTTTCAATGGCTTCAAATTCGAGATAATAGTCCGAATAATTTTCACCCTCATGCACCGGGCATTTAAATGCAGGATGCCCGCCCAAAGAAAAGAGCATCTCATTGTCGCCGTCATTAACGATTTTGTGACTGACCACAATCCTGCGCTCTTCCAGTCGGTAGGTGATTTGAAAATCAAATGCAAATGGATAAATTTCCATGGTTTGTTCCAACGATTTCAACCCAAAGGTCAGGCTTGAACCGGTTTGTTCAATTAGAGTTACCTCCGGATTATTTCGGACGATTCCGTGGCGGGGTACTGCATAATCTTTTCCATTATACCGTACGAAACCATTTTTAATAGCGCCTATAACCGGGAACAAAACGGGCGCGTAGCTTGGCCAGATGTCAGGATCAGCATTCCACATGAAATCAGTACCTGTTACCTTCGATTGAATGCGGCACAATTCCGCACCTGCCTGCCTTACGGCGATACGCAAAAATTCATTCTCAATTGAATATTCCATAAGCTTGGTTTAAGAATTCAAAACATCAATAATCACCTTGCAAGCTGTGCGGATTTCGTCTTCCGAAATTACCAGCGGCGGCGCAATGCGCATGGCATTGTCGCAGAACAGGAACCAGTCTGTCACAACACCATTTTCAATGCAGCGATCTATGGTATCTTTCAGTTTTTCAAACGATTCCATTTGCGCAGCCAACATCAAACCTCTTCCTCTTACCTCACTGATCGCCGGATGTACAAGCAGCGATTTAAACAACTCGCCCTTTTCAACAGCAGAATGGTGCAAATTCTCGTCTAAAATTACATTTAATGCGGCCAGTGAAGAAGCGCAGCAAACCGGGTGACCGCCAAAAGTGGTAATGTGTCCAAGTATGGGATTGTTCTTAAAAACGGCCATCACTTCCTGCGAAGCCATAAACGCACCAATGGGCATACCGCCACCCATTCCCTTGGCACTTAGTAAAATGTCAGGGTAAATATCAAATTGTTCAAATGCCCAGAAACTTCCGGTACGGCCAAACCCGGTTTGGATTTCGTCCAGGATCAGCAGTGCCCCAGTCTCGGTACATTTCTGTCGCAATGCGATCATGAAATCCTTTTCAGGTACCCGCACACCAGACTCTCCGCCGATCACTTCAATGATCACAGCCGCTGTTTTATCAGTGATCTGCTCCAGATCTACCATGTTACCATGTCGGATCTGGCGTGTACCGGGAAGCAGTGGACGGAAATTCTGTTTGAAAAAGTCGGCTCCGGCCAGGCTCAATGCGCCTTGTGTGGCCCCGTGATAGGCATTTACGCAGGATATGAATTCGTGCCTGCGTGTAAATCGCTTTGCCAGCTTCATCGCACCCTCGGTAGCCTCCGTGCCAGAGTTAGTGAAATACACATTATCAATGAGGCCGAAAGGGGAGGGGCAGGGTGGGGTAACCTGCAATGTCTCCGTCAATGCAGTTGCGAGCTGCACCTGTGCGCTCTGCACAAATTCGCCATAAACGAGCAAATGCATGTGCTTTTCCAGCTGCTCGTGAATGGCGGATATTACCTTAGGGTGCCGGTGACCGACATTACTTACTGCAATTCCGGATATCAGATCCAGGTAGGATTTCCCGTCTGCTCCATACATATAAACTCCCTGGGCACTTTCAATTTCGAGCGCGAGCGGGTAATCGGAGGTTTGGGCGAGATGATCAAAAAACTGTTGACGATGGGTAATATACATTCTTTACTTTTGATACTTTTTTAAAGTGTAGTTCTTTTCTGGTGTTTTCCTCATTCAAAGAAAGTGGCACTGCCGCCAACCCAGGTAAAATCTTTATTGAAGCGCACTCCGATCATTTCGCCTCGACTCAATCTGCTCAAACTGATCAGCAACTCCGGCTTCTCAGCTTGATCTTCCCAGCTGTACATCATCCTTACCTCACATTTTACGAGTCCGTCCGGTGCCTGTATCACAGGTTCATAGGATACCTTGCGCTGTAAAATGTAGTTTTCGGGATCGGGTAATGCATGAAGATCCGCAGCTGTAACCTGCAAACGTACGCCGGAACCAGCAAAAGAGAATAGAGGTTTCAGGACGTAGTTTTGAAGATCCTCCGGAAAGTCACCCGCATAGTCACTCACGAAACGCGTTTCCGGTATGTACGAACCTTTGAGAAAGGGCATTGAAAACTTGCTGATCCGGAAAAACCAATTCGGATGCCCTACCCAGGTTACATCCACTTCATCGGTAAGATGATAGCTGGTAACCAGGTCCGGGTAGTTGAGCAGATCGTCGAATATCAGCCTGTTATAAATTCGTTTGACCTGCACCTTCCGCCCATCTTTCTCGTAAAAAAGCGATTTTCCTTCACGGATAAGTTTGGTATAGCAAACTGCCTGGATCCCCAGCATTTCCGCCGTTACAGCAAAGTCGATCCTGGTTTTTTGTTTTTCAGGAAAAATTTCGAGCAGGATTACGGATTCCGGTTCTTCGCCAGCGAGAATAAGCGATCGCAGTTTTGCTATATAAGCATTGTATCCGTCACTGTTGAAGAGGTACTGAAATTCAGGTAGCACATCAAAATGCATCTTGAATGCTTCTGATAAAAAAGCCTGGTACCCGAAGATCGACGGAAATCCTTGTAGCTCGATCAACTGAGGAACAAGCGCTCCATTCTCATCCCTGCAAATCGCATAGTCAATTGCCAGGAATGAAGTATGCGCATTTTCACCGGGAACAAACTGCGTTTCGGGGACAGCGCGCTCGGTTTTTGCTTTGAAGTCTGGCGAGCGCAATACCTCGATAATCTGCTCCGAAGTTTCCAGGATCTTCTCTTTCAGCTCCTTCGGAATAAACACGGGTGTTTCGGCCACACGAAAATCCAGCTGGCCAGGGAATGCAGATTCAATGTAAGCCACAAAGTCCTGGTACTTCTTGTCAGAAAATGACCGGTTAAATGCTTCCCGGGCTTCCTTATGCATAGGCGGGCGTGAATGATTTGTCCAATGCGTTTTTCAGAAATGCAGGCAAGATAACAGACTCGGTGAGCAGGATCTTGTCAGGATCGTTCAGGTGCGCAATCATGTCATTGTATTTAGTCTCCCCGTGCGCGGCGATAATCGCGGTTTTTTTATCCTCGCTGAGAAAATACCGCAGCATTCCTTCTGCGTCAGCTTCCGGGTGAAACTGTGTTCCCACGATCTCATTAGAAAAGCGGATCGCCATTACAGCGCGTTCCAGCGGCACATGCGGACGGATCTTTTCAAGACAAAGCAATTTTGCGCCCATATCGTCAAACATGAACTGATCGGGCTGGGTTACCTGAAAGTCACGCGAATCCACGATCCAGAAAGGATCTGCAAGCCCGGTAAGCAGCGGATCTTTACGTCCCGTGCTTGTCTTGTGTACCGGGAATGTACCAAATGAAGTCTTTCTCCTCTTGCTCACACGAGCAAGTTGCCAGTGTATGCAAGCCATTTGGAATGAGTGGCAGATCAGGAACAAGTGTTTTTTGACGCGGTTCTGACGTTTCTGATTGTATTGAAACAGCTGGTCAAGGAAAGAAAAGTACTTCTTCTCCCAGGCTTCGCCGACTGGTGAAGGATTACCCGGCCCACCGGTAGAAATATAGGCATCGAAGTCCATTCCGGGAATTTTGAGCTTTTGGCGTACATCGAAAATCGTGTATTCAACGGGCACTGCTTCTTTCTCACCAAAACTGGTGATAATTTTCCTGATGCATCGCATCCCTTCGTTCTCGAACCCGTCGTACATGTCCAGGATTGCTACCCGGAAATGTCGTGTATTGTGAATCATTTTTGTGAGGGCTTTTTGCCAGGAGCTGTTGCTGTTAGCTTTTAGCAGTTAGCTGTTAGTTTATTTTTTTGTAAAATATTTAAACAAACTATATGCATATAAGTTCGATGGGCAGAATTTTATTTGGAGGCTTTGTTACTCCAAACCTATCTTAGTCTCCGCTACGATATAATCTACCACTGCATTCATACTTCCCGTTTGTTCAAAAACAGCCAGCTGGCGATCAGCGCCGGTGCCCATTTCCATGATCTGGTAGATGTAGTCGATCTCCTTCCGGCTTCCCAGCTCGTCCACCACATCGTCGATAAATTCAAGCAGCTCGCCGGCGAGCAATTTGTATTCCACTTCTTCCTGTTTGCCAAAATCAATGAGCTTTCCGTGAATGCCATACCGTGCCGCGCGCCATTTGTTTTCATTAATGAGCATCCGGTCGTAAACGCGGAAGCTGAGGTTCATCCGGTGCAGCTTGTAAATTTTTGCAACCAGCGCCTGCATAATCGCGGCGAGGCAGATAGTCTCGTCTGTCCGCATCGGTACATCGCACATCCTGAACTCAATCGTATTGAAAAAAGGATGTACCCGAATGTCCCACCAGATCTTCTTCCCGTTATCAATGCATTTGGTCTTAATCAGCAGGTTTACATACTCGTCATACTCGGATGCGCTGGAAAAATAATCGGGTATACCTGTTCTCGGGAATTTATCAAAAACCTTGGAGCGATACGATTTAAAGCCTGTATTCCGACCGCACCAGAAAGGCGAGTTGGTAGATAATGCATAAATGTGCGGTAAAAAGTACCTGACTGCATTCATGATCTGAATTCCTTCATTACGGTCTTCGATCCCAACATGCACGTGCAGCCCGAAAATGAGATTGCCCCGTGCTACATCCCGCATTTCATCTATAATCTCATCATACCTCGGATCGTCGGTAATCAGCTGATCAACCCAGTCGGCGAAAGGGTGGGTACCTGCTGCTGCTACCTGTAAATCCTGCTTTTCAGCCAGGCCGAGGATCATTTTACGCAGGTAAGTCACTTCTTCTCTCGCTTCCTGTATGTTGTGGCAAATATTGGTACCTACTTCCACAACAGCCTGGTGCATTTCGGCCTTCACACGCTCCTTTAAGGTGATCTTACCATCTTCAACCAGCTTCGACATATGCGATCGCAGGTTGCGGGTAATGGGATCTATCGTCTGAAATTCTTCTTCAATTCCTAGTGTGAAAGTGGCCATAAAGGGCAATTTGAAATGCTTTGATCAGGATTTTTTCATTTTTGAATTCTTGGCAGGCGCTTTGGTCACCGCAGCTTTGTTGGTGGGGAGCAGCGGATCCGGTTCTGCGATCGGCTCTGAACTTCCGGCTGTCGGCTTCTTGACCGATTTCTTCGGCGTAACAGCTTTGATGTTAACTTCCGTGGCAGAGGGAACAGGAGCTGGTTGCGCTGGTTGCGCGGGAGCAGGAATACCAGCCTGCACTGCATTGCTCAGGAAGGTTCCCCAGGTAAGGTTAACCTGTCCGGGTACCTGCGCTTTGGCTCGTTCAATTGCCATATTAGCGGCAGCTTCTACTACCCACTCAAAATTGTCGGGACCTACGGAATATATGTCCGCATCGGGTGCTGGGTTGCAAAAGTCGATGGCGTAAGGAATACCGTCACGTACGGCAAATTCAACCGTATTGAAATCATAGCCCAGCGCTTTATTCAATTTCAGGGTATAATCTTTGATGGTTTCGAGCAGCTTTTCTCTTTCCTCTCCGGTAGCCTTTAATTCCGATGCATATCTCAAATGGTGCGGGTTGCGGGGCTCGTAAGGCATGATCAGTACATCTTTCTGGCCGATACAATAGCAACGAACATAGTCGCTAAACTCAATCTCTTCCTGCAGCATCATCACAAGCTGGCCTGTTTCCTCATGCTTAAACCACATATCCTGCGGATTCACAACCTTGTAAACGCTCTTCCAGCCGCCGCCATCGTGTGGTTTCATGTACGCCGGAAAACCTACATACTGGAATATCTCTTCCCACGCCATCGGGAATGCGAGGTTGCGGAATGAAGTTTCAGTTGTATTATCAGGCCGCTGCTTAGAAGGCAGCAAAACTGTTTTAGGGACAGGTACACCGATCTGTTCTGCCAGCGCATTGTTGAAGAACTTTTCGTCCGCGCTCCACCAGAATGGATTATTGATCACTGCGGTGCCACACAATGCCGCGTTTTTGAGGTAAGACCTATAAAAAGGTACATCCTGCGAAATGCGGTCGATGATTACGGCATATTCAGTCGGAGCAGCTTGCGCGACTTTATCAATGGTAACTGCCTCGGCAATTATATCGGGTTCTCCCTTACTGTTAACTCTTTCTATAAATGCATTCGGGAAAGTATTTTCCATCCCAAACAGTATTCCAATTTTTTTCATACTAAAAACGCGGTTTTGTTATTGATAAAGTCCATTTTACATGATCCTCGCCAGATAATCGGGAAACATCTTGGTCCACAAAGGCCAATCGTGCTTCTCCCAGCCCCGGATATCCAGCCAGTGTTCTATGCCATTTGCATTTAAAATATCAGACATCCTTACATTGCTATCGAGACAGATATCCCATTCAGAAGTACCCAGCACGATTTTCATGTGCCCATATCGCCAGCCTTGTTCATTAGGCATGTAGTCGACCGGATTATTGAAATAAACAGTATCGTCGTAAAAGCCATCGGTAAAGGTCCTGATATCGAATGCGCCACTCATGCTGATCAGGTAAGCGACAAGATCGGGATGCCTGAATGCGAAATTGGCGGAATGAAAACCTCCGAAGCTGCAACCCGCCACACCGATCTTCCCGACATTACACTCAGCCTTAATATATGGTACCAGCTCGTTTGCCAGAAACTTATCGTACTGAATGTGGTTGAGAACCCTGTATTGCGGGTTAATGTGTTTGGCGTACCAGGAATCCGCGTCAATGGAATCGACACAATAAAGCTTGTATTTACCTGAGTCGATTAAATTCCTCACTGACTCGGTCAGGCCCATATCTTTGGCCTGATAATACCGCCCGAGGGTGGTTGGAAAAAGGAGGATAGGATACCCCCAGCTTCCGTAAACAAGCATATCAATCTCTCTGTCCAGGTGATGAGAGTAGTATTTAATGTGCTTCTCTTCCAAATCAGCCGGTGTTAAATTTGATAAATGAAATATACAAAACAAATCATAGGAAGCAAATTAATAACTTGCACGTTTGTTTTAGTCCATTTCAGAGGTTTAAGGGTTTGAGCGCAGTGTATTCTTCCACATTTCTTAACGATATAAAAATTTATTCCAACTTCCTTCACAGGAAAGTCCGCATAAGCGTGCTCTTGCCGGCCGGGTACGACGCGACAATGCATTATCCATTGCTCCTGTTCAATGACGGACAGGATTTCGGGTCACTCAGGTTGGTGGAAATCGCCGGGGAGCTGCACAGTTCAGGACTAATAAAACCGATGGTTATCGCGGGTATCCACGCAAATGAACGTCGCATTTACGAGTACGGAACGGCCAGCAAGTCTGACTACGCAGGCAGAGGCAGTGAAGCCGGGCAAACAACTTCATTCGTCACTAATGAGCTTCTTCCGTTTTTGCAACAGCATTATAAGGTAAGGCCCGCCGGCAATGCCTACGCCGGCTGTTCGCTGGGCGGGTTGATGGCGCTGGATGTGGCGCTGCATTTTCCGGCATTGTTTCCGCTTACCGGGGTTTTTTCCGGCGCGTTGTGGTGGAGGCAGAAGGCGATCGGAGAGGGGTACCAGGATTCTGACAGGATAATTCATGCGCAAATCCGGGATATTGAGGAAAAACCTGCATTGAAATGCTGGTTTCAATGCGGCTCGCAGGACGAGCACGACGATCGCGATGGCGACGGTGTGATCGATTCTATACAGGATACCCTTGAATGCATTGCTGCATTGGAAAGAAAAGGATTGGTCTGGAACCAGGATGTTTTCTACACCGAGGTGCCGGAGGGGCGCCACGACCAGGCTACCTGGTCGAAGATGATGCCCGGATTCCTGAAATGGGTATCTGCAAACCTGGAATAAGCTCCTATAGGGTGCTGAGGAACGCCATCGTGTCCACAGCATCCGCATAGTCGGAAAGGCCGGGTTCCTGTGATTCTCCAAAAGGTACATTACCGGGAATGCCTGCGTTACCGACTACGCACTGAACCTTCTCTGCCGCCTCGTCCAGAGCAGATTTGACAGTTTCCAAATCCGTGTATGTTTCAAAATGTAAAACACTGATCGGAGAAACGAGCGCGCTGTTTTCGGTGATCATCAAAAAACCATTATCAAGGTGCGGAACCCTGTTAATCAGGAAAATCGACTTGTTGTATTCGTAGTTATTGAAGTATTTATGATTTTGAAGATAGAGGTAAGCCCTGTCTTCTATCGCTTCGTAAAACTTGGTAAAATCATATCCGGCAGGAACAAAGAGCTTGGAAACATTGCGGCAACCCAGACCAAAATATTGAAGTACGTCCCTGCCAAGTAATTGCAGTTCTTCATGCGTCTCGCTGCCCGTCAAAACAGCAGCAGAAGTCCTGTTCCGGCGGATCACATTGGGTTTGTTGGCGAAATAATAATGAAAGTACCGGGCTGTGTTATCACTGCCGGTGGCAATGTAGGCGTCGGCCTCGTTGAGCCGCTCCACAAACCTGATCTGTGAAGTAAATTCAGGTTCTATTTGCATTAATTGGTTAAGCAATGCGGAAATCAGCACCGGATCATCAGAGCTGGGTTTCACCAGCAGTGTGTGCCCGCTGATCAGTACGCACAAAGCATCCTGAAAACCGACTGCAGGAATATTTCCAGCCATTACAACGCCTACTTTTCTGGATTCCCGCGGCTCGGTATATCGCGCTGACCATTCACGAAGCTTTTCAGGATCAAGGAATTCGGTGGCAATAGCATGAAGTGATTTCCTTACATTCTCAGGCGTAAACCAGTTGTTCCGGCTGTTGGCTGATTCAACCCAATCCTGTATAATTTCCTCATTCTCCGCGTCTGTAATGAACTTTCCTAATTGGATGAATGCCTCTTCCCGCCTGATCCTTGCTAACATACCTTGTGAACTCTAAAAAGTTTTACTAACCTGCCGTTTTTATTTTTCTGATTGTTGGGAAACTATAAATAGTTATATTTGTTACTCTAAGCAGAAGAATAGCAACAAATATAAACAATCCGGCGACTATGGCTATAATGATAACCGATGAATGCATAAATTGTGGGGCGTGCGAGCCAGAGTGCCCCAATACAGCAATTTATGAAGGCGGTGTAGAGTGGACCTGGGGAGATGGGACCAGTTTAGATGAAGTAGATTTTGGCGACGGTACAGTGGTGAGCGGTAAGGAGAAGCAGGCGCCTGTTTCAGACGAGTTCTATTATATTGTTACCGATAAATGTACTGAATGCGTTGGCTTCCATGAAGAGCCGCAATGTGCTGCGGTTTGCCCGGTTGATTGCTGTGTGCCGGATCCGGACAATGAAGAAGAAGAAGATACATTGTTAGCTAAAAAAGCCTGGATGCACGGCGAATAGCCACTTCCGGAAATACAAGTTTGATAGCCCTGCCTTTGGCGGGGCTTTTTTTGTGCCCAAACTTTTCTGTAATGGCATTATGATAATAAAATTTCTTAATAATTGGACTGTTGTAACTGAAAGAATATTCTGCGTATCAAGGTGAATGCAAAATTTAAATTTTTGACGCAAATCTGAATAAAGTGTTATTTTCTGTTGATTATCCGTTAAAAAAGAGAACAAAAACATGAAAATTGTATTTTTTTGGATAAAAAAGGTGAGGTATATTTGATTAATATAATTTATGCACAATATTTGATTCATAAATCCCGCCGGAGAGTAATATAAACTTAAACAGAATATAATTATGAGAAAAGTCTATTGCACAGTATTATCTTTGATGGTTCCTTTTTTGGGTTTTGCAAAGTCTGGCGAAGACAAAAAGGCTGTTAAAGCTGATACGACAGTCGTAGCAGAAGCAGCTGAGGAAGAAGGAAAGGGAGCATTTGCGTTCTCAGGCTATCTTGACTCTTATTACATGGCCAATTTCAACAAGCCAGCTTCCCGGTCAAACATGGGTGCCACCAATGCACGTGTGTTCGATCAGCGATCAGGTCAGTTTTCGCTAGGCCTTGTTCAGACGAGAGTTGCTTACACCAATGCGAAGTCGGAAGCAGTAGTAGATTTGACATTCGGCCCGAATGCCAATATGGGTAACTATGGAAATGCATTGTTCAGCACCGCACTTGCTATCAAACAGGCATACTTCACTTATAAATTCACAGACAAGTTTTCAATGACCGCGGGACAGTTTGGAACGCACATCGGATATGAAGTGATCGACGCACCGGCCAACTTCAACTATTCGCTGTCCAACCTGTTTAACAATGGTCCGTTTTACCATGCCGGTCTTAAAGCGACTTATGCGTTTTCTGACAAGGCTTCTTTAATGGTAGGCGTAGTGAACAATGTAGACGGACTTGGCGATAATAACCGCGCAAAAGGAATCATCAGTCAATTATACCTTCAACCTGCATCAGGCTGGAACGTATACCTGAACTACATCGGAAGCAACGAAGCGAATACAGACAGCCTTGGCAAGCAGCCGGAAGGTCTTTACCAGGTATTTGATCTGACAACCAGCTTCCAGGTATCGGAAAAATTCCTGCTTGGCTTGAATGCCGCTTATGGCAGCCAGAAAGGTGACTACCAGGGTGCAGGCGGCCCACTGGGCACAGAATCATGGAGTGGAGTTGCAGTTTATGCAAATACTGCTCTGACGGATAACTTCGGAATTGGCGCGCGTTACGAATATTTCAACAACGATAACGGTGTGCGTGGATTGCTGACACGTGGAGGAATGGGTACCAAGGTTAACTCAGTAACATTGACTGGTAATATCAGCCTTGCTGACGGACACATTCTTGTAAAACCTGAGTTCCGCCTGGACGCTTATCCTAAGCTGTCAGGAGCTGGTGAAGAGCAACAGTTCGAAGATTCAGATGGAAACTGGACTAAAAACAGCCAGACTACTTTCGGACTTGCATTCATTTACAAATTCTAATTAGTAACAATATACCTTCTTAATCTACCTATAATAACAATTTACAAAAATGGAAAAACGCAGTTTTATCCCACTGATTATCCTTCTGGTAATCGCAATCCTCGGTGCCTTCGTGCCAAATGTTCCGACTCAAATTGTCACCGAAGGAGTAAACGGCGGTGATACGGCCTGGTTGCTGGTTTCAGCCGCGCTGGTATTGCTGATGACGCCCGGTCTGGCTTATTTCTACGGCGGGATGGTTAACAACAAAAACGTAATTTCTACCATGCTCCAAAGCTTTATCGCAATGGGGGTAATCAGTGTGTTATGGGTAGTGGTAGGGTTCAGTATTGCTTTCGGAGATGATTTCGGCGGCGTTGTTGGAAATCCATTCACGCACTTTATGTTCAAAGGCGTATTGGACGGACCAGTTTGGGGTACAATTCCTTTCGCGCTTTTCGCAATGTTCCAGATGAAGTTCGCGGTGATCACACCTGCACTGGTAACTGGTTCAATGGCTGAGCGTATCAACTTCCGCTCATACGTATTGTTCATTATTCTGTTCTGTATTTTTATCTACGCTCCGCTGGCGCACATGACTTGGCATGCAGATGGTATCCTGTTCAAAATGGGTGTGCTTGACTTCGCTGGTGGAACTGTTGTTCACATGTCTGCTGGCTGGGCTGCATTGGCTGGCGCGCTTTACCTGAAAAGACGTAAATCACTTCTTGAAGATCACGTATTGCCACCTGCAAACATTCCTTTTGTTCTTTTAGGAACAGGTTTGCTCTGGTTCGGCTGGTTCGGTTTCAATGCAGGTTCTGCATTATCTGCTGGTCCTTTGGCGGTATCTGCTTTCGCCACTACCAACACAGCTGCGGGCGCCGCTGGTCTTGCATGGGTTCTTTTTGACGCTGCAAAAGGAAAGAAAGTATCTGCACTTGGTTTTTGTATCGGTGCGGTTGTAGGTTTGGTTGCTATCACACCTGCTGCTGGTTTCGTAACGGTTCCTGCTTCTCTTTTCATCGGTACAGTTGCTTCCATCATCAGTAACTATGTAGCGCACCTGCGCACCCGTTCCACTTTGGACGATACACTTGACGTGTTCCCTTGCCACGGTGTAGGAGGTATGGTTGGTATGTTAATGACCGGTATCTTCTCTACAAGCGGCGTTAACCCGCTGGTAGTTGACCAGGGCCTTGCATTCGGCGAAACCAAGCTGTTCATCAACCACGTAATTGCATTGGTTGGTGTATCTGCCTTCGCATTTGCCGGTTCATTCCTTCTTCTGAAAATCACTGACCTGATTTTACCACTTCGTGTATCTGAGCAGGATGAGAAAGTTGGTTTGGACGTAAGTCAGCACGACGAGTTCATGATCGAGGCTTAATTTTACTCAACGTTTATTTAAATAGCAGGAAAGCCCGGCATTGTGCCGGGCTTTCCTTTTTATGCATTGAAATAAAAATTTTACTTGGGTGGGCCGGGCCGCTTAATGTACAAGTACCTCCGTTTCGACCTCTGTCACTTCCATTAATCCTGCTTCATTCAGCTGCTCGTACTTCACGAATTTCGTTTCGTTAATGAGCAGCGGATCGTATTTAACGGAAACGCGCACATAGTTTTCGCTGAAACCCAGCATCTGACCGTCCTGAACTTCATCTTCAAACAGCACCGTCCCGGCTTTCCCGACCTGCTGCTCATAGAAGGAGCGGCGCTTTTTGTCGGAGAGGATATGCAGCATTTTTGATCTGTCGGCCCTGATATTTTTTGGTACTACCGGTTTAATCGCCAAAGCAGCGGTATTTTCTCTTTCTGAGTAAGTGAATACGTGCAGATAGGAAATTTCAAGTTCATTTAAAAAGCGGTAACTCTCTTCGAAGAGCTCCTGCGTTTCGCCAGGGTGACCTACGATAACGTCAACACCAATGCAGCAGTCGGGCATCAATGATTTGATTTTCGCGACGCGCTCTGCATACAACTCCCTTTTGTACCGGCGCTTCATTAGTCCCAGCACTTTGTTAGAGCCCGATTGCAGCGGAATATGGAAGTGCGGAACAAACCTTTTTGACTGCGCGACGAATTCGATGATCTCGTCGGTCAGAAGGTTAGGCTCGATCGATGAAATGCGAAAGCGCTCAATGCCTTCTACTTCGTCCAATGCTTTTACAAGGTCCAGAAAAGTTTCCCTGCGTTCGCCATTCTGGATGCCAAAGTCGCCAATGTTCACACCGGTGAGTACGATCTCTTTTACCTCCCGCGCCGCAATTTCATACGCCGCTTTCACGATATTCTGAATGCTGTCGGACCTGCTTTTCCCGCGTGCCAGTGGAATGGTGCAGTAGGAGCAGGGATAGTCGCAGCCGTCCTGAACTTTCAGGAATGTGCGCGTTCTGTCATTCAGTGAGTAGGAAGTGTGGTAATCAACCGCTTCGTCAATATGGGAAGCCATGATTTTTGCAGGCTGACCTACCGGCGTTTTTTCAAAAGTATCAACCAGATCTGCCAGCCTGAACTTCTCGGCAGCGCCAAGAACTGCGTCAACGCCTGGAATTTCTGATATCTCTGCAGGTTTCAACTGGGCGTAGCAACCTATAATGGCTACATAGCCGTCAGGATTGATCTTCTGCGCTTCACGCACGATTTTCCGGCATTTTTTATCTGCATTTTCGGTAACCGAACAGGTATTGATTATGAAAACATCCGGGCTTTCATTGAACTCAACCCTGGAATGCCCTTTTGCTTCGAACATTCTCGCGATCGAAGAGCTTTCTGAGTAGTTGAGCTTGCAGCCCAGTGTATAAAAAGCGACTTTTTTCATTTTTCTTGATTATCCCGCAAAAATACAGCTTTTATGCTCAACGCTTTAAATAATCTCCGAAAGAAGCTTGGAGGTATGCTTTCGCAAGATCTTCTTCTGACTGATCAAGCGTTCCTTCTCTTTCCGTGATATTCCCGCCAATATTGTCCCTGATCAGAAATCCGCCCGGCCTGATCCAGCCCAACCCGTTGTTGAATGCAAAGTAGGAAAACGGTTCACGGCCAGCAGAAAAGATATCGCTGCTCCATTCAAATTGCACGGACGGAAGTCTGAACTGGTTCAGCAATGTAGCTGCAAGGTCCGTTTGCGAGCATAATGCATCTATTTTCCGTCCCGGCCTGGCCAGCGCGCCACTCAGCCAAAGCATTGGAATGTGGAACTCTGCCGGCTTTGACTTTTGTGTGTAGGGTAGCGGGTGGCCGTGATCTGCGAGAATAATTACAAGCGTATTCTTCCACCACGGTCTGGATTTCGCTTTTTTGATGAAGTTCCCGATGGCGGCATCCGTATAATGGTGCGCATTCAAAAACAGATGTTCCGGGTCATTTCCGGGAATGGCGGTCTTGACCGGAACTTCGAAAGGTTCGTGGCTGCTTAATGTAAACAGGGTCGAAAAAAATGGCTGCTTTTCCTTGTCGAGATCATCAAGCAGTCTGTCGAGCACAACGTGGTCATGTGCGCCCCATTTCGAGTTCATATCCGCTTTGTCAAAATCATCCTTGTCAACAATCCGGTCAAAATTGTCCTGCAAAAGGTAGGATTTCATATTAGCGAACTCGGTTTCCCCGCCGTAATAAAATGATGTTTGCCAGCCATTCTGCCGGAATGCGCGGGGTAAGGAAGGCAGCGTGCTGGTTTTTTTAGGTATTTTGATGATAGAATGTGTGGGCTGGGCAGGGTAGCCGCTTAATATCGCAACCAGGCCTTTGTCGCTCCGGTTGCCGCTCGCGTACATATTCGTAAACAGCATTCCTTCCTTAACCAGCTTGTCAAACTGCGGGGTCACACCCGGAACGCCATTGAGGCTGGCAGATATCTTCGCCGTAAAACTCTCCCAGATAATCACCACGACATTCAGCCTGGCTGTCGAATCAATGACCTGCTCCGTTTTCCCCCGGACTTTGTACAGCTCCTGAACCAGTCTTTGTGCCTTTGCTTCATCCTGGTATATAAAAGGATTTTTGTTACTGTAAGAAGCATTGATAATGGAGCTCATGTAATTCCAGGGGACATTAACCGCCGCATAGTTGGCAAAACTCTTATCTGAAAAAAACACCGCACTTTCATTCATAGGAGCCAGCTGAAATCCCCCGCGGATCGGGATGATCAATGCAGCTGTGAGGATCAGGAAAACCGGTAGCGTGTAAACGAACCTGACAGGACCGAAAGCAGCTATGCTCCGGCTGATGATGTTGCGTAGTACTGTTACCGTCAGGGCAAGCAGCACAAGCAGTAATAGTAAGAGCGGCAGAACAGGCGCGGCGCCTGCCGAGGCCAGTGCTTCACCGGGAGTTTCAAGGTAATGGAGTGAAGTACTGTCGATCCTGAAACCCCAGGCTTTGAACAGTTCAAGGTCAATGACGGTAAGTGTTACTATTACAGGTGCAAGTACATAGCTGTAAATGAGCAGGAAGAGCTTATACCAGCCCCAGCGCCGGGCTGTGAAAATCAGCAGAATGGTCGGGATCGCGAGGATATAGGCCGCGAAAGAAAGATCCATTCTCAGCCCGTGTACTGCACTTTGTACCCAGAGTGAAGAGGGGAGTTCAAGCGTTTTCTGGTAATGATAGGCAAGAAAGAGGAGGCGGAAAAGCTGAAAAAGTACTACCCAGCTCAGCCCGTAAAGGGCAAACAATTCAATTCTTTTACGCATTAGTGTCAATCAAAATATTCCGTAAAGTTCTTAAAAATGAGTATAATGTGCGACCAGCGGCAAAACATAAATGTGAAAATGTACCCCCAGCATTGTTGTTGCTATCCTTAAATAAATAATTTTGGGGAGATTTAATATAACTGATTGAATACATGACTTTTCGTTCCAAGGCATTTGAAATCGCGCAAGGGCGGGTTTCGCCTGTTTTAACCCCTCCTGTTGAAAAAGTAGCCGATCTGTACGGAAGCAACACTTTCAATGATGAAGTGATGAAAACGCTGCTGTCGGCAGAAGCTTACGCCAAGATTTCAACTGCGATCCGCTCAGGGTCAACGATAGACCGGGAAGTAGCGGATGAAGTTTCGGCAGCTATGAAATCCTGGGCCATATCAAAAGGTGCCACGCACTATACGCACTGGTTTCAGCCTCTGACAGGTACAACCGCCGAAAAGCACGATTCGTTCTTTGACCTGACCATGGATGGACGCGCTGTTGAAAAATTCAAAGGCAGTGCACTGGTACAGCAGGAACCCGATGCTTCTTCATTTCCTAGCGGCGGCTTGCGCGCCACTTTTGAGGCGCGTGGATATACCGGCTGGGACCCGAGTTCTCCTGCTTTTTTAATGGATAATGGCGCCGGCGGTAAGACCCTGTGCATTCCTTCCGTTTTCATTTCCTATACAGGCGAGGCGCTCGATTACAAGGCACCATTGCTGCGCTCACTGGTGATGCTCGACAAAGCGGCTACCGGTGTGTGCCAGTTTTTCAACCGGGATGTAAGCAAGGTAACTCCCACGCTGGGCATTGAGCAGGAGTACTTTTTGGTTGATAAAGCATTATACTATGCGCGTCCCGACCTGTTGATGGCTGGTAGAACGGTGTTTGGTCACAGCCCGGCGCGGGGTCAGCAGCTCGATGATCACTATTTTGGCTCTATCTCGCCGCGTGTGAATGCATTTATGGTTGATTTCGAGTTTGAAGCCTTAAAGCTCGGAATACCGGTACGTACCAGACACAATGAAGTTGCGCCAGGTCAGTTTGAATGCGCGCCTACTTTTGAAGAGGTGAACCTGGCGATTGATCATAATGCATTGTTAATGGACTTAATGCAGAAGATCGGAGAAAGGCATAATTTTCAGGTTCTTTTTCATGAAAAACCTTTTGCAGGAATCAACGGCAGTGGCAAGCATAATAACTGGTCACTCGGTACGGACACGGGCATTAACCTGCTCGCGCCTACTTCAAAGCCAAAAGAAAACCTGCGTTTCCTGACTTTCCTTCTGAATGTTGTAAAGGCGGTTCACGATCACGCAGACTTGTTGCGTGCCTCCATTTCCTCGGCGGGTAACGAGCATCGGCTCGGAGCGAACGAGGCGCCGCCTTCCATTGTGTCGGTGTTTTTAGGAAATGAGTTGACAAACATGCTGGAAGAGCTGGTCAATAAAGGAGAAATCACGCTCGAAAAAGGAGAGAACTTTTACTATAAGCTGGGTATATCGCGCATTCCAAATTTACAGCGGGACAATACGGACAGAAACCGGACTTCACCATTCTGTTTTACGGGAAATAAATTCGAGTACCGGGCGGTGGGAAGTGCGCAGAATAGTGCTTCGCCGATGATTGTTCTGAACACGATCGTGGCTAACCAGCTGATGGATTTTAAAAGGGAAATGGACGAGCGGCTGGCGGCAGGAGAAGAGAAGAAAGTAGCGACTGTAGAAATACTCAAACGGTATTTTACCGAATCCAAAAACATTCTTTTTGAAGGAAACGGGTATTCCGAAGAATGGATACAAATGGCTAAGGAGCGCGGACTTAGTAACATCAGTGCCACTTACGACGCGCTTTACGCTTACAAAACAGAAAATACAATTGCTGTTTTCGAGAAAATGGGTGTACTTACTTCGAGAGAGCTGCACGCACGCTACGAGATCGAGCTGGAAAACTATGTTAAAAAGCTGCAAATCGAATCGCGGGTTATTGGCGATCTTGCATTGAACCACATTGTTTCGACGGTAGTGAAGTACCAGTTTAAGCTCGCGCAAACAGCCCGCGCACTGACCGACCTGGAAATGCTGGAAGAGGCCGAGCCGATCAAGGAAATTATACGTGATATCTCTACGCACATTGTTGTGATCAAGCGTCTGGTGCACGAAATGACAGAAAGCAGGAAGACTGCGAACAACATTGAAAACCTTTTTGAACGCGCAAAACTGTATGGTTCAGAGGTGAAAGGCTTTTTTGAAGAGATCCGCTATCACGTTGATAAGCTTGAATTGCTGATCGACGATGAAGATTGGCCTTTGGCAAAGTACCGCGAAATGCTATTTTTGGAGTAAATTACACAGCCTATTTAGTAACAAACATTGTAAATCATGAATCCGGGATTCGATCCAGAAGAAATTGCTCAGCTGAAAAGGGAGTGCAAAGCCGAGAGAGCCAACTTCATCTACGTTGATGATGAATTTGAAGACGAAGACGAAAACAACGAACATGCACACGTGCAGTTTGTTGGTATGTATAAAGAGTCGGAAGTGATTTACGACGCATTGATTTATACATTGCGGTTACACCATTCCACGCTTGTATACGACGCCGCCTTGGAACGTTTGAAGAAGGAAATGCCGCATTATGTTTCGCAGGACGAGCGCCCCGCAGACTACAAGATCAGCGAGGAAGACGAGGACGAAGCCGAGTTGCTGCTAACCGAGTTTATCGAAGAGATTGAAGAAAATGAAGAAATCACCGTGCGTGAGCATGTGGAAATCGACGATACCTTCGAGTACGGCGTGGGACTGGAAGTTGGTCTTAACAAAACTGAAATCACTGATAAGGTAATCGACGAGTTTATTGCCTTGTTCAATGCAGATCGGGTACAGCTTGATCCGACCTTGTATTCTTTTACAGGAAGTGAAGACGAAGATTGATCTGATTGATTTTCAAAACTGATACAAACAAAAAAGCCACCATTCGGTGGCTTTTTTGTTGATCATATGTCAATGCGACTAAACCGCAGATTTAACAGTTTTGATGATACGTGCAGCTACTTTGTAAGGATCAGCAGCCGAGTTAGGACGACGATCTTCCAGGTATCCGCTCCATCCTTTCTGAGGAACCAGAACAGGGATACGGATGGATGCACCGCGGTCAGAAACACCGTAGCTGAAATCGTGGATAGAAGCAGTTTCGTGCTTTCCAGTCAAACGCAGGTGGTTATCTGCACCGTAAACTTCGATATGTTCTTTCACAACAGGGCGGAAAGATTCGCAAACTTTGTCGAATACTTCTTTGCTTCCTGCAGTTCTCAAAGCTGTGTTAGAGAAGTTAGCGTGCATACCGCTACCATTCCAGTCAAGTGCGCCAAGCGGCTTGCAGTGCCAGTTGATAGATACACCATATTTCTCACCGATACGCTCCAACAGGTAGCGGCCCAACCAGATCTGGTCACCAGCTTCTTTCGCGCCTTTTGCGAAAATCTGGAATTCCCACTGACCAGCAGCAACTTCTGCATTGATACCTTCTACATTCAAACCAGCTTCAAGGCATGCATCAAGGTGCTCTTCGATGATCTCACGACCGTATGCATTCTGTGCGCCTACTGAACAATAGTATGGACCTTGTGGTGCAGGGTATCCGTTTGCAGGGAAGCCCAGTGGTTTGTTGGTTTCATTGTCCCAAAGGAAATACTCCTGCTCAAAACCAAACCAGAAGTCGTTATCGTCATCTTCGATAGTGGCACGACCATTTGAGATGTGAGGAGTACCGTCGGCGTTCAATACTTCGCACATTACCAAATATCCGTTTTTACGTTGTGGATCCGGAATAATGTAGACTGGTTTCAACAAACAGTCAGAAGATCCGCCAAGCGCCTGCTCAGTTGACGAACCGTCAAATGACCAGTTACTGCAATCTTCCAATTTGCCGCTAAAATTATCTTCGATTTTGGTTTTGCTGCGTAGACTTTGGGTCGGCTTGTAGCCATCCAACCAAATATATTCCAGCTTGGACTTAGACATAATAGTACTAGATAAAGTGGTGACGAATAATTTGAACGGCACAATATTAATGCAAAAATGTATTTCCAAAAAATAAAAAATAAGAAAAATTCGGTATACGCAGAATAATATTGCGTTCGTGGTAGTATTGTCAGTAAAAGATGTACTTTTCTTATAAATTGAGTCGGTTTGTTCAGGAGGGGATTTCGCGGAAAAATTTGTAAAAACCGCCGAAATGCGACTTAAAACACCGTATCATTTAAGAAAATATTAGTAAAATGTTATAAATGGCTTTGTCAGGTTTTACCGGAGACATGACCGAAGATAATTTCGCTGATGTTCAGCAAATGGCAATTATTTAGCTATTTTTGGACAAATCGATTCATTAAATGGCTAGTGCCAATATTAGAAATGCACATTTTTTATCAACCAGAGGATAGTGTTTTTGAACTGGAAGAAGAGGAGGCAAAACACAGCACCAAGGTACTCAGACTTGGATCCGGGGATATGATTTTAGTAACAAACGGACGAGGGCAGCTGCGCAAGTGCGTGCTCAACATTCAGGGGCGCAAGGTGGGCTACGAAGTTCTTGAAACCAACCTGATCGAACCCCGGCCTTTTACCGTAAATATGGCAATAGCACCCACGCGAAAAGCCGAGAGAAACGAATGGATGGTCGAGAAAATGACAGAGATAGGAGTGGAGCGCATTGACTTTATCGTCACAGAACATACGAATCCCGAAACCCTTAACCGGGTGGTGAACCTGGGCAGGCTCAACCGCATTGCGGCAAGTGCAATGAAGCAGTCGCAGCAATATTATAAACCGATCATTACAGTAAACAACCGTTTTGATTCGTTTATCAAAAATGTAACAACGGAAACCAGGCTGATCGCCTACGTGCCCGATCAATATAAGGTAGAGCATGTTTTCAGCAAGATTAAAAAAAACACTGGTACGACTTTGTTAATAGGTCCGGAAGGTGATTTTAGTGAGAGGGAAATTGAGCTGGCTCTGGAGCAGGGCTTTACCACAGTATCCCTCGGCCCAACCCGCCTGAGAACCGAAACCGCCGCTGTCACAGGTTGCCACGCGATTAATCTGGCGCAGGAGGTTTAAGTTGTGAATGATTGAATGAGTGAATGAGTGAATGTGGCTTGGGAAGTTTGATTTGCAGTTATAGAATCCTAGTCTTCAGTTACTTAAATCTGGTCACTTAGTTATTTAAATTCATTTATTAATTGAACATTCACTAACTCACTTATTCACTAACTCACTCATTCAATCATTCACTCATTCACTCATTCAACATTAACAAAATGCCCGCTCGCCTAGTAGTTCTCGCCCTTTTGCTCTGCGCTGCTATCTCGTCGCAGGCACAGTCTTCATTGAAGATTGCCAAATTGAAGTACGGTGGCGGCGGCGACTGGTATGCGAATAAAACCTCGCTGCCAAACCTGATCAAATTCTGTAATACAGAGTTGAAAATGAATATCAATCCGGCGGAGGATGTCGTAGAGGTAGGCAGTCCTGACATTTTCACCTACCCGTTTGTACACATGACAGGCCACGGAAATGTGGTGTTCAACGACGCGGAGGCACAAAACCTGAGAAATTACCTGCTTTCAGGCGGCTTTCTGCACATTGATGATAATTATGGACTGGATCAGTTTGTGCGCCGCGAAATGAAGAAGGTATTTCCTGAGCTTACATTCGTTGAGCTCCCATTTGATCACCAGATTTACCGTGTCAAATATGTTTTCCCGGAAGGGCTGCCCAAAGTGCATGAACACGATGGTAAGCAGCCGCAGGGATTTGGATTGATCTGGCAGGGGAGACTCGTATGTTATTACAGCTATGAAACCGACCTTGGCAATGGCTGGGAGGATCAAAGTGTATATAATGATCCCGAAGAAATGCGCAGAAAGGCACTTCAAATGGGCGCAAATCTGCTGAGCTACGCTTTTATGATCCAGTAAAATCTGTTGATCTCAAACTTTTACCCGGAGTGCCTGTAACGTTATATTCCATTTTACTCGCTTAAATTTCGGTTTTTAACCCACTTACGCTTACTTTTGTACAAACTTCGTTCTTAAAAATCCCGCACGCGTTTCATGTATATTGTTCTTATTGTATTTGTTTTACACTGGTACCTCTCTCTTTTCTGCCAGACCTTCTTCCTGCACCGCTATTCCGCTCATAAAATGTTTATAATGAGCAAGCCGTGGGAGCGTTTTTTCTATTTACTCACCTACATTTCACAAGGTTCGTCGTACCTGAGCCCCCGCGCATACGCGATTTTGCACCGGATGCACCATGCATTCAGTGACACTGAAAAGGACCCGCATTCACCGCATCATACCAAGAATGTATTTACCATGATGTGGGAGACCAAGCATATCTATAATGCAGTACTGAGCCGCAAGAGAGCTATCGAAAATCGCTTCGAAAGAAACTATCCTGAATGGAATTTTGTGGAAAAACTAGGTGACTCCTGGATTTCCCGCATTGGCTGGGGATTGATTTATATGGCGTTCTATATCCTGGCTTACGTGTACCTGGATATGCACTGGGCGTTTTTCTTCCTGCTGCCGATCCACTTTTTAATGGGACCAATCCACGGTGCAATCGTCAATTGGAGTGGTCACAAGTACGGTTACCAGAACTTCGACAATGATGATAAATCAAAAAACTCATTGATTTTCGACTTCTTAATGCTTGGTGAGCTTTTCCAGAACAATCACCACAAACGCCCGAATTCGATCAACTTCGGTTCAAGATGGTACGAAGTTGACCCAACTTACCCAGTAATTAAGTTATTGAATAAGTTGAAGATTATTGAGATAAGGAAGAAGCACTAGGCTTAACGCCAAGGTGAAGCCCTTCGACTCCGCTCAGGGTGACAAACGTTTGTCACCCTGAGCGGAGTCGAAGGGCTCTTCATTTATAGTACCCCCAAAAAACTTTTGGCAGGCGTGAGACACACCTGCCAAGTTTGCTTATTAACACCACAAAAAATGAAATTCGTTTGAAAGGTCGCGCGTGAATACCGCGACAATACAAATTAATCATCCAATACTTAAAAACGCGTTAATTGCGCGTTAGAATTTGCTTAGAGGTGTGAAAGTTTAATGCGGAAGGTAGTACCCTTGGGTTCATTGGGTTGAATCGTGATCGTGCCGTTGTGCAGCTTCACGATCCGCTCCACCAGGGACAGGCCAATTCCATATCCTTTGATGTTCGCGGTATTGTCGCTGCGGAAGAATGGTTGAAAAACCAGGCTCTGATCTTCTTTCGGGATACCTTTTCCCTGATCTGTAAAACCGATTGTGAGCTGCTCTTTGGAAGGTTGCAGGTTAATGTGAACTGCGTGGTTGTCTGAGAATTTGCACGCATTATCCATGAGATTCAGGAATGCTGTTTTCAGCAGGGTTGAGTTGCCTGTTACTTCCAGCCACGTATCATCCTCAGGCAGCTCGTCAAAATTGAGGATAATGTTATAAGCGGGATTCGCCTCGGCCAGGTTGAGGCGACAGTCGAGCAAGAGTTCATCCACCCGCACAACCTCCGTCAGCAATTCACGCTGGTGTTCGCTCACTTTGGCCAGTTCCAGCAAGGTATTCGAAAGCTGCGCGAGTTCCTGAATATCTTCCAGAACAGAGAGAATGGTAACCTGGTACTCCGCCGCATTGCGCTCCTTCAACATACTTACTTCCAGCTGTGACCTGATTTTCGTTAGCGGGTTCTTCAACTCGTGGGATACATTCGCAACAAAGATCTTCTGCATTTGAAAAGCCGTTTCAATCCGGTCGAGCAGCTTGTTGAAGGTGGTTGTAAGCCGACCAATCTCGTCTTTTTGATTGGGTACTTCCAGGCGCGTATCCAGGTTCTGCGGCAGGATACGTTCCACCGAGTTCATGACCTTGGATATGGGCCGTAATGCGCGTTTGGAGAAAACCCAACCGACGATCGCTACGATGAAAGTCACAATGAAGAACAATACCGTAAGCAATGTGCTGAGATTGGACAAGTTGGCTTCGCCATACAAATCCTTGGCACCCAGCATGACCACCGCCCGGTTGAAAGGGTATTTATAGTACAAACCCACAACCTTATAGTCGCCGTCAGTATACCGGATCTGTCCCGATTTCCTGATCTCATCCAGCCAGTAATCTGAAACGTGCAGCGCCTTGGTTTGAGGAGAGGAAAGATTGCTGTAAATGAGCCGGTTTTCTTCGTCGAAAATAAAGGTATTCTCGTCGTAGATCAGGTCGCGGTTAGTCTCGTCGAGCGCTTTCAGAACCTCGATATTTACCTGAGGTACCTTCAAAAGCAGCTCTGCCTGCGACTTTGCCTTGGAGCCAAGTCGGGCATAGAAATCTTTGGTAACGTTGTCGTACGAGAAATAGTAGATAGCGAGAAACGTAATAAGAAGGATACCGCTTACCAACAAGGAAAACTGAACCGTAAGTCGAGTGCGGATCTGCATGTTACTCTACTTTAAGCACATAGCCCATTCCAAAAAGGGTATGAATGAGCTTGACGGGATAATCTTTGTCAATTTTTTTACGCAAATAATTAACGTAAACTTCAATCACATTGGTACCCGTATCAAATCCGATATCCCAAACCTGTTCTGCAATTTCTACTTTTGAAATGACCCTGCCCTGGTTGCGGATCAGGTACACGAGCAGGTTAAACTCACGTGCGGTGAGATTGATCTTGTTCCCGGAGCGATGAACCGTTTTTGCGTCCAGGGATACTTCCAGATCTGCAAAGCGCAGTACCTGCGCAGTGTGCCCCACAGTAGCGCCACGCTTGGTTAATGCACGGACACGGGCGAGCAATTCTTTAAATTCGAACGGTTTAACCAGGTAATCGTCTGCGCCGGCATCTAGGCCGGTTACCTTGTCGTCGGTAGTACCGAGCGCAGTCAGCATGAGGATCGGCGTTTCATTTCCCCAGCTTCTAATTTGCCGGCAAAGCTCTATACCGTTGATTCCAGGTATAATGATATCGCTGATAATGAGCTGGTAAGCATTGTTTTTTGCCAGCTGTTTTCCGATCAGGCCATCGTACGCAATATCAACTTCATAACCGTTTTCTTCCAATCCCTGCTTAATGGACTGCAATGTTTTCGGTTCATCCTCAATCAGTAGTAGCTTCATTTGATAGGTAAAAATAGCTCGGAAACCTCATTCCAGTCAGAAACACGCTTGTAGCCATTTTCTTTCAGGTTGTGCGGAGCAGTGAATAAAATACCCTGCCCTTGAAATGCAGCCAGGTTCCTTACATGGTCATCGATCAGGTAGTCGGACTGGATAATGCTTTTATATCCGCAAAAAACAATGTTGGTCCAGGGTATGAATGAAAAATGCTTTTTAAGCCAGTCGAACTTGTCCCGGAACGAAGTCGGGAATTCCATGCAGGCTGTTGCAACAAACAGTTCGTAATACTTGGACAGCTTGTAAACAGTTTCCTGCGCGCCGTCCATTACCTTGATATCTGCAAAAAAGCCGGGCGTATCTATGATCTTGTTGAGCTTGGTCAGCTGCTTCGGATGAAGCAGTTCGCGCAATGCCTTGGAACGCAGCTGTTCGGCTGTCAGGATCGTATCGAAATCATTCAGGATGACGCTGATCAGTTTCTCGTGTGTATCCGCCAGCACATCGTCCATGTCCAGGGTCAGTCTCAGCATCAGATCAAAATTCTTTGCGTGTCAAAATTTTCAAGATAATCATTTACACGTTTCAGGAACAAGCCGCCCAGTGAACCGTCAACTACGCGGTGGTCATAGGAATGCGAGATAAACATCAGGCTCCGGATCCCCAGTAAGTCTCCCTGTGGCGTTTCAATCACGGCGGGTTTTTTCTTGATCGCACCAAAAGCCATAATCGCCACCTGAGGCTGTACGATAATAGGTGTTCCCATTAAGTTCGCGAATGCACCAATGTTCGAAATGGTATAAGTACCACCTGCAAGATCGTCGGCTTTCAGCTTGTTTTCACGCGCGCGCCTTGCAAGTTCATTAACTTTTCTGGCCAGTCCCGGTAAATCGTACTGGTCGGCGTGGTGAATTACAGGAACGATCAGGTTGCCGTCAGGCAGCGCCACCGCCATACCAATATTTATCTCCTTTTTCCTGATAATTCTGTCTCCGTCGACGGAAATATTGATCAGCGGGTAGTCTTTGATTGCTTTCACCACTGCCTCGATCAGGATAGGAGTGAACGTAATGCTGTCTCCCGATTTCTTCCGGTAATCATTTTTGACATGCTCGCGCCATTGCACAACGGGCGTCATATCTGTTTCAATGAAAGAAGTTACGTGCGCTGAAATCCGTTTGGAATCGACCATGCGCTGGGCGATCATTTTCCGCATCCGGTCCATTTCCACGATCTCGCTGCTTCCATTCAGTGAAGTAGCAGGAGGTGCAGTTTGGGGTACTTGTTTTCTGGTGTCAAGAAATGCCAGGATATCATTCTTGGTGACACGGTTTTCCATTCCGGTACCATGAATAGAAGCAAGCTCCTGCTCACTTACGTGTTCTTCGCGGGCAATGCTTAGTACAAGAGGGGAATAAAAGGGGTTCAACCCGGCTTCCTGACTACTTACTACTTTTTCTTTCTGTGTAAGCGCCTGTTCGAATTCCTGTTCAAGTTGGGTTGCGATGGCCACTTCTTCCGCGGGGGCCTGCTGTAAAAATGCCGGTTCACCGGGCGTGTCATCTGCCACTTCGATCTGCGCGACCGGACTGCCGATCGGCACTACGTCATTTTCCTTCACAAGCCATTTGGCCAGCTTGCCTACGTAGGGGCAGGGTACTTCGGTATCCACCTTATCTGTCGCTACTTCCAGAACGGAATCGTCTATCACCACTGCCTCGCCCTCTTTTTTGAGCAGGTGCAACACGGTGCATTCCATTATGCTTTCGCCCATTGAAGGCATTACCATTTCTAAAATTTTCATAAAGACTATATTAACCGGCAACAATGGTCGCCCGTAATTGATCAATTACCTAAGCTTTTGTTACCAGATTGGCTTTCAATATGGTTTTTCTTAAAAGATTAAGTACATAGGAAGATGTAAGTTCAATGTTTATTTTCCTGTCGTTTCGCAAAGTCAGCAGCTGCGTAAAGGTTTCATCCGGTCCCGCACACGCAATCCAGACGGTACCCACAGGCTTTTCTGGTGTGCCTCCATCAGGTCCGGCAATGCCGGTGGTGGCGATTGAAAAAGTTGTATTCAGAACATTTCTTGCTCCTTCGGCCATTTCACGGGCAGTTTGCTCGCTCACCGCTCCGAATGCATCCAGAGTTTCTTTCTTTACACCCAGCACATTCATTTTGATCGCATTGCTATAACTCACAACGGAACCTTCAAAATAGCGGGACGATCCTGCGACCGAGGTAATGCGGCTGGCCACATAGCCTCCTGTACAGCTTTCTGCGGTGGCTAGTGTAGCCTGATTTTGCATCAGCAAGGAGCCTATGACCGTTTCGAGTTCATCAATATCAAAGCCGAATACGTGTTCCTCTATGATCGGCATAACCTTGTCAACCTGATCCTGCAACTCTTTTTCAAGAAGCGCCTGATCGGTGCCGGTACCTGTTAGGCGCAGGCGGACCTGGCCGAAATGGGGCAGGTAGGCGAGCTTGATATGGGGCGGCAATGCAGTTTCCCAATCGGCTATCTTCTCAGCCAGAAAGGATTCACCTATTCCGATCGTGCGAATGGATTTATGCTGGATGATAGAAGTCGGGAACTTGGCTTTCAGTCTCGGCAGAATCTCGTGCTCCATCAGGTTCTTCATTTCATAAGGAACCCCGGGCAGTGAAACATACACGACATTGTCTTTTTCAAACCACATTCCCGGAGCTGTTCCCCAAAGGTTTGGTATATAGGTACAGTTTTTGGGTAGTGCTGCCTGTTGAATATTCATCTCGGTCATGGCGCGACCTCTTTTTTCGAAAAACGAGGTAACCAGGGCCAGGGCGTCCTGATTGATTTCAAGTTCAGTGCCGAAATATTCGCAAAATGTGTGTTTGGTGATATCGTCGCGGGTTGGTCCGAGACCTCCTGTAACTATAATTACCTGCACGCGCTGACTTGCTTCTGCGAATGCATCCAGTATATCCTGCTTGTTGTCTCCAACAGAAGTTTTTCGCACCGGACGAATGCCGATGTCAGTTAGTTGAGTGCCAATCCATTGAGTATTGGTGTCGGTAATCTGACCAAAAAGTATCTCGTCACCGATGGTAATTATTTCAGCCCTTGTCGAAGAAATCATCTCGTTGAAATGGATTGTTAAGAACCGTTAATTCCCAAAAATAAGTAAAATTAATCGTTATTGAGTACGTTTGAACCTTAGTCCAGTACCAACCAAGTCTTTTGTAATGAAACATAAAATTATAGCTCTTACGTTGTTTTCTCTGCTTTCAGCTACCGCTTCCATGGCGCAGTTTAACCTCGGAAAGGTGTTCGATAAAGTAGGAGGAAAGAATAACACCGGCCTTGCCGAAAATGAGATTGTTCAGGGATTGAAGGAGGCGCTGAATGTGGGTATCAGCAATGGATCGGCAGAAGCTTCCAAGGTTGATGGTTTTTTTAAAAATGAGCTGATCAAGATTGCCGTACCTCCTGAGGCGCAGAAAGTTGCAGAGACTTTAAGGAAAATGGGACTGGGTGCGCAGGTAGACAAGTTTACATTGTCCCTTAACCGCGCAGCCGAGGATGCAGCAAAGAAGTCGAAGCCAATCTTCGTCAAAGCAATCACTTCCATGACTGTACCCGACGCACTTGGTATCCTCAAAGGCCAGGATGATGCGGCAACACAGTACCTGAGAAAGTCAACCAATGATGATCTGTTTAAAACCTTTTACCCCGTTGTAGACAGTACATTGAACCTCAACAAGGCGACTGAATATTATACAGACATTGTAAATACCTACAACCAGATTCCATTGGTAAAGAAGGTTAATCCGAACCTCAAAGAATATGCCACGCAGAAAACCATTGACGGACTGTACGTTCTGATCGCGCAGGAGGAAAAGAAGATCCGCGAGAACCCCGGTGCGAGGGTAACTGATTTGTTGAAGAAGGTTTTCAGCAAGTCCGGAAAGTAGCGTTATCCAGCTTTTGTAAACGTCAAATGCTTACTTTTGCTGAAAATTAACACCGTTATGAAAAAGTCAGAAATACATTTCACCGTTGAATTAGACGATAAAAATATACCTGAAAAGATATTCTGGGATGCTACCGACAACCCGAATGAAGGTATCAACGACACCCGCGCCATTGCCATTGCCGTTTGGGACCATTACCACAGAGGTACCCTCAAAATTGACCTTTGGACAAAGGATATGGAGGTTTTTGACATGAAGCGCTTCTATATCGAACTCATGAGCGGAATTGCCGATACCATGCTGACTGCAACAAACGACCGCGTCATGGCGGAAGCAATCGAAGGCTTATGCGAAACACTCAGCAAGAAGTTGGATGAAGAAATGAAGGCTGCGAAGTAGCCCTTCGACTGCGCTCAGGGTGACAAGGCTTCAACTATGTCTTGTCACCCTGAGCGCACGGGGCCGCCGGGCGGCCGAAGGGCTAATGCACTATTAACCCTTCGCGGTCCTTCTTAGGCAAGCTCTTCACGACAAGATCGTAAGACTCTTTCACCCATTCAAGTAACAAATCACTGGGAATGCTGCCGTTTACATTGACAGTATTCCAGTGTTTCTTATTCATGTGATACCCGGGCAAAACGTCCGGGTATTTTTCTCTTAGCTCTATTGCTTTTTCAGGGTCGCATTTTACATTAAACCCAAACTGTGGTGAATCCAGCGAGGTGAGCAGAAATACCTTGCCTTTTACCTTGAAAACAAGTGTATCAGGTCCAAAAGGCAGTTCTTCTGTAACACCGGGTTGTTCAAGGCAATACTCACGCAATGTTTCTAAATTCATCTGGTCAATGCTCTTACGATCATTACAATAAGACAAATCAGGAACATGATGATGGAAATGCGGTTGATTCCATGCATCATGCGAAGGTTAAATGAGTCGGGCGCATTCGGGTCTTTTTTCTTGAAAACCCGCACGAAGTAGTAAAACACGTCGCCCAGTTGGAAGTACTTTTTCATATGATTGGTGCTGGTAGCTATTGGCTATTGGCTGTTAGCTATTAGCAGTTAGCGGTTAGTTTTTTAATTCTGCCTTTTTTAACAAAGTATACATGCTGAAAATCCATTGTGGGTCTTAGAAGCTACTCAGCAACACTAAAAGCCGATAGCTAACAGCTAACAGCTTTTGACTAAACATACACCTCTCTCTCCTCCGGTTCAATCCACCGGCCATCTTCACGAATAAGCTCAATCAGTTCTTCGACTGCCTTCGCAGCCGTTACCGATCTTTTTATTACTTCCTGGCCGCGATACAAGGCAATTTTGTCTTTACCCATTCCCACATAACCATAATCCGCGTCGGCCATTTCGCCCGGGCCGTTTACAATGCAGCCCATGATACCAATTTTCACGCCTTTCAGGTGCTCGGTGTGCTTACGGATCATTGCTGTGGTTTCCTGCAGGTCAAAAAGCGTCCTGCCGCAGGATGGGCACGAGATATATTCCGTTTTCGACATTCTTGTACGCGCTGCCTGCAAGATCCCGAAAGCGATATTGTTATAGGAAGCGGCAATGGTCAGCTTGTCGTCGTGCAATGTATTTTCATCAAAATCAGGGCTAAGTATTACACCATCGCCAAATCCATCCACCAGCAAGCCGCCAATATCAGTTGCAGAATAAAGTGTCAGCTTATCGCCTATATCCGTCTTGTAGCTTCTCTGAACAATGACAGGTACCTTGATTTTCAGCTCAGTTAATTTGTAGAAAAACCTGCGCAGCTCGGGCATTGCATGTTTGTTCTGAGTAAAAACAACCAGTACGATCCTGTCATTCTCCCTGATGTTGTTCAGGAAGGTATTGTCAAAAGAATGAATGTTACCTCTTACAAAGTTGAGCTGCCCGCTTCTTTCTGCTGTCCATTCTTCTGCTTCAAACAATGGGAATTTGCTGTCTTTTTCAGGATGTTGCAACCACTGTTCGTAATCCAGTATTTCCTTCAATCCATTTGGGAGCATGAAGGGAATAGGGTTTTTGGCAGTATAAATGTAGTCAGCACCCAAATCGTTCATAGCCCATTTATCAGGTACCGGAAGGAAAAAATGGCCGATGCTTTTCAGGTCTGAAAGATTTTGAACAGGTATATCAGAGTAGTCAGCGATAACTCTGGGTACGTTCAGGTGACCAAGGTTATTGACTTCGTAAGTATCTCTCCGGGTATATTGAAAGGGATTAATCGGGCAGCCCGCAATAGGCTCGATCTCATCGTGTGGGACGCGTTTGGTGTACCGCTCGACCAATGCACGCGCAACAGGCGCCTCTTTTTCGGGTGCTTCCGTAAGTGAGACCCTCACGGTATCTCCCAATCCATCTTCCAGCAAAGTGCCGATACCCACCGCCGATTTGATCCGCCCATCTTCTGCCTCACCTGCCTCGGTTACGCCGAGGTGAAGCGGATAAGGTTTAAGACCTTCTTCATCCAGGCGCTGCACCAGCAGGCGGTAAGCTTCTACCATCACTTGGGTGTTACTGGATTTCATCGACAATGCGATGTTATAGTAGTTCAGCTCCTCGCAGATCCGCAGGAATTCCAATGCGGATTCCACCATACCCAGCGGTGTGTCGCCGTAACGGCTTAATATCCTGTCAGAAAGGGAACCGTGGTTGGTACCAATGCGCATTGCTGTCCCATACTCCTTGCAGATCCTGACCAGCGGAATAAATTTCTCCCTGATCCTTTCAAGCTCGGCTGCGTAGGAAGCGTCTGTATAATCTATAATTTCGAATCGCTTTTTGTCGGCATAGTTTCCGGGGTTAATCCTCACTTTCTCGACGATGCGCGCCGCCAGCTCTGCGGCGTTGGGTGTAAAGTGAATGTCCGCAATCAATGGAACATTGATACCCAGTTTCCGCAGCCCGTTTCTGATATTTTCAAGGTTTTGCGCCTCTTTCACACTCGGAGCTGTGATCCGCACGTACTCGCATCCGGAATCAACCATTCGGACAACCTCGTCAATGGAACCCTGAGTGTCCATTGTGTCTACGGTTGTCATTGATTGAACCCGGATAGGGTAATCGGAGCCCATTGGAAGGTCTCCGATCTGAATTGAAATGGTTTTTCTGCGTTGATATGCTGTCAGCGATGGACAGTACAAGTTACTTTTTGTCTCAGAAGGTGCGATGATCATGGAATTTGAATGTGATCCGGTAAGCACAAAGGTCTTAAAAGAATAACACAATCGGAATTACATTCGTGCCTTTTTAAGGGTTTGCATCTTCAATCCTCGTACCGGAATCGACTGTGATGATGTAACTTTTTCCACCTTCTCTTTCAATGGCTGCGGCTACTTCTTCGGCTTTTTGGGGCGCGTAAACGAACATGCAGCCGCCGCCGCCCGATCCGTTTATTTTTCCGCCCAATGCGCCAGCGAGTAAGGCTGCATCCATCATCCGCTCAATTTTGGGAGTTGAAGTGCGCTTGAAATCGCGGAGGTTTTTGTAGTGCCGGTAAAGCAAATCGCCGAAATGTTTATCGAATGACGGATCGACAGCTTCTTCCGGACTCTGGCTCAAAAGCGCCTTGCCTTCCAGCAATATATCCCGGTCCTCTACATTGGCGTGCAAAAGCCCGAGCTCGTCCTCCGAAAGAATGTTCCGGTAGTCAGTAAGATGCTCAGGCGGTGTGCTGAAAATGGAGAATTGCGGGTTGAACGAGGTTACCTTCCTGATTACATCCTCCATTCCGAACCGGCATCTTGCCAGAATCCCGAGGGTGTCTTTTGGTTCAAGGGAATCACCGAGAACGAAGGTACCCAACTTGGGCGTGAGCGTTTCAACCTTGATTTCGGGCGTGGATTCAAGGTAAATTACATTTCCGATCGCAGTAGAATAGTGGTCCATCATGCCGCCGGGCTCTCCGAATTCGAGAACCTCCGCTGCATTGGCAATTTCCCCAAGCTCCTTTTGAGAATAGTTGGCGGGATTATCGCTCATTCTGTCCAGGAAGTGCGCCCAGGAAACGATGAGGGCAGACGAACTTGACGTACCTGAATTGATCGGAATGTTGCCGTGAATGGTACACTCAAAGCCCCTTGAAAAGACAAGTCCCTTTCGCCTGAGCACATTAATTGTACTGCGAAAATAATCGCGCTGCACCACGTAGGGAAACGTATCGCGGAGTGAAAAATCTTCCCTGATACCCAGATCAGGCAAATGCAGGGTTACCTGATCGTCGTTCCGGTAAGTACCGTCGATACTGATCCTGCGCGATATAGCGGCTGCGATGACCGGTAATCCAAGATAATCCTGGTGTTCACCAAAGAGACAAATGCGGCCGGAAGTTGAAATTCTCATGAACTACCAGCTTTTCTTTTTGTGGCCAAACAGACCGAAATAGAGAATAAACAGGTAGAGCGGCAACATGATCCAGTAAGCCTGCTGGGTGCTGCCAATGGAATCAGCGATACCTCCGTACACAAGCGGCAGAATGGCGCCACCCGATATACCCATTACCAGAAGGGCAGAAGCAGTTTTGGTAAACTTACCCAAACCGCTCAGCGACAATGGCCAGAGCGCAGGCCAGATTACCGCATTGGCAAAACCTAATATTGCAATGCAAAGTACGGAAGTGAAGCCCGTTGAGTTTACTGCAACCAGGGTGACAATTACACCCAGGATCGCGCAGAATTTGAGGTAAGCTTGTTGGGAAACATATTTAGGGATCAATGCAACCCCAAGAATGTAGCCGAACATCATTCCATAAAGTGTGTAGGTGCCAAAAAGGCGCGCCTCTTCTTCTGCGAAGCCAAGGTCGATACCATAACTGATAATCGTATCACCGGCGATTACTTCTACACCCACATAACAGAACAATGCAATCACACCCATGACAAGGTTCGGGAATTGCAATACGCTCGTTTTTGTCACAACAACCTGCGATGAGCTTACCACAGGCTCTTCTTCCTCTTCGCTCACTTCCACAAGTCCTTTTGAAAACCGGATCATGATCGCAGTAGCCACGAGCACAAGTGTAAGTACAATGTAAGGAGTGACCACTTTATCGAGCTCATCTTTCGGATCAACAGACGAGGCGCCTGCCAGTAGCAACTGGCCAAAAATCAGCTGGCTGATTACACCGGCTGTTTTGTTGGCAATCCCCATGATACTGATACGCTGCGCAGCACTTTCACGCGGCCCAAGAATCGTAACGTAAGGGTTTGAGGCAGTTTGCAATACCGTAAGTCCGATCCCTATCGTGAATAAACCCACCAGGAAGAGTCCGTAAGACGCCATGGAAGCTGCAGGAATAAATATCAGTGTACCAGCCGCCATTACCAGCAATGCGATCGACATTCCATTCTTGAAACCCGTCTTTTTGAGAACGAGTGAAGAGGGGATTGCCATTAAGGTATAGGAAATGAAGAATGCGAATGTTACCAGGTAGGAACTGGTGTTATCCAGCGAAAATGCCTTTTTGAAGAAACTGATCAGTGTTCCGTTGACCCAGGTCACGAAACCCATGATGAAAAAGATGATACCAATGATAAGGAGAGGAACCAGGTAGCTATTTTTTTTGCTCATTTAAATGTTGGTTAATGGACTTTCCGGGGGGTTATCTGTCGCGAAATTTAACTATTTATATACAATACTGAATAATCGCCATTCAGGCTCTTCTTTATTCTGCGTTTGAGCGCAATTTACATGCAATAAGTAGTTTTTTATTTTTTTTACGAATTAAATAATTCCACGAAGCTGCACATGATTTTGCATTGATGTGAACATTTTGGAAATGTATGGCGTTTACCCAAAGCAAGTGACTCCAAAGAGCATTTCACGCAGGCTCACGCCTTAAATGTGTTGGACACATACTTTGTTACGACATTTAAGGATTCATTATTTAAGTGATTTACAATATGGTGCAAAAGGTGGCTGTGTTCCGGAAGGAGCATTTCAATGCGGCTCATCGTCTTCATAACCCGGCGTGGTCAGAGGAGAAGAACGCAGCAGTATTCGATAAATGCAACAACCCTAATTTTCATGGGCATAACTATGAGCTGATCATACAGGTGACCGGTCCGGTTGATCCTGAGACAGGTTATGTGATGGATATGAAAGTACTCAGCGCCATTTTGAAGGAGTTTGTGATCGATCGTTTTGACCACAAAAACCTGAACCTTGACGTACCCGAATTCCAATCCCTCAATCCTTCCGCAGAGAACATAGCGATCGTTATTTATTCCATTTTAAGACCTAAAATTGATTCAGGGCTTGACCTGAAAATTAGATTATATGAAACCGAACGGAACTTTGTCGAATATCCCGCCATCTGAAATTTTGGACCTGGAAGAAATCGGTGACGATCATGTGTTTAACTCAATCGAAACGCCTCTTCGCAAGGATGCTTTTGCTATGGAGGACGAGGTGAAAATTGAGCTGATCGAAAAGCATTTCAGGCACATCATGGAAATAATGGGCCTGGACCTGGCTGACGACAGTCTTAAAGGAACTCCCAAGCGGGTCGCGAAAATGTTTGTAAAAGAAGTTTTCAGCGGCCTAGACCCGAAGAACAAGCCGGCGATAACGCTGTTTGACAATAAATACAAATACGACCAGATGCTGGTCGAGAAAGACATTTCGGTGTTCTCCAACTGCGAGCACCATTTTGTGCCCATTTACGGTAAAGCGCACGTAGCGTATATTTCGAGCGGCAAGGTAATCGGCTTATCCAAGCTCAACCGCATTGTAGAGTACTACGCCAAGCGCCCGCAGGTACAAGAGCGGCTTACCGTACAAATTGCCAACGAATTGAAGCAGGCGCTACAAACCGAAGACGTTGCCGTAGTTATTGATGCCCAGCACATGTGCGTACAATCCCGGGGCATCCGCGATTCAGGAAGTTCTACGGTTACAGCATACTACGGCGGTAGGTTCGAAAACGAAGCGACTAAGAAGGAGTTTTTGAGTTATTTGGGAATGTAATTCAATTCATTTTGTCACCCTGCCCTTCGACCGCCCGGCGGCCCGGTCCGCTCAGGGTGACAAAAGAGTTTAGCTAACAAAACGAAAAGAGGGATTTGCACCGCGCAAATCCCTCTTTTTATAATAGGCTTGATTATTAAACCATCGGTCCAACTCTCTCCAGCAACGCCTTCGTTGCCTTGATACCATCATATTCAGAAAGCTTGCTTCCTTCGTACTCGATACCTGCGATACCTTTGAAACCTGCTTCTTTAACGATTTTCAGGATTTTTGTATAGTCTGTTTCAATGCAGTTTCCTTTTTCGTCGAAATCGTAGGTTTTTGCACTTACACCTTTTGCGAAAGGCATCAGTTCTTTTGTTCCCTGGTATCTGTCGTAAGACTCTTCGCAGCCGGTTGACGAACGTTTAATACAGAAATTACCGAAATCAGGTAGTGTACCTACATTTTTCAGGTTAACCTGCTTCATTACACCCGATAGCCACTGTCCGTTTGAAGAAGAACCGCCGTGGTTTTCTACGATTACATTGATGCCTGTTTTGGCAGCAAATTCACCCAATTTACCCAAACCTTCTACCGCAGCCTTCGCGATTTCTTCATTGGATCCTTTTCCGAATGCATTCACACGAATGGTTTTGCAACCCAGGTATTTTGCAGCTTCCACCCATTTGTAATGGTTTTCAACAGCTTTGTTACGCACAGCAGCATCCAATTCGCCCAGGCCGCCTTCACCGTCGATCATGATCAGGTGCGCCTTAACACCGTTGTCTTTTTGTCTTTTAATCAGATCATTCAGGTACGTTTTATCCTCAGCTTTGTCCTTGAAGAACTGGTTTACGTACTCAACGATGGATATACCAAACTCTTTTTTAGCAAGTTCAGGGAATTCAAGGTTGGTCAGTTTTTTGGCAAATAATGCTTTGTGCAGCGACCATTCAGCCAGGGAAATGTCAAACCAAAGCTTTTTGGCAGGATCAGCTGCAAAAAGATCGGTAAAGGTACTGGCAGCAAGCGCAGTAGCTCCTGCCTGTTTTAGGAAATCGCGTCGGGAAACGTACATTTTGGTTGGAATTTAGATTAAAAGTTATTCTTGTATATTGATCTTGGCTTCTGTGTAAAGCTTCTCATTCTTCACCAGCTTAGCCGCATCCCATTCAATATCCTGAATGAAATCGTGCTGGCGTACCGGGCAATTGTCAATTCTGCAAAAGTAGCAGCATTGAAACAGGCAGGGGTCTGCGTGCACAAAAATCTCGGTTTCGCCGCTGTGGCTGTTTTTAAGTGTGTTTTCAAAGTTATGAATTGTTTCGTGCACTTTCTGAAGTTCCCAATAATAGGGTAGCGTCAGGTGGCAGTCAATGTGCAGGTCCGATCCGTACTGCTGCACGCGCAGGTTATGAACGTCAATCCAGTCCGGCTTCTTGTTGTCCCGTAAGGTTTGAACCACTTTTTCCAGCAGCGCCTCGTCGCTTGCATCCATTAATCCCGCCACCGATTTGCTCACAAGATGAAAACCGTTATAAGCCAGGAACACGCCGAACAGGAGGGAGGCTGCGCTGTCAATCCACACCTGACCGGTAAGTATAATGAGGCCGACGCTCACAATCAGCACAAGGCTGCTGATACTGTCCGACATCAAATGCCTTCCGTCGGCGATCAGCGCAAGTGAGTTGGCCTTTGTTCCCTCTCGAAGCAGCTTATAGCCGATGATGGTATTGACAAAAATGGTGAAAATAATGAAACCCGATCCTTGCAGCAGGTTCTGGATAGGTGCGGGGTCCATCAGACGCTTCACTGCTTCTATAATAATGAAGAGCGAAGCAATCATAATCAATGCACCTTCAAAACCGGCAGAAAAGAACTCGACTTTCCCGTGTCCATACGGGTGGTTGCGGTCTTTCGGCTGGGCTGAAAGGTAGATACTGTAAAAGGCAAAACCACTCGCAATCACATTGATGATCGACTCAAGAGCGTCGCTCAGGATTGCATTGGAAGAAGTAATATAGTAGGCAAAAAACTTCAACCCCGTCAGCAGGATACTGGCTATAAAAGACAGCAAAATGAGACGTTGTTTGAGCTTATTTTGGTTTATTTGCATCTGGGAGCTAAAATTCCGAGGTTAAAAATACTAAGAAAAAGCGGGTTATGTCCACAGAAAATAACTGGAAAACACTTTCGTCACAAACTGTATATGAAAATGCCTGGCTTGAACTCAGCCACCGCAACGTAATCAATCCGTCGGGCAACAAAGGCATTTACGGGCTCGTGAAATTTAAGAATCAGGCGATTGGCATTATTCCGCTTGACGAAAACGATAACATTTATCTGGTTGGTCAGTTCCGCTATGCGATCGATGAATATTCCTGGGAAATTCCCGAAGGCGGCGGCTTGCTAGGTACCGATGTACTTGCCGCGGCGCAAAGGGAGTTGAAGGAAGAAACCGGTCTGGTGGCCAATAAATGGACCAAGCTGGCGCGCATTCATACTTCCAATTCGGCCACGAACGAAGAGGCATTTTTATACATAGCCGAAGAACTTACCCAACAGGAAGCCGAGCCGGAAGATACGGAAGATCTGCAGGTCAGGATCGTGCCGCTTACGGAGGCAGTTGAAATGGTGATGCGTTCTGAGATCACCGATTCGATGTCTGTCTGCGCCATTCTCATGACAGCCCGGCTGAAAGGGATCTGATATGCTGGCGTCGCTGCTCTATGGTACGCTCACCGGCATTGCCCTTTGTCTCACTTTTGGTACCGTATTTTTTTCTTTGGTCCAAAATAGTGTCGACAATGGGTTTTGGAGTGGTGTCAAAATCGCGTTCGGCGTTTTTGTATGCGATATCATCTTTGTTTTCTTCGCGATCTTCGGTACTGCGTTGCTGCCGGATATTCCCAATTTCAAGCAATACATGGCAGGTGCGGGCGTGGTGTTCCTGCTTGTGCTCGGGCTGGGCAACCTGATCAAAGGCCAGCCGAAGATTGCTTATCCGCAGACCAGCCTGGGGAGTCTTGTCTACTATTTTACAACAGGATTTTTGTTAAACGGGCTGAACCCGGTGAATTTCATCAGCTGGGTTACCATTGCTTCCTATATCCGTACCAACCTGCATTATGATCTGAACCAGGTAATGCTGTTTTTCGGAGCGAGCGTGATTGCGGTTTTCCTGGTCGAATGCGGGATTGCATTCTCTGCCCAGCGCTTGAAGCGGCTTTTTACACCCAAAGTGGTAACGGTATTTAACAAAGTGACAGGCGCAGTTTTCATCCTGATCGCCTGTCAAATCGCTTATACCAACTTTATCAAGTAGCTATTTCATTTCGTATCCCTGGGTTTTCAGGAAAGCCTTCCATTCTTCGATCAGGAAGTTTTTGAATACGCGCGGAAATTTATGTTGTCCGCCCATTTTACCTTTTGATTTCATCCAATCGTAAAATACCTGATTGGGTAGCACGGTCACGAAAACCTCCTGCAATGCGTGCCGGCGCTCAACAGCGTAATCGTCGTTTAACTCAGACAGTTTTGCATCCAGTTTCTTTTTCAGAAGTTCGGTATCTACATCCTGTTCTTCCACACCGATGTACCATTGATGCGCGAACATCGAACCGTGCTCCACGCCGCTCACCGTAAATTCTTTCACGGTAATGCCCATTTCGTCGGATACAAGATCGATCGCCTTATTCATATTATCTACCGACAAGTGCTCGCCGCAAAGACTGAGGTAATGCTTCGTGCGGCCGGTAATTACAATCTCGCCTTTTGCTTTGTCAATAAATTTCAATGTATCCCCGATGAGATACCGCCACGCGCCGGCGCAGGTTGACAGCAGCAATGCGTATTCCGTCCCTTCTTCCACCTGATCGATCATCAGCGTTTTCGGGTTGGCGAGCAACGTTCCCTCCGAGTCGAAATTCTCTTGGGTAAACGGGACAAACTCAAAAAATAGTCCGTTATCACACACCAGCTCCATTCCCTGTGCGCCGGGACGGGTTTGATAGGCAATAAAGCCTTCGGAGGCCAGGTAAGTATTGATGTAGATCAGCGGCCTGGCGAGCAGCTTCTCAAATCCTTTACGATAAGGTTCAAAAGAAACCCCGCCGTGACCAAATACGCGCAGGTTCGGCCAGATATCGTGAATGGTTTTAACTTTATAATGGTCAATGATCTTTTCCATTAAAAGCTGGATCCAGGCCGGAACGCCCACCACGAAGCCGATATCCCATTCGTGCGCCTGTTTCGTAATCTCTTCAAGCTTTAAGCCCCAATCTTTCTGAGCAGCAATTTTCTCACCCGGCTTGTAATAAGGACGGAACCAATAGGGGATCTGTTTGGCCTGAATACCACTTAAATCGCCCTCAAAATGCTTGTCCTGACCATTAAGATTGGTACTTCCGCCGAGCATCAGGAAACCTTTCTCGTACAGGTCATCGGGGAGATCTTTGTAGTTGCCAAGTGATAAAATCTGGCGGATACTTGTTTTTTGCATTGCCCGGGACATTGCTTTGGTCACCGGAATGTGCTTTGTAGAAGCTTCCGATGTTCCTGAGCTTAATGCAAAATATTTGATCTGTCCCGGCCAGCAAACATCCTTTTCACCTGCAAGTGATTTGTGCCACCATTCATTGAAAATCTTATTGTAATCGTGCACAGGGACAGAGCGTTTGTATAGCTCGTAAAATGCCCCTTTTTCGTTGAAAAGAATCGATGAAAGCAGTTCGTCGAAGTTGTATTTCTCGCCGAACTCGGTGTACCTGGCTTTTGCGAGCAGCTTGGCCAGTGTCTTTTTTTGTTGCTGATGAAGACTTGCCTTGCGCCTGTTAGCGACGATGTTGCTAAAATGTATGCCTCGTTTTAATAAGCGACCTACTAATGCCATAGCTGAATTTTAGATTATAAATCCCAGGTTGAGAGCTGTTTTAAAGCTTCATACTCTGTCAGATCATATTGACAAGGGACAACTGAGATATAATTGTTTTCAAGTGCCCAGACATCCGTATCTTCTTTTTCGGTATCAAAATTGACGAACTCGCCCGCCATCCAGAAATAGCCTCTGCCATTCGGATCCACACGGTAATCAAATTTCTCCTGCCACTTCGCGAGCGCCTGCCGGCACACCTTCACCCCTTTAATCGGCAAATCGCTTTTCGCAGGAATATTGACATTTAATGCGATTCCAATAGGTATCCCGTTTTTCAGGGCTTCTTCGGTGATCGATTTAATGAAAGGTACACCGTGACTAAAATCAGCATCCTCGCGAAAATCGCATAATGAAAATCCGATGGCCGGAATGCCTTCAATCGCTGCCTCTATCGCAGCCGACATGGTGCCGGAGTAAAGCACATTGATCGAGTTATTGCTTCCATGATTGATCCCGCTCACTACCAGGTCAGGCTTTCTGTCCAGCAGAATGTGGTGCTTTGCTATTTTCACGCAATCCGCAGGTGTGCCCGAACATTCATACTCCGTCACATTATCAAAGATGTGGGTAGCATAAAGGCGGAGCGGCTCGCCGATTGTGATCGCGTGGCCCATTCCCGATTGGGGACTATTGGGCGCTACAACCACCACTTCACCCAGCTCCTGCATGATTTCTACCAGTGTCCGGATTCCTTTGGATGTGATGCCGTCGTCATTTGTAACTAAAATGAGGGGTTTCATATATTTCTACTTATCGGAAAGCCTCTGGAAATACGCTCCGGCGGCTGCGATGAAGCAATGCTGGTTTTTAGGTTTATAACTATTTATTTGCAGTTTTAAGCTCAAATTTAAACAATATGCCCGCATTCTCAATAAAGCACGCGACCGCGGCGGATATACCGGCGATCATTTCAATACAGGAGCAAACCTGGGAACCTACTTATGGTGAAATCCTTAGCAAGGATCAGATTGACTATATGTTTGATAAAATATATTCTTCTGACGCTTTGAAATCCCAAATGAAGGAAGGCCAGTTTTTTTTGATTTTGATGAAAGAAAATGAGCCCGCCGGCTTCGCATCTGTCTCCGGAGAAAAACCCGGAACGTTCAAATTACATAAATTATATGTACTTCCTTCGACGCAGGGTACGGGTGCGGGCAAATTCCTTCTAGGTGAAGCGGAGCGTTACGTCATGCAGGCTGGTGGCTGGGTAATGCTCCTTAATGTCAACAGGTATAATAAGGCAAAAGCCTTTTATGAAAAGCAGGGCTACCAGGTGATCAGAGAACAGGATATCCCGATCGGTCCGTACTGGATGAATGATTATATACTCGAAAAGCGACTTAACTGATTGATGCTGATTGTGTTTACTGCGCCATCTTCATTTTCTTCAGGTTCTTTTTCTGGCTCTTCAAACCCTGCAATGGATGATAATGGTTGCTCTGGCTTACGTAATAACCTGTCCCATCATAGATCCGCTTGCCTGGGTGCGCCTTGCACTCAGGTGAGCATGCGCCCTCCATTTCTTCGCCGCATTTGATACAAACAGGTACGTGCGTGTTGCATTCCGCGTTCGCACAGTTGATCATCCGGTCGCAAGGTTCATTACAGATGTAGCACTTGGAGATCACAGTCGGGTTAACGCTGTTTACGTCAACTGTAATCCTGTTATCAAAAACGTAGCATTTTCCATCAAAATTTTCGCCGCCTTCTTCAAGTCCGTACCGGATAATGCCGCCGTGGAGCTGATATACATCTTTAAATCCCTGGTCTAACAGGTAGGCGCTGGCTTTTTCGCATTTGATCCCGCCGGTACAATAAGTAACGATCTTTTTGTCTTTCAAATGCTCGATCTCGTGAATATGCTCCGGCAGTTCGCGGAGGGTATGCATATCAAATGTGATCGCTCCCTTAAACTTGCCGACTTCGTGCTCATAATCCGAGCGCATATCGACCAACACCACATCAGGATCATTGATCAGCTTCTTGAATTCAGCCGGTTCAAGGTGTTTTCCGGTTCGTTCCAGGGGGTTAACAGGCAGGTCAGAATTGACAATCTCATCTTTTACACGCACGTGCAGTTTTTGAAATGCAATCTTATCATGCTCCTCCACTTTGAACTGAACATGGCTGAAACGCGCATCCGAACGCACATAATTCATATAAGCTTCACAATCTTCCGGGGTGCCTGAAACGGTACCGTTCAATCCTTCCGGCGCGACGATAATTCGCCCAAGCAGGTTATGCTCAACGCAAAACACGTGGTGCTCGTCCCGGTAAGTTTCGGTATCAGCAATGGGAGAGTAGCAATAATATAAAATAACCCTGAACGGCTTCATTACAACTGATTTGGTTTTAACAAGAGAGGAAAAGTACCTCGCGAAATAGCTTTTTTCGCCAAAATCGATGGCAAATATACTAATAACACAACTTTAACGAAAATCGCACAGGTGCAGTTCTAACTCATTTTGAAATACATATTTTTGCAAAAAGCACCCGGACAGAAAATCTAAAATTGAACGTATGCACATCGCGATCATTGGTAATATAGGCGCAGGAAAAACGACGCTCACCCAGATGCTGGGCGAATATTATAAATGGGATGTAATGTACGAGGCAGTTGAAGGCAATCCTTATCTCGCCGATTTTTACCATGATATGCCCCGCTGGGCTTTTAATTTGCAGATTTTCTTTCTGAACAGCCGGTTCGCGCAGGTGCAGCAGATCAGGGCAACTACCTATTCTACCATTGTTCAGGACCGCACGATTTATGAAGATGCCTACATTTTCGCCAGGAATTTGTATGAATCCGGCGTAATGGCGGAGCGGGATTACCAGACTTACCAACTGCTTTTCAAGTCAATTATTAATACAGTTTCACAGCCGGATCTGCTCATTTATCTCAAAGCGGACATTCCCAAGCTTGTTTCCCAGATCAAGAAACGGGGGCGTGACTTTGAAGCCGATATATCGACGGAGTATCTTTCAAGCCTTAACCGCTACTACGAGGATTTTGCCAAAAATTATGACCACGGTAAAATCCTGGAAATAGATGTAAACCAGATGGATTTTGCGGCTAACCGGGCGGATTTCGAATCTATAATTACATTGCTGAACAAGGAGCTGTTTTACCTTTGAAGTAACGCTCAGTTCATGCAGGCGAGGGCTTTTTGAAGAAGCTTGTTGCTTGCTTCGCTGAAAACAAATACCCGCTTTTCTTCCGGAAGAATCACTTCGATCCGCGCGGTACCATTCATCTTTTGTAGTTCCTTTTCGGTTATGGGAGTGGAGAGCGTCATCACAGGCTGCCAGGGTGCGCGCTCGGACTTTGCCGTGTAAAGCGAAAAGTTGCCTCTTGACGAAAACACCCGGACTTCCGTAAACATGCCCACGTGGTACACCATATCGAGGCTCTTATTATTGTAGGAAAAGATCCGCTCTTTTCCGCAGCGCGTCAGCGTAAGGTACTCTCCCTTGTTACTCAGCTTGATATCGTGATAATGCACAATCTTACGATTGGCCTCACTTATCTTTTCCCTGCATTGACCAAAAACGGCTGTTCCGGAAAAAACAAGACCTGCAAGAATTTGAATGGAGAGAAACGAACAGGAGTAGCGCTTGAATTTCAATGATTTCAGGGTTGAATTAGGTTATCCGATCTTTGATTAAAGATAACTGCTTAATAGCAAGTAACTAGCAATAAGCTGTTTAAACCAGGAATTTACCCGCCAGAAAACAAAAAAAGTTATTTCAATCTGATAACAATTTTGGATTCAAAAAGAATAACTACTTAATGCAAAAGCAGCTACTCTCGCGCAAAATCCGATAGGAGTTTAAGGGGCCTGAAATTTAATTAGGATACGTTTAGAAAACTCTCAAAAAGCTTGCTGTAGAGTAACAAATATGTTACTTTTGTTCAAGATAGCAATAATGCTCATCTAAAACGTTTTTTGACATGACGGCAAGACAATTACTCGAAATCCTGAAAGAGGACGGATGGTATGTAAAGTTGCCCCTGAAAGGTACCAGTCACAAGCAGTATATCCATCCCCATAAAAAGGGAAAGATTACTGTCTCTTATGAGGGTAAAGATGAGATACCCCGGGGCACTTTAAATAGCATTTTGAAACAGGCGGGTTTGAAATAACTAAACTCGCCTGCTTTCAGGCATGGTTAATTGTGAACATATATACATTAATAAGGAACCGAACGATCTGCAAAACTACAACTACTATGGATAACAAGAGCGACAACAGTCATGCCTCACCGGTCGAGATGATCGTAGAGGGACAAGACGGCTCACTCTGGGGAAGGTTGGTTTATGATGATGATTTAATCGTTGATCAGGCTTCCAGTATAGAGGAGCTGGAAATGAAAATGAAAAAGCTATTGTCTGATTTCCATGACTTGGATGCGAAACAAATTGTTTTCAATATCGAATACGATTTAATTGCCTTTTTTGAGGAGTTCCGCTTTCTTAATATAACTGAGATTGCGAAGGCATCAGGTTTGAATGGAAGTTTAGTACGACAATATGCCACCGGGAAGAAATTCCCATCTGCTAAACAAGCAGAAAAGTTAGAGAGTGCTGTCCGACACCTTGGGCAACGACTTTCAAATGTTCACATTTATACCAAGTAAGCGGGTAGTTGTAGCTGTCATAAAGAACGGAAGCCCTGGACATCTGTCCGGGGCTTTTTATTAATGGCTCTCCCGAACCTTTAAAAACAAAAAAAGTGCGTTGATTGCTCAAACGCACTTTATCGACTGTGACCAGAAGGAGAGTCGAACTCCTATACCCAAACGGGCACTACCCCCTCAAAGTAGCGTGTCTACCAATTCCACCACCTGGCCGCTAATTGGATGCAAAAGTAATATTTAAATGATATGTCGCAAGAAGCTGCCGCAGGTTTTTTACCAATACAGATATATTAAAGCAGGCACCGCCGATTTTGAAGGTTTTGTTATTATTTTCATCCCTCAGAGAATCAAATACTAACACCTTGGATCCTATGTCCTATTTTAACCAAAAAAACAGAAGAGATTTTATTAAAAAATTATCAGGAGGCGCATTACTGGCGGCAAGCCCTGTTCACGAATTATTAGCCGGTAATAAGAAATCCACTTCTCACGAACTGCCCTGGCTCAATAGGAAGATAGCAGCCAACGACAAGATCCAGATCGCCTGCATTGGTACGGGGATCATGGGAATGGGTGATACGCGCACTGCATTGCAGGTGCCCGGCGTCAAGTTGATGGCCGTTGCAGATTTGTACGACGGACATCTGGTAAGAGCCAAAGAGCTGTTTGGCAGCGATATTCAAACCACGCGTGACTACACCGAGATCCTGAACCGGAAGGACATTGACGCGATCATCCTCGCTACCCCCGACCACCTGCATTCGCAGATCGGAATTGAGGCATTGAAGGCCGGAAAGGCGGTTTATTGCGAAAAGCCGATGGTGCATAAAATTGAGCAGGGTTATGATATGATCAAGGCTCAGAATGATTCCAAAAAAGTTTTTCAGGTAGGAAGTCAGCGGGTAAGCTCCATTATTTATGCCAAAGCAAAAGAACTTTATAAAGCCGGCGCGATCGGCGAACTGAACTTTGTGGAGGTTTACTACGACCGCCACTCAGCGCAGGGAGCGTGGCAATACTCCATTCCGCTCGATGCTTCGCCGAAAACAGTGGACTGGGACCGTTTTCTTTCCAATAAAGCGCCTAAAATGCCTTATGATCCATTGCGTTTTTTCAGATGGAGAAATTACCAGGATTATGGTACCGGCGTAGCGGGCGACCTTTTCGTCCATTTGTTTTCAGGAATGCATTATATCCTTGATAGCAAAGGTCCGACGCGCATTATGACCAGTGGCGGCTTGCGCTACTGGAAAGACGGACGCGATGTGCCGGACGTGATGGTCGGGATTTACGATTATCCGAAAACAGCTACTCACCCTGCATTTAACCTGACGCTGCGTGTGAATTTTGCTGACGGATCCGGCGGAGGATCGGGTTTCCGGTTTGTAGGTACCGACGGGCAGATCACCCTCTCGGGCAATACTGTTACTGTGAAGAAAAAGAAAATGGCCAAAGCGCCGGGGTATACCATTGACACCTTCCCGAAAGACATGCAGGAGAAGTTTCTGGCTGAGTACCGCACAAAGTATCCGGTGATCCCTGAAATGTCTGAACCGGATTTTGAGGAGTACAAAGCGCCGCAGGGTTACGACGACCGGCTCGACCATTTTGCATTGTTCTTCGATGCAATGCGCGGTAACAAAACGATTGTTGAAGATGCTGTTTTCGGTTTCCGTGCCGCGGGACCGGCGTTGTTATCCAATAAAAGCTACTTCGAAAACACGGTTGTGAACTGGAATCCCGAAGAAATGAAGATTGTAAAAGCAGTCTGATATTTGTAAAAAGCTAAAACTGAAAAAGCAACTCTTTCCGGGGTCGGGACGGAGTTGCTTTTTTGTTTTTACATAAAACTGAAAGCGCTTATTTTTTCGCAGCCGGACGTGGCAGATTAACCGGGTCAACCAATGCATTCAATGTGTAAACAACACTTCCGCCTTTGATCGTGAGTTCCGTCTCAATGCGTTTTTTACCTTCGATCCTGCCATCACGTGCGTAAAAACCGAATTTCCCGTCGCGCAGGTTAAGTACCGCAACATCCGCAATGGCGCCTACAGACAAGTGGCCCAGCTCCTCGCGCCTGATCTCTTTGGCCGGGTGCCAGGTACTGGCGGCGATCACGCTCTTAAAGTCCATTCCCAGGGCCATAAACAGCGACATGATATTGTTCATGTCTTTCATCGGCCCGTTCATGCTCGATATGTGCTGATCCGTGCTGATCGAATTGGGGTAGAAGCCTTGTTTGATAGCAGGTTGTCCCTGTGCGAGCAGAAAGCTTGCGCCGCCAAATCCCACGTCAAAAACAACACCTTTCTTTTGCGCCTCCATTACATATGGTTTTACTTTATTGGTCGAGATATCCACGATTGATTCCCTGCCTTTCCCGCTGTTATCGCTGTTTCCACCAAAACAATGCGTGTAAATGTCACCGGGACGGAGCTTTTTCAGGTAGAGCTCTTCTAACGGGAGTACCGGATCGGCACCTCCGAAATCTACCATTAGCGGAACATTGGCCAGCTTCCCGGCTTCCAGTGCACGATCGGTAGGTGTCCAGTCGTGGCCGCTGAAATGCGCCAGCTTGATTCCCACAATCTCATCGGGATACTTCTTCGCCATTTCCGCTGTTTTCGCAACGTCCATTTCGTCCAGACTATTTTCAAACTTGCCGCCCGCCATTCCTTCTCTTACAATATTCAGCATCGCAAGAACGCGCGTTTTTGACAGGTCTATGGTTTGTGCTTTAAAGGTCTCGAAGGTTTTCCAGCCGGAACTGCCTGCATCTACTACCGTGGTAACGCCCGTCCGGAATGTAAATCCGTCGGCCTGCAAACCATTTGGCCCGTTGCGGTAAGTGCCCTTCAGGTCGGTACCCCAGAAGTAATGCACGTGAATATCGATCAGGCCGGGCGTTACATAGAGGCCTTTTGCATCAACAACCTGTACGGCGAGTTTAGGGTCGATGTTTTTGGCAACCAGGGCAATCTTGCCGTCGGTACCGCCCGGAGTACCTTCAATCGCGATGTCCATAACCGCGTCCACATTGTTTTTGGGATCGATTACGTGGCCACCTTTGATGACGATACTGTATTTTTTGTCTTGCGCCGAAGCTGGTTCTAACCAAATAAAAAATGCAAAAAATAGAAACAGTCGATGTACTTGCATAGTAGGTATTGGATTTAGGTATAAAAAAGTCCGTTCTTTCGATGGAATGCGCAATTTACTTCAATCGTCTCTTTTTGTGGTCAATTATTTTAAACCGAACTGCAGAAGGAGCGGGGAAATGCGGGCTTTTTGAGATTTTATCCGGATCAATGTCCTGTTTTTCAGATCTCATTTGTAATGATGTAAAACCAGTATTTAACTTCAAAAAATTGATTTTTATGGAAACTCAAAATGATCGCCGCGAAATGGACGAGTACCTGATTCTGATGCGCCTTGACCTGCTTACCAAAGAAGCGCAACCCTCACCGGAACAAATGCAGGGGTTTATGGAAATGTATAATAATTGGGTAGGGGACATTGCAGCACGTAACAGGTTTGTCGGTGGAAAAGGCTTGTCTACCGAAGGAAAAGTATTGAAGCCGGGCGGCATAGTCACTGACGGACCTTTTGTTGAGATAAAAGAGTCACTTGCCGGGTTCATCATGGTGAAGGCCGAGAGCCTGGAAGATGCAACGGCCATGGCGGCTGCCTGTCCCATTTTGTATGGCGAGGGGAATAGCGTCGAAGTAAGAATGATTTCTTCAGTGCATGAAAAATGACAACCTCATTCCGCATCTTTTCAGGACGGAGTACCGCAAGATTGTGTCTGTACTGTGCCGCAAATTCGGTTTGGAACAGTTTGAGGTAGCCGAGGACATTGCCAGCGAAACTTTCCTGGTGGCAATGCATTCCTGGGGGATCGAGGGGGTACCGCCTAATCCGGCCGGCTGGCTTTACGAAGTTGCAAAGAACAAGGCGAAAAATCACCTTCACCGAAATGCGATCTTCAACGAGAAAGTGGCTCCGGTACTTGCGGATAACACAGCTGAATATGATAGCGAAATTGATTTGTCACCCGGGCATATCGCTGATAGTCAGCTGCGGATGATGTTTGCGATCTGTGATCCTGCGATAGCCGCAGAGTCGCAGATCGCATTGTCACTGCGCATTCTCTGCGGGTTCGGGATAGGGGAGATCGCCGATGCTTTTGGTACAACAAAAGAGGTTATTAACAAGCGCCTGACACGGGCGAAGGAGAAGTTGAGATCGCAAAAACTCAGCTTTGAAATGCCGGACAGCGTAATTCTTTCCGAGCGGCTCGATCCCGTACTCCTGACTATTTATCTGCTTTTCAATGAGGGATACTACTCTCAGAGTCAGCACAAAACGCTCCGCCGCGATATGTGTTTTGACGCGATGCGCCTTTGCCTGATGCTCATTGAAAATACACTGACCAATCAGCCGAAAGTAAATGCGCTGCTTGCATTAATGTGTTTTCACGCGTCCCGCTTTGATGCAAGACTGTCGGGTTCCGGCGAGTTGGTACTCTATGAAGAGCAGGATACGAGCAGCTGGAACGGTGACCTGATCAGCAAGGGAATGCACTTTTTAAATCAGGCCAAAAGCGGCAATCAGCTAAGCAGGTACCACCTCGAAGCTGGCATTGCATTCTGGCATACGCAGCGCGAGGGAACGCCGGCGAAGTGGGAGCAGATCCTGCATTTGTACAACCATTTACTTCAAATCAACTACTCGCCCGTTGCGGCACTCAACAGAACTTACGCGTTGTATAAAGCCAAAGGCGCGCAAAAAGCGATAGCAGAAGCTGAAAAGCTCGACATTGAACCCGACTATTTTTATTTTCTATTGCTGGGAGAATTGTATAGCACGATAGACGCAGCTAAATCAGCCCATTATCTTCAGGAAGCCTTCAAACTTACGCGCACCGATGCTGAGAAGCTGGCCGTGAAAAAGAAGTTGGTTGTATAAGCCGGTTTTGTGCTGTTCCGGGAGCAAGGTAACTGCCCGCTAAGTCAGGCTTTACTCCGCTTGAACCACTTTTTGCCTTGATATTTCTTGAACAAATAACTATTGATCCGCACGAACAGGAGCAGGGCCAGGAGGATGAAAACCGCATTCAGCTTGTACGAAAATCCTACAAAAGTCTCTTTACCGTCCAGAGACAACTCATATCTCAGCCAAGAGCGCTCGGCAGTCGTTGTCAATTTATCGAATGGAAGCGCCTCATCGTAGATTATCTCAGTGATGTACTTGCCGGTGGTGTCGATGTAGCCATATTTATCGTCGAGCCTGACCATCGACAAACCGTGGTTGTAATAAGAGGCAAAATCGTATTTGAGTGGCGTGCGGATTCTGCCTTTCTTGTCAATATGCCCGAATTTCCCATTGATAGCGACTGCGGAGCGATCTTCTGACGTAAAGCCGGTAGCTTCGTCATACAGGAAATTGATCCTCACTTTTCCTGTTTTGTCAATGCAGCCCCATTTGTTGTTCTTTTTCACCCAAAACAGCCCGGCAGTTGGCTTGCGCGTATCGGTGTATTCAAAGGGTACGATGAGGTCGCCGGTGAAAGGACTAATGTACCCGAACTTATCGCCGTACTGAACACGCTCCATTCCCTGTCCCGAGAATTTGTAGGTTGGGTCAATATCGTCGAGCGCCACGGGTACTTTGAGCATCATGTTTTTGTCAATGATCCCGTACTTGCCCCTAAAATTGAAGTGATAGATGTGCTTTGAGCGCTTAATTTCCTGCTCATTGAATTTGCTGAAATTCCAGTTGAGGATAAACATATCGCCCTTTCTCCACCAGATAATATCCTCTTTGGTGTCGTGGTTGCAAACGTGCTCCTGCTCCGCCTGCGCAATCAGGAAATCATTTTTATAGTGCTCTATCGGGATTTTGTAGAGGGTATTTCCTTGTTTGTCAATGTAAGAGAGCCCAAACTGTTTGCCTACCGGATAAATCACCCAACTTTTCCCATTCATAAAACGGTCGGTACCGGCGTAAATGGCTGGTACTATGATCTTACCGGAGCGGTCTATGAACCCGTGCAGTCCCTTACCATCGGGACCAAGTTCCATTGGCACAAACTCGGCCCGATCCTCGGAGAAATCGCCGATGTCCCGGAATGCGGGTGTCAGTTTTTTGCCGTTTTTATCAACCAGGAAAGTCTCGTAGGAAGTACAGGGAACAGCTACTTTCTTGACCACGTACACGTCGCCGTAAGCCTTGTGCTCTTTATATTCATCCAGCCAGGCTTTGTTTTGAGCTGCCAGATGCACGGGCAAGCCGATGCAGAAAGCAAGAAGAGAAAGAAAGATTGCCAAATATCTGGCAGCTACAGCAAACATTCTGAAAGGTTTTTTTTTGATCAGGGTAGAATAATTCTATGCCAGCTAATATAGGCAAGGCGCATTGTTTAGACCAATTTTACTGCAAGTGTTTTCCGGGAAGTCCAATTGTTTGCCAGATTTCAAATAGATGCATTTGCTGCATGGCTGTTGGTTGAAAAAAAATCTGAAAAAATATACATGATCCAAATACCTGAATGCGAGACGTATATCCTTTGTCAGAAAAAAAAGTCAAAAAAACAGGTCTATGAAATTTGTTTCGTACAATTTCCCGCATACTTTTGCACCACAATTAGCGAAAAGGCTTGGCATTGTACAAGAATTTTGAGGGTTGTAAATCGAGTAAAATTGATTCCGTAGCTCAGCTGGTAGAGCAATACACCGCGCGGCGACCGCTTTTAATGTATAGGTCCTGGGTTCGCAAGGTAATAGCAGCAAAAATAAGATTCCGTAGCTCAGCTGGTAGAGCAATACACTTTTAATGTATGGGTCCTGGGTTCGAATCCCAGCGGGATCACTTGAAGAAGTAATAAAAAACATTAAAAGCCTGCAAATCAACAGATTAGCAGGCTTTTTCTTTTCTGGATTATCCCAAAAGATTCAATTTTCTACAAATTTTTGGTGAGTAATTCGGTGAGTTCGAGAATCTGCAAATTTTACTCACCAGAATCGCTACAACTCATTGTATAACAAGATGTTTACGACGTAAACATCTTGTGCTGATCAGGCTTGCAAGACTACATTTGTTCAACTTTTAACCTGATGAGGGGTATGAAAACAAAACTGAGTCTGCTTTTCTGTTTGAAGAAGCCGAAGAATTATCAAAAAGGACCGGTGTCGATTTACCTGCGTATTACGGTTGAAAGTAAAAGAGCAGAATTCACGACTGGGCGAGAATGTGAGCCCAGTCGGCGGAATGCGGTGGCTGGAAGGGTTACTGGCATGACGGAAGCTGTGAAGTCGATAAATTCATATCTCGGCAACCTTGAACAGCAAGAGTTCGCCAGCAACCGGCTTACTCAAGTGCGAGATACTTTTCTTTTTTGTTGTTTCACTGGCCTGGCTTATTCCGATTTCCAGAAGCTCGAAAAGGGCCAGATAGCGCGGGGAATCGACGGCGAGCAATGGATTTTCAGTCAGCGGACAAAAACGAATGTCAAATCGCATATTCCGCTGCTGCCAGAAGGCCTTCAAATTATCGAAAGATACAAAGAACATCCACTTTGCGAGGCGCTTGGATTCGTATTTCCTGTGCCTAGTAATCAGAAGATGAATGATTATCTGAAAGAAATTGCCGTAATCTGCGGGATTAATAAAGTTCTCACTTCACACGCAGCCAGATACACATTCGCGACAACAATTACCTTGCAAAATGGTGTTACGATTGAGAGTGTTTCCAAAATGCTTGGGCATACGAACATTAGCGCTGAAAAGAACGTTTTTGCATCATAGTTCCATACCGCCCCGCCAGGAAATATCAGATTTAATCATTAGAGAGCACTAATTCAACTATCCTTCTTAGGCCTCGCCATTCACTAACAAACTATGATATTTATGCTTGTCTAAATTTACTTTGACACGAAAATAACAATCTCCTCCGTCATCCACGTCTACCAATCTGTATTTATAGCTATCTGTGTCATACTTCCCCCTGCACTCGCAATTGACCCAAACTTCTCTTTCTTTTTGCTGATTTATTACTGCTACATACTGCCTATCGTAAGATTCTAATTGCATCGAAAGCACCGCCTTGTTTTCAAAAATACATTGCCTTAGGAGGCTGTCAATTTCCCTATGCTCCTCATCATTTAAATCATATTGGACTGCATTGGGAAATATTGTCTCGTAGAATTTCGGCATATAAGTAAAAATCGAAACATTCCTTATATTTAAAGAATCGCCTTTTGTTCTGTCAACGATATTCTGTTTTAGTATTTGAAGCTTAAATGGCTCTGTCGAATCAAGAAATTCCAGAAATCCATTTTTTATTATTGCTGTACTTCCTGAAAATGGATAGAATGGTCGTGGAAATACCAAAGTGTCATTTTGCAGAAGAAAAGTTCCAGTGTAAGGTGTAATGCTGTCCTTTTTGAAAGCTTGGCTCATTGAAAAGTGAAAGACAGAATCCGAATACATTTTCAATTCATAAGTTACTCCAAAATTATATTGATTTTTTGCGTGCAGGATTTCTCGCTTTTTGCCACATTGACAATAAAGAAATACAAGTAGAATAATAAGGATATTTTTTGTCATAATTTCCAATTATTACCTTGATTGATGAAACACTTTTCAAGCAAACTTCTGATCAAAAAGTGCGTGCAGTGTTGTAGGTTATAACCAAATTTCTTCCAACTAGCTCTCAGCCTTTATCTATGTGCAGTGACAATTAACTGAAACTGTTTTTTGAACTTAGAGTTCGCCAAAATCCAGAAGAATCACAAGCATAACAAAAATGTATGACTTTTCCCCAGTTCCTTCACAGCCAGCAGTGGTATCTCCTCGACAGTGATTGCCTCTTAACCGCAATCGGCCAGATGTCAGTTTGTGTTACAAACTAATCTGGCCCGCCCAAATGCTCCGGAGTCGCTGGCGGGAGAGTTTTATAAATATTCCCAGTTGCTCTGGCAATGAGGTTTATTCTAAACCCTGAGGCAAAAAGCCTATTAACCATCGAAACGAGCTACATAGACGTGATGCCACTGCGCTCCCTCGATCGCTCAAACTAGTGGGAGAGCAATGTCGATGAACCTAGAACTCCCGTCAGTGAAAATCTCGATTCCTCTCATTTTCACCGATAGTTTACTACTATATTTGTCACGATCCCTTATCAGTTAAAATAATGACCAATATGTCCAAACAAATTTCCGTAGGCACTAGACTGGGGTCGATGTTACTAGATCATTTCTTTATGACTATGATCGCCATGGTGTTTTACCTACCAGGAATGATTTTCACCTTCGCACGAGCATTTGAAGTAACACACGAACAACAAAATATTGACTTTTTGGGCGGAACATTCCTATACGTCAATCTAATAGGCTTTGCGTTATATTTTTGTAAAGACTGTATTAATGGTCAGAGCATTGCAAAGCGAATTTTGAAGCTGCAAGTCGTTGATAATGAAACAGGGTTGGTCGCAAGCCCAATGAAATGTTTCATACGCAATTTGTCAATTGTTTTATGGCCTGTTGAAGTATTAGTAGCATTGACAAATTCCAATAGACGCCTTGGCGACAGAATTGCGGGAACCAAGTTAGTCGTATTTGACGGAGCAATTGAACAACCAAAGGTTGAAATTGGGCAGGCACTGATCCCAGTTGTGATAGCATACGGAATTATGCTGTTGTTAATACTACCCTTTAAAGCTCTTATGCCGCCGATTGAACAAAAGAAGATAGACTTTGTTGAGTCCTCGTATGACGACCAATCAAGCAAAGAGGCGGAAAAGCTTTTTGCAGACAGCCTCGGTCAGTATTTGACAGCGAACATTAGAGTTTATGACCAAATTGAAAACAGTCCATCAAAATATATTTCTGTGATTATTAAGCTTAATGAAAATTATCTTGAAAGCGACCAGGACTTTGAAAGGATAGAATCTCTTACCAAGCCTGTGCTATTTTCAAAGTTCCCTGAAAAAACTTTCGTTGGTCAAATTAAATACGTTTTTAAAACAAGCAGTAGCATGCAGACAAGGATTGTTCCGATATCCTGGACACCTGAGAATCAAGAATCAATTTAACAGGCTCATTAAAATCAGATTGTTCACGATGTCTCTGGCAGAACAATCTCTGGATTTATTATATTTGACCCAATTGCAAGCCACTTACGACAATTTGGTGAGCGCCCAGGTGAGCACAAGATTTGACAGGACACAACTTTTTGATAGTCAATTTATTACTTCAGAAATTATAATCCCAGCGGGATCAAAAAGCGCCTCCAAAGGGCGCTTTTTTCTTTGTCGCAGATGCATAATCGGTTTCCCAAGACCGTCAGCTAAATAAATGAATGACGAATCTTTAAGTATTTCTTCATGATTTTAACTTAGGTGAAAAACAGGCAGGTAATTAGCACTGACCTTTGACGTAACAAAAACAAAACATTACGTCATGAAATCACCGGACACATTCAGCACTGCCTTCTCCAATGAGACTGCTCAAACCGCCAAATCGCTGCGGACACTTTATTTCACACGCGCCGCATTTTCCATTGTGTGGATATTGTTGGTAACAACCTTAGCCAATACAAATGCTTCTATCGCAATGGTCCTGTTCATTATCTATCCGGTATGGGACGTGATCGCAACGTTTTTTGATATCAGGTCGAACCCACCTTCTGCCAACAAAACACCGCAATATGTAAACGTTGTCATTGGCATCATCACAACGGTTGCAGTATCCGTGGCCCTACAAAAGGGTATTGCCGAGGCATTAATCGTTTTTAGCGCATGGGCAATCCTGACTGGTTTGATACAACTGATCTTAGGCTTGCACAGACGTAAACAAATGGACGGTCAATGGCCAATGATTATTAGTGGGGGTCAGTCTATGCTGGCCGGTGTGTCAATATTTCTAAAAGCACATACGCCCGGAACCGTGGTGAATACCCTGGCTGGTTACGCCGCTTTTGGCGCGTTTTACTTCTTGCTGGCGGCCTTCCGTCTAAGCAAAACAATTAAAAATACGCCTGTCCATGGCTGAGTTTTTTATTAGGCTTTTTCATGCGCCGGTCTGATCTGACCGGCGCACTATTTCTGATGCACATAAGCTGGAAACCACGGCTCATTTGTAAATTTGCTTTGCCGTAAAATGATCCTTTTTGCTTTTCAGCTATCGCAGTTTTTGTATCAATAAATGATGTATTATGAGTGACAAGAATGAAATTATCGCCCGGCACTTGCGGGATTTTGCTTCTTTAACAGATAAGGACATTGAACAGGGGAAATCCTTCTGGAAGCCGCGGACGATTAAAAAAGGGGATTTTTTTAATATGCAAAGCATGGTCTGCAATGACTTGGGATTAGTCGTAAAAGGAATCTTTCGCATTTACTATCATGATCCGAAAACAGATACAGACAAAAACCTGTTTTTCTTTTCAGAGAATCAGTTTGTCGTTTCGTTCAGGAGCTTTATTTCTCAAAAAGCCTGCTGGTATTTCATAGAAGCGATGGAAGATTCTGAAATCGTTTTTATTTCCTACAAGGACCTTAATAGTTTATATGAAACGAATGCCAACTGGGCGAAATTCGGAAGGCTGTTGGCAGAACTTTTCTTCTCTTACGCCCAGACGCGCACAGAAGAATTTGTCTTCTTTTCGCATGAAGAGCGATATCTGCGGCTGCTGGAAGAACACCCCAATATCATAGAGCGTATTCCAGCCTATCACATTTCCTCTTTTTTAGGTATAACAAATCCATCCCTGAGCAGGATAAGGAAGCGGATAAAAAACAATGACACTGCTTAACAAGCACATTTATAGCACTTCTTTCCTGTGGGTCCAGAAGTAAATCGCTGCAAGGAGGGTTACGCCTGCAAGCGCAGCGCCAAATTCGTCTATGAAATAATGGGTCCGGCTGCTGGAAACAATGGTTATAGGTGTAAAAAAAGTCTGGATGAATAAGTTATGGCTTGCATGCAGCATTACACCTGTCCACAGGCTCGCTGATTTCAGCCTGAACCAGGTATAGATAAAGCTTGCGCTAACCACTGCTAATGTAAAACAGCTCAGCCCGTACCAGATTGGGGTGCCACCGTTATAATGTCCCCAAATAATAAGAGGGTAATGCCAAATGGCCCAGATCATACCACTAATCAATGAGGTATAGGTGTAACCGGTAATATTATGAAGATGGGGTACCAGAAATCCGCGCCAGCCGATCTCTTCACCTAATGCTGTACTCATGCTCCCGAAAAGGCCAATAACCCCATTAATCACAAAAAATAAAGGGATGAACACGCCGGGAGATAAACCAGCCCAGCCCATGGATTTTGCTGCTTCCGTAACAAACTCTTTATTGTAAAATCCTCCCAAGCCTGTTAGCCATATAAGCAGGTAAGCGATCAGAGAGTAAGCAAGAGGAGTGAGATACGCCCATACTTGGTATTTTGGCTTGCCCCATCGCCAGGCAAGATCGCTTATTTGGTAATTCATGATTCTGCACGTCAGCCAGTTGCCAGCGCCGGGCACCACATAATGCCATAGCCAAATATTCTGCCACTGATCCGGCCTTCGCCTGAGCGAATCGTTAATACCCAGACAACAACGCTAAAAGCAAAAGTCAAAAGCAAAAATATGGCTATGGCTTTTTTACTCTGTGATCTGGATCCTTCATTTTTGCTATGTTCATTTCCTATTGACATGATGTACACAATTAAAAAAACAGAGCCCGGCACATTGCCGGACTCTGTTTTTAGAGTTTAATTAAATAGCTGGTTGTAACTCGCCGTAAGTAACTTTCAAACTGATCGATACACCACTTAACGCCTTTGAGATAGGGCAGTTTAGCTTAGCATCATTTGCGATTTCCAGGAATGAATCGGCCGGTACGCCTTCGATTGCTGCGGCATTAAGCGTAAGTTCTATGCCGGTAATTCCACCTTTGGCCAGGTCGACACTTACAGATGCTTTGGTTTCCAGCTCATTTGCAGGCGTTCCTTTTTGTGACAATGCATAGGCTAATGCCATGGTAAAACAGCCTGCATGTGCTGCTGCCAACAACTCCTCGGGGTTTGTGCCGATGCCATCTTGAAAACGAGTGTTAAATGAATATTGTGTTTTATCCAGGACATTACTGTCTGTTGATAACTGGCCATGACCGGTACTTAAATCGCCGCTCCAATGTGCTTTTGCTGATCTTTTCATTTTGTTATTGTTTTTTAAGTTTTGTTGATCCAAAGTTCTCCTGAAAAGATCGCCTGTTTTTTCACCTAAGTTAAATCCGGCCGTTTCTAGCGTTTTTAAATCAAAAATTTATTAACCAGGTGAAAGAGATGCGTCACTGTGCACGTTTTCGCTCCTCTTCGCTGGCTGTACTTCGGCTTCGGGAAGCAGTTACATTATTTCCGATACGATATGAAAAGCTCAGAGACAGGTTACGGCTTTCGGCGTGGTGCAGGAAATTGCTTTTCTGGTCGAGATATTTGATCCGGATTTTATTATTGAAAGTGTTGAAAATGTCATTAACAGCCAGCCGCAATGTGCCTGCGCCGCGAAGGACGTTTGTTTTTACACCTGCGCCCACTTGCGAATTGTGCCCTGCCCAGTAAATCCCCTGAATGCCGGGCCCATTGTAAGTCGCGCTGATCTCCGCCTTTATTGCTGCCTTGCTATGGATGGTGAAGGACTGCATCAGGGTCGCATCATAAGAAAACAGGTGATAGTCGAATGCGCTGGACAGATAGGCTGATTTTTCCCGCAGTCTGTAAGCCCCACCCGTTACATTGATATCCCACCAGCTGCCCGGCTGAAATGCTGCTGATAAACGGACACCTGCATTCGCGCTCAAACCCAGGTTCGCCTGTGTTCCATAATAAAGCTTGGTCTGATTGTCCTGCACATTGATGTTGGTGAAAACATCCTGTGTTGTGGTGTAGTAAGCTGTAATGCTATATCCCTGCTTGTAAGTATAGGTTAGCTCGGCGTTGTGTACAAATGCAGGCTGCAGGGAGGGATTACCAACATAGAAATTAAATGGTGAAGCATACCGTTTGGCAGGGTTCAACCGGTTGTATTCGGGACGCTCAATCCGGTATGCATAATTGAACTGTAACTGGTGATCTTCACTGGCTTTATATTGGACAAATACAGTGGGGAATATTTTGAAATAGCTGCGCTCATTCAATGAATCCAATGTTATGGAGTAACCTTTTACCCGGGTAAGCTCAGCCCGTAATCCGCCTTGCAGCGTCCATTGCCCAAAGGTTCCCGACAGTGAAGTGTAGGCGGCAGCGGTCTTTTCGCGGTATATGAAATAGTTGAAGTTCGCCGGAATGGCCGTTAGTGTTGTTTCGCTCCGATTATAATAATCAAAATCATTACGGCTCTTTGTACTGCTATACTTTACGCCTGAGGCTGCTTCCCAATGGCCAAACAACTGGTAAGTATAGTCTGCCTTGCCGGAGTAAATATCAATGTGCTGGGCGCTGGGCGTAAATATATGGAACTGGCTCGCGGTTTGCTGGCCGTTGGGCAAAAATGAGATATTGTCGGCAAACGAATTCGTCCTGCTTTGGTAAGGTGAGTAATCGACATCGATATTCAGGCTCTGCTTGCCGGAATCCAGCTTCATGTTATAATTAAGGTTATAAGCATATTGATTACCCCTGGTAGTCGCAATGTTGTCCGTTTTTAATGTCGAATCCAGTGCCATTGGACTGCTGGTAATACGGGTTTTCGTATGTCCTTCAGAAGAGCCGGTGCGGTTACTTCCGGTCACCAGGAAGCCTATCACTTGGTTGGGGGTCAGTTGATAATCTGCTCCCAAACGATAGTTATGGTTGTCCGACTTGTAAATACTACGGTTCGGGCTACTCCAGAAAGAAGTGCCGTAGTCGATAGCCACATTATGATCCTGGAAATTATGCCTGTGCGCAAAACCGTAACTTCCATAGAGATTAAGCTTATTGTTCCTGTAATTAAAAGTAGCGCTGTTGTTATGTCCCAGGTAGATTCCCTGGGTTGCAGCTGCATTGGGGGTTACATTGAGTCCCTGCTGTCCGCCTTTTTTAGTGATCACATTGATAACGGATGCCCCTGCCGCATCGAATTGCGCCGGAGGGTTTGAGTAAACCTCTATCTGGGCAATGAGCTGAGACGGGATGCCTTTCAGGTAAGCAGAAAGGTCGTCACCGGAAAGGTTCAGCGGCTTTCCATCCATGTATATACGTACATTTTTACGGTTAGCAGTTATTGCCTCGCTACTATTAACCTGAACACCGGGCGCTTTCCCGAGTGATTCCCAGGCGCTGCTCCCCGAAGCCAGAATGCTGTTCTCAACATTAAATGTTACCCGGTCAACTTTGCGCTCGACCAGTGGCTTGCGGAAGAGAACGGTGACTTCATTGAGCTGCTTGTTGTCCTGCTGCATGATGAGAACAAGACTGTCTTTTGGAAGCTCCACCAGCATCTGGACCTGTTGGTAGCCAACAAGGCTTGCAGCAATACTGTATGTGCCGCCTGCCGGGAAGGTCAAGTTGAAGTTTCCTGCATCAGCAAACGCCAGCGCAATCTGTTTTTCACCTTGCATCAGTATAACGGTTGCTGCATCGAGCGGCTTGCCTGCCTGATCCACTACTTGGCCTCGCAGCTGCAGTTGTCCGTGGGCCAGGCAGGGCAGGATCATCATTAAAAATGTTGCTAATTTTTTCATGCTGCAAACCTACCTTTGGCCTGCCTAATGGCGGGTTAAGCAATGTTAAACATGGTTAAATCGTAGCCCTGCGTTGTCATGAATGCAGCAATATGCTGAACTTAGTGGCATGAAATGGCTTTCCAACCGATATGCGTATCCACTTGTTGCATTAGTGATGCTGGCCAGTGTCGGCCTGCAGGTTATTTGGCTTGACCAGCTGTTTCGCGCACAACAGGTGCAGGTAAAACGTGACCTTGACCAGGCCGTGGCGAACGCGGCAAGTCAAAGCGATTACCTGAGCGTTGCCGGAGGGCACGAGAACAGTGAAAACTTCAAGAATTTTTTTCTTTCCCCAGACTGGCTACAAATCAAACAGGCCTTTACACGACTGCGAGACCGTCAATTTGGCGGTAGTTTCAGCTCGCAGATCAGGCCTGATAGCACCATTGTCACCATTGGAATTCATATTGCCAATGATAAACCCAGAGCAAGCCACCGAAAAATAATTCGTATTTACGACGAAGGCGAGACTTTGCAAACGATAACGGCCGCTGATAAACGCGACCTGGCCCGAATGGACAGCCTTGTCAAGGTCGAATGCCTGCGGGCGGAACTTGATTTGGATACTTATCATGTAATATATGATTATGACAGCGGTAAGCCCGAGTCTCCTGCTGTCTGGAAAAAGGCGCAGCAAGCGGCCTATCGGAGCCAGCAATTTGGCTATAACCTGAATTTCTTTCTGCACACCTATCAACTGGCGGTTCAATCCATCAATGGCGTTGTGCTTTACCGGATGCGCTATTATCTCGGCTCATCGCTGCTCATGCTTATATTAACCGGCGCCGCCTTTTTCTTTCTGTTTAAAATAATGCACAGTCAGCGGCTTTATACCCAAGCGCAGCTGGCATTTACCAGCAATATGACCCATGAATTAAAAACGCCTGTTTCGGTCATTGAGGCTGCTCTTGATGCCATTACCCGCTACGATCTCGTCCAGGAACCGGTCAAATTGAACAATTATATTCAGATCAGCCAGTCGGAGTTACAGCGCCTGAACCTGATGATCGACAAAGTACTCAACCTTGATCAGCTCGACAACGGGCAGGTTTCACTGCGCCGTGAATTGTATGATGTACAGGAAGGATTAGCCAGTGTGGTCTCTTCGATGCAGCTGCGACAGGAGCAGACAGGTGCTGTTATCACTTACCACCCGGCCAGCGAACCCTGCTTTACCGATGGCGATCCGGTGCATTTAATCAATGTTTTTTACAATCTCATTGACAATGCATTGAAGTATGGCGGCAAAAATGTAAGGATCAACATCTCATGCAAATGCGGCTTAGAAGATATCCATGTCAGCTTTCAGGATAATGGTCCGGGAATTCCGGGATTATACCAGGAACAGATCTTCGAAAGGTTTTTCCGGGTGCCTGAAAACGCGGACATACATACGGTCAGGGGCTCGGGACTGGGCCTGCACTACGTGAAGCAAATCGTTGAGAAGCACCGCGGCTCGGTAAAGCTTCAAAGCGAGCCGGGAAAAGGCAGCACCTTTGATATTATTCTCCCATCTTACCATGAAGTATAAAATTCTCTATGCCGAAGACGAGCCTACCTTGGCACAAATTATCGGCGATGGTCTAAAAAATGGTGGTTACGATGTCGATACGGCCCTTGATGGACAGCAGGCATTACAGCTTTTCGAGTCGGGCCAGCCGGACATTTGCGTACTCGATATCATGATGCCCCTAAAAGACGGATATACACTTGCCGAAGATATCAGAAAGCAGAATAGCAATGTTCCTATCATCTTTCTAAGTGCCAGATCATTGACCGAAGATGTAATCAAGGGTTTCAAGAGCGGCGGAAACGATTATCTCAGAAAACCTTTTAGCATAGGAGAGCTGCTCGTTCGGATAGAGTCATTGCTGCATCGCTTCGGCAGCTCGGACCAGATAACAGAAAGCCTGTCTACCCGCATGCGTTTTGGCAGATGCGAGTTTGATACGCTCACGCAGCAGTTAATAACACCACTTGGAACGTATGCGCTGTCTTACAAGGAAACTGCGCTCTTGGAACTGTTGCTACAAAACAAAAACACCCTGATGCCCAGGCAAGTGCCGCTCCTCAAAATCTGGGGGGATGATAGTTTTTATAATGCGCGCAGCATGGACGTTTTTATGTCCCATTTACGTAAGATGTTGAAGGATGATGAAACCGTGCAGCTCATGAGCATTCGTGGTGCAGGTTATAAGCTTATATTCTAGTTTACTTGGTCTCAAAGCATTTTTACCTCCATGGCATCCCGCGCAGCCTTAAGCTCGTACTGGCAAACCGGTTCTGTACTTTTCATAGAGATTTCGAAAAGGCTACTTACCTGGCGGTAACTACTTACCCACAGGTAACAACTATCTTTTGGTAAGTGAATGTAGGTAGTTTTGTTGCATTGATCACCATCATTGAAGCAAAATCATGAAATACCTCATTCTTATTCTCGCATTCACTGTCAGCACCGCCGCATTGGCACAAGAGCACAAGCCTCGTACATTCCTGCTCGTGCACGGTGCCTGGTCGGGCGGTTGGGATTATGCCAAAGTCGATTCAATTTTTAAAACAAAGGGAGACATTGTGTACCGGCCTACGCTCACCGGCCTGGGTGAGCGGGTGCACCTGGCCAGCGCAGATGTCAACCTGAGCACTTACATCGCCGACATCGTCAATGTGATTCGGTACGAAAACCTTCACGATGTCATCCTGGTGGGTCACAGTTTCGGCGGACTGGTCATTTCCGGGGTTGCCGAGCAGGTCCCCGACCGCATCAGCCAGCTCATTTACCTGGACGCCATGGTCCCCGACAACGGCCAGAGCGCCCGGGACGTCTGTGGCCCGCTCTGGGAACAGGTGATGGTTCCCTTCATCAAAGATGGTTTCATGCAGTATCCATTTGGCAAAGCCAGCGGCCAGATCCCGGGAGATGTTCCGCAGCCGATCAAAACTTTCACCGAATCTTTAGAAATCACCAACCCGCAGGCCAAAAGGATTCCCTCCGCATTCATTGTCATGACAAAAAACGGCCAATCCAATCCGCTCAATGACCAAATGGGCCTAAACAAAGCGCGTGCGCGCGGCTGGAAAATATTCGCAATGGAAGGTGGGCATTATGCCATGCGCGAGCAGCCGGATGCGTTGGTTAGGAAGTTAGATAAGATTGCTGGACACAGTCAACAGTGATAGTCTGCATCGTCACCAGAAATCACGTAACAATATTCGGACGCCTCAGATTTATGCAAAGATTTTGGATGAAGGAACATTCCGGGTCTTCGCGTATCCTTCACGGTTGATAACTTGCTAAGTTTGCAAAGTAGCACGGATGCCATTTTATGAAAATACTGATAGTTGAAGACGATCGCCGGATCAGCGAATTTTTGCAGAAGGGTTTGCAGGAAGCTGGTCATTTTGTGCAGCCAGCGCATGATGGCGTGGAAGCCCGAAACTTTATACAAAACGATTCCTGGGACGTTTTTATCCTGGATATTATGGTGCCCGGCATCGACGGTATTCAGCTGGCCGAGCTGATCCGTTTTCGCAAAATTGACACGCCTGTGTTGATGCTCAGCGCATTAGGCGAGGCCGAGGACAAAATCAAGGCGCTGGATATCGGTGCCGACGATTACCTTGTGAAGCCCGTCCATTTTCCCGAACTGCTTTCCCGCATTAATGCGCTCCGGCGGCGATACGAGCTGCATTATTCGAATGAACATATTCTGGTTTGCGGCGATTTGCGGGTGGATATTGACAGCAATGTGGTGGAGCGCGCAGGAAAAGACATTGTATTGTCTGCCAAAGAGTTCAAGTTCCTTGTTTATTTGCTTGAAAATCAGGGTAAAATTGTTACCCGCACGCAGATTTTGCAGGTGGTGTGGGGCGCGGATACAGACACCTACACCAACGTAGTGGACGTTTACATTTCCTATCTCCGCAACAAAATCGACCATGATTTTGATGAAAAACTGATTCGCACCGTGAAGGGCAGGGGATATATGATCGCGGCGCAAAAATGAAGATCAGGAATAAATTAACACTGGCTTCTTCCCTCGTTTTCGGACTGGTGCTCACCGTTTCGTCGGGGTTGATTTATCTGAATTTTATCAAATCCGCAGAGAATATTTTCTTTGAAGAACTGGCGCGGAAGGCAGCATTGACTGCCATTTTCTATTTGGAAGAAGACGAAATGAGCTCGAAGGAATACAGCCGGATCGAGCAGAAATTCCTGACCGCCACCGCCGACCAGGAAATCAGGTTGTACGACCGCTCAGGCAACATTCATTTTGGCGAAGCCGACCCGGACACCAATATTACCGCCAACATTCTCAAAACCATCCGCGACCGCGACCATTACAGTTTTAAGGTCGACAACCTGTATTACTACGCCATTTATTATCGTGATAATCAGGGTTCATTCAGTGTGATTATCAAAGCCAATAACCCGACTTTGAATGCGCAGGAAAGTGAATTTATGAAAATCCTGCTGACTGCATTGCTGATCGGGATTGTGGTGATTGTTGTGCTGAGCTATACTTTATCGAAGGTGGCTTACCGACCGGTCCGCGACATTATCCGGCAGGTGCAGTCGCTGGATATGACTGGGAAAAAGCAGATGCTGACTTACCCGCAAACCAAAGATGAGCTTGAAGATCTTTTTAAAGAATTCAATGGTATGCTCGATAAGTCTTACCAAAGCATTCAGATCCAGAAAAATTTCATTAGCCATGCATCCCACGAACTGAAAAGTCCGCTCGCTTCCATTGTAGGGAATCTGGAAGTTTTGCTGAGTAAGGAAAGGTCTGTGCAGGAATATCAATCCGTGAGCGGTCAGGTATTGACCGATGCAGACCGTCTTGAAAAAATCTTAAAAAACCTGCTTACATTGGCCGGTTTGGAACAGCAGACTATCGAACCCAATGCACCCGAACGCATCGACGAAATTCTCTGGGAAGCGCTCGATCAGCTTAAAACCGAATACCCGGAAACCAAAGTCAATGTACTCTGGCAACTCCCGGAAGACCAGCCGGATTTACTCACTTTCACCTGCAACCGCACGCAGCTTTATATTGCATTGTATAATCTGATCGAAAATGCAGCCAAGTTTTCGGATTCAAAACCGGTTGATATTGAGCTGTTTGAAATAAATAAAAGCCTTGGAATCAAAATCCGGGACCGCGGCATAGGGATCAGCAGCGAAGACCTTTCACACATTTCAGAGCCATTTTACAGGGGCAGCAATACGGCGCGGCAAAAGGGAAACGGCCTGGGTATGGCGATCGTCACGCGGATTTTTGACAAATATAAAATTCAGCTCAAAATTGACTCTGCGCCGGGAGCAGGAACCGAAATACAGATCCGGTTTTAATCTAGTTTCTCATTTACTTTTAATGTAGCTCTCACACAGATATAATGTAGGGCAAAGAATGCTCTAATGTTGCCGCGATAGTTTTGTGCCTTAACATCAAGGCATCTCTGTGAAGGTATATATTATCGCATTTCTCGCACTCGCCTCCTCTTTTTTTGGGTCATCAAAACTTTTTGCCCAGGATACATTAAGGATCAATCAGAAGGAAGCAGAGGTATTATTTCTAAACAATAACCTCGATCTGATCGCGCAAAAGCTGAGCATTCAGCTGGCGGAGGCGGCTATTATCCAGGCTAAACTCTGGCCGAATCCAGAATTCAGTCTGGATGAAGTAAACCTCTGGGCAACGCGGAATCAATTATCCTCCGGTGAAACCATTCCACCACTTTTCGGGAATTTTGTTAAAAACAGGGAGTTCACGGCGGAGCTTTCGCAGCTGATCGAAACCGGCGGAAAGCGCCGGAAACGCATTGCGCTGGAATCCGTGTCGCGGGATATGGCGGCGGAATACTTCGGTGAGCTGATCCGCGAGCTGAAAATGCAGCTGCGGTCTGCATTGCATGAGCTGGCATTTCAGCAATCCTATCTGAATGTGCTGGACACGCAAAGTGAGGCGGTCGGGAAGCTGGTAGCTTCTTATGAACACCAGTTCAAGCAGGGAAATGTAAACAAACCCGAGCTGTTCCGCCTGCGTGCCTTGAAGCTGGAACTCGGTCAGCAGATGGTGGAAACGCAGAAGGAAATCAATGGTTTACAAAAAGACCTGACCATTCTGCTGCATACGCCAGCCAATGGTTACCTGCTGATCGAAACGCCTGAGACGGTCAATACCAATGCATTAGCCAGCCTGTCGCTCGGTGAGCTGACAGCCACCGCGGCGGCCAATAGGCCTGACGGGAAAATCAGCATTCTGCAGCAAACCTATTCCCAGAGAAAGTACGATTATGAATACGCCCGGCGCAAGCCCGATGTAAATGTGGGCATCAACTACGACCGCGGCGGTAACTTCCTGCTCAACTTTTTTGGGTTTGGGGTAAAGTTCGATGTGCCGGTTTTTAACCGTAATCAGGGCGCCATACTTGAAAGTAAAATAGGCATTGATCTCGCCAAAGTGCAGGCCGACCAAACTACCAAACGCATTGAAGCCGAAGTGGCGGTGGCATTTCGAAATCTGCAAAAAAGTCTGACTGCATACCAGAATCTCGATGCGGCTTACAGTGAAGAACTCGACAACGTACTTGCTGCTTACACGCGCTATTTTGTCCAGCGCAATGTCAACCTGGTCGAGTACCTAGACTTTTTCGACGCCTACATCGCCAATAAGAAAACGATTTTCACGACGATCAACCAGTTGCGGCAAAGCAGGGAAGAGTTGATCTATGCAACCGGCGCGGAAATCCAGTAATCCATCCTTTTAACCTATACCATGTTAAAGTCAAATCGCACTTTCATCGCAATCGCAGCCGTTTCGCTCATGCTCACCGCATGTTACGAGCGAAAGGAGGAAGCAGAAAAAACAGCCAAACCGGCGGCTGCTTTCCTGCCTTCCAAAATCACGACTTATCCTGCCGTCATCGAGCCGATCACGGAATCCATCCGGCTTACGGGACAGATTGAATACAATCCCAATCAGGTAGTCCGCTATGCCAGTCTGGTCACCGGTGTGATCACTAAATCCTACATTTCATTGGGCGACCGCGTCAGGAAAGGACAGGTACTCGCCGAAATGCGCAGCGCAGAACTTTCTGAGTTGAATGCGCAAGGCCGCGTGCTGGAAACGCAGTTGAAGGTGGCGGAACGTAAACTGGCGTCGACCAAATCGATGTTTGAAGACCGCATTGCGTCGGAAAAAGACCTGGTAGAGGCCCAGAGCGAGACAGAGATTTTGAAGTCGGAAATCGAGAAAATTAAATCCAATCTCTCCCTCTATAATGCAAGTTCTGAAAAAGGTGTATTCCAGATCAAAGCGCCGGTGAGCGGGTATGTGGTGGAGAACAATATGTCCGGCGGAACGCAGATCAGCAATACAGAACCGAATCTGTTTACAATTTCAGACTTGTCGGAGGTTTGGGTGACGACAAATGTATACGCAGTTGATCTTCCTTTTGTACAAACCGGTATGAAGGCTGTGATCAAGTCCAAAGCTTATCCCGAAGATTTTTTCGAAGGCACGATCTCCGACATTTCCCAGGTTTTCGACCCGCAGGAGCGTGTGCTCAAAGCAAGGATCAGAATGCAGAATAAAAGCCTGAAACTGAAACCAGGACTAATGATTGAAGCCGTAGTGAAGAAAAATTCAGGAGAAGTAGCAGTGGGCGTACCCGCCGTTGCGATGATTTTTTACAACAACGAAAACTACCTGCTCATTCAGAAACCTGACAATACGCTGGAACCGCGAAAAGTAACGGTCGACGTAAAAGATAATGACCGTCTCTTTTTTAAGAGTGGCATCGCAGCGGGTGAAAAGGTGGTGATCAACAACCAGTTGCTCCTTTTTTCGGAAGTCCTCAGTCAGGAAAACTAACAGATATTTATGCAGAAATTAACGCAAGGCATCGTATCCTTTTCGCTAAGGAATACGACGATTATATTTTTTATGACGGCCCTGCTGGCCGTAGTGGGCGTGGTAAGCTACCTCCACACGCCCATTGAAGCGTTCCCCGACGTAACCAATACCCGCGCGCGGATCATCACGCAGTGGCCCGGCCGTAGCGCCGAGGAGGTTGAAAAATTCATTACACTGCCGGTGATGAAAGAAATGAACACGATCCCGAAAAAATCGCAGGTCAGGTCCATTTCCTTGTTTGGTTTGTCGGTGGTGACGGTTTTGTTCGAGGACAATGTGGAAGATTTTTACGCGCAGCAATATGCGTCCACGCGCCTTCGCAACATTGAAATGCCCGCCGGTGCCGATGCTGAAATCGAGCCGCCTTATGGGGCTACCGGGGAGATTTTTAGGTACGTGATCAAAAGCGAGCGGCCGATCAAGGAGCTCACTGCCTTGCAGGAGTGGGTGATCGAGCGGGAGCTGGTGGGCGTACCGGGCGTCGCGACAGTGGCGAGTTTTGGAGGCGAGGAAAAAATCTATGAAATCCGCGTAAACCCTGCTTTGCTTGCCCAATACAACCTCACGCCGCTCGATGTGTACGATGCGGTTAGAAAAAGCAATATCAGTGTCGGCGGCGATGTGATCCAGAAAGGCGATCAGGCTTATGTGGTGCGCGGAATGGGTTTGCTGGAAAGTGTGAAGGACATTGAGAATATTCTGATCAACGTAAAAGGCAATACGCCGGTGCTCGTGAAACAGGTGGCCGATGTGGAAATCACTGCAAAACCGCGTTTGGGGCAAGTCGGGCTGGGAGAGGAGAAGGATCTTGTAGAAGGAATCGTCGTGATGCTGCGCGGTGAAAACCCGAGCGAAGTCATTGAAAAACTGGAAAATACGATCGTCGACCTGAACAACCGAATTTTGCCAGCGGACGTGAAAATCGTCCCGGTGATTGACAGGACCGAGCTGGTGGATGCGACGGTAAATACGGTGACGCACAATCTGGCGGAAGGTATCGTGCTCGTTTCGGTGATTGTTTTTGTGTTTTTGTTCAACTGGCGTACAACCCTCACCGTGGCGCTCGTGATCCCGCTTTCGTTTTTATTTGCAATCACCATGCTGCGCATTCAGGGACTGCCTGCCAACTTAATCTCGTTGGGGGCAATTGACTTCGGGTTATTGCTGGAAGGAACGATGGTGATCGTGGAGAAAATTTATGTGGACTTGGAACGAAGTTCGCTCAAAATGGGTGTCGCGCGGTTCAATAAAATGTCAAAACTTGGCTTGATCAAATGCAGTGTAAGACACGTGGCGCCGCATATTTTCTTCGCGCAAATTATATTGATCGTCGCATTGCTGCCCATTTTTTCTTTTCAAAAAGTAGAGGGAAAAATGTTCTCGCCGCTGGCATTTACATTGGGTTATGCATTAATCGGTTCGCTCATTCTCAGTCTCACATTTGTACCGGCGATGTGTAAGGTGTTGCTGCAAAAAAATGTGCGGGAAATCGATAATCCGGTGGTCAATTTTTTCCGGAACAATATCTTCAGACTTTATCAATGGAGCGACCGGAATAAAAAGCTGGTGATGGTTTCGTTCGTGGTTTTGTTTGCGGTTTGTGTGGGTAAGTTTCTGACCTACGGGACGGAATTTATTCCTAAACTCAATGAAGGCGCTATTTATGTCAGAGCGACTTTGCCGAATAGTATTAACCTGGAACAATCCGTCAAAACCAGTAATACCCTGCGCGATACTTTGCGCTCATTTAAAGAAGTATCTTTCGTAATGAGCCAGACCGGCCGCCCGAATGACGGTACTGATCCGACCGGTTTTTTTAACAATGAATTTCACATTCAATTAAAACCTGAAAGTGAATGGACGCGCAAGATTACCAAGGAAGAATTGCTGCGCGAAATGAAGGAAGTACTCGGTGCATTTCCGGGAATCACATTCGGATTCAGTCAGCCGATCCAGGATAATGTGGAGGAATATGTGGCCGGTGTAAAAAGCTCGCTCGTGGTGAAAGTGTTTGGCGAAGATTTGCAGGATATGGAGCGCCAGGCCGACGAAGTAGCCGCACATCTCAAAGGTGTTGAAGGAGTTGCGGATATTCTGGTGTACCGAAACATCGGTCTGCCCGAACTGAACATCAAGCTCGACGAAGGACGCATGGCGCGTCACGGCGTATCCATGGCTGATGCCCAGGCGGTCATTGAAATGACGATCGGCGGAAAGGCGGCTTCCATTTTTTACGAAAATGATCGCCTCTTCGACATTACTGTTCGTTACCAGGAAAAGTACCGGAATACGGAAGAAGAAATCGGAAATATCCTGATCCCGTCGCTCGACGATCATCAGGTACCGTTAAAAGAGATCGCGAGCATTAGCACCAAAACCGGCCCCGCATTTATTTACCGCGAAGGCAGCAGCCGCTACATCGGAATCGGGTTCAGTATCGACGGGCGGGATCTGGGAAGTACTATTGCCGAGGCGCAAAAAGTGGTGAAAGGCAATGTGAAATTTACCAAAAATGCGAAGGTAGAATGGGCGGGAGAATTTGAAAGTAAAGAACGCGCAACTGCCCAGCTGGCGGTAATCGTTCCGGCTGCATTGCTGCTGATTGTCTTCTTGTTATATATGAATTTCGGCAATGTAAAAGACACTGCTATTTCGCTGATCACCATTCCATTTGCATTCATCGGCGGCTTCCTTTCGCTCTGGGCGACGGGCACTATTTTCGGAATTTCAGCAGGAATTGGATTTATTATTCTGTTCGGAGTTTGTACGATTGACGGGATTATTTTAGTCCACGTGATGAAGGATAACCTGCTCAATAAAATGCCGCTCAAACAGGCGATTTCGGAAGGGATTTACGGAAGGATCCGGCCGGTAATCATGATTGCATTAATGGGCTCGCTCGGGCTTTTACCCGCCGCATTATCCAACGGAATGGGTTCCGAAATCCAGAAACCGCTGGCGATTATGATTGTTGGCGGGCTCTTGATCTGTATGTTATTGTCCTTCACCGTTTTGCCGCAGGTTTTTCACTGGGCTTACCGGAAAACAGACCAGCCAAACGCGTAGCCAAAGATCCGCGCACAGGCTTTACACTTCATTTATGAGAATACAACGCACCTTTTTCCGGAATATCTGTATGTGCCTGATGCTAGACCGCAGGTAGTCTATGCACAAAGCGAACCGGGAACAACGACTTACAAGGATTCGACCAGCAGCTAATTCACACTTTCTGCCATCGGAAGTACTGCTGGCCGGACTCCTTTCTGGATGCAGGCCGATGCCGATGATAACCTGCCCAAATGGAAGCGTGGGAAAGACGATTATTTGAACAACGGACAGGTGGGTGACGGCTGGTCGTACTTCGACTGAACGATCGGCATGCCATTCATTACACCCACTTCCTACACCAACTGGAACTGGCCGAATTATGCCAATTTTTTCACGAGCAATAATCGTGTTTCGGTCATGCACCTGGGCCTGGAAGGAACATTCGCGCGAAATATTACCAGGTTGGGCAAGTTTTCCTATTCCAGCAATGCAGGCGTTTACGGTTCCCCCTTCGAAGGAAATCCCCGTCAGTTTTCCGGATTGATCAGTGTGGCAAACGAATCGCGGCTATTAAGCGGATTCCAGGTCAAACTGTCACTAGCCTCCGACGTTGGCCGCTTGTACCCGGAGAATTATGGTGCAGCTGTGCAGATTGTCTGGTTTTTCTAGGGTGTGAAGCCCATTTGCAGATACTTACGGGCCGACTTTGTCCAGGATGATGGCGATGAGGGCTTTTAGTTTGTCTTGTTTGGTTTGGTGAGGGTTGTTTTCATTCGTGTGTGGGTTTGCAGACATTAGTCATTCCCCAGTAGCGCTTGTATGATTTGTTTTTCTTTTTTTCTATCCACTTTTCTCTTGTCGGATTTTTCTTTTCCAGCATATTGATTTTTGTCAGAATCGAAATGCATATAACGTTCGGAGATTATGGAGCCTTGTCTAATCATAAGACCGTTTAGAGGACAAAAATCCCAGCCGCAATTATGCTTTGAATATTCTCCAAAATTCCTATGCTTAATTCTTTTTGTTGAAAGTATCTTTTGCTGATTTGAAATGATTTCTTGCCAGACCTTATGCTCATCTGCTTTTGTTAGTTCCATGCCGATCATTACAACTTCAAAATATGTTTGTGGATCTTTTAATTGTAAAAATTCAAACGACTTCCTAAACATTTTATGAGCATATTCTCTAACCTCAATTTTTTCAATAGAATCTAGTTTGTCATTTTCAATGATCGATCGATAGAGCCCTAACGTATTAAAATCCGTATATTTTTTGTAATTATCTATGTAGAAGATATATTCCTTTATTGAAAGCTTGTTAAACTGTTGTCCTATTTTCATTGCAAATTTGCTTTAATTCGACTTAGTTAAATTCCAAAACACCAATCAATTTTATTCCAATCCAAGGATTTGTTTTATGAAGTACATTCATCTACATGAGAGATCAAACTTCTTGACAGCCAGAAAGAGCTAATCCAAGTTGCAATTACTGAATATGGTTTTGCCGATGGTGCAAACCGAATATTGTAAGGAGAGTTATCAATCCTGCATGCGCACTTTCTTGTTCTGTAAATGAGCTTTGATCTGCTCAAAATTCATATCTGCAATGTCGTTTGAAATTCTTTCCTTTATGGATCTGAAAGCCTTAACAGTATCAAACTCTTTCTCTTTGATTTGTTTTTTGGTTTCAGTCTTCATAGTTAATAATGTCTTTTGGTGAACGTATTTCTAATGTCTGGTAGCCTACACGAAAATAAAAGCGTTGTGTCATAAGGCAAATTTCAAGTTTCAGACGCTCGGTGTTACAAGTTAGTAACCTCCTTCCAAACAGTCACATAGGATTCCAAATTCCCACCCAAAACTTCTCGAACTATTCGAATCAAAGTCGAAAGCCTGATTTGGTTTTACGAAGTTAGCTAAACGGTAACAGGTGCACAGCCGATGCTAGACTATGTCTTGTCCGTATCCACTGAAGATTCAGCACACACTCGCCCGTCCGGAGAATATTTTCAGTCGTTTTAGATTGCGCTGCTGTGCCGATCATACAGCGATACCCAAGTCAGAAAACGGATAAAATTGAAAAGAGTACTAGTTTCTTGCGCAGATTTATTACCATCCCTATTTTTCACAAGACCATTTCGGCTACAACAATCTCCACATCCACTACAAGCGCCCGCGCCGAGCCACGGAAATTTGTCTTCTGAAAATAACAAGTGAGACAAATGACAAAAACGATTTTTATTACGGGTGCTTCAACAGGTATCGGAAGGGCTACGGCCAAATTGTTTGCGGCCAAAGGCTGGAAGGTAATTGCGACCATGCGCAAGCCTGAAAATGAAACAGAACTCAATGTGCTGGACAATGTAACCGTGCTGCCGCTCGACGTGACCAGCCCGGCGCGAATCCGTGAAATAACGCAGCAGGCGCTGTCTTTGGGGGATATTGATGTGGTATTCAACAATGCGGGCTATGGATTGTTCGGCGCGTTGGAAGCGATGACCGACGAGCAGTTGGTACAGCAAATGGACACCAACTTTTTCGGTGTCGTACGGGTGACGCAGGCTTTTATTCCTTATTTCCGTGAACGGAAAGCGGGACTTTTTATCACGACCGGCTCATCCGCGGGGTTAATGGCATTTCCGGTAAGCTCCATGTACGATGCCAGCAAATTCGCGCTGGAAGGTTGGGCGGAAAGCTTGTCCTACGAGCTGAATGAGTTTGGGATCGGCATTAAAACCATTGAACCAGGATTGGTGGCGACCGAAATTGGGGCGAAATCAGTGTTTGCCTCGCATCCGGCTTACGAAGCGATTATAGGCAAATTCACAGCAATGCTGGCAACTGGCAACGCCCCGACGACTTCCGAGCAAATCGCCGAAGTGGTGTACGGCGCTGCAACTGACGGTACTGATACATTGAGATATGTTTGCGGTGACGATGCCATTGAATGGTATGCGCTGCGCCTGGCTAAAGGCGACGAAGCTTTTCGGGACGGGATCAAACAACTATTAGCTGCTGTTGAAAATTAAAACGGTCTGCCGGCGCAGGCCTGAACGATTTGCGCCGGCAGACCATTATGTGATTATGAAAAGGGAACATCTCAAACCGCGCGTTTATCACTCGATTTCCGAAATGCAGCGCGCATTCGGTCTGCCGCAACCTTTGCACCCGCTGATCAGCTTGCTCGATTTCAATAAGGTGCGGATCACTGCCGAAATGCTGGCCGAGACTTTTGTCATGGATTTTTATAACATTACCTACAACGAATCGGCGGGCTGCCGGATGCGATACGGGCAAACCACTTACGATTTTCAGGTAGGCGGAATGTTTTTTTCCTCTCCCGGCCAGCCGCTGACGGGCATTCAGGTGGCAGAAGAAACGCTTGGATTTACCTTGCTGGTTCACCCTGATTTTCTGCGAAATTATCCGTTGGACGCTAAAATCAAGCATTATGGCTTCTTCTCATACTCGGTAACCGAGTCGCTGCATTTGTCGGACAGGGAAAAGTCGATCATAGAGAGCATTGGCAGCAACATCGGCGACGAGCTCGAAACGGCGATCGACGACCTGAGCCAGGATGTGCTGATTTCGCAGCTGGAACTGCTGTTGAATTACAGCCAGCGGTTTTATAAACGTCAATTTATCACCCGCAAAACAATCAATAATGCATTGCTCGAAAAGCTGGATCAATTGCTGAATAATTATTTCGATGACAAAACCGCCCTGCTGAAAGGGCTGCCGAGTGTCCAGTATCTCTCGGATGAATTACACGTCTCGCCCCGCTATCTCGGCGACATGCTCCGCGCACTGACCGGCCAGAATACGCAGCAGCACATTCACAATAAGCTGATCGAAAAAGCAAAGGAGGTGCTCACATTCAGTGATCTGACAGTAGGTGAGATCGCCTACCAGCTCGGTTTCGAGCATCCGCAGTCTTTTAGTAAGTTGTTTAAATCAAAGACAAACGTTTCTCCCCTGGAATTTAGGGCGAGTTTTAATTGAGAAAGGCTGGTTAGGTTGCGTATTAAAAGCCTGCTTACTTAGATCATTTGAATGAGGGCAACGGTCAAAACCAGATAATTACAAGCGCGCCTTTATTATCTTGTAAAACATTAGCATTACTCCTGATTGTAACACATTTAAATCTAACAAGCTGACCATATTACTATGAAACGATTTGTCTTTTTACTCCTGTCACTTTTCGGTGGCTTCAATGCCGTGGCGCAAATTGACACGACCAGCTATGCCACAGAAAGACAGGAAATCAGGGCACTAATGCGCAATAGGAAACCGGATGTACAAATTGATTGCAAAGACTTTATCGCGGTAGGACCCAAGGGTGACATTTCCTTTTCGCACGAGCAATGGCAGGGTGTGCAATCGAAGGAGAAAGTGGTTTTCAAATCGGTGCGGCCGGTGCCTGGCAACGAATTCATTCGCATTTATGACGGGAATATGGCCGTGGTCAATTTCCTGATTAATGTTCAGCTCGAAGTCGATGGACGGGAGGTGAATATGAAAGTCAGGAGACTGGAAGTTTTTCATAGAAATGCAGGCAGCTGGTGCCGCGTAGCCGGACAGGGTACGGAGGTGGATGAGAAGCTGTTTCCGGTAAAGACGAATTGATCAGCAAAGAGCCAGACCTGCGGCGTTTTCCAGCAAATGCGAATTATGAAAGGAGCAACAAAAAGCCATTCGATGCCGGCAAATTTGAGCCAGAACGAGCAGCTTCCGATCCGGATCGTGTCTCCCGGTTTCGGGCATTTGCCAAAGGAGACTGTCGACAGGCAGGAGCTTACACACAGGCTTCCATACTATTTCCTGCTCTTTGTAATAGAGGGTACGAGCCGCCACAAGGTAGATATGGACGAGTTTGAGATCGAGAAAAACGAACTGCTGTTTTCGTTGCCACATCAGATTCAGCAGCTCCCGGAAATGGGACATGGTGCCGACTATTTTAAGATAGGATTTGATAATGAATGTTTATCCAGACTGCCACGGCAATATCCTTTTCTGCTGAATCCACTCAATCAGCATAAAGTAACTTTTTCTCCTGCCGCCGCAGTGAGGCTGCATTCAATATTTGCGATATTGAAAGATTTGCTGAGTAGGCCCGATACAGACCCGGAACTGATTTTGGCGCACCTGAACAGTCTGCTGACCGAGATCAATACGGCTTATTTTGCAGGGGAGGGGAGACAGGCAGATGATCGTATCACCAAGTTTATCGGGTTCAAGGTATTTGTAGAAAATAACCTGACAGGTCATCCAACAATCCGGGACATTGCTGAGTCGCTGGCAGTGAGTCAGGACAGCCTGTATCAAATAGTGAAGCAGTATTCGGGACTTTCGCCCAAGGAATTTGTCACAAACCGGCTGATCCTTGAAGCCCGGCGCAGGATATATTATGGCGAGCGCACATCCGTGAAAGAGCTGGCTTTCGACCTGGGTTTCAATGATCCAGATTACTTTTCCCGCCTGTTCAAGAAAGTGACAGGCAAAACAGTCGCCAGCTTTTTTCAGGATTTGTCCTGAACCAGTCGTTTTTCGTCCGGCCCGATTCGAATCAATGTTCGGAGCTTTGTTCATCACTTTAAAATAAGGACTATGGACAAAGGATCTGAGAAGATATTGATCACCGGTAGCACCGGACTGGTAGGCGCCAGACTGCTTCCCCGACTTGCAGACGCAGGTTTTGCCTGTCATGCATTGATCCGAGAAGGAAAACAAGCCCCTGCCAATGTGCCCTTCACGGCGGGCGACCTGCTAAACCCGCAAACGCTCATAGAAGCTGTAAAACGCGCATCCGCGATTATCCATCTCGCGGCCGTATTCCGGACTGCCGACACGGATCTGATCTGGAAAAGCAACTTCGAAGCGACACAAAACCTTATAGAGGCGACGAAGAAATATGCACCCACTGCACGGTTTATTCTGGCAAGCACGGCGCATGTTTATAATGTCAATAACCCGCATCCCGGACGGGAGGACGATCTTTTGAACCCGGAGCTTGCCTATCCGGCGAGCAAGCTGGCAGAGCATGCATTGCGCACGAGCGGGCTTAACTGGTCTGTGCTGCGGTTCCCTTTTGTATACGGTGATAACGACGGGCACATCGCCATGTTGCCTGAGCACGTGCTGGGAAAGTGGCACCCGGCTGCCAGAATGAGCATTATTCACCATCGCGACATCGCCAATGCGATCAAAATGGCCCTTGCCGGCAAGATGGACGGGCAGGTTGTGAACATTTCCGACGAATGCCCGATGTCCGTCTACGAGCTGCTGCAGTTGGTGGGTGTAAGAATGGAATCTTCCTCCGAGCCTTTGACTAATCCCTGGCATTTGCAAGTGGATAGTTCGCTGGCGCGGAGCCTTGGCTTTCAGGCAGAGGTGCGGACCGTGTATCAAGCTGTCAGGGAAAATCTGTTGTGAGGCTTTTATTCCAAATTTATCTGAAAACCGATCCTGAGGATAATTCTTCCTGAGATGTGCTCAACCGAAAAGTTCCGCAAGCGATATCTTCCGACTCGTTGCGGGACTTTCGTTTAACGATCAGCGTCGATCAGATCGCTGTTCAGTTTTGCAACTGCGACAGTACATCCGACAGCGTTGTAATTCCCCAATGTTCAAAGTACCTGCCATCTTTTACCCGGACGATATCAATCACGTCAATGTTGACCGCCCGTCCAGTCGCCGGAATACCCAGTAACTCACCGGTCTGAGTTCCGCTGATTGTCTTCCGGGTAGTAACCAGATCACCTTCTGCAACCTGTTGGTGGATCGTCACGTGAATGTCGGGCATTGCAGGGCGAAGGATTTCATTGAAAAAGTAGATCATTCCATCTGCACCATTGCTCATTCCCTCGGGTGCTGAACGATTTACAAATTGCCCGTCCATGAGTTCATTGAAGCTTTGAAGATTGCCTTCTGCGATTACTTCCTGATTGAAGCGGCGTACTACTGCTTTGTTGTTTTCGGTTGTTGTTTCCATCATTAATATGTTTTTGTGATGGCCCGAAATTACAGGTGCAGTCAGCTGAGCAGTTAAGGATAGACGGTCAACCGCTACGGCGCAACGTTCAAATGCTTTTGCTGGTAATCACTCGGCGTGCTTCCGAAGTGATTACGGAATGCTTCTGAGAAACTGGAATGGTTCTGATAACCGACCCGCATATAAACTCCTGACGGACTCTCATCAAAAGTTCTGAGCAAGTCTGCCGCCAGTTCAAGCCTTTTGGCCAATAACCATTTTTGAGGTGAGGTTTGATAAATCTCGCTGAACTTCCTCTTGAATGTGGAAGTACTCATGTGGCAAAGAAATGCGAGATCCTCCACCGTAGTGGGCTGACCGATCTGGCTTTCAACCACTTTTTTAATCTGCAATTGCTGTTTGTCGCGGGTCAATATTTGAATTGCATGAAATCTTTCCGGATCAGTCTGGAACATATACAACAGCAGTTCCTCGATTTTAAGTAACCGGATTTCAGCTGATAAATCCCCGTCATTGTTCAGCAAAACTTGCAATGAGGCAATGAAATGCTTTATAAAAGTATCCTGCCTGAAAATTAAAAACGGCTGCTTGTTAGCTTTGGCGGTGGCTGCATTCAACAGGTGCTCGTACTTGATCAGAAAGCGGTTGAACACTTCATTGCTGAAATAAAAGAGGATACTTGTGAATTGGTTTGTACCGGCAAGCAGCTCGGAAGTAAGTACATTACCCGTTGAAAGAACAACAAGCTCGCCTGCGTTAACAACCGCTGTCGCATCAGGATAGATGATTGTCTTCGTCCCGCTCACAAGCAAGTTGATCATATTCTTGTTCAGGACGATCCTGTTCTTGACTGAGTCACGGTCGGAGTTGTAGTAACGGATTACGACATCGTCCGCTTGCGCCGCAGGATCATCCAAAAGATCATCAGGCAGGTAGTAGGTGTTCATTTTTGACTTAACAACTTTATGTTCTCCGCGTCGCTTATTGCGACTCCGATGCAAATTAAGCTATTTAAAACGCTCTGCTGCATCTGGCGTTATGGGGGTGAAAAAATTGATCAGGTTACCGTCTGGATCCCGGAACAAGAGCGACCGGTTGCCCCAGGGCATTGTTGTTGGTTTTTGTACAATGCACGCTTTAAGGAAATCAGATAGTCTTTCATAATGCGCATCTACATCATCAACCCGAAATTCCAAAATGACCGAACGGTTTGTAGAAGGCGTAGCCACACTTTCTCCACCAAAAAAGTTGAGCGTGCGCGTGCTGCCAATCGCTAATGTGGCCAGGGGAGTACGGAATTCGGCAAAGTCTTCGGTAAGCCGGTGCGCATCGGATCCGGTGATTTGCTGATAAAAATCGATCAGTGCATTGATGTTCCCCGTGATAATCCGAGTTGAATTGAATGTCATAATTAATGAGGATTAAATTTTCCTCAAAGCAACATGGACCGCATGACAACAGTGTGTCAGCAGGGCGGACTATCCGTAAACATTTAATGTAGATTTTTGTGAAAAAGCAGTTTGGCGGTATTTACCCTCTAAATTGTCGCATTTGCACAGGTTCAAATGCCAGACTAAATTTCACCTTTGCACGGTCAGCAACATTCTGATCGCGACGATAGTAGCCACAGCAGCTATATCAATGTGAAAACGGAAATGCTGAACAGCTTGGACAAAAAATCAAAACTTAAAATAAGATCATGAGAACAGTCAATCCCTGGATCAACTTCAATGGAAATGCAGAAGAAGCATTCACTTTTTACAAATCTGTTTTTGGTGGAGATTTTACAAAGATCATTCGATTCAAAGACCTGTCAAGCGACGAGTTCCCTATACCGGAAAGCGAGGCAAACAAAATAATGACCATTGTTTTACCAATAGGAAAACATAATGTGTTAATCGCCAATGATGTTCCGGAATTTATGGGGCGGGTAAATGAAAACGAAAACAGGTCTAAAATTTCAATCAGCACCGAAACGCGCGAAGAAGCAGACCAAATCTTCAATGCACTATCAGCCGGCGGGAGCATCGAAGGGCCAATTGACGAAAGCCCCTGGGGTACTTACGCGGGAATGTTCAGAGACAAGTATGGAATTGAATGGATCGTAGAGTTTGATCCGGCTTATGTTGGATGAAAATGGTTAAACTCAGGTAACTAAGCAGCCACAGAGTGGCTTCCTGTTTATAGGAAGGAACATAATCACAAGCTCCAGCCGGCTCCTGCGGAGCCTCCTGATATCGGCTGATTCAGGAAGCTCCGCAGAGAACCGTAAAGCGCTCCGGCACATTTTCAGTTCTGATTAGCTTCTAACTTCAGGCTCGCCATAGTAGTTAATTCCACGCGCGCCTGCTTCGGCAAACCTGCTACGGCAATGCAGGTGCGGGTTGGAAAACGGTCCGTGAAATAAGTCTGGTAAACTGCATTCAGCTCGTCGAAATACCGCATATCGGTCAGATATACCGTCACGCTCACAATGTGGCTGAAAGTCAGGTTGTGCTCAGTAAGTATCGTCTCGATATTTGTAAATACCTGTCTAACCTCATCCTGGAAAGAGGTAGTCACGAGCTGTCCGCCAGCCGAGCCGATCTGACCTGAAATAAACAAGAATCCGTTGGAAACCAAAGCTTTTGAAATAGGAACTGCCTGTGCAGCAGCATTTTCATTTGTACTCATGTGATCAATTATCATTTAAATGTTTGCATCTGAATGCCAATTTATGCCCTTTGGGCGAAAGAATCCGGCTCTGCCCGCATTAAAAGCAGATTTTCTGTAATGGGTTTGTCCACGCACGTCTCGCTACTCCTTCATGACTCTAAGCCGCACTTCTCCTTCGTTTGATTTAACATTGAGCAGGTAAAGGCCGCCAGGCAGGTCTGGTGTCCCGAGCTGAATATCCAGAGCAGATGTAACTTCCCGGAATTTCATTTGCTTGCGAACTTTACCCGAGAGATCAATCACTTCGATCTCAACAGGTCCTTTTACTACGCCCTGCGGTTCAAGCCTGAAAATGTCCCGTGATGGATTCGGGAAGATGCGCCATGCTGTTGAAGTATTAAAAATCACTGCCCGCATCGAGGAATATTCAAAGCTACCGTCGACATCAACCATTTTCAAACGGTAATAATGTGTGTTGTCAAACGTGGATTTGTCGTCAGCGAAAGCGTACTGCTGCACACCCGGCATTGCTTTGCCTTTTACGATGCCAAGATCAGTAAATAGTCCCTTTTTTGCGTTTTCCGAACTTACTGCCACCTGGACAACAAAGTGACTGAATGCCTTCTCCGCAGCAGTCGCCCATTTCAACTGGACGGCCGTATGCTCCCCTGAATGGATTTTTTCTGCAGTAAAACTGATCAGCTCGGCAGGCAAAGGCGTGCCCGTACCAATATAGCTTTTCGCCAGCCAGAATTCCGAAAAAGTCTTTGTTTCAAATTCGAGATAATACCCGTTCCGATAGGGGACTTTCTTGACTTTGTCAGTAGGAAAATAATCCCATCCTTCATTTGCATTGTTGCCCAGATTTCCATCCTGATTTGGGCCCGCGTATTTCGTCAGGCTCAGGTCGTAAACGGATGCGGGCTTAATAAGGTCGGGGTAGGCTGTGTCAGTTACCAATCGTTCGATGGTCGCCTCCGGAATGTACAACCGGACACCGACGGGATTATCCAGATCCACATCCGTATTAATGACCCAATTCCTGTCCAGTATCAATTGATCTTTACTGAATTGCAACGCGCCCTCGTTTAAATAACTGTTAAGACCAATGCGCTCAATGTTCTGCCCGCGGGGCTCGAGCGCCATAGCGATCTTATCGTTAATGAAATAAGGAACCCATCCGCCATTGGATAAATAGGAAGGACCCATATTGGATGTATTAGAACTACCATCATAGATATCGTAGGGCATGCTGTAAATATGAACGTCGTCAATGACGATATTCCGTTTGGCAACATTACTGTTTGTTTTAATAACAAAACGGAGCCGCAAATTGGATTGGTAAGGCAAAGTAGTCGTAAATACGCGCCATCCGGTTGCTACTTTTCCGCTCCAATGACCAAGTCCATCTTTTTGCTGATTATACCAATTTGTCCCATCTCCATTGGTACCCACCCGGTACCATCCGTATCCCGAATTGTACTCTAAGTACAGCATATCACAAGCATTCCCATCGCAATCTTCCATATCTATTTTCGCGCTGAAACTCAGGTGCAACGGATACGAGTTCATATTAAAGCAGGGGGAGTACAGATAGGATTCGCTGTTGCTGCCGGCACCTTCGGGGTCTGTCTTCCATGCATTATTTCCACTTCCGGCTACACTTTCCCCGGTTGCTTCGGGCGTGACAAACTGCCACAATGAATGGTCTCCCTCTGTGAACCACCCGCCGTTACCCAGCTCAAAGTTTTCCAGGTGCGTGTTGTCAATGGAGATTGTTGCTGCTGTAAAGAGCTCAACTTCCAGGGTATCATTTGCCCGGTTAATGTCGGATCCTTTGTCTGACCAAACTCTGACGAGGCGCTTTCCCGATGTATAAATCTCAGTTGGGTAATACAATCTCACCACAGTGCTATCATCCTTTCTGATGATATCAATGGTATGTTCGGAAACTTTACCGTCAACGGACATTTTGACCGGGACATTTACATTATTATCGCTGCCGTTATTCCTCAACACTGCGTCGAGCGACGCAGGAGCGGCAGATTCACAAGGGGATACCGGAGGCGCATGCAACCGGACGAGCTCGACATCGCTGGTCGTTTTGAACAACTTAATATTGTCAACGATAAAACCATCCTCCGGGTAGGTATTGAATGCCTCGGCTGCCCATCTGACCTGAAACCCGGCTGAGAAATCCTGTCCGTTACTTCGAAGCAATGGGGTAACATCGACAGACACCAGCTTGAACCAATTATCGAACTCGCCGTAAGTTCCGGCATCCTGGACGTAGGCCAGGATCCAGGGATCATTGCCGCTGCCGCGAATGTACACCCTGTTAAAGTCGTGGCTGTTGGAGCCTGCCTCTTGGTGTTTGAAAGTAAGCCTTACCTCGTCATTCTGTACATGATAATTCGAAAGGTTATATGTTCCTTCCAAATAGCTCCGGGCTGTTTCGGTATCATTACGCGTGTTGTCGAGGATAAATGCGACCTGTGTCGATGACCATATCTTTGAACTATCCGCTATTCTAAGCCGGCCTTCACCGTTTACCCTGATAAAATCATATTCCGCCGCACCTTGCAGGGCTATTGTTGTTTCACGGACATCCATTGCAGGAAGAGAGCCGGCATGATGTACATAAGGTAATACCAGCTTTGGATTAGGTAATTGCCGGAGACCAACGGCAAGAGAATCGTTTTGTTTCACGGGATCACCGGCAAGTCGGAGGCGCACGAGTAATGTAGCCTCGTTCAGGGATGCCAGATCCGCCTTTTTTTGGAAAGTGTAGTCAGCACTTGCCAGTGCTGCCAGCGGCGTATTCACAGTTTCCCAATGCATTGCTCCCCCCAGTGAGTAACCCACTTCATAAGGTCCCGCCTGCGGCTGATCGTCGAGGTTTTTGATCCGTATCTGAATGGAATGCTCGGGTAAGTAGGCGGCGTAGGTAAACTTTCTGGCATTTGGAAGCGGAGAGAGTACGGCTTCCAATTTAAGATTATTGTCAGAGATACTTCCTGCGCAGGTACCCGAATCCGGTTTTCTGATAACGGCAAACGAGCGTCGCCCGGGCACCTGATCTTTTCGCGCCCTGACGGATACATAATAAACAGAGTCTAGCGAAAGTCCTGATAAGGTGTATTTCAATGCATTTGTAATGGCAACCGACTTCATCTCGCCACCGAGTGAAAACATCACTTCATAATCAGAAGCCCCGTTCACAGCATTCCATTGTAATGCAATGTACCCTTCACATTGAGCAGATTGAAGTGTGACGGAAGGGACGCCGATGATAGCAAAAGCGCCGCTCACGCTGCTGCTGCCATTCCGCTCTATTTTGACCTTTGCCTTGCCCGTCGCTGCATCCGGCACTGTCCAGGGCAACTGACGCTGGTCGGCTGCAACATTCGCATTCAGCGTTGTCCAGGCTGCTCCGTCATTCAGCGAATACGACACTTTGAAAGTGCTGGTTGGATCTCCGTAAGACTCCCAGCATATATTAAGTGCATCGCCTTTCGTCAAATGGTCTCCTGCCAGCGGGTAGGTGAGAGTCAGTGACGGTTCTATCACATCGTAAACAATAAAATATTCCTGTACCCCCTGCGGAATCCTTGTTGCCGCAACTTCAAATGTATAGGTACCTGGCGCAGGCGTATCCACGACAATTTGCTCGATATTATTTAACGAGTCAATGCCCGACTTAGCTGCCGCTGTCGGGTCCGCTGCCGAAGGAAAGAGAGGCCGCATTTTGGTGTTGTCGGGTTCGATAACGGATAAATCCAGGTTGTTTACCAATGCGCTGCCGCCCGCGAGCATAGCTGGCGCAGGATCATTCCAGTAAATGAGCACCTTCAATTTGGCGGTATTTGCCGGAACAACGATCTGGTGGGTCTTCTTGGCAGCATGCGCGACCGTACCGGAGAAAAAATGGCCTTTGTCCAGCATAGTTACCGATCGCAGCAGGTTCATGAGCCCAAACCCGTAGGTATAGTCTGGCCCTGGCAAGCCCTGGTCGGTAGCACCATTGGTAATCAGCGCCTTCATTAATGCATTTTTAGGATTTTGGCCCTGATTCAGCTGCCGGTACCGCTGGTAAAGTAAAGCCGCTCCACCGGTAACAGCCGGTGTGGCCATGCTCGTACCGGAAGCACTTTGGTACGTGTTGCCCGGTATCGTTGAAAAAATGGCGCTTCCCGGCGCAGTAATTTCCGGTTTGATCCGTCCATCTGCGACCGGGCCTTTCGATGAAGTTGGGTTAATGAGCAAGTTTGCCTGTGTCATGCCCACGGTCAGCACGTTTTTAGCGGACTGAAAAGTACCAAGAACGGTACCGTAACCCGCCGGCGACACCTGACAGTTTGTTTCCATGCCACTATTCCCGGCAGCAAAAATATGTTGCAAATGCGGGAGTTCGAAAGCTTGTTGATCCAGTATGGGTGAGTCATAAGTGTATGTGCCAAACGTGCCGCAACCACTTCCGCCCGGGTAGGTATTGCTGGTAACTACCATGCCGTAATCCCGCACAAACTCAGGAGCGTTAAACACGATGTCGGACCTGCGACGGAATACAATTTTGGATTGCGGAGCATACCCTTTGTACTTCTCGTTGAGCAGTCCTGACCCGGCGGCGATCCCACCCACATGTATCCCGTGCCAGGTATTGTTAAGCATATCATAATTGATCACTCGGCGCCCGATGTCCGGATGGAGCAAAGGATTGGAATCATCACCCAGACCAAGCACAACACCCTCGCCTGTCAGCTGGTACCCCAGGAGTGCTGTTGAACCCAGTACATTCGCTTTGGTGCTTGCTGTACTTTTATCATTCAGCATTTCGGAAGGCGGCTGGACTGGCGCAAGATATTGTACCCAGGGAAATGCAGCAAGGTGCTGTAAACTATCTTCGGAGACTCTTACTTCAAGGAGCTGGTAAGATTTCAATTTGTCAGAAAGCACCTCAAAGCCGCTTTTCTGGATATCTCTGATCACCTCATCAAATGTAAAAGACCTTGCAAAGCTCAATGTCACATCCGCCTTCCCGGCCACTTTCTTGGCATGCTCAGGAATGAACCCCGGCTGCAGCAAAGGGTGAAGTATATCCTCGATCCCCGGCCTGAAGATGGCCCTTACTCCCGCTTTTTCAAGTACCTCCCTGTTGATCCGTGCTGTTACTGTAGTTGTATACGCGTAGTCGGGAATGTAGTCCAGCACTTCAATCCCGTTACTTTTTAGATAGGATAAAACGGTTTCACCAGGAATGCTATCAAACTGGATAATCATCAGGAATTTGCCATTTTCCTGTTCCTGTAACCTGCGATTGTTGAATCCCATTTCGTCTGGAATACCTGCAGACAGAGACAGTACCCTGTTTTTAAGAAATAATTGCCGCTGCGCCAGATGCTGCGCAAAGATGCTGGTTGAACTGACTAATAGCAGGATCACCAGACAAGCTGTCCGTGTTTTTGACGTCATTCAAATGTAACTGATAGGGAAGAAGGGCGAAAATAGTCAAAAGAATATGGTCAGCGTGCAATTTGCCAGGTAAATAATTGGGAGTTACAATGGAGCCATTGAAGAATCGTATTCTTTTTTGGTACAAAATTTATAAGAGCCTGCGTGCCGACAAGTTGAAGACGAATACGACCTTAATCGCAGGCAGAATATGGAAATACAATCAATGTATGAACCAGAACCCGGACCACTTTCGGCCGAAGATTCTGTGGCCGTTGTGTCAGCTCTTGCGCAGGCAATCTGGGAGACTGATGGGAGGGGGAATGTTAATGCAGATTCGCCATCCTGGCGCGTATATACCGGGCAGACGCCCGATCAATGGCGGCAGTCGGGTTGGCTGGCGGCAGTTCACCCGGCCGAGCAGCGTGACGCAGCAGCGGTATGGGAAGAGGCACTTGCGACAGGTCAGCCACTCAATGCGGGCCTTCGGGTGCAGCAGGCTGGCGGCGGCTGGAAATTGACCAGTGTGAGAATGATACCTGTAAGTGGGGAAAAGGATACAATAGAGAAATGGATTGGTTGCCTCATAGCTATTCCCGATCATAAAATATCCGGGGCAGCTGCAAAGCAGGAAAGTGAAGACCGCTTTGACATGTTGGTTCAGAACCTGCCCACCCAGGAGAGGCGCTCGGTAGAGGCATTGCAAGAGTCAGAGGAAAGGTTGCGGATATTGGTAGAAAGTATTGTAGACCACGCGATCATTACGCACGATCCCGATGGGATTATCACCAGCTGGAACTCGGGCGCGCAGCATATTTTTGGATACACCGAAACAGAGGCAGTCGGCCAGCCAGACGCACTTATATTCACGGAACAGGACCGCATTAACGGTGAGCATGAAGAGGAGCGGGCTACTGCCTGGCGCGAAGGCCGGGCACTCGACGAACGTTACCACAAGCGGAAAGACGGATCACTCGTGTATCTGTCGGGTGTGATGGCGCCGCTCTATAATCCTGATAACAAACTCATCGGGTTCGTCAAGGTAGCCCGGGATCTCACTCAGAGAAAGCAGATGGAACTTGCGCTCCGGGAGGCCGACCGGCGTAAAGACGAATTTATGGCGATGCTGGGACACGAACTCCGCAACCCGCTTGCGCCGATCCGCAATGTAATTCACATCCTCAAAATGACCCACGGCCATGATCAATCCCTGACTTCGTCACTTGAAATGTTGTCGAGGCAGGTGGACCACATGGTTCGGCTGGTCAATGACCTGCTCGATATGACGCGGATTGTCAAAGGTAAAATTGCTTTGCGCCCTGAGCCAATCGACCTGGTAGCAGTCACCACCCGGGCCATTGAAATGTCCCGGCCGATGTTTGATTCCGCTAACCGCGTACTGACCGTTGACCTGCCGGATCACGCGATTTTTATCAATGGGGATATCACGCGAATTATGCAGATCATCAATAACCTGCTCAACAACGGCGCTAAATTCACCCTGCCCGCCGGGCATGTTCACGTGCGCGTGGCGCAATGGGGCGATCAGGTGATGATGCAGATTCAGGATGATGGATTAGGGATCTCCGGAGAACATCTCGAAGATATTTTCGAAACATTTTATCAGATTGACGTGGCCATTGACCGCTCTCAGGGTGGACTGGGGCTCGGATTGTCAATGGTAAAACAACTGGTAGAGCTACACGGCGGCGACGTGCAGGTAAGCAGCCCGGGTCTTGGACTGGGAACTACATTTACTATCACATTCCCGGCGATCGTGCCGGACAGGTAGCTTCGCAGCACGATCGCGGAATGTGTATCGGGTGATCAAATGCTATTCTGCACGCAGGTATTTCACCGGGTTCGCCGATGCGGCTTTCAACGCGTGTCCTATCACGGTCGCAATGGTTATAAATGCCATGAGTCCCAATGTCGCGAACAACAACCACGCACTAAGCTGAATGCGGTGCGCATATTGCTGCAGCCAGCCGGAGGTAAGCCACCAGCCAAGGGGAGCAGCCAGCAGGAAGCCGACTACAAGCAATCGCGCAAACTCCTTCCCGAAAACCCAGAGTAACTGCTCTGTACGCGCACCCAGCACCCGACGTACGCCGATTTCCTTCGCCCGCTTTTCAGCCATAAATGTGATCAAACCGTAAAGTCCGAGACAGCTTGTGGCCACGGCGATTAATGCGAAAATCTGCACAAAACCCGCAAGCAGGCGCTCCATTCTGGTAAATGAATTCAGCAGGTCATTCAGCAGGTCGGATTTATAGATCTGGTCGGGTAGCGTCTCGTCCCAGGCTGCCTGGATGCTTTGTTCGGTACCTGCCGGATATTTGGGAGAGAGCGTAAGTACGGCCATTGCGGTATGCTGCAAATCGTGGATCAGGGTTACAGGCAGTATCGGCTGGTGCAGGTCGCCGGAGCGGAAATCCTTCACAACACCTACAATCGTGCGGTCACCATCTTTCACGCGCATTCTTTTACCAATCACCGCGCTCACCGGCGATACGCCAAGCTGCCGCACCAGCGTTTCGTTCACCATCACTTCCTGAGCGGCTGTGTCACTTACATTGAAGTTACGCCCTGCAACGAGCGACAACCCAAAAGTGGACAGGTAATTTTCATCTGCTGCGCGCACTCTTGTTTCAAATGCTTCCGGCTCGGTAGCAATGTGATAGCTAAACGGGATGGGTCTGTTGTAAGGGGATACCGGCGGATCGCTTGCGAATGTAACAGCTTCTATCCCTGGTACATTCAGCCAGGTTTCGCGCAATTGGTCGCGCGGTACACTGCCTTGCTGCGGCAGCCACACCACGCGGATGTTATCGTGCCGAAAACCCCAATCCACTTTCTGCATGTGCCGGAGCTGGGCTGTGATCACCAGCACGATGATCAGGAAAAGCTGTGTCAGCAGAAACTGTCCGGTGATCAGTGTACGCCTGACGGTGAAGCCGCCTCTTGCACGCGTAAGCTGACCAGCCAGCGCCTTGGCCGGGTCAAAACCGGACAAGATCCAGGAGGGATAGAGACCCGCGAGCAGCATCACACCAAGAACCAGCGCACCAAACCAGAGCAATGCGCCAGGCTCCAGCAAGTGAAGAATGGAAATATCAGGATGAAGCGTTTGATCCTGATCGGCGAGGGTCTGGTTGACAAGCGGCATCGCCATTTGCGTAAGCAGCAATGCAAACAACACAGCCGCGACCGTGAGCAATGCAGTTTCGAGCATAAATTGTCTGAGCAGCTGAAATCTGTTGCTACCCACCACTTTGCGCACACCCACCTCACGCGCCCGCTGTAATGCCTGTGCGGTAGCGAGGTTGATATAGTTAATGCAGGAAGCAGCCACCAGTAACAAACCCACCGCCATCAATGCATACAGGACCGGCCGCGGCGCCATTCCGCTGCGTTCATGATTGAGGTCTTCCAATGGAAAAACGTGGTAAGCGAAATTTGCAGCTTCTTTGGCCGGCAAATGCTTCTTGCGCACTGCATCCAATGCGCCTGTAAGCTGCTGTTTTCCGGTACCGTCGCGCAGCAGCACAAAACACATACTTTGAAGTCCCTGCCAGTCCAGCAGCGCCTTGGGCGATTCCAGACCTGAAATACTCGCGTAGGATACCAGTGCATCGTAGCGCAGCTGGGTATTGGAAGGCGGGTTTTTGATAATGCCCGTTACGGTAAGGTCTACACGGTTGTCCAGCCGCAATGTGCGTCCCAGCGCCCGCTTTGTGTTGAAGTACTTTTCGGCATATCGCTCGCTGAGTACGATCGTGTTGGGCGACGCCAATGCGGTTTTGCGATCGCCGCTCACCCATTCCACACCAAACAGATCAAAATACTGGGGCTCGGTGAAACACATGTTGCGCGCTTCGCTAAACTTCTTTGCAGCTCGTCCCTTTTCGTTGGGAACGCTGATCGTCCGCCCGAAGAAAGTTTCCAGTCGCACTGCGCTTTCTACAAAGGGATAGTCCCTGCGCAGTACATCTGCCAGCGGGCGGGGCGCTGCATCCGTTTGCATGACAGACTCCCGTTTTACGTCAGTCACCACCCAGTAAGACCGGTCCATGTGAGGATGGTACCTGTCGAAGCTCAGCATGTAATTCACTACTAAAAAGATAACCAGTCCGCTCGCGAAGCCAAGGCTCAGACTGCCGATCCGGATCAGGTTAACCCGGCGTTCCCGCCACATCCGGCGCCAGGAGAGAGTCAGGTAATGAGAAAGCATAAGTGCAGTGTTCAGGTTGATGTTTGATTTTATACCAAAATAAAATTTATATATAAATATACTTTATATATCAGATATTTTATCCTGAATAACTGGCGTGCTGCGAGAGGGAACTATATATGCTGATAAGAAACTACTTCCGTACGTGAAGCAGCCGTGGTGTGTAGGAAACCATCAGGTAGCTCCAGACAGGGATTTTGCTGGCGTCAGGTACTTTTTTCAGCAACTCCATGCGTTGTTCCGCGAATGTAAATGAGAAGCCATAGATGATTTCCAGGTTCTTAACAGGTTTGTAATTGAGAGAAAGATCACTCTCGAAGCCGAGGTATTTGCCTGCGAGCTGGTCGCCGCGTTTTGGAAGGGAATGTTGTGCGTAGAAAAGATGTGCATCGGCGCGCAGTGACAACTTTTTGCCCGCCTGGTGAATAATAAAGAGATAAGGATTGATCAAACCTTTTTCATTCACATCGGCAGGAAAACGGGTAAACAGGTTCATATTTCCCATGAATTTCCACGCCACTCCGTAAAGCGGCACAAAGGAGTGGGACACCGAGAGGGGAGTGCCCGCCTTGTCACCGCTCAGTACCTCGGCGCCGAGCCGGAATGCGGTTCTGGCTGCATTGATGCTGATTTCGGGCTGGATATAGTAAGCCCGGATCTGTTTGTTGCTGGCTGTGCGCCCATATTGATAATACGCATTGACAGTCCCGTAGAGCCAACCGCGCGCATATTCCACCCGCCCGCCATTGGTTACACGTTGATAGTACTGCTTCGCCTCAGCCGGTTTTTCAAATACATCAACTGCATTGATCGTGGTCAGCGTCAGCTTGTTTTTAAACTGGTATTTAAGATGGTGAACTACCAGCAGCTTGTACTGATGGGACGAAACAGGTGAGTAAGCGGCTTCGAACCGTTTACTGTATGGTCTTGTGAATGCAACTGTGAGGTCGGTTTTCCATTTGCCAGCGTATAAAAACCGGATACCCTCATGCGACCGGCTCTGCTGACTCCACGGGGCTGCCGAAAATAACCTGCCGTTATCAAGCGATAAAGCCTGGCGGCCAATCCTGACCGAAAAGTTTTTGGCCAGTATCGGCTCGGCAAACAGCTCAAATGCATTGATCCCGCCCACGTGAGAAAACTTCCCGGCTTTGCCCCAAACGTGTATCTCCTGCGGAGATGCATGAAACCTGAAACGGCGGGTTTTGTAGTTGATGGTAAGTCTGTTACGCTGGGTGGTGTAAAGCTCCGGCATGACAGAATCCGCAGGGGATAGCATGAAATTGTCCCGGAACTCAAATCGCGGTCTTACTTCGAAATCAATCGTGAGCTCGCGCCTGAGCGTGTCGGCCGACTGTGCGGAAGCGCGAAGCACCGGGCCTGTAAACAGGATAAACAATACCAGATAACGCACCGGTTTTAATAGTGTAAAATCCTGTCGGATGTAGGTTAAGAGCCTGAAATTACGCAATTATTCAAAGTTCAAAGCTGAACTTACCCACGCAGGCCACTATTTTTTGTTTGGGTATAAGCTGATCAGTCGAGCCTGGGGAAATTACGGATCTCTCCATTCAGGCGCGGAAATGATTCGAGATAGTCGCCGTTCCCCATTTCCCGCGGATCCTTCGTAGCGAGCTGGTAGCTTTTAAGGTCATTTCTCAGTCGGCTCACTTCCCGAGTAAGCTTTTTATCATGAATCAGATTATTCAAACAGCCAGGATCTTTGATAACATCATAAAATTCTTCTGCCGGCCGCTTGTCAACTGCCAGGTGGAAAAACGGCGCGATCTCCGGTTTTTTCCAATCGCGGATCACGATATTATCGGCCGATTCGTCAATGTCGTGAAATGCAGTATTTACAGCTTCCAGCTTTCCATTTGAATCCAGTTTGGTGGGATCGCCCGCAGGCCAGCGTTCGGGTTTGTAGTTCCGGATGAAAAGGTACCGGTCAGTCCGAATGCTTCTTTGCGGATAACCCATATTGTTGTACCGGGAAGAGGAATGTCGCTCCCTTGATGCAAATGCCGCAATGCGTTGCCCCTTACCTGTTTTCAAAAGTGGTAGCAAGCTTTTGCTCTCCGTTGGGTAAGAAGGCGAACCTGCCTTTCCTACTTCCAGAAAGGTCGCATACAGATCCACCAGACTTACGATGTCCTTTGCCACCACACCTTTGCGGATCTCGTTGCCCCAACGCACTGCCAGCGGCACGTGAATGCCGTATTCATACACATTGGCCTTGGCGCGCGGGAATGACATTCCGTTATCGGCCGTCACAACGATCAGTGTCTCATCCAGCTCCCCGGCTTGTTCAAGCTGCGCCATTACTTTCCCCAACTGCGTGTCAAACCATTGTATCTCATATAAATAGTCGAGCATGTCGCTTCGCACTTCGGGAACATCAGGAAGAAACGGCGGCACCTGCACTTTGTCGATCTCAAATCCATTGGCGGCCCCAATCCCTTTCTGGTAAGTCCGGTGTGGCTCGTGCGTACCCAGCCAGAAAAAGAATGGTTTGCCGGATTCTTTTTGTTCAAAAAAGTCTTTAAAGTTCCCGGCATAATCTACCTCCGAGATCCCTTCTGGGCTCTGTTGTTTTTTGGTCAGATAGGCATTGCCCGCTGGATTTCTGCGTCGCCCCGAAGCTTTAAAATCGCCGGGACCCCAGCCTTTCCCCGTAAATCCCACTGCATACCCGGCCTTTTCAAGCAGGTCAGGAAAAACCTGGAACTCGGCGGGGAAGCTGCTGGCATGGGTGCCGGCCTCTTTGATCTGCCAGCAATTGAGCCCGGTTAATAAAGCCGCACGCGACGGACTACACCCCGGCGACGCCGCAAATGCATTGGTAAACAATATCCCTTCGAGGGCAACCCGGTCGAAATGAGGAGTGCGCGCAGCTTTGTCGCCGTAAGCGCCCGCGTGCGGATAGGATTGGTCGTCTGAAATCACAAACAGGATATTGGGCCGCTTTTCAGCGGCCGGCTTGCTTCTGTTCGCAGCAAGACCGACCGCCAAAATCATCAGCAACGCAACAAATACGTTGATCTTCTGCATACTGACTTATTTATTAAGCTGTTCCAGGATCTGTTTCGCCGCACGCACATCGTAGTCCGAATCCTTCTGATTTTCCTTCAAAAGTGATTTTACATTGGCGATCGCAGGTTCCGCTTTCACGCCGATCGTTTCGAGTACGTTCAATGCCTGCACCCGCGCCATCTGATTGCTGTCTTTGAGCGCTTCACTCAGCGTTTGTACAGGCTTTTCAGTCTCACCTAAGGCAAGCAGTGACTCAGCTGCGGCAATCCTCACAGCTATTTCAGGATCGCTGAGCAATGTAAGCAGCTTGCTTTTGGCAGGAGCCGCTTCATTTTTCAGGACAATTGTGCCTGTTACAGCCCAGTACCGCACCACCGGATCTTTGTCGCTCAACCGTTTGATAATTTCATTCAGCCTGGATTTGTCGCGTGAAGAAGCTATATCTGCTGTTTCCACCACTTTTTTTACATCATACTTCCCACTTTTGGCATAGTCAAAAAGCGGCGTGGTTTCGGAGATTTTACTTAGAAGCGCCTCGGGAATAAAACCTACATCTTTCGACTCGATCAGCCAGTTGTGGTTCACCTCCCGCAGTTTCGCCAGTGTACTTTTATACTTCGGATCAGTAGCCAGGTTGTGGATATTATGCGGGTCGTTTTCGATATCAAACAGCTCCTCAGCCGGTTTTTCCTGCCAGAATCTGGATTGATCTGCATTCAGTCGGCCTGCTTTAAACTCGGCTTCCCAGGAAGGCATCGAAGGCGCCTTCCACAGGTATTCCAAATGTTGCGCGTAGATTTTATGAGGGAGATAGTTGCGGATGTACCTGAATTTTTTGTCGCGGACAGTACGGGAAAGATCGGTACGCTCGTCCATTCTCCCGCGAAAACCGAATGCATAATCGCGTTCTTTCACCTGTTGTTTTCCCAAAAAGGCTTTGCCTTGCATATAGGCCGGTATATCCAGTCCCGCCAGACTCAAAATGCTCGGAGCGAAATCGAGGAATGTCACAATGCGGTCCGTCTGGCTGCCGGGCTTACCAGGCGCGAGCGGCGCGTACTTTTCAGGAACACGAATGATCAGCGGCACGCGCAGCCCGGATTCATAGACAAACCGCTTGCTGCGACCAAGGACACCGCCGTTATCCGCATAATAAAATACGATCGTATTTTCTGTCAAACCCTGTTCGTCAAGCTCTTTCAGCAGCGCACCAAACTGCCGGTCCATTTCCTCCAACTTATCGTAATACTGCGCCCAGTCGTGTTTCATTTCTTCGGTTTTCGGGTGGTATGGCGGCAATGGTGCTTTTTCAGGATCGTGTTTCAACTTTTCAGCTGGTACCGGCGTGTGAATGCTGCTTTCGTGCGAAACATTAAGATTGAACACTGCGAAAAACGGCTGGCCCGGTTTGCGGTTCCTGTAAGTAGCCTTTCCACTCGACTCGTCCCAAGCCTCCGTCTGATCGACCGTATTGTAATCCTTTTTGGCATTGTTCGTCGTGTAATACCCCGCCTCGCGCAGGTACCTCGGGAAAAATTTGACAAAATGAGGGACCGGGTAAGTGCTCCGCATGTGCTCCGTGCCAATGGAAGGTGGGTACATGCCGGTAATCAGCGTAGATCGGGAAGGCGCGCAAACGGGCGCGGTTGCAAATGCATTTTTATACAATACACCCTGGGTTGCAAACTGGTCAAGATTGGGCGTAGTGGCATATTTATCGCCATAAGCACCCAAAAGCGGGCTGTTATCCTCACTCACGATCCAGAGAATGTTAGGCCTGTCCTGGCCGGGCCTTTCCTGCGCTCGCGCTGTTGTAAAGGCCAGTATGGCGACAAGAAGTAATATAGGTTTTTGAAAATAAGTTTTCATTAAAATGGGCCTTTTAGATGAATGTGATCTGCTTTTTTTGCGCTTCCCGGCAGGTCGCTGCCCGGCATTTCGCCGCGTTTGTCTCTACTGGCTGTGGGTTGGCCGGTTCCGCGGTCGTACCAGTCGGGCGTGAGGTTTGCCGGTTCTGTGTCGCCGGTTTCGTCCTGCCATTGTTTAAGCACACTGCGCAGCCCGTTTATTTTAGTTGCATAAGCTTTGTTACCTGCCTCATTTTTGGTTTGAAGCGGATCTTTCCGGTTATCGAAAAACTCTTCTGCCGGCCGCGGTTTGAGCAATGCGTCGTTTTGAAGGACGGTTAGCTTGCCGCTTGCTTTCGCCGCCTGCAATGCTTTTGCCGAGGGACTCTGGTTTGCATCGATCGGCCCTCCATTGTCCCATTCAGGTCTTTTGTTAATGATATACAGGAAATCTTTACTCCGGACGGAGCGTTCGTAAGCTGCGTAATCGTGCCAGTTGTGTTCGGCGAAAACGTACTTGCGAAATGCTTTTTCAGGTGATTGAAACAATGCCGCAAAACTGGTACCCTGGATCGTTTCCGCGGTTTTTACGCCCGCCACTTCCAGCAGGGTAGGTGCAATATCAATGCTGCTGATCAGACTTTCGCAAAGCTGTCCCGCTTTGATCGCCGCCGGCCAGCTCGCGATAAACGGCGTTTTTATGCCCGCATCGTACAGTCGCGTCTTACTGCCGGGAAACGGCCTTCCATTGTCGGCTGTGAAAATAATGAGCGTGTTCTCTGAAATTCCCTGCCTTTCCAGCTCCTGCCGCAACTCACCAACATACCTGTCCAGCCGTGCAATTTCATTGTAGTAAAAAGCCAGGTCCTCCCGCGTTTCCTTCGTATCCACGAGCGTGGGCGGGACAGCAATATCCTTTGCAGGATCGTGCTGAGGTCCGTCCGTCTTCGCCGACCAGGGCCGGTGTGCGTCAAAAGGCGCCAGCCAGAAGAAGAACGGTTTGTTTTTCGGACGCGCTTTCAGCAGGTTGTTCCATTGCAACTCGCCGCCTTCGCCATTGGCTTTGCGGTCTACCAGCAGCGTATCGTAAGCCCGCCGCGTGTTCGGGCCTTCATGCCATTTCCCGACCAATGCCGAGAAATATCCTTGCTTTTTAAGCAGCTCCGGAAAATACTTTAAATGTGCCGGCAGAGGCGAATGCAACTCGGCAGCGCCTGTATTATGCGGATAACGCCCTGTAAGAATGCTGCTCCGGCTCGGACTGCATGAGCTCGCCGTAAGGTACATATTGGTAAACCGCAGCCCGTCTTTCGCGAGCTGGTCCAGGTTCGGTGTTTTGATCTTTTTATTTTCATAAGCCCCGATATCGTCCCAGCTGATATCGTCGCCGATAATGAAAATGATATTAGGCGCCTGCGCGGCAGCTGTTTGAATGCAGCTGCCGGCAAGTACCAAAACCATTAACAGGCTCTTTGCAAGATGTTTTTTCAATGTAATGATCAGTTTAAAACCTGAAAACGGATGAAGACTGCTCGGTTAATAGTTGTTCTGCGTCAATCCCGGATTCACATCAATGGCGCTTTGCGGGATCGGGAACAGCAACTTGCTATCGGTTATATTAAAACCTTTTGGCTTTAAAACTTCCACCGCACGGCCCGTTCGAACCAGATCAAAAAACCGGTGAAATTCAAAGCATAATTCGGTCCTTCTCTCATGTTCAATGGCGAGTGAAAGCGTGGAATATTTGGTGGGGTAGCCCGTTTTTCCATAAACCGGCAGCCCCACGCGCTCACGTACCTGGTTGAGGTAAGAAGCGTCGCCCGTGGCTTCGGAGTAGGAGAGCAGAATGTCCGCATACCGCACGATCTCCACATTCTGGCCGGGATAGCGCCAGTTGGGATCGTAGTATTTTTGGGTAAACGGATATTTCACAAATGCGCCCGTTTCGAGGTTCACATACCCGGGATATACCGACACATTCCTGCGAACCGAATCTGCTGTTTCAAATTCATTCGTCAGGTCCGGTGTGGGACTGTTCAACCCGCTGCCGCGGAAGGTTTCGTTGCTGCCCGGCAGGTGAAAAGCCCAGTGGTAAGGCGTGTAGGTTTGCTGGTAATTGCTGTTCACCGCATTCTGTCCCGCCAAAAACTGCAATTCCAGGATCGATTCCTTTGAATTTTTGGTGCCCGGCGCAAAATTGAATGCATAGTCGGCGCTATTCACCTTTCCATCCTGATTGGCATCGAGCGAATAGGCATTGCTGTCGATGATCTCTTTCAGTTCCTGCGCTGCATTGGTTTTATCGCCAATGGTAAGGTATACCTTCGCAAGAATGGCGGCGGCTGCGTATTTGGTCACCCTGCCCACGTCTGCGCCCGTGTATTTTGCAGGCAATGCAGCTTTACTGGCTTTCAGGTCGGCGATGATCTGCTGGTAGATCGTTTCCTTTTTCTCACGCAGGTACGTGTAGCTTTCATCGGCGCTCACCACTTTCAGCGGCATGGGAATATCGCCCCAAACCCGCACCATATTGAAATAGATCAGCGCGCGAATGAATGTAGCCTCCGCTTTCAGCCGGTCTTTCAATGCGGGATTGGCAAATTGCACCGTCGTTTTTTCAAGCTGTCCGATCGCATTGTTGCAGATGTAAATCGAGTTGTAGCTGTTGTTCCACGCAGTCTGGATCAACCCATTGTTAGGCTGGATCCTGAAAGCTTTGATATCATCCTCAAAAGTGGTCGCGCCGCCCGAAAACTCGATATAGGTATTGTCCGAATAAAGCTCACCGTACAGATCCACCAGTCCGCTGGCGGCATAAGTGCGGTTCAGCTGCCGGTACACATCGTTTACAGCCTGCACGATCTGCGCCTCGGTCGTGTAAAAGCTTCCTTCCGAAAGCCGCGTTTCAGGATATTGATCCAGCTCGCTTTCGCTGCACGAAACCACAGAGAACGCAGCCAGGAGGTAATATATAGGTTGTTTAAAAAGCTTCATGTTGTTTGTGGATTTAGGTTAAAAACCAATGTTGACGCCGAATGTGTAAACCTTTGCCGACGGATAAGGAGAATGCGTTACGCCGCGTGCAGTGGCGCTCGTCGCGCTGCCATTGAAGTTCTCAGGATCAAAAATCGGCGCGTTTTTGTGTGTGAAAAGATTTTGTCCATTCACATAAACCCGAAGTGATTCCAGGTTCAGCTTGGAAAGAAGCGTCGAAGGGAACGTGTAACCCGCAGTCAGGCTTTTAACCCGGAAATAAGAACCGTCCACGATCCAGTAACTGGAAGCCGTTTTCTCGTATCCGTCCAGGTCCACCGTTAGTTTATAATGGTACCCATCGCCCGGCTCCTGTTCCGACCGCCAGCGGTTTGTCATTTCTTTATAGTAATTCCGGCCTTCATGGTACAGCATCGAGCGGTGAATATTATTATCGTACACATCGCTGCCCTGCACGCCCTGGATCAGCACGCTGAGATCAAAGCCTTTGTAGGTCAGGTTATTGGTAAAACCCCAGATGAAGTCCGGCGCATAATTGCCGATGATCGTCCGGTCTTTTGCATTCAGCACACCGTCGCCATTGATATCCACATACCGTCCGTCGCCAGGCTTGGCAGATGCGTAATGCGACGGGTCGGCATCAATTTGCGACTGGTTCATGTACACGCCGTCGTATTGATAACCGTAAAAGCTGAAAATCGGCTGGCCAACCTGGTTGATCGACTCCATTCCAAAACCCGGCTGGTAAATCATCGGCGCATTGTCTTTGCCCAGTGCAAGTACCTTGTTTCGGTTGCGCGAGAAGTTCAGCTGGGAGGTCCACCCGAGTGCGCCTTTGAGGTTATGTGTCGTTAAATTGAGTTCGAGGCCCTTGTTCTGGAGTTTGCCGATGTTTTTGAAAACACTGTTGAAACCGGATACGATGGGCACCGGCACATCCAGCAGCAGCCCGTCCGACTTGGAGATGTAGTAATCCGCTTCCAGCACGATCCGGTTGCTGAACAGGCCAAGATCAAGTCCCGCATTGAATTGCTGCGTGCGTTCCCATTCCAGGTCAGGGTTGGTAATGCTGCCCGGGTAGTAAGTAGTACCCAGGTTATTGCCAAAAGCCACTCTGCCCTGCGACATGGCGCCGATCCATTTGTAATCTGCAAAACGGTCGTTGCCGGTGAATCCGTAGCTCGCGCGGAGTTTCAGGTTGTTCAATGCTTTGACAGAGCTCAGAAAACCTTCGTCCGATACAATCCAGCCGCCGGAAACAGACGGGAACACGCCCCATTTGTTGTTCGGGCCAAAGCGCGAGGAACCGTCGCGCCGGATGCTCGCGGAGAGCAGGTACCTGCCTTTGAAGGTATAGTTCAGGCGTGAAAAATAGGAGATCAGGATACTCCTGTTTTTATCATCTTCTGCCTGAAAAACGGTCTTTCCGGCACTCAGCGCCTTGATCAGATCGTTGTCGTAGCCCCGCCGCTCCTGGTTGGTGTAGTAATATTCATTGTTGTTGTACTCCATTCCGGCAAGCGCAGAAAAGGCGTGTTCCTTGAACGTTTTGTCGTAGGTAAGCAGGTTTTGCGAGGTATAGTTGACGGTGCGCGACTGGTTCACGGTCATAATCCCTTCGGTATAGTAGGTAGGTCCGAGGTTATGGTCAACAGCCTGGTAATTGTTGTTGTCAATCCGGTTATAGAAGAAATTGAGCGATGATCTGAAACGCAAACCGGGCAGAAAATCGATCTGCGCGAATACATTTCCGAGGTTATTGAACTGCCTGTGCTGAATATCGTCCGTGATCTCATAAAGCGGGTGGCCGTTTTTAGGACGGAACAAAATCGCGTCGAACTTCTCAAAGCCGGGCGTATTGGCAGGCGCGCCAAGGTACCCGTTGTTCCCGTAAACCGGGTAAATGGTCGGGTACTGCACTGCCCATTCCACAGTCCGGTTGAAAGGCTCATTCTCGTGGTCGTAAGCCACATTCAGCATACCGCCCACTTGCAGCCACTTTTTGATCTGTGAATTGGCTTTAATATTAAACGTGTACTTTTTGTAATCGGAAGTGATCACAATCCCCTTTTGTTTCACATAACCTGCGGAAACGATGAAATTCGTTTTCGCATTCCCGCCGCTTGCATTCAGCTCGATCTTCTGCATGGGCGCCGTCCTGAAAACGACATCCTGCCAGTCCGTATCTTCGAGGTTTTCAGGATGATCAAATGCAGTGGGCCAGGTGTACTTATATTGTTTCCGGGCTTCGATCGTGTTGGGGGCAGCGGGGTCTCCGCCGCTTTCGATCCAGCCATTTTGCGCCGCGTCAATGGAAGCCTGTGCATATTCACGGGAGTTCATGACAGCAATGCGGTCAATCACTTTCTGGATACCGTACGAATAGTTTACATTAAACTTTGTCCTGCCTTCTTTGCCGCTTTTGGTCGATATCAGAATTACCCCATTTGCGCCGCGCGATCCGTAAATGGCCGCAGAAGAAGCGTCTTTCAATACTTCCATCGATTCAATATCGCCCGCACTGAGCAGGTTCAGATCGTAGTTGGGGATCGGCATTCCGTCGATCACAATCAGCGGTGAGCTGCTGGCCGAGACCGAATTAATTCCCCTGATCTGGATCGTGGAAGAAGTGCCCGGCCGGCCGTTGCTGGACAAAACCTGGACACCCGGGATTTTCCCGTACAAAGCCTGTCCAAGTTCCACAATGGGCCTGCTGGTAATTTCCCGGTCCATTTTGACCGAACCTACCGCGCCGGTCACGTCGCTCTTTTTCTGCGTACCGTAGCCTACAACCACGATTTCATTGAGCTGCCGGGTATCCACTTCGAGCGACACATCGATCGTGGAGCGACCATTCACAGGAATCTCGCTGGACCGGTATCCAATACCGGAGAATACCAGTACGCCGCTCTCAGGCGCCTGGATCTCGTACAGGCCACTGGCATTCGTAGTAGTGCCGCTGGTTGAATTCTTCAAAATCACATTGATCCCCGGTGCGCCGGACTGGTCAGTGGGGGAGGTGACTTTACCTTTAATGGTGAATGTTTGGGCGCTTGCGCCGAGAGAGGACATGATTGCCACCAGCAATACTGCCCAACGGGATCTGCCGATCCCGGTTGATGGTAGTTTTGTAACCATTTGTTTGGGTGAGTAAAAAAATAGTCAGAATAGCTGCGACTGGTGGTTAATGGCAGTACTCTATTAAGTTGATAGGCAAAATAAAGAACTTTGATGCAAAATCACAAATGTAGCTTGGTGCAGTCCAGAGTAAGTTTATTATGGTATGATGAAGTCTGCTATTTCCCACTCTTTTTAGCTATAAAACAATTTTAATAAAAACTTGAAAAATAGTAAGGGTGCTTTTTTCTGATTGACGTCACTGTGGGGTACATAGTGTATCTCTAAACCAAAACAACCCTTATGAAAAAATCCTCTACGTGCATTCGGTGGGGAAGTCTTGCGGTACTGTCAGGTATCTGGCTGCTTCCCGGCTTTCAGATCGAGGCAAGAAGTGGCACCCTGACCAAAGTCAGGCATGAAGTGAAGGCAGCCGTCACGATTACCGGCAAGGTGACAGACGAAAAAGGCGCTGGATTGCCGGGCGTGAATGTGATTGAAAAAGGAACTTCCAATGGTACCACCACCAATCCCGACGGTGACTACACGATTACTGTTGCAGGCGCATCCTCAGTGCTTACATTCAGCTTTATCGGGTACGTATCTCAGGAAGCGACGGTAGACAACCGTACTGCGATCAGCATTCAGCTGGCGCCGGAAGACAAGTCGCTCGATGAGGTAGTCGTGGTAGGTTACGGAACGCAGAAAAAAGTGAATGTCACAGGGGCGGTATCTGCGATCCAGATCGACGATAAGATCACCAATCGCTCGCTCAGCAACGTTTCCTCCGGTTTACAGGGTTTGGTACCGGGACTTGCAGTAAACCAGAATTCGGGTATGGCAGGCCGGAACAACGCTTCCCTGGTAATCCGCGGGTTGGGTACGGTCAACAATGCGAGCCCGCTCGTAGTAGTGGACGGAATGCCCGATGTGGACATTAACCGATTGAATATGAATGATATCGAATCGGTATCTATTCTTAAAGACGCTACTTCTTCTTCTGTTTATGGTTCGCGTGCCGCAAACGGCGTTATCCTGATCACAACAAAGTCGGGTAAAGGACAGGAAAAAGCGACGATCAATTTCTCGGGTAACTACGGCTTCCAGTCACCCACGCGTGCCTACGATTTCCTCGCTGATTATCCGCGTACACTCACGCTTCACCAGCGTGCAGCGGCTGTGAATACCTTGCGTCAGAACTTCAACTTCAAGGACGGTACCATTGATCAATGGATGGCGCTGGGGATGATTGATCCCGTGGCTTATCCGAACACCGACTGGTGGGATGTGATCATGCGGACCGGTTCTGTGCAGAACTACAACCTGTCTGCCTCCGGCGGCGGCGACAAGTCCAACTTCTTTATTTCAGTTGGTTTGATGAACGAGAAGGGTTTGCAGATCAACAATGATTTCAAACGCTACAATGCGCGCTTCAACTACGATTACAAGATCCGTAAGAACATCAATACGGGTGTAAAATTCACGGGTAACTGGTCTAATATGACCTACGCGCTGGAAGACGGGTTCACAGACGATGATGCTTCCAACACAGCAGGGTTTGACATGCAGTTCGCCATTCCGGGTATCCTGCCTTATGATCCTACTACCGGTTACTTTGGTGGTGTAATGGCGTACAATGAAGATCCTCAGGCATATAACCCTTACACGCTGTACGTAAATCAGCTTAACAGGCAGAACCGCCAGGAAGCCAATGCGAACATGTACATCGACTGGACGCCGATCAAAGGCCTGACTGCGCGCCTGGATTATGCACTCAACTACTTCAACCAGTTCCGCTGGAATGCAGCGATGCCTAATCAATCGTACAATTTCCAGACGAATTCGTTTGGTAGCCGGGTGTATGTAGGACCCAATGCGGGCGTAGGTAATTTCACCAATACAGGTTATAAAACCTTGCTCAATGGCCGTTTGAACTACAATACTACGATTGCCAAGAACCATGAGATCGGGGCAATGTTTGTGTATAGCGAAGAATACTGGTACGATCGCTACCAGGCTACCTCGCGTAACGACAGGCTGCACCCTTCTTTGCATGAAGTGGATGCGGCTTTGACGGATATCCAGTCAACAGGCGGTAACTCTTCTACGGAAGGTTTGCGGTCTTACATTGGCCGGGTCAACTATGCTGCATTCGACAAGTACCTGCTTGAAGTGAACTTCCGCTCAGACGGTTCTTCCAGGTTCCTTCCTGGCAGTCAGTTCGGCTTTTTTCCATCGGCTGCATTGGGCTGGCGGTTTAGCGAGGAGGCTTTTATCAACCAGTATACCAGCAGTTTTCTTACTAACGGAAAGATCCGCGCATCTTACGGAAGTCTTGGAAATAACAGCGGGGTAGGCCGGTTTGAGCAGCAGTCGACGCTGGGAGCGAGCAATTATATGGTCAATGGCCAAATTGTGAAAGGTTTTGTTAACCGCAAACTGGTGAACAAAGATCTGTCCTGGGAAACTACGAAAGTATTCAACCTTGGTCTCGACCTGGGCTTCCTGAACAACCGCCTTACTGCTGAAATCGATTACTACGATCGTCTGACCACGGGCATGAACCGTCCGTCAGAAATGTCGATCCTGCTTACAGGTGCTTACGACGCGCCGCGCAAGAACATCGGAAACCTGCGTAACAGAGGTATCGAAGGAAACTTCACCTGGCGTGACCGCAAAGGTGCTGTCAATTATACAGTGGCTGTGAATGCATCCTACAACCGTACGAACCTGGAATCGTGGAATGAGTTCTTGCCAAGAGGCTACACATTCCTGAACATGCCTTACCATTATTTGTACACTTACCAGGATCAGGGCATTGCGCAAACCTGGCAGGACGTGTACAATGCAACGCCGCAAGGCGCGTCGCCGGGAGATATCCTCCGGAAAGATACCAATGGGGACGGCAGGATCTCGGATGAAGACAAGGTAGCGTTCCCGAAGGTGCAGCGTGACCGCCCAACCACCAACTTTGCATTGAATGGTAACGTTTCGTGGCGCGGGTTTGACCTTACTTTCCTTTTGCAGGGAGCAGCGGGCAGAAAAGACTACTGGATCAACATTTACAACAACGTCAATTTCGGTGCGCAGCGGTACGCTTCTACGCCCGGACACTGGGATAACCCATGGTCTGTCGAGAACCGCGACGGCGCCTGGCCACGGCTCAGCGGTAATGCCAACCGGGAGGAAACTACTTTCTGGCTTGACAACCTGTCGTACCTGCGTGTGAAAAACATCCAGCTGGGCTACAACCTGCCGATCACGCTGACCAAAAAGCTTGGTATCAGTAACTTCCGCGTTTTTGCTTCAACTGAAAACCTGGCTACAATCACGAAGTTCCGTGGTCTTGATCCTGAGAAAGCCGGGAACAGAAGCGATGCCTATCCTTTGAACAAATCCTATTCAGTTGGTATCAACATAGGAATATAAAAGCCATTACAATGAAAAGTATCAAACATATATTATCAGCAATAACCCTTACGGGGCTCATATTCGGTACGGGCTCCTGTGTTCAGGACCTGCTTGAACAGGATCCTACCACTGAGCTGGCCGCGAATGCATTCTGGAAAACAGAAGACGACGCCACTTTCGCCCTCAACGGCGCCTATGCGTCTGTTCGCCCGCTGTTTGACAGGGACTATTACCTCGACGGCCACGGTGAGTACGTGCGTACACGCGGTACCAGCGCCACAAGCGGTAACCTGCGCCTCGGCGATGCTTACCACGACGGCGATTACAACCCAAGCGGCTACGGCGACAATTTTGACAAGATGTACCGGTATCTGTACGGAGGTGTGAACCGCACCAATTACGTGATTACCAATGTGGAAGCGATGCTGAAAACTGCCAAGCCGGAGTCGGTGGCCAAGCTGGAAGCGATCGTAGGAGAGGCTAAGCTGCTACGCGGTATGGTCTATTTCCGGTTAATTTCGATGTGGGGCGATGTGCCTTATTTTACCAAAATCGCGGAGTCAAATGCAGATGTATCTAAACTGACCCGCACGCCGATCGCGCAGGTGAAAGATTCCATTATGGCTGATTTCACTTATGCTTACGAAAAGCTCCCTGCAAAATCTGCGGGGGCGGGCCGTGCCGGAAAGCCTGCGGCTCTTGCATTCCGTGGAAAACTGCAGTTGTACTGGGCTTGCTGGAACCGTTTCGGCTGGCCGGAACTTGACACTTTCAAATCGGACGCCAGTCTGGCTCCTGCTGCTTATGCTGCAGCCGCAGCTGATTTCAATTCTGTGATCAATGACTACGGTCTGGCGCTTTTCCGGAACGGTGAGCCCGGCGATATTGATTCCCTGGGGAAAGCCGACAAGCTGCCCAACTACTATTACCTGTTTACACCGGCAGCCAACAATGATCCCGAGATCATCATGGGCTTTACGCACGGAGGAACGGGAACAGGGCAGGGTGAAGAACTGATGCGCGACTTTGCCGGTCGTTCACATGAAGGCTCACAGCTGTGGGTAGCACCGAGGTATGAAATCGCAGATCGTTACCAATCAACCGTTACAGGTGATTTTGCTCCGAAACTGGTACCCATGAACCCGACTGATCCGACTGCACGAACTACGCCAAACTCGGCAGTAAACCCGCAGAGCTACAAGAACCGCGATTACCGCATGAAAGCTTCCATTATGTGGGATTATGAGCAAAGTGTGGGTATGATCTCGTTGAAGTCTACCGGCTGGGTACCGTTTATCTACAAAACCTGGAACCAGCCCATTACGATCAACGGTGTGAAATACACTACCTACAATACCGACGGCAGCAACTCCGGCTACGTATTCCGCAAGTTCCTCCGCAATTATGCGGGACAGGGACGCAGCGACGGTGACTACAACTTCCCGGTAATGCGACTGGCGGATGTATACCTGATGTACGCGGAGGCAACCAATGCAACAAAAGGTCCGACTGCTGAGGCAATTGCTTTGGTTAACAAAATCCGCCGCCGCGGCAACCTGCCTGCACTTACTGCTGCCAAAACAGCGAGCGCAGATGCATTCTTCTCGGCCATTGAACAGGAGCGCATCATTGAACTACTGGGCGAAGGCCACCGCGGCTTCGATATCCGCAGATGGCGGGCGCAAGAGCGTATCTGGGGAGCGCCTTATACCGAGGGCCTGTGGCGGATCGATACCCACGGAGCCAATCAGCAAAGGTATTTCCAGAATACCCCTGAGCGTACTTACCAGCAAAACTATATCTTCCGCATCCCGCCGGGCGAGCGCGACCGCAACCCGAACCTGACCCAGAATACACCTTGGTTATAGGGAGTTACAGGCTGATTTGTTAAAACATTAATATCTATTCCAATGCTAAAAAATATAAAATGGATCGCGGCAATGATGCTGACCGTCAGCATGCTGGTTTCCTGCAAAGAAGATTTTCCCGTGGATGAAGATGGCTTGCTGATCACCGGCCGCAGCCAATGCTATGTCAGTAATTTCGAGCTGCTCGGCCCCGATTTCCAGACCGTAAGGGTAGAAAATCCCGTGATCGACACGACTGCGCAGACGATCAATGTGAAAGTATTTTACGGAACTGACCTTAAAAATCTGTATCCGCAATTCTCCCTGGTGACCGACGCAAAGCTGGATCCGAAGATCACCGGAAAAGAAGACTTTTCTGATCTCTCGAAACCAAAGCAGTATACCGTTGTGTCGGGCAACCGCAAAGTCAGGAAGACCTATACTGTTAACCTGACCGTGCAAACCCCCTAACCCTTAAACAACAAGATCATGAGACATACCTATTTGTATTACTTTCTTGTTTTGATCGGGTTGGTTTCCCTTTCTTCCTGTGAAGAGGAGGAATATGCGATTCCGACGCTCAAACAGGAACTTCAAAACGATGTGATCAAAAGAACGATCGGCCCGAACCTGGTCGGGATGAATATTGAGTTTGCCTATGCAATGGCGCTTCCCAAGTCAATGGGCAAGCTGGTTTCTGCCGAAGTGGAAGCTACCGTTGCAGGAGGCGAGGCTACTTACCTGGAAAACCGCTCTTTTTATACCAACGGGAGCGGTGAAGATGTGGGCATTGAGGTAGGAAGCAAGTCGGTGAACAGCGGCGGCAGAACGACCGTGACATTCACCAAAGATACCTCGGCAGCCACGCTCAGGTACTTTTACCGCATTCCGACAACCGCACGCGGCAAGGAGGTTTCTTTTAAATTTTCAGCTCAGGCTAGCAACGGACAATCGGTTACCTATTCAATGGGACCTTACAAGATCGCCGAGATGGATATGGTACTCGACCTGGATGTAACTGACAGTACCAAGGCATATATTTCGATCGAAGATATGGCGGTTTACAATCTTGCCGATGCCGCTGCCAATGCATCGAAGATCGACCTGGTATACCTGTACCGTTCCATTCCGAACATTACTTTTTCACACGGACTGGTTTCTCCTTCTGCCAAAACCTACCTGCCGGGCGTGAACCTGCCGGCCGGCGCAACCCACTCTTCCAGGGTGCAGAAGGTCTGGAACCTGCGCGATTTCCATTTGGCAAGATTGCAGTATGGTGTGTACATCGACGATCTTGATTTTCAAAAGCTGGACATCGCTTCTGCTCCCGACTATGCCATTAACCTCCGTTCAGAGGCCGGCGTGTGGGTGGAGACACAAGACGGAAAATACCGGGCTTACGTGTACATCAATTCGGTTAACAACAATACCAAAAGCGCCAAGATCAGCATCAAGCGCTACATGATGAAGTAGCATTGCTGAACCTGCTGCCGGCATTTCCCGCAGGTTGTAAACTATGCAACCTGCGGGAGTAATGCATTTCAAGTCACTTCCTAACACCCTTAATGATGAAGAACATTGCACTGGCTGTCCAGATGGCCACCGGTCTGGCATTGTGTTTTCCCATTGTTGCCAAACCGAATGCCATTCCCGCAAGCCTTTCTCCGCATTTAACCAAAACAACAATCCACGCTCGTGAAAGAGCACCCGATGCATCTGCTCCGGTCCAGACTTTTCTTGTCCGCCCCGCCTATCTGAAAGCTTCAAAAGACAAAATCCGGAAAGGGGATAAAGAGCTTCAAAAAGCGTTGCAGGACTTAATTGTCCTGGCCGACAAGGCATTGAAGTCGGGGCCCTATTCAGTTACCTACAAAAGCAAAATACCTCCCAGCGGCGACAAGCACGATTACATGAGCGTGGGTCCGTACTGGTGGCCTGATTCCACCACGTCCGACGGCCTGCCTTACATTCGTAAAGATGGTCAGGTGAACCCTGAGCGGTTTGTTATCAAAGACGCAGACTATCACGGAAGCCTCTGCCGCGATGTATTCCGGCTTTCGCTGGCGTGGTACTACACGGGAAATCAGCGTTATTCAGACAATGCGGTTAAGTTGTTGAAGGTGTGGTTTCTGGATGAACAAACACGGATGAACCCAAACCTCAACTTCGGACAAGCTATCCCCGGACGCACCAATGGGCGGGGGATCGGGATCATCGATACCCGCACGCTTGCGGTGCTGATTGACGGGGTACAGCTGCTTAAACACTCAAAAAGCCTCTCTGCTGCGGATTATCGCGGTATTCAGGATTGGTACAAAACCTTTTTCAACTGGATGCGGATAAGTCCGATCGGTTTGGATGAGGCCGATGAGCACAACAACCACGGTACCTGGTACGATGTCCAAACAGTTTCAATGGCGCTGTCTACAGAACAGCCTGAACTTGCGAAGGAGATTTTGCAGCAGCAGACAATGAAGCGGATCAGCAGCCAGCTGGATACCAGCGGCGCGCAGCCGCACGAGCTGGCGCGTACCGTTTCGTGGAATTATTCGGTAATGAACCTGCAAGGCTTTTTCCAGCTGGCCGCCCTGGCAGATCACGTGGGCATAGACCTCTGGAACTACGTTACACCGGACGGAAAAAGCCTGAAGGCCGCATTTAAATGGCTGCTTCCATTTGCCCAAAAGAAGAAAGCGTGGACGCACCAGCAAATCAAACCCATTCATTTCGACGGCTTTTCAAAAACGGCACGGGCAGTTGCAGACAAGTACCCGGATATTGATCTGTCGGGCCTTGCTAATGAAGAAAATCAGGAAAACAGTCTCTTACTCCTCACAAACACCAATCTCTGATTATGAAAAAGTTTTTTGTACTGCTCGGCATTGTGCTGAGTTTTCATGCCATTTCCGGATTTGGCCAGTCTAATCCGGATGTACTTAAATCGCTTAAAGCGGAACATCCGAGGCTGCTTTTGCTGAAAGGAGAGGAGCAGGCAGTTTTGTCACAGATCCGGAAGCACCCGGAATGGGATGCAATTCACAAGGAAATCCTGGCTGAATGCGACAAGCTGCTGGACATACCGCCTGTGGAGCGCATCAAGATAGGGAAGCGGCTCCTTGACAAATCGCGCGAATGCTTACGCCGTGTTTTTCAATTATCCTACGCTTACCGGACCACGAAAGACGAGAAGTACCTCCGCCGCGCGGAAAAGGAAATGCTGGCAGTAGCCGCGTTTGAAGACTGGAACCCGACTCACTTTCTGGATGTGGCGGAAATGACAATGGCGATGGCGATCGGTTACGACTGGCTCTTCGACGGACTTTCGGAGGAATCGAGAGGTAAGATCAGAGAAGCAATCGTGAAAAAAGGGATTGAGCCTTCAAATGAAAAACGGTATAGTAATTTCCTCAACGCGGAGCACAACTGGAACCAGGTATGCAATGCGGGGATCACTTTTGGCGCATTGGCTGTCGCGGAAAGCGAACCGGAACTTGCCGCCAAAATGATCTCGCGCGCCGTTGCTTCCATCCCAAAAGCAATGGTGCCTTCGTATGAGCCCGACGGCACCTATCCCGAGGGATTCAGCTACTGGGGCTATGGAACTAGCTTTAATGTACTATTTATCAGTGCAGTGGAAAAGGCATTGGGTACGGACTTCGGACTGGCGCAGTCACCCGGCTTTTTGAAAACAGGCGGTTTTTTTCAAAACCTGGTAGGTCCCAGTGGCCTTGCGCACAACTGGGGCGATAGCGGGCTGAAAGAAGGTTTAAGTCCCGCCATGTTCTGGTATGCTGAGAAAACTGGCGATCCGTCGCTGCTATGGACGCAAAAGAAGCTGCTTTCGGACAGAAGCGCAAACAACGTTCGTAACCGGATTCTGCCTGCATTGCTGGTGTGGGGTGCCAAGACCGACCTGGATGCAGTGAAGCCGCCTGCGAAAAAGCAATGGGTTGGGCAGGGACCTTCGCCGGTTGCATTGATGCGCACTTCCTGGGAAGATCCGAATGCGATTTTCGTCGGGGTTAAAACGGGCTCACCTTCAGTAAACCACGCGCATATGGATGTGGGTTCTTTCGTGATAGACGCGCAGGGCGAGCGCTGGGCAATGGATTTTGGAATGCAGGATTATAATTCGCTGGAATCGAAGGGAGTGGATCTCTGGAACCGGACGCAGAACTCGCAGCGCTGGGAGGTTTTTCGGCTCAACAATTTTGCCCATAATACCCTGACATTCGACGGCCAGCTGATGAATGCAAAAGGCTACGCGAAAATCGATTCGTGGTCAGACGATAAGTCGGCGATGTGGGCTATTACGGATCTTTCGGATATGTACAAAGGCCAGGTAGCTGCTGCAAAACGCGGGATTGCGATCCGCGATGGACAATCGGTGGTGATCCGCGACGAGGTAAAAACGGGTGAAAAGGCAGCCAAAATGCGCTGGAACCTGCTGACTCCCGCAACCGTGAAAATAGTGGATGGTAAAACGGTGGAGTTGTCCCGGAACGGTAAGAAAATGCTCCTTGTATTTGATACCAAATCCGACATTGAAATCAAAACCTGGTCAACTACGCCGGGCCACGATTACGACGCGCCAAATCCCGATACGCAGTTTGTGGGTTTTGAGGTGAGCTTGCCTGCCAACTCTTCCACCAGTTTCAATGCGGTTTTTGCGCCTTCAAACAAACTGCCGAAAATGAAGCCACTTGCAGACTGGAAGTAAAATGCTTCCGGTCACATCCTGAACCCTATGAAAAAAATCCTGATACTGTTTGTGTTGCTGACGCAGCTTGCTATGGCGCAGCAATTACGTAAGCCCGGTGAAAATGTCGCCATTCCCGTCGAAGCAGGCACTGGTCAGCCCGACGCGGACCTTGAAAAAATCAGAACACGTGTGGTAGCCGATTTGCTTAAACCAGAAGTAAACGCGGCGAATGTGGCCGATCTGATCAAAACACAAAAACCGGATGGTACCTGGCCGGGGATTAATTATGCGGATGTATCCCGCACCGGCTTTGAGCATAGTGTACACCTCAACAATATGCTGGAACTCGCGCGCGCATTCAAGAAGCCGGGATCTCCTTACCTGGGTAAGCCGGAAGTTAAAAAGACCATTTCAAAGGCACTTGACTACTGGTTTGCCAATGATTTTATATGCGAAAACTGGTGGTGGAATGAAATGGGCACGCCCAACCTGATGATCAGCATCCTGCTCGTACTTGACGAGGACCTTACTCCAAACCAGCGGAAAGAGGGCGTGAGGATAGCGGGCCGGGCCAACATGGAGGCTTCCGGCGCAAGGCCGGGCGGCGACCTGATCCAGATTGCCGGCATGCGCGCCAGGCAGGCGCTTTTTCAACGTAATCCCCAGGTACTAGCCGATGTGATGAAAGTGATGGTTTCGGAAATAAAGGTGTCGACAGGACGCGGTTTGAAGCCGGACCTGAGCTTTCACCACCGCACCGACAATGTCATTTCCACGCTTGCTTACGGTACGGGCTACGCAAATGCGTTCGCCTATTGGGCCGTGAAAACCGAAGGCACGAAATACAAGCTGCCCGACGAGCCGATGAAGCTGCTGGTCGACTACTTCCTGGATGGGATCTGTCAGTCGCATATCCACGGAAGATACCCTGATCCCGGCGCTGAAAACCGGGGGATCAGCCGGAAAGGCGCATTGAAACCGGCCGGTCCCGAATTGGCTGAAAACCTGCTCCGGGCTACTTCTTACCGCAAAGCGGAGCTCGAAAACATAGTCAGGATCAGGAAAGGGGAGGTAAAGCCGAACCTGACCCGCGATCACTATTTCTGGCATTCGCATTACTACACCCATCAGCGGCCCGACTATTATGTGTCGGTGCGCATGCACAGCAAACGCGCTGCCAACATGGAGCAGCCGCATAATGAGGAGGGTTTGAAAAACCACCATTACGGCGACGGCAGCAACTTTATTTCACAGACCGGCAAAGAGTTCGACGGGATTTTCCCGGTTTGGGACTGGCAGAAAATTCCGGGTACGACGGTGGTACAAAAGCCTGATGTAGCGCATTGGAAAGAGCTCGCCAAACCTGGTTTAAATGATTTCACGGGCGGCGTGACGGACCAGCGTTATGGTGCAGCCGCATTCGACTTTGCGAGTGTACATGATCCATTGAAAGCGAAAAAAGCTTGGTTTTTCTTTGATCGGGAGTATGTGAGTCTGGGTGCGGGCATTACTTCTGATGCAGATAATCCGGTAGCTACTACCCTGAACCAGTGTCTGCTTGCGGGCAATGTAACTGTGAGCGACGGCCAACAAACAGCTGTTTTAAAAACAGGAGAACATCAGCTGGAAGCGGCCGACTGGGTACAGCACGATGACGTGGCTTACCTGTTTACCAGGCCAACGAAGCTGAACGTGAGCAATGTGACTGCCACAGGTACCTGGCGGCAGATCAATCACCATTCCTGGGCTACCGACGAAGAGGTAAAGCAGGATGTGTTCAAGGTTTGGCTGGATCACGGACGCAAGCCGGCGGGTGGGAGCTATGAGTACATTGTTGTTCCCGGCATGAAAACAGCGCAGATTGCAGCATACAGGAAGCAGCTACCCGTGCGCATTCTTGCAAACAGTCCCGAAATACAGGCGGTACAGCATGCAGGATTAGGTGTTACGCAGATCGTGTTTTATAAAGCAGGTACACAGAAAATCAGCGATCAGCTCACGATTACAGCGAAAGATCCGTGTATGGTTATGGTAAAAACGCGAGGGAATGCAGTTCAGCGGATCACTGTTTCTGACCCTACTGAGAAGCTGAGCTCACTTGAACTGGAAGTAAGTAAAATGCTCAGTGTGAGTTCCCCTCTTGTTAAAGTAAGTGATGGAACTTTAAAGGGAAGTACGCTCCTGAACTTCAAGCTGCCTGCCGAAGGAATGGCGGGACAGAGTGTAAGTCAGGATTTTAAATAAATAATGGAAACTCCCGCCGAATGCATTTGTTCGGCGGGAGTTTCCCATTATTTATTGGACTTCAAAGCTGACTAGTCAACTTTTTGGGTCAGGTAAAGCGTTGGCATTTCGCTGAGCAGGGAATCGGCCCGGCTCACGAATTCCTTGATGTAAGGTTGTTGATTGTGGTTACTAAGACCAGCCTGGTTCTCCCAGATTTCGTAAAAGACAAACACGTTTTCGTCGTTAATCCCCTGGTGCAGATCATAAAGTACACACGCAGATTCTTTCCGCGTTTCAATGGCCATTTTTTCCAGAATGTCTTTTACCTCTGCTGTAAACTCAGGTTTACTCTTGATTATCGCTGTTAAATAGATTGACATATGTTCAATAAGTTAATTTATAAAGTCCATAATATTGGCAAATTCAGGTTTCCAGCGCAATTCTTCTCTCGCTTTGTTGGCACTGCAATAGCTGCTTGATGCAAAACCAAAATGCGCGCCGATACAGCCGAATTGTTTGGTTCCCTCTTCCACTGACACCGACTGGGCTTCACCCAGCTGAAAAACGTCGCTGATCTTTACTGCAAGCTCTCTGATTGTCGCAGAACCGTTTTCTGCAAAATAGATAGAGCCAGGTTTTGCTTTCTCCATAGCCAGCAGGTACAAATCCACAAGATCTTCAATATGCAGGTTAGACCACCGGTTTGCTCCTTTTCCAAAATACCCTCCGTGCCCTTTTTCCTTTGAAAAGCGGATCAGTGCCGGCAGTTGGATACTGTCTTTTTTGAGACCGGTACCTTTTCCGTACACCATTGTAGGCACAATCACAATGCTCCTCACTCCGCGTGTCGCCGCCCTTTGAATAAATTGGTTCACCAGTACCCGCGACGCCATTTCCAGTTGTGGTTGCAAGGGGATATCTTCTGTAAACCTGAAATCATTGGCTTCTCCTTTTTCTTTTCCGCCCAAAATAGCGGAGCCTGAGGTGAAAACCAGCGTTTTTCCGGTACCAGCAAGCAAGTCGACTAAAAGACCGGCTGCAAATGCATCATCGGCAGATTCGGCCGTGTGAATTACTGTATCGGAATCTGAAATAAACGTTCTGAGCAGTTGCTCGTCGTGTATATTGCCCAACACCCCTGCGAGTCCCAGCGCATTCACGCGGTCGATATCTTCGGGCTTCCGCACCAGTCCGGTCACGTGATATCCTGTTTCTTTCAACTTCATGGCAACCGAACCGCCAATATATCCTGTGATTCCCGTAATGAAAACTTTTTTCGCGTCCATATACCTAGTTGTTTGTCAATGTGGTTTTCAGATGGTTGAGATACAGTTCTTTATAGTTTGAAACCCGCTCGGATGTAACATTCTTCTCCATATCATGAAAATGCATTCCGTTAACCCGCTGCAAGGACAGGAATGCATTCATCCTGTGAAATCCCATTAAAACGCCATCGTCCACACTGGTCTCGTTAAAAAATTCGCCGGGGAGTGTGAATGCGGTCTCGGGTGCATTCCAGGTGGTGGTCACCATGTATTTTCTTCCGGCCAGACTGCCGCCTGTTCCATAGCTAACCTGCGGATTGTCGCTCTTGCGCCCGTCGCTCCTGTACATTCCGGTGCGGTGACCGGCTGTGAAAACCTTGTCGATGTACTCCTTTAATTTGTGGGGAACGGAAAACCACCAAACCGGGAAATGGTAAATGATCAGGTCTGCCCAAACGTAGTTTTCAACTTCTTCCGCCAGATCATATGCTTGATCGACTTCCGTCGTACGTAGTTCGTAGCCGTTTTCAGGTGTAAAAAATGTCTGGTCTGTTTCCAGCAGTGTCTTGTTGAACCTGCCTCCCGAGTGGGCAAACTGTTGCCCGCCGTTAATAATAAATACCTTTTTCATTGTCGCATATTTTTAATGTGACAAAACTAAACGGCTGTTAATTATAATAAAAATAAGTTAAATTTGCGATGTCTATAACTAATATTATACATGCAAGCTAACCTTGAATGGTTCCGGACTTTCAAAGCGGTGTACGATACAGGTACCATGAGCGGAGCTGCCAAGCAGCTGTACGTTTCTCAGCCGGGTGTGGGATTGCATTTGAATGCGCTGGAATCCTATACCGGCTTTCCGCTTTTCGAACGCACTGCGCGTAAAATGATACCTACTGAAAAGGGGAAGTTGTTGTATCAGCAAATGCTCAATTCACTGATGTGCCTGGAAGATATCGAAATACGCTTTCAGCGGAAATCGGGTACCGAGCGCGCGACAGTCAGTGTGGGCATGTGCGTCGAAACCTTTCAGCAAGCGCTGGAAAGGCATATTCCTTCCCTCGATTTCAACCTGATCATGCAATTTGGAAGCCACGACCAGCTGAATTTGTCTCTCGAAAATGGAGCGGTAGACCTGATCCTGACCACCTGCACAAGCAGCAGCAATGGGCTGATCTACGATCCTTTTACAGTGGAGCGGCTTGTGTTGGTAGCGGGGCTGCACACGGATTTAAGCGGCTTCCAGGTACCGGATCAATCGGATAAAACTGCTGCAAGAGACTGGATGAAGACGCAGCTTTGGTACAATACCGCTGCGGATATGGGTGTTCTCAACAGTTTTTGGGAGGTGAACTTCGGGGAGCGACCGGGCTTTTTACCCAACTATATCGTGCCTAATAAATTCTCGATCATCCGCTGCCTTTCGCAGGGAAACGGACTGGCTGTGCTACCGGAGTTTCTATGCAGGCAAGCGATTGAAAGCGGCCAGGTAACGAAGATCTGGGAAGGTTTTGAGCCGTTGGAGAACACGCTTTATTTCGGCAAAAGGAAGCAATCGCTTTATATGCAGGAGATCGGGTATATCGAAACCTTGCTGCAAAGCGAGTTTAAGTGAGAAGCCGGAAAGCTTCTCACTTCATCTAATTCGCATAATTTGTCAGCTGCAGCAAAACACCGTGCAGGTCACTGCTGACTTTAAGCTGACACGCCAGGCGACTATTATCCTGTGCATCCGGACGGGTTTCGAGTGTCATTAACTCTTCGTCCTGCGGTTCGGCGAGCTGGTGCTGGCCTTTCAGGATAAGGCAGTGGCAGTCGGCGCACAGTGCCAGCCCGCCGCAGGTTGCGCGCATTTCATAATCATGGTTTTTCAATGTTTCCATGAGGTTAGCCTCTTCGGCTTCCACCAGTTGCAGCGCTTTTTCCTGTCCCTGGCGATCGATTACTGTCAGCTCTATCATCTTAGAATGCATTAACACCGTTAACAGTTGTGTACTTAAAGCTTAGTTTTTGCTCGGGATACACGTATTTAAAGGCACTTTGCGCCATTAAAGCGGCTTCATGGAACCCCGACAGGATCAGTTTCAGCTTGCCTGTATAAGTATTGATATCCCCGATCGCGAAGATGCCCGGCGTAGATGTGGAGTAATCGTCTACATTCACCTCAATGGCAGATTTGTCCAGCGCAAGGCCCCAGTCGGCTATCGGGCCCAGCTTGGGTGTCAGTCCGAAAAGTGGGATCAGGTGATCAGCTTCCAGGTTAAACACCCCATTGTGTTTGCTGGATACGGTAAGTGACTGCAAATGCCCGTTCCCTGCTACTTCGGTGATCTGCGATTCGAGCAAGAGCCGGAGCTGTCCCTGGTGCGCCATTTCAACCACCTTTTCGGCTGAATCGGGTGCGCCCCGGAATGTTTCGCCCCGGTGAACAAGCGTAAGTTCGGAAGCGATAGGCGCGAGGAAAATAGCCCAGTCCAAGGCAGAATCGCCCCCGCCTGACAGTATCACTTTGCGGTTACGGAAAGTTTCAGGGTTTTTGACAAAATAAGAAATGCCTTTTCCCTCAAACTGCTCCAAACCATTGATAACAGGCTTGCGCGGTTCAAAGCAGCCCAGTCCGCCCGCTATCACGAGTACTTTGCATTCAATGCGGGTATCATCGTGGGTTTGAACCACGAAGCCGCCGTTATCCAGTCGGGTGACAGTATCCACGCGTTCGCCCAGCGTAAAGCCCGGCGTGAAGGGAGCGATCTGCTCCATGAGGTTATCGACCAGCTGCTGCGCCTGAATGGACGGGAAGCCTGGAATATCATAAATGGGTTTTTGCGGATATATTTCTGAAAGCTGCCCGCCTACCTGCGGCAGTGCGTCCACGAGGTGGCAGCGCATTTTTAATAAACCTGCTTCGAAGACGGCGAACAGGCCAACCGGCCCGGCTCCGATAATACATATGTCAGTGGTGATCATCTTTTGAATGGCTAAATGTGCTTTGTTAGTCCATTGCAAAAGTGACACATTCCACTGCCAAAGGCCAATGAAGAATTGTTATTCTATATAACTAAATGTTATAATGGCTTTTGCAAAACCGCATGAAAAGCTCGCTTAGTGCAGATGTTTTTCCGTGGAGATGTATGAACTGGAAGTCACGGTAAATCTCCAATCCTTTGATATCGATAATGGTCAGCTCGTTGTATTTCAATTCGTTCACTACCGATTGTACAGACAGAAACGCGGCGGTTTGTGAATGCAGGAGGTATTGTTTGATTGCGATACTGCTTTCCAGCTCAATTTCGATCGTGAGGTCGCTGAATGCAAGACCGGCTTTTGCCAGCGCTTTTCGCAGTACATCCAGTGTCCCGGAGCCTGCCTCCCGCAACACCAGCGGAATACCGGCGAGCTGTTTCAAGTTGATCTCGCCCCATTTGGCATACTTCCCTTTCGTTTGTGTAACCAGCACAATTTCGTCTTTGACAAAGGGCGTATAGCTGATCTGTGGGTGAAAGCCGGCCCCTTCTACGATCGCGATGTCGACGGTTTCGTCCAGTATGTGTTTGGTTATAAGGTCGGTGTTGCCCTGGATGAATGTGAATGAAAGGGCTGGATAGCTTTTCTTGAAGAGTGCCAGCAGCTTCGGCAGTATCGTCTGCGCAACCGTTGTACTCGCCCCGATGCGGATCGTTCCGCCATGCGCATGCGCCACCTGCGCGATTTCAGATTCCATTTCACGCGAAAGCTGAATGATGCGTTGCGCATACCTGACAAACAATGCACCTTCCGCGGTGAGCCCGATGGTATTTCCATTCCTGGTAAAAAGGCGGCAATTGAGCTGCTGCTCCATCTCCCGCACGTGCTTGGTCACAGCTGGCTGGGTAATGTTCAGTTCAAGCGCAGCTTTGGTAAAGCTGAGCTTTTGTCCCACGGTAAATACTACCAGCAGCCGGTAGTCTACGGTTTTTAATGCAATCATATCTTTAATTTCAGCATTTTCCGGTACATCGTCCGGCTAATCTTATACGCTTCCTGGCACAGCTTTTTAACCTTCGCCATCTTCATTTTTTTAACGAACACAAAATTCATCAAAACTAAAAATCACCTATCATGAAAAAACACTATGGTTTTTGGAAAACGATGCGGAGAGCCCCGTTGTTAATGGCGGTTTGCGGTACGCTCGTTTTTGGTTGCAAAGAAGACGATAATTTCTGGGATGCATTCATTCCCGAGACAGATGAAGAACCAACTTCCACGCAGATCGAGGGTTATGTTTTTTACCCGGCGGTTCAAAAAGCAACAGACGCCAACATCGCCCAGCTGAAAGTACCCGCCGGATTTACGATCAACAAGTTTGCAGACGGGCTGGGTAAGCCCCGCATCCTGCTGGCACACAATGGCCACGTTTATGCTTCCGACCGGGAAGCGGGGATTGTGATTATGCTCACTGATGCGGATAACGACGGCACTGCCGAAGGCAAGAAGACGGTGGCGAACATCAAGCAGGTGCACGGGCTTTCTGTTTACGAGGGCAAAATGTATATGGTAGCTGTAAATGAGGTATATGCAGCTGATATCAATGGCGATGGTACGCTCGGTCAGCCTACTATGCTGATCAATGATCTTCCCGACGGCGGACAGCATCCCAATCGCACCATTGCTTTTGGTCCGGATAAAAAAATGTATCTCACAGTTGGCAGTACCTGTAATTCCTGTCCTGAACCCAATCCTGAAAACGCGACTATCCTGCGTGCCGAGCCGGACGGGTCCAACCGGAAGATATTTGCGAAAGGTTTGAGAAATACGATCGGCTTTGGCTGGCATCCTGAAACGAGTGAGCTCTGGGGAATGGACCACGGGATCGACTGGCTGGGTGATAATGAGCAAAAAGAGGAGGTTAACATGATCAAGCAGGGGGCGGATTACGGCTGGCCTTACATCTACGGTGAAGGCAAATACAACCCCGGCGACAGGCCGCAGGGCGACACTACTTACCAGCAATATCTTGCCAAAACTACATTACCCGCATTGACATACCAGGCGCACTCTGCTCCGATGGGAATGGCGTTTTATACAGGCGCGATGTTTCCCGGTGAGTACAAGAACGATGCTTTTGTAGCGATGCGCGGGTCCTGGAACAGGAGCTCGCCGGTGGGTTACAAGATCGTGCGCATGCATTTCGAAAATGGTAAGCCTGTCCGTTTCGATGATTTTGTAACAGGTTTTATCGTCAACAACAACCGTGCGCATTTCGGCAGGCTGGTGGGCGTAACTGTGCATAAAGACGGATCACTGCTTTTCTCCGACGATACCAACGGGGTTGTTTACAGGGTATCCTATAGATAAAGCGAAGCAGCTCTGACCTGCAACTTTGAATTAACACCAAACACGACTGTATTTATTATGGAGAATCAACAAAACCAGCATTTCGGTAGTGAGCGCGCCGTCACGAGGGACGGGCACAATGTAAGTTTATGGCAAAGAAATATGCATCTGGATAAACAGAATGGCACTTTCGATCCTGCTTTCGTTTATGATGCATTGATAGTAGGAGCGGGGATCACCGGGATTACTGCCGCATTGCTGTTGCAGAGAGCGGGACGTAAATGCGTGATCGCCGATGCCCATCATGCTGGCTACGGAACTACCGGAGGTACCACTGCCCACATCAATACTTTTGCGGATACGACCTATGCCGAGGTGGAAAGTGCATTCAGCGAGGAAGCTTCGAAGCAGTTTGCGAAGTCAATTGCGCAATCGGTGAGCCTTATTACCGAGCTGGTAGACAAGTACGAAATCGAATGTGATTTTGAGCGTAAGAAAGCGTACGTGTATGCGCAGACAGACGATGAAGTAAAGGAGCTGGACGATATGCTCGAAAGTACCATCCGTGCAGGTGTACAGGTGGAAGTTACCCAAACGGCGCCTGCACCTCAGTCTTACCTGAAAGCGCTGGAGTACGATCACCAGGCGCAGTTTCATCCATTGAAATATATTCTGGCATTGCAGAAGGAGTTTGTAGCGCTGGGCGGAGTTGTGCTTGAAAACACCCGGATTGAGGATATTTCTACGGAAGATGATGTGCATACTGCCAAGTCGCCGGAGAGAGAGATTAAGGCAAAGTCTGTGTTTTATGCGACGCACATTCCGCCGGGCGGGGTAAACCTGCTGCATTTCCGCAATGCGCCCTACCGCAGCTACGTGATCGCGGCCACGCTCAGCGACAATGCTTATCCCGATGCATTGGTGTATGACCTGAAAGATCCTTATCACTACTTCCGCACGCACGAAGTGGACGGACAGAAATACCTGATCTCCGGCGGGCACGATCACAAAACGGGCCACGGAGAGCCGGAGCAATCCTTTGAAGACCTGATCAATTTTACCAAATCCTGCTACCAGGTCGCGGAGGTATCTTCCAGATGGTCGGCGCAATATTATGTACCTACTGACGGACTTCCCTACATCGGGCATCTGCCAGGCGCGTCGAAGGGCATTTACGCAGCGACGGGCTACAATGGGAACGGTATTATCCTGGGTACGGTGGCGGCAATTGTTGTCAGTCAGCTAATCGCAACCGGAGAAAGCGAGTTTAAAGATCTCTTCGATCCGGGCAGGATTAAGCCTATTGCAGGATTTACTGAGTTCGTCAAGGAAAATGCAGACGTGGCAAATCGTTTCGTAGCAGACCGCATTGGTATTGAAAAGATTGATTCCGTGGCGCAGCTTCCTGTGGATTCAGGCGATATCGTTGAATACGATGGACAGAAGCTGGCGATTTACAAGGATACGAAAGGCCAGGTACACGCGCTTGATCCCGTTTGTACGCACGCAGGCTGTATTGTAAAATGGAACGGTTCCGAGAAGAGTTGGGACTGCCCTTGTCACGGCGGTCGCTTCAATGCGTACGGGCAGGTACTTACTGGTCCTACGCGCCTTGATCTGGAACGGATTGTGGTTGGGGAAGGGAAGGAGAGTTGAGTTTATGAGTTTAGAGTTTATGAGTTTAGAATTAGAGTTTATGAGTTGTTTTAAATAATAAAAGACCTGCCGGCTTGATTGCGGGCAGGTCTTTTATTTTACTTAAAATCCGATACTGAATTATCGCCGGGTGCGGAGGAATGCGATCGCTAGTACTGCAATGCCGGCTCCCAGTGCGATTTTCCGCGTGAGGCCAACTTTGTTATACTTCATCTCCGACTTCCCTCCAAGCTCCGAGAATACATCCGGGAAATGTCCCTTGTTGATATCCTCGTGTATCCCTTCTATCATATTCACACGGTCGGCTACGAGTAGGAGCAGCCAGTGCCTGATCATCGATTCGCTGTATTTGAATGCGTAGCGACGAATTTTGCCACTCAGTCCTTTGGGCGGATTGGGCGTTCCGAATACTGCGGTAAGGCCCGGGCGCTCGTTTGAATGGAGTACTTCAACCAGTTCAGGCTGTTGCGGCGGTCGCTCCCAGATCATCCCTTTGTTATCGTTTTCAGTCCTTTTCTTCATCGGGTATGCCGGCACGTCCAGCGGATCGGCGTCAATTCCCCAACCATTGATGTGGCTGTAATCTTGTGCTGTCTTTTTCATAATGCTGGTTATTTTCTTGCTGATGGTGGTATTAGGATTGGCTTGATGCAGTTGTCCAGTTTGGCTGAGAAAATGTGGTAAGCATCCGAAACTTCTTCCAGCGGAATGCGGTGGGTAATAATGTCTTTCGGACTCACCCGGCCAGACTGAATATGGTCGATCAACTTAGGAAGCAGTCTTTTTACGGAAGCCTGATTGGCGCGGATTGTGATACCCTTGTTCACCACGTTTCCGATCGGGATCAGGTTTCCGGTTGGTCCGTAAACACCCACAATGGACACGATACCTCCTTTTTTAACCGAGTTGATCGCCCAGTGAAGCGCCGTGGCTGAGCCCGATTGGAGCATCAGTTTACGACCTGTAATGGTTTGCATGGCGTCACCCGCAGCTTCGCAGCCTACGGCGTCAATACATACGTCTGCGCCGAGCCAGTCTGTAGTCTTTTTCAGGAACAGTACTACATCTCCCAACGAGCGGAAGTTGTACACTTCGCATTGCGCATAGTTTTTCACGAATTCCAGGCGGTATTCAAGATGGTCGATCACGATCACGCGGCCTGCGCCGAACAACCAGGCTGATTTTGCCGCCATGATCCCGACTGGCCCTGCACCAAATACCACCACGGTATCGCCGGGTTTGATCCCGCCCATTTCAGCGGCCTGATAGCCGGTAGGGAACACGTCTGTAAGCAACACTGCGTCGTCGTGGTCCAAGTTATCAGGAATGATCATCGGGCCCACGTCTGCATATGGTACGCGCACGTATTCAGCCTGGCCACCGTCGAAACCGCCGGCTGTGTGCGAGTATCCGAAAATCCCGCCTACTGCAGTAGCCTCGGGGTTGGATTCGTGACAGTTACCAAAAAGTCCCTGTTCGCAAAACACGCATTTGCCGCAGGCGATATTAAAAGGAACGAGTACGTTGTCGCCCACTTTCAGGTTTTGTACTGCGTCGCCGATCTCTTCCACAACCCCGATGAACTCGTGGCCGAATGTGGTTCCGACGCGTGTGTCGGGTACCATTCCGTGGTATAAGTGGAGGTCGGACCCGCAAATACACGAACGTGTTACCCGGACGATCGCATCACCTGAATGCTCTATTTTCGGCATCGGCTTACTGCGATCAGCTCTGACCCGGTACGGGCCCCTGTAATTCATTGCTAACATAGTTTTACCGTTAATTGGTTGATGATGTTGAACATGTGAAATTGGGCGGGTATGTAAAAAATTATTCCAGCCCTGCCGGATCTTCTTATTTGTGCTGTTTTTAGATGTTGGTGAAAACAGAATTGCTGGAACGACTTTTTTAATAGGGGCGACATCAACATTAAAACCACAACCGAAATGGCAACTAAAAAAAGTGCATCAAAAGCAACCAAGCAGATCACCGAAGCAGATGGTGAAAAATTGAAAGAATTGTTCGTAGATGGTTTGAAAGATATCTACTGGGCTGAGAAGAACCTTGCGAAAGCTTTGGTGAAAATGGCGAAAAATGCGACCTCAGACGAGTTAAAATCTGCATTTGAACTCCACACTACACAGACTGAAGAGCAGATCAAGACTGTTGAGCAGGTATTTGAAATTATCGGCGAAAAAGCACAGGCTAAAAAATGTGCTGCAATGGAAGGCTTGATCGAGGAAGCGAACGAGATCATTGAAAGCACAGACAAAGGCACAATGGTACGTGACTGCGGTTTAATCATGGCTGCGCAAAAAGTAGAACACTACGAAATCGCATCTTATGGCACACTTCGTAACATCGCGAGAACGCTGGGTTATGAAGATGCAGCAACACTTCTTCAGCAAACATTGGATCAGGAAGGTGAAACCGACCATATCCTAACCGGACTGGCAGAAGGCTATGTGAACGAACAGGCTTCTGTTGAGCAATAACATCGCCGAAAAGCGAAAAAGGGGAAAGCCGGCCATTTGGCCGGCTTTCCCCTTTTATACCCCTATTAAGAAATCAGTACCCCGGATTTTGTGGGGCAAGATTGGGATTAACCTGCAATTCCACACGTGGGATCGGCATTAAATAGTCGCGCGCCGCATTAAAGTTTGCGTGTGGTTCGAGGGAGTTTGCACCTTTGAATACCACATCACCCAGTTTTCTGCGCTGGATATCGTACCATCTTTTGTACTCAAACGCGAGCTCAATGCGGCGTTCTTCCAGCACCAGATCAATAAAAGCCTGCTTGGTAAGTCCTGGTGCCACATCTGCCGGGAAGGTAGTCGGCTTACCGGCCCAGTTCCTCGCCCTGGCGCGTACCTCGTTTACATAGCCGATCGCCTCGGCAGTAGGTCCATTCACCTCGGCTGCCGCTTCCGCCGCAATCAGCAGTATTTCTGCGTAGCGCATTGCCGCATAGTTGTGGTCGGAATCGCGGCCTTCTGCATTGGAAGTACCTGCAAAACGCGCATATTTCGCGATATGCGGCCTTTTTGTATTTGGAAACTGGGTATAAGGCGCCAATTTACCACCGATGAGCAGCGAATCGTCAAAGCTAACTTCCTTCCGGTAGTCGCGCGCGTCCCAGGTATCGAACACTTTCTGGGAAGGTACGATTACACTCCACCCACTTCTTGGGGCATCGCCTCCACGTACTCCCGTCATTGGGGCCATAATATCATCATTCGCCCCACCATCGCCGGACTGCAATCCCAGAAAATCAATGGCAAAAATGTGCTCTTTCAAATTATTTGCCTGCGGCGCACGAAAAAGTGTCTGGAAATCTGCTTCCAGTCCGTAGCCGAATTTGTCTTTATTATCAATCACCCATTTAGCCTCCGCATACGCTTTGGCATAATCCTGCAAGGTAAGATGTACCGCCGCAAGGTAGGAAGCGGCAGTTCCCTTGGAGGGGCGGCTCCGCACATTCGACGGCTGCTGATCGGGCAGGTTTTGTTTGGCAAACTCAAGATCAGCCAGGATACCTGCATACACGGTCGCTGCCGGTGTGCGCGTCAGCTGCTTTACGGCTGCGGGATTGGTGATAAAAAAGTCGATGTAAGGAACATCGCCAAACACGCGAACCAGGTGAAAGTACGAGAATGCGCGTACAAACCGGGCCTCTGCGATCAGTGGGTTGATCTCATTATCAGGCAATCCCAACTGCTGGGCACCTGCAATCGCCGCATTGGTTGCGCTGATCACCTGGTACCAATATGGCCAGAACTGGTTGACCATGTTGTTGTTATCATCCATGTTGAAATCATTTACCTGCTGTCTTTCAGCGGGTGTGCCTCGGTCGCCGATATCGCACATATCGTCACGCAAGGAGAGCGCAGATACGAACTGCCGGCCATAAAGCCGCTCGGAGGCGATCCAGCCGTAAGCGCCGGATATCGCCGTTTCCACGTCTTTCGGAGTTTTGAACAATGCTTCCGGTGCGAGTAGCCCAACCGGCTTTTCGGCCAGATCGGCGCAGCCCAGCAGCATCACGGGAAGTGCAAGGGTGGCCAGTTTTTTAATATATATTTTCATAAAATGCATTTTAAAAGTTGGCACATGAACTATAAACCGATGTTCAGACCTACTGTGTAGGATTTTGCATTAGGGTAGCTGGCGTAGTCAAGACCCAGGTTCCTGTTCCCGTCGGTATCGCCTTCTGACGAATAGTTAACCTCCGGATCGTAACCTTTGTACTTGGTAAACGTGAGAATGTTCTGCGCGCTGACGTAGAACCTCAGCTTGCTGATCCTCAGTTTTTCCAATACCGGCTTCGGAAGATTGTAACCTAACGCCAGGTTTTTCAGACGTACAAAACTGCCGTCGTACACCCAGCGCGTAGAAACCCGACGCGTGCGGCCCGCCATTGCTTTGGGTACATTGGTGTTTGTATTTTCTGGTGTCCACCGGTTCAATGCTTCGGTAGTGGCATTGTTGATCCCCGACAGCAGGTTCAGCTCCATTAATGTGTAGCTCAGCAGATCGTTGCCCTGCGAAGCCTGGAAGAACACGTTCATGTCAAATCCTTTCCAGCTGAAATCGTTGTTGAGGCCCCAGGTAAATTTAGGGTGCGGATTTCCGATGATCGTGCGGTCGTCGCTGTTGAGCATACCGTCCGCCTCGCCGGTGAGCTTACCATTCGCATCTTTTTTGCCGTCAATATCCCTGAATTTCTCGCCGCCAGCTGCTACTTCAAAGCCGCCTCCGGGAATGAAATTGTCGTTTTGCTGATAAACGCCGTCATAAAGCCAGCCATAGAAACTACCCACCGGCTGACCCTCACGCAGGATCTGCGTTTGACCCAGACCTACCATGTGGCCAGGCGCAGAGTTGTAGAAAATGTCCGTTCCATTCGGCAGTTTGAGCACTTTGTTGCGGTTCAGCGAGAAGTTAAGATCTGTGCTCCATTTGAAATTGCCGATCAGGTTACGTGAATTGAAGGTTATTTCAAAACCTTTGTTTTCAACCGAACCGATGTTCTGCAACTGGTTGGTGTAACCTGAGTATTGCGGAAGCGGCACGCTGAACAGCAGGTCGCTGGTAACGCGACGGTAATAATCGAGCACGACATTAATCCGGTTATTAAACAGGCTCACATCAGTTCCGATGTCAAACTGCTTGGTTGTTTCCCAGGTCAGATCGTCGTTGGCAACAGTAGTGGGGCGAACCGCATTCACGGCCACGCCATTGATTACTGTGTACACATTTGAGAAGCGCGCCATTGTCTGGTATGGCGTAATGGCCTGGTTTCCTGTCAATCCGTAGCTCACGCGCCATTTCCACTGGCTGATCGCCGGCATGTTTTGCATGAATGGCTCACTTGACATTTTCCACGCGAATGCGCCGGACGGGAACATTGCCCATTTGTTGTTTTTGCTAAAATTCGAGGAACCATCGCGGCGAATGTTGGCCGTGAAAAGATACCTGTCGGCAAGCGAGTAGGTGATCCGTCCATAGAGCGAAGCAAGCTGCCACTCAACCAATTCTGAGGTCGGGCTCTGCCACACGGACGATCCGCCCAGGTTCCAGAATGAAACTGCGTCGGTGATGAAAGACTGCCCGGTGCCGCCCCAACGTTCGCTGGAAGAGGTTTGATAAGAGTAACCCGCCATGACCGACAGATCGTGGTTAGTACCGATCTTCTTGTTGTAAAGCAGGTAATTCTCGTTTAGCAGCAATGTGCTTTTGGTACCCGTGACACTCGCGCGCCCGCCTATGTTGCGGCCGTCGTTCAATGTACTTGGCAGGTAAGTCCCGGCGCGGCCGCTGTTGGTAGTTGCGCCCATGGTAACCCGCAGTTTAAGATCATCCAGGATGCTGTATTCTGCATAAAGGTTTCCCTGGATGCGATCGGTAAGTGACTGGTTTTCCAGCTGCGTCGCGATTGCGTAGGGATTGTCGATCGGGTCATTTAATCTCGCTACCGTAAATCTTCCGTTTGCGCCGCGAATAGGCTGGTCGGGCTCAAACTTGAATGCGGATGCCACAACGCCCGGCGTAAGGCCGGAAGATCCTTCCTGTGTTTTGGACTGATCGCGGGAAACACGCTGCGCAAAGAGATTCAAACCCAGTTTCAATCTTTTTGCAGCTTGTATATCAATGTTGCTGGTCACCGAAAAGCGGTTGTAGCCCGAATTGATGATGATCCCTTTATGATCGTAAAGTGCTCCCGACACATAGTATTTCACATTATCCCCGCCTCCGGCAATGGAAAGCTGGTAATTCTGAATACCGCCTTTTCTGAAAATCTGGTCTTGCCAATCCGTATCTGCTCCTTGTGAAACCACGTTGGGCCGCGCTTCCTGTACATAGCTCAGGAACTGGGACGCATTGAGCAGGTCGAGGCGGTTGATTTCAGTTTGAGAAGAAAAGGAGGTGTTGAAATCAATTTTCGGCTTGCCCGACATACCTTTTTTGGTAGTGACCATAATTACCCCATTGGCACCACGGGAACCGTAAATGGCTGTTGCAGAAGCGTCTTTAAGTACTTCAATGGATTCGATATCCTCCGGAGGCGGCAATGCGCCACCTACAAATCCATCGACCACATAGATAGGATCGCTGCTCGCATTAATGGAGCTGCTTCCCCTCACACGTACCTTGAAGGTTGAACCCGGCTCGCCATTGTTGGCCTGGATCTGAACACCAGCCGCGCGGCCCTGTAAGGCCTGCACAGTTCCCAGGGCAGGGTAGGCGGTGATTTCTTCTGCTTTGACAGACGATACCGAGCCGGTCACATCGCTTTTCTTGACCGTTCCGTAACCTACTACCACGATCTCTTCCAGCGATTTGTTATCTGTTTTCAGGCTCACATTGATCTGTGTCTGGCTGCCCACAACAGCTTCATGCGAGGTATACCCCACAAAGCTGAACACCAGCGTGGCACTGCCGTCGGGTACCTGAATGGTGTAGTTTCCGTCAGCATCCGAGGAGGTTCCCGTTTGCGTTCCTTTCACCAGAATGTTCACACCGGGAAGCGGCTCTGCATTTTGCGCGTCGGTCACTTTTCCTTTGATCGTGATTTCAGCTGCACCGGGTTGTCGCGGCATTTCAATGCTGGTAGTACTTGCCTCGCCGGTTTTATCATTCGGTTTTACGACAATGTTCTTTCCTTTAACTTCATACACAAGCCCCTGGGGCGTGAGAATGCCGCTAAGTACCTCCGAAAGCGGCTTTGCTTCTGCCGAGAAGGAGATCTTGCGAGTGGATTGTATCAGTTTCGAGCTGAATACGAAACGTACGTCAGCCTGTTTTTCGATCTTCTTCAACACCCGGCCCATTTCTTCCGAATTAACGGAAACAGAGATTTTCCTGCCGAGTAATTCCTGAGCACCGGAGGGACCGGCATTGGCCCGGCTGAAAAAGCACATGGCCAGGCATATTTGTAACAGGCTGATCCGCAGCAGCAACAGACAATGCGGCGATAGTACTATTTTGTTCATACTTTCTGAATTGATTAAGTGTTTAGCGTTTTCTTTTACATTTCCCCGCAACCTTTTCCATCAACGACGATCCGCCCGTCGATCACCTCGTAGCTGGCGCGGACTGCATTGCAAACCAGGTCGAGTTGTTCATAGAGGGACAAGTCGGTCAGCGTGGCTGTTACCGGGCAATGTTTCATTGTTTTTTCATCGAAAATGATTTCTATACCATAGGCTTTTTGCAGGGTTTTAAAGATGTCAGAAACAGGGGAATCATTGAAATTGAAGTCAATAGCTTCGTCAGGCGGGATAATGAGTTCGGGATCGGGGACAATGGTCTTTGTCAATTTTACGGTTTCATGCGCCAGTACAATCTGCTGGTTCGGCTCGATCACCACGGCTCCCCGCTCGCTGAGCTCGTCGCTGGTAAGCGGACTTTTCTCTCTGGCAAATACGGCGACGCGGCCGGTTTTTACAGACACACTTGCATTGCTTTCATTGTCAAAAGACCGGACGTGAAAGCTGGTACCCAGCACTTTGGTAACCAGACTTCCGGCAAAAACATAGAACGGGCGGCCAGGCTGCCGGGCAACTTCGAAGAATGCGCCGCCACTCAGGTGTACTGTCCTTTTTGTTGATGAAAAATGATCGGGGTAACTCAGCTTGCTGTCGGGTGAGAGATAAACCACGCTGCCGTCTGATAGCTTGACGCGCAAAATAGCCTTCCCTGTGTTCGCCACTATACGCATGTCTTTTGTCACCAGTAAATCTCCATTCACCCCGCTGTCCCGGTGTTTGGCAAAAAACCAGACGAAGCCAATAGTAAGCAGGCAAATGCAGGCAGCCCGGAACCAGAATGTGGGCGGAAACCATACCTGTCTTTGGTTGGGAGCGGGCTGGGGATATTCATCAAAATGGTTGAGAATGGACCCGATGGCGTGGTTTCTTTCTGCTTCCGGCAGCGGAGCAGGAGTGGGGCCCACTGCTTTCACCAGCTCACGCGCCCTATCGACCGTCGCTGCTTTGTCCGGATTTTGGGCCAGCCAGCTTTCCCATTGCGCGTCGTCCTGAGCACTGGGATGCAGTACCCACCGTCGGAATGCATCATCCCACAGAAAATCTTCTGCCGAGAAATTTTGATAATCTTTCATGTCCGGATTTGACCTTTCAAATACCATTAGACATTGCTACCGGGCTGATACTGCATTAATCCGACATTTTTCCGGATTATTTTAAAGAAGGTCTATTGGAACAACAATGAAAGGAGAAACGGAATGGCAGTTTTCCATTGCTCGCGGATCCATTTGAATGCAGTTTGAAGCAGATTGGAAACAGACTGGGGCCGGATGTGCATGATTTCGGCGATCTCGTCCCGGTCGAGTTCCTGGAAAAACCGCAGGTATACTACCTCTTTTTGCCTGGCGGGGAGGGCGTTCATCAGCGAGGTAATTTGCTGCGCCACGTGCCTGTTTTCTTCGGAAATGATAAAGTAATGCTCGGAGCTGAATTCGATTTCAAATTCGTTTTCATGCTCTTCGCCTGTGGGGAGCAGCCAATTGCTGCGGTGGCCGAGGCGGTGGAGACGCCGACGCAGGGAGGCGAGGAGATAGGGCTTTGGGGGAATATCACCATTGAGTGTCGCCCTTTTTTCAAGAACTTCCAGGAACACATCCTGGATCGCATCTTTGACAAGTTCCTGGTCGCGGCTGAATTTCTGACCGTACTGGTACATCAGGTCGTAAGTCGCTTCGAGCAGCTTCCGGAACGAAGCCCGATCACCGGCCAATGCAGCTTTCCAGTACTGCGTGACCTCGTTCTCAGAAAGTGAACCGACGTTGAACGTTTTCATCCGAAGCTTTGATTGGAACCGCCGGGTATGCTGCGGTTCCAATCAAAAGACGGCGGGCTTTGGAAAGTACCCGTAATTCCTGCGTAAGTTTTATTGCTTGCCGATAATATCTTCCCACCGATAGTAATGGAAAACCTTTCCTTCGGACATGACGACGAATAAACCTTTGGTGAAAGTCGCATTCAATGCCGTGCTGGTCACTTCGGAACCGTCGCTCTGGTGGGCTGCTACCTTCACAATCCTGAGCGGCGCATGCAGGTGCGGGTTTTCCTTTGAACCCTCGCGGCTGAAAATATGGAACTTGTCGGCACCCTGGTCGGATACCAGCAGATAGCCCGTTTTGTCTCCCGTTTTGTAGATCGAGATACCTTCATTATCCTCTGCAAAGCCGGTATTCGGGATCAATGCAAGCTCGGTGCTGCTGCTGTCGGGGTGGGCGTAGTATTTGCGCACACCTACCTGCTCGTCGGAATAGTAGAGGTAGCCCAGCTCGTTGTCCACTGCAATGGATTCTATTTCCTTCTTGCCACTGTATTTGCCGAATTTCCGCACAAGCTTGCCGGTTACATTCCCTTTTACGTCGCCAGATAACTGGTATTGCCAGAGGTAACCTTCTGCCGGGCCCGACTTCCTGCTCACGATCGCGAAAATCGCCTTGTCTTCTGGTCGGGTATACAACGTTATCCCCATTGGATCGCGCTCGATTTCTCCCGCAAATACTTCAATGCCTCCGTTATCGATCGGTTTCAGGTCAGGCAGACTGAATACACGGATTTTATTGGCCTTCCGCTCGGTTAGTACCGCAATGTCGGTCGGTTTACCATTGATGTTCATTCCGTAAGCGACGTCGACATTATTAGGTCTTTGCAGATTTCTGACAACCTTATCGGCGACTGTTTTTCCATTCAGGTCAAACACATACAGCGCGCCGTCTTCGTTTTTGTCCGTGCCCAAAACGAGGCTTTTTGCCGGGTCGGCGGGATTGATCCAGATCGCCGGATCGTCGGTATCGTGTTTGACGGAATCGGTAATTACCACCGGTTGTATCGCATTGGCAGTATCAATCTGAACTTTGCCGGTTGCTCCGGTTTGCTCATTGGGCTTGCTGCCGCATGCAGCGAGGACGATTATTGAAGTAAGGTATATGGGATAAAATGCGATTTTCATGAAGGTGTTTTAATGCGTTACTATCTGGTTAAGTCAAATTTCAGTCCCATGTTGAAGCGCGGGCGGTAGTACTCTGCCTGCACCGTGCGGGAAGAAATGCTCTGGTAGTAACGCAGTGGCTGGTTGGTCAGGTTGTTCGCTTCTGCAAATACACGCAGGTTTTTGGTGATCTTGTAAGCTGCGTTGGCATCGAGGAAAAACTGTTTGTCGTAGTAAATGTCATCGAACTCATTGCCGCCGAGTGCATCAAGGTAAGCAGCGGTATAGTTGGCCGACAAACGTGCCGAAAACTTCCTGTTTTCCCATGAAAGCGATGCATTGAACATGTGCGGGGCAGTTCCGGGCAGTGTAACGCCGGTTCTCACGTCACCATCTTCATTGTACACGCCATTTGCAAAGGATTTGGTGTAAGTATAGTTGGCGTAAATCCCGAAATACTTCCAAAAGCCTGGGAGGAAGTCGAGCTGCCGCTGAAATGCAGCTTCAATCCCGAACACATTCACGCTTTCACCATTTCTTGACTGGTAAAAATCCCAGGTTTCCCCATCGCCGACCGGGTTAACTTCGCCGGGAAAATCTGCGGCGAAACTGGCTGTGGTATATTGCTGGTTCCGGTAGGTGTAAATGAAATTTTTGAGGTTTTTGTAAAAAGCACCTGCGGAAAATAGGCCCACAGACCTGAAATAGTTCTCAGCCATGAAATCAAAATTCCAGGAGTAAGTCGCTTTCAGGTTCGGGTTACCGGCAGTAATCTCGCGGTCGCCGGGAATGATGCTGATGTAGGGAGCAAGTGCGTAATAATTCGGCCTCGCCAGTGCAGTTGTTGCCGCTGCGCGGAGGATCAGGTCTTCTGTCGCTTTCAGTTTGAATGATACCGAAGGCATTACATTCAGATAATCATTTTTTACAGAACGTGTACCTGTAAGTTCCTCTTCGTCGGTGATCAGGTTACCTGTGTAGTTGATCGAAGTATTTTCAAGGCGTGCTCCGAGGATCATGGAAAGCTTGTCTGTAAAGTCCTGGTCCCAGCGCAGGTAACCTGCTACGATGTTTTCCTTTGCATTGTAATTGGCGCCCAAAAACTCACTTGGAACAGCCTCCTGCTCAAACTCGCCGGTATTGCCGAGATTCAGGTTACCGAGGTAGCTCTTGCTTGTAAATATTCCCGGTACCAGGTGCGAGCCAGCCTGGAAGTTGTTGCTGGGCCAGTTTACAGTACCTGTGCTGCCCAGATCAGCGATCATATCTTCGTTGACAGGCGAGTATTCGTAAAACACATTGTCGCGATCTTTGTTCTTGATGCGCATTCTACCGCCTACCTTCAAACGGCCTTTCTGATCCGCGATGACGGAGAATGGAAACCTGAAATTCACTTTTGCCCCCAATTCCGATTCTTTTGTGAAATCGTGGTTTTCAGATATCTCATTCAGTCCAAGTGAGGTCTGGTCCAGATCAGGGGCGGTAAAAAGAGGCGCGCGGCTGTCGCCGTTGAAAGTCAACGCATTGCCGCCTTCACGGAAATTGACATACCGCTCGTTCGGGCGGTCTTCGCTGGCCGTAGAGTAGCTTACGCTCCAATCCATATCCACTTTCGGGCCCAGTAAGTGCTCGCCTTTGAGCGAATAGTTTTGCACGCGCTGGTCTTCCAGGCGGGTACCTTTGTTGTGGCTGTTTTCAATTCCGCCTTTTGTTTGCCTGCCCACACGGCCCTCGTAGCCGGTAATGTTGTTGGCTTCATCGTAGATCGGCTCAATGTCGTCGATGTTGAGCCTGTACCGGTTCTCGCGGTCATACCGCCAGTTGTACATCGCATTGGCGGTAATGGTATGGTTTTGACTCAGTTTGAAATCGAAAGAAGCTGAGAGGCTGCGGCGGATCCGCTGCACATCATATTTGCGGATCTGACTTTCATTGATGTACACATTGCCAAAATCGTCTTTGGTCCACGACGCTTCCACGTCGTCAGATCCATAGTTATTGTTGTTGTAAGAGCCGCTCAACACCATTCCGATCGCATTTTTGGCAAAACGATTGGCATAAACAAAACCGCCTGTATACAATGCTTTGCCGCGGATCGGGTTGTAGCCGCCCGACAAAGTTGCTGAAATACGCTGTCCATTGGGCGCTGCGCGGGTCACCAGGTTTACGGAGCCTCCGATCGCATCTGCGTCCAGATCGGGCGTAAGTGTCTTGTTTACCTCAATTGTAGAGATCATATCGGACGGGATCAGGTCCATTTGCACACGCCGGTTATCACCCTCGGCAGACGGAATGCGGTCGCCGTTCATGGTGACCGAGTTCAACTCCGGAGCCAGTCCGCGCACGATGATGTTACGCGCCTCCCCCTGGTCATTTTGCATGGTAATACCCGGCACGCGCTTCAATGCATCGCCGATATTGGCATCCGGAAAGCGGCCTACCTGATCAGAGGAGATGATATTGGTTATATTTTCATTGTTACGCTGCTGGTTCAATGCCTTGGCCTGACCTTTCAGCCGGTCCCCGAGCACTACTACCTCATTCATATCCAGTCCGCCTTCCTGCATGATCAGCTCGGTGTTTGTTATGAGCCCATTCTCAACGGCGATCTCCTGCCTTGAAGTGCGGTATCCCATATAGGTAGCTTCGAGCTGGTAAGTGCCAGGCTGTACATTCAGGAACTCGAATCTTCCACGCACATCGGAAATGGTGTACTGGTTTCCCGGCGTGATCCGCAGCGTTGCGCCGGGGAGGGAGAGCTTTTGTCCGTCCATGATAGTCCCGGTAATCAGGCCCTTCTGAGCTACTGCAACGTTTTGTAGCGCGAAAATGAAAGCAATAAGGAAGGTGAGTTTTGTAAAATTAAATACAGGCATAATTCCTCGTTTGATTGATCCGCAAAGATCCGAGGGCAATGTTTCGGCTGCATTACTATAATGTTGCCAAATTGTTACCTGTGTGCGCTGCTGTTATCTGTTCAGGAACCGGTAGAGGTAAGGAGCCTTGTTGGCTGCCCCGGTGAATTTTTTGTCCAGCCGTTCCAGCACATTAAGATCGAGTATTTTCTTCTGGAAATTGTTTCTTGCAAATGGCCGGTCGAAGATAGCTTCGTATAATTCCTGTACTTCTTTCATTGTAAATGTTTCGGGCAACAGGTTGAATGCGATCAGTTTGCGGTCGAGGTTTTCGCGCAATGTTTCCAGCGCGGTGGCAATCATTTCATTGTGGTCAAGGATCAATACCGGCAGGTCCTTGATCGGATACCAGTCAATGGATTGGTCGAGCTCGTTCTGTTTAGGAACCAGCTTGTTCATATCCACCAGCGCATAGTAGCCGATTGTGACGAAGCGCCGTGTGATCCATTCGTATTCCTTCCGGTTGTTGATCCCTTCCCCGAGCTTATCCGGGTTCAATGCGATCAATTTTTCAAGGAAGCTGAGATTTGTCCGCGCAGCTTTGCCGAAGACCCTGAACTGGTCGAGATAAACGTCGGCCAGGCCTGTCCGGTCCTGCAATATCCGGCTCGCTGCTGCGTCGACATCCTCGTCATTATAGACAAACCCGCTTGGCAAAGCCCAGAAATCACCATTGAAGTTCAGCTTGGGTACTAGTACATGCAGTTGTCTGTCGCGGTAGCCGAAAATGACACAGTCAATGGACAGTTGCGCTATGTAACCTTGTTCACTGGGATAATGTAAATTCTGACTCATGCCAATGCTGCCGATCTGAATATAAATGTGAAAGTAAAAAGTTGAAATAAATTTATTGTCTTAAATATAGACAATAAGGTTCTTATTTTTCTAACTTTGAAAATCAATGTACTACAAGCGTATTGAATCCAAAAGTTTTACATAGTCAAACAGCTTATTTATGAAAAAATTCAACCTGTTTATTTTCCTTTTCAGCCTTTGCTGCGTCTACGAGGCCTCGGCACAAACCGCTGCGACTCCCGACTTCTTTGCGGGAAAATGGGAGATTGCAATCAATGGGACACCGAATGGTGATGTTAAATTTTTGACGGATCTGGTACGTAAAGACGGCAAACTGAACGGAGAGCTCATGAATGCAAATGATACCACTGCTGCCAAGCGGCCGATCACGAAAATCGAGGAAAGCGCAGACCGGATCGCCATTTATTTCGAGACAGCCGAAGTAGGGGAGCTATCGATCGATCTGGCTAAGGTTGACGATGACAATCTGAAAGGAATGGTCTACAATTTCGAAGCAACGGGCAAGCGGGTAAAGTAGTTAGTTTGTTTTTGAAGCGAGAGGGCAACCGTTTTGAACGGTTGCTTTTTTTTTGTGCTGGAGCAGTACGTATCTTTCTCCAACACTCATGCAAATACCTGAACATGAAAAGAATCCCTTACATGCTTTTGCTTGCTTCGCTGCTCCTCAACGTATATAGCGCCGCTGTTTGGGGATTTGCCTGCTACGCGCATTCAGGCGTTGCCGAGCGTAGCACATATTACCGTCAGTTTACAGCCGGATCTGATCCCCGGACTTTCTCCATTGCGGCTCTTGCCCTGACGCTGCTATCACTGATTGTATTTATTGCAGCTGTGAGGAAATTGCGCGGGTGGTACATTGCCGTGGTGATTGTTCAGGCGCTATTTGCATTGCTTAATGTTTGGCAGCTTTTTTGAGTTCGGTTGAAAAGAGTTCGCTAACTGGGAGAGATAGGCAGGAATGATATTACAAATTCATTGCGACATAGGCATGAACAACAAAAAAGCACTTAACGAAAGTTAAGTGCTTTGGAAATTTTAAGAGCCCCCAGTCGGGATCGAACCAACGACCTACTGATTACAAGTCAGTTGCTCTACCAGCTGAGCTATGGAGGCCTTTTTTATTTTATGATGTCGGTGTTTGTTCCGTTATCATGGTGCAAAAGTAGGCTTGTAGACTATATAAAGCAACTTTTTGCAATATTTTTTTCTAAACTTTTTTACTGTTTTTAGATAGCCTCCTGAATAATAGTAAGTTGATGTTTCAACTCATCCAGCTGACTTAGTGCCGCATTAATCTTTCTTTCAAAATCAGCTTTCAAGCGGTCAGAAGTTTTCGACTTCGCGAAGAACTCGATGTTATTCTGCCAAAGTGCGATGTCATTTTCAAGCTGGGTGATCTTGCGGCGGATATCACTTTCCTTGCGGTAAAGTGTCCGGCTGCTTTCTCCATCTCTTGCCAGTTCTACTTCGCTTTCAAGCACAGCCTGCTCTTTCTCTTTGTTAGAAAGCTGACCAATCGCGCCCACGTAAGTATTGATCGCAGCAATGTAGCGCTTCTGAATAGCCTGCATATCCTTTTTAGGTACAAAGCCAATGGAAGCCCACTCGCTCTTGAATGCATTCAGCAGGTTCAGCGAAGATTCGTCTTTGTCTTTGGCTGCGGCCTCAATGCGCTCGATCAGGTCAACTTTGCGTGACAGGTTGCCTTCGAATTCTTCTTCCACCACCTTGTTCTTGGCGCGTTTCTGATCAAAGTATGCGTCACACGCTTTTTTGAACCTGTCGTAAATCGTATCCTTATACTTCTCAGGAACCTGACCGATCGCCTTCCATTTCTTTTGAAGCTCGATCACTTTCTGAGTGGTGGCCGGGTTGTCTTCGCCAGTAGCAAGTAGCCCTTCGGCTTCTTCGCAAAGCTGGGTTTTCTGTTCCAGGTTCTGCTCTCTTTTCGATTCCAGCTGACGGAAAAACTCACCTTTGTTGTTAAAGAAAGTCTTCAACGCTGCCCAGAACTTCTTGCTCAGCTCTTTACCTTCTTCCCTCGGCATAATTCCTTTCAATGCAACCCATTGATCCTGGTAAGCCATGATCTCCTTGGTTTTTGCATTCCATTCTTTAATGCTGCCTGAGTTGTAGGTGGTGAATGGGACGATCGCTTCGTAGATGGCCTGTTTTTGCTCGTAATTTTCGTGCATCAACTTCTTCTGCTCGGCAAATTGTCCGCGCTGCGCATTATACAGTACGTCCAGTGCTTCTTTAAAGCGCTGCCACAGCTTTTCCTGCTCGTCTTTAGGTGCAGGTCCAAGGTGTTTGTACTCTTCAAAAATATGGTTGGCCTCGTTCAGGATCTCCTTGGTCATCGGCCGGTTTTCCAATGATTTTCCAAGTTCTTCTACCTTCTCGCAGAGTTCTGCTTTCAGATCTGCATTGCGGCGCCTGTCGAGTTCTTTTAATTCAAAATAAATATTTCTGTTGCTGAAATATCTGTCAATCAATGCATTGTAAGTTGCCCAGAGTGTTCCGTTATGCGGAGAAGCGATGTTACCGGCTGTTTTCCATTCCTCCTGGATCTTCTTAAATTCCTCCCAGCTGGATTTCAAACCTGTCGCGTCGGTTTCGCGGCCGCCTTCTTCGTCTAGTAAAAGGCGCAAACGCTGCAACAAGGCAGTTTTTACATTGAAATTCTTTTCTTTTTCTTTTTCCTGAGACTGGTAATACGAATTCTTCAAACCCTTGATCTCGCGGCTAAGCGAATCGATCTTCTGGGTGTCGGCGTCGTACTTATATTCGAAACCTTCTTCGCTTCCGTTTTCGGCGATATATGCCTGCAAAGCGGTTTCTCTTTCCTTCAATTTAATCTGATCAAGAACCGGGCGGATTTCCTTTGCAACAGCTTCTGCTTTTTTAAGTTGCGCAGGTTTGGCACCTTCGGTACGGATAGCTTCCAGTTCGTTCTCTAACAAGTTAACCAACTGTTCTTTCGATAGTTGGGTATAATCAACATCCGGCACCGCCTCCTCATGCTCTTCGGTTAACTCATTGTTAAGATCAATTTCAAGGGTGTCAATTGTTTTTGGTTCCAGGTCCTCTTGCTCGTCGCTCCTGACCCCTTCTTGTTGTTCTTGTGCCATCGTGATTCTTGTTTCGTAAGTACGTCTTCTCCGGATTACAAATCTAATAATCTTTCCCTTGAAATGGCTAATTTTGAGCTCCCAACATCACATATTAGTGCCAAATGGATCATAATATTGCCAAAATCCGTCACGATTATCATTTGCAAGGTCTGCGTGAGCACGATCTGAACCCTGACCCGCTGAAACAGTTCAGGTTATGGTTTGATGAAGCTTTAAAAGCCGGTGTTTCCGAGGCAAATGCAATGCTTTTAAGTACTGTATCAGCAGGCCGGCCTTCCTCCCGCGTGGTGCTCCTCAAAGACCTGGATGAAACAGGTTTCTCTTTCTTTACCAATTATGAAAGTAAAAAGGGTAGACAGATCGAAGAAAACAGTCACGTTGCGCTTACTTTTTTCTGGAAGGAGCTGGAACGTCAGGTGAGGGTAGAAGGCAGGGCAGCGAAGACGAGCGAGGCTGAATCAAACGAATACTTTTCCGTGCGTCCAAGAGGCAGTCAGATCGGCGCCTGGGTTTCGCATCAGAGTGAAACCATTCCGGACCGGGAGTTTCTGGAAGAAAAAATAAGGGAAACAGAAGCCCGCTTTGAAGGGATTGAAGTACCTCGCCCGCCGCATTGGGGCGGCTACCGCGTAGTGCCTGATTTTATCGAGTTCTGGCAAGGCCGGCCAAGCAGGCTGCACGACAGGCTGGCTTACACGAAAGAAGAAAGTGGAGTTTGGAAGATTGAAAGGCTGTCGCCGTGAAGGAATTGTCAGTCCAGCCAAAATTTACCAACCTGTAAAAAGCTTGTCACCCTGAGCGCAGTCGAAGGGGCGTGGTGCACGCCCCTTCGACCGCCCGGCGGCCCGGTCCGCTCAGGGTGACAAAACCTGAGAAAACTTTCTTATATCATTACTACCTCTCGCTCATCGCTACGAAGTCTCTTTTGGGAGCTCCTACGTAGACTTGGCGTGGGCGGCCGATTGGCTCTTTGTTGGTACGCATTTCTTTCCATTGCGCGATCCAGCCCGGCAGGCGGCCGATGGCGAACATTACCGTGAACATATTGGTTGGGATACCCAATGCGCGGTAGATAATTCCTGAGTAAAAATCGACGTTTGGATAAAGCTTGCGTTGTACAAAGTATTCGTCTTCCAATGCCGCTTTTTCCAGTTTCTGAGCGATTTCAAGGACAGGATCGTTGATACCTAATTTACTTAACACATCGTCGGCGGCTTTCTTGATAATGCGGGCACGCGGGTCGAAGTTTTTGTAAACGCGGTGACCGAAGCCAAACAAACGGAAACCGCTCGTTTTGTCTTTAGCCATATCAATGTATTTCTGCGTGTCGCCACCGTCATTTTTGATAGCTTCCAGCATTTCAATCACTTCCTGGTTAGCGCCTCCGTGAAGCGGACCCCACAATGCGCTGATACCGGCAGAGATAGATGAGTAAATGTTTGCGTGAGATGATCCTACCAGCCTTACAGTCGATGTCGAGCAGTTCTGCTCGTGATCTGCGTGCAGGATTAGCAGCTTGTTCAATGCAGCCGAAACAACCGGGTCCACATTGTACTTCGCTACTGGCAGCGAAAACATCATATTCAGGAAGTTGGAGCAATAATCAAGATCGTTCTGCGGGTAGTTAACAGGGTGTCCCTGTGATTTTTTGTATGACCAGGTTGCAATTGTCGGCAGCTTGGAAAGCAGGCGGATAATATGCAGCTGTGTTACTTCCTCGCCGCTCTGATCCGCGTCGGGATAGAAGGAGCTCATTGCGCTAACCAGCGAAGAAAGTACGCCCATCGGGTGTGCATTCACCGGGAAACCTTCAAAAATCTTGCGCATATCCTCGTTAACAAGCGTATGCGTTCTGATCTCATGCTCAAAGTCTGCGAATTGTTTTTCAGTAGGAAGTTCACCGTAGATAAGCAGGTAAGCTACTTCCAGGAACGAAGCCTTTTCAGCCAGGTCCTCAATCGAATATCCTCTGTAATTCAGTATACCTTCTTCACCATCCAAAAACGTAATGGCACTTTTTGTAGCACCGGTGTTTTTATAGCCGGCGTCAATAGTAATATACCCTGTCTGGTCACGTAGTTTCGCAATATCAATCGCCTTTTCCTGCTCACTTCCTTCAATTACCGGGAACTCATACTTCTTACCATCAAGGGTTAATTCAGCTATTTGGGACATATAATTAAGAATAAAATTAAAAAGGTTAATGACGAGATAGGTCCGGATCAGGTCAATTTATTCCAAAGATTTTGCTTGATACTGATTTACTTATCCGACAAATTAATTTTGTGTTAAGCCTTCCGGAAACGGATGTTTACGTCCCCGGGACAAGCCGCAATATCCTAAAAAACCGCGTATTTTCTATTAATATCCATGTTTAATTTGTGAAAATTCAAGTGCTGAGCAATAATATTTTATAATAGATGGGAATAGTACCAATATTATATTGCCGCCACTTTAAGCTGCTTTCACAAGGTATTCACCGGCCTAAAACTCCTTCTTTTCAGCCTGGGCAATTCCGCCTGTGCCCGCTTCCGGCAAAGGCTTTGTTAACAAACGCTTTAACAGGTACCTGCTGAAAAGTCCTGTCAGGATAATGGGGAGCAAGTGGGTTCCGTAAATAAATGCCTTCCCTGTAATGCGGTAAGAAAAAGTGGAGAATGTCATATAAACGTAGACAAACCAGGCTATGCCAACTGCTTCAAGCGCCGCGTACAGCCACAATGCATTCCGGCGGTTTAAAAACCGGTAAGCCAGCTCGCATAAGACCAGTGAGATTCCGACCACAAGAAGTACAGTCAGCAATGCACGGGGGAAATTACGGATATAGGTGTGCTTGTAAACAAAAACGCCGATCCTTCCGATCAGGTTTGGATGCGCCAGCAGATAGGCGTCGGTAATGCTTAATACCAGCAGCAAAAGCAGGCTGCTTACTTTTCTGTTCATTGTAAATAGGACGTGGCTTAATGGGTTTTACTCTTACGCTTTGATTCTTTAAATTCCAGGTAGCGGCTCGTGATGAACTCTGTTTTACGGCTTTCATTCCAATCGTCGGGCAACCATGCAATGGGCAGTCCATCTTTTTCCATTTTCCTGAAAAAGGTCATCTGCCGCTTTGCAAAACGGTGGATCTCGATTTCCAGTTTCACCTTCATTTCCTCTAATCCAAGTTCCCCGGTAAGATATTGGGTAACATACTTGTATTCCAGACCATAATAGATCAGCTGGGAAGGGGAGAGGGTTTTAAGTAAATCCGCGACTTCTTCGATCAACCCATTGTTCAGTCGCTGGTACAGGCGGTTTGTAATGCGCTGCCTGCGTACCTCCACGGGCGGATTAAGACCGAAAATAATAGCATGCTCCGAAAGCGCACTTCTTTCAAATGAGACATTTTGCTGCGGGTTACTGATCAGGAACTCCGATATCTCGATCGCGCGGATCAGTCGCTTGCGTGTGGAAGTATCGGCGAGTTCGTGATAGCTGGTTTGGTAAGTATTGAACCTTTGAAGAAGATCCTCCTGCGGCATGTTTTCCAGCGTTTCCCGAAGTTGCTCGTTTACCGGAATGGCCGAGTAGGCGTGACCTTTCAGAAGCGCGTAAATGTAAAAGCCTGTGCCTCCGCAAACAACCGGAATGTGCCCCGCGTCATCTATCCGCTCAAATGCTTTACTGAAATCCTGTTGAAAATCATTCACATTGTACTGCGCGCCGGCTTCTGCGATATCGATCAGGTGATAGGGGATTTGCTGACCCTCAACCACATATTCGTCCAGGTCCTTACCGGTTCCGATATCCATATTCCGGTATACCTGTCGCGAATCAGCGCTGATGATCTCTCCCCCAAGCACACGCGCCACCTGCACAGCGAGCCGCGTTTTTCCCGAGGCAGTTGGCCCCAGTATTACCGGGAAAGGTGTTTCAATGTTCATCGATGTGCTGAATTGGAGTGGGAGTAATCGTTTTTACAAATTTAATACTGCCCATGTTCCGGATGTTAACCCGCGGTGAAGATTGGGAAGCCGACGGATTGCTTCTTTCCATTGAGACAGGATCGAGGCAAATCGTTTCAGGTGCAGTTCTGGATATTTCTTCAAAACCCAGCCTGGCGTAGCTTTTCCCGGCAGACCATTCCATATCTGCATACGTCATGATATCTCCCGGCATTTTGTCGCGGATAAAAGCCTGCAGCAGCTTATCCAGTCCGCCGACTACATTGGTATTCAGCAGACTCGCCGCGCGGATGAGCTCGTGCGAACGGAGCGGCTGCGTGTCTTTATTGAAAATCCGGGGATAGCTGAACGTAGCCACAGCAACCAGCAGCTCACCGGAACCGGCCGGCGTAAGCGCCTCGCTCAGCACCCTGAAATATCGAGCCGGCAGGAAGAGCCCGTACTTATATTTTGCCATTACTGCGCCATTTAAATGGTTTTGCTCCAAAAATGCATTCGCAGCTTCCTTGTCAATGCGCCTGGCCGCAGTGAGGCGCGCAGGTATCCGGTGTGCGCAGCCAAGAAGGGCAAGCAGGCGCGACTCCACAATCCTTCGTTTTCTGATCCAGAAATCTTCCCAGATGAACACGCAATTCCTGCCCAGCCCGCGCTCGGTTTCGACAAAGCGGATGCATTCAGACCAGTGTTCCTGTGCATTGGTATTTGTCCAGGTATCCAGATCAATAAGAACAATAGTAAGTGCCGATTGCTGGACGCTGCGGACATGCAGCACGTGGAAGTAACTTACCAGCAGCGGCTGCCGGTCGCATTGCATATCCATTGACAAAAGCCATTGAAAAAGCTGTTCGTGGAATGGAAATGCAGGTTTCAAGCAGAAGTGTTTTTCCGGGCAAGTTAGGTTTGATAACGGACAACAACAAAAAACGCGCCGTTTGGCGCGTTTTTCAAATGGAAACGGAACCTGTTATTTGCCTCCCAGTCCAAAAATAATACCCACGTTAACTCCGCCAAACTGCGAGGTCGATTCGAAATCGATATTGTCTACATTGCCTGTTGTTGAGCGCAGGTTTTTGTTGCCGAATACGAAGTGATAAATACCTTCGACCTGTATACCCAGGTTGCCAAATGCGAATACCAGACCGGCACGCGGCGCAGCACCAAAGTTGCTGTGTTTGGAAGATTCGATGATCGTGTTACCGTTGAATTTGGCGTCATACTTAGAGAAGTAAACACCCGCGTCACCACCGATATATGGTCTGATTACACCTTCTGCGAAGAAATAATCGAGTGTACCTGTTACCGGCATTAATGTACCTGTGCTGCTTAATGTTTGTCCTGCAATGGTGTAGTCGCTTCCGTCAGCGTAGATTTTTCCTGCCACACCGAATGCAAACTTGGGAGAAGTGAAAACGCGCAAGTTCACGCCGCCACCTGCTACTGTCTTGGAATCTTCCACATCGGATTTAGCAATACCTCCTTGTAATCCAAGTGAGAACTGGGCGTAGCTGGCTGTGCTTACCGCCACCATAAATGCCACAAACGCAAGGGAACGAGTTAGTGTCTTTTTCATGTCTGATCATGTGAATTGGTTGATAGCTACATTGCATCCAATATCAAACCATCATGAAATAGTTGAATTGTTTGTTAAATTTTATGGCTGTAATTCAGTGATTTGTGAATTTGTTTACATTCCATTGTGCTATTTAACAGCTTGTAAATTGTGCAAATTATTCCTCAAAATGTCGGGCAGCCTCCCAACCGATCAGTGCCTTTTTGCGCAGACTGCCCCAGCGATACTCCCCCAGAACTCCCTCTTTCCTGATCACGCGGTGACAGGGAATGAGGTAGGCAATGGGGTTGTCGCCTACTGCCGTTCCTACTGCTCTCACCGCATTCGGATTTCCGATGCTCCGGGCAATATGCTGGTAAGTAGTCAGAGCGCCCTGCGGGATAGTGAGCAGTGCCTCCCAAACTTTCAGCTGGAAATTGGTACCCTGCACGAGCAGCGGCAATTTGTCTGGTGATTTTTGCCCGGCCTGGAATATGCGGTGGATGTATTCAGCGGTAATTTGCTGGTCGGCCCGGATGTTGGCGTAATGCCATTTTTTCGCCAGTCGGATGAGCTGGTCTTCTTTATCGTCTGCATCCGTGAATGCCATCGCACAAATGCCGCGCTCGGTAACCGCGATGAAGCAGGTACCAAACGGTGTTTCGTGAATGCCGTAGCTGATATCGAGCCCCTTTCCCGAAGTCCTGAATTCCTGGGGTGTGACGGCTTCAATGGAAATGAAATGGTCGTAAACGCGACTCTGGCTCGACAAACCGGCCGCTTCGGCAAGCTCTGACAGGTTGGCAGTTTCGCGGATCTTTTCTTTCAGGTAACCGGCGGTGATGTATTGTAAAAACTTCTTGGGACTCACGCCGGCCCATTCCGAAAAGATCCTTTGAAAATGAAACTGACTAATACTTACTTCCTCGGCAACGTCGAAAAGCGAGGGCTGTTCCCTGGCATTGGCGACGATGAATTCAATCGCTTTCGCTATTTTATCGTAATGATAAGTTTGCTGTTCCATTTGGATGAATGATTTTGATATACAAATCTCGTGTGTATTTTTAGCCTGTTCAACCTGAAACTTGCTCAATTCCTCAACCAAACTCATCGACTGATGCTTTCAATTAAATGCTTCAAAATCACACTGCTACTTTCATTTGTTTGTTATTTCAATGCTTTTAGCCAGGATTTTAAATCAGACCTGAAAAAGCTGAATGCGCAGATTGAAAGTGATTACAAAAGCAAAAAGCTGACTGAAAACGAATACCGGAAACTAAAAGAAGAACAGGGTATCATCCAGATGACCATTGAGAAATCCAATGCAGACGGATACATGTCGCCTGATGAAAAGAATAAGATCCATTCGAAGATCATCCGTTCCCGGAAAAGGCTCGCAAAGTATAAGAACAACCGGGAAGTATATTAAAGTAAAAGAGCTCCGTTGTGGAGCTCTCTTGTTATCAGGTCAGTAGTCTTTCTTACTGGCTTTCTTCGCCTGTTTCTCTGCACGTTTCTCTTTCAGTGACTTTTCAGGCTCTTTCTTTGTGCTGCCCTTATCCAGATTTTTTCCTTTTGCCATGACTTTTGAATTGAGTTAGAGTTTTACAAATAACAGAAATAGTACCAGATTTTGTATCTCCCGAAATCGAATTTATTGCTCCTGCGTAATCCAGTCCATGATCCTGTTTGCCCGCATGCCGGTTTGTCCGGTACTCGGGCTTTTCCCTTCTCCGCGCAAATCCCGAACGATCAGATCTATAAGCGGCTGCTGTACGTGTTGCGGGTAGGGTATGTTGAATTTTTCAGTACGCTCGCCGGTTTCAACAATAATGTCGAATTTTTCGAAAAACGAGAAGGTAATGCGCCCTTTTGAACCGACAAGCTGCACTTTATCCTCGCGCTGTGCTTTATCGATGGTGTAACACCAGCTTCCCTTTCCAAGTATACCGGATTCAAATTCAAAGTTGGCAACTACAATATCATCCGCCTCGTACAAGCCGGCCTGATTCCGGGCAAAACCCCGGGCTGATTTAATCGGTCCCAATGCAAATTCCAGGAAATCAAACTGGTGAGAAGCCAGGTCGTGAAAATGGCCACCGCCTGAAACAGCAGGATCTACCCGCCAGCGCGGTTTGGGATTTGCTCCGGTTTCTTCTTCATAAGGCTGCCATTGCAGACAAATGTCGATGTACCGTATATCTCCGATCACTTTCTGGTCGATCAGCTCTTTTACTTTCAGGAAGTAATCCAGTGCGCGGCGGTAATAGGCTACGTAAACAGGCACGCCGGTCCTTTCGCTTTCTGCATTGATCCGGTCGCATTCAGCTGCATTCCTTCCCATTGGTTTTTCAATGTAAACCGGCTTTCCGGCCTGCATTGCTTTAAATGCAAGTGCTTCGTGGGCATCTGGCGGCGTAGCAATGTACACTGCATTCACTTCGGGATCGTTGATCAGCTCGTCGGCATCGGCATACCATTTCGGCATATTGTGCCTGGAAGCGTAATCGGCGGCGAGCTCGGCATTTCTGCGCATTACAGCTACCAGCTTAGAATTTTCCACTTTATTGAAAGCGGGGCCGCTTTTCACTTCGGTCACGTTGCCGCAGCCGATAATTCCCCAGTTAACTTGATCCATCAGAATAAAAGATTTGAACTAAACTATTCGCTTAATAATTATTCAGGAGGCTAAATCTACTTTTTAAAACTGTTTCAATAATCATGGAGACGCAAAGTCAACCCAATAACCCGCTGCACGGAAAAACGCTGGAAGCAATTCTGAACGAGCTTGTGGACTATTATGGGTGGGAACAAATGGGCTACCGCATTAATATCAACAGCTTTAATCACGAACCCAGCGTGAAATCAAGTCTGAAATTTTTACGGAAAACACCGTGGGCGAGAAAGAAAGTGGAAGATTTGTACATTGAAATGCTGGAAAGAAGATAGATTCAGCTTACACATGCTTTAACATAAAAGAACACCTAAGTGCATTGGTTATGCCATTTATAGATTATTATCAAATTTTGGGGGTCGACAAAACTGCCGACGACAAAGCGATCAAGAATGCTTACCGTAAGCTTGCACGAAAATACCATCCCGACCTCAACCCGAACGACAAGGAGGCTGAGAAGAAGTTTCAGCAGCTAAACGAAGCAAACGAAGTGCTCAGCGATCCTGAGAAGCGTAAGAAGTACGATCAGTACGGCGAAAACTGGCAGCACAGCGAGGAGTATGAACGTGCGCGCCAGTCGAGATCAGCCCGCGGCGGCCAGCAGGAGCAATGGTATGGCGGCGGCGGAGGTGATAATTTTTCCGATTTCTTCGAATCCATGTTCGGGTCGGGGAGCGGCTTTGGCGGAGGTCGGCAGGCACGGTTCCGCGGCCAGGATTACCAGGCAGAAGTAACGTTGACTTTGCAGCAGGCGTACGAAACGCATAAGCGAACATTGACCGTCAATGGCAGGAACATCAGGATTACCATTCCGGCCGGTATCGAAAACGGACAAACCATCAAGATTGCCGGTCACGGTGGCCCGGGCAGTAATGGTGGTCCGGCGGGCGATTTGTTTATCACTTTCCAGATTTTGAATGATGATAAGATCCGGCGGGCGGGGAAGGACCTGCACATCAAAGCCGACCTGGACCTGTATACTGCCGTGCTCGGCGGAGAGCTGATCCTGGAAACGCTGAGTGGAAAAGTGAAGCTGCCTGTGAAGCCTGAGACGCAGAATGGGAGTGTTGTCCGCCTGAAAGGAAAAGGCTTTCCCGTTTACAAGAAGGAAGGCGAGTTTGGAGATTTGTACGTGACTTTTGATGTGAAAATACCAACCAACCTGACTGAGCGCCAGCGTGAGTTGTTTTTGGAACTATCTAAATCCTAAATCCAAATGTTATGGAAAACGATCAATTGATAGCTGTTGACACTTTCTGTACCTATTATGAAGTGGAATACGCATTTGTCGAGTCGCTCCGGAACAGTGATCTGATCGAGCTGGTGGAGATAAACAGCAGCCGGTTTTTACACATTCCGCAGCTGCAGCGTATTGAACGGTTGATCCGCCTGCACCGTGATCTGGAAATCAATGTAGCGGGAATCGAGGCAATTGATAACCTGCTCGCCAGGGTGGATTATATGCACCGGGAAATTCTTTCGCTTAAAAACAGGCTGCGCTTCTACGAGCAGGACCTTTGACAATAATCATTTCTTTTAAGCTACTTTTGAATGTATTTGCATCGCGGGGCGCATTGTGCCCCGCTTTTATTCTTTATTATGAAATTTGACGATTACCATATCTCGCCCGAGATCAAGCAAAACCTGGAAGCCGCCGGGTTCAAACGTCCCACAGACATTCAGTTCAAGGCTATTCCGGCTATTTTGAAAGGCGAAGATGTACTGGCCATAGCGCAGACCGGCACGGGAAAAACGGCTGCATTTGCCATTCCTGTGATTGATTTGCTGGCGAGACAAAAATCCTCCGTTCGCTCGGAAGGTATCAAATGCGTGGTGATGGTACCGACGCGCGAGCTGGCTATTCAGATCACGGAAGTTTTTACCAAAATTGCGAAGTACACGAAAGTGAAGGTTTTCAGTGTTTTTGGCGGGGTAGAGCAGGGGCCGCAGATTGCGCAGCTTGAAAAAGGCATTGACATACTGGTATCTACACCGGGCAGGATGTTTGATCTGGCAAGTCAGGGGCACATTAAACTGAACAGGGTAGAGTTTCTAATACTCGATGAAGCCGATCACATGCTCGACCTTGGTTTTATCAAAGACATACAGGATCTGATCAAGTTGCTGCCGAAGAAGCGGCAAACATTGTTCTTTTCTGCTACGATCAATGAAACGATCAAGAAGCTGGCTTACTCGCTTGTACGCAATGCGATCAGGATCCAGATCTCGCCCAATAACCCAGTTGCGCGAAATATCAGCCATTCTGTGGCCTTTGTGGAAATGGACGATAAGCGCTTTTTTCTGGAAAGAACGATCAAGAATAACATTGACAGCAAGATCCTGGTATTTGTCCGCACCAAAGTGCGCGCGGAAAGAGTACATGCTGCATTGGAAAGAATGGAAGTGAAGAGTATAACTATTCACGGCGACAAGGAGCAGGCCGACCGTTTGAAGGCGATGAATGAGTTTAAATCCGGCGAAACCAAAGTGCTGATCGCTACGGACGTAAGTGCGCGCGGTATTGACATTCCGAATGTGGATTATGTGATCAACTATGATCTTCCGGAGCAGCCGGAAAACTATGTGCACAGGGTAGGGCGGACAGGACGCGGCACACAGAAGGGACTTGCAGTTTCATTTTGCAGCCCGGAAGAAAGGCCAATCCTCGATCAGATCCAGGAGTACCTCGATAAGCCAATTGACGTTTTAAAGATCAGTAATGAAGATTACTCAGCAACCCTCGATTTTACTTCCGACCAGGACAACGACCTGAAAGCGCTGATGAAGGAAGTAGAGGATTTTCACGGGCACAAGAAAAAGAAGAAGAAAAAATAAGCAGAGCAAACAAAAAAACGGCCGGTGCATTGAGCGCCGGCCGTTTTTTTTGAGGAGCAATGAAACACTACTCTTCGAATTTATCTGCCAGGATCTGGCCGCGGATTTCTCCGTAAATGTTTTCAGCAGTCGGGATGTTCACATACATCAAACCGACGATCAATGCAGTTTGCTGCTCGATGTTCAGCTTAACAGTTCCCTGTACCTGATTTCCGGCTGGATTTTGCGCCAGTGCGAATACCATCGGACCAGCTTCGTATGCCGGGTTCGCCATGTGAATGTTAACGGAGGTAGGGGTAATGTTCTGGTAAGTGATGTTGTATTTAAGGTCTCTCGTGGTTTTGTTGTATTCGAAAACCCCGGTTCCTTGTGCAGAGGAAGTAGCTTTCGGAACAGTCGGTGTACTATTTATGACAGCCGAGAATTTTACGATGTCATCCTTGTGAGGACCTTCCTCTTTGCAGGAAGACACAAAACCCAACATTAAAACCCCTGCGATCAATAGTAAAAAACGTTTCATTGGCTTTTTCATACAATTTAATTTAAAATTTAAACCCTTAAATATACATACAAACTGATACGCAGCAAAAATGATACCATTTGCCGGTCAGATATTCCAAAGATCGGTTTTTCTGATGTAAACGATCCTGTTGTTCCATATTACCCGGTTCCAGTGATCGACTGAACCGAGGATCGTCAGCTTGTGACCTTTGCCAACCCGCTCAATCACAGGGGCGGCCGAAGAAGGTTCATCGCGTAAAAACGTGTTTTCGTTGATGACAATGCAGGTTTGATAAAGCGACGGGATGTTGAGAATACCCAGCAAAACGAGCAGATAAACTATAATAGAAATTTTATGTATTTGTAGAATTGGTTCCCGCCTGCGCGTCTTGGTAACCATGATCACAACGATGTAAATGCCCAGAGTGAGCAGAAAAAGGGGGACATAATCGCCGTACCTGCGATAAAAGATGATGAAGTAGTTGTAGTCATCAAATTCATATCCGGCGAGATTCTGCTCTTCGGCCAGTTTATCCATTTTCTCGAACAATCTCCTGGACGGATTAGCGAGGGCCAGTTTGCTGAGGTAATAGAGGCAGTCGGTGTAATTATTGGTCTTTTCAGCGAGGAAAGCGAGCTTTAAGAGGAGGCTTTGATTATTTTTTTCTTCCGGATTGAAATTTTTTCGGTAGAGTAGCAGGGACTCGGGATACCTCCCCATAGCGAACAGAGAATCAGCAGTTTTTAGCTCCTTTTCATTCGCACAAAATGCCGGCTGTGAACCAAGAACAGCGGATATTATTAACCCAAAAAACAGGTTTTTCTTATATAAGGCTTGCATTATACTTTCAAGAATTCTACTTTTGCATCGCAATTACGGAAAAGGCCACGGCTAATCCAAGGTTGCAAAAAACAAGAAAAACAAGATTCCGTAGCTCAGCTGGTAGAGCAATACACTTTTAATGTATGGGTCCTGGGTTCGAATCCCAGCGGGATCACTTGAAGAAATAACAAAAAGCATCAAAAGCCTGCAAATCAACAGATTAGCAGGCTTTTTTCTTTCCCGGTTACCCCAAAATATTCAATTTTCCACAAACTTTTGGTGAGTAATTCGGTGAGTTCAAGGATCTGCAAATTTTACTCACCAGAATCGCTACAACTCTTTGTGTAACAACCTGTTTACCACGTAAACATCTTGTGCTGTAACGGCTTGCAAGACTACTTTTGTTCAACTTTTTAACCTGTAAAGGGTATGAAAACAAAGATCAGTCTGCTTTTCTATTTGAAGAAGCCGAAGAATTATCAAAAGGGACCTGTGCCGATTTACCTGCGGATTACGGTTGAAAGTAAAAGAGCAGAATTTACGACCGGGCGAGAATGTGAGCCCAGTCGATGGAACGCGGTAGCTGGACGAGTCACAGGCGCAAAGGAGGCCGTGAAATCTGTCAATGCATATCTGGGCAACTTAGAACAGCAACTACTCGACGCCCACGCCGCCCTAGTTCGTGACGGCGCATTGATCACAACGGAAACGATCAAAAACAAATTTCTAGGCGTCGGCCCAAAACAGCGGTTATTGATGGCGGTGATAGCTGACCATAACGAACGGATGAAGGCACTGGTCGGCCAGGAATATGCAATCGGTACATTCAATCGCTACAAGGTTTTAGAACGCCATACACTCGCATTCCTGAAAGTGACATTCAATACAAGCGATTTTGACATCAGCCGCATTGATTTCGCTTTCATCGCCGACTACGAATTCTATTTGCGCTCTGTCCGCAAGATGGGCAACAATGCCGTAGTGAAGCACATGAAGATGTTTCGCAAGATCGTCAACATTTGCCTGGGCAATGGTTGGATGAACCTTGATCCTTATTTGAACTTCAAGGGCAAGTACAAGAAGGTAGACAAGGCTATTCTCACAAGAACAGAATTGGACTTGATGGCAGGTAAGGAATTCGTAAGTGATCGTCTCGCACAGGTTCGCGACACTTTTCTCTTTTGTTGTTTCACCGGCCTGGCCTACTCTGATATCCAGAAGCTCGAAAAAAGCCAGATAGCACGAGGGATCGATGGTGAGCAGTGGATTTTCTGCCAGAGGACAAAAACGAATGTCAAATCACATATTCCGCTGTTGCCAGAAGCGGTTCAAATTATTGACAGATATAAAGATCATCCGCTTTGCGAATCGCGCGGGCTGGTGCTGCCTGTGCCAAGCAATCAGAAAATGAATGACTATCTGAAAGAGATTGCCGTAATCTGCGGGATTGCTAAGATTCTTACTTCACACGTTGCCAGGCATACATTCGCGACGACTGTGACGCTGCAAAATGGTGTGCCGATTGAAAGCGTTTCCAAGATGCTCGGTCATACCAACATTCGGACTACGCAGATTTATGCGAAAATTCTCGACACAAAGGTTAGTGAGGATATGCAGGCTTTGAAAGGGCGGCTTTCCAGACGCTCAGGCACGGAAGGTTAGCGCTGCACCTTCTCTCTCACGACCCCTCCTGTTTGTGAGAGGGGATCGCGAGAGAGAAGGTGAAACTAAATTACTATAATGAATCTTTATCGCTGTTCATCTAAATTTCAAGGAAGTGATTTGCAGACAACCTATTGAACAAACTCGCAATTCTTTAAAAGTAGTATTCTTTCCTCTTTGGTCGCAGATCTGGTCGCCAAAATAAACTCTGCCAACCGATGTTGGTCTACATTTATGGAATCCAGTTTTATATTGATCTCCTGAGCGCCAAGTGATTCACTGAATTTGACTAAGCTTTTGTAAATATCTCCCTTCTCTTTTGAAGGTTTAAAATCTTCACTAATAATTAGGCAAATAAACTTCACTCCGCTTATCTCTATGGGATAAGCATCAAGAATAAGCTCCCAATTGATAAAGCTATCGTGGGTTGATCTATCATGAATTCCATGTTCATTAAAAACGATTGCTGGTCTTCGGTCAAATAGTTGATAAATCCCGATAGGCAGTCCGAGTCCAAAGAAACTGATCGTTAGCCACCCAATCCACGGTGCAATGTCTTCCGACGTTAATTCCCAGACACCTAATGCGACAAATAACGAAGAAAGCAACAAGTACTTCACAATTTGGGTGCGGGACCTTTTTAGTGTGACCTCCATACATTTTGTATTTGAATCTTTGCGTATTTAATCCATGCAAGGATAGGAATACTAAATTGAGAAAAGTCATATCAAGCAGCAAATAGCGGCAAAAATTCTATATCCGGGCTGCGATTGTAACTATGCCAGCACTGTCGTCCTATGAACGCCCTTTCCCCAAGGATAAGAGACGTGACGCTGCATTCCGGCCAAAATGAGATAACATGGCGGACTTTATACAACTTTCCAATCTACAAGATTTTTTCGATAGGCAGTGATAGAAATATAATTTTTCCCTTTTGCCCTTCACCAGCACAAAGATGTTTCGAAAAAAGCATTTGACTCTTACCCGCAATCGGCCAGATGTACAATTGTCATACAATTGAATCTGGCCGCCCAAACGCTCCGAAGTCGCTGGCGGAAGAGTTTTATAAAAGTTCCTATCTTTGAATCAATTGCAAGCCACCCACCACAATTTGGTGAGTAACAAGGTGAGTACCAGATTTGACAGGACATAAGAACTTGATAAACAACTTGTTATATCAAAAAAAATAATCCCAGCGGGATCACAGAAAGCGCCTCCAAAGGGCGCTTTTTTCGTTTCTTGAGTGTACACTTTTAGTGTAAGAGTCCTGGGTTCGAGAGGTAATAACAGCAAAAACAATATTCCGTAGCTCAGCTGGTAGAGCAATACACTTTTAATGTATGGATCCTGGCCGGGCGGCCGGTGCCGTTCGAATCCCAGCGGGATCACTTGAAGAAGTAACAAAAAGCATCAAAAGCCTGCAAATCAAACGATTGCAGGCTTTTTTGTTTGCCGCAACTATACCAAAACGTTCAAATATTCTCAAAGTTTTGGTGAGTAATTCGGTGAGTCAATCAGCCTGCAAAGTTTACTCACCAAAAATCGCGTAATTAACTGAAAGACAACATGTCCACGCGATGGACATCTTGCGCTGACTAGGCTTGCAAGACTACATTTGTTTAACCTTTAAACCAGAGAATGGTTATGAAAACAAAGCTGAGTCTGCTTTTCTATTTGAAGAAGCCGAGAAATTATCAAGATGGGCCAGTGCCCATTTATTTAAGAGTTACCGTCGAAAGCAAGAGGTCAGAGATCGCGACCGGTCGGGATTGTGAGCCTAAAACGTGGAATGCTGCGGCTGGACGCATGCTTGGCAACAAAGAAGTTGTCAAATCTTTGAATGCCTATTTAGGCAACCTCGAACAACAATTCCTCGATGCTCATGCCTCCCTGATTCGACAAGGGGATCTTGCCACGGCTGAAAGTATTAAAAACAAGATTCTAGGAATTGGTCCGAAACAGAGAATGCTCATGTCAATTATAATCGAGCACAATCGAAGGTTGCATTCATTGATATGCCAGGAATACGCAATAGGCACATTCAAAAGGTACGAGGTAATGCGACGCCACACGGAAAACTTCTTAAAGGCTAATTACAATGTTACAGACTTCGATATCAGTCGTATTGATTTCGCGTTCGTTGCGGACTATGAATTTTATCTCCGTTCTATTCGTAAGATGGGAAACAATGCTGTGGTGAAGCATATGAAGATGTTTCGCAAAATCGTGAATATCTGTCTTGGAAATGGCTGGATAAATCTTGACCCATACTTAAACTTCAAAGGAAAATTTAAAAAAGTTGATAAGGCCATTCTCACGAAGGAGGAACTAGATACGATCGCCGGAAAGGAATTCGCGAGCGATCGGCTTACCCAGGTTAGGGATACTTTCCTGTTCTGCTGTTACACCGGTCTCGCATATTCAGACATCCAGAGTCTGGAAAGAAGCGACATTTCGAGAGGGATTGATGGTGAGCAATGGATCTTTACGCAGCGTACAAAAACGAATGTAAAATCTCACATTCCTCTCCTTCCTGAGGCTCTGGAGATAATTAGCCGCTATAAAGATGATCCTGTTTGCCAGTCCCGTGGGCTAGTTCTGCCTGTTCCGAGCAATCAGAAAATGAACGATTATCTAAAAGAGATAGCGATTGTTTGCGGTATTGACAAGGTTCTAACCTCCCATGTGGCCAGGCATACATTCGCCACCACCATTACCTTGCAAAACGGGGTTCCGATAGAAAGTGTTTCCAAGATGTTGGGACATACGAACATCCGTACGACACAGATTTATGCTAAAATCCTGGATTTGAAGGTAAGTGAAGATATGCAAGCCTTGAGAGGTCGCTTAGCGACGAAAACCGGCACAGGCAATTAGAAGAGTTAGGAAAAAAACAGAAAAGCCGCCAGTCAGATTTGGCGGCTTTCCTTATGTTGAGAGATAGCGCTTTAGGAAAAACTAGATGCCTGAAAGACACCAAAAAGCAATGTTTGGACAAATAAAACTCGGCAAAAGCGCAGCTAAATAAGTGGCCCCATTCTTTGAGCCTGCCGAAAAGATAGCCAAAAGCTTACGGCATAATGACGGCGTTTCACTGTATTAGATTTTGGAACATCAGCCGTCAGCCTTCGGACTATGCGTCCCGGACTGCGCGTCGCGGACTACGCGTCCCGGCACTTATTCCGTTTCCTTTTGGCTATGTGAGGGCCACTGTTAGAAGGGCTTTCTTTTTTCTCGTTTTTTCTTTGTCAAACATTCGTTTAAAGGGAGCGAGAGGAAGAAGAAAGAAAATCATTTCTAACTTCTAACAGCTACGATCATAGCTCACAACATCAATTTCGACGAAAACACAGGCAAAGACAGTTTTTTCTCAGTGAAAGAAAAAGCCTGGCGTGGATTAGGACAGATTGTCGATCAGTACCCTAATAGCAAAGACGCAATCGAATACGCGGGATTAAATTGCCAAGTTGAAAAGGCAGATTTATCCGCTATTATTAAAGGAAATGTAAGTCAATCAGAGCTAGGATTTATCCCCGTGCCTGGACACTACGCCACAATGAGAACAGATAACAATGCGGTTTTGAGAGTGGTGGGCAAAGATTATCAAATTGTACAGAATCGGGATGCATTTACATTTTTCGACAGCATTGTTGGCAATGACGGAATTCTTTATGAAACCGCCGGAGCGCTGGGCAAGGGTGAGCGCATATTCATAACAGCCAAATTGCCCGGATACATCGAGGTTGGTAACGACGATCTCATAGAGAAGTATCTATTCCTGACCACCTCGCACGATGGTAGTGGAAGTATCACGGCTGCATTTACTCCAATCAGGATTGTTTGCGCTAACACACTAAACGCAGCTATGAAAAACATGACCAACGTGGTGAAAATCCGTCATACCAGCAACGTTAGGGAAAGGCTCAGAACGGCTCCTAAGGTCATGGGAATTGCAAACAAGTTCTCTGAGGAAGTAGGTTGCATTTTTAATGATTGGGCAAAAAAACCAATTACGGACCCTCAATTGAAAAAACTCATTGAAATTGCAATGGCACCTAACAAGGAAGTGCTAGGCAATCTCAGGAACGGCAAAGTCAACGCACTTTCAACTCAATTCGTCAACATTGTTGAAGATGTCTATGAGTAGCCCTTAAATGGGTGCAGCAGAATATTGCCGCATTTGGTGGTGATCCAAAGAATGTGACGATTTTCGGGGAGTCTGCGGGCGATGTTTCAGTGCATTCACTGCTGACGATTCCATCTGCAAAAGGTCTTTTTCACAAGGCAATTATCGAGTCGGGAGGCGGCCGCGACGGCGTTTTATCAAGCAGACCGATCAGTAAAGAAAATGCCGACAAATATTATCCTGTGTCAGCCGAGACAATAGGTGTAAACTTTGCTGCTAAACATGGTATTCAGGGTAAGGATGCAGCAGCCTTGGACAAACTGCGTTCACTTTCTGTGGAAGATATTGTTGATAATGGACAAGAAAGCAATGGCCAGGGCGGGGCGCTGATTTACGCCGGGCCGATCCTGGACGGTAAATTGGTTGTAGAGACATTCGAGCAGGCATATAAGGCAGGCAGGCAGATCCGTGTTCCAATCATCATTGGTTCGAATAGTGCAGAAGTACCGGCTGGCTTTGTGAATGCAAGGTCAAAGGACGAATTGCTGGCGCAGTTTGAACCTGTACGTAAGGAAATGACTGTTGCCTATGATCCGGATGGTAAAACAGACTTCGCTCAAATGCTTTCGATGATCAACACCGATAAAGTTTGGGCAGAGCCAGCCCGGTTTACTGCAAGTGCGGTCACAGCCAAAGGTGACAAAGCCTACGTTTATCTTTTCTCTTACGTAGCAGCTTCCATGCAACAGCGGATGCGTTTTGGCGCAGGACATGCTTCCGAAATCGCATATGTTTTTGACAATCTGATGGAGCGCAGCGGAGCTACAATTGCACCAACAGACAAACAGGTTGCCACGATGATGAACGCGTATTGGGCCAATTTCGCCAAGACATCAGACCCAAATGGTAAGGGTTTACCAAAGTGGCCGGTTTATGATCCAAGGAAAAACGAAATCATCGAGTTCCGCTCTGACGGCTCGGCTATGGGCGGGCCCGACCCTAAAAAAGCACGGCTGGATGTGATGCAAAAGGCTGCGGAGAAATAGACTAAAAGCGGTTCTGGCATAGCTTTCCTGACAGGGTTTGACCCAATCTTCTACCGGGAATATTGGTAGAGGAAACGGGAATCTATATACCAAACATGCCCCTGGAAAGGCGGAACTTTGCATCATCAAAACAAAGACCACTATGGAAACAGTAAAATTAAATAACGGCGTAGAAATGCCAATTCTGGGGTTCGGGGTTTTTCAAGTGCCGGACCTTGCAGAATGTGAGAGAAGTGTATTGGACGCGATCGATACAGGTTACCGCCTGATTGATACGGCAGCGGCCTACCAGAACGAAGAAGCCGTAGGGAATGCAATAAAGAAAAGTGGCCTTGCCAGGGAAGAGCTCTTTATCACTACAAAGCTCTGGATACAGTCAAACGGATACCAGGATACCAAAAAGGCATTTGAGGTTTCGCTGAAAAAGTTACAGCTGGACTACCTGGACTTGTATTTGATCCACCAGCCATTCGGCGATGTGTATGGAGCGTGGCGGGCATTGCAGGAACTATATAAGGAGGGTAAAATCAGGGCAATTGGTGTAAGTAACTTCCAACCTGACAGGCTCATTGACCTGATCATCCATAACGAAATAGTGCCGGCAGTCAACCAGATTGAAACGCACCCTTTTCACCAGCAGATCCAGACACAACAGTTCCTGGAAGAAAACAATGTGCAGATCCAGTCCTGGGGGCCATTCGCAGAAGGTAAAAACGGCTTGTTTCAAAATGAGCTCTTAGCCTCGATTGGTCAAAAATATAACAAAACAATCGCGCAGGTAGTCGTCCGTTGGCTCACGCAGCGGGGGGTGATTGCAATTCCCAAATCAGTCCGTAAAGAAAGAATGGCAGAGAACCTGAGCATTTTCGATTTCCAGCTGAGCGCGCAAGATATGGACGCGATCAAATCTCTTGATACCAATGCGAGTAGCTTCTTTGATCACCGTGATCCCAATATGGTGAAATGGCTAGGTGAAAGAAAGCTCGACGACAAATAGCCCATAAGAGGCCGAGAAATTAATATTTAACCTCTAAATCAACTTATTACTCATGCAATTGCATTCTCAATCATTTTTCAAATCTATTTTGGCAGCTACGTTTCTGGGGCTATGCTCCGTGCTGGCAGGTACTCAATCATCACTGGCACAAGGCGCAGCTGGCCAGGAGCAGCATATCATTGATCTTTCAAAAAAGAAGTGGCAATGGATGGCTGATAAGAACGTGGACGAGCTGGCCAAACTCTTTGATGACAAAGCAAAATTTGTCCATATGAGCGGTACCTGGAAAAAAGACGAAGAGCTCGAAATCATCAAGACCGGAAGCATCTGGTATAAAAAAGCAGACGTCAAAGATGTTGCTGTCGAGATTGTGGGTAACACGGCAATCATTTGGAGCCGGATTATGCTTTCAGCGATGGTAAGGGGCAATGAAGCAAATACAGAGTTTACTGTTACAGAGGTTTATACAAAACAGGCCAGTGACTGGAAACTGTTGGCGCTTACATTCAGCAGCGTGCGCGATACGCATGTCATTAAACATTAAACCTGGGATACAATGAAATCGAACGTAGATAGAACAATCGCCAGAATCCTTACCTGCCTGATGCTTGCAGCAGGCTTGATGCAAGCATCTCAGGGAGTATTCGCGCAAGCTGAAAATAGCGCCGAGCAGAAAATCATTGCACTTTCTAAAACGAAATGGCAATGGATGGCAGACAAGAATGCAGACTCGCTTGCTGCGCTCTTTGATGAAAAGGCTGTCTTTGTTCACATGGGCGGATCATGGGGCAAACAGCAGGAAGTCAATATCATCAAGTCCGGGGGCATTCACTACAAAAAGGCAGATATCCATAAGGTATCTGTAAACATCATTGGATCAACAGCTATCCTTTTAAACAGGATCACACTGTTAGCGGTTGTAGGCGGCAGGGAAGTCACCAACGAGTTTGAAGTAACGGAAGTGTATGTGCAGCAAAAAGAAGGTTGGAAACTGGGATCGCTCTCATTTACCAAGGTGGGAGGATAATAAAGATCAGAAAACATGAAACTAACCGCTCCATTAGCACACCTGCTGCTGGCTTTTTTGTTTTTGGTTTCGGCTTGCTCTTCTACTCAAACTGAGCGGATCGATGCTGAAACGGGCACTGATGTGGCAGCTGGCAAGATCCTGATCGTCTATTTATCCCGCACGAAGAATACCAAGGCAGTTGCGGAAATGATCCAGAAGAACGTAGGTGGAAAACTGGTGGCGATTGAGCTGGAAAAGCCGTACCCTGAGAATTATCAGGCAACTGTCGCGCAGGTAGCCAGTGAAAACCAGTCGGGATATCTGCCGCCTTTGAAAACTAAAATTGATAGTATCGGCCAGTACGATGTCGTCTTTGTCGGTTTTCCGACCTGGGGGATGCAGCTGCCGCCTCCGATGAAAAGTTTTTTAAAGCAAAATGATTTGAGCGGTAAGACCATCATTCCCTTCAATACGAATGGTGGCTACGGCATTGGCAGCACTTTTGAAACTGTCAAGCAGCTATGCCCTGACAGTAAAATATTGGAAGGGTATTCGACCCGTGGCGGCCTTGAAAGGGACGGGCAGCTGCTAATGATTAAAGAGGAAAAAGCGCGGCAGACCCAGGACGAGATCAAGCAATGGCTCGAAAAGCTTAAAATGATTTAATGCGAACAATTTGATTCAAGCGTCGCAGATTAAATGCAATAGATATGAGAAATAAAGCAATGCTAAGCCTTGTATGTGTGGTATCCTCCATAGTTAGCTTGCAAGGCCAGGCACAGAAAACTAAAAGTCAGAAACCTTTAATCATCCAGGAGCAGGGCGCTTTTTCTGCTGGTGGCAGCGTAACCAAAAGTGAAGGCACGTTCGATGCGCTCAAACCCTGGAATGTAGCGCAGGGCGGACAAACCCGCCACGGGGACCATGCCGACGTGTTTTACCAGATCCCGCCAAAGGCAAAGCGACTTTCTATGGTTTTCCTGCATGGCTACGGGCAATCGCGCCGCAGCTGGCAAACCACGGCCGATGGAAGGGAAGGCTTTGCCAATATCTTTCTAAGAAAAGGCTACGGTGTTTATCTGGTAGACCAACCCGGGCGTGGCCACGCAGGGCAAACATCAAAGCCAGGACAGATCACGGCCACACCAGATGACCAGACCTGGTTCACCCAGTTCCGGATCGGCTTGTATCCTGATTTTAATGAGGGTGTTCGATGAGATCATCGAGATGGTTGAAGAAAAAGAAATGCCGCTGAAATCATACACCTTTTTTGGATTGCATAAGGACGCTAATCTATCAGAGCAGCAGCGGGAGGTGCTTATCGTTTGGGCCAGGCAGCAAATGGCGACGCTGAAAAATGAGTTTCCCGCGGACAGTTTGAAAATGAAGAGAAGGTAATTCAAAGTTGTAGCGACTAGTGGTGTACTTAAATGCTGGTGGCTCTTTGATATGCCAGCAGCAATTTATTTTTTCTCATTGAGAGTTATCTTAATGAATCTGAACAACTACGCAACAATTAAATGCCGAGTACTTTTAAGAAATCATCCTAATAATTACCCCGTAATGGCACTTCGCTTTTGCCAAGAATGATCCGGTTTCCCTGCAAACTGGTGATTTTGGAAAGGTTGACAATAAAGGACCGGTGGACTCTAAAAAAAAGCTCATTAGGCAGATGAATCTCAACAGACGATAGTGGGGTAGTGCTTATTAGATGTTCCCCGATAATAACAACTTTTGTATTGTTGCGGTTAGCCTCTAGATACACAATTTGATCATAGTTTAACTTGTTGATTCGGCCTTCGGTTCGCAAAAGAAGATGACTACTGTTGGCAGAAGGTTGAGTTTCTGGTTTCGTGCCATTTTTAAAATCTAACTTCTCAATAACCCGGTCAATGGCGATTATAAAACGTTCAATCGAAAAAATGGAGGGCTTTTTAAAGTCCTACCAACTTTCAAAAAGTACTGTTCGCAAGTGATTTCGATGTCTCTGATCTAGAGGTGGTAAGCCTGCTTGCCAGATATGCTGAAATACTGCACTTTGAGCTTGAAGTTGTCCATGTCCGTAACACTGAGATCGTGAAAGTGAGGGGATTATTGCTGAACAGGTATTTTTGAATATGCTTGAAGATATTAACCATCCAAATTTAACTCATTTAGAGATTCGCGGAAAAAATGTAGTACTAGCTTTAAAACGGTTATGTTCTAAACAGGGTATTGACATTCTCGCTTTGTTACACCATCAAGAATCTCTTTTGACAAGGATGTTTAAACCAAGTAAGACAGATGACGTTCTTGATAACCTTACATTACCCATTCTTGTTTTTCCATCCAAAATGAGGTGATCAAAGTAGGTGAGCCTCTAACTGATAACAGAATGGCGGCACCTTTAATAGTTTCATTTCGAAGCGCGTTAATTCCATATTTGCTTCGATCAATGAAAAAAATGTTACCTGGGTTGTCACCTGCACCTGATCCAACATTGTATCAGGTGCATGCGACAACCCAAGTTAGTACTGTTCGTATTCATAGTAAAGAGTTTCTTGCAAAACTTCGGGCCGGTCAAGCATTACTTTAACCCAGGTCCTCCTGCTTTCCGGCATGCCGCTTACATGATAAGTATATCTGTAATTTGTTTGTGAAAGCCCCTTGCTATTGGAAGATGCCAGATTGTTTTTGCTTAGATGAAGCACGTTGTCGATCCCGCCAGCATAAGTGTAGTGTTGGAAATTGCCTGAGGATGGTGATGCCATTTTTACCGGGGCAGGTATGACATAACTACCATAGAATGGATTTTTATGATCATCATAGACGAATTCAGTATTGGTGATGCTGGTTCCCGGAACCGCCCTTACCACCGTGGTTTCTACGTGGATTGAGCTCAAATTATCATGGCTAAATGAATAGCTGATCAGTTGCTCATATGAAAGGGCGTGGAAATAATCGAAGTGTCGTCTGCTACTCTGGAGTTTTCCGGCACTATCATATTTAAAAGCCAGATCAAAATAATCATTAGGTGCGCCGGTATAGTGGATTGCTGACAGCTGTCCTGCTTGACTATAATTGTAAACATAGCGCTCGGAAGCTAATGAACTTGTGGTTCGCTCCATTTGGGATAATCTTCCAGAAATATCATATTGATATGCGCTTTTTTCTGTTGGTAATCCTGCGCTGTCTGGGGTTTGATAAGTGAATATGGAGGCAATCCTTCCATCAGGATTGTAGGAAAATTTGCTGACGAATCTGCTTTGCGGATCCTCGGGCAACACCCTTATCAGCTTTTTTACCCTCCATTGCACTTCCTCAGGGATTTGATGATCTGTGCAGGAGACAATGAAAAACACAGCCAAAATCACATTTAATGCGAGAACTTTTGGAATTTTTGTTTTCATGACCGTCTTGTTTTCAACTGAATATTTAATCGGTAAATGTCGGATTGATTACGATAAATGCTTCGGATGCATCTACACCCAAGAGGTAGTTATGTGGTGCAGCAATTAAAGTTTTCGTTGTTTCAATGTTGTGGAAGGCATACAGCACATTGCCGGTAAAATTGGTATAAACGGGCGTGTTAAGCGGTTGTAAATACTCGACCATAATATGATATTCGGCATCAGAAATAACTACTGCGGTCTGGCCCAGAGGCAGCGATTGAAGTTCTACGGGTACCTGCGGGTGAAGTGGGGGAAAGATGAGGGTGGAATAAAGTGAAGCAATGCTCGTCGGCCTGCCGGTCGGCTTGTCCAGAATATAACCCGAACTGGCGTTTATCGAGGCGTTTGCAATGCGTTTTACGTGCAATTTTACTTTGAAAGTGACATCTATTGTATTTGGGTTCCGGCTAAGACGAGACCAGGCAAATTGCATAGGTAGTACCACATCCGTATTTTGCGGGGTGATAGTTGCAAAAATGTCATTGATTGTTAATCCTTTGGCGAATTCTGCTTTGACGATTTCAAACTCGCATGGATAGAAGCGTGGCGTTCCATCTAATCTTTCGCAATGCTTTTCCGGGTCTGGAATATCGTGGTCGGTACAGGAAATCGCGAGAGCAATTGTTAAAATTGCAATGGACGAAAGTAGTTTAAGCATTTGGTTGATCTTCATCTAAATCACTGGTTAAACTGTGTAGAATTGCAAAATGCACGTATTAATGCAAGCGATGGGCAAAAGCTCTTACTGTGATGTCGAGATCTATGAGGTTATCTTTTGAAACTGCATTGACCCCGTTGGTCATTACCCTTTTCCGCTCCGGGTTTTTTTCAAAAAAGGCAGCTATCCGTAACATTATGCGGTCGAAAAGCGTAAGTGCTCTTATGTCCAGTTTCCCGGGTAGAAAAAAGATGTGTTCATCCTCCACTAGCGGTGTCGGTATGTTCACCTTTATAATTCTCTTCTGTTCCCATTGATCCGAATCAGGAGTTGCACAAGTAATAAAAATGAAAACCTTTTTGTGTTTTAGTATTTCTAGATTTTTGACAAGGAAAGGACGCAATAACATCTTGCCATAGTACACTGAACTTCCCAAAATGATATAGTCAAAATTGTTGAGGGTTTGGCTTACGACACGGTCGATGTCTAAACACGGCAGCTCTAAATCTTCACTAAGCCATTGTGCGTACTGCTTTGTCGCACCATACTTACCTTTGTATACGACTACTCCATTCTTCATAGTTGATCATGTTACAGATGAATTAAGTGGAATCGTTTAATATCGCAAAGGCGAGCTGGTCTGAATTATTGGCAAACCGGCACGCCTCATTATTGTTACCTTAACGGTGGTCAGGAAACTGCAATTTCCGTCTTAAGTGCAGGGAAAGTGACTTCCCGTTTTGGCACTGTCAGCCTTAGAATTCCATACTGGTATTGGGCTTCTATTTTATCCGTTTGCGAATTTTCAGGGAACCTGAAAGGACTGCGAAAAGCATCAACGACATAAATGTAAGGTTGGCAGAGATGCTTCTGTATGATCGTTTGTACCAGTAAAAATGATTATAATCAGTTTTCGGTCAATTGGTTAGATAAGCCGCGTGATTGCCTTGTCGATAACGATTTTACCATCCTCCATTTCGATATTTCTTGTGGTCTTGCTGGCAAAGCTGTTGTCATGTGTCACAATAAGCATGGTCTGGTTGTAATCTTCGGCAAGCCGTTTAAATATTTCAAATACAAGCTCGCTGTTCCTTTTATCCAGATTACCGGTGGGCTCATCTCCCATAATAATCATCGGATCGTTGATGAGCGCCCTGGCAATGGCTATCCGCTGCTTTTCACCTCCCGATACATGGTCCGCATTTTTGAGAGCCAGATCACCAATGCCAAGCATTGTCAGTTTCTCCATGGCGCGGTGCTCTACTTCCTGTTTGGAATATTTATTGAGCTTTAAGCCGGGAAGCATTACATTTTGAAGAACTGTAAACTCTTTTAATAAATAATGAAACTGGAATACAAAGCCGATCTTCTCATTACGGACCCGGGCCAGATTCTCTTCTTTTCTGTTTTTCATCAACTGGCCGTCAATCCAGAGCTCGCCTTCATAAGCAGTATCCATCGTCGACAAGATATACAGCAAAGTAGACTTCCCGCATCCGGATTTGCCGGTTACCGACACAAACTCCCCAGCCTCGATCTCGAAGCTTATGTCTGAAAGCACTTTGACCCGGATGGGATCTGTGAATTCTTTGGTGATTTGGCGGGCCGCAAGTACAATCTTTTCCATTATTTTCCTCTTATGATAACAACCGGGTCAACTTTGCTGGCCTTGCGTGATGGAAACCACCCGGCAAAAAGCGTCGTAGCCAGTGAAAAGACGATCCCAATGCCGTAAAACCATGGGTTGTATTCTACGGGGAATGTTGTGATGGTCGGCAGTGAGGGTGTCACGAAGGGAATTTGATCAACAATGACCGAGATACCAAAGCCGAAAATCAACCCGAGCATACCTCCGGATAGGCCGATTACGAGTGCAATAAGCAAAAACACACTTTTCACATCCTTTCCCGAAAAGCCCGTCGCCTTCAATATGGCGATTGTATCCATTTTCTCATAGATCATCATGTTAAGAATGTTGTAAATGCCAAAACCTGCTACAATCAGAACGGTAATGCCCACCGCGTAAGAAATAAGGGTCCGGATAAAGCTGCCGGTTTCGAACTGCCCGTTAGCTGTCTGAATATCTTCTGCATCTGTTTCGAAAATCCGGGCAAATTTTTTCGCTGCCTCCGGGGCTTCGGTTATGTCTGTCATTTTGATTTGAATGTCCGTCACATAACTTGCCGTTTTCCCTAGCAGCTTTTGCACCACATTGACGGACGCATAGCTTTGTGTCTTATCATACTCCTGGATACCGGACTGAAAAAGGCCAACAACCTTGAGTTGAAAAACTTGTCCCTGAGTCGTTGTTAGCTGGATCACTTCTCCCACATCTGCTAACAGAAGGTCGGCTAACGTTTTTCCAAGAATAATACTGTTCGGGACTTTTATCAGATCAGCTCCCGCACCAGAGATGATGTATTCATCAAAATTGAATAATCTGTTTTCAAGCTCGGGATTAATGCCCTGTACTATTCCTGTGAGATCGATGTTGCCATCGTTGAAAAATACCTGCGTGGTGATCCTGGGCGTGGCACCGATCACATGCTGATCATTTCTGAGATAGGCCAGGATTGCCTGACTATTGCGGATCTGCTGACTTGCATTAACTGCCTTCACGGAATTGATAAAATGATAGTGCTTTTCAAATCCCGGGACCTGCATGACGGGTTGCTGTTCGCTGGGGCGAATGGCCTTGTAGAGGCGTACATGTGGTACCCGGTTCAGGATCAGCCCATCGAGTAAAACATTTAGTCCTGTCATGAAGCCCAGCAACGAAATAAACATAGCAATGCTGAATGTAACGCCCGCAGCTGCAACCAGAGTTTGCTTCCATCTGGCAAGCAGAAGTGCCCAGGAAATGTCCATGATCAGTTTCGATTTCATAGCTCTGGCTTAAAAATGTGCTCATTCGGCTGTAATCCACCCACTATTTCCACGCGTTTGTAATCCATCAGTCCGGTTTTTACCTTCCGTTTTTTGTTATTCTCCACAAGCACGTACCCACCATCGAGCAGGTAATCTCTCGGGATGGTCAGGGTTTTAGGCTTCTGACTGATGATAATGTTTGCTTCGCATGTCAGGTTAGCATAAAGGATCTCTGGTTTTTTCAAGAAATGGCCTTCTACCGTAAATGATTTTGAACCTTCATTCATATACGGCACGATTTTACCGACTACCGCTTCAAAGACCTGGCCCTTATAACTATCCATTGCTATGACTATCCTCTGGCCGGTTTTCACCTTAATGATGTCATATTCATCGATCTGCATCTCGATCATGAAATCGTCACCAGCGCCGATGACTGCAACGGCGCTTTGAGGGGTGACCATTTCGCCTGGTTCTTTAAGAATTCTATAGACCTGGCCGTCCTGTTGGCTGGCTATGATGTAGTCCTTTGCTGACGTTTTGGCAATCAGCAGGTTCTTGTTGGATTGCTGTTCTTGAAATCGAAGTTGTTTTAATGTCTCCGTGTAACGGAGTTTAGCTGTCTCAACAGCATTTAGTGCATTGTTGTAATTTAGCTCACGTTGCTCGAACTCGTTTCGGGTGCCAATGTTCTGAGCCCAAAGGTTTTTTTGCCTTGACCAAAGGGACTGTTCAGTTTCTAATTTCAGCTTGGCCAGGGAGAGGGCGCTTTTTAACTCATCCACGCGCTCGGCGTTGGCGCTTATTGAGGTGTAGGCTGCTGCCAGTTCCGCATTTTCTGCATTGAGCCGTGCCACTTTTCCAACCAGGCTCATGACCGGTGCGCCTTTCCGTACCGAATCGCCTTCCGAGACAAGTATTTTGTCGACCAGGCCGTTTACAGTTGAGTAAACCTGGTACTGATTGGCGCCTTTCAAAACACCCGAAGCGTAAACAGACTCTGTAATGCTTTCCAGCGAAGGGAGAGTCGTTTCAGGCTTTCCTTGACAGCAGATCATCAATGGAAGGAGAACGCCGAAAGGTGAAAGCTTTACAACCGGTACAAGTTGTTTTAAGTACATCGGAAAAATTTGGCTTATTGAATTTAATTAAGAAATGAGAGCAATGTGAATCGTTTTTTAGTTCGCTTTTAGAGTTTCTGTCATTGCATATATGCTTGCAGCGATTTAATAAATGTAGATGGTAAAGCCGGGTAGGACTATGATTTAGGTCAGGAGTGAAAATGATATACTTTGATGAAGAGCTAGGTTTATTGTGCTATGAAGCTAAATATAATCATTTTATAAAATGACCCGGCTCATACCCGGGCGTGGTCAGATAAAGTTGATTTGCCATAACAATCAAATACAAAAAATGGAACTGCAACCAAAAACACAAACATTGCTTGCCCTTTGGAAAGAAGCGAGAACACGTTTCTCCACCCAATTAGCAAGCCTTCAATCCCGGGACTTGATTCGTAAGTTGCCTCTGACCCAAAACAGTGTTGGCTTTCTGATCCGGCATATTGGAGATGTAGAATTCCTATTCGCCAAGAATGTTTTTGGTAGTCATCTATCAGTGAGTGCAAAAACATTAATTGCCCAGCACGATACCGGAGAATGGACGAACCTGCCAAGCCTGCTCGAATATATTGCACAGTCGGGTGAGGCACTGGAGAATGCTATTGCCCTGCAAAGAGATCAGGATTGGGACGTAGAGATTGTAACCAAAGAGTTTGGCGTGAAAACAAAAGCAGAATCGCTCGGAAGGATCATCTCTCATACTGCACATCACGGAGGACAATTGGCCATTATACTCAAATACGCAGATCGCGAGAGATAGTGGCTCGGAATCTCAACGGCTGACCGATAGCAGCGCTGAGCTAATATTAGATTACACGATAACTGTTGAAGATAGATCGGTATTCGTGCCTGACCCATACGGATATAAGTTTTGATTTCCCAGTCCGTGGTGCAATAGTCGCAACACCCGCATGCGCTATATAACCAGGGCACCTACTATATCAGACGTTCAAAGGCGATGTATAAGTTGAAATATTTATTCAGAGCCCCGGGCGGGCGGGATCATATTCGGAAGATTTACATAGAATTTCGTGCCTTTTCCTACTTCACTGGTATAGTGTCAATGATAAAGCTAACTACAAACTCACCATCACCCGTTGTAAACGGACTAAGGCTTACTTCCACAGGAAATTCGCTTCCATCTGATCTCCTTGCAAAGAGATCGGATGCATGCCCCATGCCCCTGGCCTTGGGAGCCTGCAGATATTCGTCCCGGTAATGCACATGGTTTTTTGCAAAACGCTGAGGGATCAGTGTTTCTATTTGCTTGCCAATCAGATCGTGGTCAGTGTAACTAAAAAGCTCTTTTGCCTTCGGATTGATCATGACAATCTCGCCTGATTTTTTTACTACTACAATGCCTTCCGTAGCATGTTTGAATAGGGCGTCCAGCATCTCAATGTATCGTGAAATTGTCTTTGTTTGTATTAAAATATCACTAAACATAGACAATATACGTTGAGATTCTAAATCAGACGAAGGATTTATAGAATGATCTGAAAGCATGGAAAATTTAGACCTCATGCGCAGTGTAGGTATAGACGACTTCGGGGAGTACTTTAATGCTTTGACAGGGCTTATTCCAGATTATGATATTGATTACTCAATGCCGTTAATCCGCCCGTTTCCAATACTTAAATATCTCAAACCAGCAAACTGAAATAAAGCTAACAACAAAGCACGGTAAAGCCTGAGCTATGCCCGGAATGTCGAGCTTAAACAAGTTCCTGAGGAGCGGGTTAAAAAAGACCAGGACACAGAGGGAGACAGATATGGTTAGGACCCATCCAATCAGGTCGTTTTTGTATTTCAAAGTGGTAAACAGTGATTGATAGAATGAACGGTTGGTCAGCGTCAGAAAGAAATTAGCTGAAATGAGACCGATAAAAATCAGCGATCTGGTCATAGGTTCTGAGCAGCCAGTGCTGAGCGCATACCAGTAAATGCCAAACAAACCTGCAGCAATGACCAGCCCTTGGATGAAGCTAAGGAGCAGTTCATTTGTACTGAACAAACTGCTGGTGAAAGGGCGTGGAGGGTGTAATAAAACATCTTTGCCGGCAGGTTCATTTTCGTAAACAATGGAGCATGTAGGACCCATGATCAGTTCGAAAAAGATCACGTGTACCGGAGTGAAAATTTCAGCATACTGCCAACCTAGCAGCAGTGGCACAAACACGGTCAGGATGATGGGTATGTGAATGGAAATGATATACCGGATCGCTTTTCTAAGGTTAGTATAAATACGTCTTCCGGCTGCAATAGCATCAACCATTCCGGACAGATCATCATTTTGCAGAATGAGAGCGGACGCTTGTTTGGCAATCTCACTTCCCTTTTTTTCCATGGCTATGCCAATGTTCGCCGCTTTTAGCGCTGGGCCATCGTTTACGCCATCACCGATCATTGCAACAATTTCGCCATTGGCTTTCAGCGCGTCAATGACGCGGAGTTTTGCCTCAGGAAACATGCGCGCGAAAATCTGGGTATGTGTTACTGTTTTTCGGAGCTCCTGATCATCCTCTTCCACGAGGTTCTGCCCAAGCAACACATTTTCCGCGCCACGAAACCCGATTTGTGATGCAATGTTCTGGGTTGTGGCGGCATTGTCGCCGGTAATGATTTTGATCTGTATGCCAGCTCTGTAAAAAGATTCGAGTACGGATTGGATGTTTTTCTTTGGAGGATCGTAAAAAGCAACAAGTCCTGCAAAACGGAATTCAATTTGCTGCTGGGTTTCTGGAAAGTGTTTCCCTGCGAAGCTACTCTGACCCACACCCAAAACCCGGTATCCCTTCATTGTGAATTCACCGACAGCCTTCAAGATACTTTCATTCTCTTTATCGCTCAATCCGCATACCGATATAATGGCTTCTGGCGCCCCTTTTGCCGCCACGATCCTTTTCCCAGCTGCGTTTTCAAACACATGTGTCATCATAGGAGGCAGGCCACTTAGCGGATATTCATGCACCAGCTGGAAGTTACGCCGGTCATCTTCGCCAGGCAGCTCCTGATATGCCTGATGAAGTGCCTTTTCCATGGGATCAAACGGCTCTGGTTCACTTGCCCACATAGCTGTTGTCAGAAGTTGAATGGTCTCTGCGCCAGGTTTGTCAGCGAGTGAGATAGTCACATTTGTCGTCGGAAGATAGATTCCTGCCAGCGACATTCGGTTTTCAGTGATCGTACCGGTTTTGTCGGTGCAGATAATGCTTGCGCTTCCAAGGGCCTCAATGGTTTTTGCGTCTTTGACAATGACACCTAATTTCATCAGCCGAAATGCACCCAGAGCCATAAACGTCGTAAAGGCAACAGGGATTTCCTCAGGAAGAATGCTCATTGCCAGGGTTAGCGCTTTCATAAGACTATCCAGCAGGTTTTGCGACCTAAAGTAGTTGATCGTCCAAACCGATACGAACACGGCAGCTCCAATGAATGCCATATTCCTTACCAGATGATTGATCTGGATTTGCAGCGGTGTTTTCTCTACTTCAATTGAATCAAGGCTTTCGCCAATTTGAGCAAGGTGTGTTTTACTTCCGGTTGCTGAAACCTGGCAGACAGCCCGGCCGCTGGCAACAAGGGTGCCTTGGTAAACCGGTTCGGAAACATATCTAAAAACGGACAGTGATTCGCCGGTTAGAATTGATTCATCCACTGAAAAATCATGCGCTTTTATAACGGTTCCGTCCGCTGCTATTCGCACGCCTTCTTCTATGATTAGCAAATCCCCTACAACAATGTCTTCTATGGGAATCGGAGATTCAATTCCATTTCTGATAACAATGCTTTTGGGCTGGGTAAACTGCCTGAGCTTTGCCAGCGCGCTTCTGCTTTTTGTTTCCTGGTAAAGCGAAATAATGGATATCAGCACAATGGCACCAACCATCATGAGACCTTCCTGAGCAGAACCTGTAAAAAAATAGATGCTGGCAGCGATCATGAGCAGTATCAGCATCGGCTCCTTGACAAGCGATAGCAGCGTATCAAAAAATTCGCTACGCGATTTTTCTTTTGGACAATTTCGACCAAATCTCTCTCTTGATGCCAGAACTTGCGCATCATTCAAACCTTGGCTTTCAATAGTGTTTACAGCTTGCATAGGAGTACTCTACAGTGCAGGTAGCCTGCAAGAAAACAATGAGCCTGCGATTAGCAGGCTCATTGTTGAGCCATACCTGAGTTTTTTACAACGCATATTCTTCCTCTTCTACTAAAAATCGTTAATTACCTGACTTACTCCTGAGGCTGCCCAGGCAGCATCTTCCGCGTCTTCTCTTTCACTCCATGAGCGCACTGTTCCCGATAACGTGACTATGTTTCCGGCCACTGAGACCTTTACCTTCTCTGAATCAATGGAAGCATGACGCTGGAAGGCAGATCCGATCTTTTTAGTGATATCGTCTGCTATGGGTCTGGCCTTTACAGTAATACTATTGACTACCATGCGAACGCCAGCCAGATTCTCGATTGCATGGATCGCCATGGTGCGTTCGTAAGACCAGTCAACCTCACCGGATAAGGTAACAAAACCGTCTTCAACCTTAATCTTGATTTTTTCGCTCACGACAGCCGAATGCCATTGAAGCGTTGGCTACTGCCTCTGCAAGTTCTGTATCAGTCTTTTGTTTCTCTGGATAAATATGAACAATAATGTCCTCTGCAACAGCTTTCACGCCGGACACTTTCTTTGCAGCTTTCTCGGCAGCCAGTTTTTTAGGATAGGAGTTAACCAATCCTGACAATGTTACGATCCCATTTTTAACAGAGACGCCGATTTCAGCAGCGTCCAGGATTGGCTGCCAGCGTAATTGATCCATTACATTTTTTTGAATTTCCAGGTCTGTTTTCATTGTTGAATTTGTCTAAGTTTAACATCGGCTTTGCACTTGCCTTATTCCAAAACTATATTGTTTGTACTTGTGATCGAATGACGCTAATCAGGTCCCTTACTGATTGTTATTGGGTGTAGATGTGGTTGTTAAGCTATACGTTCAACAAAGGATTACCATTGGTACTTTGAGCTCGTTTGCAACGGGTTCTTTGTGGTAAACTAATAGTGGAACTTGTGTATTCACCGTAAATTTTTTAGTCATCGATGAGTTAAGGAGCTTTTCAAGAAAGCCTCTGCGGCGGTTAGATACGATCAGTAAATCCGCCTTGATCTGATCGCAGTAATTTTCCAGCCGATCCATCACATGATCACTATTCAATATGGTGATCTCGCTACGGTCAATGCCAAGCTCACGCTCAATTTCATCAATATATTGCCCGTCCGGTTGGATGTCGAGCTGCTCATCGGAATTCACCTTTACTAGTCTGAGCTTACTATTGAGCTGTTTAGTCAGAGCGATGACATCGAGCAATATCTCTTTCTCGTCAAATTCAAGTTGTGTAGCATAAACAAACTGATCGAACCGTATCGCCACCTTATTGATCGGCGGTATAATGAGAACCGGGCAGTGCGCATGCAGTGCAATGCCGGTTGCCGCGCTGCCTATCAACCTGTCGAGAAATGTTCCGTGACCAGTCCTTCCGACTACGATCAGATCAGCTGCATTTTGCTTTGCTTGTCTTAGTACAGCCGTTTCTACGCTATCCGTTTCCCATATGGCATCCGCACGGTAGCCTTCCTGTTGTGCCCGGGACACTCGGTCATTTAAATTTGCACGGTAATCGTCTTCCAACTGCTGATAAATGGGCGCAGTAACAATGGATTCTGGTATCATAAAGTCTCCTACGTAAGGCTGGTAGGCATACATGATCAGGAGCTTCGCGCCGGTCTTGGCTGCGATTTGCTTGGCTGCCTCTAGTGCCTTGTCAGCGTTTTCAGAAAAGTCTGTTGGTACTAAGATCGTTTTCATAGGATATTTTGGGTTTCTTATGAATGCTCTGATTCAATGCATTACAAAGTTCGTCGCGGCGGGCCCGCAAGAGAATGACGAAGGTCATATCGTTTCAGAAGCGTGGTCAGTCGTATATACACTGTTGGCCAATAGCTTTGCCTTTATAAGTATAAGCTGTTGTATATGGGCGGAAGTAACACAGTCAATTCCATCTTTGATATCGATCTGTCGCCTAAGCCAGGTAAGACCTACTGGGCTGATGGTAACCGGGAATGGCGCGAGGAGTTTATTTACTTTCTTCTAATAGACCGCTTTCATGATGATCTTGAAAGGACGCCTGAGGGCAAGCCGAGTAGACAAACCGGTTTTGGGAATGCAGATCAGCTTCAAAGAATTTGTGGCGGGACACTCAGTGGGATCACCCGTCACCTGGGCTATATCCGGGACCTGGGTTGCACTGCGTTGTGGCTTAGTCCGGTATTTCAGAATAATGCCTTTTCTTACCACGGGTACGCCGTGGAGAATTACCTGGAAGTCGACCGGCGATTTGGAACCAAAAAGGATCTTGAAGACCTCGTCGAAAAGGCACATAGTTATGATATCAAGGTCTTTTTAGATATCGTCTTGCATCATTCCGGGGATAACTGGACTTATCCGGGCGATGAAAAATATTACTATTATCAGGGAGCAGTATTCCCATTTGAGTCTTGGCGCTCCCAAGATCTCCCTGTCCCAATCGAATTGAGAAATCCCCAACTTTACTGGCGAAAAGGGCAAATCCGTAATTTCGATGCTTATCCCGAAACGCGCGAAGGTGACTTTGAGAACCTCAAGAGCTACAAAAATGACGCTTCACCTGAGGCTTTGCTAGTGCAGCAGATCCTGACCAAGATACATTGTTACTGGATTAGGGAAACCGACATTGACGGTTTTCGGATCGACGCAGTTAAGCATATGGGGGAGGAAACCGTCAGTCAGTTTTGCTCACACGTACGCGAGTACGCCTATAAATTAGGGAAACGAAACTTCTTCTTTTTCGGCGAATTTGTCGGTCCCGAACAGATGTATAACCGGTATATCGGTCCAAAAACTTCTGTGATGATAGAGGATAAGGCCATCTACTTTGGGCTCAATTCTGTACTGGATTTTCCGCTTTACCATATCTTGGCAGATGTGATCCGTGGCGTCTCTAAGCCACAAAAGCTCGTAGAGCGTTACGAATCGCTGCGGGAAGGTGCTATGGGCAGAGGTGAATTTGGTGAGTTTTTGATAACGTTTATCGACAACCACGATCAGTTGGGTCAGGTAATCAAGCGGAGATTCGGTAAAGAGGCCTCAGAGAATCAGATTATTGCGGGGATTGGTTTTTTGCTGTGCGCACTGGGCACGCCCTGCATTTACTACGGCACTGAGCAAGGGTTTGACGGATCGGGAGAAAAGGATTTTAATGTTCGTGAAGCGATGTTCAGCTTAGAGGACCCAAAAGTAAATGCCTTGAACAAATCCTGCCGGATCTACCAGCAGATTGCTGCTCTTGCCAGGCTCAGAAAAGAATATGCGGCGCTTAGGTTCGGACGCATGTATATGCGTAAACTTTCGGTGAATGGCAAAGATTTCATGCTTCCCACATTTGAAAAATGCCTGCTTGCGTTCTCAAGAGTCCTTTATGATGAAGAAATTGTGGTTGCTTACAACAGCTCTCAAGATGAATATGACGAGGAGTACGTCCGTGTAGACCCGCTGCTCAACCCCCAAGGAAGCTCACTCCACTTTATTTACGGGCAGCATGGAAGCGTGAACGTATTGTTAAATGAAGAGGGGAGCAAGCACTTCATTAAGCTGAAACTGGCTCCCGGCCAATTCGTGGTTTTGACTAATAAGGCTGACAGTCTATAATAGCTTGCTTTAAAGAGACAGCGATAAGGCTTTTTTGCATGTACTTGAAAGCTTCTAGCCATGATGCGCTCTCGGCAATTCGACCAATTTACTGCCAAGTCAAAATTTGCGATGGGTGCCTATCAATGATAATTCTGCTAAACTGGAATTTGAATACGGGAATTTAGCTGTGGCTTTCACAGTAAGCTTTGACGCTCAGCACCAGATCGCCGAATAAACCCAGCTCTATTCTTAGTTGACCAAAATCATACCTTTAAATCTTGTTGGTGTTACTCGGTATCCTGACAGCGTACATGCTTACCGCTGCGGTTCTTTAAATTCAATAAAGCCTGTTCATCAGCGTACGTATGTCGGTTACCGTAAAGATGATTAATATCATTCAGGGGAATAGGCCTTGTCATCGTAAATTAGTCTACAACAGGATAACTTAGCAAAACTAGCTGATTAACGAACCTATTGTAAAGCAAGCAAATGGATCATCTGGACTTAGATTAACCGCAGCAGTAACATTTGGAGAATTCGTAGAAAATTCATCTGACATGGACATGAAAACCTGGATAAGTGACGCTGTGCTGATGAAGCATATCGTCAGTGCACTTCATCAAAACTCTCATCTTCATGATGAGAATATACGTGTATCTGTCAACGAGGGGTGGGTATCTCTGGAGGGAAAAGTAGGTCAAGAGTCCGATAGGCAGCTTGTCCAGGAAAGTGTTGAGAGTGTGTTGGGCGTTTATGGCATTACGAACAATCTGACTTTTTCTCGATTTTATTGCGACTAATATTGACAGGAACATGCAAAATATACTTGTGCCTTGCGATTTTTCTGTGTCGGCATTACGTGGGCTTGCCTTTGCAGTTGAAGTAGCTCAGGCAACTTCCGGATCCATTATTGTGCTGTCGGCAATCGGTCAACAGCAAGCAGACGAAGATCCGCTTGTTTCGCAGCGTTATCATGCAGACTTTGAACATTTCCTGGTAAGTATCAGCCATTCGGTTCCTATTACTCACGAGATTCGTTTCGGCAGGCTATTGCCAGCAGTATTGGACATCATTGCTGAAGAATCAGTAGATCTGGTCGTAATGGGTACGCGTGGTTCCCGGGGGTGGGAGAGTACATTCATCGGTTCCAATCTTGAAAAGATTCTGAGACGTTCTCCTGTGCCTGTTTTTGCAGTGAATCAAAAAACGCATTTGAAGAGCCTTAGAAGCATAGTCTTACCCTGCAATCTTGTTTCGGCAGATCAATATGGAATAGGCCAGCTTAAAAAACTACAAGCCTTGCTGAATGCGCGGCTGCACCTGTTGCGGGTTGATACAACACTTGGGATAGATAAGCAAACACTCATGCGGGAAGTCAGGGATTATGCAGCATTTCACGGACTAAAAAACTTCTCTATTAATATTGTCCAAAATACCGACGAAAAAAATGGCATTCTCCACTTTGCCAAAGAGATCAATGCGGATATGATTGCGATGACTACTCAAGGGTCTGTTGATACAGCACATATGTACCGGTTTAGCGTTTCTGCCGATGTAGCCAACCATTCGCATTTGCTCACCTGGACCTGTGTGCAGCAACATCTGCCTTCCGGCTTAATAAAGGAAAAATAACCGGGCTAAATGCCCGGTTATCCTTATGTATGTGCTATAAAAAGCGGGCTATCCAATTTCTCCATAAGCACATCTGCCATGCTTTGACGAAACCATCGCGACACCAGGTTACGCTGGTACGCCCCTAATACCACCAATGACGGTTTTTCACTTTCTTTTAAGTACTTCACAATTTCTTGTTCGGCAGCACCATGCAGAACATGATAACTTGCATTATGAAAGTGTCGCCTCGAAAACTCCTTCATCAGGTGGTTGTCCGGGAGATGCAGGTCCTCGTTCTCTGGTTTAACGGTTAGTATTTCCACCGGAAGCATCTTCATGAACGGCAGCAAATAGCTAAACATCTTGATCGCAAACATGGAAGAAGGCTGTCCGTCGTATAACAATACAATCTTGTTAACCAGCTCAAAATCTTCCGGGACCACCAGCACCGGGCATTGGATATCACCCAACAGATCACGCAGAAAGCCGGTGGGCGGTACTTGTGGTAAGGGCGATAAGGTTTCATTTTTGCCGATAATTAAAAGGTCGGCATACACCGTCTCATGCAGTAATTCCGGCAATGCGAAATTCCGGTCGTGATGGATACTAAATTCAATTTCGGCTTTATGGCAAAGGGCGGTAAATTTCTCTACCGATTCTGCCCTTGAGATAAGGTCTTGCTCATTGCGTTTGCGGAGTTGATGCTCCCAGGGTTCCAGGCGGGGGGCAAGTTCATAGATGGAATAACTGTGATAGCTGAAATCTTCAAGAAATACTCCGACCAGATGCGAACGGGTTTCACGTGCAATCTGAATGGCAAACTGAACAGTGCTTTCTGCATATTTGAGCCCATCAAGGGCAGCAATGATCTTTTTCATGTGTTTCTTAATTTAATGGTAAGATTTGGAAGGCAAATTGTAATAACGTTGATCTGTAAACGCATTCGTAAACGGGAGCGCATGGTCATATATTGATTTCTGTATCAAAGTAACCGTATGCAATGCTCGATTAACCTGATGATGAGTGGTTTGTGATATGATTTACATCAGTTTCCTATTACAATAGAAAGTATGTCAGCCAAGCAGATTTAAGGATACTTTGAAACAAGAAACCTGATGAATGTCATATAGAATGGGTGACGAAGTCAATTAATTTGGTTACAACAACGTATACCTTCGCTGCACCTTTCACTGGGTAAGCTCTTTCCGAAATAGCTAAGATTACCGTGAAAAGCATCAATGACTTTGCTCCTGGTAAACACCAGAAAGGAAGTCTATTGTTTTGTTAACGGGTTTAATATTTAAACATACCTCCATGAATATTTACATTTTACTAGCTCACCCCAATAAGGATAGTTTTAATGGAGGGCTGGCTGATGCTTACGAGAAGAAAATGTTACTGGCGGGGCATCAGGTCCGCCGACAGAATATTGGTGAAATGCAGTTTGACCCGATTCTCTGGAAAGGGTACTCCGTTATTCAGCAGCTTGAACCGGATTTGCAGCAGGCGCAGGAAAATATTCTATGGTGTCAAAAATGGGTGATCATCTATCCGGTATGGTGGGGCTCGGTTCCGGCAATCTTCAAAGGCCTTTTAGACAGGGTATTGCTGCCGGGATTTGGCTTCAAATACCATGAGAAAGATCCATTCTGGGACAAATACCTTGGCAAAAGGTCAGCGCACGTTATTACTACCTCGGACGCGCCCGCGATCTGGTTATGGTGGCAATACGGCAATAGTGATATCAAAGCCATCAGGAAAGCGACACTGGAATTTTGCGGGATCAAACCAGTGAAGGTTACCCGCATCGGCAGGGTCAAGTATCTGGATGAAGAGAAACGCAGTAAGATTATCAAGGATATAGCTGCAGACTAGCACTTTAAATATGGCAAAAGCCTTTCAAGAACTCAGCCCACAGGAATTGGCCCAAAACCTTCAGACGGACATTGCAAAGGGTCTTTCCAGTGCCGAAGCCAAATCCAGGAATCAGCGTTTGGGACTCAATGAGCTGAGCCGCGAGAAACCTGAGAGCCTCTGGGCGATACTGCTCAGGCAGGTCAACAGCCTGATCGTATGGATACTGGCGGTAGCGGCGGTTGTCTCATTTTTAATGGGAGACACAGTAGAAGGCTTTGCCGTCCTGGCTGTTATTGTCATCAATGCGGCAACCGGATTCATACTCGAATATAACGCGCGCGAATCCATGGAAGCGCTTCGCAAACTAGATACGACGCCCGCCAGGGTTCTCAGGGACGGGCTAATCATGGAGATACATTCTGAAAACGTCACCGAAGGCGATATACTGGTGCTGGAAGCCGGCGACCTGGTACCAGCGGACGCCAGCATAGTGCAGTCCAACCAACTTGAAGTAGATGAATCTGCCTTAACGGGCGAATCGCTCCCGTCGGCAAAACGTGTTGAACCCTCGGTTGCTGATGCGTCACTGGGCGACCAGCACAACCGGTTGTTTAAAGGGACTGCCATTACCAACGGAAATGCGAAGGCCATCGTTACCGGCATTGGTCAGGCGACGGAATTGGGCAAAATCGCGACGATGGTGCAGCAGGCCAAACGCACGGCCACGCCGCTTGAAGCCAAACTCGATTCGCTGGCCAAAGTACTGATCTGGATCACGATCGGGTTGGCGATGCTGTTTTTAGTAGTCGGCTTGTTGCGCGGAGAAGAAACCAAGCAGCTGATAGAAACTGCAGTTGCGCTGGCCATTGCAGCTATACCGGAAGGAATGTCGGTGGTAGCAACCGTGGCACTGGCTTACGGGATGCTCAGACTTGCTGAAAAGAAAGTAATCGTAAAACGACTTTCTGCGGTGGAAACGCTGGGCGGGACCAATGTGATTTTTACAGACAAAACCGGCACACTGACCCAGAACAAGATCGAAGTACAGCAACTGCATTTTCCGGCAGGTGATTTGTTGGTAACCTTGCGCCCCGGAAAAAATGGAAGGGAAGAGATGGAACTGGCTGGCGCGGGTTTAGACCTTTCCAGCTCAAAGGAATTTGAACTATTGGCCCGGACAGGGGCACTGGCTAACAATGCGCAACTGAATTCCGGAGAGCCGGAAAGGAAACAGATCGGTGATCCGGTGGAAATTGCATTGCTGCGTTTCGCTGAGGGCGCGGGCATTGATCTGCAAGCTCTTGGTTCGAAATACATCAGAAAGGCAGAAGAGGCGTTCAGTTCGGACACACGCATTATGGGAACGCTGCACGAGTCGGAGGGGACGTACTATGTTTCTGTGAAAGGAGCTGTCGAGGAAGTATCTGAGCTTTGTTTCTGGGAAAGCGATACTGTGAGGATGATGAATTTTAAACACAACCTGACTGTACTCTTCTGGCTGCACAGACAAAAAGCAAAGGCCGACTGCAAAGCCGGATGCGGAGCATCTATATAGTTTTGGATAGAGGTAATACTAATCCGGGTCATAGAATATATTCCACGATACACGCCTGTACTCAAACACAGACAAATTCAGTTCGGAATAGTTTTCCGTAACCCACCAGCATATTTTAGGAGCTGAATTTACCATCCCATACAGGCTCAAACCCAGCCCTGTATTTCGACATGTTATAGCCGTGTTGAATCGCTTCTTTTGTCACAATCAATCTATTTGTCGACTTGAATATTAATTGGTTACCATTTTTCGTGACTGGTAAAGAGTTAAATGAGCTTGATAGTTCAGCGTAGTCGGGTGAAAAGAATTTGATGTATTTAGACATTTCGCGGCGCACAACATGCCAGGCCAGCTTTACGTATTTTTTAAAATGCCTTCTCAAAACCGGAACAATTGAATGCGAAGCCCAGATTTAGCTTGCTAAGTAGATTTTCTCGTCAGATAGCTTGATTAAAGCAGTACGATCTACTCAAACAGCCCGAAACCGATTGATCCTAATGAATAGCCGCAGAACATTTCTAAAAAGCAGCATGGCGCTGGCCGCAGTAACCGCTCTTGACCTGCCCATTAAAAAAGGCAAACAAAAATTGTCGTTCTCTACATTGGGCTGTCCCAAATGGACGCTGACCGAAATTGTGACCACCGCAGCCAGAGAGGGATACGACGCAGTGGAAATACGCGGATTGCAGGGAGAACTTTATCTGCCTAAATGTCCTGAATTCAGCACGCCTGAGCAGATTGCTACAACCCGCAAGCTTTTTGCGGACAATCAAATCAAGATCTGCAACCTGGGCGCCTCCACTGCCCTGCACCATCTCGATCCAGAAAAACGCAAAAAGAACCTGGATGAAGGACGTGCTTTTATCGACCTCGCGCAGCAGCTCGGCTGTCCTTACGTGCGTGTGTTTCCCAATGATCTTCCCAAAGATCAGGATCGAGAGAAAACGATCAATATGATTGGAGAGGGGCTGCTGGAACTTGGCCATTATGCCAAAGGAAAGCATGTGACCGTATTGCTGGAATCTCACGGGGAGGTCATCTGGAAGGACGTGTTGCTGCGCATCATGAAACAGGCCGATCACCCGAATGTGGGGCTGATCTGGGATATCTACAATATGTGGTCGATTACCAAAGAGTCGCCTGCGGAAGTGTACGCGACGCTGAAACAATACATCCGGCACGCGCATATCAAAGACGGCAGGCAGGTCGATGGCAAACCGGCTTATACTTTCATCGGCAAAGGCGAGGCCCCGCTCACCGAAGCGATCAATGCACTCGAAGAAGGCGGATACAAAGGGTATTACAGCTTTGAATGGGAGAAAATGTGGCATCCCGAAATCCCGGAACCTGAGCTTGCTTTCGCTGATTATCCCGGCGCAATCAAACCTTACTTTAAAGCCGGCCGCCGCTAGATGTGACCTTATTTAAAAAATTCACCCCAATCAAATATGGCATTAGCAAGGTTATAGCCGGGATATAGGACACATAATTGGCAATTGCAAGCGGCGCGGGGAGGCTGGCGGGCAGCAGGTTTAATAGTACGCCCAGGCAACAAAAGAAAATATAAATAGAGCTGGCAAGCCGACTTAGATGGCCCGATCTCCTTAGCGCATAAGCGAAGATAGCTGTGCCGCAATAGATTAGTGTTACTTCAATCATTCTTACAGCCATGAAGGCTGTGGATACTGTTTGAAGCCAGTCGGGCTTGGCGGGCGCCCCTGGTTGAGAATATTTCACAAATACATTCGTCAGAAAAAATCCCCAGTAGATCATGTTTGCGATGAAAGGGGGAAGTGCTATTACAAACATCGTCTTGCCGACCTTTGCGAAACGCACACCCTGGCCGCTTCTAAGCATATCATACATTCTTAAAAAACCTATCGTGGTGAACGTACCGCTCACGATCAGAATGCAGTATCTCAATTGCTGCTCCCATGCCAGCGCGGCCCATCCCTCGGCAGTTTCAGGCGGCGGTCCCATTCCGGCAAAAACAGAAATTGGCGCCCAGGACATGATTAAGGGCCATGCGATGCTGCGAACCGTCTCACTTTTTGCATCTCCCAGCGTCTTCAAAGCCAGGAGCATCACCAGCATATTCAGGAACCAGCCTGGCAGGTAAATCCAATGGGATTGGTGCCCGAAAACAAAAGCCATCACAGTCACCATGGCGGGAACGGCAAGGAGGAAGATGTAGCTGAGTTTCTGGGGGAAAGTTTTCATTAAAAAACAAACGTCAAGTACATATCAATGTATGAATGGTAAAGGACAATGCAATGACAATCAGCGTTTTCTTGTATCAATGATGCCTGCTAATTGCCTGACCAGTGCCAGAATGATGCGCCATCATTCATTCAATACTATCCCAATCAAGGTAATGATGGAAAGCTTCGCGAGTGTTTCAAATTTGTGTCAGGTAGCAGGAATTGAGCTGATCTAGAAATCCAAAGTACAAGCAAGCCAGCGTCCTAAAATAGAATTGTCCAGAAATGCATATAAAGTGCTGGTGCAAAGCTGGAATCCCGACAGCGTGAAGCCCCGTCGCACTGGAATTTATCGAAGAGTTCAAGATACTGTTATTGAACAATGCTAGCCGGGTGCTAGGTATTTTTGAAGTTTCCAAAGGTGGGATTTCAGGAGCAAGTGCCGATGTAAGGATCGTTTTCGCAGCTGCTTTGAAAGCCAATGCGACAGGAATTATCCTGGCTCACAATCACCCTTCCGGCCAGCTCGTGCCGAGTGATGCTGATAAGTATGTTACTGAGAATATGAGAAAGGCTAGAGAGTTACTGAATTTCCGGGTTCTGGATCATTTGATCGTGACGGCGGAAGGGTTTTGCTCGTTCGCCAATGAGTGAATTATGTAGTGTTGCTACATTGATTGCCTGACAAACAATTTTCAAATCCAAGGTGCTTTAAGTAAGAGTTTTTGTTGTACCCGTAAAAAAGATTTTTTGCACCTCTAATTGAGAAAGACGAGTAGTGGATACTTCCAGAACTATTCATTTGAAAGTGTCTGGATGAGATGGGTGAAATTATTTCAAGATCGTAAGTGACTGTCAATTAAATGCTAGTAAGACCGAGAAGAACAGTTACAAACAGAGAATTGTCTTAGTGAGGAGTTCCTCGTGTTTGAAAGAGCGTAGGTTTCTATCTTTGTGGATGAAGATGATAAACATTACCACCAACCCGCCTGACCTTTATGACCGTTAAATAACAATTTTTGAGAAATCAAGGTTTTATCAAAGTACTTACAATGAAACTTTTATATTGCAATTCTTGACTTTACCGGTTAATACAACCTCCTGATATTTAACGAGTATGGATCCATTTCTAAAATGGGCTGGCGGAAAACGTTGGCTTATCACTAAGCATAAAAATCTCCTGCCGACCAGAGACAGTTATAATAATTATTTTGAACCTTTTTTGGGTGGTGGTGCTGTCTTTTGTCATATGCAGCCTGCCAGCGGCGTATTGAGTGACATCAATTATGATTTGATCAATGTATATGCTGCGATCAAAGATTCTTGGCGGGATATTGTTGATCTACTGAGAATACATAATGCGAATCATGGTCCAGATTACTACTACAGCGTTCGCCAGTCGCGTCTTACGAATGATATTGAGGAGGCTGCGCGTTTCATTTACTTAAATCGAACCTGTTGGAATGGCCTCTACAGAGTCAACAGAAAAGGAGAGTTTAATGTGCCCATTGGCACAAAATCGAGTGTGATTTTACCAAACGACGATTTTGAAGGAATGTCATTTTTATTGCAGGACCTAGATTTGGTAGCGTGCGATTTCGAGACGACGCTAAATATGGCTGGCGATCAAGACTTTGTATTTGTGGATCCTCCATACACTGTGAAACATAATTTTAATGGATTCGTAAAATACAATGAAAACATATTTTCTTGGGATGATCAAGTTCGTCTAAGCCACGCAATAAAATCAGCAGTTGGTAGAGGAGTAAAAGTGTTGCTTATGAATGCACACCATGAATCAATTATCGATTTGTATCAAGGTGTCGGTGATATGTATCCATTGGAACGTGCAAGTGTGATAGCGGGTAACGCAATGGCGAGAGGCATTTATTCAGAACTTGTTGTCAAATCCTGGTGAAATGTTGAAGAGAATTAGACCGTTTCAGGCAATATCTGAATACTTTAAAGCGCAGGATTTTAGCATTGGACTAAGCAGCGCTGGAGAGGCATTCTGGTTAATGGGTCTTTCAATAGGGCCATTGTTAATAAATATTTTGATAGCACTGATCTCTGAGGAAAGTGCAGCTGCTTGGAGAACGAAGATTATTCCCGGTGAAATGCTGTCTTACAGTTTGAGTTTTCTAGCACCAGTTCTCTATTTGATGCTTGTCAAGGCGCACGGTACGTCATATAAGCTTCCGCTGTTATCCATAGTATCGTTTGTGGCATTAATAGTGTATTTATCTTCGGCACTGTTATATCTTATTATGAAAAACGGATGGGTTAAGAATATCGATTCTGTCCCTAAAACACATGGATACTTCTTCAATGTGGTGATTCTATTCGTTTGTATAAGTGTGATATTTCGTATTTATGCTATATATCATGGTAAACGACTGTCAAATTTTTCGCAAGATCGCTCCAAGCAGCAAGTGGATTTCAATGAATCATTTCGACAAAAATTAAATAACTAATAATACATGTACCCAAGTTTAACTATTCCCGTAATTAAGGTTTCACAAGGAATCGGGGAATTTTTTATCGGAAGGATGAGTGCTGCGGACCTTGTGAGTATCTCATACGCTGACGTAAGAAGAATTAAGGATGAACAGCGTGAAGTGGAAAAATATCTAGGGATTCAACGCCCTCTTGATATGACTCGTGTAAAAAAAATCAAAGAATACATACAATCTCCAGATGCTTCATTTCCGACTGGAGTAGTTTTGTCTGTGGATCAGAAATGTGCAGAATTTGACGAGAAGGGGTTTTTGACTCTGACATCATTTTCCTCGGATTACACCGAAGATTTTGTGCCAGTAGAGAAAATAGCAAAGGTTTTAGACGGTCAACACAGAATAGCAGCTTTTACCGATGATAAAGGCCAACTAGATATGTTTCTCGGTAAATTGAATGATGAGTTTCAATTTAATGTAGTAATATTCATTGGTTTAGATATAGATGAGCAAGCAAACATATTTGCGACAGTAAATCTAGCACAAACAAAGGTTAATAAAAGTTTGGTTTACGATTTGGAGGGACTTTCAAAGACTAGAAGCCCTTTTAAATCTTGCCATCAAATTGCGGTCGCGTTAGATAGCGCAGATGCGAATAGCCCTTTATATCATCGTATCAAACGGCTTGGGGTTAAAACAAAAGGCAGGGATAGTTCCGAGCCGCTTACCCAAGCTGTATTTGTTGAGTCATTAGTCAAAATGATTTCGCCTGACCCATTCGCGGACAGAAAAGCTTATATGCTAAATAAAATACCTAGAAGGTTTTTTGGTGATGAGCTACGCAAGTATCCATTTAGAAATCTTTTTATCGATGAAAGGGATAGTGAAATCGCTGTGATAATCTATAACTACTTCAAGGGCGTAGAGGAGATGTGGCCTAAGGCTTGGCAGGATGTTTCCAAAGAAGGAAACATCCTGCCTCGTTCAAATGCGTTTAAGGCATTAATGAGATACCTCAGGGATATCTACCCAAATGTCTCGTCAATGGCTCAATTAGAAATTCCGACTCCGAGCGATTTTCGGAGTGTTTTTTCTACCATTCAAGTTTCTGACGAAGATTTCACTTCTGGAAATTTCAAACCCGGTAGCGGTGGAGAATCGGCATTTTATAAATTGTTGACGGGTACGTTGAGTATTGAGGATTTAAAGAACTAGCATTGTTTACTAGAATTAAGATTGTCAATGTTGTTACAATTGTATATTTGTCTTCTCCTCTTCTATTTGATTAATCGTAATTCTTTCAATAATCCGAAACAAAATTTCCAAATTATTGGAGTCTAAAAGAATTACTCTTCCATTCAATTCTTCATGATGATAACGCCAACTTTCAAATCCACGGTTATGCATCGAGAGCAAGTTAGGTAAAGTTCCAGAATACGACTTTCTCATCTGAGCGCCCTTTTGTGTGTCTACTGAGTCATAAAGGAATATTGCACCAGAGTTCTTTGTCTTCTGATGCCTTAGGGTTTCATATTCTATACTTATGATTTCCTTTAAATTGCTCGGAAGTGCCTCAAATAATTTATCTATTTTATGGCCGGTAGCTTTCCGGCCTACCACGTTGGCTAATAAAAGTAGAGTCTTCAACAATATTTCTAATCCGAACAACATATTAGTGCCGCCAGTAGCTACATATATACTCCTATTCAAAGTGTCTTTTACGGGAGTTCGGTCATACTTGTTCACAAATTTTTGCCCCAGCGCAAAAAAAGTTTTAGCCGTTTCAAGCATCAGAATTTCACGGTAAATCGCCATAAACCTAGTTATCTGGCTCCAATCAACCGCTCCAACCGCCCCATCATCTCATCCTTCTCCTTCAACATCCGCTCATACAAAGCAATTTTCTCCTCATGAAGCTGAATGATTTTTTCCACAGGATTTAAATAAAAGGTGCCTTGATTAAACGAATTATCACTTGAATGATCATGGTAAGTATTAGAAATAATATTCACTGCCTTCTCTTCATCAAAATTCCGAATCGCCTCAGCAGGTATTTTCAGAATAGCTGCAACCTGCTCCAAGATATTATTATCGATCTTTTCCCTCTGTTCGAGCAAAGAGACTTTCTGCTGATTCCAGTCTTCGCCGAGCTCGAATGCGAGGTGATCTTGTTTGATCGAGAGCATTTCTCTGAACCTCTTCAAGTTACGGCCTTCGTGAATCTTCGGATTGGAGGTAGTATGTGCCATGCGGAAAGGGTGTTTGGTTAAAAAAGGCAATTTATATAAATCTCCCGGGAAGTGCCCGGATATCTTACGGTGTTGCAATGTACTTTACCGGGCGGAGTTGCTGCGTATCGCTAGCGGGCAGTTCATTTCGCCACAATCCTGGTGTATGCTAAATTCCTTGTAACCTTCTTCGTGCCGTTTTGCTCTTCGTAATATGTCTCTGTGTAATGCGAATCGTCCACGATTTGCAGGACTCTTTGTTTCTTGATCTTAAAACCCAGCCGTAATTCGCTTTCCCACTCGTATGTGAAAACAGCAGTATTGGGATTGTAATTGCCAAGTTGAATATCGATGTTACTCCCAATATGATTGTTAATTGAACTGGAAATAAATGCCTTCTTTACGTTGTCATAACCTTCAATTTCCATTTCCTGGTAATTTTCGAGCTTCATTTGTCCGTTAGCAATCGGGATCTGCAGTTTCCCGCCTGTTACTTCAACCACATAGAACCGCCGTTCGTAAATCGGTTTCCTCGTAATTGTTCCTTTGACAAAAGGCAGATTTTTATCTTGGAATGCCCAGTCACAATGAAAAAAGAAAAAAGCCCCACCGGGCTAAAATCCTGACTTCATCGGTCGGAGGCCGTAAGACCTACCATACCGATGAAGTCAGGATTTATATAAATGATATTCTAAACAGTAACGCTGTGCTCTTCGAGCAGCGCAATCAAGGCTTTCGCCGTAGGCCCTGCCGATAATGGGTTTTGGCCTGTCACCAGGAGGCCCGACGTTTCCACATGGCTCATAAACGGAAGAGCCGCGCTATGGAAATCGGCTCCCAGTTCTTTCAGTCGTGTTTCCAGCTTGTAAGGTACATTGTCTGCCCGCAACGACAGTGTTTCCTCGGCATTCGTAAAACCGGCGATCCGCTTCCCTTCGAGAAAGCCAGGTTGTAGCTCAGCGGCTTTGATCAGCGCGGCAGGCCCATGACACACAGCGCCCACGGGTTTGCCGGCAGCAATATAATCCAGTATCAATCGTCCGCTGAAAGTATCTGTGGCAAGGTCCCAGATTGGGCCGTGTCCTCCCGGATAGAATACCGCATCGTAAATGGTCGGATCCACATTGGATAATACATGTGTATGCTCAAACGCCGCCAGTGCTGCTGCGTCGTCATTGAACCTGCGGTTGGATTCGGTAATGTTTTCAGTGAGCGTGCTCATCGGATCAATCGGAGGTTTGCCTCCTGCAGGACTGGCCAGCGTTACCTGGTAGCCAGCATCAATAAATTCGTAATAAGGGTCGGTAAATTCGCCCAACCAGACACCTGTTTTACCGTCGGTGTTTTCCATCGCCTCGTGTGAGGTCAGGATCATCAAAATGCTTTTCATCGTTTCCGTTTTTAGTTTAATGAAGTTTAACTAGTGAAGCGCGTTAAACAAAACTTATGCCATCAGGCAACGCGTCTGGATGAAGATCTCCAACTTTGAAGGTTTTATCCTGCTCGAAGCATTGAGATAATTGGGCACAATTGGAAGGGAGCCTGGCTCTATTTTCAACCTTTATCCGTTCAATCCCGAAATGTTCAGTTTTTGTACAAAAAAGGTCAGACGCTCTTTACAATCCAGTCTTGAACAATCTTAGTTAAGTCGTCCTTGCTCGTTTCAATCGACTCAAGTGTGTTAAAGCTTGCAATAGCCCTATCATTTTCCTTCCAAAGCAAAAGGTGATTTTCATCTTCGATTAACCGGGCAACTGGTTGTTCTTTGACCTTTGCTCCCCGGTGAAAGATCAGTTGAATTTTGGTCGGTGGCAAAATTTTCATCGTGATCCTATCCTCGCCGCCAACCGAATAGTTGGGTCCATTCCATTTGATGTTTTCGTTAAGCCGGGCGTCCGCGGATAATATGATGGAGCGCAAGGCATCAATTTCACTCCTGAGCGGATGAGCAAGATCATCCAGAAATTGGGTTACCTCTGTATTACTGGCTAGGTCTTTCGTGTTCATTGGTTTTTGGCATCTGTGATTCACAAAGCTAATGTCTGCCTCATTGACAAGGGTAGGGGATACAAGACAATCGTGATGGCGGATCGGGACAGCAGTGCGGGATGTTTGAATTTCGATAGCATCTGTTTGATCGGGGTAATGCCCGGGCTGGATGGCCATCCTACTTTTGCGATATCAAAATACCGGATATGGAAAACAGAAAAACATGGTTTGTCACAGGCGCTTCAAAAGGCCTGGGATTGACATTAGTGAAGCAGTTATTGCAGGCAGGCCACCAGGTATCAGCTACTTCCCGTAACACGGCCGGCCTCGTTGAGGCAGTCGGCTTCCAGGGAGATGCATTTTTACCATTAAGTGTGGAACTGGATAGCGACGAAAGCGTCGCGGCAGCCATTGGGCATGCGGATCAACATTTCGGCCGGATCGACGTGGTGGTCAACAATGCTGGTTACGGCATCGGCGGGAGCATGGAAGAGCTGACAGACAAGGAAGTTCGCGATAGTTTTGACATCAACGTATTTGGTACGGTCAATGTCATCCGCCACGTTTTGCCTGTGATGCGCCAGCAAGGATCAGGTCATATTATCAACATTTCTTCGATTGCTGGTATTGCCCCGAGCGCAGGCTGGTCGGTTTACGCTGCTGCAAAACATGCAGTGATCGGTCTTACCGAAGTGCTGGTCGACGATGTCCGTCACCTGGGCATCAAAGTGACGCTGGTGGCTCCCGGCGCTTTTCGCACAAACTTCAACAATCCGGATTCGCTGGTATTGTCGCAGCGCAAAATCGATGCTTATTCGGAAGTACGGTCCCTGCAGGAAAAGTTTGCGGCCAAGAGCGGCACGCAGGTCGGCGATCCGGCAAAAGCTGCAAAAGCCATGATTGAAGTGACCGAAATGGCACAGCCACCTTTGTATTTACTTTTGGGTAGCGACGCTTATGCGCGCGCATTCGCCAAGTTGAATTTGCTGTCTTCTTCGTACAAGGAATGGGAAGTGCTGACGAAATCGACGGATTATGATGTTTAATACTGTCTCTGCACGGTCGAAAGTAGTTCATGAGGATACCCCATCCGGATGGTGCTGACGTTATCGAGCCGGGTTATTTGTTCGGTATCCAGCTTAATATCCAAAACTTTCAGACTCGTTTCGAGATGCGATAGAGTACTTGCGCCGATAATGGGGAAAACGCCTTTGGTCATTACCCAGGCCGTTGCTACCTGCCCGGGCGTTACACTAAGCTCTTCCGCTATCAATTCCAGTTCGTCAATGATCGATTTTGTTTGCGGGTCTTCCTCGTAGTCGGTGTCGGATTTTGTCAGCCGGCCAGACGAGCCATGCCTGTATTTTGCAGTAAGTAATCCCCCTGCCAGTGGGGAATAGCACATCATTCCCAGTCCGAAATGCGTTGCCATCGGTTTCAGTTCACGCTCTGCCGCCCTTTGGACAAGGTTATATTCAAATTGTATAGCGTGCAACGGCATGGAAGCAGCAATCGAAGCTGCTTTCCAGGCCGGAAAGTTTGCCAGGCCTGTATATAAAACCTTACCAGAATCAACAAGATCTTCCAGGCCACGGGCAATTTCGTCCAGCGGTGTAATGCCATCATCGTAGTGGGGGATATAGATGTCGATATAATCCGTTTTCAGCCGTTTCAAACTACCTTCAACGGCCTGCCGTATGGCTTTGCGATGGTTCCCGGAATTCACTGCCGAGGGATTGGGCTCCCCGCCCGCTGTGTACTTGGTGCAAAAAATAAAATTGTGGCGACTGCTCGCGGTAAACTTGCCGACGATCTCCTCCGCTTCGCCAAATTGATAGCGGTCCGATAAATCAATGAAGTTGCCACCTGCATCGGCATAAGCGGACAAAATTTGTATTGCTTCTTCTGCGGATGTCCCGTTTCCGCGGCGCTGGCCCAATTGTGAGCCGCCCATGATCAACTCGCTGACGGGCAACCCTGTTTGTGTTCCGAATAATTTCTGTTTCATCATACAAAGGACAACCCTGGCCAATTCTCAGTCAAGTATGGCTAAATTCAGCCGTACCAAAAAACTTTATCTTTGCAGGATGTACGAGCGAAAATTACCGGTAGAAACAGAATGCGGGCTCCATCTTTTCATGGAAGTGTTGAACGGAAAATGGAAGATCAAACTCATTTGGTGTATCCATTGCGGTATCAACCGCCCCGGAGAGTTGCGGCGTAAAATTCCAAAGGCATCGCGCAGATTGCTGGATACGCAGTTGACACAGTTGGTGGAGCATGGTATCTTATCTAAAACCAGCTTTGATCAAAAACCATTGAAAGTTGAATACAAGCTTACCCGGTTAGGCGAAAGCCTGATTCCCGTCATTGAATCGACAGCGAAGTGGGGTGAAGCTAATCGGAGTATATTGGAACCACTATTTAGCCCAGTGTAGTCTGCGTGAGTGGCTTAAATGTTCAGCCACTCACTATTGTTTACGAATTTCAAAAAAAGCACTTGCAAACAGGTTCCCTCCACCTTTCACCCATTCATTCCGTTTCAAGAAGTTTTTTCAGGTTCTGCCCAAGGAGATTATCCCATCCCATTTCAAACCGCTCTCTTCGGAAATGTGGATGGTCAGGAAAACTTTCCAACTGTGTCTGGGTAACCCGTAACCTGGTCGAGCTGCCCTCCTTAAATAAATCAAAACTAACATCAGAGATTCCCGGATAGCCTTTGTATGCCCAACTATGGGTCAATGTCCTTCCCTCCACGACATTCGTAACAAACCATTCTTTTTGGTAGCCGGCATTGTCATCCTCAAATTCGAATTTAAACCCGACTACCGCTTCAAACTTTCGAAGTTGTGGGAAATACCATCTCTTCATCTCCTCCCTGTTCGTTAAAGCTTTCCAAACTTTCGCAATGGGCGAGTTGTACGTAAATTCTTTTATCAGTGGACTGCTCATAGTTATCAGGCTCGACTTAACTAATTGATTCAGAATGCGGACATCCAATTTCCCAAATATGCCCAAACGGATCTTTGAGCTTTCCAATCTTCCAATCTTCTTCAACCGTTACCGGACAAATTTGAGTTGCTCCGGCCTTTAATGCCTTGGCGAATATGGTGTCGGGGTCGGGAGTGGTTAAAATCATGCGAACTGCCGATCCTCCTAAGGTTGTGGGGCTGAGATTGTCAAATTCCGGTTCTTCATCTCCGATCCAGAAGTCTGCATTGCCTATTCTGACCCTGGCATTTGTTCTGCCATTGTTGGTATACTTTTCCAATATAATTGCATCGAATGCCGCTTCGTAGAAAGTAGCTGCCTTTGTAGCATCAATTACGACCAGAAAAGGTGTAATGTCTAGTTTAATGTCCATGCTCGTAAGTGATTTGAAATTTGTTTCAACTAATTTGAACTTTGGTATTTGACAGGGCTTTTTAGTTGAAACAAGGTTGACCCTTCGTTTATTCCATAAAGAACCCATTACAGCTTTAAATACTTTCGCCTTTTTGGCCTGTTCCGCAAGTAGAGCTAGACCTTAACCCGAGTTTGAAACAAAACCCACGTTGGTAATGAAATTGAAATTAATAGCCGCATGCACAGTACTGCTTTCCGCCTGTTTTTCAATGGGCTTCAAAAAGGAAGTGCCTGCTTCCAGGACACCGAACATCGTTCTGTTCTTCATTGACGATCTGGGCTACGGAGATCTTTCTGTCACCGGCGCGCTAGGTTATACCACGCCGAACCTGGACAAAATGGCCGCGGAAGGTACGCGTTTTACAAATTTTATGGCCGCTCAGGATTTTCAATATCCAAAAGCATTGTATCACCTGACGCGCGATCCTGGCGAACGTTACGATGTTTTGGAACAAAATCCGGAAATCGTGGCTGAACTGGAAAAGATTGCCGATGCAGCCCGCGAGGATATGGGCGACGATTTGCAGCAAAAACAAGGAAAAAATGTAAGACCTGTGGGACAGGTTTCAATGAGATAAAATCTTTGCCCTGGTCCCCGCCGGCTTGTTTGCTCATGCTTTTCGGCACGTGCCCGCACTAACTTAATAGTATGGCGATCTTTTGAGCAGGCCGAGGCGTAGATAGCCTGAACTTGACCTGCAACACATGAAGAACTCACCGAGCCTTTTTGACTGGCATGTTCCTGCGGGTAGGGGTATGGCTCCTTGCACTTCAGATGGTGGGCGCTATGTCCCCCTTGTTTCTTTATCCAGCCGAGCTTTTCTCTGGCACATTGCACGCACCAAACCTGGAAGCACAATACATTATTAAGGATATAATTTTAATAGCAGCAGGGATGGTCATTGCATCCACTTGGACCGGTGCACGCATCGTTGCAAGGCCACAAGGGTTTAGGACCACCTTGAGTAAAAGAGTTGCCGGGGTTTTGGTGAGTTGATGAAAGTATTTGTTCATCAACGGATAACTGGCATTTGTCGCCGGTGAGGCCCCGGCCTTTACGCAAAAATGCTTCTTCCTTACTTCTGATTTTTTGTCACCAGCTTTTGGGTATAGGCAACGCGCTTGTCGGTTAAATCCCAATGAAGGAGTTCTTGCGCTACCAAGGCGCCGTGCTTTTTACTTATATCCCGAAGTGCGTTGCCTACCGATTTGCGTACATACTCACTTTCGCTCCCTTTCAGTTGCGCAATAAGGCCGATTGCGATTTGCGGATGTTCCTTGAAGTAGGGGCGGGAAGTCCAGATACGCAATCCTTCCACCGCAGCCCGGTTCAGGTTTGGATTTTCATGCAGAAGCCAGGTTTTGATTTCAGCCAAGGACGCTTCATAACCGATGCGGCTGCAATAATAATCAAAGGCTTTCGCCAGCATTTCCTGCACGCGCCAGTTCGGGTCTGTCGCTACGATAGACTTCAATGCTTGTAATGCCTGCTCATTCTCTGCGGCGAGCTGTCCCAGCAGGAAGGTGCCGAGCATGCGCGCCTGGTATGTTTCATTCCCGAGTAGCTCTAATGCAATCGGAAGAATGTCTGATTGTTTGTCTTCCAGTATGTTTTTGCCGGCCTCTTCAATGTGTTTAAAGCCGTGCTCGGTTTTTTGGAGTTCATTGATAATTTCTTCAAGCATATTAGATGAGTTGTTTAAGAAACATTGTACTGTGAGGTTGGAAAGCCCGCTTTTGACCCTGCAAACTTAGTAGGAAACTGGACAACCATTCCGAATGGACAACCATATTTACGATGGACCTTAGACGAGAAAATATGGTCTTATATAGAACCAACTTTAAGGAGGAGGCAATATTTGAAAAGTGTCAGTAAAGAGGTGGGTGTAAGTCTTATAAACGCCTCTTACGAACCGGACAGAAACTGTCCGGTTTTATCTGATGAAAATCTTAGCACATTACAGCTTGCATTTGTTTACAAGACTTAATCAAAATGTCAATCCTTCAAAAGCTCCGGCGTGATCATCGCGTCGGTACTATGGCGTGGTAATTTGTAGACGTCGCCTTTTGAATTAGTGAAATACAAGAACGATTCGGAAGGTTTCCGGCCGTGACCGTCAGCCCATATTCCGTAAAAATCCGGCTTGGCCGCAACAGGTTTGCGGACGTACGAGTGGTTCATGGTGCTGTTTTGTGTCATTTGCTTTTCCTTGTTCCAGGTTTTGCCACCGTCTTTACTCAGCCACATTGCCACCTCACCACCTGGGTTATACGCCTGCGGGCCATCCACCGTCGGGCCGATCACTTTCAACACTTTGTCCGATTCCACGTAAAGGGAGCCCATATCGTAATTACTGTCCGACGTGGTGACTACGTTGCGGTCCCACTTGTTTTGCTTCCAGCGGAAAAGCGTCCATTCTCTCGGATTGTTGCCCGGTCCCGCCTCAAAACCCTTGCTCGAAATAACCAGTATCGCAGGTTTTTGCTTGGGATCAAATGTGATATCGAGCAGGTAGCAGTTCAGTTTCTCGCTTGCATAATCATGCACTACCGCAAGATTCTTGGCATCGGTAAGCGGAAGTTGTGCTTGCTCACCCTGTATATTCTGCCAGGTTTGTCCGAAATCTGACGTTTCCAGGTATTGCAGATTCGTCCGGTAATTGAGTCCTTTTCCGAGCGGATGGTAATCAAAAGCGACACCTACTTTCCCATTCAACTCAGTGCTCACCTGATAATGCCCTTCCTGAATATGCGCCAGCACTTTCCATTCATTCCAACGGACACCGTCTTTGGTGGTGTTAAAACCGATCACGCGCTGGCCTTTCGAATTGTACTTGGTAAAAAGCGCGATGAAACCTTTGCCTTTGATCGGATACACCTGAAAATAAGAGAAGTTGTTGAATGGTACTTCCTTTCCATCCACGATTTCAGTTGCCTTTATCGTCTCAAAAGCTTCAATATCATAGGGTTTTTTACTCTTGTGAATGTAAGATGGCCGCGATGTTCCGTGTGAGGTGGAGAAAATCCAGATATAGCCCTGATCATCAATGGAAATCACAGGATTATCGTGAGCATCGGTCGTTTTTTTGTCCAGTAATATTACCGGGTTTGCCAGTTTGCCGGTTTTATGATCAAAGTAGGATACGTTGTGAAGCAGCGTAGAGTTGGTATCGTCGGTGCCGCCGAAACAGAAAAACGTCTTGTTCACCTTTTTTGCATAGATCGCAAATGGACGGTGATTTGCCGGATACACAGCCAGTCCGCCGCTGTATTTGTATACATACTCATCTTTGGAAGGCTGGTTCATGTACCAGATACCTTTAAAACCATCTGCCTTTTTCAGGATCATTTCCGCTTCGGCATATTGAAGGTCCGGGTGGACTGTCTGCGCGAATGAAGGGATGGTAAAAAAAGTCAGTAAAAAGGCACAGGTTAATGCAATTGATTGATTCCTCATTTTTTGATTATTAGTGATTAAAAACGTACTGACCTGAAATCAGTAACCCGGGTTTTGCTTGATCCTGTCCGGATTGATCTGGATCTGGGTGAGCGGGATCGGGAGCAGCAACCGGAAAGGCTGTACATTGAACCCCTTGGCATTCATTACTTCGATCGCCCGGCCGGTGCGTGTGAGGTCGAACCACCGGTGATTTTCAAACGCCAGCTCAACGCGCCTTTCCTGTTCAACCGCCAGTCTGAAAGCCGCCTGGGAAGGAATTTCCTGGCTCGTCTTGTCGGCAAGCCCAGCTCGTTTTCTGATCGTATTCAATAGAACAAAAGCTTCTCCGCCAGCCACATACCCCACTTCATTCAATGCCTCGGCACGCATGAGCAGCACATCGGCATAGCGCAGCACAGGCCAGTTGTTATCCGAATCGCCGCCCGCGAATGGCGCAGGATCCAGGTATTTTTTTACAAAAAGCGCGGGTACAAATTTTCCACCGCTGGTATATCCCTGCGCCAGGGAAGCTTCTTTTCGGAGATCTCCTGCCTCATAAGCTTTATCCATATCTGCCGTCGGCAGGTTATGCCCGCTACCCGCGCCGATGGTTGTTACAGCAGCACCGGCGAGTCGTGGCGCAAATGCATTGTTGAACGGACTTCCTAGTCCATATCCGCCTTTTTTGTATTGCACCTCAAACAGTGACTCTTTATTGTTCTTGTTGCTGATCTTGAAAATGTCGGCATAGGAGGGAAGCAGTTCATACATTTTTGAATCAATAATTTCCTTGGTTTCGGCAGCAGCTTCGGCCCATTTTTTCTGGGTTAAAAAAACCTTCGCGAGCATACCTGTCGCCGCGCCGGACGTAGCCCGACCGACGTTCGTTCCCGTGTAACTCGCTGGCAGCTTTTGTTTTGCCTCCTGCAAATCCTTGACAATCTGCGCGTACACTTCTTCTGCCGGGTTACGCGTATAGGTATAGCCGGATGATACATCGGTCGTTTCTGTCAAAACCAGCGGAACATCCCCGAAAATCCTGACGAGATTAAAGTACATCAGCCCCCGGAGAAATTTTACCTCAGCAACAAAACGATCCTTCAATGCCTGGTCCATTGTAACGCCGCCCATCCGATCGATAACCGTATTGCAGGCCAGAATGCCGCGGTAATGGTCGTTCCATGTTGTACTTGCAATCCCATTGTTGCTCAATGTGGTGAATGCGTCTATCTGCGAAATGTCGATGCCGCTCTGGGCGTCGAGAATTTCCGTATTGTCGGACATGGTTTCCCCGATTGCATACATGCTCAGGTTATACATTCCATTGAATTGAAGCGAGGCATAAGCCGCATTGACAGCATTGAGCATATCTTCCGCATTGCGGTAAAAGTTGACACTGTTGGTGTCCGATATGGGCGCGAGTTCCAGAAATCCCTTTTTACAGGAGGGTAGGGTAAAAGCGACCAGTAATATGAGTATCCGATATAATTTCATATGCATTTGATTTAAAAACCAATGTTCAGACCAACTGTGTACACTTTGGCAATAGGGTAGCCCCCATAGTCCACACCAGGTTCAAGCGGACTTGCACCTTGCACGCTCACCTCAGGATTGTAGCCGGTGTACTTGGTCCAGGTGACCGGATTTTGCAGGTTGACGTAGACCCTCATGGTGCGCATCTTTATTTTTTCCAGCAATGGTCCGGGCAAATTGTAGCCGAGCGCGATGTTGCGGATCCGCAGAAACGAGCCGTCTTCGACATGTACGGATGAAATGTTGGCGCTGGAATTGCTGCTGGCGTACTTGTTCAGGTCGCGGTTGGTACGGGGAGTTTTGCCGTCTCCCGGATCCTGCGCCGACTTCCAGCTGTTGTTCATTTCACGGATCCCATTGGCAGTACCGGCGTAGTTTGCATAAAAGCGACGTCCGAGATTGAGGATCTCATTACCCTGCACACCTTGCAGTAATATGGTCAGATCTATTCCTTTGAAAGAGAATGTATTGGTCATGCCATAAATAAAATCCGGCTGCGGGTTTCCCAGAATGGTACGGTCGTCGCTGCTCAGCTTTCCATCGCCATTTACATCCACAAACCGCAGCTGGCCAGGTTTCGATTCTGCAAATGCAGGACTGTTTTTCACTTCGTCCTCGGTTTGGAAAATCCCGGCAACCTCATAGCCATAGTAGTTGCCCATCGGCTTTCCGATCTGCGTGACGTGACTGGCGGTAACCTGGTAATTTCCATACAAAGGATCGCCGCTCGGTCCCAGAGCCAGTACTTTATTTCTGTTGAACGAAATATTGAAATCCGTACTCCATTTCAGCTTTTTGTTAAGGTTCTGCGTCGTTAGTCCAAACTCCCAGCCTTTGTTTTCGATCTTGCCGATGTTCTGGCGGGCAGTTGTATACCCGGTAATGGACGGGGTAGGCACGTTCAGCAGCAGATCGGACGTGATCTTTTTATAGTAATCGGCCACCAGAAAAATCCGGTTTTGAAATATCCCAAGTTCAAGGCCAATATCAGCCTGCTTGTTCTTTTCCCAGCTCAGGTTAGCATTGCTGATCCTGTTCGGTCCGAGCCCATTAACCACGGTGCCCGCGAAGGTGTAATTTCGCTTTGACAATAACCCGATGTGATCATAGTTTCCGATGAAGTTGTTTCCGGTATGACCATAGCTGGCCCTCAGTTTCAATTCATTGATCACAGGTATACTCTTCATAAAGGCTTCTTCCGAAATGCGCCATCCGGCCGACACCGAAGGGAAAACGCCCCATTTGTTATTTTGTCCGAAACGTGAAGAACCATCGCGGCGGATCGTAGCTGTTAAAAGGTAGCGGCTGTCATAGCTATAATTAGCACGTGCCAGGTACGATAGCAGCGACCATTCCTCAGCCGTGGTGGAAGCCGACGATACAATTCCTGCATTCAGGGTTTCTACCAGGTCATTTGGGAAGTTAGTCGAATTGATCTGCGCATTATCGGAGCGGACTTTCTGGGCAGTAAATCCACCCAGCGCGTCAAAATGGTGTTTGTCCCACGATTTGTTAAAATTCAGAGTATGCTCGATCAGCCAGTTGTACGAACTGGTGTTGGTAGCGCTGCCCGCCGGGATCAATGGCGGAACGGCGCCGTCGCGGCCTACAATGGACGGACTGAATGTATTCTGACGACTGGATTGCAGGTCTGTACCGAGCAACAGTTTATATGTGAGGTTATTCAGGATTTTGTATTCGCCGAAAACAGTCCCGAGCAGACGCAGTTCATTCAGGCGGTTAATCCGCTCTTTGGCCAGCTTTACCGGGTTTTCAATGCTGCTGAAACCGTTTCCCAGATCCAGTCCGGTGGAATAGGTGCCGTCTTCCTTGTAAACCGGCAAATGCGGCGCCATTGTCAAAGCGGAGAGTACAATCCCGCCATTGGCCCAGTGACCTTCCGAGCCTGTCGGATTACTGATGGTGTAGGCAGGTGTTAAATTCAGGCCGATTTTAAAACGTTTCGATGCCTGTGCTTCCAGGTTTACGCGGAATGTATATCTCTTAAAATCGGAATTGAGCACGATTCCGTCTTGTTTGAAATAACCGCCGGAAGTCATGTATTTGATCTTATCATTCCCGCCGGAAAGCGTAAGCTGTACATTATGTGTCGGTGCCTGGCGAAAGATTTCGTTTTGCCAGTTTGTACCCTCTCCAAGTGCACCCGGATTTTGTAAGGCAGGTAATATCTGGTAGATGGCGGTCCTGGCAGAGTTTGGGTCTTCCGGCTTGCCGCCTGCATCCACCCAGGCATTGTTGCGGCTGTCGATGATATACTGCGCAAACTCGCTTGCATTCATCATATCCAGGGTTTTTGTCACATTTTGCACACCTGTATAAGCATCGATATCCACCCGCATCTTTCCGGATTTTCCACTTTTGGTAGTTACAATCACAACCCCATTGGATCCGCGTGATCCGTAAATGGCCGTGGAAGAAGCGTCTTTCAGGATCTCTACCGACTCGATATCATTCGGATTCAGGGAATTCAGCGGGTTGCTGGTCTGATTGTAGGAAGCGGTCACGGGGAAGCCGTCGATCACATACAATGGCTCGTTGCCCGCACCGATTGAGCCGGTCCCACGCACGCGTACTGTAAGTCCGCCGCCAGGTGTACCGGTGGTTTGGGCTACATATACACCCGGCATTTTGGCGGTCAATGCACCGTCCAGACTGGGTGTAGGTAAGCCGGCAATGTCTTTGGCACTCACCGAGGCTACTGAACCGGTAATGTCGCCGCGTTTTTGTGTACCATATCCCACCACCACCACCTCGTTAAGTGCTTTAATGTCTGCTACAAGCTTCACATCGAGCTGGTTACGATTACCCAGTGTAATTTCCTGAGGTGTATATCCCACAAAACTGAACACCAGGATCGCTGATTCTCCAGCGACGGAAAGGTCATAGTTACCCTCAATATCCGTGGTTGTCCCGGCAGAGGTACCTTTTACTACCACACTCACTCCGGGTAAAGGTTCGTTGTTATCCGAGCCGGTTACTTTGCCGCGCACCCGCACATCGGCGTTCTGCTCAGCTGTAAGCCGGACTTTTTCGTCGGAGCGCAGCACTGAGGTTTCCTTTTTTGCTTTGGACAACAAAATTTGCCCGTTCACTACCTGGTAATTAATACCAAGCGGGGCAAAAAGACGATCCAGGACGGAGGATAACGCTTCGTTTTTAGCTGTCACGCTCACCGTTTCCGAAACGCGAACTACCTCCCGGCTGTATGCAAACCGGACTTTTGCATGGTTTTCGATCCGGTTCAATACCTTTTCAAGCGTAGCGTCCGACAGCTTCAATGTCAGGTTACGGTTCAAAAGCTCCTGCGCCGGTGTACGGTGTGCATACGCCATAGCAGAAAGGAAAACCGCGCAAATGAGCTGGTAGAGGGTTAGGCGCATAATAGTTACAAGAATGCCATACTTGCAATACAAGTGTTTCTTCATAATTTTACTAATGACTGGTTAATAGGTTCGAAATCGTTCGGAATCACGGGTAACCGCAGTCGCGGCGACCGTGGTTGCGATTAGTCAGTTACGGTCAGGAGTGTTGCAACCACTCCTGACTTTCCTGTCATTGTCTGATCAGTTTTAATCATAGGCAATCGGGTTTTAGTTAGTATAGATCGGGGTTTAGGAAAAGTCGATTGTAATTATTGCCCGCCGCAGCTTTCGCCCGACAGCACAATGTGGTCTCCATCCATTTCATAGGTACTGCCCAAAAGGGTGTTGATCATTTCGAGTATTTCAGGCAGATTTTGATGGTCGAATCCGACTTTGATCACGCATTGTTTTAAAAGCGGGTTGGCAATGGAGATTTTCACCCGGAATACTTTCTGAAGTTGTTCCGTAATTTCCTGAAGAGGCACGTTATCAAAGTTGAGCGATACCGGCTGCCAGGTTTCATTGTTATTTTTCATGACATCCATATTTGCCATTCTCAGGTCATTGGTAGCTCGCTCAAAAACGGCCTGCTGCCGAGGTTTAAGCAGGACTTTTTCAGCCCGATCTTCGGAGCTGACGGACACGCTTCCGGTCACCACCGAAACCTGGTACGTTTTTTCATCGCGATTGGCGCGAACATTAAAGCTGGTACCGAGCACTTCTGTTTTCAGTGTACCACTGTGAATAATGAAAGGATGATTGCGGTCTTTGGACACATTGAAAAAACCTTCTCCCTCGAAAACGATTTCTCTGGTTCCTTTTCCGTTAAAAGTCCGCGGGTGCTCAATGCGCGCGCCCGGCTGAATCCACACAATGCTGTTATCAGGAAGTTCGTAGCGTATGATTTTCTTCTGCCGGTTTATCATTTGAACAGGCATTTCCTGGCTGGTAACAGAGGAAACCGACTGTGTTTTAAATTGCAGATGATAAAATAAAAATCCGAGCGATAAAATCACGGCGGCGGCTGCGCCACTCAGGTACACTTTCCAGTTGATGACGCGGATAGGCGTTTCTTCAACGGTTGCTTCCTGATCAGATATCTGGTCTTTGATGCGAAGGAGAAGCTTCTCTTCGTCATTTTCCGTAAATTCTTCGTCCGGTTGCAGGTGAAGGGTACGGTACCATTCATCTACAAACTGATGTTCGGAATCGGTGCATTCATTGGCCAGATACTTGCGGAGCAACTCAGGCGACGGGGTCTTGTTGATCATTTTTGTATAAATATTCCATGCTTTAATGCAATCTCTACTTATACAGTCTGGAAAAACGGACGGTATCCCTTAGTTGAATGTGAATTTATTTTTAAAAAATAGGATAGGTAATGGCGTGTTCAAAGGAAGGATATTCCCAGCAAAGCCAATGCAATGTAATCTTTCATTTCGACGCGAAGGATTTTCAGTGCTTTGCTGATGTGCGCTTCCACAGTTTTTTCCGAGATATCCATTGCCGCGGCAATTTCCTTGAGGCTGTGGCCTTGCCGGCTGAGCTCAAACGCCTGGCGGCATTTCCAAGGCAATTTGAGAAGCGATTGATTGTAGAGCTCGCTGAGCACATTCATGTCGAGATGCTGCTGTGTATCGTCGGCAGAAGGGTTTTCTGCTTCTTCCAGCGGCACTACCTGTTGCCTTTGTTCTCGGTGATAATGCGTGATAATGGAGTTTTTCAGGATGCCGTTGAGGTATGCACCGACATTTTTCCGGGCCTCGAATTTGTGTCTGCCCAGCCAGAACTTCACAAATGTTTCCTGTACAAGGTCTTCTGCCACAGTTTTGCTCCCGGTTTTCCGGATCGCGTTTTGTACGAGCGATTTGACGTGACGGCGATACAGTTCGGTGAACGCAACCTCGTCGTGCTGGTTGCAGACCAAATGGACCAACGCTTCATCAGAAAATGCAAGATAAGATTGCGACACCAAGGCCTGCTGCTCTAAAAGTTATAACTACTGTCCCGACGCAAAAGCCATTGCACTGAAATATTTACCTGTTGGGAAATGAGCAGGTCCGCTTATCGGCAGGCTTGCTATTTCGAAGGAACAAGGAGCAATTTGAAACAAGTCCCTTCCCCCGGTTTGCTTTCAACCTCAATGCTCCCGCCCAGCGCCTCGACCTGGAATTTGGTAATAAAAAGGCCAATGCCTCGTGCATCTCTGTTTCCATTAAAGGTCTTGAACATACCGAAGAGATCTTTCCCATGCTTTTCAAGATCAATGCCAATCCCATTGTCTTTCACCTTCACACATATGAGTTCATCTTCAATAGCAGAGCTGATCTCGATCGAGGGGGAGCGATCGGGATGATGGTATTTAAGCGCATTGGTCATCAGGTTCAGTGCTATACTTTCCAGGTAAGACGGCTGCGCGACAACCATTGCGTCGGGATCGATATTGATCGACACACTGGCATTCAGGGAGACAATTTGCAGATGCAGTGTTCTTTTTGCGACTTCAAAGAATTGCAGCAGATGGCAAGGCTCTGTCTGTAATGTGGTAAAATTATGAATTTTCGCCGCTTCTGAAAGGTTCTCGACTGTCGTGGAAAAGGCTTTCGAGAGATCTTTTAAAAACCCGAAAATCTCTTTTTGTTCATTTGCATCGGCAGTCAGGTCGTATAATGCCAGCAACGAACTGAGGTTACCTGAGTAGGAGCGGAGGTCGTGCGCGACTACGTTGGCAAAATTTGCCAGGCGCAAGTTCTGCTGTTTGATTACTTCGTTGGATTTCGACAATTCACGTTGCGGAACCTTTACTTCATTGATGTCAGCAACATGGACGAAAAAGCCTTTCACTTCCCCGTCGACAATATCAGGGAAGTAGTTGGCGAGGGTAAATCTTTTACCGCCCGACGGCATCGGAATTTCGCGCTCAAAAGTTTGTGGCTGTCCACTCAATACCCCCTGAATATAGGGAAGGTTTTTTTCGTAAAGTGGTCCAAGGAGTTCGGAGATAGTAATCTTATCGATCATTTCTTCACTGCTCTTGCCGAACCATTCCAGATACGAAGCATTCGCAAACCTGCATACCAGATCTTTGTCCCAGTAGGCGATCATTGCTGTGATGTGGTCAACTACGGAACGTGCGAGTGACGATTTTTCTATTTGCATGCTGCCGCCTTTATTCCAATCCTCTGCATATGATATATATGATTATTGAGGCAAGATATATCAAAAATGTAGTAAAACTCATGATTTGCATCATATTCAGCAGCCTTAGAGCGCCTGTGTTTACTCCCGGGGGATGATGTCAAATTATTTGTACAGGCATGAAAATTTATCATAAATATTCTTCAAATTACTTATCAGTCCAGAAAGGATAACCTACTTGAATCATGAAGTCAGTTTCACAGTGTTCCCTATTCAGAAATGAAGTTAAAAATGCAACTCGAAGCCAGCCAAATGGCCAAGCTCCTGGCTAATAGCTTTGAGGTAATTTCCCTTTTGAACTCTTCTTTTGAGATAATATACCGTAGTCCAAATGCAGCGCGGATCACAGGCTGGGCAGATCAGCACAGACTGGGTGCACGCCTGGAAGATGCGATCCACCCCGACGATCTGGCTAATGTATTTCAATCGCTTCACGGCATTTCGCAACTGGAAGGAATGTCGGCTTCCTGTGTGTTCCGTACGCTCAGGCCTGGCGGAGATTACATCTGGATAGAGTCCGCTTTTACAAATTTGCTGCAAGACCCTGATATTGCTGCGATCGTATGCCATTACCAGGACATTTCGGAACAACGCAGATCCAACTTTTTGCTTGAAAAGAGCAATAGCGAACTGTATGCATACAAATACGCCCTCGACGAATCGGCCATTGTTGCTGTTACTGATCAGAAAGGCGTTATAAAACATGTGAATGAAAACTTCTGCCGCATATCCGGGTATGTTTACGACGAGCTCATCGGGAGAGATCACCGGATCATCAACTCGGGATTTCACGACAAAGCATATATAAAGAACCTCTGGACAACCATTGCCAATGGAAAAGTCTGGAAAGGAGAATTGAAAAACCGGACAAAAGACGGAAAATATTACTGGGTTGATACAACGATTGTGCCTTTCATTGATGAGAAGGGAAAACCTTACCAGTATGTTTCTATTCGGTCGGATATCACTGAGCGCAAATCCGGCGAGGAGAAGCTCAGGCAGGAACAGGCGCATTTACGCCTACTGGAATCGGTTATAACGAACACCCGCGATGCTATCCTGATCACCGAAGCCGTACCCCAGGACGAACCGGGGCCCAGGATCATGTACGTGAATGAAGCTTTTACGAAAATGACCGGGTACACTTCCGAGGAAGTAATCGGCCAGACGCCGCGGATATTGCAGGGGCCAAGAACGGACCGCAAGGAACTTGACAGGCTTAAAGAGAGCCTGCTCAACTGGAAGCCCTGCGAGATCACGATCATCAATTACAAGAAGAGCGGGGAGGAGTTCTGGATCAATCTCGCGGTGACGCCGGTTGCTAATGAACATGGTAAGTACACGCACTGGATATCGGTCGAACGGGACATTACAGAGCGGCGCGAGCTGGAAGATCTGCTGGACAAGGTTACTACCCTGGCCGGAATTGGAGGCTGGCTGGTGGACTTAGTGAAAAACACCGTTTTCTGGTCTCCGATTACCCGTAAAATCCACGAGGTAGGCGCAGATTATGAACCTGAACTCGTGTCCGGACTGCAATTCTATAAGGAGCCTGCCGACAGGGACCACATTCAGCACCAGATAACCCGGGCTATCGAGGAGGGCATCTCTTTTGACTACGAAGCACAAATAGTAACAGCACTCCGAAATACCAGGTGGGTGAGAGTAATCGGAGAACCTGAGTTTGAACGTGGTAAATGTGTTCGGATCCGGGGAAGTTTTCAGGACATTGATATCAGAAAGAAAGCAGAGCTTACAGCCACGCTCGCATTGGAAGAGAAAAATACCATTCTGGAAAGTATCGGCGATGCATTTTTTGCAGTTGACAGAAACTGGATTGTGACTTACTGGAATAATGTTGCGGAGTCTGTCATGCTGAAAAGCAGGATACAAATGGAGGGGCAGAACCTCTGGGATGTATTTTCAGATGCAGTTGACTCGGTATCTTATCAAAATTATCATTACGCTGTTGAAACCGGACAGGCAGTTCACTTTGAAGATTTCTATCCTCCTACGGACAAGTGGTATGATGTCAGTGCCTATCCGTCAGCCAATGGTTTGTCGGTCTATTCCAAAGACATTACAGAACGCAAGAAGATCAATTCTGCATTGGAAGAATCGGAACAAAATTACAGTTCGCTCTTTGAGTTAAGCCCGCTGCCTATGTGGGTTTTTGATATCCGCTCACTTAAATTCCTGGACGTTAACCAGGCGGCGATCGAGAACTATGGATACAGCAGAGAGGAGTTTTTGAGTATGTCGATCGGCGATATCAGGCCGGAGGAGGATCTCCCGCTTCTGCTGGAATTGCTTGACCAGGAGAGCATACCGCGTGAAACTGTGAGGCAGGGAATGTTCAGGCATATTAAAAAGAATGGTGAAATGATCAAGGTCGACATTCAGAGCAACCTGATCCAGTACAAGGGAAAGCCAGCCAAGGTAATCATCGCCAATGACATGACGGAACGGTTTAACTACATCCGCGCCATTGAACAGCAAAATGAGAAACTCCGGGAAATTGCGTTTATGCAATCTCATGTTGTCAGGGCTCCGTTGGCAAGGATTATGGGCATTGCGTCCATGTTGCAGAACTGGGAAACTTTTGCCGACGAGCGTGAGAAACTGCTCGAATTCCTTCAGATAGCAGCCAACGAGCTGGATAATGTTGTGAAAGACATTTCAGATAAAACAGGTCTTGCGCACGAGTTTAAGAAGTGAGACGGTCGACGGCAGCTATTTTCTTACGTGATAATTTAGTGTAAAACGGAAAGCTATATACGTACTTAAAATGATCTGTCTTTAAACACCAAAGTGAACTGAGCGCCCTGATTAGGCTGGCTCTCCAGCGTAATGCTCCCGCCCAGATTGGTAATATGGTTATAGATCAGAAAAAGCCCAACTCCCTTTCCATCAGCATGATTGTGAAAGGTCTGGTTTAACCCGAAAACCTTGTCCTTCACTGCATCCATATCAAAGCCAAGTCCCCGATCAGAATAAATCAACTTTGTGTCCCGGTTAAGCTTATCCGAGACAATGGAGATTTCAGGATTTTTGCCCGGAATCGCATATTTAATGGAGTTCGTAATGAGATTGAGGAATGTACTTTCCAGGTAGGCCCGGTTATATTTCACCGTTTTTGCCCTTGAAAAGTCCACATGAAAGGTAGTCTTGGAATCATATATTAATGATTTCAACGAATGACGCACCTTGTCAAGAGACTCTTCAATGTCGAATTCCTCGATTTTGACCGTCAGCAGATCCTTTTTCAACAGCGCGTCTACATAGTTGTTCAATGTATCTTTCAGACTTTCTGCTGCAGATTTAAGGATCCCCAAAAATTCAATCGTTTCCTGATCCGTAATGCTGGAAGTGTCCATCAGTTCAAAAACAGAAAGTAAATTGCTTACCGGTGAACGGAGATCGTGCGAGGCGGTGTAAGTCAGCTGTGTAAGATCGCGATTGATCTTGGTGAGGCTGGTAATGAGCAAATTCTGATCCCTTTCAAGAAGCTTAAGGTGCGTGATGTTTTTGGCTGTTGCGTAAACGAGCTGTTCTTCGTAACGTGGAATGGAGTTCCAGGAAAGCCACACTGCTTCACCGGATTTCGTAATGTAGCGATTCTCATAGTTATAGAGCGGGATGTTGTTTTTGAGATTCTCCCGATACTGGCTTGTGATGTTGCGGTCTTCCGGGTGGATGAAGGAATCAATAGGTCTGCTCAACATTTCCTCCTTGGTATATTCCAGCAGGTTGGACACGGCCGGGTTGATCTCTTTGAAATAACCATCGAATCCTGCAATGCAAAGCAGGTCCGCCGATTTTTCAAAAAACACTTCTTTATCAATTTTATTCGTACTAGTCGGGTAAGTGGAGGGCGCGTTCATCAGATATTGGAGTTGACATAAAAATATATCAAAACAAGCTAAGGACAGCAGTTAAGGCTGAATTTAGATGCATTCTGCATTACAACTTACCGATAGAACGCCACATGGTAAGCTCGCCGGCGTACCGGTTTTTGATCACTTCGCATTTGTCAGCAATGCGCATGGTCGGGCGGTCTTTCAGGTTGTAAGCCGGCCAGGCAGGTACATCTTTGGCGGCGGGTTTGCCGGTGCGGGCAAATGTGGTCCAAAGCTCGGCGAAATGGTGTGAGGCTACGAAACGTTCGGGTCGGTTGCCGCCGAAGAAACTTTCTTTGGGCACTGAGCCGTCGCGAGGCGGGATCTCATTGTTGAACTTAAACGAAATGTCCATCGCGTGCGGCGTCCCCATTGCATATTCGGTGCCGGGTATCTTCTTTTCAGATTTATAGCCGAAGTTGTACAGATAAACCGGCGCGCCATTTTGCTTCGCCTTCTTCTCGGCAATGTCGATCGAGCCAAGTCCCATCATGGTAATGGACGAGATAGCCACGAAAATGTCCGGCGCGGTGGCATCGGGTGTCGCTTTCCGGTAGGCTTGAATGATCTTTTGCGTATCTGCACCGTACTGCGGTTCCAGCTTTTTTTGCAGGCCGTCAAAATCCATTTTGAATGGTTCGGTCTCTTTTCGCTCCCAGGCAAAGAAGGTATATTCATCTTCATTCCAGCCAACCAGCAGCGGTTTGTCTTTTGAAATAGCAGGTGCAGTCGGATCAAATGGATGGTGGGGCAGCACATTTCCGTCTACCACCGGACCGAAACCGCCCAAGCGGCCCTGCATCCCGCTGCGTTTGCTGTTTCTTCCCTGGAATGGCGGCACAAAGGGTAACTTCGCCTGAATTGCCAGCAGATCTGCGGTGGGCACTTCCAGCAATTTGCGCCAGTTGTTTGCTGGTATGTTCAGCTCTTTCAAAAGCATGGCCGTGGTTTCTGCCGCAGTCTCTTTTGTGGACATGCGCACACCGGGCCCGCTTTCAATGGAAGCTTTGTTAAAGTAAGGTGCTGCCTCGGGCATCGCGTAAAGGCAGGAGGTTTTTGCCCCGCCGCCTGATTCACCAAAAATCATCACATTACCAGGATCGCCGCCGAACTGCGCAATGTTTTCATGTACCCATTTTAATCCGGCTGCAATATCGAGAATGCCCATGTTGCCTGAGCCCGCATAATCCTGGCCAGCAATTTCATCCAGGTACAAAAACCCGAGTAAGCCCAGTCTATGATTGGTTTGAACAACAACAACATCGAAGTTACGTGCCAGGTTGGAACCATCCTGACTCGCCGAGGCACCCGAGCCGATCACAAAACCGCCGCCGTGGCTGTAAAACATTACAGGCCGCTTTTTGTTATCGTTGGCCGGTGTCCAGACATTCAGAAAAAGACAGTCTTCGGCAGGTGCAGGTTCATTTCTTCGTGGCGACTGAATCGCAGGCGGACCAAATTCCAATGCATCCCTGACGCCTGTCCACTTTTCCAAAGGCGCAGGCCGACGAAATCGCCTTTCACCGGATACTTTGCCACCATAGGTAATCCCTTTGAAATGTTGACACCGTCCATTCGGGCGCCCTTGATCTTACCGTAGCTTGTTTCTGTTGTGACAAATTCATCAGCGCGGCGGGAGTTCAGAAAGCCAAATGAAGGCAGCGAAATGGCGGCAGTGGCTAACGATAACTGAGAAAGAAAATCTCGTCTGTAAATAGGTTCCATATCAACAAACAGGGTTAGGATCATGCAAGATTACAAAAGAATGCAGGCAAAGTCTAATCTAAATTCTGATTTGACAATGAAGTGCTGTAATCAGTTCAAACTCCGGTATTCGTTTGGTGTAACCCCGGTCTTTTGTTTGAAAAGTCTTGTGAAATGCTGCTGGTATTTAAATCCCAGCTGGTAAGCGATCTCGCCAAATGAATTGTCCGCCTCGAATATTTTCACTTTTGCTTCTTCGATCAATCTGGATTGAATGAAGTCCAATGCGGTGTGGCCGGTCTCTTTTTTGATAAGATCGCCAAAATAGTTGCTGGATAAATGAAGTTGTTCGGCGCAGTAAGCCACACTGGGCAAGCCTAACGTTTGTGCTTTTCCGGATTTGAAATAATCATTAAGCAAATCTTCAAAACGCACCAGGATGTTTTTGTTTGCATTCGTGCGGGTGATAAACTGCCGATCGTAAAACCGCATGCAGTAATTGAGGAACAATTCGATATTGGAAACGATCAGCGTTTTGCTATGCTTGTCAATGTTCTGATCCATTTCGGTACGGATCTTTTCGAAACAATCGATAATGGTTTCTCTTTCTTTTTTGGATAAATGCAAGGCTTCGCTGACTTCATATGAAAAGAACGAATATTCCTTTATCGTTTTTCCCAGATGCGTTCCTGCGAGCAAATCCGGGTGAAAGATCAATGCATAGCCGGAGGGTTTGGTAGCTACGCCTTTGCTGTCGATGCCGTAAACCTGCCCTGGCGCTACAAAAACCAATGTTCCGTCTTCATAGTCGTAAGGCTGGCACCCATAGATCATATCCCCGCATTTGATGTTTTTGAGGAATACGGCATAAACGCCCATGTACCGCCTGAAATGCTGGACAGTCGGAATCTCATTGAAATTAACTACGCTCACCATCGGGTGCAGTGTCTCGGCGCCCACCCAGTTGTTGTACTGCTTTACAGTTTCCAGCCTTTCTACCTGTTCCATATCCCAAAGATTTTCAATTCAAATATAGTAATGCATTTGCGCGGAAATTCCTTTAAATGGGCAGATCAGTAAAACTGGTAAATAAACCTGTAACTTGTGTAAAAACCGGCGGTCTGTGCCTGGCGACCTTTGTGATACAAATTGAAAGTAAAATTCTCTTACTATGAAATTAAACACAAAATCAGCTATTTACGCATTGCTAGTCGGCGCTTTCTTGCCAATAACAGCATTTAGCCAACATAAAACTTCGGCAAACATGACAAATCAGAACAATGAACCGCTTTTCGAAAAAGGAGATAAATTAACCAACGGATATTTCACCGGTGACGCTTACCTGTTTCCCCTTCTGGCCAGGGATAAAAACAATGATTTTGCAATCGGCAGTGTAACCTTTGAAGCTGGTGCCAGAACCAATTGGCATACACACCCACAAGGACAAGTGCTCATCGTTACTGAGGGAGCAGGTTATTATCAGGAAAAAGGCCAACCTGCGCAGCCGATCAAAAAAGGGGACGTGATTAACATTCCGGAGAACGTGGAGCACTGGCACGGAGCAGCGGCAATGTCGAAAATGGCACATATTGCGATTACCAGTTATGAGGGCGAAACCAATGTAGTCTGGCTTAAACCAGTCTCGGAGGAAGAATATAGTGCCGTGAACAAACAGTAAACCTGCTCAATCATGAAATTAAACAAACTGTTGTCGGCGGTACTCATTTTTGTCTCGCTGCTGGGTGCCCACGTTATGAAAGCACAAACGAACATTCCCAAACAAGCATTGAGCGGACGCGAGCAAAGCATCGTCGCAATTTCCGGGCTGACCGCGGCCGGGGACCTTGAAAAGCTTTCGACGGAGCTGGGCAATGGTCTGGACGCAGGTTTGACAGTGGAGGAAACAAAGGAAATACTGGTGCAGCTCTATGCCTACTGCGGTTTTCCACGAAGTCTGAATGCGATTAATACTTTCATGGCTGTTGTAGAAAAAAGGAAAGCAGACGGGATGAAGGACAAGCAGGGAAAGCCGGGTGTTGTTACGAAAGCAGGTAATGATTCATACGAGCAGGGTAGGAAAGTTCTGGAGACATTGACCAAAACACCGCAGTCAAAGCCAGCACCTGGTTTTGGTGAATTTGCGCCGCGAATCGATGCATTCCTGAAAGAACACTTGTTTGCCGACATTTTCGAAAGTGAAGTATTGACTTTTCAGGAGCGGGAATTTGTAACCATTTCAGCACTCGCTGCAATGCCTGGCCTGACTCCGCAGTTACAGGCTCATGTGAAAATGGGTATCAATGTGGGTATTACCGAAAACCAGCTTGCAGAGGCAGCACAGCTCATTGAAAAACTGGTCAGCAAAACACAAGCCAATACCCTGAGAAAAATCATTTCCCGGCCTGAATCGCCTGTTGTTGAGGCCGATATGATGGTGCGGATCTCGGAAATTGAGATCGTACCTGAATTCCTGACGGAGTACAATGCCATTTTGAAAGAAGAAGCCGCAGCTTCGGTCGAAAAGGAGCAGGGTGTTATTGCTATTTTTCCCATGCGCATGAAAGAGCAGCCGAACCAGAGCAGGATCGTTGAGATATATGCTGACAGCGCCGCCTATCAGTCGCATCTAAAAACGCAACATTTCCAGCATTACAAAACAACCACCCTCAAAATGGTGAAAGCATTGAAGCTGGTGGATATGAATGCGCTGGACAAGGAAACCATGCTGGAAATTTTTAGAAAGCTGAAATAATTGAAAGCGGTGACCGCTAGTTCGAAAAACAGAAGTAAATATGGATGAAATGGACAGTGACTTTGGAGTAAAAGATATTTTTGAGAGAATGAAGGCCGGTGAACCGATCCGTAAAGATGATCCTGAGTACAGCTTATTTCAGCGGGCCGTCGCCAATACGATCCAATTATCGGCTGTAATGAATGCTTCCGGAGATATCGACCAGGCAAGGGAGCGGCTGAGTGAAATCATCGGCACAAACATCGACGCATCTACGACCATTTTCCCTCCATTCTATACCAATCTGGGCAGACTTATTAGTCTAGGCAAAAATGTGTTCATCAATCACGCTTGTTCCTTTCTGGATATGGGCGGGATAACTATCGAGGACAATGTGATGATCGGCCCGAGGGTTAACCTCACATCTGAAACGCACCCTTTGGATCCGGGAGATCGCGAAACAGTTATCCCAAAGTCAGTTATCATCCGGAGAAATGCCTGGATTGGAGCAGCTGCTACGATCCTGCCGGGTGTTACAATTGGTGAAAACGCAGTGGTGGCAGCTGGCGCAGTAGTAAGCCGGGATGTTCCGGCGAACGCAATTGTCGCAGGTATCCCGGCCAAAGTGGTAAAAACAATATAATTATCAGTTCGTCATTTCTTTGCAGGGCCATATTCTGCATCTGTTACCTTTTGCAGCCAGATCAATGTCAGAATTGAAAGACTTGGTAAATTCCTCTCTTCTATAAACAGGAGGCTCCTCGGGAGCCGAATAATACCTTGTAATTGCTTTCACATAAAGCGGGAACGCAGCCGCAGAGCGGCTTCCTGTTTATAGAAACAACACATCGCGTCTAATTAGGGCTCCCGCGGAGCCTCCTGTTTGCCGGGAATGGCGCTATACTGGATCTGATCACCCGATGTAACCCGGCTACTTTTCGTAAATTAATGAATGCTGATTAACTAAGAAATGCCGCCGCATCAAAAGACAAGGCGGCATTTAAACGGTACGGATATTAGTTACCCTTCAAAGACGCCATATCAATCACAAAACGATACTTGACATCGCCTTTCAGCAGCCGCTCGTATGCTTCATTGATGTTTTGAATGTCGATCATTTCAATGTCTGCCGTGATGTTGTGCTCTCCACAAAAATCCAGCATTTCCTGTGTCTCCCGGATACCGCCTATGGAAGATCCTGCGAAGCTTTTCCGGCCGACAATGAGGCTGAATGCGGCTACCGGCAACGGGTGCTCGGGTGCGCCTACGAGCGCGAGTGAACCGTCAACACGCAGCAGGCTGAGATATGCATTGATATCGTGCTCGGCACTGACTGCATCGAGGATAAAGTGCAGCTTCCCTTTGAATGCAGCCATTTGTTCCTTGTCTTTGGAAAGAACCACTTCATCTGCCCCAAGCCGTTTAGCCTCTGCAAACTTGGTTTCCGAAGTGGTAAATGCGACCACATGAGCGCCCATTGCTTTGGCGATTTTGATCGCCATATGGCCTAGTCCGCCAATCCCTACAACACCTACCTTTTTGCCTGGACCTACCTGCCAGTGGTGCAGCGGCGAATACGTGGTGATACCCGCACAAAGCAACGGAGCTGCCGCGGCAAGGTCCAGGTTGTCGGGAATGCGGAGTACGTAATGCTCGTCGACAACAACCGTTTCTGAATAGCCGCCAAACGTTGGCGAGCCGGGAAAATAAGGGTCAGGGGCATTGTATGTACCTACCATGCCGGGCTCGCAGTATTGTTCGAGTCCTTCCTTGCAGTATTCGCATTCGCGGCAGGAATCTACCATACAACCCACACCCACCATATCACCAACCTTGAATTTGCTGACGTGCCCGCCCACATTTCTAACCTTGCCGACAATCTCGTGGCCGGGCACGCACGGGTACATCGTTGGTCCCCATTCGCTGCGCGCAGTGTGGAGGTCGGAGTGGCACACGCCGCAGAATAGAATGTCAATCTCTACATCGTGGGGTGTGGGTTTTCTTCTTTGAATGCTTAGTTGTTCCAGTTCCGCCTCTTTGGCCTGGTTACCAAATGCCTTAATCTCAAATGACTGTGTCATGTTATCGTTGTTTGTTGGAATAAATGTTCAGGCTTAAATCACCGGCGCGACGACCAGCCATTAAACCTACTACAAAAGTCGTGCATGATGTTCCTGCACTATTCATTATAAACCCTGGAGATAGCCTGTGGGTTTTTGCAACGGCCATAGCCGAGGCGTTTAACGCACCTGCCGGGAGGAATTTTCTGCGATTGATATTGTCCATCTGTTCGTTCGTGTTTTGAGTAGTAATCAGAAGCACAAATTTCAGCGTTATCAGGTGGTGGAATGTTATACAAATTACTGTATTGTCTACCAAAATTCCTGATTGGGGATATTGGGTTAAATACTTGTTTTGCGATGATAATAGGGTCGTGCTGACGAATTGGAGCTGATGAAAGCGCTACTGTGAGGTTCCCTTTATATCTTAGTCAAATGAACTGGATAACACGTGAACGGCCAAAAATTGACAGGTTAGCCTGTCCCTGGTTAATCCGGAGATTCATAGACCCGGAAGCTCAGTTTTTCTTTGTACCATCCGATATAGTAGTTGAAAAAGCGAAAGAGCTTGATGCCATTGCTTTTGACGTACCCGGCGTTGAGCTGACGCATTATGAGGACCGCTGCACATTTGATCGCCTGATTGAAAAATTCAACATCCGCGACGACGCCGTGAATGATATGGCTATCATCATTCGTGGTGCAGATACCGATGTGCATTCATTGGCACCACAAAGCTCAGGGCTGTGGGCCATTTCCGCCGGTCTGGCTTTCAACTTTATTGATGACTTCGAACTGCTTGAGAAAGGGATGCTGATCTACGATGCACTTTACAGCTGGGCGAGACATTTACAAGATCAAAAGCATACGCAGAATCCAACCGAAAAGCTGCTATTGGAGATATTTAATACTTATATGCTTGAAAAGACGGGGACTGAGAAAGCTCCCGTTTGGGCCAGGCAATTAAAAGAGATTATCCAGGATCAGATAGATACAAATCTGAATCTTAGCCTGAAAGAAGTTGCCGCAGGGCTGGATATGAACCCGTCGTATGTATCCCGTGAATTCTCCAAATATTTTAGTGATATGTCGTTTGGCGAGTACATCCGCAAACAAAGGATCGAAAAGGCTATTGAACTACTTGGCAGCACTAAAAACAGTCTTGCTGAAATTGCTTACCTGACTGGTTTTTCCGATCAAAGTCACTTCAACCGCATTTTCAAGCTTCATACAGGACAAAATCCTTCTGCATTCAGAAAATCTTTGCGCAAAAAGTAAACTCCGTACAAATCCGTCATTTCCGTTCTATTTTCCGGGATTGCGACCGGTTAGTATTGCAGTGCAGTCAGCACCAGCTGCTGCATTCAAAACTTGTGTCATTATTAACTGAATCGATGAAAAAGTATTTACTGCTACTGTTTGTCTTGTTCACAATTCCGTCATTTTCTCAGAAGCTGATCAATAAGCAAAACGGCGTGTGGCTAGGCTATTTCAACCAAAGCAGGCTAACAGATAAATGGGGCATCTGGCTCGATGTTCACGCAAGAAGGACTGACTTTCTTGAACGCTGGTCTGCGCAGCTCATTCGTCCGGGCATTACCTATTATGTTAATGACCATCTGCGACTTACCGCCGGATACACCTATGCGCGCAGCTATCCTGCTGCTGGCTTGCATACCGTTCGGCCGGAGCACCGTCCATGGCAGCAGGTACTTTGGACGAGCCGCCAAAAGCGCTTGCAAACTCAACAATGGATACGTTTGGAGGAACGCTTTAACAGGAAAACCGCAAATGACCGTCTGCAGAAAGGATATGGCTTCAATTTCCGGGTTCGCTATCTACTTAATCTAATGGTTCCTCTAAACCGTGATTTCATCGAGCCCAATACAATCTTTTTTGCCTTTAATGATGAAATCCATGTTAATGCGGGCAAGCAGATTACCTATAATCTTTTTGATCAGAACCGCTTTTTCGTCGGTTTGGGTTATCAGTTTACAAAAGGGCTGAATGCACAGCTGGGTTATATGAACCAGTTTCAGCAGCTGCCTTCCGGAAATCACTTTAATAGCAACAATGTGCTGCGGTTCTTTGTTTTTCACAATCTGGACTTCCGGCACAAAAATCAGACTGAATAGTTTCGAAATTGAATCGCAGTAACAATTCAATTTTGCATTATCCTGAGGGTTTGTTTTGGTCAGACAGTGAGTATGTGGTGCATTCACTCCGGCGACAGACTGTAAAATGCGTCCATTCTTTTAACCAGGTTATTTTCATCAAAGAACATAACCTCGATCGCTGTTTTATTCATAACTGTTTCATAGTATAGTGCCACCGAATCCACACCTTCTGTAATGCAAAGCAACTTGAAGTGTAAATCAGGAAATTTCAGGATTGCAACATTCCAGTAATCTCTCACTGCGTCTTTACCATAGAGCGTGTTTTCAGTTCCACCAGTCGCAATTTTAATCATGGGTGTCGTGACCTGAACATCTTCTGAAAAATGGGATAGAACGCCCTCAATATCATGGTTGTTCCATGACTGTAACCAACTATTGGCAAAATCTCTCGTATTCATGGTGCTGTAATTGACTTATACCTATCAAATGCATTGGGAAGATGTAAATATATCTTTTTATACCATTTAATGCATGAATCCATTTACACTCCTGGCGTTAGGCAAGTCGCTATTGACGAGCGAAGTAAGTCTCTTTTAAATACTCCCGAAGCGAAGTGGGTTTGCGACCCAGCAGACGCTCTACTGTATCGTGTGTGCCAGCCAACATACCGTGTTTGGCGGAGGCGCCCCACTGAGCAATGAAATTCGCGACGGCTTCGGGGAATCCAATTGCCACTTGCCTCGCAACGTAGGCCGGAATCTCAGTGTTTTTGTAAGTAATCGGGCGGCCAGCTAGCGAGGATAATTCCCGTGCAATGTCGTGAAATGAATAGGCTTCGCTACCTGTCAGGGTATACTCTTTATTGTCATGCCCTTCGCTGGTCAGCAGAGCAGCGGTAGCAGCAGCCAGTTCGGCTCGCTTAACGAATGCGATCCTGCCTTCGCCCGCCGGGAATAAGATCTCTGAATCGGGTACCTCGCTTCCGATCATGTAGGCCAGACCTTCAAAGTAGTAGCCGTTTTTAATAATGGTGTATGTCAGTCCGGAGGCTTTGAGATAGGTCTCCGTAGCCAGGTCGCTTTCGGTGACTTCTTGCATCACGAAGTTGCTACTGCGTTGAATGCTGGTATAAAAAAGGTGTTTTACTCCGGCCTCCTTCGCTGCGTCGATCACATTCCGGTGTTGCAGTACCCGGTCGGTAAATGCCACTGCTGACACCAGCAGCACCTTATCAATGCCTTGCATGGCTTGTACCAGCGAAGGGTAGTCAAAGTAGTCGGCTTGCCTGACATCCACACCTCGCTCCACAAGGTCTGAGGCTTTGCTTACATCTCGCACCAGAGCTGCGATTTCTCCGGCGGGAGTATTATTAAATAAGTAATCAATGGTTTCGTGGCCCAGGCCACCAGTTGCGCCAGTTATTAAAATCATGATAATAAATTAAAAATCCAGTTATATTTACTTGCGTTTTGCAAGTGTAAAGGTAAGAATAATTACTTGCAAATAGCAAGTGAAATAATATATCATTATTTATGAAAGAACTAAAACAACGTTCTACCTGCCCGGTGAGCACGTCGCTGGACATATTCGGGGACAAGTGGACCTTACTTATCCTGAGGGATATGGTGTTTGCTGGGAAATCTACCTATGGAGAATTTCTGCTGTCAGCAGAAAAGATTGCTACTAATGTTCTTGCAGATCGTTTGGCAGTCCTGGAATCGCAGGGCATACTAACCAAGACTGTGGCGGCCGACAAAAAATCGAAGTTCACTTACCGCCTGACCGGAAAAGGGGTGGATACCGTGCCCATTATCGTAGAGCTGGTTCTGTGGGGATCCAGGCATTGTCCAACTGACATTGCCACTGATTTGCTGGCTGAACTCCGAACCGACAAAGGCACCGCCGTTGAGAAGTACCAGAAACTAGCCCGCGAAAAGTCACTCATATAGGAAAAGGGTAGATTTTCTTGGTTAGACCGCGCAACGGATCTTATGACAAGGATCTCTATATATATAGTAAATCATTTTCCTGACTGGAAGTGTTAGCGCTACCATGTCTTTCCTAATCGATAACTGCGATAATTACTTTCCAGGTAAATGAATGGGGTGCGCTGAAAATATTTGGAAGTTTTTTGAAAATATTTTCAGCAGATGCTTGCTTGTTAAAATTGTTCCTCCTACTTTTGCACCCCGATCAACAACAAAGGCATCGCAGACGGCGACGCCACGAGTTCTGAGAATTTCAGAGCAACGTTCTTTGACATGATGAAGAGAGCAAAAAGATAGGTTCGTTAGAAACATTGATGGGCTTCTTTCGGGAGGTTACATCGGATAATATTTACAATGGAGAGTTTGATCCTGGCTCAGGATGAACGCTAGCGGCAGGCTTAATACATGCAAGGCGAAGGGG